>NZ_JAMMZV010000047.1:0-209 GCF_051811585.1 Salmonella sp. NW177 | reverse complement strand
ACAGACCACCAATCGCAGGATTTCGAATTGCGACAAGGCGGCAACTGAATGAGTCCTCAGGAGCTTACTGAAGTAAGTGACTCAGGCGAGTGAAGGCAGCCAACGCAGTAGCGGTTCGAAAGACGAAGATTATGCGGGAATAGCTCAGTTGGTAGAGCACGACCTTGCCAAGGTCGGGGTCGCGAGTTCGAGTCTCGTTTCCCGCTCCA
>NZ_JAMMZV010000046.1:0-210 GCF_051811585.1 Salmonella sp. NW177 | reverse complement strand
CAGTTGACTTTTAATCAATTGGTCGCAGGTTCGAATCCTGCACGACCCACCAATTTAACATCAAACTCAGATGTTGAGCGTGAAGGATAACGTTGCGTCAGCAACGGCCCGAAGGGCGAGGCGAAGCCGAGTCATCCTGCACGACCCACCAATGTAAAAAAGCGCCCTAAAGGCGCTTTTTTGCTATCTGCGATTTATAAGATTCGAACC
>NZ_JAMMZV010000045.1:0-219 GCF_051811585.1 Salmonella sp. NW177 | reverse complement strand
ACGCTGGAACTGAACACCGGCGGTGACTTTACCAACAACATCAGCGGCAGCGGGCAAGTGGTGAAATCCGGCGACGAGACGCTCACCCTCTCCGGCAGCAATACTTATACCGGCGGCACCACCATCAACGACGGCACGCTGGTTGCCACTAGCGTTGATGCGCTGGGAAGTGGCGACGTCACCGACAACGCCACGCTGGCGCTGAACACCGGCGGCACG
>NZ_JAMMZV010000044.1:0-241 GCF_051811585.1 Salmonella sp. NW177 | reverse complement strand
AAAATTGCTTATCACGCGCTGCGTGATATTTTCGTGTAGGGTGAGCTTTCATTAATAGAAAGCGAACGGCCTTATTTCTTCAGCCTCACTCCCAACGCGTAAACGCCTTGCTATTTACTTTTCATCAGACAATCTGTGTGAGCACTGCAAAGTACGCTTCTTTCAGGTAAGGAGGTGATCCAACCGCAGGTTCCCCTACGGTTACCTTGTTACGACTTCACCCCAGTCATGAATCACAAAG
>NZ_JAMMZV010000043.1:0-247 GCF_051811585.1 Salmonella sp. NW177 | reverse complement strand
GTAATAGCTCACTGGTCGAGTCGGCCTGCGCGGAAGATGTAACGGGGCTAAACCATGCACCGAAGCTGCGGCAGCGAACGTATCACTTAAAGCGATTCAGCGGGTTACGATTGACGGAGCGAAGCGACGTCAAAGCGTATACAAAGTCGAGTCGGTTTAAGGATACGTTCGTTGGGTAGGGGAGCGTTCTGTAAGCCTGCGAAGGTGGCCTGTGAGGGTTGCTGGAGGTATCAGAAGTGCGAATGCT
>NZ_JAMMZV010000042.1:0-266 GCF_051811585.1 Salmonella sp. NW177 | reverse complement strand
ACCTGGCTGGATTTAACCGAACAGTTGCTGGAAACCGGCGTTGACTCGATTGCCATCAAGGATATGTCCGGCATTCTCACGCCGATGGCCGCCTTTGAGCTGGTGAGCGAAATCAAAAAACGTTTTGAGGTGCGCCTGCACCTGCACTGTCACGCCACCACCGGGATGGCGGAGATGGCCCTGCTGAAGGCTATCGAGGCGGGCGTCGACGGCGTGGACACGGCGATTTCCTCCATGAGCGCCACCTACGGCCACCCGGCCACCGA
>NZ_JAMMZV010000041.1:0-267 GCF_051811585.1 Salmonella sp. NW177 | reverse complement strand
TGGTGGGTCGTGCAGGATTCGAACCTGCGACCAATTGATTAAAAGTCAACTGCTCTACCAACTGAGCTAACGACCCATACGGGTGCTGCCTGAAAGATTTTACTCGGACCATCTAAAGATGGTGGGTCGTGCAGGATGACTCGGCTTCGCCTCGCCCTACAGGTTGCTGACGCAACGTTATCCTTCACGTTCAACATCTGAGTTTGATGTTAAATTGGTGGGTCGTGCAGGATTCGAACCTGCGACCAATTGATTAAAAGTCAACTG
>NZ_JAMMZV010000040.1:0-272 GCF_051811585.1 Salmonella sp. NW177 | reverse complement strand
CTGAAGCAGCAGAACGCGGCGGACAAACTCGACCAGGTGCTGGCGGAAATCCCCCGCGTGCGCGAGGACCTCGGCTTCATCCCGCTGGTGACCCCCACCTCGCAGATTGTCGGCACCCAGGCGGTGCTCAATGTCCTGACCGGCGAACGCTACAAGACCATCGCGAAGGAAACCGCCGGGATACTGAAGGGCGAGTACGGCCACACCCCGGTGCCGGTGAACGCCGCGTTACAGGCCCGCGTGCTGGAAGGGGGCGCCCCGGTGACCTGCCG
>NZ_JAMMZV010000039.1:0-285 GCF_051811585.1 Salmonella sp. NW177 | reverse complement strand
AGAAGTGAAACGCCGTAGCGCCGATGGTAGTGTGGGGTCTCCCCATGCGAGAGTAGGGAACTGCCAGGCATCAAATTTAGTGTGCTGATATGGCTCAGTTGGTAGAGCGCACCCTTGGTAAGGGTGAGGTCCCCAGTTCGACTCTGGGTATCAGCACCACTTAATACGGTTAAAGTTCGGCATTTGAAAAAGAATTTGTCTGGCGGCAGTAGCGCGGTGGTCCCACCTGACCCCATGCCGAACTCAGAAGTGAAACGCCGTAGCGCCGATGGTAGTGTGGGGTCT
>NZ_JAMMZV010000038.1:0-286 GCF_051811585.1 Salmonella sp. NW177 | reverse complement strand
GGTCGTTAGCTCAGTTGGTAGAGCAGTTGACTTTTAATCAATTGGTCGCAGGTTCGAATCCTGCACGACCCACCAATATACAAGGTGGTAACTGGTAGAGAACGTGAAGGATAACGTTGCTTTAGCAACGGCCCGAAGGGCGAGGCGAAGCCGAGTCATCCTGCACGACCCACCATCCTGAATGATTGAAGCAGTAACCCTTATCCAAGGGGTCGTTAGCTCAGTTGGTAGAGCAGTTGACTTTTAATCAATTGGTCGCAGGTTCGAATCCTGCACGACCCACCAA
>NZ_JAMMZV010000037.1:0-288 GCF_051811585.1 Salmonella sp. NW177 | reverse complement strand
GGTCGTTAGCTCAGTTGGTAGAGCAGTTGACTTTTAATCAATTGGTCGCAGGTTCGAATCCTGCACGACCCACCAATCGTTCGGTGGAAACGAGAATAAAGCGTGAAGGATAACGTTGCGTCAGCAACGGCCCGTAGGGCGAGGCGAAGCCGAGTCATCCTGCACGACCCACCGCTAACTTCGGTTAGTCAGTAATATCCAGCGTAGTATCGGGTGATTAGCTCAGCTGGGAGAGCACCTCCCTTACAAGGAGGGGGTCGGCGGTTCGATCCCGTCATCACCCACCAC
>NZ_JAMMZV010000036.1:0-296 GCF_051811585.1 Salmonella sp. NW177 | reverse complement strand
CGCGTGCTGGAAGGGGGCGCCCCGGTGACCTGCCGTCCGGCGGATTTACTCAAACCGGAACTGGCTGAACTGGAAGCGGACGTCAGGCGCCAGGCGCAGGAGAAGGGGATTACTCTGGCAGGAAACGCTATCGACGACGTGCTCACCGTGGCGCTGTTCCCGCAGATTGGCCTCAAATTCCTTGAGAACCGCCATAACCCGGCGGAGTTTGAGCCGGTGCCGCAGGCGGAAGCCGCGCAGCCGGTGGCAAAAGCAGAGAAGCCTGCCGCCTCCGGTATCTACACCGTGGAAGTGGA
>NZ_JAMMZV010000035.1:0-298 GCF_051811585.1 Salmonella sp. NW177 | reverse complement strand
AGAATGCCGGACATATCCTTGATGGCAATCGAGTCAACGCCGGTTTCCAGCAACTGTTCGGTTAAATCCAGCCAGGTCTGCAGGGTGTGCGCCGGGCTGGTGGTGTAACTCAGGGTCCCCTGGGCGTGGGCGCCGTGGCTGCGCACCGCCTGCAGGGCGGCTTTCATATTGCGCGGGTCGTTCATGGCATCGAAGACGCGGAACACATCCATGCCGTTTTTCACCGCGCGTTCAACGAAGCGCTCCACCACATCATCGGCGTAGTGGCGGTAGCCGAGCAGGTTCTGGCCGCGCAGCA
>NZ_JAMMZV010000034.1:0-305 GCF_051811585.1 Salmonella sp. NW177 | reverse complement strand
CAGCCGGTGGCAAAAGCAGAGAAGCCTGCCGCCTCCGGTATCTACACCGTGGAAGTGGAAGGCAAAGCCTTTGTGGTCAAAGTCAGCGACGGCGGCGATATCAGCCAGCTTACTACGGCTGTTCCGGCAGCCTCTTCCGCACCGGTTCAGGCTGCCGCTCCCGCAGGCGCCGGCACCCCGGTCACCGCCCCGCTGGCGGGGAACATCTGGAAGGTGATTGCCACCGAAGGCCAGAGCGTGGCCGAAGGCGACGTGCTGCTGATTCTGGAAGCCATGAAGATGGAAACCGAAATCCGCGCCGCGCA
>NZ_JAMMZV010000033.1:0-309 GCF_051811585.1 Salmonella sp. NW177 | reverse complement strand
ACTAATGAACCGTGAGGCTTAACCTTACAACGCCGAAGATGTTTTGGCGGTTGAGAGATGATTTTCAGCACTGATTCCGGATTTTCGGGAACGAAAGATTTTACGCTGAGGCAAGGCGGCAAATGAAGGAAAGGAAGGCGCATACAGAAGTATGTGACTGACTTTACGAATGCAGCCAACGCAGCATCGGTGTAAAAGATTCGTTTCCGGCAACAGAATTTGCCTGGCGGCCGTAGCGCGGTGGTCCCACCTGACCCCATGCCGAACTCAGAAGTGAAACGCCGTAGCGCCGATGGTAGTGTGGGGTCT
>NZ_JAMMZV010000032.1:0-335 GCF_051811585.1 Salmonella sp. NW177 | reverse complement strand
CACCGCGCGTTCAACGAAGCGCTCCACCACATCATCGGCGTAGTGGCGGTAGCCGAGCAGGTTCTGGCCGCGCAGCAACATCTGCAGCGGGGTTTTGGGCATGGCTTTTTTGAGCTCGCGCAGGCGGACCCACGGGTCTTCGCCGAGGAAGCGGATACAGGCGTCAAAGGTGGCGCCGCCCCAGCACTCCAGCGAGCCGTAGCCCACGTCGTCGAGCTGAGCGGCAATCGGCAGCATATCGTCAAGACGCAGGCGGGTGGCGAACAGAGACTGGTGGGCGTCGCGCAGGACAACATCGGTAATGGCAATGGTCATGGATTCCTCCGTAAATTAAG
>NZ_JAMMZV010000031.1:0-374 GCF_051811585.1 Salmonella sp. NW177 | reverse complement strand
TCCTCGCGCACGCGGGGGATTTCCGCCAGCACCTGGTCGAGTTTGTCCGCCGCGTTCTGCTGCTTCAGCTGGCTTTCGAGGTTGGTGAGCATTCCGCCCGGTACCTGGGCCACCAGAATACGGCTGTCGTAGCCCTTCAGCTGGCCTTCAAAGGCGTGGTACTTTTTGCGCACCTCGCGGAAGTACGCCGCGATGCTCTCCAGCTTCAGGATATCCAGCCCTGTGTCGTGCTCAGTACCTGCCAACGTCGCCACCAGCGCTTCGGTGGCCGGGTGGCCGTAGGTGGCGCTCATGGACGAAATCGCCGTGTCCACGCCGTCGACGCCCGCCTCGATAGCCTTCAGCAGGGCCATCTCCGCCATCCCGGTGGTGGC
>NZ_JAMMZV010000030.1:0-476 GCF_051811585.1 Salmonella sp. NW177 | reverse complement strand
GGATTTCACCACTTGCCCGCTGCCGCTGATGTTGTTGGTAAAGTCACCGCCGGTGTTCAGTTCCAGCGTGGCGTTGTCGGTAACGTCGCCAGTACCCAGCGCGTTTACATCGTTGGCGACCAGCGTGCCGCTGCTGATAAGGGTACCGCCGGTATAAGTATTGCTGCCGGAAAACGTGAGCGTGTCGTCGCCGGATTTCACCACTTGCCCGTTGCCGCTGATGTTGTTGGTAAAGTCACCGCCGGTGTTCAGCTCCAGCGTGGCGTCGTTAGTGACGTCACCGGTGCCCAACGCGTCAACGTTGCTGGCAATCAGCGTGCCGCCGCTGATAGTGGTACCGCCAGTGTAAGTATTGCTGCCGGAGAGCGTCAGCACGTCGTCGCCGGATTTCACCACCTGGCCGCTACCGCTGATGGTGTTGTCGAACGTGCCGCCGGTGTTCAGCGCCAGCGTGGCGTTGTCGGTGACGTCGCCAC
>NZ_JAMMZV010000029.1:0-497 GCF_051811585.1 Salmonella sp. NW177 | reverse complement strand
GTAATAGCTCACTGGTCGAGTCGGCCTGCGCGGAAGATGTAACGGGGCTAAACCATGCACCGAAGCTGCGGCAGCGACACTGTGTGTTGTTGGGTAGGGGAGCGTTCTGTAAGCCTGCGAAGGTGGCCTGTGAGGGTTGCTGGAGGTATCAGAAGTGCGAATGCTGACATAAGTAACGATAAAGCGGGTGAAAAGCCCGCTCGCCGGAAGACCAAGGGTTCCTGTCCAACGTTAATCGGGGCAGGGTGAGTCGACCCCTAAGGCGAGGCCGAAAGGCGTAGTCGATGGGAAACGGGTTAATATTCCCGTACTTGGTGTTACTGCGAAGGGGGGACGGAGAAGGCTATGTTGGCCGGGCGACGGTTGTCCCGGTTTAAGCGTGTAGGTGTGTGTTCCAGGTAAATCCGGTTCACTTTAACACTGAGGCGTGACGACGAGGCACTACGGTGCTGAAGCAACAAATGCCCTGCTTCCAGGAAAAGCCTCTAAGCATCAGG
>NZ_JAMMZV010000028.1:0-503 GCF_051811585.1 Salmonella sp. NW177 | reverse complement strand
CCGGAACCAGAGCGTGCGATTGACAAGCCGTTCCTGCTGCCGATCGAAGACGTATTCTCCATCTCCGGTCGTGGTACCGTTGTTACCGGTCGTGTAGAACGCGGTATCATCAAAGTGGGCGAAGAAGTTGAAATCGTTGGTATCAAAGAGACTCAGAAGTCTACCTGTACTGGCGTTGAAATGTTCCGCAAACTGCTGGACGAAGGCCGTGCCGGTGAGAACGTAGGTGTTCTGCTGCGTGGTATCAAACGTGAAGAAATCGAACGTGGTCAGGTACTGGCTAAGCCGGGCACCATCAAGCCGCACACCAAGTTCGAATCTGAAGTGTACATTCTGTCCAAAGATGAAGGCGGCCGTCATACTCCGTTCTTCAAAGGCTACCGTCCGCAGTTCTACTTCCGTACTACTGACGTGACTGGCACCATCGAACTGCCGGAAGGCGTAGAGATGGTAATGCCGGGCGACAACATCAAAATGGTTGTTACCCTGATCCACCCGATCGC
>NZ_JAMMZV010000027.1:0-521 GCF_051811585.1 Salmonella sp. NW177 | reverse complement strand
GCTATCGAGGCGGGCGTCGACGGCGTGGACACGGCGATTTCCTCCATGAGCGCCACCTACGGCCACCCGGCCACCGAGGCGCTGGTGGCGACGTTGGCAGGTACTGAGCATGACACCGGACTGGATATCCTGAAGCTGGAGAGCATCGCCGCGTACTTCCGCGAGGTGCGCAAAAAGTACCACGCCTTTGAAGGCCAGCTGAAAGGCTACGACAGCCGCATCCTTGTGGCGCAGGTGCCGGGCGGAATGCTCACTAACCTGGAAAGCCAGCTGAAGCAGCAGAACGCGGCGGACAGGCTGGACCAGGTGCTGGCGGAAATCCCCCGCGTGCGCGAGGACCTCGGCTTTATCCCGCTGGTGACCCCCACCTCACAGATTGTCGGCACCCAGGCGGTGCTCAACGTCCTGACGGGCGAACGCTACAAGACCATTGCCAAAGAAACGGCCGGCATTCTGAAAGGCGAATACGGCCACACCCCGGTGCCGGTGAACGCCGCGTTACAGGCCCGCGTGCTGGAAGG
>NZ_JAMMZV010000026.1:0-525 GCF_051811585.1 Salmonella sp. NW177 | reverse complement strand
GGGGTGAAGTCGTAACAAGGTAACCGTAGGGGAACCTGCGGTTGGATCACCTCCTTACCTTAAAGAAGCGTACTTTGCAGTGCTCACACAGATTGTCTGATGAAAAACGAGCAGTAAAACCTCTACAGGCTTGTAGCTCAGGTGGTTAGAGCGCACCCCTGATAAGGGTGAGGTCGGTGGTTCAAGTCCACTCAGGCCTACCAGATTCGCTCCCGTGCTTTGTTGTGGCAAAGCTCGCATACTTCAGTATGCTTCGCTTCACCACGCCGCGCCCGGAAACGAATCAAAGGTAAGAGGTTCTGACTACACGATGGGGCTATAGCTCAGCTGGGAGAGCGCCTGCTTTGCACGCAGGAGGTCTGCGGTTCGATCCCGCATAGCTCCACCATCTCGTGAGTGTTTACGAAAAAATACTTCAGAGTGTACCTGAAAGGGTTCACTGCGAAGTTTTGCTCTTTAAAAATCTGGATCAAGCTGAAAATTGAAACACAGAACAACGAAAGTTGTTCGTGAGTCTCTCAAATT
>NZ_JAMMZV010000025.1:0-543 GCF_051811585.1 Salmonella sp. NW177 | reverse complement strand
TCGCTGCCGCAGCTTCGGTGCATGGTTTAGCCCCGTTACATCTTCCGCGCAGGCCGACTCGACCAGTGAGCTATTACGCTTTCTTTAAATGATGGCTGCTTCTAAGCCAACATCCTGGCTGTCTGGGCCTTCCCACATCGTTTCCCACTTAACCATGACTTTGGGACCTTAGCTGGCGGTCTGGGTTGTTTCCCTCTTCACGACGGACGTTAGCACCCGCCGTGTGTCTCCCGTGATAACATTCTCCGGTATTCGCAGTTTGCATCGGGTTGGTAAGCCGGGATGGCCCCCTAGCCGAAACAGTGCTCTACCCCCGGAGATGAATTCACGAGGCGCTACCTAAATAGCTTTCGGGGAGAACCAGCTATCTCCCGGTTTGATTGGCCTTTCACCCCCAGCCACAGGTCATCCGCTAATTTTTCAACATTAGTCGGTTCGGTCCTCCAGTTAGTGTTACCCAACCTTCAACCTGCCCATGGCTAGATCACCGGGTTTCGGGTCTATACCCTGCAACTTAACGCCCAATTAAGACTCGGTTTCCCT
>NZ_JAMMZV010000023.1:0-1417 GCF_051811585.1 Salmonella sp. NW177 | reverse complement strand
CCGCCAAAACATCTTCGGCGTTGTAAGGTTAAGCCTCACGGTTCATTAGTACCGGTTAGCTCAACGCATCGCTGCGCTTACACACCCGGCCTATCAACGTCGTCGTCTTCAACGTTCCTTCAGGAGACTCTAAGTCTCAGGGAGAACTCATCTCGGGGCAAGTTTCGTGCTTAGATGCTTTCAGCACTTATCTCTTCCGCATTTAGCTACCGGGCAGTGCCATTGGCATGACAACCCGAACACCAGTGATGCGTCCACTCCGGTCCTCTCGTACTAGGAGCAGCCCCCCTCAGTTCTCCAGCGCCCACGGCAGATAGGGACCGAACTGTCTCACGACGTTCTAAACCCAGCTCGCGTACCACTTTAAATGGCGAACAGCCATACCCTTGGGACCTACTTCAGCCCCAGGATGTGATGAGCCGACATCGAGGTGCCAAACACCGCCGTCGATATGAACTCTTGGGCGGTATCAGCCTGTTATCCCCGGAGTACCTTTTATCCGTTGAGCGATGGCCCTTCCATTCAGAACCACCGGATCACTATGACCTGCTTTCGCACCTGCTCGCGCCGTCACGCTCGCAGTCAAGCTGGCTTATGCCATTGCACTAACCTCCTGATGTCCGACCAGGATTAGCCAACCTTCGTGCTCCTCCGTTACTCTTTAGGAGGAGACCGCCCCAGTCAAACTACCCACCAGACACTGTCCGCAACCCGGATTACGGGTCCACGTTAGAACATCAAACATTAAAGGGTGGTATTTCAAGGTCGGCTCCATGCAGACTGGCGTCCACACTTCAAAGCCTCCCACCTATCCTACACATCAAGGCTCAATGTTCAGTGTCAAGCTATAGTAAAGGTTCACGGGGTCTTTCCGTCTTGCCGCGGGTACACTGCATCTTCACAGCGAGTTCAATTTCACTGAGTCTCGGGTGGAGACAGCCTGGCCATCATTACGCCATTCGTGCAGGTCGGAACTTACCCGACAAGGAATTTCGCTACCTTAGGACCGTTATAGTTACGGCCGCCGTTTACCGGGGCTTCGATCAGGAGCTTCGCTTGCGCTGACCCCATCAATTAACCTTCCGGCACCGGGCAGGCGTCACACCGTATACGTCCACTTTCGTGTTTGCACAGTGCTGTGTTTTTAATAAACAGTTGCAGCCAGCTGGTATCTTCGACTGACTTCAGCTCCATGAGTAAATCACTTCACCTACGTGTCAGCGTGCCTTCTCCCGAAGTTACGGCACCATTTTGCCTAGTTCCTTCACCCGAGTTCTCTCAAGCGCCTTGGTATTCTCTACCTGACCACCTGTGTCGGTTTGGGGTACGATTTGATGTTACCTGATGCTTAGAGGCTTTTCCTGGAAGCAGGGCATTTGTTGCTTCAGCACCGTAGTGCCTCGTCGTCACGCCTCAG
>NZ_JAMMZV010000022.1:0-1645 GCF_051811585.1 Salmonella sp. NW177 | reverse complement strand
AACCTGCCCATGGCTAGATCACCGGGTTTCGGGTCTATACCCTGCAACTTAACGCCCAATTAAGACTCGGTTTCCCTCCGGCTCCCCTATGCGGTTAACCTTGCTACAGAATATAAGTCGCTGACCCATTATACAAAAGGTACGCAGTCACCCCACCCCAAAGCACTCACCGCTTGTTTTGTGTGTTGGGCGTCGCAAACGACGCTCCGCCACCGCGATGCTGCTTTGCAGGGCCTTCAACACCAGAGAATGCTTTGGTGGTGGGGCTCCCACTGCTTGTACGTACACGGTTTCAGGTTCTTTTTCACTCCCCTCGCCGGGGTTCTTTTCGCCTTTCCCTCACGGTACTGGTTCACTATCGGTCAGTCAGGAGTATTTAGCCTTGGAGGATGGTCCCCCCATATTCAGACAGGATACCACGTGTCCCGCCCTACTCATCGAGCTCACAGCACATGCGCTTTTGTGTACGGGGCTGTCACCCTGTATCGCGCGCCTTTCCAGACGCTTCCACTAACACACATGCTGATTCAGGCTCTGGGCTCCTCCCCGTTCGCTCGCCGCTACTGGGGGAATCTCGGTTGATTTCTTTTCCTCGGGGTACTTAGATGTTTCAGTTCCCCCGGTTCGCCTCATTAACCTATGGATTCAGTTAATGATAGTGTGACGAGTCACACTGGGTTTCCCCATTCGGGTATCGCCGGTTATAACGGTTCATATCACCTTACCGGCGCTTATCGCAGATTAGCACGCCCTTCATCGCCTCTGACTGCCAGGGCATCCACCGTGTACGCTTAGTCGCTTAACCTCACAACCCGAAGATGTTTCTCGCGATTCATCGTCGTGTTGCGAAAATTTGAGAGACTCACGAACAACTTTCGTTGTTCTGTGTTTCAATTTTCAGCTTGATCCAGATTTTTAAAGAGCAAATATCTCAAACGTGACTCGTAAGTCAGTTTTGAGATATTAAGGCAGGTGACTTTCACTCACAAACCAGCAAGTGGCGTCCCCTAGGGGATTCGAACCCCTGTTACCGCCGTGAAAGGGCGGTGTCCTGGGCCTCTAGACGAAGGGGACGTATCAGTCTGCTTCGCAAGACGCCTTGCTATTTACTTTTCATCAGACAATCTGTGTGAGCACTGCAAAGTACGCTTCTTTAAGGTAAGGAGGTGATCCAACCGCAGGTTCCCCTACGGTTACCTTGTTACGACTTCACCCCAGTCATGAATCACAAAGTGGTAAGCGCCCTCCCGAAGGTTAAGCTACCTACTTCTTTTGCAACCCACTCCCATGGTGTGACGGGCGGTGTGTACAAGGCCCGGGAACGTATTCACCGTGGCATTCTGATCCACGATTACTAGCGATTCCGACTTCATGGAGTCGAGTTGCAGACTCCAATCCGGACTACGACGCACTTTATGAGGTCCGCTTGCTCTCGCGAGGTCGCTTCTCTTTGTATGCGCCATTGTAGCACGTGTGTAGCCCTGGTCGTAAGGGCCATGATGACTTGACGTCATCCCCACCTTCCTCCAGTTTATCACTGGCAGTCTCCTTTGAGTTCCCGGCCTAACCGCTGGCAACAAAGGATAAGGGTTGCGCTCGTTGCGGGACTTAACCCAACATTTCACAACACGAGCTGACGACAGCC
>NZ_JAMMZV010000021.1:0-4421 GCF_051811585.1 Salmonella sp. NW177 | reverse complement strand
TGTGCGTAGTGGCGGGTCGGGGTATCGTATTCAACGTGAGAAGTGTTGATGGTGATACCACGCGCTTTTTCTTCCGGCGCGTTATCGATCTGGTCGAATGCGCGAGCGGCACCGCCGTAGGTTTTAGCCAGTACGGTAGTAATGGCAGCGGTCAGCGTTGTTTTACCATGGTCAACGTGGCCGATAGTACCGACGTTAACGTGCGGTTTTGTACGTTCAAACTTTTCTTTAGACATCGATTGTCCCTCTAAGACACGGATAAATCGGTGATATCACCACATCAACCAGGCAACACGCCCGACTTGTTGAATGCTAATAAACAGAAGAGAAAAACAGGAAGGAGAAAAGAAGTGGTGCTGATAGGCAGATTCGAACTGCCGACCTCACCCTTACCAAGGGTGCGCTCTACCAACTGAGCTATATCAGCACATCTTGGAGCGGGCAGCGGGAATCGAACCCGCATCATCAGCTTGGAAGGCTGAGGTAATAGCCATTATACGATGCCCGCATCCTGGAACTCGGCTACCTGATTTTCATTCTGCACTGAATATCGAGAGAAACTCTCTTTATTCGAGCCGGTAAGCGAACTTATCGTCTCGGGCTGCGCCATCGCGCGGCCGAAAATGGTGGTGGGGGAAGGATTCGAACCTTCGAAGTCTGTGACGGCAGATTTACAGTCTGCTCCCTTTGGCCGCTCGGGAACCCCACCGGACTTGATGGTGCCGACTACCGGAATCGAACTGGTGACCTACTGATTACAAGTCAGTTGCTCTACCTACTGAGCTAAGTCGGCATCAAGTAGCGCGCATTCTATGGAGACCTGCGTGCTCATGCAACTAAAAAATTGCATAAAATGTTCTATCGCTCACATTTTGCGCTATAAGAGACAAAAATGCTCTAATTTCAAACAAGAGAGCATAAATTTTCGGCATTTTACCGACCGTCTGACTAGGATACGACGCGGCATTTCAACGCTCCGTCGATAGAAAGCAATCTTCTGTATCTGGTATATTCGTCACATTGCTTCTCAGGGATAGCTTTCACAGCGAGATTTTTTCTTATTATTCCTCCCCATCTGGTGTTACCCTCCTGCCCATTGTCCAAATTAACTTAAATGTGACGTGCCGTTGCATGTCAGGGATGGCCCTCGTTCATCGCTGAACTGATGTAGCAATAGCAGCCAGAAACATGCTTATGAGTATAAAAGAGCAATCGTTAATGACGCCTTACCTACAGTTTGATCGCAGCCAGTGGGCTGCGCTTCGCGATTCTGTGCCGATGACCCTGACCGAGGATGAGATCGCGCAGTTAAAAGGCATTAATGAAGATTTATCGCTGGAAGAAGTTGCAGAAATATATTTACCTCTCTCCCGTTTGCTAAATTTCTATATCAGTTCAAATCTGCGTCGTCAGGCTGTCCTGGAACAGTTTCTGGGCACTAACGGCCAGCGAATCCCTTACATCATCAGTATCGCGGGCAGCGTCGCAGTGGGTAAAAGCACGACAGCACGCGTTCTGCAAGCGTTGCTGAGTCGCTGGCCGGAACACCGCCGTGTTGAATTGATTACCACAGACGGCTTCCTCCACCCAAACCAGGTGTTGAAAGAACGCGGGTTAATGAAGAAAAAGGGGTTCCCCGAATCGTATGATATGCACCGACTGGTGAAATTCGTTTCTGACCTCAAGTCGGGCGTACCGAACGTGACGGCGCCAGTCTATTCTCATTTGATTTACGATGTTATTCCTGAAGGGGATAAAACCGTCGCTCAGCCTGATATATTGATTCTTGAAGGTTTGAATGTTTTACAAAGCGGTATGGATTATCCTCACGATCCGCACCATGTATTTGTCTCTGATTTCGTTGATTTCTCTATTTACGTTGATGCGCCAGAAGAACTTCTTCAGACGTGGTATATCAATCGCTTCCTGAAATTCCGCGAAGGGGCGTTTACCGATCCTGACTCTTATTTCCACAATTATGCGAAATTATCTAAAGAAGAAGCTGTTAATACAGCAGCCTCGCTTTGGAAAGAAATTAACTGGTTGAATTTAAAGCAAAACATCTTACCCACGAGAGAACGTGCCAGCCTTATTATGACCAAGAGCGCTAACCATGCGGTGGAACAGGTAAGATTGCGGAAATAACAGAAAAAAGGGGAGTACCGACTCCCCTTTTTTACTATTCGGCGCTTCGCAGCGATATTTCTCCGCCCATCCAGGGTTTAATCACGCCATCCTGTTCAAGCAATAATGCGCCCTGAGTATCAATGCCGCGAGAAATACCAAATATTTCTTTGTCGCCAATAATTAGTTTTACCGGACGATCAATAAAATTATCCAGTTTTTTCCAGCGCGAAAGATAAGGAGAAAGACCTTCTTGCTCAAAAAGCTCAAGCGCAGCACGTAGCTTATAAATCAGCTTTGCGGCCAGCATATTGCGGTCGAGCGTAATTCCGGCCTCTTGTAGTGTGATCCATCCCTGATTTATCACGTCCTCTTCTACGCGACGCATTGCCATGTTAATACCAGCGCCAATCACTATTTGTGCGGCATCGCCCGTTTTACCGGTTAACTCAACCAGAATACCCGCCAGTTTGCGATCCAGCAGGTAGAGGTCGTTAGGCCACTTCACACGAACTTTATCTGCGCCCAGTTCACGCAGCACTTCCGCCATCACAATTCCAATGACCAGACTCAAGCCTATTGCCGCCGCAGGCCCCTGCTCCAGACGCCAGTACATTGAAAGATATAGATTCGCGCCAAACGGTGAGAACCATTTACGCCCGCGACGACCACGCCCTGCCTGTTGGTATTCTGCTACACAGGCATCGCCTGAGCGCAGCTCACCAATTCGATCAAGTAAATACTGATTGGTTGAATCGATAACAGGCAATACCGCCACGTTTCCGCTATCCAGTTGGCTATGAATACGGTCAACATCCAGTAACTGGATGGGTTCCGGTAAGCTATATCCTTTCCCGGGAACGGTAAATACATCTACTCCCCAGTCGCGTAATGTCTGGATATGTTTATTAATCGCCGCGCGGCTCATTCCCAGCCGTTCACCCAACTGCTCGCCTGAGTGAAACTCTCCGTCGGCAAGTAGTGAGATCAGCGTCAGGGGAACGGTAGTATCTTTCATGCAATGCTCTCCACTGCGTTCACCTCTCCGAACTGACCAATAAAGCGAACCTCAGGCTCCAGCCAGACATTAAATTTTTCACCCACTTTTTGCCGGACATGATGCGCCAGCGCCACCACATCTTTACTTGTCGCATCATTCGCATTAATCAATACCAGCGCCTGTTGGCGATGCACCGCAGCGCCGCCAATGGTGACGCCTTTCAACTGACATTGATCTATCAGCCAGCCTGCCGCCAGCTTCACTGAGCCGTCTGCCTGAGGGTAATGCGGCGCGTTGGGAAATCGTTCTAACAGTTCCATAGCGATATCGGCTGCGACAACGGGATTTTTAAAAAAGCTGCCCGCATTGCCATTCACTTTAAGATCCGGCAATTTTGTGGTGCGCATATGGCATACAGCATCAAACACCTGTTGCGCGGTGACCGTTTTCGGGTCCAGACGAGTAAGATCGCCATAGGTCAACACCGGCTGCCATTGCTTTGACAAACGCAGACCCACCGCGACGATCGCAACGCGATCCTGATATTCATTTTTGAAGATACTGTCACGATAGCCGAAACGGCATTCCGCCGCGGACAAACGCAGACGTTTTCCCGTTTCCAGTTCAACGCAGTCAACGTAGTCGCAGACGCGCTGTAGTTCTACGCCATACGCGCCAATATTCTGTATAGGCGAGGAACCAACGCAGCCAGGGATGAGCGCCAGATTCTCCAGGCCGGGCATGTTGTTGTCCAGCGCGTAGCGAACCAGCTGATGCCAGTTTTCGCCTGCGCCGACGTGTAGGTGCCAGGCGTCCGCGGTTTCATTGACCTCAATGCCTTTCAGGCGGTTAAGGATCACGGTGCCGGCGTAATTTTCCAGAAACAGGACATTGCTTCCTTCACCCAGGATCATAACCGGCAGTCCCTCACGAGTTGCTTGCTGCCAGGCGCTCAGTAGTTGTTGTTCGTTTTCAGCGCATGCGATGTGCTTTGCACAATGATCAATGCCGAAGGTATTCCAGGGTTTTAGGGAGTGGGTCATGGCTGCTTTCCTGATACTCAATCGGCAATAGTTTACCGTATCTGTGTTGGGAAGGCTTGTGGTTATATTGAGGGTGGATCGGCGCGTCCCTGTAGGCTGGATAAGGCGGAGCCGCCATCCGGCAGACTACAGATAAAACAAAAGGCCCAGTCTTTCGACTGAGCCTTTTGCTTAATCTGATGCCTGGCAGTTCCCTACTCTCGCATGGGGAGACCCCACACTACCATCGGCGCTACGGCGTTTCACTTCTGAGT
>NZ_JAMMZV010000020.1:0-6086 GCF_051811585.1 Salmonella sp. NW177 | reverse complement strand
TTCAGCATCATCTCCCAGGCCGCCACCGCCTCGCCAAAGCGCTGCTGCTCAAAGGCGTTAAACGCATACAGGCTTAACACCCGGATATCCGTGTGGTCACGGCTCACCAGCCGGCGCAGCAGCTCCCCGCCGCGGCGGTTATCCTCCGGGTCGGACGAGCGCGTCAGCGCCTCCGCGTAGCCCAGCGCCGCATCGCTGTTTTTCGGGTCCAGACGGTAGGCGTTCGCATACGCCCCGGTGGCGGTACCGGCATTACCCAGTACCATACCGGTGCGCCCCAGCATGAGCCAGCCCTCAACATTGCCGGCATCATTCTGCAGGCGGGTGCGCAGCCCCAGCGCCAGCCGCGCCATCTCCTCTTCATTCAGCGGCTGCGCCTGCGGGTCCAGCGCCCGCGCCAGCAGCCCCGGCGTCTGCGCCGTTGCCTGCTGCCAGGCCCTGACCTGCTGATAGCTGCCGGTCAGGGCGTAGCTGCCGGCACCGACCGCCAGCGCAATGACGGCCCCCGGCACGTAAACGCCCCACCCGGCGCGCGCGCCGCAAACCGGGGTGTCCGCCGGCAGCGGCTCCCGGCGCAGGCGCACCCGCCGGCGCGTGCGGGCGACGATTATCCACCCGCCCGCCACAATGGCGGCCAGCGGCAGCACCCACAGCAGCACCGTCAGCGGGGTCAGCGGCGGGTCGTAGGTGACAAAGTTGCCGTAGCGCGCCACCATGTAATCGATGATTTCCTGGCGGCTCTTCCCCTCCTGCATCAGGTCATACACCCTGCGGCGCATGTCGGTGGCTATCATCGCGTTCGAGTCCGCAATGCTGTTGTTCTGGCATTTCGGGCAGCGCAGCTGCTCCGTGAGCTGGCGGAACTGCTGCTCCTGCGCTTCATCTTTAAACGGCATCACGTCGGTGGTTGCCCGCGCTGACCCGGCGATAACCAGCGCCAGCATCAGCATCACCATGCCCGGTAACAGTCTCATTGCGCCGCCTCCCGGCTGTATCTGTCCCACAGCGGTTTCAGTTCACTTTCCCATACCCGGGCATTCAAATCGCCCGCATGGCGGTAGCGGATAATCCCCCTGCCGTCGATGAGGAAAGTTTCCGGCGCGCCGTACACGCCCAGGTCCAGCCCCAGCATCCCGTCGCTGTCCGATAAACTCAGCGCATACGGGTTACCTAACTCCTTTAACCAGGCCACCGCCTTCGCCCGGTCGTCCTTATAGTTCAGCCCGACCACCCGGATACCCTGCGCAGAAAGCTGGTTCAGGTACTGATGTTCGGCGCGGCAGGTCGGGCACCAGGTGGCCCAGACGTTAAGCAGCACCGGTTTCCCCTGCGTCAGCACCTCCGCCTGGTAGTACTGACCCGGTGTCTCCAGCGATTCCAGGCGGAACGCCGGCACCGGCTTCCCGGTCAGCGCCGATTCGAGATTCGTCGGGTCATCCCCCTGCGCGTTGCGCGCCAGCTGCCACAGCAGCGCCGCGGCAATCAGCAGAAAAATCAGCAGCGGTAATAACAGTACGTTGCGTTTCATCCGGCCTCCGGCAATGGTTTACGGCGGCGGTAGCGCGGGTCCGCCAGGCACAGCAGTCCGCCCAGCGCCATCAGCAGTCCCCCGGCCCATATCCAGCGGACAAACGGTTTGTAGTACAGGCGCACGGCCCACGCGCCGTTGTCCAGCTCCTCCCCGAGCGCGGCGTACAGGTCGCGGGTCAGCCCGCCGTCAATCGCCGCCTCGGTCATCACCATCCGGCTGGTGTTGTAGAGCCGTTTCTCCGCGTGCAGCACCGCCTCCGGCTCGCCGTGGCGCGTCACCCCGATGAGGGCCACCCCGCCGCGGTAGTTGGGGCCGGTGATGTCCCGCACCTCCCGGAAGGTGAAGCGGTAGTCGTGAATGGTCACGCTGTCGCCCGCCCGCATCCGCACGTCACGCTCCACGCTGTAATTCTGGCTGAAGGCGATGCCGGTAATCGTCACCGCCAGCCCGAGGTGCGCCGCCACCATTCCCCAGTAGCTGAGAGAGGTTTTCGTGCCGCGGGACACGCGCTGTACGGCTTCGGCCACCGCCAGCACCGCAATCCAGCAGGCCATCGCCATCCCCACCGCCGTCATGGCGATGATTTTATCTTCCAGCAGCCATGGCAAAAGTACCGACAGCACCAGGGTGGAGACCAGGGCGGTGAGCAGCAGTTTCCTGATGTTACGTGGCCGGTCCCGGCCCCAGCGCACTAAAGGCCCCACCCCCAGCAGCAGGGCAAAGGGGACCATCAGCCAGGTGAACATGGTGTTAAAGAACGGCTCCCCCACCGAAATGCTGCCCAGCCCCAGCTGTTTGTGCACCAGCGGCAGCAGGGTGCCCAGCAGCACCACCAGCATGGCGGCCATCAGCAGGACGTTGTTGCCGAGCAGCAGCGACTCGCGCGACCACAGCGTGTTGTTCACCCGCGAACGCACCCTGTGCCCGCGCACGGCGAACAGCAGCAGCGAGCCGCCGGTGACCAGCACCATAAAGGCGAGGATAAACATTCCGCGCGCCGGGTCGGAGGCGAAGGCGTGCACCGACACCAGCACCCCGGAGCGCACCAGGAAGGTGCCCAGCAGGCACAGCGAGAAGGCGCAGATGGACAGCAGCAGCGTCCACGCCTTAAAGCCGGCGCGCTGTTCGGTGACCGCCAGCGAGTGCAGCAGGGCGGTGCCCGCCAGCCACGGCATAAAGGAGGCGTTCTCCACCGGGTCCCAGAACCACCAGCCGCCCCAGCCCAGCTCGTAGTAGGCCCACGCCGAGCCGAGCACGATGCCCAGCGTCAGGAACACCCACGCCGCCAGCGTCCACGGGCGGGCAAAACGGGTGAACGCGCTGTCCAGACGCCCGCTCAGCAGCGCGGCGATGGCGAAGGCGAAGGCCACCGAGAAGCCGACATAGCCCATGTACAGCAGCGGCGGGTGGAAAATCAGCCCCGGGTCCTGCAGCAGCGGGTTCAGGTCGCGCCCCTCCACCGGAAAGGCCGGCAGCGTGCGGGCGAACGGGCCGGAGGTGAACAGGATGAACGCCAGAAAACCGGCGCAGACCATCCCCATCACCGCCAGCACCCGGGCGACGATATCCGCCGGCACCTGCCGGCTGAACACCGCCACCGCCAGGGTCCAGCCGCTCATCAGCAGCACCCACAGCAGCAGCGAGCCCTCGTGCGCCCCCCAGGTGGCGGCCACCCGGTACCACACCGGCAGCTGCGTGTTCGAGTTGCCGGCGACATAGGCCACGGTGAAGTCGTTAACCACAAAGGCGTGCACCAGCACGAAAAACGCGCCCGCCACGCAGATGAACAGCAGCCAGGCGAACACCCCGGCCGACGCCATCATCCGCGCGTCGCCGCGCGCCACGCCCCACAGCGGGTAAACGGACAGCAGCAGCGCCACGCCGAGCGCCAGGCACAGCAGCGCGTGGCCGTATTCAGGCATCATGATGAGGTGTCCTTATCAGCGCGTTGCGGGCGGCGGTGGTTTTCCTGCATCGCCTTTTCCACTTCCGGCGGGGTGTAGTTCTCGTCATGCTTGGCCAGCACCTCGTGCGCCAGGACGTGGTTGCCCTTCTCCAGGGTGCCCTGCACCACCACCCCCTGCCCCTCGCGGAACAGGTCCGGCAGTATCCCCTCATAGCTCACCGTCACCGACCCTTCGGCGTCGTAGAGACTGAAGTTCACCTTCAGCGAGTCCGGGTCGCGCCTGACGCTGCCGGGCATCACCATCCCGCCGACGCGCAGGCGCTGGCCCGCCGCCGGCAGCTGCTGCGTCTCGCGCTTGCCGTAGAGGATTTCGCCGGGGGTATAGAACAGGTCGATATTCGCGCGCAGCGCGTACAGGACCAGGGCGGTGGTCAGCGCCAGGCCCGCCAGCACCGCGCAGACCACCCATAGCCGGTTTTTACGTCGCAGGTTCACGCCGCCTCCTGTTGCGCCTGTGCGGCGCGCATCCGCGCCTCGCGCGCCTGCTGCTGCACCACGCCGCGCAGAATGGCCCGGCGCTGCAGCACCGTGTGCAGCGCCAGCAGCACCAGCGGCGCCACGGTCATCGCCACCGCCAGCCAGACAAAAAAGGCGTACCCGCCCATGGCGAAAAAATCGCTCCACGATGAAAATGCCGGACTCACCGGTGCCCCCTTTTCAGTATCAGTTCGCTCACCCACGGGCGGCGTTTTTCCATCAGTAAAATCAGGTTGCGCATCCGCATCAGCGCCAGCGTCATAAAGAGCAGCAGGTAGCCGGCGATGGCCCAGCGCAGCGGCGAGCGCATCGCCGGGTCGATGCTCTGCTGCATCCGCGTCGAGCCCTGGTGCAGGGTGTTCCACCACTCGACGGAATAGTGGATAACCGGCAGGTTCACCACGCCGACCAGCACCAGAATGCCCGCCGCGCGCCCGGCCATTTTACGGTCGTCAAAGGCGTGCCACAGGGCGATGACCCCGGCGTAGAGAAACAGCAGCACCAGCTCCGAGGTCAGGCGCGCGTCCCACACCCACCAGGTGCCCCACATCGGTTTGCCCCACGCCGCGCCGGTGACCAGCGCGATGAAGGTGTACACCGCCCCCACCGGCGCCATCGCCGCGACGGCAAGGGTGGCCATTTTCATCTGCCAGACCAGCCCGGTAAACGCCGCCACCGCCATCGCCGCATAGATACCCATTGACCAGATGGCCGCCGGGACATGCAGGTACATAATGCGGTAGCCCTCCCCCTGCTGGTAGTCCGCCGGGGCGAAACCAAAGCCCCGGACCCAGCCGGTGGCCAGCGCGATGATGCCGGCCGCCGCCAGCCACGGCACAAGCCTGCCGCAAATCTGATACAGCCGGGGCGGCGCCGCCAGCTGATGAAGGGTTTTCCACATAGTCGTCACCTGACCTCCTGAAACCAGTAAAATGTCCGTCGCGCCGGGGCGCTACTGCACGCTGAGGCGCAGCGCCGCCGCGGTGGCGAACGGGCTTAACGTCGCGCTGCCCGCCAGCAGCGCCCCCAGCACCGCCAGATAGCCGTCAGCGGGTAAATGCATCGATGCCGCGTCCATCGCCGCGGCGGCGAAAATCAGCACCGGGACACTCAGCGGCAGCACCAGAATGCCCAGCAGGACGCCGCCGCGCCGCAGCCCGGCCGTCAGCGCGACGCCCGGCGCGGCGAGAAACCCCAGCGCCGGCGTGCCGAGCAGCAGCGTCAGCGCCATGATTTTCCAGCCGTACACGTCCATCCCCAGCAGCAGCGCCACCAGCGGGGAGAGCATAATCAGCGGCAGGCCGGTCACCGCCCAGTGGGCCAGCACCTTCGCCAGCACCACCGCCGGCAGCGGCACCGGCAGCAGCATCAGCTGCTCCAGGCTGCCGTCCTGCAGGTCGTCGCGAAACAGCCGCTCCAGCGCCAGCAGCGAGGCCAGCAGCGCCGCCACCTGGATGATGCCCGGCGCGATACGCGCCAGCAGCTGCGGCTGCGGCCCGACGCTTAACGGAAACAGGGTGATGACCATCAGGAAGAACCACAGCGGGCCGGCGATGTCCGCGCCGTGGCGGAACGCCACGCGCAGCTCGAGACAGAAGACACGCCACATCACAGCCCGGCCTCCCCGCCGGTCAGCGCCAGGCGGCGGACGGTATCCGCGGCCCCCGGCAGCGGCTGGTGGGTGGTGAGAATGACCATCCCGCCCTGCGCCGTGTGCGCCGCCATCCGCCGGGTGAGGCGCGCCACGCCGTTAACGTCAATGGCGGTGAACGGCTCGTCGAGCACCCACAGCGCGGCGCGGGTCAGCCACAGGCGGGCCAGCGCCACCCGGCGCTGCTGCCCGGCCGAGAGCCGGGCGACCGGCACGTCCTCAAATCCCGCCAGCCCGGCCTGCGCCAGCGCCTCCGGGAGGCGCGCGCCGTCACCGGGGTGGAAGAAGTGCAGGTTCTCCCGCGCCGTCAGGCGGGATTTAATCCCCGGCTGGTGCCCTATCCACAGCAGGCCGGAATGGAAGCTGTCGCGCACGCGGCGCAGGGGCTCGCCCTGCCAGTACACCTCGCCGCCGTCCGGGCGCGCCAGCCCGGTCAGCAGGCGCAGCAGGGTGGTTTTTCC
>NZ_JAMMZV010000019.1:0-6828 GCF_051811585.1 Salmonella sp. NW177 | reverse complement strand
TTTATGAATGTTCCTGTTATGGCTTATGTTCAAGAAAGCATTGCCCCTGAAATGATGGGCAAGGTGTTTTCCCTTTTGATGACCGCCATGACTCTTTCTATGCCGATAGGCTTACTTGTTGCAGGTCCGGTTGTTGAGGTTATAGGTGTTAATACATGGTTTTTCTGGTCTGGTGTTGCGTTGATAGTAAACGCTGTTCTCTGCCGCATTCTGACACGACGCTATGACAAAGTAACAATGAAACCGCAAGTGGACTGAAAAAAGGACCGGGTTGATGATAATTTGTAGTGGTGAGCTTCTGGGAGTACAAAACAAAGTGCTCAAAATTGTCGGGCTCATGGCGTTTAACGGTATTAATTTCGCTTATAATAATCTTTCTATAATAGCCTAAAGGAGAATATCTATGATACCTAATAGCGAAAATAAAAGAGTATGGTTTATTACCGGAGCAAGCAAGGGGCTTGGCTATGCTTTTACATGCGCCGCCTTGAAAGCCGGGGATAAAGTTGTTGCAGTTGCAAGGACTATCGATAATTTGGCGAAGCTAGAAGAAACATATCAAGAGAGCTTACTGCCATTAAACCTCGATGTTACAGATAGGGAGGCTGTTTTTTCTACGGTTGAAACAGCAGTTAAACATTTCGGTAGGCTTGATATTGTTGTTAATAATGCGGGTATCATGACTATGGGTATGATTGAAGAACTAAACGAATCCGATGCTCGGAAACTAATGGACACAAACTTTTTTGGAGCTCTTTGGGTTTGTCAGGCAGTGATGCCCTATTTGAGGTCGCAGCGTTCTGGACATATCATACAGATTACAAGCATTGGCGCTATTATCTCGGGTCCGATGTCTGGTATTTACAGTGCAAGTAAATTTGCGCTGGAAGGAATGAGTGAAGCCTTAGCAAAAGAAGCGGAACATTTCGGAGTGAAACTCACTATGGTGGAACCAGGAGGATATTGGACAGATTTATACACTTCGATGAGTTACAGCAATCCATTAGATTCATACGGTACACTGCGCGATGAGCTGGCGAAACAGTATTCCGAAGATTCGGTCGATAGTGATCCTTCCTTGGCAGCGGAAGCCCTTATGAAATTAGTAGCCAGCAATAATCCGCCTTTGAGGCTTATCCTTGGCAGCATGGTATACGATTTGGCGATGGATACCTTAAAAGCACGGATGGCTACCTGGGAAGAATGGGAAGCTGTTAGCCGTGCATCAGAAAAGGCTATTCCTGCACCGGAGAGATATGGAGTATAATACCAAACATGGTTTTTGAGGCAAGGACGAAACTATCATGAAAATTGAAATTATGGAATATAACCCGGATTGGACAAAGAATTTTGAAGAAGAGAAAATAAAATTGCTCCATTTTTTCGGTTCTCATGCCGTAGCCATTGAACATATCGGAAGCACGGCGATACCCAATCAACGGGCGAAACCGGTTATAGATATATTTATTGGCGTTTCGCCTTTTGCTGAACTACCTTTTATCAGCGCATTTTTAATGCAAAGGAGTATCACCACACTCCGACAGATATGACAGGCAGATATTTGTTTGCAAAATATACAAATGAAGTTTGGACCCATAATCTTCTTGCTTTGGTGTAGGTATAATACCCAAAAACGAAGTTTATGCGGAACAGGATAACACCTCGAAATCGGAGTTTATATGGCTTCGTGGGGGAGTTATGTGTTTGAGCTTTGTCGCATTAACGCGAATCAGGGGTTGACGGCAGAAATAGACTGGAATTACACTTCTTGGAGTCGGCGTTGCCGGAAAATTCTGATTGGATTAGTTGTTCGGGGTGCGAAAACAGTCGTAGTTCGGGGAAAAAACCGAATTTTGACCCAAAACCGCGAAAAACTCGAAATGACAGTTCCTATCAGTTTTCATAATGAATTAAAACAAAAAAATTAGGCTGCAAAGATAGGGAAAATGTGTCAATTTGCGTAAGTGATAATTAGTCAATTAAGATAAATGCTACTTTTGTAATCAAAGCAAAATGATATGAGCAAGATTTTTGGAATCGTAAATATAACCACCGATAGTTTTTCCGATGGAGGACTTTATTTAGATACAGATAAGGCAATTGAGCATGCTCTGCATTTGGTTGAAGATGGAGCAGATGTGATTGATTTGGGAGCCGCTTCCAGTAATCCTGATACAACTGAAGTGGGCGTTGTGGAAGAAATCAAAAGACTCAAACCTGTCATTAAGGCTTTAAAAGAAAAAGGCATTTCTATTTCTGTTGATACATTTAAACCTGAGGTTCAGAGTTTTTGCATAGAACAAAAGGTTGATTTTATTAATGATATTCAAGGTTTTCCTTATCCTGAGATTTATTCAGGCTTGGCAAAGTCAGATTGCAAACTTGTGTTGATGCACTCCGTTCAGCGAATTGGTGCAGCTACTAAAGTTGAAACGAATCCGGAAGAGGTTTTTACTTCCATGATGGAATTTTTTAAAGAAAGAATTGCTGCTTTAGTTGAGGCTGGTGTAAAGCGTGAACGAATTATTCTTGATCCGGGTATGGGCTTCTTTTTAGGCTCTAATCCAGAAACATCTATTCTTGTTTTGAAGCGTTTCCCTGAAATTCAAGAAGCTTTTAATTTGCAAGTAATGATTGCAGTGTCACGGAAATCATTCTTAGGTAAAATAACTGGAACCGATGTGAAATCTCGTTTAGCACCAACTCTTGCAGCAGAAATGTATGCATACAAAAAAGGTGCAGATTATCTCCGCACCCATGATGTTAAGTCTTTATCAGATGCCTTGAAAATATCCAAAGCCCTAGGTTAGTTTTATTTTTTTAGCTTTCTAAATGAATATGCTATACTTGCTCTGAAGTTGTGTTGGCGTACTTGACTTAGGTCTGGATCTTTCGAACTGTTACTAAGAGGGTAATCATAGCCAAACATAAACTGGAAATGTCCTAATTCTAAACCTGTTCCAATACCTACACTATAATCAAGAGGACTTAAACTTCCATCACTTCCAAAAGGTTTTGTGTACTTCTCTTGAGTTTTCGTAGCTAAATAGTAGTGTTTGTTGGTAAATCCAAATAATCCAATATTCAATCTTGCGACCGGGAAAGTCCTCTTGAAAGTACCACAAGTTCGCGGGATGGAGTTTTATCCCAGCTGCATCGAGAAAGGCATGCGCAGTGAGCGTGCTCTCAAGCTCGCCATCGCCGAAATGTATGTCAAAGGAGTAAGTACCCGCAGGGTCTCGGATATCGTCGAAATTCTTTGTGGCACCGAAGTCAGCTCGTCCCAGGTCAGCAGGCTGGCAAAGGAGCTCGATGAAGAGATTACGTCTTGGAAGGCGCAGCCTGTCGGACAGATTCAATACTTGGTACTTGATGCGACCTATGAATCGGTTCGCGTCGGTTCCCATGTGGTCAAGCAGGCGCTTCTAGTGGCTATTGGCGTTGATTACAGCGGGAATCGGCATATTCTTGACGCCGAAGTCGCGAACAGTGAGGCAGAGGTAAACTGGCGTTCCTTTCTCGAGGGTCTCGTACGACGAGGGATGCACGGCCTGCGAATGATCACCAGTGATGACCACTCAGGACTGCGCGCGGCAATCGATGCTGTCTTCCCTGGAATTCTGTGGCAACGCTGCCAGTTTCATCTGCAGCAGAATGCCCACTCCTACGTCACGAAAAAAGATGAGATCCCGCTGATAGCCGCTGATATTCGGAAGGTGTTCAATCGGAATATGTCAAGATAGTTTATGCCAGATTTTTGAGAGGTTTGCATCAAGCAGCCTTCGAAAGAGGACGGCATGACATTGAGACCGGCAAGGCGTCGTAGATACGCACTTTCCCAGTACGCCACCGTAAGGGGTTTTTCTCTTTGGCAGCAAGAATGGTTTGGTTTCTTTTTTCCTCGGCGCCGTAGGCGTCCGACTAACGCCGGAGTTAAGCCGCCGCGCGTAGCGCGGTCGGCTTGAACGAATTGTTAGACATCATTTACCAACTGACTTGATGATCTCGCCTTTCACAAAGCGAATAAATTCTTCCAAGTGATCTGCGCGTGAGGCCAAGTGATCTTCTTTTTGTCCCAGATAAGCTTGCTTAGCTTCAAGTAAGACGGGCTGATACTGGGCAGGTAGGCGTTTTATTGCCCAGTCGGCAGCGACATCCTTCGGCGCGATTTTGCCGGTTATTGCGCTGTACCAAATGCGGGACAACGTAAGCACTACATTTCGCTCATCGCCGGCCCAGTCGGGCTGCGAGTTCCATAGCTTCAAGGTTTCCCTCAGCGCCTCGAATAGATCCTGTTCAGGAACCGGGTCAAAGAATTCCTCCGCTGCCGGACCTACCAAGGCAACGCTATGTTCTCTTGCTTTTGTAAGCAGGATAGCTAGATCAATGTCGATCATGGCTGGCTCGAAGATACCCGCAAGAATGTCATTGCGCTGCCATTCTCCAAATTGCAGCTCGCGCTTAGCCGGATAACGCCACGGGATGATGTCGTCATGCACGACAAGGGTGACTTCTATAGCGCGGAGCGTCTCGCTCTCGCCAGGGAAAGCCGAAGCCTCCATAAGGTCATTGAGCAATGCTCGCCGCGTCGTTTCATCAAGCTTTACGGCCACAGTAACCAACAAATCAATATCGCTGTATGGCTTCAGGCCGCCATCCACTGCGGAGCCGTACAAATGCACGGCCAGCAACGTTGATTCCAGATGGCGCTCAATGACGCTTAGCACCTCTGATAGTTGGTTCGAAATTTCGATGGTCACCGCTTCCCTCATGATGTCTAACGGGCGAGGTAAGCCGACCGCAGAATGCGGGTCGGCTTGACCGAAATGTTAGAACCAGAAGCCAAAACGGATAACTTGAATTTGGCGACGGGCGCTAACCGTGAAAAAACGCTGCGCCACCGAGGCGGCACAGCACTGCAAAAACGATAGCTGCTTGCGCTTGCTACGCAAGGGCTAGAGGCCAAAAAGACTGAAAACCTGCGCAGCCCATGCAGGCGAAGCCCGGAAAAAAGGCAAAACAGGCACTGAATAACGCCTGAAAAGCTAAATGCCGTTTGAATAAACATGAGCTAAATAAAGCTGGGTTTCAGTGGTGCTAACGTTGGACGTAACGAGAGCCGGAGCGCAGCGGAGGGAACCAAAATGCGCAGCATTTTGGCGTCCCGTTGACGGAATGGTTAGCCGTTTCGACGCGCATAAACGGAGTGGGTGTACGGAATTACAGCTTGAATGGTTTCGGTTGAGACAAGCTCGAATTCTGTTTCGTTGAGCATTGGGAAGAAGGCGTCACCCTCGAAGGTTTGATGTACCTCAGATAGAAACACGCCGTGGGCGTGAGGTAGTGCCAGAGTGTATATCTCAGCTCCGCCCGCGACGTAGAGTTCATTGCCGAGTTCGGATGCCAAAGCGATAGCGTGCGACAGCGTTGAAACAACTACGCAGCCAGTGGCGCGGTAGTTAGCTTGGCGTGAGATTACCAATGTGTGACGGTTCGGTAGAGGCTTGCCGATAGACTCAAAGGTCTTTCGCCCCATGACAACGACTTTTCCCTCAGTGAGTCTGCGAAAAATCTTCTGCTCACCCGGAATTTTCCAGGGGATATTAGGACCATTGCCAATAACCCGATTGGCTCCCATCGCAGCAACGAGATAAATGCGTACTGATTCCGAGTTCATATGGCTAACTTTGTTTTAGGGCGACTGCCCTGCTGCGTAACATCGTTGCTGCTCCATAACATCAAACATCGACCCACGGCGTAACGCGCTTGCTGCTTGGATGCCCGAGGCATAGACTGTACCCCAAAAAAACAGTCATAACAAGCCATGAAAACCGCCACTGCGCCGTTACCACCGCTGCGTTCGGTCAAGGTTCTGGACCAGTTGCGTGAGCGCATACGCTACTTGCATTACAGCTTACGAACCGAACAGGCTTATGTCCACTGGGTTCGTGCCTTCATCCGTTTCCACGGTGTGCGTCACCCGGCAACCTTGGGCAGCAGCGAAGTCGAGGCATTTCTGTCCTGGCTGGCGAACGAGCGCAAGGTTTCGGTCTCCACGCATCGTCAGGCATTGGCGGCCTTGCTGTTCTTCTACGGCAAGGTGCTGTGCACGGATCTGCCCTGGCTTCAGGAGATCGGAAGACCTCGGCCGTCGCGGCGCTTGCCGGTGGTGCTGACCCCGGATGAAGTGGTTCGCATCCTCGGTTTTCTGGAAGGCGAGCATCGTTTGTTCGCCCAGCTTCTGTATGGAACGGGCATGCGGATCAGTGAGGGTTTGCAACTGCGGGTCAAGGATCTGGATTTCGATCACGGCACGATCATCGTGCGGGAGGGCAAGGGCTCCAAGGATCGGGCCTTGATGTTACCCGAGAGCTTGGCACCCAGCCTGCGCGAGCAGCTGTCGCGTGCACGGGCATGGTGGCTGAAGGACCAGGCCGAGGGCCGCAGCGGCGTTGCGCTTCCCGACGCCCTTGAGCGGAAGTATCCGCGCGCCGGGCATTCCTGGCCGTGGTTCTGGGTTTTTGCGCAGCACACGCATTCGACCGATCCACGGAGCGGTGTCGTGCGTCGCCATCACATGTATGACCAGACCTTTCAGCGCGCCTTCAAACGTGCCGTAGAACAAGCAGGCATCACGAAGCCCGCCACACCGCACACCCTCCGCCACTCGTTCGCGACGGCCTTGCTCCGCAGCGGTTACGACATTCGAACCGTGCAGGATCTGCTCGGCCATTCCGACGTCTCTACGACGATGATTTACACGCATGTGCTGAAAGTTGGCGGTGCCGGAGTGCGCTCACCGCTTGATGCGCTGCCGCCCCTCACTAG
>NZ_JAMMZV010000018.1:0-7530 GCF_051811585.1 Salmonella sp. NW177 | reverse complement strand
TTGAATGGGTTCATGTGCAGCTCCATCAGCAAAAGGGGATGATAAGTTTATCACCACCGACTATTTGCAACAGTGCCTAAAAATCGACCATACAGAGAGGGAAACCACCGGAGTGGTGGGAAAAGCAGAAAGGCTCACGTGGCATAAGGCGTGGACAATGGTATCGACTGGTTTTTCAATTTCCTATACGTGAACTATTGAAGTAATCAATCAAATTTTATAGGCTGATAGCCAAGTAACAACCACCAATGATATGCCAGGTAAAATCAGGGGACGTAAAATGAGTACTCTTGATGTTCAGAAGCTCAAGGATGATGCCGTCGAATGGGCCTTAACTCATGGTGTTGCTTTCAAGGAATCGTCGTATTCCGCAGTGCATACCCCGTTTACCCTGACACCAACACCTATCAGCCGTAAATCCTATCAGTACTTAAAGAATGCAACAGGAATACTCAGCAAATTAATCTATTCAGTTTCTGAGGATCATGATTTTTTGTACTCTGCGATTTATCCCATCAAGGCCGGGAATGCCTTCTTTTCAGCCCTCCTGAACATGCATCAACAAATCCATTCATCATCAAGGCATGCTCCTCGATTACCATTACTCATTATGCGTAGCGACTTTATGGATGATAATCGTGATGGGTTCAGGCTTATAGAGTTCAATGGTATAGCTGCAGGAATGGGGCCGTTTGGTCAGCGGATACATGATCTGCATCACTATCTACAACGGCAATATCCCGCTGTCTTTTCTGATTTATCGAATCAGGCAACAGGGGCGCTTGTCGACAATCAAGCGATCGAAGGGTTATCAGCAGCGATTTGTCAGGCAACTTGCAGAATTAAGCAGGAGTTCGGAGACCCCGGCCCTGCCAGGTTCCTGATGATTGTGCAGGAGAATGAAAATAATGTGTTTGATCAACACTTGCTTGAGCTCGCCCTCCAGCAAAAAGGAATCGAAACGCATCGCAGGACTTTTCGTGAACTGCATAATCAATTGAGTACAGGCGCCGACAACAGGCTCATTCTCGAGGGTGTAGGCCCACTTGATACCGTCTACTTACGTGCCGGATATCAGTATTCTGATTATGAAGCATTCAATATCGATGAGCAGGAGTGTTGTCAGGCGCTGATGGCGACCCGAGTATTCATTGAGCAGCACCGGGTTGCAGTGAACGCCACAGTTGGCCAGCAACTGGCGACCAGCAAGCGAGTACAAATGCTGCTCTCGCAATTGGGTTACGACGAGTTTGTCGCATTTGGATTAACACTGCAGGAAGCTAAAATAGCAAAAACGATACTGGGTGAGATGTTACCCAT
Organism: Salmonella sp. NW177; assembly: GCF_051811585.1. NCBI lineage: Bacteria > Pseudomonadati > Pseudomonadota > Gammaproteobacteria > Enterobacterales > Enterobacteriaceae > Salmonella > Salmonella sp. NW177. The sequence goes on along the minus strand of NZ_JAMMZV010000018.1, from coordinate 6,210 downwards.
CAGCCCGGATAGTATCAACCTTGCAAAAGAGTCTCCTTCGGAAACCTGGGTTCTCAAAAATCAGGGTGAAGGCGGGGGGCATTGTCTGTTTGGTGCGGATATCCTGACAAAACTGACGGAACTCACTCCACAACAATATCAGTCCTGGTCGCTGATGCGCCGTTTACACCCTCAGCCCCGAGCTATGCCCACCTTGATTGTGCGTAAAGGGGAGTTGCATAAGGTGAATGATTTGATAAGCGAACTTGGAATGTTCTCCGTGCAGACAGATAACAATCCCTCCAGTGCTGAGCACAGTTTTGCTGGATATCTAATTCGTAGCAAATCAGCTGAATCGACAGAGGGAGGGGTCCATAGTGGACAAGGTGTTTTAGACTCGCTGGTATACAGCGATTAGTCCCTTTCAAGGGGGCTGAAATCTGGTTATATGAAAGCATGCGGTAAGTGGTGTTTTAGCCCCAGTGGAGATGATGCTGTTTCTAGACTGAGTCGTAGTAAGCTAATAATAGTATTATAAATGAAGCCATGAGGGTATTTACAGGGCATATCTTATTAAGGGAACAACAGCAAAAACTGCTGCTATAAGAGGCTGCACCCAAAGTTCTTCAAGGTTCACATCATCGCTGCTGGGTCGATGCTGTTTCAGTTACGGGTCAATTTTCAATACCATTAGCTGTTCCTGTGACTACGGTCATTACGCGCTGTCGACATCAATTTGTACAGCAAACAGTCTTAGCGTGGGATATTTAATGAGATGGTCACTCCCTCCTTCCCGGTACTATGCTGAGGACAGGCTTTCATTCGGAGAACTATCATGGAAAACATTGCGCTCATTGGTATCGATCTGGGTAAAAACTCTTTCCATATTCATTGCCAGGATCGTCGCGGGAAGGCTGTTTACCGTAAAAAATTTACCCGGCCAAAGTTGATCGAATTTTTGGCGACATGCCCCGCTACAACCATCGCAATGGAAGCCTGTGGCGGTTCTCACTTTATGGCACGCAAGTTGGAAGAGTTGGGGCATTCCCCAAAGCTGATATCACCACAATTTGTCCGCCCGTTCGTTAAAAGCAATAAAAACGACTTTGTCGACGCCGAAGCTATTTGTGAAGCTGCATCGCGTCCGTCTATGCGTTTTGTGCAGCCCAGAACGGAATCTCAGCAGGCAATGCGGGCTCTGCATCGTGTCCGTGAATCCCTGGTTCAGGATAAGGTAAAAACAACCAATCAAATGCATGCTTTTCTGCTGGAATTTGGCATTAGCGTTCCCCGAGGAGCTGCCGTTATTAGCCGACTGAGTACCATTCTTGAGGACAATAGTTTGCCTCTTTACCTCAGCCAGTTATTGCTGAAATTACAACAGCATTATCACTATCTTGTTGAGCAGATTAAAGATTTGGAATCCCAGTTGAAACGAAAGTTGGACGAAGATGAGGTTGGACAGCGCTTGCTGAGCATTCCCTGCGTCGGAACACTGACAGCGAGTACTATTTCAACTGAGATTGGCGACGGGAAGCAGTACGCCAGCAGCCGTGACTTTGCGGCGGCAACAGGGCTTGTACCTCGGCAGTACAGCACGGGAGGTAGGACGACATTGCTGGGAATTAGTAAGCGAGGTAATAAAAAGATCCGAACTTTGTTGGTTCAATGTGCCAGGGTATTCATACAAAAACTGGAACACCAGTCTGGAAAATTGGCCGATTGGGTCAGGGATTTACTGTGCCGGAAAAGCAACTTTGTCGTCACTTGTGCTCTGGCAAACAAGCTGGCCAGAATAGCCTGGGCCCTAACGGCACGACAGCAAACTTATGTAGCATAACGGCAGAAATACACCGGTTTAAAGAATTACTGATCTGGTTTTGCGAATACTGATATTGATGATACTAACGGCCCACCGGCCTGTTGAGGAACCTGTAAAACGGAAAGGCTCATTGAAGCCGTATATTTTCTGGAGGTTCATCAGGCGCGGAACTCATCAAGGCGCGGGAATAAAATCCCATTCAGACGCCGGATAGATTCAAGCAAGCCAACTTGTCGTCAAAATCGGTGTTGCAAAAACGGGAGTGACCATAGATTCCGTTTTCCAAGCGGACCCCATATACACTGTATTCCACAGCGAGATAGTTGCTGTCAGCAGCGTCAGTCCACTGGCGCGGTAGCTCTGATTTTCCGGTTTACGATCCCTGATTTCACCCAGACGGTGCAGGAATACCGCGCGCGCTAGAGAGAGCTCCCATCGCTGCGCGACGGGCCCCAACCGGAGAACCAAGTTAGTTACAGCATTCAAATGAAAATTCATCATAAAACCGGCGCCGGTTTGCCAGCCAGGAGCCCCTCCCCACCACTGAAAAGCGCCGCCGCCCCCGGCCGAAGGCCGGGAGTAGTGTCGCTTTTAATGATGGGTGTTGTAACTACTCTTCGTCATCTCTGTGAGTAGTGTCGCGGTAAGTTCTGGGATACACGCTCGTAAGCGGCCCTAACGGCCCGCTAACGCGGAGATACGCCCCGACTGCGGCTGTCGCCTTGCCGGGACCACTCCGACCGCGTACAGAGGCATCTGAGCCGTTTTTAGCGGGTATAGCTTTGCAGGGAAGGGGGTGGGTGAGGCAGAACCTGTCAAAACAGCAGCCGGCTGCGCCGGGCGACGGCGCCATTTACCCGCAGTACTCCATTCAACTTCAGCTGGCGCCTCCATGCCGCTGACGCGGCATTATCTATACTTTAAGTCTGGCCACTGGAGGTAACCATGTGCGGACGTTTTTCTCAGTCTATGACGCGGGAAGAGTATCTTTCTCTCCTCGCCAATGAAGCCGATCGAAATATTGCCTACGGGCTTTGTTGAATAAATCAGATTTCGGGTAAGTCTCCCCCGTAGCGGGTTGTGTTTTCAGGCAATACGCACGCTTTCAGGCATACCTGCTTTCGTCATTTTGTTCAGCGCTCGTACCAGGGCCATAGCCTCCGCAACCTGACCATCGTAGTCACGCAGCGTCAGTGAACCCCCGAACAGCTGTTTTACCCGGTACATCGCCGTTTCCGCTATCGAGCGACGGTTGTAATCTGTTGTCCATTTCCACCGCGCATTACTCCCGGTCATTCGCTGATTAGCCACTGCACGGTTACGGTCTGCATATTCACCGGGCCAGTAACCCGCACCTTTTCGGGGAGGGATAAGCGCGCTGATTTTCTTACGCCGCAGTTCATCGTGACAGAGCCGGGTGTCGTAAGCGCCGTCTGCCGATGCTGCCCTGATTTTTCTGTGAGTCTGCCGGATAAGACCCGGGAAGGCTTCTGAGTCCGTCACATTGTTCAGCGACAGGTCTGCACAGATGATTTCATGTGTGTTGCTGTCAACTGCCAGATGCAACTTTCGCCATATACGACGGCGTTCCTGGCCATGCTTTTTGACTTTCCACTCGCCTTCACCAAAGACCTTCAGCCCGGTGGAATCAATCACCAGATGCGCGATTTCACCCCGGGTGAACGTTTTGAAACTGACGTTAACCGACTTTGCCCGCCTGCTGACACAGCTGTAATCCGGGCAGCGTAGCGGAACGTTCATCAGAGAAAAAATGGAATCAATAAAGCCCTGCGCAGCGCGCAGGGTCAGCCTGAATACGCGTTTAATGACCAGCACAGTCGTGATGGCAAGGTCAGAATAGCGCTGAGGTCTGCCTCGTGGGGGGAACCGCAGAATTCGGAAAAAATCGTACGCTAAGCTAACGGTGTTCTCGTGACAGCTCTTTGACTAGGCTTTCTAAGGCCATTCTGATAGCCCTGACTTCCTGAAAAGCCATGGCTAAAATTTGTGCGGCTAAAAGGGATAACCGATGGTAAAGTAAGTTATCCCTGTCGAGATACTGAAAAGCGTTATCCTCGTTTTTCCCAAAACTGTTTTGCCAGTTCGCTCAGAGCGCTAGTTAACTGAGCGACAGATTTCGCACTTTGCAAATTATTCTGCCCGGTCTGTACATTGGTATCAGCAGCATCGCGTATATTGATAATACTGCGGTTTATGTCTTCACTTACTGCTCCCTGCTGCTCGACCGCAGTCGCTATTTGCGCGTTCATGTCGGTAATTTCGTTAACGCGTTGGCCAATTCCATCAAGAGCTGTAGCTGCTTCCTCTGCGTGAGCTACACTCGTGTGCGCTTGCCGACTACTTTGCTCCATGACTGTAACAGCGGATTGCGCTCGCTCTTGTAGAGCGCTGATCATGCTTTGAATATCCGTTGTCGATTGCTGTGTGCGAGCAGCAAGACTGCGAACCTCATCGGCGACAACAGCAAAACCACGCCCCTGCTCACCAGCACGCGCGGCCTCAATTGCTGCGTTGAGTGCCAACAAATTCGTTTGCTCGGCGATCCCTCGTATAACGTCAAGAACTTTTGATATCTCGTTACTTTGACCTTCAAGCTCATGAATAACCTGAGTGGCTTGCCTAATTTCACCTTCAAGGGCAGTGATTGACTGGCTTGTGTGGGCTACCAGACGCTGGCCAGATGCCGTCTCAGTGTCTGCTCTTCCGGCCGCATCTGCAGCATGCTGTGCATTGCTCGCAACCTCTTGAATGCTTGCCACCATTTGGTTTACTGCCGTTGCTATTTGATCTGTCTCTGCCTGCTGCTCAACTGTAAGTACATTGCTTGACTCAATATCCTTTAGTAGGCCTCGGGTGTGTTCGCTAAGCCGATTTGATGCATCACCTATGCGACCTACTATGGCGCCTGTTTCAGCTTGCATCATTCGTAAAGCAAACTCTATTTGGCCAAACTCATCGGTGCGCCCAGTGTAGAGGGATTGACTTAATGGGTTATTGGAAATATTCCTGGCTCTTTCAACCAGTCTTCCAAGAGGAGAGAGAATAGCCAAAACACTAACAGAGCTTAAGCTTCCTGACATTAAAGTGGCTAACAATAAGCTGCTTATTGATGTATCAGTAAGCATGCCGGCAGCCATTGCGCTTGATATAATACTACCCCATATGAGCAAGAGTATTTTCACGGAAAAGCTAGCAGCCAATTTCGGCCTCGCGGCCTTCCCGCTTCTCAATTGAGCATATAATTTTTCCGCAGCCAAAACCTGCTCAGGTTCAGGCTTGGTCCTTACAGACTGGTATTCAACAATCGAACCATTCTTAGCTATTGGCGTTACATAAGCACTTACCCAATAGTGGTCGCCATTTTTACAGCGATTTTTTACTAGCCCCATCCATGAGCGGCCAGATTTTAATGTACTCCACATATGCTCAAATGCAGCAGGCGGCATATCTGGGTGTCTTACGATGTTGTGAGGCTGGCCTAATAGTTCTTCCTCAGTGAAACCACTGATTTTAATGAAGTCAGGATTAACGTACGTGATATGGCTTTGAGGGGAGGTAGTCGAAAGGGCACTGTTGCAAATAGTCGGTGGTGATAAACTTATCATCCCCTTTTGCTGATGGAGCTGCACATGAACCCATTCAAAGGCCGGCATTTTCAGCGTGACATCATTCTGTGGGCCGTACGCTGGTACTGCAAATACGGCATCAGTTACCGTGAGCTGCAGGAGATGCTGGCTGAACGCGGAGTGAATGTCGATCACTCCACGATTTACCGCTGGGTTCAGCGTTATGCGCCTGAAATGGAAAAACGGCTGCGCTGGTACTGGCGTAACCCTTCCGATCTTTGCCCGTGGCACATGGATGAAACCTACGTGAAGGTCAATGGCCGCTGGGCGTATCTGTACCGGGCCGTCGACAGCCGGGGCCGCACTGTCGATTTTTATCTCTCCTCCCGTCGTAACAGCAAAGCTGCATACCGGTTTCTGGGTAAAATCCTCAACAACGTGAAGAAGTGGCAGATCCCGCGATTCATCAACACGGATAAAGCGCCCGCCTATGGTCGCGCGCTTGCTCTGCTCAAACGCGAAGGCCGGTGCCCGTCTGACGTTGAACACCGACAGATTAAGTACCGGAACAACATGATTGAATGCGATCATGGCAAACTGAAACGGATAATCGGCGCCACGCTGGGATTTAAATCCATGAAGACGGCTTACGCCACCATCAAAGGTATTGAGGTGATGCGTGCACTACGCAAAGGCCAGGCCTCAGCATTTTATTATGGTGATCCCCTGGGCGAAATGCGCCTGGTAAGCAGAGTTTTTGAAATGTAAGGCCTTTGAATAAGACAAAAGGCTGCCTCATCGCTAACTTTGCAACAGTGCCCA
>NZ_JAMMZV010000017.1:0-10413 GCF_051811585.1 Salmonella sp. NW177 | reverse complement strand
GGCGAACAGAGACTGGTGGGCGTCGCGCAGGACAACATCGGTAATGGCAATGGTCATGGATTCCTCCGTAAATTAAGGGTTAAGGCGGCGATGGTGGTGGATAGCGGCGGCAATCACCGGCTTGAGGCGGGCAAAGTCGTCCGCGGACACGGCGGCGGCAGGTGCCAGTTTTGGCGCCGGAGCCGGTTCAGGGAAGAAACGGTTGACGGCGGCGGACATGCCGCGGATGGCGAAAATCAGCAGGAACAGAAATGCCAGCACGAACCCCATGCCGAGGAACATCAGAGTGAAGCCTTCACCTAATAGCACTGAACTATTCATAATAAAGTCTCAAATTTAATAATCTAAAATAGAAAAGTAATATCAGGCATTAATAGAAGGGATAAAATACCGGTAGTAAAATCATACTAACGATAAAACAAACCAAACTAATCGCCAATCCGGGTTTTAAGAAATCTTTAAATTTAACATTCCCCGGACCAATAATCATTGAGTTTGCTGGAATAGCCATTGGAGTACAAACAGCAACACTACTCGCAATAAAAACAGCAATAACAACTGCACGAGGGTCTGCGCCAATAGACTGTGCGATAGTCCATCCTACCGGGCATAACAACGTACATGCTGCAGTGTTACTCATTACTTGAGTCAAAGCCCATGTAAGTATCCACAATGACGCCATAATAATCATAACGCCAGAATCTCCGGTTACTGAAATAACGGCATTGGCAATCATTTCTCCAGCACCAGTAGAATTAAGCGCGGCACCTAAAGGCATCATAAACGCAAGCATGAAAACAGTTAGCGTTTCAAAAGAATTAAAAGTTTCCTTTTGTGTTAAAACGCCAGCGAATACAAGAACAATAGCCGCACAACATGCAATAATATGCATTGGAGGCAGAAACTTAATATAATCAGTTGCCACCATTCCAGCGATAGACAGAATAAAAACGGCTAAAGTTAAATTTCTATGCCAGGCCGGAATTTGGCTATAATCCATTTGAGAATCAGATTGTGTATTTCCATCACGATCTGCGATGAGTTTTGAACCGAAGAAATAGAGAAATATAGAGCATGCAATCAGCAAAGGAATACCAATTTTAGCGTATTCGAAAAATGGCACCGACAGACTTCCCTTACTAAAAGTTTCAATAGTATTTTTAGCAATCAGATTTCCTGGCGAACCGATAATAGAAATGTCAGCACCGATTGTTGCCCCAAAAACCAGAGGCATAAGAAGTTTAATAGGCTTAATCTGACTACTGGCGGCAATACCTAAAACAATAGGAATTAGCACAGCAACTGTTCCGCTATTAGAAACAAAGGCAGACATAACTCCACCAATAAGAAAAATCAATACACTAAGGCTTCTTTCTGTTTTAGCATATTTTAGTAAAATTTTACTTGATTGCCATGCCAAACCTGTTTTAAAAAATGCCGCACCGAGTACACACATGGCGACGATAAGAATAACATTCGCATTTACGATTGAAGCAAAAATATCCTTAGCATCGATAACACCCGTAAAATAAAGTGCCATTGGGACCATAAATGCAACTAATCCCATAGGAAGACGATCGCTAACAAAGATAATTATTGCAACCACTAAAACCAACAAAGTAATAATCGCTGGTGACATGTATACGTCCTTATATTATTAGGGTACAAAAACAACTCATTACAGTCATGAATACAACTGCAACAAGCATAAATCACATGTTATACTAAAATTACATCTAATTAATTTCTATTGAGAAAGAATACACTCACATAAATAACAACACTTACCCGACAAAGGCATAACATATTCTTACTGCTTCTGTTTCTGTTTAATCAAATAATTTCCTCTTAAAATCTGTCTGTGTATAATGCTACTTATATAAATGAAACTCATCCAATGCTAATAAGGTTGCAGCTTATGCAATATCGGCATCACCTCGAACTAACATGGCTCGAAGACTGTCTGGCTCTAAAAGAAACGTTGAATTTCTCAAAAGCGTCTGCCTCAAGATATGTGACTCAACCCGCATTTAGTCGTCGGATACAATCTCTCGAAGAATGGGTGGGTACGCCCCTTTTTGAAAGAAGTAAACGGGGAGTCACCCTTACCAAGGCCGGAGAAGTATTTACAGACCAGCTTCCCGAACTGATCCACTCCTTGTACACATTGAAAAGTGATACCCTTGAGGCCGCAGGTAATAAACAACCTAGTCTTGTTTTTTCAGCAACGCATGCTTTGTCTTTCTCTTTTGTACCGCATTTGTTAAAACAGAGTGATAAAATTGCAAAATTTGGTTCATTTCGTCTTTTATCTGACTCATTGAATGCGTGCGAAAAAATGATGCGGCAGGGAGATTCACAATTTTTGCTGTGTCACCATCACCCACATATGCATCTAAATTTAAATAAAAATAACTTTATGAGCATTCGTCTTGGGTTTGATACATTAATTCCATTCAGTAAACCAGACTCAGAAACGTTAAAACCGTTGTGGAATATAAATAATAAGATTCAATTCCCTTACCTTTCTTTTTCATCACAGTCAGGTCTGGGAAGAATAATAGCAAATACAGCGTCTATTAACAGAATTACCCATAATATAAATGTTGCCTTTGTGGCCGATCTGGCAGCAACACTATTGGCAATGGTCAGATCTGGCGATGGTGTTGCCTGGATACCTCAAAGCCTTGCCAGGCAAGATATAGAGGCTAAAACTATTGTTACTGCAGCGAAAAAAGAAAGCAATTTATGGGTACCCATAGAAATAAGACTTTATAGACCAGCCAAGAGAATGCCTCGAGATGCCGAAGAGCTATGGGAAATTTTTGTTGAAGAACAAATATAATTATTTAATTGTAAAATGTTCTTTAATATAATCCTCAATGAATTTAATTAACGCTCTGGTTGCATATGATAAATATTTATCTTTCTTCCAGGCCAAACCAATCGTAACATAAGTCGGCTCAGTCATGGCCTTGGTTATTACTTTTTCGGCTTTAAGATCGACAGCGTCCAAAATGAAAGAAATTCCTTCATTTTTAGCAACCAGATCTATGTTGGTTTGAACCCTGTTTGATGATAGAAAAATATGTGTATGAATTCCTCGCTTTGTACATTCTTCAATAATCGTTTTTCTATGCCAGGAATCTTTTTTCATTAGTATCAATGGCTCATATTGTAGATCTTCCCAATCGATACTATCCTTTTTTGCCAGGGGATGTTTATCTGACATACATACCACGTGCTGCTGAGTCATTAATGGTACCGTAACTAATTCTTTTGGACAGTCATTAATAATAACAATAGCAAGATCCAGCTCTCCAGCAGAAAGTTTATCATGTAAACCAAAAGTCCCCTCTTCAACAAGAGAGAGTTCCATCTCTGGATAAATCTCTCGGAAATGCTTGAAGAGCGGTGAAAAAAGAAACAAACTTATCATCGGTGGGATCCCCAAAGTTACTATGCCACCATTTTCATTACGATAATCTTTCATTTCCGCTACGCTATTTTTTAACGCAATAAGGATAGGTTCAATTTTTTGTAAGAAAAACATGCCCTCCTCAGTAAGGACAAGTTTATTTTTCTTTCTGTCAAATAATGTCACCCCTAATTCAGTCTCTAACTTCTTAATAGCAATGGTGATATTAGGTTGAGAAACAAAATGCCGCTCAGCAACTCTGGTTAAGTTACCTAACAAAGAAGCGCTTACAAAATATTCTAATTGTCTAATTTCCATTTATTTTCCACTACTATAAATAAAATTTATCATTTAATAAAAATAACATATTTCCTTCCTACAATGAATACGAATATCATGAAAATGTGATCAATGGATAAAACAATGCAACATAGCACTGGAGGGAGTATGAGTCGTATATTAAATACAGAAATTATCATTCCGGTTATCGAAAAACTTGTAAAAAAAGCTTGTTATGAACTGGATGATAATCTCATGTGTTCTTTTCGTAAAGCATATGATAAAGAAGAGTCAAAGATCGGCAAGGAAACCATTAAGATATTAATTGATAATGGAGAGTATGCAAAAAAAGAACAACTTGCATGCTGCCATGATACCGGCACTTGTATCGTTATAATGGAAATTGGACAACATGTATGCTGGGAAGGTAAGCCGCTTAAAGATCAGGTGAACCAGGGTGTTCGCCAGGGCTATGAAAATGGATACTTAAGAAAATCCATGGTTGCAGATCCATTAGAACGTATTAATACTAATGATAATACTCCTGCAATTTTACATACTGAAATTGTTGATGGTGACCGAGTGACAATTACCGTTATGCCAAAGGGCGGCGGTAGCGAAAATATGGGAACTTTTAAAACATTGCTTCCCGGCGATGGTATTGATGGTATAAAAGATTTTGTTCTGGAAACTGTCCGTCGTGTAGGAGGCAATCCATGCCCTCCTTATATTATTGGTATCGGCGTTGGCGGTACAATGGATCACTGTTCGTGGATGGCGAAGAAAGCATTATTACGCCCTCTTGGTGAGTTCAATGCTAAACCACTTTATGCCCAGCTCGAAGCTGAATTATTAGAGGCCGTGAATAATACAGGGATCGGCCCTTTAGGTATGGGCGGGCGTATTACGGCGTTAGGCGTGCATGTCGATTACTATCCTTGCCATATCACTGCACTGCCAGTCGCAATCAATTTCCAATGTAATGCAAGCCGCCACGCTAGTGAAATCATTTAATACCTGGAGAAGCTATGATGGAATTAACATTACCATTGACTAAAGAGAAAGCGAAAACTCTTAAGGTCGGCGATATATTATTTCTCACTGGATTTGCTTACACCTGCCGTGACGCCGCGCATAAAAAAATCGAAGTAGCGCTTAGTAACGGAGAAAAATCACCAGTCGATTTTCAAAACCAAACGATTTACTATGCTGGCCCCTGCCCTGCCAGACCTGGTTTACCTATTGGCTCCAACGGTCCTACAACGGCCGCGCGTATGGACCCATTTGTAGAAATGATGTTTCAACAAGGAGCAACTGCGTTTCTTGGCAAAGGCGATCGTGCTGATTATGTCGCTGAGCTTTGTAAAAAATACGGTGGGGTTTCGCTACTCGGGATTGGAGGAGCGTCTGCAATTAATACAAAACATGTTAAATCAGTAGAAATTGTTGCCTACGAAGAATTAGGAACAGAATCCATTAAGAAGTTATATTTTGACCGCTATAGAGTCATTGTAGGAATTGATTCGGAAGGAAATACCCTCCAGAAGCAGGAAGTACCTAAGTACGCCAAATAATAATACATTAATATTGGCAATATCGGTCCGGTAGACTGTTACCGGACCGATATGTTTTCTATCCTGCACTTCACGACAGGATAGAAAATAAACTTAGCCGCGACGGGCTTTTACCGCTGCCGACAACTGACGAAGCAGCGCATCGGTATCTTCCCAGCCAATACAGGCGTCAGTAATGCTTTTACCGTAGGTCAGCGGCTGACCGCTTTCCAGACTCTGGTTTCCTTCTACCAGATGACTCTCGACCATCACGCCAATAATCGCTTTTTCACCGCCCGCTATCTGCTGACAGACATCGGCGCAAACCTCCATCTGCTTTTGAAATTGCTTACAGGAGTTGGCATGGCTGAAATCGATCATGACCTGCGGCGTCAGTCCCGCTTTGGTGAGGCCTTCTTTCACCTCAGCAACATGCTGCGCGCTATAGTTTGGCGCTTTACCGCCGCGCAGAATGATATGGCAGTCGCCGTTGCCGCTGGTATTCACAATCGCCGAATGACCCCATTTAGTGACGGAGAGGAAGCAATGCGGCGCGCCGGCGGCGTTGATGGCGTCAATGGCGACTTTAATCGTGCCATCAGTACCATTTTTAAAACCGACCGGACAAGAGAGGCCAGACGCCAGTTCGCGATGAACCTGGGATTCAGTAGTCCGCGCGCCAATGGCACCCCAGCTCATCAGATCGGCCAGATATTGCGGCGTGATCATATCGAGGAATTCGCCGGCGGCAGGCAGGCCGCTGTCGTTAATATCCAGCAGCAGTTTGCGCGCAATACGCAGACCGTCGTTAATCTGGAAGCTGTTATCCATGTGCGGATCGTTAATCAGCCCTTTCCAGCCGACGGTGGTACGCGGTTTCTCAAAATAGACGCGCATGACAATTTCAAGCTCGCCTTGAAGCTCATCACGTAGCGCCAGCAAACGGGCGGCATACTCTTTCGCCGCTGCCGGATCATGAATTGAACAAGGACCGATCACCACCAGCAGACGATCGTCATTGCCTTTGAGAATTTTATGGATAGCTTTGCGCGCGTGAGCAACGGTATTTGCTGCATTTTCCGTGGCGGGAAACTTTTCCAGCAGCGCGACCGGAGGTAATAACTCGTTGATTTCTTTAATGCGTAAATCGTCGTTCTGATAATTCATGTTTATTCCAGTGTTGCCGTACTTATCCCAATGAATGCAATCCCTCCAATCTATCTCTTCAATTAAATAGTGTAAACGGGCTTTTACACTTTGAACGGAATAATCCTGGAATTCAGGAAAAAAACGCACAAATGTAGCGAAAAATGGGATCTAACCTACACTTTTTAACTGTAACCACTCTGTTTATGAATTATTGCAAGATTCTCTGCTGCGTTAACCCGCGGCGGCGAACGCTTTTTATCCCTTATTTGAGGATTTGACTGACACGTGCACTGTTGGAAGAGGTTATCCGACATATCCACCATAACAGGAGCATCTTATGAAAATGACAAAACTGACTACGCTTTTACTCACCGCTACCCTCGGCCTTGCCAGCGGCGCAGCGTTAGCTGCTGAATCTAACGCGCAATCCAGTAATGGCCAGGCGAACTCGGCGGCAAATGCCGGTCAGGTTGCCCCGGACGCCCGCCAGAATGTAGCGCCGAATGATGTGAATAACAACGACATCAATACCAACGGCAATACTAACAGCACGATGCAGCATCCAGACGGTTCAACCATGAATCATGACGGAATGACCAAGGATGAAGAGCATAAAAATACCATGTGTAAAGACGGTCGCTGCCCGGATATTAATAAAAAAGTGGAAACCGGTAATGGCGTCAATAATGACGTGAATACCAAAACCGACGGTACCACACAGTAATGCAGAAAAAAGTCTGATAACGGGAGAGCTTTCGCTCTCCTTTTTATTTTGTCAGCGAAAAATCAGTATGATGTCTACAGTATTGATGAGAATAACAAAGGAATGACGTTATGGCGCACTCACACTCTCATGCCGATTCACACCTGCCGAAAGATAATAATGCTCGTCGCCTGCTTTTCGCCTTTATCGTCACTGCTGGATTTATGCTCCTTGAGGTGGTGGGCGGGATACTCTCCGGCTCTCTGGCGTTGTTGGCGGATGCGGGACATATGCTCACCGACGCGGCGGCCCTTCTCTTTGCGCTGCTGGCGGTTCAATTTTCCCGTCGTCCCCCGACTGTTCGCCACACTTTTGGCTGGCTAAGACTCACCACTCTGGCGGCCTTTGTGAATGCCATTGCGTTGGTGGTCATTACCCTTCTCATTGTCTGGGAAGCGATAGAGCGCTTTTACACGCCACGTCCGGTGGCGGGCAATCTGATGATGGTGATTGCGGTTGCGGGTCTGCTGGCGAACCTGTTTGCGTTCTGGATTCTCCATCGGGGAAGCGATGAAAAAAACCTGAACGTGCGCGCTGCCGCGCTACATGTGATGGGCGATTTGCTGGGTTCCGTCGGCGCAATAGTCGCCGCGTTGATCATTATCTGGACGGGCTGGACGCCAGCGGACCCGATTCTCTCTATTCTGGTTTCGGTACTGGTGCTACGCAGCGCCTGGCGTTTGTTAAAAGATAGCGTCAACGAATTGCTGGAAGGCGCGCCGGTTTCACTGGATATTAATGCCTTACAGCGCCATTTAAGTCGGGAAATCCCCGAAGTCCGCAACGTACACCATGTGCATGTCTGGATGGTCGGCGAAAAACCGGTCATGACGTTGCACGCTCAGGTCATTCCGCCACACGACCATGATGCGCTGCTGGAACGTATCCAGGATTTCCTGATGCACGAATACCATATTGCGCACGCTACGATTCAGATGGAGTATCAAGTGTGTCACGGCCCGGACTGTCATCTGAATCAGACGCCATCCGGGCATGTTCATCACCATTAACGGGAAAGCGCGCGCGATCCTCGCTCCCGCGCGCTGTTTATCCACAGGCGGCTACCGTTCACGGCGATAAATGTCAGGATCAGATATTCCAGCGACATCGCATAGACGCCCTGCAAAGCAAAAATCACCACACTGATCACGTTGATTACCACCCACAGGAGCCAGTTTTCGACATATTTGCGTGTCATCAGAATCATCGCCGCGATAGACAGCACCATCATGCAAGAGTCCCAGAACGGGAAAGCGTCCGGTTGCAGTACAGGCATTGTCACCTGTAACCCCAGCATCTGCATAATGGCGACGGCCACGCGCGTCAGGACGGCGAATACGGGATCGATATATCGCGTCATCAAACCGATAGCTATCACACATATCGCCAGCCATGCCATTGCTTTTGGTAACGGCAGCCAGCGGATTTTAAGCTCGGCTTCATTATCCTTTGTTTGCCGCGACCACGCATACCAGCCATAAATATTGGCGGCAAAGAAAAAGAGTTGCAGCAACAGGCTGGCATAAAGCTGGATCTGAAAGAAAATAATCGCAAACAGGGTGACGTTAACCAGTCCAAAAAAGTAGTTGCTGATCTTCTCCAGACTGGCAAGCCAAATACAGAGCAGGCCGGCGATGGTTCCTACCGCTTCGATCCACGAGAGATCGTACCCGCCAGCGCCAATCGGAATATGAATCAGTATGTTGTGCGTACTAAAAAAATCCATTCTCTCCCCCAAAGATTTCCGTCTTTACGCCCGAAGTGTAGCCGCAAAATCCAGCATCCGGTTGAGCGGCAGTAATGCGCCCTCGCGTAGCGCCGCATCAACCTGTATTTCATGCGCCGCGCCTCCCTGCTCCAGCCCTTCAGCAATGGCTTTCAGGCCATTCATCGCCATCCACGGACAGTGCGCGCAGCTACGGCAGGTCGCCCCCTCGCCAGCCGTGGGCGCTTCAAGCAGTTCTTTTTCAGGCACCGCCTGCTGCATTTTGTAGAAGATGCCGCGATCGGTCGCCACGATAAGCTGTCTGTGCGGCAGCGTTTCTGCCGCCTTAATAAGCTGACTGGTGGAGCCCACCGCATCGGCCATTTCGACAATGGACTGCGGCGATTCAGGGTGAACCAGAAGAGCGGCATCGGGATAGATTTTTTTTAAACGGGTCAACGCCTGGGTTTTAAACTCGTCATGCACGATACACGCCCCTTGCCAACACAGTACATCGGCCCCGGTCTGTTTTTGCACGTAATTCCCCAGGTGTCTGTCCGGCGCCCAGATAATTTTTTCCCCCAAACTATCCAGATGCTCAATCAGTTCTACGGCGATACTGGAGGTCACAACCCAGTCCGCACGCGCTTTAACAGCAGCAGAGGTGTTAGCATAGACCACTACGGTTCTGTCAGGGTGTGCATCACAAAAAGCGCTAAATTCGTCTATTGGGCAGCCTAAATCCAGCGAACATTCCGCCGCCAGGGTAGGCATAAGAATGGTTTTTGCCGGGCTGAGGATTTTGGCGGTTTCCCCCATAAACCGTACGCCCGCTACCAGCAGCGTGGATGCGGCGTGCTTCGCGCCGAAACGGGCCATTTCCAGTGAGTCGGAAATACAGCCGCCGGTTTCTTCTGCCAACTGTTGAATTTCCGGATCGGTGTAGTAGTGCGCCACCATGACGGCATTGCGCTCTTTGAGCAACCGCTTGATTTTCTCACGATAAAATTGCTTTTCGTCGTCGTTCAACGGCGTTGGTTTCGGCGGGAACGGGTAGATTGCGGCTTGTGGGTCAAACATTACGCTCATCGTGGCTTCTCGTTTTACTGACTTAACGAAACAACCGAATGAAAGCGTAATAAACGCCACAATCGGTTAATTTGTTTTATATGCTAAACAAGATAGCTGATTCAATAAGGAAAGTCACAATAATTACGTAGCCCCGTATCTGATGGCGGCGTAACGTCTTATCTGGCCTACGTGAGCGGCGCCGTCTGTAGGCCTGATAAGCGCAGCGCATCAGGCAAGACCCAAACCTACGGCAGGTTCGAATCTTCCATATCGCAGATAGCAAAAAGGCGCCGCCAGCGCCCTCTTTTACATTGGTGGGTCGTGCAGGATGACTCGCTTCGCTCGCCCTTCGGGCCGTCGCCGTAAACGGCTCCGTTGTCTCACTGCGTGAGACCCGGACCTGCGGCAGGTTCGAATCTTATAAATCGCAGATAGCAAAAAAGCGCCTTTAGGGCGCTTTTTTACATTGGTGGGT
>NZ_JAMMZV010000016.1:0-26226 GCF_051811585.1 Salmonella sp. NW177 | reverse complement strand
ATTTTTCTCTTCAACCGACCGGCTGTTTGTGTGAAGTGATTCACATCCGCCGTGTCGATGGAGGCGCATTATAGGGATCCCATTTTTTTGCACAAGCGTTTTTTGGATCTTTTTTTCTGTTTGTTGATTTTTCATCCCTTTCGCTCCATTCCTGCGCAAAGTGGCGATTTTTTGATGCTATCTCCCCTTGCACAACGCCGTTAAAGCAACCAAAGTCTTCATGACTATTCATTTATGATGAGGTAGACATGTCTGACACATTACGTCCTTATAAGGATCTTTTTCCTGAAATCGGTCAGCGCGTGATGATCGATACCAGCAGCGTGGTTATTGGCGATGTCCGTCTGGCGGATGATGTCGGGATCTGGCCGCTTGTGGTAATTCGCGGCGATGTGAATTACGTTGCGATAGGGGCTCGTACGAACATTCAGGATGGCAGCGTTCTTCACGTAACCCACAAGTCTCCATCCAATCCACACGGCAACCCATTAATCATTGGCGAAGATGTTACCGTTGGCCATAAAGTTATGCTGCACGGCTGTACCATCGGTAACCGCGTACTGGTCGGTATGGGCTCCATTGTGCTGGATGGCGCGATAATAGAAGATGACGTAATGATTGGTGCGGGAAGCCTGGTGCCGCAGCACAAACGGCTGGAAAGCGGCTATTTATATCTTGGCAGTCCGGTAAAACAGATCCGCCCCCTGAGCGATGCTGAGAGATCGGGCCTGCAGTACTCCGCCAATAACTATGTAAAATGGAAAGACGACTATCTTTCTCAGGATAACCATATCCAACCGTGATCGTCTTCCTGCTGGGCCAGGATTAATGCTTCAGCCTCTTCTTCCAGGTCCCAGCGATACTCACGAAAAATGGCCAGCCATTGCTCCGCTGTTTCTCCACCAAAGCGATACGCCAGTACATCTTTTTTTATTGCACACGTGAGTTGCATCCCATTAACCAGGGCGGGAAAGATGACAGCGCTGGCGGCAGTATCCCATTCTTCGCGGTCAGGAAATTGTATGGCCTGGTTCACGCTAATAATTCCTGCTGTAGCAGCTCAATCACTGGCTCGACCTGCGGTAATACACCGTGCCAAAGCAAAACGGCATGTGCAGCCTGCCCCACCAGCATTCCCAGCCCATCTGCGTAGCGTTTTGCGCCCTGTTGTACACACCAGGAGAGAAATGGCGTATTCCCTTTTTGATAGAACATGTCATAGCAACAGAGGGAAGGGTGAATAAGTGACGCTGGTATCGCCGGGATTTCGCCGCGTATGCCGCTGGAGGTCGCATTAATAATCAGGTCAAACTCACAACCATCCAGCTTGTCCATATCCGTGGCATGAACGCTGCCGGTATGAGCAAAGATTTTCGCCAACGCTTCGGCACGTGAAGCTGTACGGTTAGTGATAGTGACCGCGCAATCCAAAGAAAGCAGAGGTAACAGCACGCCCCGGGATGCGCCGCCCGCGCCAATCAACAAAATACGCCATCCTGGGCGGATAAAATTTAACCGTTTGAGATCGCTTAATAAACCGATACCGTCAGTATTGTCGCCAAGCAAACGACCATCTTCCAGCCGCTTTAATGTATTGACTGCTCCCGCCAGCGATGCTCGTTCCGTTAACTCATCCGATCGCGCAAACGCCTCCTCTTTAAAAGGTACTGTGATGTTTGCGCCTTTTCCCCCTGCCGCGAAAAAGGCATCAAGCGTATTAATGAAATTATTAATAGGGGCCAGCACGCGACCATAGGGGTGAACAATATCTAGCTGCTGAGCAAATTGCTGATGAATAAATGGCGATTTGCTGTGAGCAATCGGATTTCCAAAAACAGCATAGGTTTCCATCATATTACCCCTGTCGAAACAGTTCGCCCGTCAGAGCATCGCGAATTTCTGAAGGATTTAAACGCCCACCCGTTGCGCCTTCAACCACCGGAAAATCATCGCCAAATTGCGCACGTACCTCTTCAACGGTACGACATGGCGGTAATCCGCTCAGATTGGCGCTGGTGGAAACCAGCGGTTTGCCATACGCATTGCATAGCGCGACCACCAGCGGGTGGTTGGTAACACGAACGGCCAGGGAATCAAAACGTCCCGTGAGCCAACGCGGCGTTGTCGCGGGCGCAGGAAAAACAAACGTTACCGGCCCGGGCCAGCAATCAAATACCGCTTTACGCTGTGCGGCGGTAAGTATGCTGTCATCAATATAAGGTTTTAACTGCTCAAAGCTGGCGGCAATCAAAATGAGTCCCTTATCGACGGGCCGTTGTTTTAACGCCAGCAGGCGCGTAACGGCTGTTTCACTATCGGGATCGCAGCCGACGCCGAAAACGGCTTCTGTTGGATAAGCGATGACATTTTCTTTATTCAGGAGATCTACCGCCGCGGCGATAGATCCTGTTGGCAGGTTATTATTCACTTGTTTCTTCCACCGGAACCGGCTTTCCACATTGTTTACTGGCGCAAAAGCGCTTCACGCCCTGCGCGGTTTTCTTTTCGATGAGTAGCGGATAATGGCACTCGGGGCATTCCCCCGCAACCGGTGTGAAGTTAATGACGAACTGACATTCCGGGTAGCGATCGCAGGAATGAAAGATTTTACCGTAACGAGAACGGCGCTGGACCAAATGTCCTTGCTGGCAGGCTGGACAGGCAATCGCCGTTTCATCCGGTTTATCAATAACCACTGTATGTTCACATTGCGGATACTGGCTGCATCCGATGAACATGCCAAAGCGCCCCTGACGCAGCACCAGTACGGCGCCACACTCAGGACACAGTTGCCCCTCCAGAATTTTAACGATATGCCCGTCCGCCTGACTTTTCAGCGGACGAACGTAATCGCATTCCGGATAGCGAGAACAGCCGAGAAACGGACCATGTTTCCCGGAACGAATTACCAGTTCGGCCCCGCACTGCGGGCAGGGCTCATTTTTACGCACCGAAAACAGTGCTGATTTAGCCATATTCACTCATGCAGCATTAACACCTATCAATGCAGCATACCTTCATTTACCTCAAAGAGTAATTCTTCCATTTGCTGATAGGCGTTTTCACAGCCCGGAATGTTGAATAACACCATCAAAATAACCCATTTCAAGTCTTCCAGGTCAAACTCTGCGGTATCCAGCGCCAGCACACGCTCAATCACCATTTCTCGTGTTTCGAGGTTTAGCACCTGAATCTGCTCAAGGAATAACAGAAACCCCCGGCAACTGGCATCAAGCCTTTCACACTCTTCAACCGTATAAATGCGCATTGAAAGAGGGTCGGAAGCAAGTTGCATGGGTTCCGCGAGGCCATCCTGATAGTCAGCGAGTTTTTCCAGCCACAGCAGCGCATTGTAGATGTCTTCGCGATCAAACCCAGCGTCGGTGAGATCACGCTCCAGTCTGTCCTGATCCACGCGCAGCTCGGCTTCGTTATGGATGTATGTTTCAAACAAATACATTAGTACGTCGAACATGGCTTGCCCTCCTTAATCGGACATAGCCGCCGGGTACAGCTGCGATCCATCCTGCTAACTCCAGTTCGAGTAGCTGAGCCACTACCGCTGGCACAGGTTGGCCGGCACGTTCAGCGACGACGTCAACAGGTGTTACCTCATCTCCTACGTTAGCCAGGAGCTCAGGAAATGGCAATGCCGCCTCATCCTGATTTAGTGAATAAAGTGAATTTTCCGCCGTAGTTGGCAACCAGTGTAAGCCGTATTGCAAATTTTCCAGAATATCCTCCGGCGTCGTCACAAGCGTGGCCCCTTGTTTAATTAACCAGTGCGTGCCTTCGCTTCCCGGACTACCGATAGGACCTGGTAATGCAAAAACATCCCGCCCCTGTTCAAGCGCGCAGCGCGCCGTCACCAACGAACCGCTGCGCAACGCCGCCTCGATTACCAGCACGCCTTTGCTCAGTCCGCTGATGATACGGTTTCTGCGAGGAAAATGTTGCGGTAGCGGAGGCGTTGAAAGCGGAAATTCTGAGACCACTGCGCCGCCGGTGGCAATCAAGTTTTCAGCCAGCATGGCATGTCGGCGAGGATAAATCTTTGCCAAGCCATTCCCTAACACCGCTACACTTTTTCCCGCCATACTCACCGCGGCGTTGTGTGCTACGCCATCAATTCCCCGGGCAAGGCCGCTGGTGATCGTCAAACCGCTTTTCGCAAGGCTTTCGCAAAGCAGACGTCCCCAGCGTTCTCCATACCAGGAGTGGCTCCGGCTCCCTACGACGGCAAGTTGGCAGGTATGCAGACAGGCAGGATCGCCGTCAATAAAAATAGCGCCGGGATAATCGTTAATAGCACGCAGTTGGGGAGGATAAATCTCACTATCCGCACACAGAAAATGGTGCTGCGGTAGTTCAAGCCAGCGTAATGTCTCATCAAGCACACCTGCTGGAAGCTGTAAAAAACGTTCAGCTTGCCGCGCGGTAAGACCAGCCTCCTGAAGGTGCGTGCGATTTATCTGAGGCTGGCGAATAAGCGAGTTCGCCATGTTCAACATCGCCTCGCCATAAAGGTCGCCGACGTACATTAAACGTAACCAAATTTCGGTACGGGCCATCCTTTCCCTCCCCTGCCACAAGCAGTCTGAACAATCTTTGCGATTGGTCACTGATGCTGTCAATCAGGTGGGGATTTGTCTAGAATAGAGGTAATAATCTTTTCAACTCCTGAACACAACTCTGGATAATTATGTCAGTTTTGCAAGTGTTACATATTCCGGACGAGCGCCTTCGCAAAGTCGCAAAGCCGGTTGAAGAAGTGAATGCAGAAATTCAGCGTATCGTCGATGATATGTTCGAAACGATGTACGCGGAAGAAGGTATCGGTCTGGCCGCAACGCAGGTCGATATCCACCAGCGGATCATCGTGATTGACGTTTCGGAAAACCGCGACGAGCGCCTGGTACTCATTAACCCGGAATTGCTGGAGAAAAGTGGCGAAACGGGTATAGAAGAAGGCTGTCTGTCGATTCCGGAACAGCGCGCTTTAGTGCCGCGCGCCGAGAAAGTGAAAATCCGCGCGCTGGATCGCGACGGCAACCCGTTTGAGCTTGAAGCGGATGGTTTGCTGGCAATCTGCATTCAGCATGAGATGGATCACCTGGTCGGTAAACTGTTTATCGATTATTTGTCGCCGCTGAAGCAACAACGTATTCGTCAGAAAGTAGAAAAACTCGACCGCCTGAACGCCCGGGCTTAAAGGACAAGAACCAACGTGTCAGATTCACTACGTATTATTTTTGCGGGTACACCTGACTTTGCAGCGCGTCATCTCGACGCGCTGTTAACTTCTGGACATAACGTTGTCGGCGTATTTACCCAACCCGATCGTCCAGCAGGTCGCGGCAAAAAGTTGATGCCCAGCCCGGTAAAAGTGCTGGCGGAAGAAAAAGGCCTGCCCGTTTTCCAGCCCGTGTCGCTTCGTCCTCAGGAAAACCAGCATCTGGTTGCTGACTTACATGCCGACGTCATGGTTGTCGTAGCATATGGTCTGATTCTCCCAAAGGCAGTGCTGGATATGCCCCGTCTCGGATGTATCAACGTTCACGGTTCGCTGCTTCCACGCTGGCGCGGCGCGGCGCCTATTCAGCGCTCACTCTGGGCAGGCGATGCGGAAACCGGCGTCACAATTATGCAGATGGATGTAGGGCTGGATACCGGCGACATGCTGTATAAACTTGCGTGCCCGATTACCGCAGAAGATACCAGTGGCTCACTGTATAATAAGTTGGCTGAACTTGGCCCGCAGGGGTTAATTACCACACTAAAACAACTGGCGGACGGCACAGCGACGCCTGAAGCGCAGAATGAAGCGCTGGTCACTCATGCGGAAAAGCTCAGTAAAGAAGAAGCGCGTATCGACTGGTCTCTCTCCGCAGCACAGCTGGAGCGTTGCATTCGCGCCTTTAATCCGTGGCCAATGAGCTGGCTGGAAATCGACGGCCAGCCGGTAAAAGTCTGGCAGGCGTCCGTCATTGAGGACGCCACGCAGTCGCTGCCGGGAACCATTCTGGCCGCGACGAAACAGGGCATTCAGGTTGCAACAGGCAAGGGGATATTAAATTTGCTTTCGCTTCAGCCTGCCGGCAAAAAAGCGATGAGCGCCCAGGATCTGTTAAATTCACGCAAGGAATGGTTTATTCCTGGTAACCGTCTTGCCTGACGGTCACGTCTTTATACGCCCGGTGTTACCGGGCATTTTTATTTTATACATATGAAAAAACAAAACAATTTACGTAGTCTGGCAGCACAGGCCGTTGAACAGGTCGTCGAACAGGGACAATCATTAAGTAATGTGCTCCCGCCGCTGCAACAAAAAGTCGCCGATAAAGACAAAGCGCTACTTCAGGAGCTGTGCTTTGGCGTCCTGCGAACTCTTTCACAGCTGGAATGGCTGATCAATAAGCTGATGTCTCGTCCAATGACCGGCAAGCAGCGTACAGTGCATTACTTAATTATGGTCGGCTTTTATCAGTTGCTGTACACCCGCGTTCCTCCCCATGCGGCGCTGGCTGAAACCGTTGAAGGCGCGGTCTCCATCAAACGTCCGCAGTTGAAAGGGTTAATTAACGGCGTCCTGCGCCAGTTTCAGCGCCAGCAGGAAACGTTGCTTAATGAGTTTGCGACCAGCGATGCGCGCTTTTTACATCCAGGTTGGCTGGTAAAGCGTTTGCAAAATGCTTACCCCACACAGTGGCAACGCATTATTGAAGCGAATAACCAGCGTCCACCGATGTGGCTACGTGTAAATCGTACACACCACACCCGCGACGGTTGGCTTGGCTTACTTGAAGACGCAGGCATGAAGGGGTATCCCCATCCCGATTATCCCGACGCTGTACGTCTGGAAACGCCAGCTCCGGTACATGCTTTACCCGGTTTTGCTGAGGGTTGGGTAACTGTCCAGGATGCCTCTGCGCAGGGATGTGCGGTTTTTCTCGCTCCTCAGAACGGTGAGCACATTTTAGACTTGTGCGCCGCGCCCGGCGGTAAAACCACGCATATTCTCGAAGTGGCCCCCGAAGCAGACGTGTTGGCGGTTGATATTGATGAACAACGACTCTCCCGCGTTTACGACAACCTAAAGCGTCTTGGGATGAAAGCGACAGTTAAACAAGGGGATGGACGTTATCCCGCCCAATGGTGCGGCGAGCAGCAGTTTGACCGTATTCTGCTGGATGCGCCCTGCTCCGCAACCGGCGTCATTCGCCGTCATCCAGATATCAAATGGCTGCGTCGCGATCGCGATATCGCGGAACTGGCGCAATTACAGGCGGAAATTCTTGATGCCGTCTGGCCGCGCCTGAAGCCTGGCGGGACGCTGGTTTACGCCACCTGTTCCGTACTGCCGGAAGAAAACCGCGATCAGATCAAAACCTTTTTGCAACGCACTCCCGATGCCGCGCTCAGCGAAACGGGAACACCTGATCAGCCAGGACAGCAAAATCTGCCGGGCGGCGAAGAAGGTGATGGGTTCTTTTACGCTAAGCTAATCAAGAAGTGATGAGATAACGGGCCACGACTGATGAAAATTATCATACTGGGCGCAGGGCAAGTTGGCGGAACACTGGCGGAAAACCTGGTCGGCGAAAACAACGACATCACGGTGGTTGATACCAACGGCGAACGGTTACGCAGTTTGCAAGATAAGTTCGATCTACGCGTAGTTCAGGGGCATGGTTCGCATCCCCGCGTGTTGCGCGAAGCGGGCGCTGACGATGCGGATATGCTGGTCGCTGTCACCAGTTCAGATGAAACTAATATGGTTGCCTGCCAGGTAGCCTATTCACTCTTCAACACTCCAA
The DNA here is from genome assembly GCF_051811585.1 of Salmonella sp. NW177. NCBI lineage: Bacteria > Pseudomonadati > Pseudomonadota > Gammaproteobacteria > Enterobacterales > Enterobacteriaceae > Salmonella > Salmonella sp. NW177. Next base: position 18,409 of record NZ_JAMMZV010000016.1, on the reverse strand, counting down.
ACCGTATCGCCCGCATTCGATCCCCGGACTATGTTCGCGATGCGGATAAACTCTTTCATTCTGAAGCGGTTCCGATTGATCATCTGATCGCGCCGGAGCAGTTGGTTATCGATAATATTTATCGTCTGATCGAGTATCCGGGAGCATTACAGGTTGTAAACTTTGCTGAAGGGAAAGTCAGTCTGGCAGTAGTAAAAGCCTACTATGGCGGTCCACTAATAGGTAACGCGCTCTCGACAATGCGAGAGCATATGCCGCATATCGATACTCGCGTTGCCGCAATTTTCCGCCATGACAGACCAATCCGTCCTCAGGGCTCAACTATCGTGGAAGCAGGGGATGAAGTCTTCTTTATTGCGGCTTCACAGCATATCCGTGCAGTAATGAGCGAATTACAGCGTCTGGAAAAACCCTACAAGCGCATCATGCTGGTGGGCGGCGGCAATATCGGCGCCGGGCTAGCAAGGCGTCTGGAAAAAGACTATAGCGTTAAATTGATCGAACGCGATCAACAACGCGCCGCAGAATTGGCTGAGAAACTGCAAAACACGATCGTCTTTTTTGGCGACGCTTCCGATCAGGAATTGCTGGCGGAGGAGCATATTGATCAGGTCGATCTCTTTATCGCGGTCACTAACGATGATGAAGCCAATATCATGTCCGCGATGTTGGCCAAGCGGATGGGCGCCAAAAAAGTGATGGTGCTGATTCAGCGCCGCGCTTATGTCGATCTTGTGCAGGGTAGCGTTATAGATATTGCGATTTCTCCGCAGCAGGCCACCATCTCTGCATTACTGAGCCATGTGCGTAAAGCGGATATCGTCGGCGTTTCCTCACTACGTCGCGGGGTTGCCGAAGCCATCGAAGCCGTCGCGCACGGCGATGAAAGCACTTCCCGCGTGGTTGGCCGCGTCATTGACGAAATTAAACTGCCGCCAGGCACCATTATTGGCGCGGTGGTGCGTGGAAATGATGTCATGATTGCTAATGACAATTTGCGCATTGAACAAGGCGATCACGTCATTATGTTTTTGACCGATAAAAAGTTTATTACCGACGTCGAACGTCTGTTCCAGCCAAGTCCTTTCTTCCTCTAATTTAAGGGGCGCTCATTCAGCGCCCTTTTTAATTCCCTTTATTTATCAAGGTTTAATTTATTTCGCTAAACAGAAGCCGTAAATGGAAAATGCCTTAGCATTTGTTAAACTTATAACGTCAGCTGCATAGGGAGAATAAAAATGAGTTTTATTAAAGAATTTCGCGAATTCGCGATGCGCGGGAATGTTGTGGATTTGGCAGTGGGTGTCATTATTGGCGCGGCATTCGGTAAGATTGTTTCTTCACTGGTTGCCGATATCATTATGCCGCCGTTGGGATTGTTAATCGGCGGGATCGACTTTAAACAATTTGCTTTTACGTTACGCGAAGCGCAGGGAGATATTCCGGCGGTCGTCATGCATTACGGCGTGTTTATCCAGAACGTATTTGATTTTGTGATTGTGGCCTTTGCTATCTTTGTTGCCATTAAGCTTATCAACAGACTCAACCGTAAAAAAGCAGAAGAGCCGGCAGCTCCGCCAGCGCCTTCTAAAGAGGAAGTGTTATTGGGCGAAATCCGCGATCTGCTGAAAGAACAAAATAACCGTTCTTAATAAGCAGAAGGCCAGTGGTAAAAAAGTCACTTACTTTCTTGCCACTGGCCTCCCAGTTCCCTCGATTACCGTGTTTACCTTTACGCAGATAACTTCCTTTGCCTTTCTTATTTTTTCAACGCGTTGCCTGAAAAGGGGATCGTGCAGTAATGCCTCAATGGCATTGTCCTTTATCTGCCCTTTCTTATGTTGATAACGACTCATAATGTCTCCCGATTGTATAAATTAACGGCGCGAGTGTAGCCCCGCCGGTTCAATAAATCAACATCCTGATTTCGCCCCACTGGCCCCCTGCTCCAGGGCTTCCAGAATGGAACAATAGACGCTACTGTGGGCCGTTCCACAACAAGCATCATTAAGCCTTTGTAACGAACGCTGCATCGTTTGCAGTTCCGCAATCCTGGCTTCAACCTCCTGCAATCGTTCTTGCACAATACTTTTTGACTCCTGACAGGTATGGTGCTCAGGATCAATTCTGATCGATAAAAGTTCGCGGATCGACTCAAGCGTGAAACCCAACTGCCGCGCATAACGAATAAACTTGAGACGCTGCAGATCGTTTTCGGTATACAGACGAAACCCGCCTTCAGTACGTACCTCATGATCCATCATCTGCTGTTTTTCATAGTAGCGAATGGTATCAGGCGTTACGTCTGCCAGCTTTGCCAGCTCACCAATGCGATACATACAAACTCCGTTAATTATCGTTGATTTTATGCAGCAGTTTTTCTGCATACTCACCGTGTAAAAAGTCGGTACTCAACCCAGCCTGCCGAAGTTTTAGTTCAAGCAGGGAGAGCTGGCGACTAACCTGATGGTATCGAGGGTCATCTTCCCGGATACTGTTGAGGATATCAAGTAACTGAATAGCGTCTCTGCGCTGCTCCAGTTCAGGGGGAAGACAGCCCGCATTCTTGAGTAAGCGATAACCCGCACGAAGTTCCGCCGGCACATGAGAATCATCATCCAGAATAAGCGGCTCGCCGCGGCCAGGCAGATTATCAAACTCGCCTTTACGCTGTGCCTCGATAATATGACGCTCTGCCCACTGGTCAAGTAACCACATACGTCGCTCCAGGGATTGAACGAAAAGAATACAATTATTGTAGATATGTGGGGTTCAGGAGGATATAAAAAAACCCGCCGAAGCGGGTTTTTTTACGTTACTACAGATTACTCTGCAGCAGCTTCTGTTTTCTCTGAACGATCAACCAGCTCGATGTATGCCATCGGCGCGTTGTCGCCTGCACGGAAGCCACACTTCAGAATGCGAGTGTAACCACCGGCGCGGCTCGCGAAACGCGGGCCCAGCTCGTTAAACAGTTTTGCCACGATCTCGTTATCACGAGTACGGGCGAATGCCAGACGACGATTAGCAACGCTATCAGTCTTGGCAAGAGTAATCAGCGGCTCAACTACGCGACGCAGCTCTTTCGCTTTAGGCAGGGTCGTCTTGATGATTTCATGACGAACCAGTGAACCTGCCATGTTGCGGAACATAGCCTGGCGATGGCTGCTGTTGCGGTTCAGTTGACGACCACTCTTACGATGGCGCATGACCTTATCCTTCTCAGTAAAACCTTAACCTGTGATCCGGTTACTCGTCAGCGATGCTTGCCGGTGGCCAGTTTTCCAGGCGCATACCCAGAGACAGTCCACGGGAAGCCAGCACGTCTTTAATCTCGGTAAGAGATTTTTTACCCAGGTTAGGCGTCTTAAGAAGCTCAACCTCGGTACGCTGTACCAGATCACCGATATAGTGGATAGCTTCTGCCTTGAGGCAGTTAGCAGAGCGGACAGTCAATTCCAGATCGTCAACAGGGCGCAGCAGGATCGGATCGAATTCTGGTTTCTCTTCTTTCACTTCCGGTTGACGTACATCACGTAAATCAACGAAAGCTTCCAGTTGTTCAGCCAGGATGGTTGCCGCACGACGAATCGCCTCTTCAGGATCGATTGTGCCGTTGGTTTCCATTTCGATGACCAGCTTGTCCAGGTCGGTACGCTGTTCTACACGCGCTGCTTCAACATTGTAGGCAATACGCTCTACAGGGCTGTAGCAGGCGTCGACCAGCAGACGGCCGATTGGGCGCTCATCTTCTTCCGAATGAATTCGGGTAGAAGCCGGCACATAACCACGACCGCGCTGAACTTTGATACGCATACTAATAGACGCGTTTTCATCGGTCAGGTGGCAGATCACGTGCTGCGGCTTGACGATTTCGACATCCCCATCATGGGTGATATCGGCTGCAGTCACAGGGCCAATGCCAGATTTATTCAAGGTAAGAATAACTTCATCTTTACCCTGAACTCTCACCGCCAGCCCTTTCAGGTTGAGCAGGATTTCCAGGATGTCTTCCTGAACGCCTTCTTTGGTGCTGTACTCATGTAGTACACCATCAATCTCAACCTCGGTCACCGCGCAACCCGGCATCGATGAGAGCAGAATACGGCGCAGTGCGTTACCCAGAGTATGGCCGAAGCCACGCTCTAAAGGCTCAAGGGTCACCTTGGCGTGCGTCGAACTCACTTGCTCGATATCTACCAGGCGCGGTTTTAGAAACTCTGTCACAGAACCCTGCATTGTGTCCTCTCTTTGGTACTAAGCTTTACTTGGAGTAAAGCTCGACGATCAGGTGTTCGTTAATGTCCGCAGACAGATCAGAACGCTCAGGCTTACGCTTGTACGTACCTTCCATCTTGCCAGCATCAACTTCCAGCCAGGTTGGCTTTTCACGCTGCTCAGCCAGCTCCAGAGCGGCTTTCACGCGAGACTGCTTCTTCGCTTTCTCACGAATGCTAACAACGTCATTCGGACTAACCTGATAAGAAGCGATGTTAACAACACGACCGTTTACCATAATTGCTTTATGGCTAACCAGCTGACGTGCTTCTGCACGAGTGGCGCCGAAGCCCATACGGTATACAACGTTGTCCAGACGACCTTCCAGCAGAGCCAACAGGTTTTCACCGGTGTTGCCTTTCAGACGTGCTGCTTCTTTGTAGTAGTTACGGAACTGACGCTCCAGCACACCGTAAATGCGGCGAACTTTTTGCTTTTCACGCAACTGCACACCATAGTCAGACAGACGCGGTTTACGCGCACCGTGCTGGCCAGGAGCTTGTTCAATTTTACACTTGGTATCGATCGCGCGAACGCCAGACTTAAGGAATAAGTCGGTGCCCTCACGACGGCTCAGCTTGAGCTTAGGACCCAAATATCTTGCCATTTTCTTTCTCCAACTAACCTGGAAAACGAAGCGTTATACGCGACGTTTTTTCGGCGGACGACAACCGTTATGAGGGATCGGAGTCACATCAGTAATATTAGTGATGCGGAAACCAGCGGCGTTCAGAGCACGAATAGTAGATTCGCGGCCTGGACCCGGACCTTTAACCATAACTTCCAGATTCTTGATACCGTATTCTTTCACGGCGTCAGCGCAACGCTCTGCTGCAACCTGAGCTGCAAACGGAGTGGATTTGCGAGAACCACGGAAACCGGAACCACCGGCTGTTGCCCAACCCAGCGCATTACCCTGACGATCGGTAATAGTCACGATGGTGTTGTTGAAAGAAGCATGGATATGAGCCACGCCGTCAGAGACTTGTTTTCTTACACGTTTACGTGCGCGAACTGGTGCCTTTGCCATTATTCAATCACCCCGATTATTTCTTGATCGGTTTGCGCGGACCCTTACGGGTACGAGCGTTGGTCTTGGTACGCTGACCGCGAACCGGGAGACCACGACGATGACGCAAACCGCGATAGCAACCAAGATCCATCAGGCGCTTGATGCTCATGCTGATTTCACGGCGCAGATCACCTTCAACGACAAATTTGGCAACTTCGTCACGCAGCGTGTCGATTTGTTCTTCAGACAGCTCACTGATCTTAACATTTTCAGCGATACCCGCTGCAGCCAGGATGGCTTTAGAACGGGTCTTGCCGACACCGTAGATCGAAGTTAACGCGATCACGGCGTGTTTCTGATCAGGAATGTTAATGCCTGCTATACGGGCCACTATGCACTCCTACTATTTAATATGTACGTACCATGCTGAAAAGCCCGTTTTCAGGATACTCAAATGGAAACGTACAGACATACAAAAGATTGGCTGGCTAATCTAGCCAGCTCAACCCAACTTTGCAAGAAAAATATGCGAAAAAATCAGCCTTGGCGCTGTTTATGCTTCGGCTCGGCACTGCAAATCACACGGATGACACCATCACGCTTAACGATTTTGCAGTTACGGCATAATTTCTTGACGGAAGCACGAACTTTCATTTTTACTCTCCGTAACTTCTCAGGCGACCAATTAACGGCCGTAGCCTTTCAGGTTCGCCTTCTTCAATGCAGACTCATACTGACTGGACATCATCAGAGTTTGCACTTGAGCCATAAAGTCCATAATCACGACAACAACGATAAGCAGTGAGGTCCCACCGAAGTAGAACGGCACTTTCATTGCATCACGCATGAACTCCGGGATCAGGCAGATAAAGGTAATATACAGCGCACCAACCAGGGTCAGGCGGGTCATTACTTTATCGATATACTTCGCCGTTTGCTCTCCCGGACGAATTCCTGGTACAAATGCACCGGACTTCTTCAGGTTATCTGCTGTTTCACGCGGGTTGAAAACCAACGCCGTGTAGAAGAAACAGAAGAAGATGATTGCAGACGCATAGAGTAACACATAAAGCGGTTGCCCAGGCTGCAAATACAGCGAAATTGTTGTCAGCCAGTTCCAACCAGTACCGCCCCCGAACCATGACGCGATGGTCGCCGGGAACAGAATAATACTGGAAGCGAAGATTGCCGGGATTACCCCCGCCATATTCACTTTCAGCGGTAAATGTGTGCTCTGTGCAGCATAGACACGACGACCTTGCTGACGTTTGGCGTAGTTTACCACAATACGGCGTTGACCACGTTCAACGAATACTACAAAGAACGTCACTGCAAATACTAATACTGCAACCAACAGCAACACGAGGAAGTGCAGGTCGCCTTGACGCGCTTGCTCGATAGTATGGGCAATGGCTGGCGGGAGTCCCGCAACGATACCAGCGAAGATGATGATTGAGATACCGTTACCGATACCGCGCTCAGTAATCTGTTCGCCGAGCCACATCAGGAACATGGTTCCTGTAACCAGACTTACAACAGCGGTGAAATAGAATGCAAAGCCTGGATTCATCACCAGGCCCTGCATACCAGGCATATTCGGCAAACCGGTAGCAATACCGATCGACTGGAATATCGCCAGCACCAGAGTACCGTAACGGGTGTACTGGCTGATCTTACGACGACCAGACTCCCCTTCTTTCTTAATTTCTGCCAGCGTTGGATGAACCACCGTCAACAGCTGGATAATGATCGACGCCGAAATATACGGCATGATCCCCAGGGCAAAGATAGAAGCACGGCTGAGAGCACCACCAGAGAACATGTTAAACATTTCAATGATGGTGCCTCGCTGTTGCTCAAGCAGTTTGGCAAGTACAGCGGCATCAATACCAGGGATCGGAATAAAAGAGCCAATACGGAACACAATCAGCGCGCCGATAACAAACAGCAGTCTGCGTTTCAGCTCACCTAAGCCACCTTTGGCACTTTGAAAATCTAATCCCGGTTGTTTAGCCATCTGCTACTTATTCCTCGATTTTACCGCCAGCAGCTTCGATAGCAGCACGAGCGCCTTTAGTAACACGCAGGCCACGAACAGTTACCGGAGTAGTGACTTCGCCAGCCAGGATCACTTTCGCGAACTCGATCTGAATACCGATAATGTTTGCCGCTTTCAGCGTGTTCAGGTCTACAACGCCGCCTTCTACTTTCGCCAGGTCAGACAGACGAACTTCGGCTGTAATCGCTGCTTTGCGAGAAGTGAAGCCGAATTTCGGCAGACGACGGTACAGAGGCATCTGACCACCCTCGAAACCGCGACGTACGCCACCGCCAGAACGAGACTTCTGACCTTTGTGACCACGACCACCGGTTTTACCGAGGCCAGAACCGATACCACGACCCAGGCGTTTACCCGCCTTTTTGGAGCCTTCGGCCGGAGACAGAGTATTTAAACGCATCTCTTACTCCTCAACTTTAACCATGAAGGAAACCGCGTTGACCATACCACGAACAGCAGGAGTATCCTCGCGCTCTACGGTGTGGCCAATACGACGCAGACCCAGGCCAAGCAGCGTTGCCTTGTGTTTCGGCAGACGACCGATTGCACTGCGGGTTTGAGTAATTTTAATAGTCTTTGCCATGGTTTATTTCCCCAGAATTTCTTCAACGGATTTACCACGCTTGGCAGCGACCATTTCTGGAGAATTCATATTTTCCAGGCCATCAATAGTTGCACGAACCACGTTGATCGGGTTGGTGGAACCGTATGCTTTAGCCAGAACGTTATGAACCCCAGCAACTTCCAGAACGGCGCGCATTGCACCACCGGCGATGATACCGGTACCTTCGGAAGCTGGCTGCATGAATACACGAGACCCCGTGTGAACACCTTTAACCGGGTGCTGCAGGGTGCCGTTGTTCAGCGCGACGTTAATCATATTGCGACGGGCTTTTTCCATCGCTTTCTGGATCGCTGCTGGAACTTCACGCGCTTTACCGTAACCAAAACCTACGCGACCGTTACCATCGCCTACTACAGTCAGAGCTGTGAAGGAGAAAATACGACCACCTTTAACGGTTTTAGATACGCGGTTTACCGCGATCAGCTTTTCCTGCAGTTCGCCAGCTTGTTTTTCGATGTGAGCCATCTTACACCTCTACCTTAGAACTGAAGGCCAGCTTCACGGGCAGCATCTGCCAGTGCCTGGACACGACCATGATATTGGAACCCGGAACGGTCAAAGGACACATCTTTGATGCCTTTTTCCAGAGCGCGTTCAGCGACAGCTTTACCCACAGCTGCAGCCGCGTCTTTGTTACCGGTGTACTTCAGTTGTTCAGCGATAGCTTTTTCTACAGTAGAAGCAGCTACCAGAACTTCAGAACCGTTCGGTGCAATTACCTGTGCGTAAATATGACGCGGGGTACGATGTACCACCAGGCGAGTTGCGCCCAGCTCTTTGAGCTTGCGGCGTGCGCGGGTCGCACGACGGATACGAGCAGATTTCTTATCCATAGTGTTACCTTACTTCTTCTTAGCCTCTTTGGTACGCACGACTTCGTCGGCGTAACGAACACCCTTGCCTTTGTAAGGCTCAGGACGACGGTAGGCGCGCAGATCTGCTGCAACCTGGCCGATCACCTGCTTATCAGCGCCTTTCAGCACGATTTCAGTTTGAGTCGGACATTCAGCAGTGATACCTGCCGGCAGCTGATGGTCAACCGGGTGAGAGAAACCTAAAGACAGGTTTACTACATTCCCTTTAACCGCTGCACGATAACCTACACCAACCAGCTGCAGCTTCTTAGTGAAGCCTTCGGTAACACCGATAACCATTGAGTTCAGCAGGGCACGCGCGGTACCAGCCTGTGCCCAACCGTCTGCGTAACCATCACGCGGACCGAAGGTCAGTGCATTATCTGCATGTTTAACTTCAACAGCATCGTTGAGAGTACGAGTCAGCTCGCCGTTTTTACCTTTGATCGTAATAACCTGACCGTTGATTTTGACATCAACGCCGGCAGGAACAACGACCGGTGCTTTAGCAACACGAGACATTTTTTCCTCCGATTAGGCTACGTAGCAGATAATTTCGCCACCAAGACCAGCCTGGCGCGCTGCACGATCAGTCATAACACCTTTAGAGGTAGAAACAACTGCGATACCCAGACCGGCCATAACTTTCGGCAGCTCATCTTTACGTTTGTAGATGCGCAGACCTGGGCGGCTGACACGCTGAATGCTTTCTACAACAGCTTTACCCTGGAAATACTTAAGAGTCAGTTCCAGTTCCGGCTTGGTGTCGCCTTCAACTTTAAAATCTTCAATAAAACCTTCTTCCTTCAGCACGTTGGCAATTGCCACTTTCAGCTTGGAGGAAGGCATGGTGACCGCAGCTTTGTTCGCGGCCTGACCGTTACGGATACGGGTCAGCATATCCGCGATCGGATCTTGCATGCTCATCTGTCTTTACTCCCGTGATTCAATTGGTGACAATTACCAGCTAGCCTTTTTCAGACCCGGAATTTCACCGCGCATAGCGGCTTCACGGACCTTAATACGGCTCAACCCGAACTTCCGCAGGAAAGCGTGCGGACGACCAGTTTGACGGCAGCGGTTACGCTGACGTGACGGGCTGGAATCACGCGGCAGAGTCTGCAGCTTAAGAACCGCATTCCAACGATCTTCGTCGGTTGCGTTCACATCAGAGATGATCGCTTTCAGTTCAGCGCGTTTCGCGAAGTATTTATCAGCTAAAGCTACGCGTTTTACTTCGCGTGCTTTCATTGATTGCTTAGCCATTTAGTAACCCTACCTTACTTGCGGAACGGGAAGTCAAAGGCAGCCAGCAGAGCACGGCCTTCTTCGTCAGATTTCGCAGTAGTGGTAATGGTAATATCCAAACCACGAACGCGGTCGACTTTATCGTAGTCGATTTCTGGGAAGATGATCTGCTCACGGACACCCATGCTGTAGTTACCACGACCGTCGAATGACTTAGCGGACAAGCCACGGAAGTCACGGATACGAGGAACAGCAATAGTGATCAGGCGCTCAAAGAACTCCCACATGCGTTCGCCACGCAGAGTTACTTTACAGCCGATCGGATAGCCCTGACGGATTTTGAAGCCTGCAACAGATTTGCGTGCTTTGGTGATCAACGGTTTTTGACCGGAGATTGCTGTCAGGTCTGCTGCTGCGTTATCCAGCAGTTTCTTGTCAGCGATCGCTTCACCAACACCCATGTTCAGGGTGATCTTCTCGACCCGAGGGACTTGCATGACAGAATTGTAGTTAAACTCAGTCATGAGTTTGTTAACTACTTCGTCTTTGTAGTAATCATGCAGTTTCGCCATCGTACTACTCCAAATTACTTGATAGTTTCGCTGTTAGACTTGAAGAAACGGACTTTTTTGCCGTCTTCGAATCTAAAGCCTACACGGTCAGCCTTGCCGGTTGCCGCATTGAAGATTGCAACGTTAGAAACCTGAATTGCAGCTTCTTTTTCAACGATGCCGCCCGGTTGGTTCAGAGCCGGAACCGGCTTCTGGTGTTTCTTAACCAGGTTGATACCTTCAACAATGACCTTGCCGGAAGACAGGACATTCTTAACTTTACCGCGTTTACCTTTATCTTTACCGGTTAACACGATAACTTCGTCATCACGACGGATTTTCGCTGCCATGATTCGCTCCTTAGAGTACTTCTGGTGCCAGAGAGATAATTTTCATGAACTTCTCGTTACGAAGTTCACGAGTTACCGGCCCAAAAATACGCGTACCGATAGGCTGCTCGCTGTTATTGTTTAAAATAACGCATGCATTACCATCGAAGCGAATGACAGAACCGTCCGGGCGACGAACACCCTTCTTGGTGCGCACCACTACCGCCTTCAGCACATCACCTTTTTTGACCTTACCACGCGGAATCGCTTCTTTGATGGTGATCTTAATGATGTCGCCTACGCCTGCGTAGCGACGGTGCGAGCCACCCAGAACCTTGATACACATTACGCGACGTGCACCGGAGTTGTCGGCGACGTTCAGCATAGTCTGTTCTTGGATCATTTTAGTGCTCCGCTAATGTCAACTACTACTGAGACCCGAAAATCAGGTCGTTAAAAAAACCCCATATCGAGGGCGCGGCATTATAACACCGCAAATCAGATATGGGTAGAAAAAATAAACGGCCCATCGCTGAGCCGTTTATTCGTTGAGAATGCGTACTGTATTACAGAACCGCTTTCTCTACAACGCGAACCAGAGTCCAGGATTTGGTCTTGGACAGCGGACGGCATTCGCGGATTTCAACCACGTCGCCGATACCGCATTCGTTGTTCTCGTCATGTACGTGCATTTTGGTCGTACGCTTGATGAATTTACCGTAGATCGGGTGTTTCACAAAACGTTCGATAGCAACAACAATGGATTTCTCCATTTTGTCGCTAACCACGCGACCTTGCAGAGTACGGATTTTATCGGTCATTACGCACCCGCCTTCTCAGTCAGTAAAGTCTTAACGCGTGCGACATCACGACGCACTTGCTTCAACAGGTGAGACTGTTGCAGCTGGCCACTTGCAGCCTGCATACGCAGGTTGAACTGCTCACGCAGCAGGTTCAGTAGCTCGGTGTTCAGCTCTTCAACGCTCTTCTCACGCAGCTCTTTTGCTTTCATTACATCACCGTCTTAGTTACAAAGGTGGTTTTAATCGGCAGTTTCGCTGCTGCCAGCTTGAATGCTTCACGGGCCAGCTCTTCCGGTACGCCGTCCATTTCATACAGGACTTTACCCGGCTGAATCAAGGCAACCCAATACTCCACGTTACCTTTACCTTTACCCATACGCACTGCCAGCGGCTTTTCAGTGATCGGTTTGTCCGGGAATACACGGATCCAGATCTTACCTTGACGCTTAACTGCACGGGTCATAGCACGACGTGCTGCTTCGATCTGACGGGCAGTCAGACGACCACGGCCAACAGCTTTCAGGCCGAAGCTGCCGAAGCTAACATCCGCGCCTGCAGCCAGACCACGGTTGCGGCCTTTGTGCATTTTACGGAATTTTGTACGCTTTGGTTGTAACATCAGCGACGCTCCTTATTTACGGCCTTTACGCTGCTGCTTTTTCGGTTGAGCAGCCGGTTTTTCCGGTTGTTCAACAGCAGCCATACCACCCAGGATCTCGCCTTTGAAGATCCACACTTTAACGCCGATTACACCATAAGTGGTGTGCGCTTCAGAGGTGTTGTAGTCGATGTCAGCACGCAGAGTGTGCAGCGGTACGCGACCTTCGCGGTACCATTCGGTACGTGCGATTTCCGCGCCGCCCAGACGGCCGCTAACTTCAACTTTGATACCTTTAGCGCCCAGACGCATGGCGTTCTGTACAGCACGCTTCATCGCACGACGGAACATAACGCGACGTTCCAGCTGAGAAGTGATGCTGTCAGCAACCAGTTTAGCGTCCAGTTCAGGTTTACGAACTTCGGCGATGTTGATCTGTGCAGGAACGCCAGCGATATCCGCTACGACCTTACGCAGTTTTTCTACGTCTTCACCTTTTTTACCGATAACGATACCCGGGCGAGCGGTGTGAATGGTCACACGGATGCTCTTAGCCGGACGCTCGATAACGATACGAGATACAGACGCTTTAGCCAGTTCCTTCGTCAGGTACTGACGTACTTTAAAATCGCTGTCCAGGTTGTCAGCGAATTCTTTGGTGTTCGCAAACCAGGTAGAGTTCCATGGTTTTACAATACCCAGGCGAATACCATTAGGATGTACTTTCTGACCCATTGCTAGTCTCCAGAGTCTCAGCGATCGGACACAACCACAGTGATGTGGCTGGTGCGCTTCAGGATGCGATCTGCACGACCTTTTGCACGCGGCATAATGCGCTTCATGCTCGGGCCTTCGTCTACGAAAATTTTCGTAACTTTCAGATCGTCAATGTCAGCGCCATCGTTGTGTTCAGCGTTAGCAATGGCAGATTCCAGAACTTTCTTGACCAGTACAGCCGCTTTCTTGTTGGTGTAGGTCAGAATATCCAGAGCCTGCGACACTTTCTTACCGCGAATCAGGTCAGCAACAAGGCGAACCTTCTGAGCAGAAGAACGAGCATGGCGATGTTTAGCGATAGTTTCCATCTCTTCCTCCTACCTTATTTCTTCTTCGCTTTTTTATCAGCAGCGTGGCCGCGATAAGTACGAGTCGGTGCGAATTCACCCAGTTTGTGACCGACCATTTCGTCGGAAACAAATACCGGAACGTGCTGACGACCATTATGGACAGCGATGGTCAAACCGATCATGTTAGGAAAGATCGTTGAACGACGGGACCAGGTGCGCAGGGGCTTCTTGTCTCCGCTTTCCACCGCTTTCTCTACCTTCTTCAGCAAGTGCAGGTCAATAAAAGGACCTTTCTTGAGAGAACGTGGCATGGCTTATCCTCTAAAATTATTTGCTACGGCGACGTACGATGAATTTATCAGTACGCTTGTTGCTGCGGGTCTTCTTACCTTTGGTCTGAACGCCCCACGGAGTTACCGGGTGCTTACCAAAGTTACGACCTTCACCACCACCATGTGGGTGGTCTACTGGGTTCATCGCAGTACCGCGAACGGTAGGACGAACGCCACGCCAGCGTGCAGCACCTGCTTTACCCAGAACGCGCAGCATATGCTCAGCATTGCCAACTTCGCCCAGGGTTGCACGGCAGTCTGCTTCGACTTTACGCATTTCACCAGAACGCAGACGCAGGGTGACATAAGCGCCATCGCGAGCAACGATCTGAACGTAAGTACCAGCGGAACGTGCCAGCTGACCGCCTTTACCTGGTTTCATTTCTACGTTATGAACGGTAGAACCAACCGGGATATTGCGCATCGGCAGGGTGTTGCCTGCTTTGATTGCAGCATCAACGCCAGACTGAATCTGGTCGCCAGCTTTCAGGCCTTTCGGGGCCAGGATGTAACGGCGTTCGCCGTCTTTGTACAGAACCAGCGCGATGTTCGCGGAACGGTTCGGATCGTACTCAAGACGTTCAACAACTGCCGGGATACCGTCTTTGTTGCGTTTGAAGTCAACAATACGATAAGCCTGTTTGTGACCACCACCGATATGACGAGTGGTGATACGGCCATTGTTGTTACGACCACCGGATTTGCTGTTTTTTTCAACCAGCGGAGCAAAAGGTTTGCCCTTGTGCAGCTCTGGGTTGACCACTTTAACGACGTGGCGACGACCCGGAGATGTCGGTTTACATTTAACAACTGCCATTGTATTACTCCTCCGACTTACTCAGCGCCGCCGACGAAGTCCAGATTCTGGCCTTCTTTCAGGGTGACGTAAGCTTTTTTCCAGTCGCTACGACGACCGATACGCTGTCCGTGACGTTTAACTTTCCCTTTAACGACCAGGGTGTTAACGACTTCGACTTCGACTTCAAACAGTTTCTGCACAGCAGCTTTGATTTCTGCTTTGGTCGCGTCTTTAGCAACTTTGAGAACGATGGTGTTAGTTTTTTCCATCGCAGTAGACGCTTTTTCAGAAACGTGCGGTGCGCGCAGCACCTTCAGCAGACGTTCTTCACGAATCATGCCAGCATCTCCTCAACTTGCTTAACAGCATCAGCAGTCATTACGACTTTGTCGAAGGCGATCAGGCTAACCGGGTCGATACCAGTCGCATCGCGTACGTCAACCTTGTGCAGGTTACGTGCGGCCAGGAACAGGTTCTCGTCCAGCTCACCGGTGATGATCAGCACATCTTCCAGAGCCATGTCTTTCAGTTTCTGTGCCAGCAGCTTAGTTTTCGGCGCTTCTACAGAGAACTTCTCGACAACGATCAGACGATCCTGACGTACCAGTTCGGACAGGATGCTTTTCAGCGCGCCGCGGTACATCTTCTTGTTAACTTTTTGACTGTGGTCCTGCGGACGAGCAGCGAAGGTCACGCCACCGGAACGCCAGATCGGGCTCTTGATAGAACCTGAACGCGCACGGCCAGTGCCTTTCTGGCGCCACGGTTTTTTACCGGAACCAGTTACTTCAGCACGAGTCTTCTGAGCACGAGTACCCTGACGAGCACCAGCTGCATAAGCAACAACAACCTGGTGAACCAGCGCTTCGTTGAAATCACGACCGAAGGTAGTTTCGGAAACAGTCAGCGCGCTCTGCGCGTCTTTCAATACTAATTCCATTGCTATCCCCTTACGCCTTCACAGCTGGTTTAACGATCAGGTCGCAACCGGTTGCACCCGGAACACCACCCTTAACCAGCAGCAGGTTGCGCTCAGCGTCAACGCGTACTACGTCAAGGCTCTGAACGGTTACGCGCTCATTACCCATCTGACCTGCCATTTTCTTGCCTTTGAACACTTTGCCCGGAGTCTGGTTCTGACCGATAGAACCCGGAACGCGGTGAGACAAGGAGTTACCGTGAGTAGCGTCCTGGGTACGGAAGTTCCAGCGCTTAACGGTACCAGCGAAACCTTTACCTTTAGAGGTACCGGTTACGTCAACTTTTTTAACGTCAGCAAACAGTTCAACGCTGATGCTCTGACCTACGGTGTATTCTTCGCCTTCAGCCAGACGGAATTCCCACAGACCACGGCCAGCTTCTACGCCAGCTTTAGCAAAGTGACCCGCTTCCGGCTTGGTGACACGGTTAGCTTTTTTAGCACCCGTAGTAACCTGAACAGCGCGGTAGCCATCGTTAGCCAGGTCTTTAACCTGAGTAACACGGTTTGCTTCAACTTCGATTACGGTTACTGGGATAGAGACGCCATCTTCAGTGAAGATGCGGGTCATACCCACTTTTTTACCGACTAAACCAATCATTGTATCAACCTCTCAATCGCTCGATGACCTGATTAACCCAGGCTGATCTGCACGTCTACACCGGCAGCCAGGTCCAGACGCATCAGAGCATCAACGGTTTTCTCGGTTGGCTCAACGATGTCAACCAGACGCTTGTGAGTGCGAATTTCGTACTGATCGCGCGCATCTTTGTTAACGTGCGGAGAGATCAGAACGGTAAAGCGCTCTTTGCGGGTCGGCAGCGGGATCGGACCGCGAACCTGCGCACCAGTGCGCTTGGCAGTCTCGACGATTTCCGCGGTTGATTGATCGATCAGACGATGATCAAACGCTTTCAGGCGGATACGGATTCTTTGGTTCTGCATGAGACCAGAGCTCCAATTATTTTATAAACGAAAATGATTACTCCTCACACCCATTACGATTGATGGGAGAGTGTAACCGTTCTTACGTAGCTCCCCGATTGGGAGCATTGTTAAATAGCCAAATCGGCTATTCGAGGTTCAAATCGAACCTGCCGTCAATTACGACAAGCCCGCGCATTATACGTAAATCTCAGCCTGACGCAAGTGTCGGATAGAAATTAAGCGCTTTATTCTTATGCGAGCATGATTCCAGATGGTACGCATGGGATGGCAACGCGCATCTTTTCTTTGGAAGGCATCAGGCAAACCTGGCAATACGTCGTTGTCGCTGTCGCATAAATCTATAAAGGTGAGCACAAGCCTTGACGAGGATTTGCTTATGTTTGTTGCCCTCCCCTTTCTCATTTTTTATGCGTCGTTCTCTTTATTACTTGGCATATACGACGCGCGTACCGGTCTGTTGCCTGACCGGTTTACCTGTCCATTACTGTGGGGTGGTCTGCTTTATCACCAGATTTGCCTGCCGGAGCGTTTACCGGATGCGCTTTGGGGCGCTATCGCCGGCTATGGCGGATTCGCGTTAATTTACTGGGGCTATCGCCTGCGTTATCAGAAAGAGGGGCTTGGATATGGCGACGTCAAGTACCTCGCTGCCTTAGGGGCGTGGCATTGTTGGGAAACACTGCCGTTACTGGTTTTCCTTGCCGCCATGTTGGCCTGTGGCAGGTTTGGCGTCGCGCTACTGGTGAGAGGTAAATCGGCATTAATAAACCCGCTACCTTTTGGGCCATGGCTGGCGGTGGCGGGTTTCATAACAGGTTGGAAAGTTTTCTTTCCAGACGGTTAATCGGTAACCTTAATTTGTGATTGCAGATAATTTTGCATACCAAGTTTGGCAATCAAATCCAGCTCAGTTTCCAGCCAGTCGATGTGGCCTTCCTCGTCGGCAAGAATTTCAATCATCATATCCCGGCTGACATAATCATGAACGCTATCGGCATAGGCTATTGCCTCACGTAGATCTTTTGC
Organism: Salmonella sp. NW177; assembly: GCF_051811585.1. Lineage (NCBI taxonomy): Bacteria > Pseudomonadati > Pseudomonadota > Gammaproteobacteria > Enterobacterales > Enterobacteriaceae > Salmonella > Salmonella sp. NW177. Next base: position 901 of record NZ_JAMMZV010000016.1, on the reverse strand, counting down.
GCCTTCCAGTTCGAGCCGGAGATCCGATCGTAGCATCTCTTCGACATCTTCACCGATGCCCAGCTTGCCCAGATCCTGTAGGTTCGGTATGCCTTCCAGAAATAAAATACGCTCAATATACTTATCGGCGTGTTTCATCTCATCAATGGATTCATGGTACTCAACATCATTAAGCCGGGTCAGCCCCCAGTTTTTGAACATACGGGCATGAAGAAAATACTGATTAATTGCGACAAGCTCATTTCCCAATAGTTTATTGAGATAATTTATGATTTTAACATCACCTTTCATTTTATAGTCCCTCCGCTTCCACTCTCTAGAGCGTAGATGGGGCTACAGGGATGTCAAAAAAAAGAGTGTGACTCAGGCGATCTCTTTAAATTCCGGCATTTGCGTTAACTCATCCTGCATCACTTCTCGCGCGGCGCGAATACACTTACCACATTGATTTCCCACAGGAATAAATTTACGCAACTGTTGAAATGACTGTGGATGAAATTGTCGTACAGCCTGGCGGATTTTTTTATCGCTTATACCATTACACAAACAAACGTACATGATCGCTCCCGTTCAATTTCCGCACAAAGTGTAAATGAGAATGGTTATGATTACAATAGCACAAAGCGATTTACGCCACGGGAGAAGCGTTAAAAAGGGTGAATAAATATAACAGCGGCTAAATAGCAGGCAACAAAAAGGGCGCCGAAGCGCCCTCTTCAATTCAAAACTAATTAACGAGTAATTAGCCCAGAACTTTAGCAACAACGCCCGCGCCAACGGTACGGCCGCCTTCACGGATTGCGAAACGCAGACCGTCGTCCATCGCGATCGGGTGGATCAGGGTAACAACCATTTTGATGTTGTCGCCCGGCATTACCATCTCTACGCCTTCCGGCAGTTC
>NZ_JAMMZV010000015.1:0-32443 GCF_051811585.1 Salmonella sp. NW177 | reverse complement strand
ACCGTCGCGAGGTGGCGTATATTACGCTTTCCTCTTTCAGAGTCAACCCTGAATTTCAGGATTTTTCTCTTCAACCGACCGGCTGTTTGTGTGAAGTGATTCACATCCGCCGTGTCGATGGAGGCGCATTATAGGGAGTTCTCTGCTGACCGCAATAGAAAAATTGCAGAAAAATGACTGTTTGCTGCATTCCCCAGCAAAACCCCTGGTTATACCCATTTACGCACAGACTTATCCACAAAATTCGCGTTCATTTCCTGGATCTTCTCACTCTGCAAACGATCTTTCAGGGATAAAAGCGGGGCCAGAATTTAAAAAGAAAAATTCGCGAGCGTTGCGCAAACGTTTTCGTTACAATGTCGCCGCAAAATGAGAATACCCCATAAGGGGCGTTAGCTGAGTTTTTCACGAAAAATTCAGCTAACGCTCTCTGTAATCGTCAAATCCAGGGGATTTACCATGCAACAACGTCGTCCAGTCCGCCGCGCTCTGCTCAGTGTTTCTGACAAGGCCGGTATCATCGAATTCGCCCAAGCACTTTCCGCACGCGGTGTGGAGCTGCTGTCTACGGGGGGCACCGCCCGCCTGTTAGCAGAAAAAGGCCTGCCGGTGACCGAAGTTTCCGATTACACCGGTTTCCCGGAAATGATGGATGGACGCGTAAAGACCCTGCATCCAAAAGTCCACGGCGGCATCCTCGGTCGCCGCGGCCAGGACGATGCCATTATGGAACAGCACCACATCGCCCCTATCGATATGGTTGTCGTTAACCTGTATCCGTTCGCCGAAACCGTAGCACGCGAAGGCTGCTCGCTGGAAGATGCGGTAGAGAACATCGATATCGGCGGCCCGACCATGGTGCGCTCTGCTGCGAAGAACCATAAAGACGTCGCTATCGTGGTGAAGAGCAGCGACTACGACGCCATTATTAAAGAGATGGATGCTAACGAAGGTTCTCTGACCCTCGACACCCGTTTCGATCTCGCGATTAAAGCCTTCGAACACACCGCCGCCTACGACAGCATGATCGCTAACTACTTCGGCAGCATGGTTCCGGCCTACCACGGTGAAAGCAAAGAAGCCGCCGGTCGCTTCCCGCGTACGCTGAATCTGAACTTCATTAAGAAGCAGGATATGCGCTACGGCGAGAACAGCCACCAGCAGGCTGCCTTCTATATAGAAGAGAATGTGAAAGAAGCGTCCGTTGCCACCGCACAACAGGTTCAGGGCAAAGCGCTTTCCTACAACAACATCGCCGATACCGACGCGGCGCTGGAGTGTGTGAAAGCGTTCAACGAGCCAGCCTGCGTAATCGTCAAGCACGCTAACCCGTGCGGCGTGGCGGTAAGTACCTCTATTCTCGACGCTTACGATCGCGCCTATAAAACCGACCCGACCTCCGCGTTCGGCGGCATCATCGCTTTCAACCGCGAGCTGGATGCCGAAACCTCGCAGGCCATCATCTCCCGTCAGTTCGTGGAAGTGATCATCGCCCCATCCGCAAGCGAAGAAGCGCTGAAAATCACCGCAGCTAAGCAGAACGTCCGTGTTCTGACCTGCGGTCAGTGGGGCGAGCGTGTTCCGGGCCTGGATTTCAAACGCGTTAACGGCGGCCTGCTGGTTCAGGATCGTGACCTGGGTATGGTGAGCGAAGCTGAACTGCGCGTGGTTTCCAAACGCCAGCCGACCGAGCAGGAGCTGCGTGACGCGCTGTTCTGCTGGAAGGTAGCCAAGTTCGTGAAATCCAACGCCATTGTGTATGCCAAAGAGAACATGACTATCGGCATAGGCGCAGGCCAGATGAGCCGCGTGTACTCCGCGAAAATCGCTGGCATTAAAGCGGCTGACGAAGGTCTGGAAGTGAAAGGCTCAGCCATGGCTTCCGACGCCTTCTTCCCGTTCCGTGACGGTATTGATGCCGCTGCCGCTGTCGGCGTGAGCTGCGTTATCCAGCCTGGCGGTTCTATCCGTGATGATGAAGTCATTGCCGCTGCCGATGAACACGGCATTGCGATGATCTTCACCGACATGCGCCACTTCCGCCATTAATTCAGGGAGCAGACGATGAAAGTTTTAGTCATTGGTAACGGCGGGCGCGAACACGCGCTGGCCTGGAAAGCCGCACAGTCGCCGCTGGTTGATACCGTTTTTGTCGCACCGGGTAACGCCGGTACCGCGCTGGAGCCAGCGTTGCAGAACGTGGCTATCGGCGTCACCGATATTCCGGCGCTGCTGAGCTTTGCCCAGAACGAGAAGATAGATCTGACCATCGTCGGCCCGGAAGCGCCGCTGGTGATTGGCGTGGTCAATGCGTTCCGCGCGGCGGGTCTGAAGATCTTTGGCCCAACCGAAGGGGCCGCCCAACTGGAAGGCTCCAAAGCGTTCACCAAAGATTTCCTCGCTCGTCACCAGATTCCGACGGCGGAATACCAGAATTTCACCGAGATTGAGCCAGCCCTGGCTTATCTGCGTGAGAAAGGCGCGCCGATCGTCATCAAGGCCGATGGTCTGGCTGCGGGCAAAGGCGTTATCGTGGCGATGACGCTTGAAGAAGCCGAAGCCGCCGTTCATGACATGCTGGCAGGCAACGCCTTTGGCGACGCGGGCCACCGCATCGTGATTGAAGAGTTCCTCGACGGCGAAGAAGCGAGCTTTATCGTGATGGTCGACGGCGAACACGTGCTGCCGATGGCCACCAGCCAGGACCACAAACGCGTAGGCAACGGCGATACCGGCCCGAACACCGGCGGCATGGGGGCTTACTCTCCGGCTCCAGTGGTAACTGATGAAGTGCATCAGCGCACCATGGAACGCATCATCTGGCCAACCGTAAAAGGCATGGCGGCGGAAGGGAATACCTATACCGGGTTCCTGTACGCGGGTCTGATGATCGACAAGCAGGGCAACCCGAAAGTTATTGAGTTCAACTGCCGCTTCGGCGATCCGGAAACCCAGCCGATCATGCTACGCATGAAGTCGGACCTGGTGGATCTTTGCCTGGCCGCCTGCGACGGCAAGCTGGATGAGAAAACCTCCGAGTGGGACGAACGCGCTTCATTAGGCGTGGTGATCGCCGCGGGCGGTTATCCGGGCAGCTACAGCACCGGCGACGAGATCCACGGTCTGCCGCTGGAAGAAGTGGCTGACGGTAAGGTTTTCCACGCGGGCACCAAACTCGCCGATGGCAACCGCGTGTTGACCAGCGGCGGACGCGTCCTGTGCGCCACCGCGCTGGGCCACACCGTGGCTGAGGCGCAGAAACGCGCTTACGCCCTGATGACCGACATCCGCTGGGACGGCAGCTTCAGCCGTAACGACATTGGCTGGCGCGCCATTGAGCGTGAACAGAACTAACGGCTGAGTTTAGCCAGTAGCGTTTTGCGCGTAATGCCCAATTGACGGGCGGCTTCGGTTTTGTTGCCGCCCGTTTTTTCCAGCGCCGCCAGAATCACCTCTTTTTCGACGTCCACCAGCGGTTGGATCTCACCACTGTATTCCGTTTTTATCGGCGTCGCGGCAATAGCGAGAGGCAATTCGCGTTCAGAAATGTATTCTCCCGTCAGCAACACCACCGCCCGCTCGATAGCGTTTTCCAGCTCACGGATATTGCCCGGCCAGTCGTAGTGGATCAGCAGATCCATCGCCTGCGGCGTAAACCCCTTCACCGCTTTGCGGTTACGTTCGGCAAAACGCCGCAGAAAATGGTCTGCCAGTAGCGGAATATCTTCCCGACGCTGGCGCAAAGAAGGCATTTCAATCGCCACCACATTCAGGCGGTAATAGAGATCCTGGCGAAAGCGACCGGCACTCACCTCTTCCGCCAGGTCGCGGTGGGTAGCGGCAATTAACCGAACATCCACAGATATCGTCTGGTTACTTCCCACGCGTTGCACTTCGCGCTCCTGAATCGCCCGCAGCAAACGTACCTGCATTAACGGCGAGATATCGCCGATTTCATCAAGAAACAATGTCCCGCCGTCAGCTTCGACAAAGCGTCCCTCCCGACGTTTATCCGCGCCGGTAAACGCGCCTTTTTCGTGGCCGAACAGCTCAGACTCCAGCAGCGATTCATTAAGCGCGGCGCAGTTGAGCGTGACCAGCGGTTTATCGCTCCTGGCGCTACAGGCGTGTAGCGCCCGCGCCACCAGCTCTTTACCCGTGCCGGAGTCTCCGTGAATCAATACCGTGGCGTCTGATGGTGCGACCATCGCGATTTCATTCAGTAAATGTTGCATCGCCGGACTGCTGCCAATCATGCCAAACTGCGCAGCCGACGCCGATGGCAATTCAGCGCCCGTTTCCCGCGTATGCGCCAACGCCTTTTCCAGCGTCTCCTGCAGACGGTCAAAATCCAGCGGTTTAATTAAATAGTCGAGCGCGCCGGCTTTCAACGCCTCTACCGCCGTTTCCACGCTGGAGAATGCCGTCATAATCAAAATCGGAATGGCGGGGTTGAGCGCTTTAATCTCCTTCAGCGTAGCGATACCGTCCATCTCCGCCATACGCACATCACACAGTACCAGATCAAAGACTTTCTCACGCACCTGAGCCAACGCATCATGCCCACTGTAGGCCAGAGCGACGTTATAGCCCCAGCCCCGAAGCAGCGCCTGTAAAATCGTGCAGTGGCTTACATCATCATCCACAACCAGAATATCGATTTTTCCGCGTATCACCCTTGTTAATCCTGTTGTCTCGCTATCACTGGCAACCAGATAGTAAAGACCGCGCCTTTACCCTCAATACTTTTCACCTTAATCGCGCCGCCATGCTGTTCGATGATATTTTGCACCACCGCCAGCCCCAGGCCTGTCCCGTCAGCTTTGGTCGTAAAATAAGGTGTAAAAATCGCCTCAAGCTGATCCGGGGCGATCCCTTTCCCGCTATCGGTAACAGTGATGATAACGCGGTCGGTCCCACTTTCTTTTGCCTCTACGGTAATCGTTCCCTGGCGGCCAATCGCATGAATAGCGTTCAGGTACAAATTCAACAGCACCTGAGTCAGCCTGTCCGGGTCAGCCTGAATACGCTTAAGCGTCTCATTCGCCGTGAACCTCAACTGAATCTCTCTGCTTTGGGCATCCTGACTGACCAGATTCAGGGAGTGAGTAATAATATCATTGAGGTTAACCGTCTGGAGCGTCAGATGCGCGGGCTTTACCAGTTCGAGCAATTCGCTTACCACCCGGTTCAAACGGTCGGCCTCTTTGGCCATCACCTGCGCCAGTTCATGCGACTCGCCACCGGCTGGCGTGCGCTCGGCAAAGTATTTCGCCAGCCCTTTGATGGACGAGAGCGGGTTACGAATTTCGTGCGCGACGCCCGCCGCCAGATGCCCCATCGCCACCAGCTTTTCTTTACGCTTCATTGCATCAAGCAGTTCTCTGTGTGAGCGCTGATAACGCTGATGCCAAAAAAACGCCAGTAACGTTGCCAACAGCACCGCCGCTAACGCAGACAAAACAATCAGCGTATTACGCCACTCCCTTGCCTGTGTCGCGGCCAGCTCGCTGGCGTCAAAGGCAATAAAAATAGTTTGTTTCGCTGGTTCGTCGTCATTGGCGCTACGCGCCATGCCGTGCCCCCTCATACCGTGACCTCTCATACCGAAAAGCGGCTGGAACTGACGGTAAATTTCCAGCGCAGGCACCGTCTCGCCGTTAGCAGCAACGTCGACACGCCGCCAACGCTCCTGCGGCCCGGGGTTTAGTTGATGCATTTCAGATGCGGAATAGAGCGATTTGCCCACCATGCCAGGGTTGCTATGAGTAATGATTACCCCCTGCGCATCCGTTACGGCGAACCACAACACGCCTGGCTGACCCGCCATCTCTTCCAGCAATGTCTGCTGCTGCGCGTGATGCATCCGCATTCCCATACCTACTCGCGTGCCGGACTCCAGAGCGCGAATGAGTACATTTCCCTTTTCCAGCAGCGTCTGCCTGGCAGCAGCGCTCTCACGGCCATAGTCGCGAATGACCATAATGGAAAATAGCCCCACCAGAATGAAGATCGCCACAGGTAACAGTCGACTCAACCACGTTGCAGCGGCATCTTTATGTAATCGTATAAAACTCACAGGCTTCCCCGGCTCGTTTTTATTTTCCTTACTTAAGCAGAGATCATGCCATTCTTTGCTCCGCATAACCGCGCGGTGTCGCACACCCTTTCGGATACTAGTGGGTAAAAATGACTCGCCAGGCGGGTCATGCGAGTCATTTTTACTCGCTTTTTGCCGCCTGAAGCGGGTTAACTCGCTGCCCGACAAGGAATAGTTACCTGGCACGGAAGATGCAAGAGAGAGGATAAGATGAGCAACAGGAGAACGCAAAATGAAACGGAACAATAAATCAGCTATCGCGCTAATTGCCCTCTCTCTTTTGGCCCTGAGCTCCGGCGCCGCCTTCGCCGGGCATCACTGGGGCAACAATGACGGTATGTGGCAACAGGGAGGTAGCCCGTTAACTACGGAACAGCAGGCGACGGCGCAGAAGATTTATGATGATTACTATACGCAGACCAGCGCGCTGCGCCAGCAACTGATATCCAAACGTTATGAATACAACGCGCTACTGACCGCCAGTTCGCCGGATACTGCGAAAATTAACGCGGTTGCCAAAGAGATGGAGTCATTAGGCCAGAAGTTAGATGAGCAACGCGTGAAACGGGATGTCGCGATGGCGCAGGCTGGCATACCACGCGGCGCAGGAATGGGCTATGGCGGTTGCGGCGGCTATGGCGGCGGTTATCATCGCGGCGGCGGTCATATGGGTATGGGAAACTGGTAAAGCATGTTTGCCGAATGGCGGCTTCGCCATTCGGTATTCCATCAAAAGGTTTTCGCTTGCGGCTGCCAGTGACAGAAATCTGAATTCGCCACCAGCAAAAGTTGCGATCCTTCCGGCGCCTCCAGCCATGCTACGCTCACCTCTACCGATGAGTGGTTCTGGCGGCGCTCAATGTGGCTTATTGCCCAGGAATCCAGATCCGGTTTCAGCGTTTCACCTTCACAGGTGGTTACCGTATGGTCGGCGTGCCAGCGTCCCTGGCGTAGTATGACCCGCCCCAGGCGCAAGGCGTCGCTGGTCTGACGGATTTGTTCGGCGCGATAGCGATACAAGGCAATCTGATCGTTGGAAAGCTGCTGCTTCTGCCCCCCAACTTCACGCTGCATAAAACTGAGTTCGCCATGAGCGTCGAAACGCGCGCGAATATGTTCTGGCGGTTTGCTGTAAATATTGAGTTCAATAAGCGAAAGCGTATCACCCTGCCAACGATATTCGCTGGTCGTCGTGCTGCCGCTATGCCACGGGCTAAAAACAGAAAGCAGATGGACTTCATCGTTCGTATCTTTACGCCAGATACGCACCGCGCCGTGATCGCCGGCAAAGCCGCTGGCAGTAAACGGAGGCGGTGAAGCGTTATGACTGCAGGCAGTCAGCAACAGCGCGCCAGAAAACAGAAACGCGCGACGCCAGACGGACAAAAGGGGCTGATAAGCCCCTTCGATAAAACTGTTCACAGTTACGCGTCTTACTTAACTGCGTCTTTCAGAGCTTTACCAGAAACAAACGCCGGTACGTTAGCGGCGGCGATTTTGATTTCTTTACCGGTCTGTGGGTTACGGCCAGTGCGCTCAGCACGGTGGTTCACTTTGAAGGTACCGAAACCAACCAGTTGTACAGCATCGCCTTCTTTCAGAGACTCAGTAATAGCAGCCAGAGTGGATTCCAGAGCAGCTTTAGCCTGGGTTTTGGACAGTTCTGCTTTGTCTGCAATTACATCAATCAGTTGAGTCTTGTTCATAAGTTATCCTTACAATGTGTTTATCGCTTGCTAAGCATCGAGTGCGACGGAAATGCCAGAAAAGCACTCTCCTGCATACACGCACCGATAGCCACTTTTTTTCGCCTCCCAAATGTAGACCAGACGGGGGGCATAAGGGAAGCCTTATGGCACGACAAATCAGACGTTAAATCACGTTTTCTGGTGTCATTGCTGAAAATTTATACCGATATTGCTCTCACCAGCCTCGCGCAGGTCTGCCCTGAGCCCTTTTATCAGTTCAATATCGCGTTCTTCGCAGTCGGCTAAAAGTCGGAATATTTCCCACTGAATATCCCATTCCTGTTCAACGGCAGGGTTCGTTTTGAGCTCCTCATCGGTCATTTCCCGACCAGCCTGAGTCATTTCCAACATCGCCACCGTAGTAATGGAAGTCTTACTAACCTCAATAGCGTGTTCCAGCGTTTCGCCGCTAAGACGAGAATGCATTAATTCGCTTAATGCGACGCAGGCATCAATCGCCGGGTAAACGCCGTACAGATCATAGTCGTCAGCTACCGGAATTGCCTCTTCAAACTTCTCCAGTTGGCTATCGAAATTGACCTTTGCATCTTTCACCGTCAGGGTTTCCCAGATCAGATCCAGAATGCGACGGTAGATCTGTCCGTCGCCGAATTCCGTCTGCTTGCAAAACATGGCGTAGTTCGGGTACATGCGCTCGCACAAGCAGGCCATAAAGGTAACGTGCTGCCAGCTTTCCAGCCGCTCCAGACGCAAATGAATCGGGTTTTGTAACATGATGGAATCTCGAATCGGAAATTAGCGGCAGTTTACCTGAATCAGCGCTGAATTTCTTGCCAACGAACAAACGCCGGACGTCCGGAAGCGACCGCATCCGCCCAGCGCGTCGGCTCCGGCAGGCGATACCCTTTCATACAGCGCTGTACCCACGCCAGCGCGCTGTCAGTACTGACCCGGTGCCCCGTCGCGATAAACAGCGGATTACAGCGCGCCTTGCTGCGCCATACCCACGCCAGTTGCTCGCCTTTATCCATTAAGGGGCTAAGTGTGCCAGGTTCGGTGGAAAGTGGCTCAAATTTACCGCATAGCCGTTTTTTCGCTACGCCGATGGTCGGCACGTCCACCAACAGTCCAAAATGACTGGCGACGCCAAGCCGACGCGGATGCGAAATACCGTGACCGTCCACAAACAGCAAATCGGGCTTTTGCGAGAGCTGTTCCCACGCCGCCAGCAGAGCAGGATATTCACGAAAAGAGAGAAAGCCGGGGATATACGGCATGGTGGTGGCAATACGCGCCACCTTGTACTCGACCAGTTCAAGCGACGGATATTTCAGCAACACCATCGCCGCCCGCGTCACCTCGCCCCCCTGCTCAAAACCGACGTCCGCCCCGCCGATAAACGCTGGCGGATCTTTGTCCAGGCGATCTTCGCGGCAAACCGATGAAGCAAGTTCTATCTGTTGAGCGCGTAGCGACGCGAGATCCATACTAACTCCTTAGCTGTGATACTGCGCAGAAAGTCGGTGCACTGCCTCCACAAATGCGCCAGCATGTTCTGGCGGCACATCCTGATGGATGCCATGTCCAAGGTTAAAGACGTGCCCTTCTCCCTGACCGAAACCAGCAAGTATAGTCGCTACTTCGTCTTCGATCCGTGCCGGCGGCGCATACAGCATCGAGGGGTCCATATTGCCCTGCAGCGCCACTTTATGGCCAACGCGACGGCGCGCATCGGCGATATCTGTCGTCCAGTCGAGACCCAGCGCGTCGCAGCCGGTTTCCGCCATCGCCTCCAGCCACTGACCGCCACCTTTAGTGAACAGCGTTACCGGCACGCGGCGACCGTCGTTTTCACGCAGCAGGCCATCGACGATTTTATGCATGTAGTACAGGGAGAATTGCTGGTAATCGCGGCCAGTCAGCACGCCGCCCCAAGTGTCGAAAATCATCACCGACTGCGCGCCCGCTTTGATTTGCGCATTGAGGTACAGCGTGACGCTTTTCGCCAACTTATCCAGCAGCAGATGCAACGCCTGCGGGTCAGCGTACATCATCTTTTTAATCACCGTGAAGGCTTTGCTACTGCCGCCTTCCACCATGTAAGTCGCCAGCGTCCACGGGCTGCCGGAGAAGCCGATCAGCGGAACCTCGCCTTTTAGTTCGCGGCGAATCGTACGCACCGCATTCATCACGTAGCCCAGTTCATCCTCCGGATCGGGAATGGGCAGCTTATCGACATCGGCTTTGCAGGTGACAGGGGCCGTAAAGCGCGGGCCTTCCCCGGCTTCGAAGTACAGCCCCAGGCCCATCGCGTCCGGAACCGTCAGGATATCCGAGAAAAGGATCGCCGCATCAAGCGGATAACGGCGCAGCGGCTGTAAAGTGACCTCGCAGGCCAGTTCGGCATTTTTGCACAGCGACATAAAATCGCCCGCCTGAGCGCGAGTGGCTTTGTACTCCGGTAGATAACGGCCCGCCTGGCGCATCATCCACACTGGCGTAACATCAACGGGCTGGCGCAGCAGCGCACGTAGATAACGATCGTTTTTGAGTTCGGTCATTTTTACATTCCTTTAGCGTTGATGCGCCCAGTGTAACATGTCAATCATATTCAGCCCGACACATTGCCACCGTATCTTCGATCAAACGGCGCGCGACGGTGCCCGGCGGCGGTAGTAGCGGCAGATCGTCATAACGGTACCAATTTGCTTCCAACAGTTCTTTCGGGTCGATGACAATCTCGCCGCTGTCATACTCCGCCATAAAAGCGGTCATCAACGACTGCGGAAAAGGCCACGGCTGCGAAGTAATGTAGCGCAGATTTTTCACCTTAATGCCGCTCTCCTCCATTACCTCTCGCGCGACCGCCTGTTCTAAGGTTTCGCCGACTTCAACAAACCCGGCCAGTACCGTATGCACGCCGTTGCGGTGGCGAACGTGCTGGGCCAGCAGGATGGAATCCTCACGGCGAATGGCAACAATAATGCAGGGGGCGATTTGCGGATAGTAGCGTTCGCGGCAATGGCTGCACAGCATCGCCCATTCGGTTTTACTCGGGTGCATAGGGTGCCCGCAATAGCCGCAAAATTTATGCGATCGGTAAAACTCCGCCAACTGTACGCCACGTCCCGCCAGTTGGAACAACCCGGCATCCTGATCGATAACCTGGCGAACCGATCCCATATCATGGCGTCGATGCTGTAACACCAGCCAGACGGGCTCGCCTTGCCATTCACCTATCCGGAGTGCGCGCTGCCCCACAAGATCGAAATTTGCCGCCAGCCCGTGTGGTAATTCCCCATACGGCAACCATAATTTTTGTTCATGGCTGACGATCCACCAGCCACTCTCTAATTTTTCAATTATACGATCCATAGCTCTTGCACTACCTTTGCTTCACTGGCATGTTGTTAACATTATTTTTACATTCATGGCGAGCAGCCTTTATCTAACTTGCGGAGACAATCATGCTAAACCAGCTGGAAAACCTGACGGAGCGCGTTGGCGGAAGCAACAAACTGGTCGATCGCTGGCTGGATGTACGTAAGCACCTGCTCGTGGCTTACTACAATCTGGTTGGCATTAAGCCTGGCAAAGAATCGTACATGCGGCTGAATGAAAAAGCGCTGGATGATTTTTGTCAGAGCCTGGTCGATTACCTTTCCGCCGGGCACTTCAGTATTTATGAACGTATTCTCCATAAATTGGAAGGAAACGGTCAGCTTTTACATGCGGCAAAAATCTGGCCGCTGCTGGAAGATAATACGCAGCGCATTATGGATTATTACGACACCAGCCTGGAAACTGCCATCGATCACGATAATTGTCTCGAATTTCAACAAGCTCTGTCAGATATCGGCGAAGCGCTGGAAGCCCGCTTTGTGCTGGAAGACAAGCTGATTATGCTGGTGTTTGACGCGATGCACGACGGCGCCAGAGTCAAACGTCCCGCTTGAGTTCTGCGCGAGTAACGGGTAGTTTACTTCAGCCCCCTCTTCGGAGGGGCGGTTATCTTGTCGGAGTGCTAATTTTCCACAAAAGCGTTCGTGATGCGTCAAGGCGGCAAGTCGGTGAATCTCCAGGAGCTTACATAAGTAAGTGACTGGAGTGAGCGGACGAAGCCAACGAAGAGGCAGCGCGAAGGATGAAGTGGAAAAGGCTGAGACCGTTAATTCGGGATCCGCGGAACCTGATCAGGTTAATACCTGCGAAGGGAACAAGAGTAATTCTGCTTTATGCTGCTGCCTTTACGGGCGGCGCACATCCATTACTCCATCCGTCGTCTGACAAGCCACGTCCTTAATTTTTTGGAATGAGCTATGTCTACAACAACGTTAACCCGCCGCGAGCAGCGCGCTAAAGCCCAGCATTTTATCGATACGCTGGAAGGGACTGCCTTTCCCAACTCGAAACGCATCTACGTGACCGGTTCGCAGCATGATATTCGCGTACCGATGCGCGAAATTCAACTTAGCCCGACGCTCATCGGCGGCAGTAAAGACAACCCGCAGTTTGAAGAGAACGAAGCCGTGCCGGTGTACGACACCTCCGGCCCGTATGGCGATCCTGAGGTGGCGATTAACGTCCAGCAGGGTCTGGCGAAACTGCGCCAGCCGTGGATTGACGCACGTAACGATAGCGAAGAATTGGACGACCGTAGCTCGGCTTACACCAAAGAACGTCTGGCCGACGATGGCCTGGACGATCTGCGTTTTACCGGCCTGCTGACGCCGAAACGCGCCAAAGCGGGCAAGCGCGTCACCCAGTTACACTACGCCCGCAAGGGGATCGTCACTCCCGAAATGGAGTTCATCGCCATCCGTGAAAACATGGGCCGCGAACGCATTCGCAGTGAAGTGCTGCGCCACCAGCATCCGGGCATGAACTTTGGCGCGCGCCTGCCGGAAAACATTACGCCGGAATTCGTGCGTGATGAAGTCGCCGCGGGCCGCGCGATTATTCCCGCCAACATCAACCACCCGGAATCGGAGCCGATGATTATCGGCCGCAACTTCCTGGTCAAAGTGAATGCCAACATCGGCAACTCGGCGGTCACCTCCTCCATCGAAGAAGAGGTGGAAAAACTGGTCTGGTCGACCCGCTGGGGCGCGGATACGGTGATGGACCTCTCCACCGGCCGCTATATTCACGAAACCCGCGAATGGATCCTGCGTAACAGCCCGGTACCGATCGGTACCGTCCCGATCTACCAGGCGCTGGAAAAGGTCAACGGGATCGCCGAAGATCTTACCTGGGAAGCGTTCCGCGACACGCTGCTGGAGCAGGCCGAACAGGGCGTCGACTACTTCACCATTCACGCGGGCGTGCTGTTGCGCTACGTGCCGATGACCGCCAAACGCCTGACCGGTATTGTCTCGCGCGGCGGTTCGATCATGGCGAAGTGGTGCCTCTCGCATCACAAAGAGAACTTCCTGTTCGAACATTTCCGCGAGATCTGCGAAATCTGCGCCGCCTACGACGTTTCCCTGTCGTTGGGCGACGGCCTGCGCCCCGGCTCCATTCAGGACGCCAACGACGAAGCGCAGTTCTCCGAGCTGCATACGCTGGGCGAGCTGACCAAAATCGCCTGGGAATACGACGTGCAGGTGATGATTGAAGGCCCGGGTCATGTACCCATGCATATGATTCAGCGCAACATGACCGAAGAGCTGGAGAGCTGCCACGAAGCGCCGTTCTACACTTTGGGGCCGTTGACCACCGACATCGCGCCGGGCTATGACCACTTCACCTCCGGCATTGGCGCGGCGATGATCGGCTGGTTTGGCTGCGCGATGCTATGCTACGTCACACCGAAAGAGCACCTCGGCCTGCCGAACAAAGAAGATGTGAAGCAAGGGCTGATTACCTACAAGATTGCCGCCCACGCCGCTGACTTAGCGAAAGGCCATCCGGGCGCACAGATCCGCGATAACGCCATGTCGAAAGCGCGCTTCGAATTCCGCTGGGAAGATCAGTTTAACCTCGCGCTCGACCCGTTCACCGCCCGCGCTTATCACGATGAAACCCTGCCGCAAGAGTCCGGCAAAGTGGCGCACTTTTGCTCGATGTGCGGGCCAAAATTCTGCTCGATGAAAATCAGCCAGGAAGTCCGCGATTACGCCGCCGCGCAAACCATCGAAGTCGGCATGGCGGATATGTCGGAAAACTTCCGCGCCAAAGGCGGCGAAATCTATCTCAAGCGGGAGGAAGCCTGATGTATCAGCCTGATTTCCCGACCGTGCCGTTCCGCCTCGGGCTTTACCCGGTGGTGGATAGCGTTGCATGGATTGAACGCCTGCTGGAGGCGGGCGTGCGCACCATCCAGTTGCGTATCAAAGATAAGCGCGATGAAGAGGTAGAAGCGGATGTTATTGCCGCCATCGCGCTGGGGCGTCGTTATGACGCCCGGCTGTTTATCAACGATTACTGGCGTCTGGCAATTAAGCACCGCGCTTACGGCGTGCATCTGGGCCAGGAAGACCTTGAAACCACCGACCTGAAAGCGATTCAGGCGGCGGGCTTACGCCTGGGCGTATCGACCCACGATGATATGGAGATAGACGTGGCGCTGGCCGCTAAGCCTTCTTATATCGCGCTGGGTCATGTCTTCCCCACGCAAACCAAGCAGATGCCTTCCGCCCCGCAGGGGCTGGCGCAGCTGGCCAGTCATATTGAACGTCTGGCGGATTACCCGACCGTCGCGATCGGCGGCATCAGCCTTGAACGCGCTCCGGCGGTACTGACGACCGGCGTCGGCAGCGTGGCTGTGGTTAGCGCCATTACCCAGGCGGCAGACTGGCGTGAAGCCACCGCGCAACTGCTGGCAATCGTGGGAGTCGGCGATGAATGACCGTGACTTTATGCGTTACAGCCGGCAAATCCTGCTCGGCGATATCGCCATTGAAGGCCAGCAAAAGCTGCTCGCGAGTCATGTGCTGATCGTGGGTTTAGGCGGGTTAGGTTCACCTGCCGCGCTGTATCTGGCGGGAGCAGGCATCGGCAAACTGACGCTGGCGGATGATGACGATGTTCACTTGAGCAATCTCCAGCGGCAAATTCTGTTCACCACCGACGATATCGCCCACCCGAAGGCGCAGGCGGCAAAGCTACGGCTGGCGCAGCTCAACCCCGGTAGCAAGCTGATCGTATTGCAACAGCGTCTGACTGGCGATGTGCTTAAAAACGCGGTCTCGCGAGCCGACGTGGTGCTCGACTGTACCGATAACATGGCCACGCGCCAGGAAATTAACGCCGCCTGCGTGGCGCTCAACACTCCGTTAATTTCCGCCAGCGCCGTCGGCTTCGGTGGCCAGCTAATGGTCCTCACGCCACCGTGGGAACAAGGCTGTTACCGCTGCCTGTGGCCGGACGATGTCGAGCCTGAACGCAACTGCCGTACCGCCGGTATCGTCGGACCGGTTGTTGGCGTAATGGGTACTTTGCAGGCGCTGGAGGCGATTAAATTACTCAGCGGTATTGAGACGCCCAGCGGAGAGCTACGCCTGTTTGACGGCAAAACCAGCCAGTGGCGCAGCCTCGCGCTGCGTCGCGCCAGCGGCTGTCCGGTATGCGGAGGGCGACATGCAAATTCAATTCAATGACGAGCCGATGCAGTGCGCCGAAGGGCAAACCGTCAGCGGGCTGCTCGCTACGCTTAATCAGCTTAAACCGGGCGCGGCGCTGGCGCTCAATCAGCAGATCCTGCCGCGCGAGCAGTGGCAGCAGCAAATCGTGCAGGAAGGCGACCAGATCCTGCTTTTTCACGTTATAGCAGGAGGTTGAGATGTTACGTATTGCCGACAAAGCGTTTAATTCACATCTGTTCACCGGCACAGGGAAGTTTGCCTCATCGCAACTGATGGTCGAGGCAATTCGCGCTTCCGGCAGCCAGTTGGTGACGCTGGCGATGAAGCGCGTGGATTTACGTCAGCACAACGACGCTATCCTGGCGCCGCTCATTGAAGCGGGCGTCACGCTACTGCCCAATACCTCCGGGGCGAAAACCGCCGAAGAGGCAATCTTCGCCGCCCAACTGGCGCGGGAAGCGCTGGGCACAAACTGGTTGAAATTAGAAATCCATCCGGATGCCCGCTGGCTATTGCCGGACCCGATCGAAACGCTAAAAGCCGCCGAGGCGCTGGTGAAGCAGGGTTTTGTGGTGCTGCCCTACTGCGGCGCGGATCCGGTGTTGTGCAAGCGGCTGGAAGAGGTCGGCTGCGCGGCGGTGATGCCGCTTGGTGCGCCTATCGGTTCGAATCAGGGGCTGGAAACCAAAGCGATGCTGGAGATTATTATCCAGCAGTCCACCGTGCCGGTGGTGGTTGATGCGGGCATCGGCGTCCCCAGCCATGCCGCGCAGGCGCTGGAAATGGGCGCGGATGCGGTACTGGTCAACACGGCGATTGCCGTGGCGGACGATCCGGTGATGATGGCAACTGCTTTCCGTCTGGCGGTGGAAGCCGGATTACTGGCGCGTCAGGCGGTGCCGGGTAATCGTAGCACCTACGCCAGCGCCACCAGCCCGCTCACCGGATTTCTGGAGGCGTTAGCATGAAAACCTTCAGCGACCGTTGGCGGCAACTGGAGTGGGACGATATTCGCCTGCGCATCAACGGTAAAACTGCCGCCGATGTGGAGCGGGCGCTGAATGCTTCACGCCTCAACCGCGAGGATATGATGGCGTTACTTTCCCCCGCTGCCGCCGATTATCTTGAGCCGCTGGCGCAGCGGGCACAAAGGCTGACCCGCCAGCGCTTTGGCAATACCGTCAGCTTTTACGTGCCGCTTTATCTCTCAAACCTCTGTGCCAACGACTGCACCTACTGCGGCTTCTCGATGAGCAACCGCATCAAGCGTAAGACGCTGGATGAGGTGGATATTCAAAGGGAGTGCGATGCTATCCGTAAACTGGGCTTTGAGCATCTGTTGCTGGTGACTGGAGAACATCAGGCCAAAGTCGGCATGGACTATTTTCGCCGCCATTTACCGGCTATCCGCCGTCAATTTTCATCATTACAGATGGAAGTCCAGCCCTTGTCGCAAGAAAACTATGCGGAGCTCAAAACGCTGGGGATCGATGGCGTGATGGTTTATCAGGAAACTTACCATGAGGCAATCTATGCACAGCATCACCTGAAGGGAAAGAAACAGGACTTTTTCTGGCGGCTGGAAACGCCGGATCGGCTAGGCCGGGCAGGTATCGACAAAATCGGTCTTGGCGCGCTAATTGGTCTGTCGGACAACTGGCGGGTGGATTGCTATATGGTGGCGGAGCATCTGTTGTGGATGCAGAAACAGTACTGGCAGAGTCGCTATTCTGTTTCCTTCCCGCGTCTGCGTCCGTGTACTGGCGGTGTGGAACCCGCATCTGTGATGGATGAAAAGCAACTGGTGCAAACGATTTGTGCTTTCCGGTTATTGGCGCCGGAAATTGAATTATCACTCTCCACCCGCGAATCGCCCTGGTTCCGAGACCATGTGATTCCTCTGGCAATCAACAACGTCAGCGCCTTCTCAAAAACCCAGCCCGGCGGCTACGCTGACGATCATCCGGAACTGGAGCAGTTTTCTCCCCACGATGCCCGTCGGCCTGAAACCGTAGCAAGCGCGTTAAGCGCGCAAGGATTGCAGCCCGTCTGGAAAGACTGGGACAGTTGGCTGGGGCGCGCTTCGCAAATGCGGTGAACCCGTATGTAAACGCATTAGTATTTCACAAGCGAGTACGTAATGTGAAAAACGGGAGATTGTTATCGACCTCCCGTTTTTTTATGTCCGTTCTGAACAGCACTGCGATTTTAAAGCTGGTTGTAGTAGAGAAAACTGAGCAACAAATATTTTTTCGCCGAAACTTGATAGTTTATGTCAATATTTTATGTATTCAATAGCATGATTATTGCCATTTCCGCTACTGCACATGCCTCGCCCATGAACTTTGCGTAAACTGACTGGTATTCATTATAATGTTATCATGCTTAAACTCAATAAAATCGCAAAAAGAATTATAATCTTCATTTAAAGAATAATTAAAATGTTTTCTAATTCCATTACATACACCATCGGAATAGGGATCAGCATCAAATTTAGTATGCATTATTTCCAATCCAGCAAGTAAAGCCGGGTGGTTATTGCGATCAACAGCTATTATCCCGTTTTCCATAGAAGCACGGCCATCTATCCTTTCTACATGAACAGCGATTCCATCCGGAATATATATACCCCCCAATTTTTCCGTGATAATCATATCAGCATCGAGATATATACACCCACTATTTGTTGATAAATCATAACCCCCAACCTTATCCGCCTCCAGGAATAACTGACCAGCCTTTAACATAGCCATATTCCTGTAAAAATCAAACCATACATGGCCTTTATCCAGTAAGTAAGATTTAATTAATGAATCATTACCCTCTTGAATATCACTCAATTCTTTTTTCAATAGCTGCAGTAAATGACAATCTCTTTTTTCTTCTGGCATGGACTCTTGCTTAGAAATATTTTCCATATAAATTTCTGATAATCTTTTATCGTACATGCTAAAGTCAATATCATTTCTATATATGACTTTTATGTTTTCATAGTCATACTCAAGTTTTGAAAAAGCATCCTTTTGTCCCGGAAAAAAATCACCATCTACAAAAATACCTATAAGACGTCCTTTTTCAATTGTTGCTGCTTTAATGATATTGTTAAGGTAGGGGTTTTTCTCTGTGTTAATTATAGGTATATCATTTTTCCCAAAGCGAGCAGGATTCCGCTCAAACCACTGGAAAAGAAGAGGGGTTTTCTCATCTAAAAAGCACAAGGGATAATCTTTTCCATTAAAACTTGTAAACTGAATGTCCCTGTCGGTAACAGTTTTAACCAATTCATTTTTTGAAAGCGCGGGAACATATCTATTTAATGGTGGGATCATAACAATTAAATGCTCCATGCTTACTTCATTACATATTTTACATGATGATTATTAGCACATGTTTTTTAGCGTTGCAATCGCTGTCAGCTAAAAGATGCTAAATTAAGCATTAACCGGTGGATACATAAATACCCTACTAGTGAGCAATTAAATAAATAGCTTGTTAACTTTATTTTTATTCCAGAAATGACATCATATTTATAATTCCTGTAATAAGGTAAAACAAAGACCTTAATGGAATTAAATGCTTCATTTAATGATTTAAATTTTCCCGCGTAAACAACCAATAAAACAGGTTTATCATTTAATGTATGAACAGCAGGTATTTTATAATGGCGAGCCAATGGACTTTAATAACTTAGATTTATGGGATAAATTTAAAGTCACATTTGGATTTAATGTTACAGAAAAAAAGAAACCCAATGGTAAAAAATTCAATTTTGAGTATTGTGGATTCTCTACTTTTATTACGCCGGTTGATGGCGTTGACGGGATTTTAGCAAAGTGGTTCTCAAACAAACATAATGTAATTGTCCCAACGCCTTATACATTCGGTCAGGACCCCATTCCTGGCGTCAATCTTTATCGTAATACAAAAGCAAAATTTGTTATGGCTAACGGCGGTAATAGTCTTCCCTGTGCGATGGCAAAATATAACGCAAAAACTGGACAATTTATTCATATAACCAGTGATAGTGAGTTTTCACCAATAATACGAGAAACAAGAGTCATAAAAAAATAATTCATTTATTCATTAAATTTATAATTACAGATAAAATCAAGAGCCAGCATGGCATTGAAAAATAAAATACGGATTTTTTATCCGCGCTGATTTTGACTCGAAGAAGAATAACGGTGGCGACAATAATAATAAGACAATAAATAAATATAAGTAATGATTTATGGTGAAGTATATATAACGATAGAAACAATAAAAAAGCGGACAGAACGTTTGAAATGGTTATCTTTTTTGTAAATACCAAAAGACTAAACATTAAATAGATTAATGAAATAATCGCTGGCATTTTCTTTCCTTGTAGGCAAGCGACCCGGAATTCGGCATCCAGCATGAAGCTGGTGGAGGGATAAATACCCCTCCACCATTTAACGATTACTCGTTATCAGAACCGCCCAGACCTGCGTTCAGCAGCTCTGCCAGGCTTGCAGATGCATCTTCCGCAGTGACCTGCGGTGTTGCTGGCTGCTCGCCCGCGGCGCGACGGCGCATACGATCCTGGTGGTACGCATAACCGGTACCAGCCGGAATCAGACGACCCACGATAACGTTCTCTTTCAGGCCGCGCAGTTCGTCGCGTTTACCCGCAACGGCTGCTTCGGTCAGGACACGCGTGGTCTCCTGGAACGATGCGGCAGAGATGAACGACTCGGTTGCCAGAGACGCTTTGGTAATACCCAGCAGATCGCGGGAGAAGGTAGCCCCCACTTTGCCGTTCGCTTCCAGCTCGCGGTTAGCGATCTTGACGCGGGAGTATTCAACCTGTTCGCCTTCCAGGAAGTCGGAACTACCGGCGCTTTCGATGGTCGCTTTACGCAGCATCTGACGAACGATAACTTCGATGTGTTTATCGTTAATCTTAACGCCCTGCAGACGGTATACATCCTGAACTTCGTTAACAATGTAACGCGTCACAGCATGAACGCCACGCAGACGCAGAATGTCGTGCGGCGCTTCCGGACCATCGGAAATCACATCACCACGTTCTACACGTTCCCCTTCGAACACGTTGAGCTGACGCCATTTCGGAATCATCTCTTCGTACGGGTCACTACCATCAACCGGCGTAATCACCAGACGACGTTTGCCTTTGGTTTCTTTACCGAAGGAAACGATACCTGCGATTTCCGCCAGAATGGCCGGCTCTTTCGGACGACGCGCTTCGAACAGATCTGCAACGCGCGGCAGACCACCGGTGATATCCTTGGTACCGCCGGATTCCTGCGGAATACGCGCCAGGGTGTCACCAGAACTGATCTGTACGCCATCTTCCAGCTGTACAATCGCTTTACCCGGCAGGAAGTACTGCGCAGGCATATCGGTACCAGGGATCAGAACGTCATTACCCTGAGCATCAACGATTTTCAGCGCCGGACGCAGATCTTTACCACCAGTAGTACGTTCAGCCGAATCCAGAACCACCAGCGAAGACAAACCGGTCAGTTCGTCGGTCTGACGCGTAATGGTCTGACCGTCGATCATGTCAGTGAAGCGGATGAAACCACTCACTTCAGTGATAACCGGCATGGTGTGCGGGTCCCAGTTTGCCACGGTTTCGCCGCCGGCAACCTGCTCGCCATCACCTTTCGCCATGACAGCGCCATAAGGCACTTTATAGCTCTCTTTGGTACGACCGAATTCGTCGATCAGCTTCAGTTCGGTGTTACGGGAAGTGATAACCAGTTTACCGCTGGAGTTCACAACCGACTTCACGTTGCTGAGCTTGATGCTACCTTTGTTCTTAACCTGGATGCTGGATTCAGCAGCCGCACGCGATGCCGCACCACCGATGTGGAACGTACGCATCGTCAGCTGTGTACCCGGTTCACCGATGGACTGTGCCGCGATAACGCCGATAGCTTCACCTTTGTTGATGATGTGGCCACGCGCCAGGTCACGACCATAGCAGTGCGCACATACACCAAAGTCGGTGTCGCAGGATACAACGGAACGCACTTTAACGGCGTCAACGGAGTTTGCTTCCAGCAGGTCACACCACTGTTCGTGCAGCAGCGTGTTGCGTGGAACCAGAATGTCCGCGGTACCCGGTTTCAGCACATCTTCTGCTGTCACACGGCCCAGAACGCGGTCACGCAGCGGCTCTTTCACGTCGCCACCCTCGATAACCGGGGTCATCAGGATACCTTCGTGCGTACCACAGTCATCTTCGGTCACCACCAGATCCTGCGCGACGTCAACCAGACGACGGGTCAGGTAACCGGAGTTCGCGGTTTTCAGTGCGGTATCCGCCAAACCTTTACGCGCACCGTGGGTGGAGATGAAGTACTGGAGTACGTTCAGACCTTCACGGAAGTTCGCGGTGATTGGCGTTTCGATGATGGAGCCATCCGGCTTCGCCATCAGACCACGCATACCAGCAAGCTGACGAATCTGTGCCGCAGAACCACGCGCACCGGAGTCGGCCATCATGTAGATGCTGTTGAAGGAGACCTGCTGCTCTTCCTGGCCGTCACGGTTAATCACGGTTTCGGTTTGCAGGTTATCCATCATCGCTTTGGATACACGATCGTTCGCCGCAGCCCAGATATCGATAACTTTGTTATAGCGTTCGCCAGCGGTTACCAGACCAGACTGGAACTGCTCCTGGATCTCAGCAACTTCAGCTTCCGCCTCAGAGATGATCTCGTGTTTTTTCTCCGGGATGACCATGTCATCAATACCAACGGACGCACCTGAACGCGCTGCATAAGCAAAGCCGGTGTACATCGTCTGGTCCGCAAAAATAACGGTCGGTTTCAGGCCCAGAATACGGTAGCAAGTGTTCAGCATTTTGGAGATCGCTTTCTTGCCCAGCGCCTGGTTGACGATGGAGAAAGGCAGACCTTTCGGTACGATCATCCACAGAATGGCGCGACCAACGGTCGTGTCTTTCAGGCTGGTGTGCGCAACGAATTCGCCGTTTTCATCTTTTTCATATTCAGTGATACGCACTTTAACGCGCGCATGCAGAGAGGCCAGACCTGCGCGATAGATACGCTCAGCTTCTTTCGGGCCAGTCAGCACCATGCCTTCGCCTTTGGCGTTAACACAGTCACGGGTCATGTAATACAGACCCAATACCACGTCCTGAGACGGAACGATGATAGGCTCGCCGTTCGCCGGAGACAGGATGTTGTTGGTAGACATCATCAGCGCACGCGCTTCAAGCTGGGCTTCCAGCGTCAGCGGTACGTGAACAGCCATCTGGTCACCATCGAAGTCAGCGTTATATGCCGCACAAACCAGCGGGTGCAGCTGGATAGCTTTACCTTCGATCAGTACCGGTTCAAATGCCTGGATACCCAGACGGTGCAGTGTTGGTGCACGGTTCAGCAGTACCGGGTGTTCGCGGATAACTTCGTCCAGGATATCCCAAACGACAGCTTCTTCGCGCTCAACCATTTTCTTCGCGGCTTTGATAGTGGTGGCCAGGCCACGCAGTTCCAGTTTGCCGTAGATGAACGGTTTGAACAGCTCCAGCGCCATTTTCTTCGGCAGACCGCACTGATGCAGACGCAGGTATGGACCTACGGTGATTACAGAACGACCGGAGTAGTCAACACGCTTACCGAGCAGGTTCTGACGGAAACGACCCTGCTTACCTTTGATCATGTCGGCCAAAGATTTCAGAGGACGCTTGTTAGAACCGGTGATCGCACGACCGCGACGACCGTTATCCAGCAGGGCGTCAACCGCTTCCTGCAGCATACGTTTTTCGTTACGTACGATGATGTCCGGCGCAGCCAGATCCAGCAGACGCTTCAGACGGTTGTTACGGTTAATGACGCGACGATACAGATCGTTCAGGTCAGAAGTCGCGAAACGACCACCATCCAGCGGAACCAGCGGACGCAGATCTGGCGGCAGAACCGGCAGAACGGTCAGGATCATCCACTCTGGCTTGTTACCAGACTGTACGAAGGCTTCCAGCAGTTTGATACGCTTGGTCAGCTTTTTACGCTTGGTTTCGGAGTTGGTTTCGTTCAGCTCTTCGCGCAGAGTTTCACACTCTTGCTCCAGATCCATGCTCTTCAGCAGGGCCTGGATAGCTTCCGCACCCATCTTCGCGTCGAATTCGTCACCGAACTCTTCCAGCGCGTCCAGATACTGCTCTTCAGTCAGGATCTGTTGACGTTCCAGGTTAGTCATACCGCCTTCGATAACCACATAAGATTCGAAGTACAGTACGCGTTCGATATCGCGCAACGGCATATCGAGCAGCAGACCGATACGGGACGGCAGCGATTTCAGGAACCAGATGTGAGCAGTCGGAGACGCCAGCTCGATGTGGCCCATACGCTCACGGCGTACTTTGGTCTGAGTCACTTCAACGCCGCACTTCTCACAAATAACACCACGGTGTTTCAGGCGCTTGTACTTACCGCACAGGCACTCGTAGTCTTTTACCGGCCCAAAGATACGGGCGCAGAAAAGGCCGTCACGCTCAGGTTTGAACGTACGGTAGTTGATGGTTTCCGGCTTTTTAACTTCACCGAAAGACCATGAACGGATCATGTCTGGCGAAGCCAGAGCAATTTTGATCGCATCAAACTCTTCGGTTTTAGTCTGCGCTTTCAGAAACTTTAATAAATCTTTCACGGATTTGCTCCCGTCGGAGTTAGCACAATCTGGTGTCGAGTTTTACCCCGACACCAGTGACCTGTTTGAGCGAGAATTACTCGTCTTCCAGTTCGATGTTGATGCCCAGCGAGCGGATCTCTTTCAACAGAACGTTGAAGGATTCCGGCATACCCGGTTCCATCTGATGGTTGCCGTCCACGATGTTCTTATACATCTTGGTACGACCGTTCACGTCATCAGACTTAACGGTGAGCATTTCCTGCAGGGTGTAGGCGGCGCCGTAAGCTTCCAGCGCCCACACTTCCATCTCCCCGAAGCGCTGACCACCGAACTGCGCCTTTCCACCCAGCGGCTGCTGAGTAACCAGGCTGTAAGAACCGGTAGAACGCGCATGCATCTTGTCATCAACCAGGTGGTTCAGTTTCAGCATGTACATGTAACCGACGGTTACCGGACGTTCGAACTGTTCACCCGTACGGCCATCGAACAGGGTGATCTGACCGGAGGTCGGCAGGTCGCCCAGTTTCAGCAGCTCTTTGATTTCCGCTTCTTTCGCACCGTCGAACACTGGTGTGGCAATCGGCATACCTTTACGCAGGTTTTCTGCCAGACGCAGCACTTCATCATCGCTGAAGGTGCTCAGGTCGACTTTCTGACGAACGTCGGCGCCCAGATCGTAGGCACGCTGGATGAATTCGCGCAGTTTGGCGACTTCCTGCTGCTGTTTCAGCATGGCGTTAATCTTGTCGCCAATACCTTTCGCAGCCATACCCAGGTGGGTTTCCAGAATCTGACCGATGTTCATACGAGACGGTACGCCCAGCGGGTTCAGTACGATGTCTACCGGCGTGCCGTTTTCATCGTAAGGCATGTCTTCGATCGGGTTGATCTTAGAGATAACACCCTTGTTACCGTGACGACCTGCCATCTTATCACCCGGCTGGATACGGCGTTTAACGGCCAGATAGACCTTCACGATCTTCAGCACGCCCGGCGCCAGATCGTCGCCCTGGGTGATTTTACGGCGCTTCGCTTCAAGTTTTTTCTCGAACTCGTGTTTCAGTTCGTCATACTGCTCAGCCAGTTGTTCCAGCTGATTTTGTTTCTCTTCGTCGGTCAGACCGAGTTCCAGCCAGCGGTCGCGCGGCAGTTTGTCGAGCTTCTCAGCTTCAACGCCGCCGGACACCAGTACCGCACGGATACGGCTAAACAGGCCCGCTTCAAGGATCTGCAATTCTTCAGACAGGTCTTTTTTCGCCTGCTTGAGCTGCATCTCTTCGATTTCCAGAGCACGTTTGTCTTTTTCTACGCCATCGCGAGTAAAGACCTGAACGTCGATAACCGTACCGGAGACACCGTTAGGTACGCGCAGAGAAGAGTCTTTAACGTCAGACGCTTTCTCACCGAAGATCGCACGCAGCAGTTTCTCTTCCGGCGTCAGCTGGGTTTCACCTTTCGGCGTCACCTTACCGACCAGAATGTCGCCGCCGGTCACTTCCGCGCCGATGTAAACGATACCGGATTCATCCAGTTTGGAGAGCGCAGCTTCACCCACGTTCGGGATGTCAGCGGTGATCTCTTCCGGCCCCAGCTTGGTGTCACGGGACACGCACGCCAGTTCCTGAATGTGGATGGTGGTGAAACGGTCTTCCTGGACAACACGCTCGGAAACGAGGATGGAGTCTTCGAAGTTGTAGCCGTTCCACGGCATGAACGCCACGCGCATGTTCTGACCGAGCGCCAGTTCACCGAGGTCGGTGGACGGACCGTCTGCCAGCACGTCGCCGCGTTCAACCGGCTCGCCCAGAGACACACATGGCATCTGGTTGATACAGGTGTTCTGGTTAGAGCGGGTGTATTTGGTCAGGTTATAGATGTCGATACCCGCTTCGCCCGGGTACATCTCGTCTTCGTTAACTTTGATAACGATACGGGACGCATCCACGTACTGAACAGTACCGCCACGTTTAGCTACTGCAGTAACACCGGAGTCGACGGCGACAGCACGTTCCATACCGGTACCCACCAGCGGCTTGTCAGCGCGCAGAGTCGGAACCGCCTGACGTTGCATGTTCGCACCCATCAATGCACGGTTGGCGTCATCGTGTTCCAGGAACGGGATCAGGGACGCACCGACGGAGACCACCTGCTGGGTGGAAACGTCCATGTAGTCAACCTGGTCGCGGCTGAACAAGCTGGATTCGCCTTTGCTACGGCAGGTCACCAGATCTTCTACAAAGTGGCCTTCGTCATCCAGGTTGGAGTTCGCCTGAGCGATAACGTAGTTGCCTTCTTCGATAGCAGACAGGTAATGAATTTCGTCAGTAACCACGCCATCAACCACACGACGGTACGGCGTCTCAAGGAAGCCATATTCGTTAGTCTGTGCGTACACGGACAGGGAGTTGATCAGACCGATGTTCGGACCTTCCGGCGTTTCGATAGGACATACGCGACCGTAGTGCGTCGGGTGTACGTCTCGAACTTCGAAGCCTGCGCGTTCGCGGGTCAGACCGCCTGGGCCGAGTGCGGAGATACGACGTTTGTGCGTAATCTCAGACAGCGGGTTGTTCTGGTCCATAAACTGAGACAGCTGGCTGGAACCAAAGAACTCTTTCACTGCAGCGGAAATCGGCTTGGCGTTGATCATATCCTGAGGCATCAGGGTATCCAGATCGCCCAGAGACAGACGCTCTTTCACCGCACGCTCTACACGCACCAGGCCAACGCGGAACTGGTTTTCCGCCATTTCGCCGACGGAACGGATACGACGGTTGCCGAGGTGGTCGATATCATCCACTTCGCCTTTACCGTTACGGATATCGATGAGCTTCTTCATGACATCAATGATGTCGTCTTTGCTCAGGATACCGGAACCTTCGATTTCGTCGCGCAGCAGAGAACGGTTGAACTTCATACGTCCCACCGCAGACAGGTCATAGCGGTCTTCGGAGAAGAACAGGTTCTCGAACAGGCTTTCAGCCGCTTCACGAGTCGGCGGCTCACCAGGGCGCATCATGCGGTAGATTTCTACCAGCGCGCTCAGACGATCGTTGGTTGGGTCGACGCGTACCGTTTCAGAAATGTACGGGCCGTGGTCCAGATCGTTGGTAAACAGCGTTTCGATACGTTTGTGGCCGGACTGGCTCAGCTTAGCCAGCAGATCCAGGCTCAGCTCCATGTTCGCCGCGCAGATCAGCTCGCCAGTGGATTCGTCAACGTAGTCTTTAGAGACGACTTTACCTGCGATGTACTCAACCGGAACTTCGATATGCTTGATATCGTCTTTTTCCAGCTGACGGATGTGACGCGCGGTAATGCGACGGCCTTTTTCAACGTACACTTTGCCGTTAGCTTCGATATCGAACGACGCGGTTTCGCCGCGCAGACGTTCTGGAATCAGCTCCATCTGCAGCTTGTTGTCGCGAATTTCGAAGACGACTTTCTCAAAGAACAGGTCAAGGATCTGCTCAGTGGTGTAGTTCAGCGCACGCAGGATGATGGTCGCAGGCAGTTTACGGCGACGGTCGATACGCACGAACAGGTTGTCCTTCGGATCGAATTCGAAGTCCAGCCAGGAACCACGGTAAGGAATGATGCGCGCGTTATACAGCACTTTACCCGAAGAGTGGGTTTTACCTTTGTCGGAGTCAAAGAAGACGCCCGGACTACGGTGCAGCTGAGAAACGATAACACGCTCAGTACCGTTGATAACAAAGGTACCGTTGTCGGTCATGAGCGGAATTTCGCCCATGTAGACTTCTTGTTCTTTAATGTCTTTAACGGTGCCTTCCGGCGCTTCGCGCTCGTAGATCACCAGACGCAGTTTTACGCGCAGCGGTGCGGAATAGGTCACGCCACGGATCTGACATTCCTGAACGTCAAACACCGGTTCGCCAAGGCGGTAGCTGACGTACTGCAGCTCGGAATTACCGCTGTAGCTCTGAATCGGGAACACGGAACGGAAGGCTGCTTCCAGGCCGTACTGCCCTTCAGGATCTTGCTCGATAAACTTCTGAAACGAGTCAAGCTGGATAGAAAGGAGATAAGGTACATCCAGAACTTGTGGACGTTTACCAAAATCCTTACGAATACGTTTTTTCTCGGTATAGGAGTAAACCATAGGGTTCCTCAGCTCGCTGACAAGTCGACCCATCTGTCCTGCGGGGGACAGTTTGTGCAACACTATTTTGTTGACCGGAAAATGGATACTTTCCGCAATGCCTGTTGCTATCACGCTTAAACCATTTCATTGCGATTTACACAGAACGTACGCTCTGTCGCAGTATATTAAGTCGTCGATAGAAACAAGCATTGAAAGGCACAGCAGTAGTCAAACAGTGTGAAACGCTACTGGCGCCTTACAGCGCAAAAAGGCTGGTGACTAAAAAGTCACCAGCCATCAGCCTGATTTCTCAGGCTGCAACCGGAAGGGTTGGCTTATTTAACTTCAACTTCAGCGCCAGCTTCTTCCAGAGATTTTTTCAGTGCTTCAGCGTCATCTTTGCTCACGCCTTCTTTCAGAGCGGCCGGAGCAGATTCTACCAGGTCTTTAGCTTCTTTCAGACCCAGGCCAGTTGCGCCACGTACTGCTTTGATAACAGCAACTTTGTTAGCGCCAGCAGCTTTCAGAATTACGTCGAATTCAGTTTTTTCTTCAGCAGCTTCAGCCGGGCCAGCAGCTACAGCTACAGCAGCAGCAGCGGAAACACCGAATTTTTCTTCCATTGCAGAAATCAGTTCTACAACGTCCATTACGGACATAGCGGATACTGCTTCAATGATTTGATCTTTAGTGATAGACATTTAAATTGTTCCTGAATATCAGAATAAGTTTATACGTAAGCAAATGCTTGATAAAGACAACTGCGATTACGCAGCTTCTTTTGCATCGCGTACAGCAGCCAGTGTGCGAACCAGTTTGCCAGCCGAAGCTTCTTTCATGGTTGCCATCAGGCGTGCAATTGCTTCTTCGTAGGTCGGCAGAGTTGCCAGGCGGTCGATCTGAGACGCCGGGATCAGCTCACCTTCAAAGGCTGCAGCTTTGACCTCAAATTTTGCATTCGCTTTCGCGAACTCTTTGAACAGACGAGCAGCAGCGCCCGGGTGTTCCATAGAGTATGCAATCAGGGTCGGACCAACAAACGTGTCTTTCAGGCACTCGAACTGAGTACCTTCAACGACGCGGCGCAGCAGGGTGTTACGAACAACACGCATGTATACGCCAGCTTCACGACCTGCTTTACGCAGTTCAGTCATTTTATCTACAGTTACGCCACGGGAATCCGCAACTACTGCAGACAGCGCGCCTTTGGCTACTTCGCTGACTTCAGCAACAATCGCTTGTTTGTCTTGAAGATTTAAAGCCATTAGCTTTGCTCCTGGATGTTTGCCGGAACTCATGTTCCGGAACTCACTTCACTCATCTCAACGAGAAGAGCGTCTTAATACGGTGAGCAGAAACAAGCCAGAGTATCAAAAATAATCTTAGCGTTCTGTCACCGTCTACGCAGGGGATTAAGCCTCTTGCGAGACGCCTGCGGTCTTCGACGGAGGCCTGGATAGGCCAGGCTCCAACGAACAAATTCTTTCTATGACTTCGTCCTTTGAACCGCAGCTGTGTTAGCTGCGCTCGTTCACACCAGGAGCATAGTTAACTATGCTCCTGGCGATTCACTCACTTGCTGCCTTGCTGCAATTCAAATGACTCGCATAGTGCTCTGTTATATTTCAACAGAATCGTGGGGGTAAGATTGTAGACAAAATCACCGCCCACGTAAAGACTAATCTTAGTTCGCAGATGCGCTCAGACCAGCCTGATCAACGGCAACGCCAGCACCCATGGTGGTGGAGATGCTAACTTTCTTGATGTACACGCCTTTCGCCTGGCTCGGTTTTGCTTTTTTCAGCGCAACCAGCAGAGCTTCCAGGTTTTCTTTCAGTTTGTCAGCGTCAAAGTCCACTTTACCGATGGTGGTGTGGATGATGCCGTTTTTGTCGTTACGGTAACGAACCTGACCTGCTTTAGCGTTCTTAACCGCTTCAGCAACGTTCGGAGTTACGGTACCGACTTTCGGGTTTGGCATCAGGCCGCGCGGACCCAGAACCTGGCCCAGCTGGCCAACAACGCGCATTGCATCCGGGGATGCGATAACAACGTCGAAGTTCATTTCGCCTTTCTTGATCTGGTCAGCCAGATCTTCCATACCTACCAGCTCAGCGCCAGCAGCTTTAGCTGCTTCAGCGTTCGGGCCCTGGGTAAATACGGCAACGCGAACAGAACGGCCAGTACCGTGCGGCAGTACAGTCGCGCCACGAACGTTCTGGTCAGATTTACGAGCGTCGATGCCGAGGTTAACGGCAACGTCAACGCTTTCGTTGAATTTAGCAGTGGCCAGCTCTTTCAGCAGGGCAATAGCTTCGTTGATGTCGTACTGTTTGGTCGCATCAACTTTTTCACGGATCACGCGCATACGCTTGGTCAGTTTAGCCATTTCTTAGTCCTCCACTACCAGGCCCATGGAACGTGCAGTACCTTCGATGGAGCGAGTCATCGCTTCAATGTCGGCACCGGTCATGTCGGCAGCTTTGGTCTGCGCGATTTCCTGCAGCTGAGCGCGGGAAATTTTACCTACTTTGTCTTTGTTCGGCTTGCCGGAACCAGACTTGATACCAGCCGCTTTTTTCAGCAGAACAGCTGCCGGAGGCGTTTTGGTAACGAAGGTGAAAGAACGGTCAGCGTAAACGGTAATAACAACCGGAATCGGCAGACCTTTTTCGATGGAATCCGTTTTTGCGTTGAACGCTTTGCAGAATTCCATGATGTTCACACCCTGCTGACCCAGTGCTGGACCAACCGGCGGACTCGGGTTCGCCATACCAGCTGCAACCTGCAGCTTGACGTAGGCTTGTACTTTCTTAGCCATTCTAAATTCCTCGAATTGGGTAGTATCGCTTCAAAGAAGCTCCCCGTGATAAATATCGCTTTATGGGCATAAGGCCCATAAAAACAAAAGGCGCGAAATTGTATGTCAATTTCGCGCCCTATGCAACGATTAGATCGCTGCTTTTTTGATCGCAGCCTTACGCTTTCTCAACCTGGCTGAAGTCCAGCTCTACCGGGGTCGCACGACCGAAGATAGAAACAGACACTTTCAGGCGAGACTTCTCATAATCGACTTCTTCGACAACGCCGTTAAAGTCTGCGAACGGACCGTCGTTAACACGAACCATTTCACCCGGTTCAAACAGAGTTTTCGGCCGCGGCTTATCGCCAACCTGCTGCAGGCGGTTCATGATCGCATCGACTTCTTTGTCGCTGATCGGCGCCGGACGGTCAGAGGTACCGCCGATAAAGCCCATCACTCGCGGCACGCTACGCACCAGGTGCCAGCTTGCGTCGTTCATGACCATCTGGACCAGAACGTAACCCGGGAAGAATTTGCGTTCGCTTTTGCGACGCTGGCCGCCACGGATCTCAACGACTTCTTCAGTCGGCACCATGACTTCGCCAAACAGCTCTTCCATATTGTGTAATTTGATATGCTCGCGCAGCGATGTGGCTACGCGGCCTTCAAAACCGGAAAACGCCTGAACGACGTACCAGCGCTTTTTAGGTGCTTCAGACATCTCAGAACCTCAGGCCAGTGATAAAGGATACCAGGCGAACCAGAATACCATCCAGTCCCCACAGGATCAGTGACATAACTGCGGTAACCGCAGCGACGATCAGCGTGGTGTGCAGCGTTTCCTGGCGAGTCGGCCAAATGACCTTACGGACTTCGGTTCTCGCTTCACGGGCAAAAGCAACGGTTGCTTTACCTTTTGTCGTCAACAGCGCGACACCACCCGCTGCAGCAATCAGAATTACTACGGCCAGCGCACGCAGCGGCAGCATCATGTCGCGATAGAGGTAGTTGCCGACGATTGCGACGATCAGCAATATGGCAACAACTATCCACTTCATCGCTTCCAGGCCGCGCCCGCTCCCTTGAGCTTCGGTATTCGCACTCATAAACCAACCTGTCAGAAGTATTCTACAAACATTTTCACCCCGCAATCGCGAGGCAATCC
Source organism: Salmonella sp. NW177 (assembly GCF_051811585.1). Taxonomy (NCBI): domain Bacteria; kingdom Pseudomonadati; phylum Pseudomonadota; class Gammaproteobacteria; order Enterobacterales; family Enterobacteriaceae; genus Salmonella; species Salmonella sp. NW177. Next base: position 329 of record NZ_JAMMZV010000015.1, on the reverse strand, counting down.
AAATCGAAACGCTTATTCGCCTTTCGGATTATACGCCCTCTACAGAGCCTGTCTCAGCAATGATTATGACAAATAAAATCACTGATGAGCCAGGTTCTGGTGTGAAAGCGTGCAAAAAGGGCATCAAATGATGCCCTTTTATTGCGCATTGCGTCAAATGTTATCAGCGATTAGCCGAGAACTTTAGCAACAACGCCCGCGCCAACGGTACGGCCGCCTTCACGGATTGCGAAACGCAGACCGTCGTCCATTGCGATCGGGTGGATCAGGGTAACAACCATTTTGATGTTGTCGCCCGGCATTACCATCTCTACGCCTTCCGGCAGTTC
>NZ_JAMMZV010000014.1:0-42478 GCF_051811585.1 Salmonella sp. NW177 | reverse complement strand
GTAAGCAGAGTTTTTGAAATGTAAGGCCTTTGAATAAGACAAAAGGCTGCCTCATCGCTAACTTTGCAACAGTGCCCCAGAGACTACGAACGATACCTGGACTGATAACGGGACCGCGACGCGGCCCCGTTTGCCGGATTAATTTTTTTTATTGTTTTCACTTCCGTGATGTTGGTGATCCCCATGCCCTCCGTGGCCGTGGAAAAGATGCATTAGCGGGCAGACCAGCAATAACAGATATGGCCAGTAACCTGCCACATGTGACCAGTGTTCTCGCAGGAGGGCAAATGCCGCGATCGCGGCGACAGCAATAAGCGCATAGGTGGTACTTTTCATACTGGACTCCTTCTGTTCATAACAGACCCTTCACTCAGTGTTATTTCCCGAGCCTGACACTTTTCAGACGCAACGCATTCACAATGACGCTGACGGAAGAAAGAGCCATGGCCGCCGCCGCAATAACTGGCGACAGCAGTATTCCATACACAGGATAAAGCAGGCCTGCAGCCACCGGCACACCAAGTGCGTTGTAGATAAATGCAAAAAACAGATTCTGTCGGATATTTTTCATGGTGATCTCTGACAGATGACGGGCCCTGTTCAGTATCATCAGGTCGCCTTTGAGAAGGGTGACTCCGGCACTTTCAATTGCCACATCTGTACCCGTTCCCATGGCTATTCCCACGTCAGCCGCTGCCAGCGCCGGGGCATCATTCACACCGTCTCCGGCCATCGCAACCACATGGCCAGACGCTTTCAGTCGGGTTATCACTGCTTTTTTGCCATCCGGCAGAATCCCGGCTTCAACCTCATCTATTCCCAGTTTCCGTGCGACTGCTTCAGCGGTAAGCTGGTTATCCCCGGTGAGCATAACGATGCGGATCCCCGCCTGACGCAACGCTTTAAGTGCATCCGGCGTGGTTGCTTTCACGGGATCCGAGATAGCTATCAGGCCTGCAAGGTACCCATCTGTGGCCACATAGATAACGGTAGCGCCTTCCATCCGCAACTTATCCGCAACGGCCTTTTGATTATCAATAACGATACTGTTTTCCTGCATAGCCAGTTCATTACCAATAACAACCCGTTGACCTTCAACATCGCCTGAAACACCTTTCCCCGACGGAGCATTGAAATCACTGACTGCGGGTATCATGATCCCCCTGTGCTGGGCTGCCCGGACTACAGCCATACCCAGCGGATGCTGCGAGCCTTTTTCCACTGCGGCCGCTACACGTAAAAGAGATGCTTCCCCACCCGGATTGAGACTGATAATCCCTGTCACCGTAGGCGAACCTTCCGTGAGCGTGCCTGTTTTGTCGACAACCAGCGTGTCCACTTTTTCAAGACGCTCAAGGGCTTCGGCATTCCTGATTAACACCCCGGCCTGGGCTCCTTTGCCTACCCCCACCATTATCGACATCGGTGTGGCCAGCCCCAGTGCGCAGGGGCAGGCAATAATCAGGACCGACACAGCCGCAATCAGACCGTGCGCCATCCTGGGCTCGGGCCCCCAGACAGACCAGATCACGAAAGCAACAACCGCGATAAGTATCACCAGAGGAACAAACCAGCCTGAAACGCTGTCAGCCATTCTCTGGATGGGGGCACGCGAACGCTGTGCATCAGCGACCATCTGAACAATTCGTGAGAGCATCGTTTCATCACCGACTTTCTCTGCACGGATGATAAGACTACCTGTCTGATTAATCGTCCCCCCAATGACAGGGTCATCCTTCGTTTTGGTAACCGGCATAGACTCCCCGGTCACCATCGATTCATCAACGGTTGTTTTGCCTTCGATCACGATACCGTCGACCGGAATACTCTCTCCAGGTCTGATGCGGAGCTTATCGCCAGGCAGGACATCTTCCGCATTAATATCCGTTTCATGACCGTCATGATCCAGCCGTCTGGCGGTTTTGGGGGCAAGGTTCAGAAGCGCAGTAATGGCGCCTGAGGTTTGTTCCCGTGCCCGCAGCTCAAGAACCTGTCCCAGCAGAACAAGCACCGTAATAACTGCTGCGGCTTCAAAATAAACGGCCACCAGGCCATCCATGTTTCTGAACGATGCAGGAAACCAGGAGGGGAAGACGGTTGCAATGACGCTGTAAACCCAGGCTACGCCGGTCCCCATTGCAACAAGGGTAAACATATTCAGGGAGCGGTTACGTAACGACATTCCGGCCCGGGCGAAGAATGGCCAGCCACACCACAACACGACAGGGGAGGCCAGAAGCAACTGCAGCCATGTGTTGTACTGTGGCGGTACTGTATTCCTCAAGTCGGGAAACAGATGAGATCCCATTTCGAGTACCAGAACCGGAAACGCCAGCAACAACCCCAGCCAGAAGCGTCTTGTCATGTCGTGAAGTTCATCACTCGGCCCCGTGGATGCCGTAGCTACGAGCGGCTCCAGTGCCATTCCACAGACAGGACAGCTTCCGGGACCACTGCGGCGTATCTCCGGGTGCATCGGACATGTCCACACACCTTCAGAATTCTCTTTTTCCGCCTGGTGGTGAGGCTGTTTTATCTGATCAGGGCTGACTTCGTGATGATCGTGGTGATGGTGATGGGAATGTTCACTGGCATCTTCGGTAAGATAACGATCGGGATGGGCTTTAAATTTACTCTCACAGCTGGCGGAGCAGAAATAAAGTTGATGGTCCTGGTATCGAATGCTGCTGTGCGCCCTGTCGGGCAGGATGGCCATCCCGCACACGGGATCTCTCACCTTATGCAATACGTGGCCCTCGTCCGGGGATAATGTCTGCTCAGAAGCAGTCTGGTTGTTGTGTTGCACTGCATTGTTATTTTTCACTGTAACTCTCCTTATGCATATCTGAAGCATTTTTGTCTTCAGGGTATGTCATGGATGCGATTACCACGAATATCGCCGGCACAGGAGTGCCTGCTACCGGCGTCCCGTTATCAGCCGTTCCGCTGACTATTCGATTCGCTGGAAGACTTTTTTACTTCCATCCGGTGAGAATGCGATAACATCGTAAGCCTCTTTTCGGGCTCCCATCTCCATTCCAGGACTTCCTGCTGGCATACCGGGGGTGGCGAGACCGTATATACCCGAACCAGACTGCATTGCCTTATGTATCGTTGTCGCAGGCACATGGCCTTCAATGATCAAATTACCGGCAACCGCGGTATGACAACTTCGTAGTCCTGCAGGAATAGCATGCTTTTCTTTCAGGGCTGACAGCGCCTGATCATTCATGATGTGAGTTCGTACTTCAAACCCGTCTTTTTCCATCGCTTTGCCCCACAGGGAACAACAGCCACAGTTTTCAGATTTGTACATATCAATCACTTTTTCACTCGCCATCGCGGGTAGTGAAAGGCCGAGAGCCAGCGCTATTAGAACCACTTTTTTCATACTCACCTCTGTATATTATCGATATAAACCCTGACGTCAGGGTGAATCAGTAAAGAAGGACACCCACAGGGGGTGCCCTTTCAGGTTCAGGACACGCTTTTTTTATGTCTGCGCAGCCAGATTAATTTGTAGGCGGCAGGAATAATGAACAGGGACAGCAGCGGAGCCGTGATCATCCCACCAATCATGGGTGCCGCGATACGGCTCATGACTTCTGAACCTGCACCGGTTCCCCAGAGTATTGGCAGCAGACCCGCAATGATCACCGCCACGGTCATGGCTTTCGGCCGGACACGCAGTACGGCACCATGATAGAGGGCTTCATCAAGGCCTTCCGGTGTGAACGTCTCTTTACGGGACAATTCCGGGTGCGCTTCAATGGCATGACGCAGATACATCAGCATGACCACGCCAAACTCTGCTGCCACCCCGGCCAGGGCGATAAACCCGGTGCCGGTTGCGACAGACATATGGAAGCCCTGCCAGTACAGGAACCATATCCCGCCTACCAGCGCAAACGGCAGGCTCATCAGAATAAGTAAGGCCTCATCAGCCCGGCGGAATGCCAGATACAACAGGATGAAGATGATCATCACCGTCATCGGCACCATCAGCTTCAGTTTCTTGTTGGCATGCTCAAGCAGTTCAAACTGTCCGGAGAATGACACGCTGGTACCCGGTCTCAGTTTCACTTTCTGACTGATCGCCGTTTTAATGTCATTAACCACCGACACCATATCCCTGCCGCGCGCGTCAATGTAAATCCAGCTGGCTGGACGGGCATTTTCGGTTTTCAGCATGGTTGGTCCGGAAACGACCTTAATATCGGCAACATCGCCCAGCGTAATTTGCTGCTTCATTGGGGTCAGGATTGGCATCTCTCTCAACGCCTGCGGACTGTTACGGTAATCCTGCGGATAGCGAATGTTAATAGGGTACCGGGCCACGCCTTCAACCGTCTCACCCACCATAGCCCCACCGATTGCTGAAGAGACGAACAGCTGGACGTCGCCCACAGTCATCCCGTACCGGGAAGCTTTTTCCCGGTTAATGTCCACATCAATATAACGTCCACCTTCCAGTCGTTCAGCCAGTGCGGAAACCACACCAGGTACGGTTTTAGCGACTGCTTCGATACTCTGTGCTGTTACATCGATATCCGACAGAACAGTACCCGATACCTTAATACCTATCGGACTTTTAATGCCGGTTGAGAGCATATCAATACGGTTACGGATAGGCGGTACCCAGAGGTTGGCCAGACCCGGTAAACGGACGGTCCTGTCGAGTTCTTCAATAATCTTGTCAATCGTCATGCCTGGACGCCACTGATCCTCAGGTTTCAGTTGGATGGTGGTTTCCATCATTTCGAGCGGAGCAGAATCCGTGGCGGTCTCAGCCTTACCGGTCTTGCCAAAAACTGAGGCCACTTCAGGCACCGTTTTGATTAGTTTGTCCGTGGTCTGTAAGAGCGCAGCAGCTTCTCCAGGAGACACGCCAGGTAACGTTGACGGCATATACAACAGGTCACCTTCGTTAATCTTCGGTAAAAACTCGCCGCCCACCTGACTCAGTGGCCAGATAACAGTGAAAATGGATAAAGCCGCAACCAGCAGGGTTGTTTTTGGCCAGTGTAGTACCCTGAGCAGTAACGGGTGATACGCTTTAATCAGCAACCGGTTCAGTGGGTTACTGGTCTCAGCAGGAATTTTCCCGCGGATCCAGAACCCCATCAGAATAGGGATAACAATGATTGCCAGTATGGCTGCACCCGCCATGGAATACGTTTTTGTAAAGGCCAGCGGACCAAACAGACGCCCTTCCTGCCCTTCCAGGGTAAAAATAGGAATGAACGATAATGTGATAATCAGCAGGCTGATAAACAGCGCTGGACCCACTTCAACGGAGGCGTCAGTGATAACCTTCCAGCGGGTGGCATTATCAATCTGTTCCCCGGGATGCTGATGGTCCCACTCCTCAAGCCGTTTATGCGCGTTTTCGATCATGACGATGGCGGCATCCACCATCGCTCCGACGGCTATTGCAATCCCTCCCAGCGACATAATGTTGGCATTCAGCCCCTGGAAGTGCATGACGATAAAGGCGATACACAGGCCAAGTGGCAGAGAAATAATCGCCACCAGGGCAGAACGGACATGCCAGAGGAACAGTGCGCAAACGACAGCAACAACGATAAACTCTTCAAGAAGCTTGTAACTGAGGTTGTCAATCGCACGATCGATTAACTGGCTGCGATCGTATGTCGTTACGATCTCCACTCCTTCAGGCAGGCTTGCCTTCAGCGTGTCCAGTTTATCCCTCACCGCCGTAATGACTTCGCGTGCATTTTTGCCCGAACGCAGGATCACCACTCCGCCAGCGACTTCGCCCTGACCGTTAAGCTCAGCGATACCACGCCGCATTTCCGGTCCCATTTGTATGCGGGCAACATCACGCAGGTAAACAGGTACTCCATTTTCCCCCGTTTTCAGGACGATATTTTTGAAATCATCAATAGTCTGAAGATAACCGCTGGCCCGGACCATATACTCTGACTCAGCAATTTCAACAGATGAGCCACCGGCTTCCTGGTTAGATGAGCTAAGAGCTTGTTTTACTTCTGGCAGACTGATGCCGTACTGCGTCAGTTTTACCGGGTCAAGCTGGATCTGATACTGCTTAACCACGCCGCCTACGGATGCAACTTCAGCGACATTAGGAATGGTTTTCAGCTCAAACTTCAGGAACCAGTCCTGCAGAGAACGCAGTTCTGAAAGGTCGTGTTTTCCGCTGCGATCGACAAGGGCATATTCAAAAATCCAGCCCACACCCGTGGCATCAGGACCGATTTCAGAACTCACACCAGCAGGCAGTTTTCCCTGAACCTGATTCAGATACTCCAGCACGCGAGAGCGCGCCCAGTACAGATCGGTGCCGTCTTCAAAAATGACATACACATACGAATCCCCGAACTGTGAAAAACCACGCACGGTTTTTGCGCCAGGCACGGACAACATGGTGGTGGTAAGCGGATAGGTGACCTGGTTTTCTACAATCTGCGGGGCCTGGCCGGGATAGCTGGTTTTGATAATGACCTGCACATCTGACAGGTCAGGCAAGGCATCTACCGGCGTGTTAATAATCGTCCATGTTCCCCAGATGCTGAGAAACAGGGCCCCCATCATGACCAGGAAACGGTTGGCGACAGAGCTCCGGATAATCCATTCAATCATCGTCGTCTCCTCAGTGCCCTGAATGCATATTTACAGGCTGGTCAGACATTGCTGGCATACTGCTTTTTGTTTTTTCAGGGTGGCGCATACGTTCCAGCGCGCCCGTAATATTGGCTTCGGAGTCAATGAGGAACAGGCCACTGACCACCACGGTATCGCCTTCATTCAGGCCGGAGCCGATGCCGGACTGTTGCTGTGATTCATGCAGAACGTGGATCTGTTTCGGCACAAACTTGCCTTCATCATCAACAGTAATCACGCGCTGTTCTTTGCCGGTATCGATAACGGCCTGGCTTGGTATCAGCAGCATCTCCTGGCTTCTGGTATTCAGTTTCAGATAGGCATTCATGCCCGGCTTGAGAAACTCATCCTTATTAGAAACCTGGAGACGGACCTGAAGCGTACGGGTTATCTGATCCACGCTGGGAAGAATATTCCATTTTTCGACATGGAATGTTTTATCCGGATAAGCCGGTACCGAAATTTCAAACTGCGACGTATCTTTCAGCAGATAGGCGATAGATTCTGGCACTGCAGCGCTGATCCAGACCGGGTCCATTCCCTGAATCTGAGCCACCACCTTATCTTTCGAAATATTCATGCCGGTGCGCAGGTCAAATGCAGTAATGACACCATCAATAGGTGCTTTAATGGTAAAACGGGTCTGAATGCTCCGGGTAGAACGCAGTCTCTGAATATCCTCTTCCGGCATACCTGCCAGGCGAAGCCGTTCCAGAACGCCTTTAATTTGCGTGGAAGTACCACCGGTGCTGGATAACAGAAGGAATTCACTCTGTGCTTCCACCCAGTCCGGAATGGTAATATCGATAAGTGGCGTCCCCTTCTTCACATGATCGCCAATCGTCATGGGGTAGACTTTTTCGACAAACCCGTCAGAACGCGCCTGCACAATAACAAACTGATACTCGTTATAGCTGACATTAGCCGGGATTGTCTGAGAATAATTCAGCATTCCTCGCGTGACTTTTTGCGTTTTTAATCCCAGATTCTGAACCTGGGTTGGGTCGATACGGATCCCGCCACTGCTTTTATCGCCACTGTCATCAGCATATTTTGGCACCAGGTCCATATCCATAAAGGGCGATTTTCCGGGTTTATCAAATTTGGTATCCGGTTTCATCGGGTCATACCAGAAAAGTACCTTTCGCTCCGGTGCCTTTTGTTCGGTTTGTACTGTTTTTTGTGATGAGTTTACATACTGCCAGGCAGTAACCGATATCAGCCCCCCTGCTATGAGGCTGCTGATAATTATTGCAGCATATTTTATCTTTAAAGAAGCCATACAATTTTCCGCTAAAAAATCAAAACACCTGGCATATGCGCCTGACGGTTAACTCACACATATACCTATGTGAATGTACAGGCGCACAGGATGTAATCGCTCCGGACAGCCAATCAGGACTGCGTCACGTTAATGCTTTTGAGTAAGGAGATATTGCCCTGCTGAATAAACGAGAAATCGACATGGTTGCCTGTTTTCAGGGCATTAATAGCATCGTCTGCATTAACAAAAGTAAAGCGCATGGTCATTGCAGGCCAGCCCACCGCTGGAATTGCTTCATGCGAAATGGTGATTTTCTTAGTATTCATATCAATGTCTTTAACGACACCGGTGCCCTTGATAACTTGCTGTACCGAAGCATCACTGGCAGTATTCATATCGCCATGCTGATGTGTTTCAGCATGAAGACCGGCAGAAAACATGACAGAGAAGGCACCAAATAAAACGGCTTTAAGTGAATTACGCATTTTAATTTCCTGATTAATTAAATAAATTTACTCTACCCAACCGCCACCCAGCGCGGTAAACAGATTAATTTCGTTAACCTGTCGGGAATAGGTAAGATCGAGAATGGTTTGCTGCGTAGCGAAGAGGGAACGTTCTGCATCCAGCACTTCGATGTAACTGACAGCACCACTTGCATATAATCCTCTGGCACGCTGGAGAGTTATCTGAAGTGAATCAAGATAACGCTGCTGTGACTCAAGTTGCTGGCTAAGGCTGTCGCGCAGCGCAAGCGTGTCGGAAACATCCTTAAAGGCTGACTGAATTTTTTGTTCGTAATTAACCACCGATTGTTGCTGGCGAATTTCAGCCAGCTTCAGATTGGCTTTATTCCTGCCAGCATTAAAAATAGGAATTTCAATTTTAGGGATAAAATTCCACATTCCACTTCCTGACGTAAACAGGCTTGACAGCTCCGTACTGCTTGCGGAAAGACCACTGGTCAGGGTAATGGAGGGGAAAAAGGCCGCTCGCGCTGCGCCAATATTGGCATCAGCCGCTTTCAGCTGATATTCCGCTTCCATAATATCCGGTCGCTGCAGCAAAATTTGTGAAGATAGATTTGGTGGCAATTTTACTGGTGCGATCTCCCCGCCTTTCATCCCTTTTTCTGACGGAAGTGCGCGGTACGTTCCCAGCACCAGTTGCAGGGCATTGTTTGCCTGAGCCAGATCGCCTTCTCGTTTGGCTATTTCGGCGCGGGTACTTTCGATTTGTCCTCTCGCCTGTTCAAGTGCCAGAACGTTCGTACTCCCGGTCACGAGCTGTTGCTCAACGAAAGCATAGGACTGTTCATAATTTTTCAGCGTTTCCCGCGCAATACGGAGTTGTTCGTACGCCAGTTGCTGGCTGAAATAGCTCTGTGAAACGTTGGAGACCAGCAGGATGTGTACGGCACGACGGGCTTCTTCGCTGGCAAAGTAGTTCTGGCGATCAGCCTCACTCATGTTCTTAAGTTTGCCAAAAAAATCGAGCTCATAGCTGAGCTCCAGACCCGCGTCGTACTCCTGTGTGGTCGGCTTGTCACCTTTCAGACCACCGTTGTATGTGATCCCGGATGAGGCATTCAGTTGGGGATAACGATCTGCATCCGTGACGTTGAACTGGGCCCGGGCCTCTTCAACCTTCAGGGCAGCCATTCTCAAATCACGGTTATTATTCAGGGCTTCACCGATCAGCCTGCTGACCTGGGGATCGACAAAAAAGTTTCGCCAGCCCGTATCCTGATAGCTGTTTACCGCAGGCGTCAGACTGTTTTTAGACAATGAAAACTGCTGGGGAACCGGAGCTGGCGGACGCTGATATTCAGGTGCCAGAGAAACACAACCAGCCAGGATGAATATGGTACTGATGCTGAGTAATTTTAATTTGAACATAACGCTTCTCGTACAGGCAGACCTGGTAAATGGTTCAAACGAAGTCCAGAGTATTGATAGGGGTACTTTACCTAACGCTCTCTGTTTGCCGGGTGACAGGATAATGACAATGTTGTCATTTTTGCTGTAATCCGTTGATAACGATCGTGGGCGCAATAGAATGACATTAGCAGCCAGCCGGGGAGCAAGATGAAAATATTGATCGTCGAAGACGAAATTAAAACAGGTGAATATCTCAGCAAAGGGCTTACAGAGGCAGGGTTCGTAGTGGATCACGCTGATAATGGTCTTACCGGATATCATCTCGCCATGACAGCCGAGTATGATTTAGTCATTCTGGATATCATGCTACCTGATGTGAACGGCTGGGATATCATCCGCATGCTGCGCACTGCCGGAAAGGGTATGCCGGTCTTACTGCTGACAGCCCTCGGCACGATCGAACACAGGGTCAAAGGACTGGAACTGGGTGCGGACGATTATCTGGTTAAACCCTTTGCGTTTGCCGAACTGCTCGCCCGGGTGAGAACCCTTCTGAGGCGGGGAAACACGATGATCACGGAAAGCCAGTTTAAGGTGGCTGACCTCTCGATTGATCTCGTATCCAGAAAAGTCAGTCGCGCCGGAAACCGCATTGTACTCACCAGTAAAGAGTTCAGCCTGCTGGAATTCTTCATTCGCCATCAGGGAGAGGTTCTTCCCCGCTCCCTGATTGCCTCTCAGGTCTGGGACATGAATTTTGACAGCGACACTAATGCGATCGATGTCGCAGTAAAGCGACTCCGCGCTAAAATAGACAACGATTACGGGACAAAGCTGATCCAGACAGTCCGGGGCGTGGGCTACATGCTGGAGGTCCCGGATGCATAGCAAACCTTCCAGACGCCCTTTCTCACTCGCTCTGCGGCTGACCTTTTTTATCAGCCTGTCCACGATACTGGCTTTTATCGCCTTCACCTGGTTTATGCTGCATTCTGTTGAAAATCATTTTGCCGAGCAGGATGTCAGCGATCTTCAACAAATCAGCACCACACTGAACCGTATACTGCAGTCCCCGGTGGATCCGGATGATAAAAAAATAAGCAAAATAAAGGAATCAATTGCCAGCTACCGCAACGTTGCCCTTTTGCTCCTCAATCCCAGGGGTGAAGTGCTCTTTAGCTCAGCTCAGGGGGCGGCACTACGCCCGGCAGTGAATTCAGCAGATTTTAGCGAGCACAGCCGCGCACGGGATGTCTTTCTCTGGACGGTGGAGGATCCTGCGGGACCGATGGATACCGGGTCCGAAATGAAGATGGAAACATACAGGATTATCGCCTCCTCTGGTCAGGCGATATTTCAGGGCAAACAGCAGAACTATGTCATGCTGACTGGCCTATCCATTAATTTCCATCTCCATTACCTCGATGCGCTGAAAAAGAACCTGATTGCGATTGCCGTCGTGATAAGCCTGTTGATTGTTCTGATCATTCGAATCGCTGTCCGTCAGGGGCACCTGCCCCTTCGTAATGTCAGCAATGCCATTAAAAACATCACCTCCGAGAATCTTGATGCGCGACTGGAACCGACACGCGTTCCCATTGAGCTGGAGCAACTGGTTATCTCGTTCAATCATATGATTGGAAAGATTGAGGATGTCTTTACCCGCCAGGCCAATTTCTCTGCCGATATCGCGCATGAGATCAGAACGCCCATCACCAATCTGGTGACGCAGACTGAAATCGCACTGAGTCAGGATCGAACACAGAGGGAACTTGAGGATGTCCTCTATTCCAGTCTTGAAGAGTATAACCGGATGACCAAAATGGTCAGCGATATGCTGTTCCTGGCACAGGCAGATAATAATCAGCTGATACCTGACAGGGTCATGTTTGACCTCAGAGCGGAAGTCATGAAAGTCTTCGAGTTTTTCGAAGCCTGGGCCGAAGAACGCAATATCACGCTCAAATTTAACGGGATGCCCTGCCTGGTTGAGGGAGATCCACAAATGTTCAGAAGGGCGATCAATAATCTGTTATCCAATGCCCTGCGTTATACCCCGGAGGGACAGGCAATCACCGTCTCAATAAGAGAGCAGGAGAGCTTTTTTGACCTTGTGATTGAAAATCCGGGGAAACCGATCCCTGAAGAACATTTATCAAGGCTGTTTGACCGTTTTTATCGGGTGGATCCATCCAGACAACGAAAAGGAGAAGGCAGCGGCATCGGCCTTGCGATTGTGAAGTCAATCGTGGAAGCACATCACGGAAGAGTGCAGGTGGAATCAGACGTACGCTCCACGCGTTTTATCTTATCCGTGCCCAGACTGGAGAAAATGATCCCGGAAACCCAATGCTGAAAATAAAGATGTAAATGACAAAGATGTCATTAGCCTGTCATGCAGCAAACAGAAGCCATTCGATATAATTAGTGCAACTTATCAGGAAGGCTGGATTGCTTCATCAATACCCGGCGTCAGAGTACGCCAGGAAATGAATATCCAGCCCTCTTCCGGAGAAATAAACGCTGCCGAACTTGTTTCAGTTATGGAACTGAAAACACCGGTTGTACTTCCCCGGACATCACTAATTCAGAAATGGAGAGTTATCATGAAAAATATCGTATTAGCATCTTTGCTGGGCTTTGGTTTAATTTCATCGGCCTGGGCCACTGAAACCGTGAATATCCATGATCGCGTCAACAATGCACAGGCTCCTGCTCACCAGATGCAGTCTGCTGCGGCTCCTGTCGGGATCCAGGGGACTGCTCCTCGTATGACCGGTATGGACCAGCATGAACAGGCCATTATTGCTCATGAGACCATGACGAACGGCTCGGCGGATGCGCACCAGAAAATGGTGGAAAGTCATCAGAAGATGATGGGAAATAACACGGTATCCACGACCGTCCCGTCAACGTCTTACGCGGCGATGAATGAGCATGAAAGAGCAGCGGTTGCCCATGAATTCATGAATAACGGGCAATCCGGCCCACATCAGGCCATGGCCGAAGCGCACCGCCGCATGATCAATGCAGGCTGAATGCGACGGTAGTATCCGTGCTGTTACCTTTTCCCTGATAGATTTTCCTGAAACAACGTTGCTACATTTTTGCCCCCCGTCAGGGGGCTTTTTTGTCTGACTCAGCTATACTTAACCGGTACCTGTCTGAAAGGAATTATTATATGAAAATCAAAAACACCCTTTTTGTAATATTAATGTTATCCCTGCCAGCCATTTCTGCTGAACATTCGGAAATGAAAATGTCAGATATGCACTCATCGGCATCATCACAGGAATATATGGCTGGCATGAAAAATATGCATGAAAAAATGATGGCCGCCGTTAATGAATCCAATCCCGATAAGGCCTTTGCAAAAGGTATGATCGCACACCATGAAGGGGCAATCGCAATGGCTGAGACCGAGCTCAAATACGGAAAAGATCCCGAAATGAGAAAGCTTGCGCAGGACATCATTAAAGCTCAAAAAGGTGAAATTGAGCAGATGAATAAATGGCTTGACAGTCATAAATAATGAACACTGGAGTGTTGTCTTGCGCACCCTCTTAGGGTACCCCCGGACACGAAAATATATAGCACTTAACTAATTAAAAACCCGAATAATTTCGGGTTTTTAATGTAACTTTCTTTTCTGAACGGAAATAATAGTCATACAATTTAATTTTCTTGTAATTACTCCTACTTTTAATCAGGTACTGGACGATGGATAACGACTCCCGCCTGAGAGGGAAAATCCGTCTGGTTACCTGGCGCTATACTTAACCGATTGATCGACATGCCATGCTGGTAAAATATTAAAATCCTCCCCCATAAATCTGAACCACATGACAGGATTGATAGTCAGGCAGTATTTCACATTCATTGCTAAAAAAATAAAAATAAGCATACATCTTCTCGAAGATTAATTACCTTCCATCTTGTAAAAAAGAATTAAATCCTCTAATAATATCTCGATTCCCGCTTTTTTTAATACATCTTTCCGCTCGGCATATATTTTCCTCAACATATCTTCAAACCCCTTGCCAAGATAAATTTGTTTATGGCAGTTGCAACATAGTGATATGATATTCTCTTCCACATCCAGTGAATTCTCAAAATAGTCTTGCTTTGACATCGGGACAATGTGATGAGGTTCTGTGTAATTTAGAGGAGAGTTTCGCCTTCTGAACGTTGGATGGTCGCAATTAATTTCACATTTATAATCAGCTTTGTTAAGCGCATTTTTTGAAACAGATTTACTTCTTGGGTATGAGAGTCCATTTTTGACTTCTATTGCAGCTTTCTTAGGTTTCGCTTTTTCGCTATACTCAAATGTCTGAGTAACGTCAAAGTGATTACTTTCTTCTAGAGCAGTGATCAAATCATTATCTGAGTAAAAATCAATGCTTGAGCTTTCGTTCGTACTAAAAAAATCTAGTTCTTTTATTGCCTGAACAAGTTATTCACGGATAGTCCATAAATTTCGCTTTGGGTTTCCTTTAATTTCTCTACTTTTCATGACTGTAATGAATTTTGTCCCGGAAGCAATCTTTCCGACTCCTTTAACCTCGAATCGGCCAAGCTGCTTCTGAACTCTTCCACCCAACCCATTGATTACACCATTAGCACTCATACTGTGCAGGTCGTACTTCTTGCCGATATCGAAACATGTACAGGAATGGTCTGGCTCAATGAACCATTTTTTTAACGCTGCAATACTTTTGTCATCAAAAACTTTTTTATCCCTTAATAAAATCTTCCATTCTTCAACGCTAATATCTATATCACAGACGTATTCACCATCAATTACTTCACATATTTTTTCAATCATGTCCATAACTCTCTTGTAACACAGGCTTTGTAATAATGTAAAATCCGTTACACGGCGTTGTATGTAATGTCATTGTCTCTTGGACTCCTACAGTCCAAAACAACTTTGTGTTTTGTTGTCCAAAAACTTTTTGTTGCCGTGAGTTCTCACTGAGATAAATCTCGCCTTGAGCGTATCACATCTGCAGACTTCCTCTCAACCTTATGGACTTAACCCGGTCATTCTTCACGACAAAGAAAGTACGGCATTTTACATGACGAAGAGACGGTCTCAGCTTCACATGACCGGATAACGTTTTTAATGTACTTCATTATTACGGCACGGGTGTTCAACGAGTATTTTTAAATATTAATCATTTTGTTTAACGGGTGGATACCTACAAATTTTAACATTTACTAATCAAGATAGCAGTTATACGTACTTTCCCGGCAAAAATCCTGAGGTTTACAGATTCCCTCACCGTAACAGACCCGGTCATTCCCCTGGTCCTCCGGAGAGTCTAGTACGAGTGATAAACGTGAATTCCTGTACCTGAAGTTCAGCCGCTGGCAGATAAGTCGTGAACTATAATTACACTCAGTCAGATCCAAACACCTTTTCATCTGCATATATACTTTGTACATACCAGGAGATTACATGCAGGCACCCGGTATACCGGAGAATGAAGAACAGAGGCTGAAGTCCCTGTATATTACCAGCCTTCTTGATACCCGTGACGATGAGCGTTTTGAACGCCTGACGCGGCTGGCCCGCAAAGCCTTTCAGGTCCCGGTGGCCCTGATAAGCCTGCTGGATCGCGAGCGCCAGTGGCTCCTCGCCTGCCAGGGCGTCGGCGTGCGCGAAACTCCACGTGATATTTCGTTCTGCGGGCACGCCATTCTGCAGGAAGGGCCTTTTATCATTCACGATGCGGCTGCCGATGCGCGATTTCACGATAATCCCCTGGTTACCGGTGAGCCACACATCCGGTTCTACGCCGGCCAGCCGGTGAGCCTGCCGGATGGCACGGTGGCCGGCACGCTGTGCCTGATCCACACCGTTCCCCGCGCCTTCACGGATGAGGACATTGCGTCCCTCCGGGACCTGGCCTGTATCGTGGAGGACGAATTCGAGGCCATCAGCATGGCCATGACGGACAGCCTGACGGGCATTCCCAACCGGCGCGGGTTTTACCGCGCCGGCGAAAAACTCTTCCGCGCAATGAACCGGCAGGATGCGTCGTTCAGCCTCATCTATTTCGATCTGGACAGGTTCAAACCGGTTAACGATCTCTGGGGACACGCGGAAGGTGACGAGGTGCTGAAGATCTTTGCCGGCTTTTTACATCAGCACCTTGAACCGGGTGAAATAGCAGGCCGCCTCGGCGGGGATGAGTTTGCCGCCCTGATCCGGCGAAACGGTAACACTCAGTCTTATCTGCACGCGCTGAGTGCCAGTCTCGATCATTACAATGACACCTCGGGCAAGCCCTACAACATCAATTATTCCTTTGGCGAACTGATCAATAACGCAGACCATTATACGACACTGGCGGAGATGATCGGTAAATGTGACGAAGTGATGTACCTGAAGAAAAAAAGAAAGACCCTGTCGCGGAAAACAGAACCGTGACGTTCTCCTTCCCGGCTGATCCCCTGACCCGGGGTTCAGCCGGACGGCATGAACAATATATTTAACCGCAGGACGCATAAAGTCATTTATATTTGCTCATGGTGCAATAGTCCACTCATCGCAACAATTACTCGTTTTTTGTGTCCATGCTGCAATAATTCCTCTTCTCCACTTCTGAGATCCGAAAAAAGGTAGTTCCGGATCTGATTCAGCCCCGCCGGCGCGCAGCGGCCCGGAAACACAAGATGTAGCGGTGTTTCCAGCTGTCAGTGACCATATATGTTGTGCCCCTCCCCTGCCCCGTGACCGGCCGCTCACCACCCTGAAAGGGCGCTGTGGTTATTCCGTGTGCGTGGTACACTTCCGGAAACTGTGGAATAACATAAAAGTCGGATCCGGCCAGAGCGGCCGTCAGGTAATTTAATTACGTTGTTATATGGCTGCTTATTATTTTAGTATGTGAAAATCACTCTCGTGAAAGTCACTGTCGCGACAGAGTGGCACTCATCTGACGATGATTGAGGTGTGGTAAAATTGCACGGCTAACTATTCAACTGAGGAAAGGACATGTTTACTGCATTCAATGAGAGAAATGATTTCAGTTATGCTTTTGAAAAAATCCGTAATGCGATTTCCGCGCCAGGAGAAAATAATCTTTATGCTGCAACAGAATTAGGTCTTGGCATTCTGCTCCGTAAATACGAGCAGTTTCGCCAGGAACTGGATGCGGCCGGTGAGCTGGGAAACTGGGAATATGATCTCGATACCTACAATCACTGTATTGCGGTGCTGCAACGTTACTTCACCGGCAATCCATCCGGACTGACAGAACGTGATGCCCGGATTTACAGCCATTACCTGCAGACTGAGCACAAAAGGTTTGTGAAACTGGCTGAAGAGCTGGCTGCCGGCCGCTGACTACGGACAGAGGGCGGGATTTCTCAGGAATATAAAGGGGTAAATGATCAATGACTGATATACAGGCCGCAACTGAGAGTATAGTTGCTGCGACATCCCATCCGGTTTCCGTACAGCTGATTAATCAAGGGGCGGGGATCTGGGGAAACGTGGCAACCGGGCTTATCACTGGCCTGCTTACTGGGGGTATAACACTCACTGGCATCTGGCTGACACATTATTTCACGCTTAAGCGTGAGAGACAGGCGTCAGAAGATAAAATGAAAAAGGAACTGCATTACATTGCCACCGAGTTGGTATTCATGCTTGAACGGTATGCTGAGGGTTGTTTCCGGGTTGTGACGGATGACGGCCAGGATGATGATGCCCCCCAGCCTGAGAGAAAAGCTGTCACGAATTACCCTGAACTGAATCTGATCGATGTCTCCGGTGACTGGCGGACTTTAGAGCCACGTCTTATGTATCGCATCCGTGAACTGCCGGTGCTCCAGGATGAGGCCCACAGGGCAATTGCATATGCCGCCGAATACTCCGACCCTCCTTGGCATAAGGACTATTTCAGGGAACGGCAGTATCAGTTCACGCGCTTGGGCATCAACGCTGTCATTCTTGCCGTCCGTCTGCGCAAGGCAACCGGGATGCCCGAAACACGTCTTACAGGTCATGATGAATGGTCTGCAGTTTCCGTGTTTCGTAAAGTCTGGAGGCGCGAAAGAGCCCTGCGCGCTGCTGAAGCTACCCGCAACAGGGAGTGGAATCAATTAGTGATACCTGATGGAATGTCAAACCAATGAGCGGCCTCTTATCATATTCTCACCCGCAGCAGCCGGCGCAAATGCCGGTGGCCATTGACTATCCCGCCGCGCTGGCCCTGCGCCAGATGGCGCTCGTTCAAGATGAACTACCGAAATACCTGCTGGCACCGGAAGTCAGCGCCCTGCTCCATTATGTGCCCGATTTGCACCGCAAGATGCTGCTGGCAACCCTCTGGAACACCGGCGCACGTATCAACGAGGCGCTGGCGCTGACCCGGGGGGATTTTTCGCTGGTGCCACCGTATCCGTTCGTGCAGCTGGCCACGCTTAAGCAGCGCACCGAAAAAGCGGCCAGGACAGCCGGCCGAGCTCCCGCCGGTAGCCAGGCTCATCGTCTGGTTCCGCTTTCCGATCACCACTACGTCAGCCAGCTGCAGATGATGGTGGCCACCCTGAAAATTCCGCTGGAAAGACGCAACAAGCGTACCGGCAGAACAGAGAAAGCCCGCATCTGGGACATCACCGACCGGACAGTACGGACCTGGATTGGCGAAGCGGTTGAAGCGGCCGCCGTCGACGGGGTGACATTCTCGGTGCCGGTCACCCCGCATACGTTCCGCCACTCCTACGCGATGCATATGCTGTATGCCGGCATACCACTGAAGGTTTTGCAGAGCCTGATGGGCCACAAATCGATTAGCTCGACGGAAGTCTATACGAAGGTGTTCGCACTTGATGTTGCTGCGCGGCATCGAGTTCAGTTTCAGATGCCCGAAGCGGATGCGGTAGCCATGCTGAAAGGGAATATTTAAGTACTTAGGAGAATGATGCTGGCGAACGTCCTGCTCGCCGGGGAGGTCTGTCAGACGTTATCTGGACCAGCTGACGGGAATATCTGCTCTGTATTCCTCATACTGCTCATAGATCGCATGCTGAAGCATCGTAATACGTTCTGACAACCTGTTGGCGTCCGACATATGCCGCCATTCCCCCTCAATAGTGGTTTTCTGTCCATCCGGGAGATTGAGCGTGATCAATACCTTTGTATCACGAATAATCACCCCGTCAGTGAAAGAATTAAGACCACTCCTTACGGTATTATCTATCTGTATAGTTTCAAGTTTCATCTTGTTACCTCCTGTTGACCGGATCCCAAGCATAGATATCTGAATTCAAATTGCCTAGTGAAATGTCTGGATATGCCGCATTTTTCCCCTTATACAGCGAAGCTGGCCAAAGGCCAGCCCGCTTGGATTTATCGCTTTTGCCAGTAGATCAGCATGGCAAGGAACAGGATTGTTGCCCCCTGAGAAGCGGTCAGGAAAGTTTCCAGCAATGACATTATCGTAAAACTCCGCATTATTCAGGTGTGTGATTCAGGGGCCTTAGTCCCCCTTTTACAGGACGTAGTGTTCTGTCACGACGGAAGCCAGGGTTAATAAAAACGATTCGAATATGTCTGCAGGGACGATAGAAATCTTCGTGCGGGTTGTCTCGCTGTAGCCGGCTCTGGAGAGCGACTCGGGGGAGGAGTAGTATCTTCCGGCCACGGATATGATCGAGCCAGCAGTGCTCGCCGCAGTCGAGCGACAGGGCGAAGCCCCGAGTGAGCGAGGAAGCACCAGGGAACAAAACTTATAAATTCTGCTTACGCTCAATGCCTGAAAAATCACCTCCCCTCGGGGTTATCCACTTATCCACGGGCATATTTTTATAAAGTACTTTTTTATTCTTTTTCTTTATTTTACATCTTTTAGGGAGCCTGAAAGCCGCGTACAGTGCGGCCTGAGAGGGGGCCTGTATGGGCAACTGGTAAACATAATATGGGAAATTAATCACGTATCAGTGGGTTTTGTGTCAACAAGCTATGGGATACGCATCAACAAGCTATGGGAAAGAGGTCAAGTTCAGTTCTCAATTATCCACTTGTGGATAAAGTGCAGATTTTTCCGGTGGATAAGTATCGCGATAGCTTGCAATTTCTGTTTTCACTGTCATTATGGGTGGGTAAAAATTTACCCATAGGCATTGAAATGGATACTCAAGCACTCTTGCCAGCTACTAAAACGTTTAAAAAACGCGCCAGTATAAAGCAATCTAACGAATTGACCGAAGCTGCATATTACCTGCCTCTTCAGGCAAAACGTGTGCTGTGGTTATGCCTCATGCAGGCCTATTTTAATGACAGCCAGGAAGATGACTCTGACGTATTGCCGCTCTTCAAAATCAGCGTTTCCGATTACGTCAAATACTTCAATGTCGCTACGTCTGTCGCCAGTCGTGATGTGAAGGCTGGGGTAAATGCTCTGGGCGAATCAACGGTTACCTTTTATCCAAAAGAAGGTGAGTTTGAAGAAGTTAAACGTCCGTGGCTGGCTGAAGCAGGAATGAAGCGAGGCCGGGGTTCCTGGCAGATTGAATTTAACTACAAGGTCATGCCATTCCTGGTCGGCTTAACCTCCCAGTTCACTACCTATTCTCTCTATGACTGTGGCCAGCTTAATAGTGTTCGTGTCATCCGGCTTTATGAAAGCCTGTGTCAGTTCCGGAGCACTGGTGTCTGGATCACCACACATGACTGGTTATGTGAAAGGTTTATGCTCCCTGCCTCGCAGAAAAACAATATTGCTGAAATGAAGCGTACCTTCCTGGAACCTGCTCTGAAGAAAATTAATGAGAAGACGCCATTAAAGGTAACATATACCACTGAAGAAGATGGTCGCTTGCTGTTTAATTTTCTTGATAAAAAACAATAGTCTGTAATTTTTATTTCCTCCCCCCTTAGTTTGTTGCTGACATATGGGGGGATACTGAACTTGCTGTGTTTCCCATAGTGCTTGCCTAACTTGACCTGTTTCCCACACTCCCGACCGTCCGAGAAGTTGACCTGTTTCCCATAGTCCGGGCCGTCCGAGAAGCTGACCTGTTTCCCTTAGTCCGGGCCGTCCGCGAAGTTGACCTGTTCCCCACACTCCCGGCCGCCCGCGAAGTTGACCTGTTTCCCACAGTCCGGGCCGTCTGCAAAGTTGACCTGTTTCCCACAGTCCCGGCCGCCCGCGAAGTTGACCTGTTTCCCATAATCCGGGCCGTCCGCGAAGTTGACCTGTTCCCCACACTCCCGGCCGCCCGTGAAGTTGACCTGTTTCCCATAGTCCGGGCCGTCCGCGAAGTTGACCTGTTTCCCATAGTCCGGAGCGTCCATTAAAGTTGACCTGTTTCCCACAGAGGATGGAAAACTCTTCTTGTGCTGAGCGTAAGAGCTATCTGCCGGAACGGTTCCTCTTCGCTTCCTCGCCAGTTCGCTCGCTACGCTCGGTTACATGGCTGCGGCGAGCGCTGATACATAAGGCTCAGCATTGCACTGGTCGTAACTAAAATCAGAATCCTTCTGAATGACTCTCCTGTCTTGCAAGTTGAATACCTTTCTCAAAGCCCTTTTGTATGAGTTGCTGTTGATGGTCAAAAGTGCGTCTGCGTGTTGCTGCAGTGTGATTTAGTAGCACGCCCGTCGAGCTTCATCCCCCTTCTGTTGAGAGCGAAATCAAAACAATATGATTTTTTTCTTGCAACATGACACTTTTTGTTCAAAATGACAAAAAACGTCATGAGGTGATAAATGGACAATATTGAGCAGTTACGGAAAGTCGCTACACGTGCAGGTAAGCTTCTGACATCTTTGAGCGAAAGTATCCGACAGCAAAAAGAGGAATTGAAGCTTACCGAGTTCTATCAGGAATACAGCAAAGCCGCTCTGTATAAGCTGCCTAAGCTCAGTAAAGGCAGTGTTGAGTATGCTGTGTCCGAAATGGAAGCCGGTGGCTACATTTTTAAAAAGAAACCTTCTGGTAATACGATGAAATACGCGATGACGATTCAGAATGTCATCGATCTGTATAACCATCGTAAAGTACCGAAGTACAGGGATCGCTTCGATAAAGCCTTTACGATTTTTGTATGTAATCTTAAAGGTGGTGGTTCCAAGACAGTTTCTACCGCTTCATTATCACATGCTTTTCGAGCTCATCCTCAGCTTCTGTTCGAAGACCTGCGTATTCTGGCCATCGATTTCGATCCGCAGGCATCTCTGACAATGTTCCTGAGCCATGAGAATTCAGTGGGCTTGGTTGAAAATACGGCTGCTCAGGCCATGCTCCAGAACGTGTCTCGTGAAGAATTACTTTCCGATTTTATAGTACCGTCTATTATCCCTGGTGTTGATGTAATCCCCGCTTCCATTGACGATGCATTCCTTGCTGAAGGCTGGAAGGGATTGTGTGAAGAACATCTGCCAGGGAAAAATATTCATGCGGTGCTTAAAGAGAACATTATCGACAAGCTCCAGCATGACTACGACTTTATTTTCCTTGATAGTGGTCCTCACCTTGATGCGTTCCTGAAAAACTGCATTGGGGCGGCAGACCTGATGTTGACCCCTCTTCCACCGGCGACGGTTGATTTTCATTCTTCCCTGAAGTTTGTGGCCAGCCTCCCTGCCCTCATAGATTCCATCGAAATGGATGGGCACACCTGCAATCTCATCGGTAATGTCGGCTTCATGTCCAAGATCCTGAACAAGTCTGATCACAAAATTTGCCATAGTCAGGCCAAAGAGGTTTTCGGTGCCGATATGCTAGACATGGTTCTGCCAAGACTGGATGGTTTCGAACGTTGTGGGGAGACTTTTGACACAGTTATTTCAGCAAATCCAGCAACCTATGATGGAAGTACAGAGGCACTAAAAAGCGCAAAATCAGCAGCGGAAGACTTTGCGAAGGCAGTCTTTGATCGCATCGAGTTCATTCGTACTAACGGAGGTATGTGATGTCGAATGAGAAAAGAAAAACCATCGGCAGACAGTTAAATACCCAGGCGTCAATTGCGGAAATGACGGACACCGGTAGAAGCCAGGTATTTACCTTAAAAACCGGCAGGAAGGTAACGTTCAGGTTTGTTCGGGTGCCTGCATCTGAAGTTGAAAGTAAGACCTTCGTAAACCAGGAAAACAACGGAAGAGATCAACTTGCACTGACCAGGGAATCCCTGAAATCCATTATCCAGACGATTAAGTTTCAGCAGTTCTTTCCCTGTATTGGTATTAAGCAAAGTGAAAGGATTGAGATACTGGATGGTTCAAGACGGCGAGCCTCAGCAATTTTTGTCCGTACAGGCCTTGATGTAATGGTTACCGAAGAGCATTTATCAGCTGATGAAGCTCGCCAACTGGCTAAAGATATCCAGACAGCTAAAGAACATAATCTTCGGGAGATTGGCCTGAGATTGATCGCTCTTAAAGAGTCCGGATTTAATCAAAAGGAAATTGCTGAACTGGAGGGGTTATCTCAAGCTAAAGTTACCAGGGCGCTGCAGGCGGCGGCCGTACCGCAAGACTTGATTTCTCTGTTCCCGGTTCAGTCGGAGCTATCGTTTAGTGACTATAAACTTCTTTTAGAAGTTAATGAAAAACTCAGTGAAAAGGGATTAACGCCTGAAGAACTCATTCAGTCTGTATCAGCTCAGCTCGATGCAATTTTGAGTGAAGGCGAGCGACCAGAAGACGAACAGAAAGCCAGTATACTGAAGCTGATTTCTCAGGCATCTCAGGCATTGATAGATCCATCTCCCAAGGAAAAGTCAGTGGTTTCCCCACTCTGGTCTTTTGAAGAAAAGGACAAGTTCGCGCGTAAGCGTGTGAAAGGGCGTACGCTGACTTATGAGTTTAGCCGTATGTCAAAAGTGATTCAGGATGAACTGGACAAGGCTATCAACGAGGTCCTTGACAGAAATTTGAGTCAATAATTTCGCCATGGCGATTTCACATCTAACTTATTGTAATTAGGCAGTTTAGGCTGATAATTTCAAGGTGAAATCGCCAAAGTTTTACGCCAGTTTCGCTGAAGGAATATCTGACCATCGTGTCGTATAAGCAGGAGAAAGCATCTCCCGTTTCATCTGCCATTCCGGGGCAATACCCCGCCCCGCAAACCATACTTTACCCAGCCCTGAGTTGTTGATCCCGTCCAGAACCTTCATCAGCTCAGCACTGTAAGGGCGTGGCGGGCGTTCGTCGAACAGCTGCAGCTGCGAAACGCCGGAGCCGGTGAAGTCATTCAGCATAACTCCGGCTTTGGCATACCGGTGCCCATCCCTCCAGATACGCTCCAGAGCCGTTGTAGCGGCTGCAATGATGTCCCTGGTGTCCTGAGTGGGTGTAAGAAGTTTTTCCGTAGCCACGTTGCCGTAGTAAGGCTCTTTAATGGCGAACGGAGACGTTTTGATGAAAACGGAAATATGCCGGCAATACTGGTGCTCTTTACGCAGTTTTTCAGAGGCCCGCTCTGCGTGCTGACAGATAGCCTGACGGAGTGACTCGTACTCCGTGATCTTCACGCCAAAACTGCGGCTGCAGACAATTTGCTGTTTCGTCGGAGGGGCTTCCTCAAGCGAAAGGCAGCTTTCCCCGTTCAGTTCCCGTACCGTTCGCTCAAGGACCACAGAAAAATTTTTGTGGATGAAGGCCGGGTTCGTCAGGGCGAGATCGAGCGCGGTCTTAATGCCCAGTACATTCAGCTTGCGTGCAATACGGTTACCCACCCCCCAGATTTCTTCAACCGGCTGCAGTGAAAGCAGTTTCCGCGTTCTCTGCGGATTTCCCCTGGTCAGAGCAAGTACGCCACGAAACTGTTTCCACTCTTTTGAGGCCCACTGGGCTGATTTTGCGAGGGTCTTCGTTGGTCCGGCGCCCACGCCAATGGTCAGGTGGGTACAGTCATACACGTGCTGACGCAGCTGCCGGCCGAAGTCCTCAAGCTCCATACAGTGCTCCACGCCGGTCAAATCGAGGAACATCTCATCAATTGAATACTGTTCCACTCTGGGGGCCAGTTCCTCCAGGCTGTTCATCACGCGCGCCAACATCGAGGCATAAAGTTCATAATTACTTGAAAACGCATATATTTTTTCCGGGTATCTTTCGTTTTTTATCTGAAACCACGGAGTTCCCATTTTGATCCAGGGCTTCGCCTCGGCACTGCGAGCGATTACATTCCCGTCGTTGTTGCTCAGGACGACTATCGGCTTTCCTTTCAAATCCGGGCGGAAAACACGTTCACAGCTGGCATAGAAGCTGTTCACATCGGCCAGGGCAAACATCAGTACATCTCCCTCGGGCGGTGGATGATATGCGTGACGACGCCAAAGATATCCAGCTCGTCGGGATCAGGATAAATCGGCGACCAGGAGGCATTCATGGGCTGCAGCGTCAGTCGCGGCGTCAGCAGAAGCCGTTTCACCGTAAACTCCCCCTGCATGCTGGCGACAACGATATCGCCGTGCCGCGGCTTTTCAGCACTGTCCACAACCAGCAGATCGCCATTGTACAGACTGCCGTCGGCCATGCTGTCTCCGCTGGCACGCAGGTAGTACGTCGCGCTCGGATGCCGTATGCAGTAATCATGGAGATCCAGATCGGACTCGACATAGTCAGCAGCAGGGCTGGGAAAACCGCAGCTGGCCAGATCGGCAAACAATGGATGGGCCTGTGGCGGGAGTTCTTTCCCGGTGCTGAAAAGTTGTAGTTTCATCTTTCCTCCTGACACTCTAATTTTACTGGTTATACATACAGTTTTCACCGGGAGACCGGTAGAGATCAAGGGGTGAAAGTCCCCGACCATTGAAGGACCAGCAATCCACAAGGTCCCCGAGTCATGCGTTGCATACCGCGAGGTATGGGGCGAAGCGTTGACAGGGGTGTTGACAGGCCAGCCATTGAGCCACGAAATGTATATTAAATTACCGGGTGCCGACGTTGTACTGTTAACGGAAGGCAACATCATAGGGTGCGATACTGCGAGTGCCACATGGACCCGGCGGGGTCTGAGACCCTGGCATGTCAATACGATCTCTACGCGGGAACCGGGAGATCTCCCCTCTGACCATCTGCCAGTGTCGGAGACGGCCCGCACCGGGAAGACGAGGAGTCATAGCCGGTGATGTACGGAGAGGAGAAGTCGGACTCGCTCATAGTAGCGGCGAAGCAGGCGAACAACCCGAAAGGAGCGGAGTCAGTGGAGCGAAGGAGCGGGGCCAAGGGGAATGCGGAACAGCCACACATGCGCCGGACACAGAGCCGGGAAAGCATGTCACAGAGGCTGTCACGCGTGCGGGAAGCTGCGAAGCAGCGGAAGAAAGAACGGTTTACAGCATTGTTCCACCTGCTGACAGTCGAAGCACTGGAAGCCGCATTCCTCTCCCTGAGCAGGAAAGCGGCCGCCGGAGTGGATGGCATCAGGTGGATGGACTACGCCGGAAACATGAAGAACAACATAACAGATCTGCACCGGAGGCTACATTAGGGCAGCTACAGGGCGCAGCCCGGCAGGCGTCACTACATCCCAAAAGCGGATGGAAAACAACGCCCGCTCGGCATCGCCTCGCTGGAGGACAAGATCGTCCAGTATGCGCTGGTGAAAATCCTGAACGCAGTCTATGAAAACGACTTTATGGGGTTCTCATACGGGTTCAGACCCGGGCGAAGCCAGCACGATGCACTGGACGCACTGGCCACAGGGCTGGTACGCACTAACGTAAACTGGGTACTGGATGCCGACATCAGTCAGTTCTTCGACAGGGTGAGCCACGAATGGCTGATCAGGTTCACAGAGCATCGGATCGGCGACCGGAGCGTAATCAGGCTCATACGTAAGTGGCTCACAGCCGGGACGTTGGAGGAGGGTCAATGGCGAGCAACGGAGGAAGGCACCCCACAGGGTGCGGTCATCTCACCGCTGCTGGCAAACATATACCTCCACTACGTCTTCGATCTGTGGGCGCATCAGTGGCGACGTCGCTATGCCACAGGCAATGTGGTAATGGTCAGATACGCCGATGACATCGTCATCGGGTTCGACAAACGATACGATGCCCGGCGCTTCCGTATAGCCATGCAGCGCAGACTGAGGGAGTTCGGACTCACGGTTCACCCGGAGAAAACCCGTCTGATGGAGTTCGGCCGCTTCGCTGCCGAAAACCGTGCCATCAGGGGAAAAGGCAAACCAGAAACGTTCAACTTCCTCGGGTTCACGCACATCAGCGGGAAAGATCGCAACGGCAGGTTCATGCTGATACGAAAGACCCGCCGGGATCGGATGACGGCAACTCTGAAAGCCATCAAAGACGGTCTGCGAAGGCGCTGGCATTACTCAATCCCCGAACAGGGAAAATGGCTCAGGAGAGTGGTTCAGGGATACCTGAACTATCACTCGGTACCGGGCAACTTCCCCACCATGCAGAAGTTCAGGACACACGTAACAAACCTCTGGCGCCGGGCGCTCAGGCGCAGGAGCCAGAAGGATGATACGACCTGGACGAAAGCAAACAAACTGGCAGCCGCATGGCTACCAAGGGTTCGGGTTCTTCATCCATGGCCTGTGGAGCGGTTCACCGCCAGACACCCGAGGCAGGAGCCCGGTGCGTAAATCGCGCACGCCGGGATCTGTGCGGGGGGTATCCGGTAACGGGTATCCCTACCGCGACATATTTAACAGCGTGACGATAATCCAGATCGCCTGCCGGATAATGGTGCCAACTTACTGATTTAGTGTACGATGGTGTCTTTGAGGTGCTCCAGTGGCTTCCATCTCCATCAGTTGTCCCTCCTGCTCAGCTACTGAAGGCGTGGTGCGTAACGGTAAAAGTACTGCCGGACATCAGCGCTATCTCTGCTCTCACTGCCGTAAAACATGGCAGCTACAGTTCACTTACACCGCCTCTCAGCCCGGTACGCACCAGAAAATCATTGATATGGCCATGAATGGCGTTGGATGCCGGGCAACCGCCCGCATTATGGGCGTTGGCCTCAACACGATTTTACGTCACTTAAAAAACTCAGACCGCAGTCGGTAACCTCACGCATACAACCGGGCAGTGACGTCATTGTCTGCGCGGAAATGGACGAACAGTGGGGCTACGTCGGGGCTAAATCACGTCAGCGCTGGTTATTTTACGCCTATGGCAGGATGTGCAGGACGGTGGTGGCACGCGTCTTTGGTGAGCGTACTCTGGCCACGCTGGAGCGTCTTCCGGGCCTGCTGTCGGCCTTTGAGGTCGTGGTATGGATGACGGATGGCTGGCCGCTTTATGAATCCCGCCTGAAGGGAGAACTGCACGTTATCAGCAAGCGATATACGCAGCGAATTGAGCGGCATAACCAGAATCTGAGGCAGCATCTGGCAAGGCTGGGCAGGAAGTCACTGTCGTTCTCAAAATCGGTGGCGCTGCATGACAAAGTCATCGGGCATTATCTGAACATAAAACACTATCAGTAAGTTGGAGTCATTACCAACCAGTTCACCACCTACTCGCTCCGCGATTGTGGCAGTCTTCGAAATCCCCGGACGATCCGCCTTTATGAAAGTCTTGCTCAATTCAAATCTTCAGGCTTATGGGTTACTACTCATGCTTGGTTAAATGACCGTTTCGTCTTACCGGAATCCCAGCAGAAGAACTTGGCAGAGTTGAAACGATCTTTCCTTGATCCTGCACTCAAGCAGATAAATGAGAAAACACCTTTACTTGCTAAGTATAGTATTGATGATTCAGGAAAATTTCTGTTCTCAATAATTGATAAGCAAAATCCCGTCTGACATAAATCAGCACACATGAGCCTGTCATTTGACAAATTTTTGTCATGAAGATGGGCGGATTTCCACACAGCACCGGCGCCCGGTAAGGTGGGCGGATTCCCACACGGCACCGGCGCCCGGCAAGATGGGCGGATTTCCACACAGCACCGGCGCCCGGTAAGGTGGGCGGATTTCCACACAGCACCGGCGCCCGGCAAGGTGGGCGGATTCCCACACGGCACCGGCGCCCGGCAAGGTGGGCGGATTCCCACACGGCACCGGCGCGCGGCAAGGTGGGCGGATTTCCACACGGCACCGGCGCCCGGCAAGGTGGGCCGATTCCCATATCGACATGTATGTAGCTTGTGTTATCTGTGGATTGTGCAGCTCAGCGGGTCGCTGGTCGTATGGCGGAGTGTCCCCCGTAACCGGCCGCGTGCGGCCGCTAACGCGCAGTACGGCGCCGCGTCCCGCAGACGGGCCGCCGTTCCCGCGCGCAGCACTGCGCACCCCCGTGGGGGACGTACGGCAGCTGCGTGGCGGTGAGCGGGATTAGGGCTTTGCAGCTACCGTGTTAAGTTCCCTGGTGTCGCTGAAATAGTTGATGAACATCCCCCTAAGCGTCAGCAGCAAGCTGCCGCCGCTTAGGCCCCGGAAATCACGCCCTTTACGTCGTAAACGCCGTAAAGCCCGCTCACCGGGGTTAAAAGGGATTACTTTGACTTCTTCATTGCTGTTCGCGAGTTAAGGCTAATCAGGGCAGGGGGTAGGGTGGCAGAATTTATAGCCCGGCAACCGGCTACGCCGGGCTTTCGGCGCCATTTTACAACACAGACGGCTTTGTTGAATAAATCGAACTTTTGCTGAGTTGAAGGATCAGATCACGCATCTTCCCGACAACGCAGACCATTCCGTGGCAAAGCAAAAGTTCAAAATAACCAACTGGCCCACCTACAATAAAGCCCTCATCAACCGTGGCTCCATAACTTTCTGGCTGGATGATGAAGCTATTCAGGCCTGGTATGAGTCGGCAACGCCTTCATCACGGGGAAGACCTCAGCGCTATTCTGATCTCGCCATCACCACCGTTCTGGTCATTAAACGCGTGTTCAGGTTGACCCTGCGGGCTGCACAGGGTTTTATTGATTCCATTTTTACACTGATGAATGTTCCGTTGCGCTGCCCGGATTACACCAGTGTCAGCAAGCGCGCAAAGTCGGTTAATGTCAGTTTCAAAACGTTCACCCGGGGTGAAATCGCGCATCTGGTGATTGATTCCACCGGGCTGAAGGTCTTTGGTGAAGGCGAATGGAAAGTCAAAAAGCATGGCCAGGAACGCCGTCGTATATGGCGAAAGTTGCATCTGGCAGTTGACAGCAACACACATGAAATCATCTGTGCAAACCTGTCGCTGAACAATGTGACGGACTCAGAAGCCTTCCCGGGTCTTATCCGGCAGACTCACAGAAAAATCAGGGCAGCATCGGCAGACGGCGCTTACGACACCCAACTCTGTCACGATGAACTGCGGCGTAAGAAAATCAGCGCGCTTATCCCGCCCCGAAAAGGCGCGGGTTACTGGCCCGGTGAATATGCAGACCGTAACCGTGCTGTTGCGAATCAGCGGCTGACCGGGAGTAATGCGCGGTGGAAATGGACAACAGATTACAACCGTCGCTCGATAGCGGAAACGGCGATGTACCGGGTAAAACAGCTGTTCGGAGGTTCACTGACACTGCGTGACTACGATGGTCAGGTTGCAGAGGCTATGGCCCTGGTACGAGCGCTGAACAAAATGACGAAAGCAGGTATGCCTGAAAGCGTGCGTATTGCCTGAAAACACAACCCGCTACGGGGGAGACTTACCCGAAATCTGATTTATTCAACAAAGCCGCGCGGGGCTAACAGGTAAGATGAAATTAAGGTTTTACGAACACTGCCACTGTAATTAATTACCGCTACTTTCATAAATCACCTCAGAATTTTTTGTTGAACTTCTTAGGGTCGAAATTCTCACCGATTTTCTTGAAGAATTCTTTATCAATAATGCCGGGACTCTCTGCTTTTTTACTTTCCTGCACTTCAGGCTCAGACGGTTGTGTATTGTGCAATACACTTTCCGCTGCACCCTTCGCGCTACTCTTATCATGCGTATTGTGCAATACATTTTTTCGGTTTTGCCGCGTTCTATACAGTGCCATCTCAAGCCCTTTGGCTGTTACCGAAAAGCTGTATTCGCTGTCGAGGATTTCAGCAATTTCATGCCGCGTTAGCCCTCTGTCCAGCCAGTTCTCGATTTCATTTAGGCGCAATCTGACAGCAGCCGATAAGTTGCGGGGTTTCAGATCTGCTGGTTTATTCATAACCCCCTCCGTTGTATGAAAATGACTCTACAACACTCGTAAGAAGGGGTCAATCGAGTTTTGTAGTTTATCTGTAGTTTTATTGTAGTCTATTTGTAGTCTGTCACGTTTTTTGTAGTTTATTTGTAGTTTTATTGTAGTCTATTTGTAGTCTTACAACACTAAGGCAAAACGTTTTTTGTAGTTTATCTGTAGTTTATCTGTAGTTTTTGGTTGCTCAGATGGTCATGCAAGCATGACCATCAAAGAATAGGACGCTT
Organism: Salmonella sp. NW177; assembly: GCF_051811585.1. Classification (NCBI taxonomy): domain Bacteria; kingdom Pseudomonadati; phylum Pseudomonadota; class Gammaproteobacteria; order Enterobacterales; family Enterobacteriaceae; genus Salmonella; species Salmonella sp. NW177. Next base: position 11,335 of record NZ_JAMMZV010000014.1, on the reverse strand, counting down.
TTTAGCCAAATGCCCCTTAACCTACGGAGATCGCCCTACCAAAAAAAGATGATTTTTTATCCCTTAACCTGCTATACACCTAACGCAGCGTGATAAATCACGCTATTGCACTGATTTAAAAGAAAAAAAACAAAATTTAGCCATGCTGCGGTATTACCCAGGTATTACAAATCAAATCTAAATTACTGATTTAAATAACTTTTTATTTATTACTTTGGTAATACTATGATTTCACCGTATTAGACACCCTTTTTTCGTTTAAAAAATGCACAAATTGAGGACTGAATGGGCTTTGTTGAATAAATCGAACTTTTGCTGAGTTGAAGGATCAGATCACGCATCTTCCCGACAACGCAGACCGTTCCGTGGCAAAGCAAAAGTTCAAAATAACCAACTGGCCCACCTACAATAAAGCCCTCATCAACCGTGGCTCCATAACTTTCTGGCTGGATGATGAAGCTATTCAGGCCTGGTATGAGTCAGCAACACCTTCTTCACGAGGGGAGCCCGCAGAATTCGGAAAAAATCGTACGCTAAGGTTTTCCGGGCATCCGTAAGGGCCGAAACTTCCCGTCTTCCAGTCTGCGGCTCTGCCGCCAGACGTAATCGCCGGTTAGGTTGATGTGCTCCCAGCCCAGCGGCGACAGGAATTGCAGCAGCTCGCCGTCCACCGGCTTGCCGGCCTCGACCAACCCCTGGGTGGCGCGTTCCAGGTACACCGTGTTCCACAGCACGATAGCCGCCGTCACCAGGTTGAGGCCGCTGGCCCGGTAGCGCTGCTGCTCGAAGCTCCGATCCCTGATTTCCCCAAGGCGGTTGAAGAACACCGCCCTGGCCAGCGAGTTGCGCGCCTCACCTTTGTTCAGGCCGGCATGCACGCGGCGGCGCAGTTCAACACTTTGCAGCCAGTCCAGGATGAACAGCGTGCGCTCGATCCGGCCCAGCTCGCGCAGGGCCACGGCCAGTCCGTTCTGGCGCGGGTAGCTGCCGAGCTTGCGCAGCATCAGCGAGGCGGTGACGGTGCCCTGCTTGATCGAGCTGGCCAGGCGCAGGATGTCGTCCCAGTGGGCACGCACGTGCTTGATGTTCAGGGTGCCGCCGATCAGCGGGCGCAACGTCGGGTAGGCTTGCACGCCCTGCGGCACGTACAGCTTGGTTTCGCCGAGGTCGCGGATGCGCGGCGCGAAGCGGAAGCCTAGCAGGTGCATCAGGGCAAAGACGTGATCGGTGAAGCCGGCCGTGTCGGTGTAGTGCTCCTCGATCCGCAGGTCGGACTCGTGGTACAGCAGGCCGTCGAGCACATAGGTGGAATCGCGGACGCCGACATTCACCACGCGGGTGCTGAACGGCGCGTACTGGTCGGAGATATGGGTATAGAACAGCCGTCCCGGCTCGCTACCGTACTTCGGGTTGACGTGCCCGGTGCTCTCGCCCCGGCCACCCGCGCGGAAGCGCTGGCCATCGGAGGATGAGGTCGTGCCGTCGCCCCAGTGGGCGGCAAAGGCGTGGCGATACTGGTGGTTGACCAGCTCGGCCAAGGCCGCCGAATAGGTTTCGTCGCGGATGTGCCAGGCTTGCAGCCAGGACAGCTTGGCGTAGGTCAGGCCGGGGCTCGACTCGGCCATCTTGGTCAGCCCGAGGTTGATCGCATCACCGAGGATTGCGGACAGCAGCAACGTCCTGTCTTTGGCCTCGGCCCCGTCCTTCAAGTGGGTGAAGTGGCGGCTGAAGCCCGTCCAGTCGTCCACGTCCATCAGCAGTTCGGTGATCTTGATGCGCGGCAGTAACTGGCTGGTTTGGTCGATCAGCGCCTGCGCCCGATCCGGCACCGCCGCATCCAGCGGGGTGATTTTCAGCCCTGACTCGGTGAGGATGGCATCGGGCAGCTCGTTGTCCTTGGCCAGGCGGGTGACGGTGGCCAACTGCTCGTCCAGCAGCTGCAAACGCTCTTCCAGGTACTGGTCGCTGTTCGGGTTGATCGCCAGGGGCAGGGCCTGCTCGCGCTTGAGTGCGGCGAACTTCTCGGCCGGCAGCAGGTAGTCGTCGAAGTCGCGGAACTGCCGCGAGCCCTTGACCCAGATGTCGCCGGAGCGCAGGGCGTTCTTCAGCTCGGACAGGGCGCAGATTTCGTAGAATTTCCGGTCGAGGCCTTCCGGGGTGATCACCAGCGGCTTCCAGCGCGGCTTGATGAAGGCCGTGGGTGCATCGGCCGGCACCTTGCGCAGGTTGTCGGCGTTCATCTCACGCAGGGTCTGCACGGCTGCCAGCACGCCTTGCGCGGCCGGCCCGTGCTGTTCCCCAACTTTTCGCTCGGCGAAGAGTATGAACATGCGCCGCCGGCGACGAATCGCCAAATCTCACCGTATCTCCCGAGCGGACGATTTCGCACCGGTCTGCCCGTCGAAGGGCTTGCGATCGAACGGGGCGACCTTTTCTATGCATGTCCGCGAGCCAGCGTCTTTTATGGCACGGCGCTCGACGCCGACCTTCGGACGCGCGGCGTAAGCACGCTTGTCATGGCCGGGATAAGCACCACCGGCGTTGTTCTTTCAAGCGTCGCCTGGGCTAGTGATGCGGACTACGACGTGCGTTTGGTCCAGGACTGCTGCTACGACCCGGATCGGGATGCCCACGAAGCTCTGTTGCGTTCCGGGTTCGGCGGACGTGTACAGGTCGTGTAATTTTCGGGCCTCGCATGATCGCGGCCATAGCCGCAGGTGGATTGGTGCGAGGCAGGGCCAGTCCAAGTCAGGGTGCGGTCATCGCGGCGCCTGCAACTCTCAAAAACCCATCGCCGTAGCGGAGGTCTTGTAATCGCATGTCATTACGCACGCCCGATTTATTGTTCACAGCGATAGCACCTGCCATTTGGGGCAGCACCTACATTGTCACCACCCAATACCTGCCGAACTTCTCACCGATGACGGTCGCGATGCTGCGGGCGTTGCCGGCGGGTTTATTGCTCGTGATGATCGTCCGACAGATTCCAACGGGAATCTGGTGGATGCGCATCTTCATCCTCGGCGCACTTAATATTTCGCTATTCTGGAGCTTGTTGTTTATTTCGGTCTACCGCCTGCCGGGCGGGGTCGCGGCGACGGTAGGCGCTGTGCAGCCGCTGATGGTCGTGTTCATCTCTGCCGCTCTGCTAGGTAGCCCGATACGATTGATGGCGGTCCTGGGGGCTATTTGCGGAACTGCGGGCGTGGCGCTGTTGGTGTTGACACCAAACGCAGCGCTAGATCCTGTCGGCGTCGCAGCGGGCCTGGCGGGGGCGGTTTCCATGGCGTTCGGAACCGTGCTGACCCGCAAGTGGCAACCTCCCGTGCCTCTGCTCACCTTTACCGCCTGGCAACTGGCGGCCGGAGGACTTCTGCTCGTTCCAGTAGCTTTAGTGTTTGATCCGCCAATCCCGATGCCTACAGGAACCAATGTTCTCGGCCTGGCGTGGCTCGGCCTGATCGGAGCGGGTTTAACCTACTTCCTTTGGTTCCGGGGGATCTCGCGACTCGAACCTACAGTTGTTTCCTTACTGGGCTTTCTCAGCCCGGGGACCGCCGTGTTGCTAGGATGGTTGTTCTTGGATCAGACGCTGAGTGCGCTTCAAATCATCGGCGTCCTGCTCGTGATCGGGAGTATCTGGCTGGGCCAACGTTCCAACCGCACTCCTAGGGCGCGTATAGCTTGCCGGAAGTCGCCTTGACCCGCATGGCATAGGCCTATCGTTTCCACGATCAGCGATCGGCTCGTTGCCCTGCGCCGCTCCAAAGCCCGCGACGCAGCGCCGGCAGGCAGAGCAAGTAGAGGGCAGCGCCTGCAATCCATGCCCACCCGTTCCACGTTGTTATAGAAGCCGCATAGATCGCCGTGAAGAGGAGGGGTCCGACGATCGAGGTCAGGCTGGTGAGCGCCGCCAGTGAGCCTTGCAGCTGCCCCTGACGTTCCTCATCCACCTGCCTGGACAACATTGCTTGCAGCGCCGGCATTCCGATGCCACCCGAAGCAAGCAGGACCATGATCGGGAACGCCATCCATCCCCGTGTCGCGAAGGCAAGCAGGATGTAGCCTGTGCCGTCGGCAATCATTCCGAGCATGAGTGCCCGCCTTTCGCCGAGCCGGGCGGCTACAGGGCCGGTGATCATTGCCTGGGCGAGTGAATGCAGAATGCCAAATGCGGCAAGCGAAATGCCGATCGTGGTCGCGTCCCAGTGAAAGCGATCCTCGCCGAAAATGACCCAAAGCGCGGCCGGCACCTGTCCGACAAGTTGCATGATGAAGAAGACCGCCATCAGGGCGGCGACGACGGTCATGCCCCGGGCCCACCGGAACGAAGCGAGCGGGTTGAGAGCCTCCCGGCGTAACGGCCGGCGTTCGCCTTTGTGCGACTCCGGCAAAAGGAAACAGCCCGTCAGGAAATTGAGGCCGTTCAAGGCTGCCGCGGCGAAGAACGGAGCGTGGGGGGAGAAACCGCCCATCAGCCCACCGAGCACAGGTCCCGCGACCATCCCGAACCCGAAACAGGCGCTCATGAAGCCGAAGTGCCGCGCGCGCTCATCGCCATCAGTGATATCGGCAATATAAGCGCCGGCTACCGCCCCAGTCGCCCCGGTGATGCCGGCCACGATCCGCCCGATATAGAGAACCCAAAGGAAAGGCGTCGTCGCCATGATGGCGTAGTCGACAGCAGCGCCGGCCAGCGAGACGAGCAAGACCGGCCGCCGCCCGAAACGATCCGACAGCGCGCCCAGCACAGGTGCGCAGGCAAATTGCATCAACGCATACAGCGCCAGCAGAATGCCATAGTGGGCGGTGACGTCGTTCGAGTGAACCAGATCGCGCAGGAGGCCCGGCAGCACCGGCATAATCAGGCCGATGCCGACAGCGTCGAGCGCGACAGTGCTCAGAATTACGATCAGGGGTCTGTTGGGTTTCACGTCTGGCCTCCGGACCAGCCTCCGCTGGTCCGATTGAACGCGCGGATTCTTTATCACTGATAAGTTGGTGGACATATTATGTTTATCAGTGATAAAGTGTCAAGCATGACAAAGTTGCAGCCGAATACAGTGATCCGTGCCGCCCTGGACCTGTTGAACGAGGTCGGCGTAGACGGTCTGACGACACGCAAACTGGCGGAACGGTTGGGGGTTCAGCAGCCGGCGCTTTACTGGCACTTCAGGAACAAGCGGGCGCTGCTCGACGCACTGGCCGAAGCCATGCTGGCGGAGAATCATACGCATTCGGTGCCGAGAGCCGACGACGACTGGCGCTCATTTCTGATCGGGAATGCCCGCAGCTTCAGGCAGGCGCTGCTCGCCTACCGCGATGGCGCGCGCATCCATGCCGGCACGCGACCGGGCGCACCGCAGATGGAAACGGCCGACGCGCAGCTTCGCTTCCTCTGCGAGGCGGGTTTTTCGGCCGGGGACGCCGTCAATGCGCTGATGACAATCAGCTACTTCACTGTTGGGGCCGTGCTTGAGGAGCAGGCCGGCGACAGCGATGCCGGCGAGCGCGGCGGCACCGTTGAACAGGCTCCGCTCTCGCCGCTGTTGCGGGCCGCGATAGACGCCTTCGACGAAGCCGATCCGGACGCAGCGTTCGAGCAGGGACTCGCGGTGATTGTCGATGGATTGGCGAAAAGGAGGCTCGTTGTCAGGAACGTTGAAGGACCGAGAAAGGGTGACGATTGATCAGGACCGCTGCCGGAGCGCAACCCACTCACTACAGCAGAGCCATGTAGACAACATCCCCTCCCCCTTTCCACCGCGTCAGACGCCCGTAGCAGCCCGCTACGGGCTTTTTCATGCCCTGCCCTAGCGTCCAAGCCTCACGGCCGCGCTCGGCCTCTCTGGCGGCCTTCTGGCGCTCCTGCTGCGGCGTCCGCTCGTGGGCCGTGGCGCGGGTCCGCGCGCCGGCCTCGTGCGCCTGGCGCTCGCGGGCGAGGTCCAGGGCGGCCGTCTTCACGTTCTGCCTTGCGCAGATGAGATAGGAGAGCATGAAAAACCTCGGGGCAGCCATCGAATGATGCCATCTACAGGGGTTAAAATAACCACCATCATTTCATAACAATACCTGCTGACTATGAAGATCTACGTCATCAAAATAGCAGTTCATGGAGTCAGTCCGATGGTCTGGCGTCGGCTGAGAATTGCTGCCGACACGTCACTGGCCGCGCTTCACTTCATTTTCCAGATAGTGCAGGGCTGGGGGGACGACCATCTCCATCAATTTCACATTTATGGCAAAGATTACGGTATCTCCTACGAAGGAGGCATCGGTTTTGTCGATAATCCGTTCCGGGTCGTGATTGATGATTTTGCTTTTGATGCTGGCGATCGCTTTACCTATGAATACAATTTCTTTGAGCACTGGCTTCATGACATTCGTGTTGAGGCCATTTATGAAAACTCTACGCTGAAAGCGCCGTTTTGTATAAGCGGCCATGGTATGCCCGGAGCCACAGCTGCGGATGAGTTCGATAAAACCCTGGCGTTTCTTGAAGCTATCGTTAATGCGGATGATGAAACAACGGTCGGCGAGATCCGCCCTTTTGCTGACGACCTGGATGCTGTCAGGTTCAACCGCCACAAAATCAACCGGCAACTGAGCAGGCTCGACCTTGCATCTCCGGTACTGGAGCCTGAAGTTATCTGGCTGGGCCGTCGTCGCTGACTGATGTCTATAAAGGTATACGTTTTCAGCATGCCTCTCAGATCCCCGAAAAAATGTCTATAAACCTCCCTAAATCAGTGTTTATGGATTATTCTTTAAATCTCTATGATGTTTAAAGACCTTCCGGAGGTTTTGCGTGCAATATGCCTACATCAGGGTAAGCTCGGCCGATCAGAATACGGCCCGTCAGGAAGAGGCATTGTCAAAGGCGGGTTTTCAGCCTGATAAAATTTGTGTTGAGCATGCCAGCGCGAAGGACACAAACCGCCCGGGGTTACAGGAACTCCTGGGGCAATTACGCCCTGGTGATACGCTTCTGGTTCATTCCATCGATCGCCTTTGCCGGAATATGTCGGATATGTGCGCTGTCACCACCCGGCTTCGTGACCAGGGCGTTACCCTTATTTTTCTGAAAGAGCAGCTGACGTTCAGCGCCGGCACAAACAATCCGATGCAGGAACTGCAGCTGCACATGATGTCGGCATTCAGCCAGTTTGAACGAGCCTTACTGAAGGAAAGGCAGGCCGACGGCATCGCCGCGAAAAAAGCACGGGGTGAAAAAACAGGGCGCCCCGGCGCCGATATCAAAAAGATCCAGGAAATTGACGCACTCAGAAGCAGAGGGGTCAGGCTCAGGATCGCCTGCGACCATGCGGGCCTTGGCGTTTCCACATATTATAAGCTTCGTCACCAGATGAACAACCAGTAGCCGGGAGATAGTCATCCACCACAGCAGGAGGCAATGATGCAACTGACGCTCCAGATAGTCATCACCGATGAATCAGGCTCCAGTCGAACGGAGGAACTGATGACAATCCAGAAATCAGGGGAGACCCGGAACGACATCGGATTATCGGTGTCAGAATCCAAGCTGTTGCTGAATACGGTCCAGCAGTCGGTGGTCCAGCTGCAGGCAGACGAATATACTCAACACCATATCCGGTGCCCTCACTGCCTTGCTGCGCGCAGAATCAAAGGCAAACAGAAAATACGGTACCGGACGCTGTTTGGCGTTATTCCGGTATCCGGGCTTCGGGTGTACCGGTGCCGTTGTGAAGAGAGTGATACAAAGACAGTCAGTTTGCTCAGCGACTGGGCCGGCGATTATTCTCACCCGGCACTGAAATATATTGAAACCCGCTGGGCCTCGATGATCTCCTATGAAATGACGACTCGTCTGCTGAAAGATATTCTGCCGGTGGGCCACAGCCTGAATGCCTCAACGGTGAGGAATCATTTATGCCAGGTGGCGCAGCGTCTTGACGCTGAGGCTGAAGCTCATTCAGGTTTTCTTTCCGGCTGCCCCCGCGACTGGGGGAACCTGCCCAGGCCAGGAAAACCGCTTGTGGTGGGTATAGATGGTGGTTATGTTCGCGATCGGGATGACAAAAAGCGTAATTTTGAAATTATTGCCGGGAAGTCTTTTTCCGTTGGTGCGCCTGCTGACACCCGCCGCTTCGGTTTTGTTCAGAAGGATGACTGTCATCCGGAACGCAGGCTCATGACCCACCTTTCTGCGCAGGGAATGCAGGCCAACCAGCAGATATTTTTTCTGTCCGACGGCGCGGATAATCTCAGGGACCTCCAGTTCGGTATGTACCCTGAGTCAACGCATGTGCTGGACTGGTTTCATATCACCATGAGGCTGAAGGTGCTCATGCAATATGCCCGGGGACTGCTGGTATCAGATCCAGAGGCGGGGAGTAAAGTTCTGGCACTGCTGGAAAGCATTAAACGATATCTCTGGCATGGCAATGTTGTCGCTGCGCTGGAACATATTGATAATTGCGTTATGTATTGCGATGACCCTGAACTCAGCTATCCTAGCCTGAAATCCCTGCAAAAACATCTGGATGAAATGTATACCTACATCCGGAATAATAAGATGATGATCCCAAACTACGGCGAAATGCGTCGGTACGGAGAGCCGGTATCAACCGCGTTTGTGGAATCCACGATCAATGAAGTGATCGCCAGACGAATGGCCAAAAAGCAGCAGATGCAGTGGAGCAGAAAAGGGGCTCATTATTTGTTACAGACCCGGACCGCCGTTTTGAATAACGAACTGCAGGATAAATTTGTCTGCTGGTATCCGGGTTTTCAAAGTGACGGGAAGGGACCAGCGATGGCAGCATAGCTCACGCTGCCCCAATATTTTTTATGCTCTCGGTCGTATGGAAGCTGGACCGCCTCGGTCGTGATCTTCGTCATCTCATTAATACAGTGCACGACCTGACCGCGAGGGGGACCGGTCTGAAAGTGCTGACCGGTCACGGGGCGACTATCGACACAACAACGGCCGCTGGCAAGCTTGTCTTCGGTATCTTTGCCGCACTGGCGGAGTTTGAGCGCGAACTGATTGCTGAAAGAACGACTGCAGGTCTGGCATCAGCAAGAGCCCGTGGGCGGAACGGCGGCCGACCTTATAAAATGACGCCAGTCAAACTGCGACTGGCAATGGCATCAATGGGACAATCAGAAACAAAGGTCAGTACGCTATGCCAGGAACTTGGGATAACCCGGCAAACTTTGTACAGGCATATTTCCCCTGTTGGTCAACTGCGGGCGGACGGGATCAAGCTGCTCAACCGTGGATAATTTGAACGGACGGAAAAATCTGGGGTTCCGGCGTAGTACCCCTATCACCTCCACATTTTTGCAACAGTGCCTTATAAATGGCAGCCTTATGTTTACTTGCCAAGATGGGCTACCATATGATGTTTTATACTGAGCAATATTAATATTATCTTTAATGGAAAAATTAAGCCCACTAAGTGACCCACTGCTATATGGCTCTATTGTGAAGACGCCTGAGGGTAAAAATTTATACATGGTTGTCCCTATGTCTATTATTGCAAGGTTGACAATATTATTCGTTTTATAAATTTGAGCGTTTAAAATCACACATCAAAGCAATTAGTCAGGATAAACAACAATACCCAGTGCTTCGAGAATCAGTTCTTGCTGCCAGGCTGCAATTTTGATACCTGATGTATCGACTTTGCGGGGATCTAAACCGTCGAGTTCGGCGTGGCATAAATTGGCACCCTGTAGGCTAAATTGCCCCCAGACATCTTCGGAAAAAACACCTCGACTTAAGTCTGACTCTTTCAGTGATGCACCCGCTAGGTTCGTTCCTATCCAGCGATTTTCAAACAACTCACATTTTTCTAAACAAACCCTCTCCATATTGGCATAGGAAAGATTACATCCAGAAATAAATGCTGAGCAAAAGTACATACGATTACTCACTTGATGGGCAAAGTTTGTTCGGGAAAAGTTGGCACCTTTTAAATCACACGCACGGAACTCTATACCGTAGCAATTGGCATTACTGAAGTTTGCCATCGCAAGTTGGCATTGTTGGAAACTTGCATCACGAAGATCTGCGACATCAAAGTGGCAGCCTTCGATATCACCCTGTTCAATGAACTTGCAGTTGACGAATGTCGTATCACGCAAGTTAGCACGTCGAAAGTCGCTGCGAATGAATGTGCAAGCGGTGAAGGTGAGATCACTTAAGTCTTTATGTGAAAAGTTGTGGTGCCGATATGTATGATTGTAGGTTTCCATGAGTACTCCTTGTTGAAAGGAGGGCTAGACTACCATTATACATATGCCAAGACATTAAAATAAAAGCCTGTTACATCAACACATTACAACCCCTCAATTTACCTGTTTTAAGTGGTCAAATTGGCGCGTAGAGCGCCTATCGCTCTTGCATTGGCACGCGGCCCTGTTGAAAAAAGTTATTCGCTTTAGATAGGGTTAGGAGAGCCGTGCTTCGCCGGTAAAAAATCGGACTATCCGACGCAGGGCGGACTCATCGGCGGAGAAGCAAACTTTGACTATATCTCCCTACACTTGGAAGAGGGCTAGACTGGCCCCATAGATCACCAGACACTTCGACTCTCTTAAAATAAGAGGTAGTCTTGGAACTATGTTTAATACCAGTCAGAACGATAAGATGGTTGAAGTGTTATCAGGACCTGAGCGGCGTCGGCGTCGTACACCGCAGGAAAAAATTGCCATTATTCAGCAGACTATGGAGCCCGGTATGACCGTGTCTCATGTCGCGCGCCTGCATGGCATCAATGCAAACCAGATATTCAAATGGCGCAAGCAATATTAAGACGGTTCACTGACGGCTGTTGCATCGGGCGAGGAAGTGGTGCCGGCCTCCGAACTCGCTGCCGCCAATAAGCAAATTCGCGAACTCCAGCGCCTTCTGGGCAAAAAGACGATGGAAGCCGAGATACTCAAAGAGGCCGTGGAGTTCGGCCGGGCAAAAAAATGGATTGCGCATGCGCCCTCGTTGCCTGGGAACGACGAATAAGCGACGTTTGCAGAAGTCTTAGCGTGTCGCGTGCGCAGTTGAGCATTCGGGTTCACCGGCCATCTGACTGACAGGATCGCAGACGGCAGCCCCGTTCTGACGATACCACCGTATTGTCCCGGATAAACATGGCGGTGGCTGACCTGCCGACGTATGGTTATCGCCGTGTGTGGGCGCTGCTGCGACGGGAGTCGGAGCGGGACGGCCTGCCTGTGGTTAATGCAAAGCGGGTGTATCGCATTATGAGAACGGGCACTGTTGCAAATAGTCGGTGGTGATAAACTTATCATCCCCTTTTGCTGATGGAGCTGCACATGAACCCATTCA
>NZ_JAMMZV010000013.1:0-45190 GCF_051811585.1 Salmonella sp. NW177 | reverse complement strand
TGCCGAACTCAGAAGTGAAACGCCGTAGCGCCGATGGTAGTGTGGGGTCTCCCCATGCGAGAGTAGGGAACTGCCAGACATCAAATAAAACAAAAGGCTCAGTCGAAAGACTGGGCCTTTTGTTTTATCTGTTGTTTGTCGGTGAGTACTCTCCTGAGGAGGACAAATCCGCCGGGAGCGGATTTGAACGTTGCGCAGCAACGGCCCGGAGGGTGGCGGGCAGGACGCCCGCCATAAACTGCCAGACATCAAATAAAGCAAAAGGCTCAATCGAAAGATTGGGCCTTTTTGCATTTATCTCTCTATGGAAAAAGTTATCGGTTAATGGCGCCGACGCGTTTTAAACATCTTCGTAGAGTGGATAAAAACCGTTTTAGTCAGCGTGATTTCCCGCCATATATCCGCCTGAACCATCGAATGTGAACCGTGCTGAAGTAGATGTACAAACGGCTTTTACTTACGCCTCTAATAAGCAATAGAGATATTCGCTGAGGACTAAAAATCTGGCCCATTAGGCTATTTTATTTGCCAGTTTGGCCCTGGGGCAGTGCTCAAAATCCTCATGTATTACGTGTATGCTCCGGTTTATATCCAGACTGTCTGTAATAATTACGCCTAATGACCACGCGCTAAGTCTTACTGTATAAAGCGTGTTTTTAATGCGGCTTACGATGCTATCAAGCTACAATTTTGTCTGCATCGGACAAGGAATAGAATAAATACTATCGGGATGGGCGAGTAAGAAAAGAGAGCGTTTTATCGTGTTAACTTTCGGGGGACAGGCTGAACAGATTACGTCGCTGAGTATCCTTACGACCTTTATATTATTACTGAAAGCGCGGCATTGCCGCGCCTGCATGTATCATTTAGAAAGCGCAATGATACCCATCGTCAACCCTGCTACCGCCGCAGCGCCGCCAGCAATAGCGCCTGCTGTCTCCCAGTTATCCTGCGTTGTACCTTTCATACATGTATTGGTATGAACCAGCCGCCCTTGATCGTCATAAACCGGTACGCAGGGAGAATCATGTGCACAACCTGCCAATAAGGTGGTAAGCAATGCAACTGGAATTAGTCTTTTCATGGTGTTACCTCATTAATCAGCGTTTCGCGAAGTACAGCAACGTAAATGCTGGCTCTAACCGCTGCGAAAACGAGAGTTATTTTACCACCACAGAAAAAATGGCCGACATGAGGAATCATCTCAATTCATGTGAATTGTAAAAACTATGGAGAATGCAGAGGTAAGCGGAGAGGGGGGAATAGCGGAGATAAAGACGTACCGTTTAAAAAGGCGTCCGAAGACGCCTCTGTTTACCGGTTAATCATGATGGCGATTAAATCGGCGTTTTACAACAACGAAGAATACTGGCACGAAGAAGATAGCTAATAAGGTTGCGGTTAACATTCCCCCCATAACCCCTGTGCCTACTGCGTTCTGTGCCCCACTACCTGCGCCACGACTGATAACTAACGGCATTACCCCGAGAATAAAGGCCAGCGAGGTCATTAGAATAGGACGTAAACGCATACGGGATGCTTCCAGCGTCGCTTCAATCAATCCACGTCCTTCTTTTTCCATGAGATCTTTGGCGAACTCGACAATCAGGATGGCGTTTTTAGCAGAAAGGCCAATAGTGGTTAACAAGCCAACCTGGAAGTAAACGTCATTGTTCAGACCGCGCAATGACGCTGCAAGCAGAGCGCCAACCACGCCGAGCGGTACGACCAGCATTACCGAGAACGGAATTGACCAGCTTTCATACAGAGCGGCAAGGCAGAGGAAAACGACAATGAGTGAGATTGCGTACAGCGCCGGCGCCTGGTTACCTGACAACCGTTCCTGATACGACATACCTGTCCAGTCATAGCCAATACCGTTTGGCAGCTGTGAAGCCAGGTTTTCCATTAACGACATGGCTTCACCGGTACTTCGTCCGGGCGCTGCTTCACCGAGCAGTTCCATTGACGGCATCCCGTTATAGCGTTCCAGGCGTGGCGAACCATAAATCCACCGTGCTGAGCTAAAGGTAGAGAAGGGCACCATCTCGCCATTGGCGCTGCGTACATAAAGATTGTTGATATCTCCCGGCAGCATACGGAACTGAGCGTCAGCCTGAACGTATACTTTTTTCACTCGTCCGCGATCGATAAAGTCGTTAACGTAATAGCCGCCCAACGCCGCGGAGATGGTTTCGTTGATATCAGACAGCGAAACACCGAGCGCCTGCGCTTTTTCTTGATCGACATCCAGCTTGAACTGTGGCGTGTCTTCGAGCCCGTTCGGGCGTACGCGCACTAATAGATCAGGATGCTTCGCGACCATACCCAGGAGTTGATTACGCGCTTTCGTTAACGCATCGTGACCGAGCCCTCCCTGATCAATCAGTTCAAAGTCGAAACCTGTCGCGGTACCTAACTCGACAATTGCCGGCATGTTGAAGGGGAACACCAACCCGTCGCGAATCTGGCTGAAGGCGCGTGTCGCTCTGGCGATAACGGCTTCGACGCTATTTTCTTCACCGTTACGCTCTTCCCAGGGTTTAAGGCTAACAAATGCCATCCCTGAGTTTTGTCCCTGACCGCTAAAGCTAAAGCCGTTTACGGTAAACACGCTTTCGACGTTCGCTTTTTCATTATTCAGGTAGTAATGAGTGACTTGATCCAGCACTTTCTGCGTACGTTCTTGCGTAGCGCCAGAGGGGAGCTGAATCATGGTCAGGAATACTCCCTGATCTTCTTCCGGCAGGAAGGAGGTCGGGAGGCGTAAAAACAGAACCGCCATTCCGACTACAATAAGTAGATAGATAATGAGATAGCGACCCGTATTACGCACGATACCGCTTACGCTGTTAGTATAGTGGTTAACGCTGTGGTCAAACCTGGTATTGAACCAGCCAAAGAAGCCGCTTTTTTTCTCGTGATGTTCAGCAGATACGGGTTTAAGCAGTGTAGCGCATAGTGCTGGCGTCAGAATCAACGCAACCAGAACGGATAGCGCCATTGCTGAAACAATAGTAATAGAGAACTGGCGATAAATTGCCCCGGTCGAGCCGCCAAAAAAGGCCATCGGGATAAATACCGCAGACAGTACCATCGCGATACCAACCAGCGCTCCCTGAATCTGCGACATGGATTTTTCCGTCGCCTCTCGGGGAGAAAGGTTATCCTCCATCATTACACGTTCAACGTTTTCTACGACCACTATCGCATCGTCAACCAACAGCCCTATCGCCAGTACCATACCAAACATCGTCAGAGTATTGATGGAATAGCCAAAGGCGGCGAGTACCGCAAAAGTGCCTAGCAACACGACAGGAACAGCGATGGTAGGAATCAGGGTTGCCCGGATATTCTGTAAGAACAGATACATTACCAGGAACACCAGAATAATTGCTTCAAACAGCGTTTTTACCACTTCGTGGATAGATATTTTTACGAAGGGCGTTGTGTCATAAGGATAAACCACCTTCATTCCCTGGGGGAAGAAAGGCTGCAGCTCCGCCAGTTTCGCTTTGATTGCGGTTGCGGTATCCAGCGCGTTAGCGCCGGTCGCCAGTTTAATACCGAGACCGGAGGCCGGTTTACCGTTAATGCGCGCTACAACGTTATAGTTTTCACCGCCAAGCTCAATACGCGCGACATCTTTGAGATGGACGACAGAGCCGTCGGTATTGACACGCAACGTAACTTTGCCGAACTCTTCCGGATCTTTCAGACGCGTTTGGGCGATGATTGAGGCGTTAAGCTGCTGGCCCGGTAATGCTGGCGTACCGCCCAGTTGGCCTGCCGCAATCTGGTCGTTCTGTACTTTTAACTGGTTGATGACGTCAACTGGCGTGAGCTGGTATTTATTTAGCAGATTCGCATCCAGCCAGATACGCATGGCGTACTGTGCGCCAAATAGCTGAACGTCGCCCACACCATTCAGACGGCTGATAGAGTCCTTAATGTTAGAGGCGACATAGTCAGAGATGTCGTCCTGGGTAGTGTTCGGATTATCCGAGACGAACCCGGCGACCATCAAAAAGCTGCTGCTGGACTTTTCAACGCTAATCCCCTGCTGCTGGACTTCTTGCGGCAGTAAAGGCGTGGCGAGTTGCAATTTATTTTGCACCTGAACCTGCGCGATATCCGGATCGGTTCCGGACTGGAAGGTCAGGGTGATGGTCACGCTACCAGCAGAGTCGCTGGTAGAGGACATATACATCAGGTTATCGATACCGTTCATATTTTGTTCGATAACCTGAGTAACCGTATCCTGTACCGTCTGCGCATCCGCGCCAGGATAGGTTGCAGAAATAGAAACCGCTGGCGGCGCAATGGTTGGATACTGCGCAACGGGAAGTTGCATTATTGCCAGTGCGCCAGCCATCATCAGGATAATGGCCAGAACCCAGGCGAAAATAGGACGTCTAATAAAAAAGTTTGCCATGTACGGTTACCTTATTGCGCCGTTTTCGCTGCAGGAGCATCGGTAGTGGCTTTCACCTGGACGCCCGGTCGCGCTTTTTGTAAGCCGCTGACGATGACCTTATCGCCCGGTTTTAACCCTTCGCTGATGAGCCATTTATCGCCAATAGCCTGCGCCGCCACGACATTGCGGGCTTCGACCTGGCTTTTATCGTTAACCACCATCACCATTGCGTCGCCGCGCGGCGTGCGGGTTACGCCCTGCTGGGGGACAAGGATGGCATTGGGCTGGACGCCTTCATCAATGCGGGCGCGAACAAACATACCGGGAAGCAGACTGTGTTGCGGGTTAGGGAAAACTGCCCTGAGCGTGATAGAGCCGGTGCTTTCATCTACGGTAACGTCGGAAAATTGCAGCGTGCCTTTAATCGGGTAGACCTGACCATTCTCCATTACCAGTTGAACCGTGCTACTGGCGCTGTCTTTATGCAGGTTACCTTGTTCGACGGATTGCTTGAGTCGCATAAAGTCGTTGCTTGATTGCGTCACGTCGACATAAATCGGATCGAGTTGTTGCACGGTAGCCAGTTCAGTTGACTGACCATTAGTCACCAGCGCGCCTTCAGTCACATTAGATTTTCCTATACGGCCGCTGATGGGTGAGGTGACTTTGGTATACGCAAGGTTAATACGCGCGCTTTCAACAGCGGCTTTTGCCGCCACAACGGCGGCATCGGCCTGGCGGGCGTCGGCAATCGCCTGATCATATTCCTGTTGGCTGATATATTTTGTGCCGACCAGTGGAACATAGCGTTTGACCGTCAGGTGCGCGATAGCCGCAGCCGCTTCGCTTTTAGCAAGTTCGCCTTTAGCGCTGTCATAATCAGCCTGATAAGTGGCAGGATCGATCTGATAGAGCGACTGCCCGGCCTCTACATCGCTACCTTCGGTGAAGTTTCTTTTAAGCACGATCCCGCTCACCTGGGGGCGAACCTCCGCAATACGAAATGCGGACGTACGTCCGGGAAGTTCGGTCGTTACGGCTAGCGGCGCTGTTTCGACCACATGGACGGTGACTTGCGGCTCGCCGGCATGAGCCTGGGTATCTCCCTGGTCATTACAACCGGCCAGCAGCGCAGCAGAGAATATGATGAATGAGGGCAGGAGTGAAAACCTGGCATGTTTCGTCATTACTGTTCCTTAAAAAACCGAAAGCTCGTTATTCACCGGATAACGGTAAGGCGTTAACGCGCGAAAAATAGAATAGCAGTGGGGTATCCTACAAATTATTAGCTTGTGATGTAAGCAATACTTATTTTGGGATGGGGTTCACGGCACATAAAAGCAAAAAAAAGAACTATTCCCTGTCGTTTCATAATGTCCCGATTAGTAAAATCATGATGTTGAATAACATAATTAGAAATATATATTTTATATGAATATGTTTTATTAATTTATTTGTTTTTATTATTGATTTGGCGATATTGTGCGAAATAAAAATGGCTGTCTCTCGTCTGACTAAAAAGGACATGGTAAAGTTGTTTTTTGTGCTGAGTATTTTATCAGCGTATTTATCGTTTTTATGGTCCAGGATATCTTAATTATGGCGAAGAAAACGAAGGCGGATGCGCTTAAAACGCGGCAACATTTGATTGAAACCGCTATTGCGCAGTTCGCTTTGCGCGGCGTTGCCAACACGACGTTGAATGATATCGCTGATGCCGCTGATGTCACGCGGGGCGCCATCTACTGGCACTTTGAGAATAAAACGCAGTTGTTTAATGAGGTTTGGTTACAGCAACCACCTTTACGCGAACTTATTCAGGATAGGCTTACGGGATGCTGGAATGATAATCCTTTACAGGATCTACGAGAGAAATTTATTGCAGCCTTACAATATATTGCGGCAGTGCCTCGTCAGCAGGCATTAATGCAGATTTTATATCATAAATGTGAATTCCATAATGGTATGATATCGGAACAGGCCATTCGGGAGAAGATGGGTTTCCATCATCAGTCGCTGCTTGAAGTATTACAGCGATGTATGGATAAAAAGCTGATCTCAGGCAGTCTTGATCTGGATGTCATATTAATTATTCTGCATGGTAGTTTTAGCGGAATAGTAAAGAACTGGTTAATGAATCCCACAAGTTATGATCTTTATAAGCAGGCGCCTGCATTAGTCGATAATGTATTAAAAATGCTAAGCCCGGATGGCAGTGTGAGGCAATTAATGCCAAATGAACAACAGGCGGAAGAAGCCTGAGATTATTTTGAGTTGATATTATATATTTGCCTTGTGAATATATTGGCAGGGTCCCGAATATCGCGAGCAATTTCCTCTGCCGTACGCGGCTTGCCAAGCAGGAACCCCTGAAGCGTATGGCATCCTAACTGGGTCAAAAATTGTTGCTGCGTTTCATTTTCTACCCCTTCTGCCACAATTTGCAGATTTAACGCTTTCGCCAGCGCGACAATAGCCGCAACAATGGTCGCGCCGTCGCCTGCCTCGCTGAGTTCATGTACGAAAGCGCGATCAATTTTTAGTTCGCACGCCGGAAGACGTTTCAGATAGAGAAGGCTGGAATAACCGGTGCCAAAGTCGTCAATAGAGGCCTTAACCCCCATTTCCGTTAATCTGGTGAGTATAGCGACGCTTTGCTCCGGCTTATTCATCGCCGTGGTTTCGGTGATTTCCAGAATCAATAAATCGGGACGGATACTGTGTCGGGCCAGGCTCCGCGTAATGGTGTCCACAAGCCCGGGCTGCTCAAATTGTAAGGCGGACAGGTTTACCGCCACTGACCATAAGGCGTATCCCTGTAAGTGCCACTCGCGGAGCTGTCGACACGCCTCGTCTATCACCCAGCTACCGATAGTGACGATAAGACCCGTTTTTTCCGCCAGCGGTAAAAACTGGTCAGGATTCAGTACGCCTTGTTTTGGATGATACCAGCGCAACAGGGCCTCAAATCCTACAATGGGGCCGGCAGGAGCCTGAAATTTAGGCTGATACACCAGCCTGAGCTCTTGTCTTTCCAGCGCCAGCCACAGGTCATTCATTAGCTGAAGTTGGGTTTGCGCCAGCATATTCATTGATGGCTGAAAGAAATGGTATCCGTTACGCCCCGTATGTTTCGTGTGGTACATTGCGGCATCGGCGTTGAACATCAGTTCCCGTTCGTTTTTTCCGTCCAGCGGATAGAGCGCTATTCCCACGCTAAGTGTAACGACCAGTTCGTACGGATCTATTGTAAAGGGCGCATCTATCGAATGTACCAGCGCGCTGGCAAGGGAAGCCGCTTCGTCAGGCGCGCTGACTTCTGCAAGCAGCACAAATTCGTCGCCGCCAATCCGCGCCAGGGTAAACTGCCCGCTCAGCGGTTGGTTCAGACGATGCGTGACCGCCACCAGTAGCTTATCGCCGATATCATGACCATAAGCGTCATTAACGGCTTTAAAGCCATCCAGATCCATAAACAGTAGCGCGAAAGACGTGCCTTCCCGATTCGCTTTGCTGATGGCCTGTTCCAGACGATCCTCAAGAAGTACCCGGTTTGGTAAACGGGTGAGCGTATCATGCAGCGCCAACTGCGCCAGTTCCTGGTTCGCCTGCGCCAGCGAAGAGGCAAGTAGTGCGGTGCGGGCCTGAAGCCGGGCGTCAAATAAAGAAACCAGCAGAGTAATACCCAGGATAGTCAGCGCGACCACGCTGACAAGAACAGCCAGCCAGTTGCTATCGACGCCACGATGCTCCATCGGCCAGTTTTGGGGAAAGTGTGCGGCCTTCATGCCGGCGTAATGCATGCCGGCGATAGCTATCCCCATTAATACCGCGGCGCCTGCTCGCCTCAGGGCGACATCTGTTCCCTCATTACGCAGGCGGAACGTGAGCCACAGCGCGCCGCAGGACGCCAGTAGCGCGATAATGATAGAGAGGGCAACCCACGCGCTATTCCAGACGATAATGGAAGCAAATTGCAGCGCCGCCATCCCGGTATAATGCATTGCGCTGATGCCCAGTCCCATCACCAGCGCGCCCGGCAGTAAACGTCGCAGGCGCAGTTTTTCAGCGCTAACCAGCCATAGCGCAAACAGGGAGGAGCCGATCGCGATCAGCATGGAGAGGCCGGTGAGGAACGGATCGAAGCGCATGTTCATCGCGTGATCCATCGCCAGCATCCCGACAAAATGCATCGCCCAAATACCGACGCCCAGCGCGAAGCCGCCGCCCATTAGCCATATTCTGGCGTTTGATCGGGCGCTTCCGGCTACGCGTCCGGCCATATTTAATGCGGTATAGGACGCAAAAATAGCGACAGCAAATGAAACCGCCACAAGGATGTGGTTGTACTCACTAACCGGCATGTATCATTAGCTCATTGGTTATGCAGGAAAAGAACAGGACGAGACAGTATCACCCCTTCTTTTATCCTCAACGTGTTTTAATTCCCTGTTTTTATAAGGGATAAAAGAAATCCGGGTGATAAATAATCATAGGTTAAATCGCCCGGTTCGCTACTCCAGATCGGTACAATTGATCAATTTAAGAGGGTTAACCGAGTCCATGTTTCGGCACTTATCCTGTTCAGTCGCCATCAATTCGATCCATTGCATCAAAAGCGCATCAAAAAGAAAAACGGAGACGGCAAAAACAACCAGCCACCAATACTTACGTATCATCGTCAAATCCTGTGTATTCATGCCCATGCGTGCTGGGAATATACATGAAATTTTGACGCTGAAAAGCGGACTTACAATGCTTTTACTTCTCTGAAGATAGCGCGTTTATCCCGACATTTCGCTGCTTTTTGGACAGGTTTTGTGTTTTTCTCTTTTTGACTTTTGCAAGTTCATTTTCTGAATAATGCGAAGTGACGCTCAATCTTCTGAGCCCCATTTTTACGTACTCATTATTGAGTTCAATACCGATAAACTTACGACCTGACGCCGCTGCGACAGCGCCTGTGGTGAAACTGCCTGCGAAAGGGTCCAATACGGTATCGCTCGGGTTAGAAGAGGCCAGTATGATCCGTTTTAACAGCGCGCTGGGCTTTTGCGTAGGATGGTTTTCATATTCATCCATCAGATAACGTACGCGAGGAAATGACCAGACGTTGCCCGGCACTTTTTTCTGATTGTATGGTTGGGGCGGGTTTTTTCGATAATCGATTAGCGCGCGCTTAGCGCCCGTAGTGGTTTCGACCAGAATCGCGTCACGATTAAAGGTATAGCTTTTCGGGTTCTTTACCATCATCAGGATCGGTTCATACATAGAACCAAAGTATTTTTTCGCCTGCACCCCGGAACTATCATAGGACCAGACGATACGGCTTTTGATGGTAAAAAGCGTTCGACATTTGAGATCGATATACGGCATATTTTCTGTGCTATTCATGATGTACATGGTGCCGTGTTTCTTCAGTACGCGGTGGCACTCATCAATGCATTCATACAGCCAGGCCAGAAAAGACGCTTCGTCCCAGGATTCCACCATACCGTCGAAATCTTTTCCGATATTGTAAGGCGGATCGGCAAAAATTAAGTCAATGCTTTCAGAAGGCAGTTTTTTAAGTTCTGTTAGCGCGTCACCGTGAATAATCTTCTTCGATTCATCGCCAAAGTACTGAGGTTCACATTCCGCTTTCATGACCAAATTCCATGTGATGCGTATAAAAAAGGCGCTTCCCCATGCCGAGTAGCGCCTTTTTAAACAAGCAGTTAGCTAATCGAAATTAGTTCATGCCGTATTTTTTTAATTTTTTACGCAGCGTACCACGGTTGATGCCCATCATCAGAGCAGCACGGGTCTGGTTACCACGGGTGTATTGCATCACCATGTCCAACAGGGGCTGTTCTACTTCAGCCAGTACCAGCTCATACAGGTCATTAACGTCCTGACCATTCAGTTGAGCAAAATAGTTCTTCAGTGCCTGTTTAACCGAGTCACGCAGGGGTTTTTGGGTTACCTGATCCTGAGAGTTAACGGTAGAAACGGTCAGTACGTCAGAATTTACGCGTTGTTCGAACATAGTTCTGTCAGCTCTTTATTTCTGTTTACGCAAAATTTTCGAAGTATGCCTCCAACGCCTCCAGCTGTTCGCTGGCGTCCTCAATAGCGTTGAATGTGCGCCGAAACTGGTCGTCTGGAGCGTGCTCCTGGAGATACCAGGAGACGTGTTTACGCGCGATTCGGTACCCTTTTGCCTGACCGTAAAAGTCATGCAGTTCCCGAACATGCGTGCAAAGCAAGCGCTTTACCTCTGCCAGCGGCAGCGGCGGAAGCAGCTCCCCAGTGTCCAGATAATGCTGGATTTCCCGAAAGATCCAGGGTCTTCCCTGAGCTGCGCGGCCTATCATCAGGGCATCCGCCCCTGTATAGTCGAGAACAGCTCTGGCTTTATGCGGGTTAGTAATGTCGCCATTCGCGATAATCGGAATGGAAACTTTCTGCTTAACTGCCCGAATACTGTCGTATTCAGCTTCTCCGTTGAACAAACAGGCGCGGGTGCGGCCATGGATGGTCAGAGCCTGAATACCACAATCTTCAGCCAGTTGGGCAATCTCTACGCAGTTACGGTGTTCCGGCGCCCAGCCGGTGCGAATCTTGAGAGTCACAGGAACGTCCACTGCGTTTACGACCCCGATGAGTATAGACTTCACTAAATCCGGGTACTGCAAGAGGGCTGAACCTGCCAGCTTACGATTCACTTTCTTCGCCGGGCACCCCATATTGATATCAATAATCTGGGCGCCGCTTTCCACGTTAATACGTGCGGCATCGGCCATCTCAACAGGGTCGCTACCGGCAATTTGCACCGTGCGAATTCCTGGCTCATCAACGTGCACCATCCGTAAACGAGATTTATCGCTTTCCCACACTTGCGGGTTAGAAGACATCATCTCGGATACTGTCAATCCTGCTCCCATCTCATAGCACAGCGTCCGGAAAGGTCTGTCAGTAATGCCAGCCATGGGCGCTGCGATCAGGCGATTTCTGAGCTGATATTGTCCGATGCGCATGAGTTAAGAAATGACCATACTGTGACTGCAAGGCGGCGTATATTACGCATTTTTTGCACGAGATGAAAGGCCAAACTTTGAACAATCCACTGTTGTAGATCAATGAATCGTGCTTAAAAACAGCAAAATAAATTTATAATTCAGTAAAATCATAGGGTTATTTATTGTCGGCGGTTTTGTACGCGCTTACAAATTCCCGTAACTTCTCTCTATTTCTTCGTCCAGAAACAAGATAAGCGGAATAATCTGCTTTTTTTATAAGCTAATTACCCCAAATGAATGGGATCGCCGTCTCGTTTCAGGACAAGATCACTTCCCGCTGCGCGTGATTTTTCTCCATTGCCAGTCGGAAGGGGGCGCACAGATGCGCTTTTGTGTTCATGAACGGCACGGATAAATTTTTCCAGCTGCGCTGAAGAGAGGGTTAGCGGATGCTGCAGAACAACCCAGACAGCATTTACTAAGCACGAGGACGATGGCTGCCACCCGTTAAAACGCCAGTATCTTTTGTCCGCTGGTAGCAGCAGTTTATCCAGACGGATAGTGACAAAGAAGTTATTTCAGGCATTCATTTGATGAATTTAATGATGTCTCGGTGCCTGAAAGGCGTTAAGGCAGTTGTGTGGAGAAAAGCGTGGCCGGGCGACCACGCTGACAAGAATTATTTCTTACGGCCAGTAATGCGGCACCATTCTTCTTTTTCGACGACCGGGTCGAGAGTGAAAAGCTCGGCGTAAGCATCACAGACGCTTTCCGCCTGGCTGGCGAGAATACCTGAAAGCCCCAGCAGACCGCCCTCAACGGGCAGTACGCTGATTAACGGGGCCAGTTCGCGTAATGGGCCTGCCAGGATGTTAGCGACGACCACGTCGGCTTTCATGGCTTCTGGCTGGTCTTTCGGCAGGTACAGCTCCAGCCGGTCAGACACGCCGTTGCGTTCGGCATTATCGCGACTGGCCTGAATAGCTTGCGGATCGATATCAATACCAATCGCTTTTGCCGCTCCCAGTTTCAGCGCGGCAATCGCCAGAATGCCTGAACCGCAGCCAAAGTCGATCACGGTTTTGCCGTTGAGATCGAGCCCGTCCAGCCATTGCAGACATAAAGAGGTGGTGGGGTGCGTACCCGTACCGAACGCCAGTCCCGGGTCGAGCATCACGTTGACGGCATTCTCGTCCGGAATGTCACGCCAGCTGGGACAAATCCACAGACGCTCGCCAAAACGCATCGGATGGAAATTATCCATCCATTCGCGTTCCCAGTCTTTATCTTCCAGTTGTTCGATTTTATGGGCAAATCCGGCACCCAGCAGCGGATGTTGCTCCAGAATCGCGACAACGTCTTTCATGTCGGTTTCGGCGTCGAACAGACCGATCACATCGGTATCGCCCCACAGACGGGTTTCGCCCGGCAACGGCTCAAAAACCGGCGTATCGTGCGTATCCTGAAAGGTAATGGAAACGGCGCCCGCTTCCATCAGCGCATCACTCAGCTCTTCAGCATTCGCGCCGGTGGTATTCAGTTTCAATTGGATCCATGGCATGGCAAAACTCTTTATTTATCAGTAGACAATACGGTGGCTTGCGAAGCGGAAGAGCCGAATCGGTTTCCGATCAGAAAAGCCAATAAACTTAACAGTAACGCGGGCACAATCGGATGAAAGCCCAGGTACTGAATATTAAATGTGGCAAGCAGGGCATATAGCACGCCGCCCACGATCATGGCGCTTAATGCGCCTGCCGCGTTTGCCCGCTCCCAGTAAAGGCCCAGTACCAGCGGCCATAAGAACACCGCTTCCAGGCCGCCAAACGCCAGCAGGTTGAGCCAAATGATCATCTCTGGCGGTTTCCACGCGGCCAGCAACAACAGCGCGCCTAGCAGTAAAGTAATCGCTGCCGACATACGCTTCAGCCGGATCTCATTTTGCATCTGATCGGGGCGCAGGTTGAGATAGAGATCTTTAATGATCGTCGCGGAACTTTGCAGCAGTTGGGCGTTAATTGTTGACATAATCGCCGCCATTGGCGCAGCGAGGAAGATCCCGGCGGCAAACGGCGGCAAAACTTTCACCATTAGCGTTGGGATCACCAGATCCGGCACCGTCAGATCCGGAAGCACCGCGCGACCCAGCGCGCCGGCAAGGTGCATCCCGAACATTAAAATCGCCACGACAATCGTACCGATAATAATGCCCCGGTGTACCGCTTTACTGTCTTTATAGGAGATGCAGCGCACCGCCGTATGCGGCAGGCCAATCACACCAAAACAGACCAGTACCCAAAAAGAGGTCATAAAGGCGGGAGAAAGTATGTCATCGGCGCCCTGCGGCGTTACCAGTTTGGGGTCGAGAGCGTGCAGCGTGTCAACGGCCTGACTTAGACCGCCCGCCGCATGGATCACGCCCACCAGCAGCACTATCGTGCCGACCAGCATCACCAGGCCCTGTAGCGTATCGTTAAGTACGCTGGCGCGAAAGCCGCCAAACGCCGTATAGAGTGCGATACTGACGCCAAATATTAGCAGGCCGGTTTCGTAGGGAATTCCCGCCGCGGTTTCCAGCAGTCGCGCGCCGCCGATAAATTGTACGGTCATTGCGCCAATAAACGCGACCAATAAACTCAGGCTTGCCAACCACACCAGCAGGCGGCTTTGGTAACGCGCGAATAGCATATCGTTAAGCGTGACGGCATTATAGCGACGCGCCAGGATAGCGAATTTTTTACCCAGAATACCCAGTGAAAGCCAGACGGCGGGAAGCTGGATCATCGCCAGCAAGACCCAGCCCAGACCGTATTTATAAGCCGCGCCGGGACCGCCGATAAATGAACTGGCGCTAATATAGGTGGCGGTAAGCGTCATCGCGAGCACGATCCCGCCCATCGAACGGCTGCCAAGAAAATATTCGTTTAAAAAGGTGCCGGCGGTACGCTTGCGCATAGCGTAAATCGAGACCCCGAAGACCACGACCAGATAGGCTACCAGCGGTAGAATGACCTCAAGCTGCATCGTCATCCTCCAGCGAAATATCGCGATAAATGAATTTCACCATCGCCCAGCACAGCAAAATAAAGACCAGCGGCGTCAATAAGCAGGCCATCTCGAACCAGTGCGGCAGACCGGTAATTCCCGGCGAGTCTCCAGGTAAGTAAGCAGCCACTAACCATGCCGCCAGATAGCAAAGGGTCAGCCACAGCGCCCAGCGCGCCTCTTTATGGGCCTGAACAAAACGAGCGTCCATTTTTTGTCCCTTATGGGTGAAGAAAGCGGGAATTGTACATGATGGGGCATCGCTATCCCCAGAAATAAAAAAGGCCGGATTCACCGGCCTTTTGAGATTAACGTGCGATTACTTTTCCTGAAGACCGAGTTTTTTCTCCAGATAGTGGATGTTGGTTCCACCGTGCTGGAAGTGCTCGTCATTCATGATGCGGGTCTGCAGATCGATATTGGTTTTGATACCATCGATAATCAGTTCCTGCAGGGCATTTTTCATACGGGCAATCGCCACGTCGCGGTTTTCACCGTAGCAGATGAGTTTGCCGATCATGGAATCATAGTACGGCGGCACCGTGTAGCCCGCGTAGATATGAGATTCCCAGCGAACGCCAAAGCCGCCAGGCGCATGGAAGCGCGTGATTTTGCCAGGGCTTGGCAGGAAGGTGTTCGGATCTTCGGCATTGATACGGCATTCTACCGCATGGCCTCGAACGACAACTTCGTCCTGTGTGATCGACAGCGGCTGACCCGCCGCGATGCGCAACTGCTCTTTGATCAAATCGACGCCGGTAATCATTTCAGTCACCGGGTGTTCAACCTGAATACGGGTGTTCATTTCGATGAAATAGAACTCGCCGTTTTCGAACAGGAATTCGAACGTCCCTGCGCCGCGATAGCCGATGTCTACGCACGCTTTCGCGCAGCGTTCGCCGATATAGCGACGCAGTTCCGGCGTAATGCCTGGCGCCGGGGCCTCTTCAACCACTTTCTGGTGGCGACGCTGCATGGAACAGTCGCGTTCCGCCAGATAGATAGCGTTGCCCTGGCCGTCCGCCAGCACCTGAATTTCGATGTGGCGTGGATTTTCCAGGTATTTTTCCATGTATACCATGTCGTTGCTGAAAGCCGCTTTCGCTTCCGCTTTGGTCATGGAGATGGACTGCGCCAGTTCAGCATCGCTACGAACCACGCGCATACCGCGGCCGCCGCCGCCGCCGGACGCTTTGATGATCACCGGATAGCCAATACGTTTGGCATGAGCGCGGTTCGCATTCATATCGTCGCCCAGCGGGCCGTCAGATCCTGGTACGGTCGGCACGCCCGCTTTTTTCATCGCGGTAATCGCGGACACTTTATCGCCCATCAGGCGGATGGTATCCGCTTTCGGGCCGATAAAGATAAAGCCGGAGCGTTCAACCTGCTCGGCAAAATTGGCGTTCTCAGAAAGGAAGCCGTAACCCGGGTGGATTGCCACCGCGCCGGTGATTTCAGCGGCGCTAATGATAGCCGGGATGTTCAGATAACTTTTTACGGACGGTGCCGGGCCAATACAGACCGTCTCATCCGCCAGCAATACGTGTTTTAAATCGCGATCCGCGCTTGAGTGCACAGCGACGGTCTTGATGCCGAGTTCTTTACAGGCTCGAAGAATACGTAGTGCGATCTCGCCGCGGTTGGCGATGACAATTTTATCCAACATGTTCGCCTCGTTACTCGATGACGACCAGTGGCTCGTCAAATTCTACCGGTTGACCACTTTCGACCAGAATCGCTTTCACAGTACCTGCTTTGTCAGCTTCGATCTGGTTCATCATTTTCATGGCTTCAACGATGCACAGGGTATCGCCCACGTTCACTTTCTGGCCCACTTCGATGAACGCTTTCGCGTCCGGGCTTGGGGTGCGGTAGAAAGTACCAACCATTGGGGAGCGTACGATGTGACCACTGATTTCCGCTGCGGCAGGCGCTTCCATTGCTGGAGTAGCCGCTGGCGCGACAGCGTTAGACAGAGCGGGTTGCTGCATCATCGGCGCCGCATAAGCCTGCTGCATCACCGGAAAACCGGCGTTTGCCGTTGTGCGGCTGATGCGAACAGATTCTTCGCCTTCAGAAATTTCCAGTTCGGAGATACCTGATTCTTCAACCAGCTCGATCAGTTTTTTAATCTTACGAATATCCATGAGTGGGTTCCGTACTCTTTGTTTAGTGTGATTGTGACAGGCGTTTTAGCGCCGTCTGTAAAGCATGTGAATGACTGCCGCGGGTAAAATACCGCGCATCTTTGATTTGCCTGTTATGCCGTAGCACCCGAAGGTGAAATTCATGATTTGCCAGTCATTGTGTGGCTATCTTCTGCCATTTTCGGGCAAAAAACAAAATATACCTTCATTGCTCGATTGTCACCCTTTCTGCGAACGAAAATCGCCGTTGGGCAATGTAAAGTCGCACATTATAACTATTTCGTCGCAATTGGCAGCTAAATACTGGTCTTATCAGGGAAGATAATCAACCCGAAACATAAAAAGGACATTACCTGTTTTGCGTTTTGCAATCGACCGCACAGTTCACCAAACTAGCGCCACCACTGGCGAAACTTCCGGTAACGCAACGCTAAAAGGGCTAACGCTAATGCCGCGTAGATGACCGGTTGCGGTGATAAAATCTTTACCGACCACAGGTAATGTATGGGAGCCAGGATCGCGACAAGATAGACGACGTTATGCAGTGTTTGCCAGCGTTTGCCCAATTTACGCTGCGCAAATTGCGTTGAGGTCAACGTCAGCGCCAATAACACCAGCCAGCTAATGATCCCAAGCGTCAAATAAGGGCGTGAAATCAACTCGCTTCCTAACAACGCCAGGTTATGTATCCCCAGTTCCAGTAAGGCATAGCTGGTTAAATGCAGCGTAGCCCAAACGAAACACCATAATCCTAACAGGCGGCGTGTGCGTATCAATAATGGCTGTTTAGCGTAGCGCGCCAGCGGTGAAACCAGCAAGGTGGCGAGCAAAAATTTGAGCGCGGTTCTGCCGGTAAAGTGTTGGATATCCTTTACCGGGTCTGCGCTGAGTCCACCGTGATTTATCGCCCAAAAGAGCCACAGAAGCGGCAAAAAACCGGCAAGATGCAGACAAACTTTTAGCCAGGTTATCTGTTTTGCTGTCAGACGCACTTAAAAATTCTCCCGCAAATTGAGACCGCGATACAGCGAAGCGACTTCATTGGCGTAGCCGTTAAACAGCAGCGTCGGCTGCCTTTGCACATCGAGGATACCGCCTGAACCAATAAAGCGTTCGGTAGCCTGAGACCAGCGTGGATGATCCACATGCGGGTTCACATTGGCATAAAAACCATATTCGTTGGGAGCCGACAAATTCCAGGTGGTTGGCGGACGTTCGCGGGTGAGTTTAATGCTGACAATAGATTTAATACCTTTAAAACCATACTTCCATGGAACGATGAGTCGAATAGGCGCGCCGTTTTGCGGGGGTAACGCCTTACCATAGACGCCAACGGTCATCAGAGTCAGCGGATGCATGGCTTCGTCCAGACGTAGCCCTTCGACATAAGGGTATTTCAGTCCGCCGCCAATAAAGCGATCTTTCTGTCCCGGTATATCATCCGGCGCGTATAGCGTTTCGAATGCCACATATTTAGCGTGGCTGGTGGGCTGTGCCTGCGCGAGTAGCTTATATAAAGGGAAACCAATCCACGGCACGACCATGGACCACGCTTCGACGCAGCGCATTCGATAGATACGCTCTTCTAATGGGAAACGATGTGTTAAATCGTCGTAATCCAGCGTAAATGGCTTCGCGACTTCCCCGCTGATTTTCAACGTCCACGGTTCGGTTTTCAGACTTCCGGCATTGGCCGCCGGGTCGGCTTTATCAAGGCCAAACTCATAGAAATTGTTGTAGCCCGTCACCTTATCTTCCGGCGTTAACGCTAAATCGCTTCGCCAGGCGGCAGGCTGACTAAACTCAAGCGGTTTACCGGCAGGCGCTTTCGGACGATCGTTGCCTTTAAACCAACTGAAGAGATCGGCCTGCGCCGTTGAGGGTAAGGATAAGGCGGCCGCGCTGATGCCTAATGCTTTTAGCACCTGTCGGCGCTGCATAAAAAAAGCCGATTCCGCAGTCACATCGGCTTCTGTTAATGGACGTATCTTTTTCATCACAGACTCCCGGTCTACCCACCACAACATGGCGTGTAGTGAATATGACAGGGAGTGTGTCAATGTGTAAAAATAAATAGTTAATTAAGTGTAAATTTTTTTATACGTGACGTTATTTTATCTTCACCAGCGTACGGCCCTGAACCTGATTATTGATGATGGCATCGGCGAACTTCGGCGCATCCGCCAGCGTAATCTCTGTGGCGGCCTGAGCATAGAACGATTCCGGCAGATCCTTAACCAAACGCGCCCAGGCTTCTGCGCGACGTGCCGGTGGGGTCATCACCGAGTCCACCCCTTGCAAACGCACATTACGCAGAATGAATGGCATAACGGTGGTCGGCAGCGCGAAGCCGCCCGCCAGGCCGCAGGCGGCCACGCAACCGCCATAGTTCATCTGTGCCAGGACTTTCGCCAGCACTTTATCGCCAACGGTATCAATTGCACCGGCCCACAGCTGTTTTTCCAACGGGCGAGATTCAGCAAACTCATCGCGGCTGAGAATACGGTTAGCTCCCAGGCTCTTAAGATAGCCGTGGGTGCTTTCACGTCCTGATACTGCTGCAACCTGATAGCCCAGCTTATGCAGTAATGCAACGGCAGTGCTGCCCACGCCGCCGCTGGCGCCGGTGACGACAACCTCACCGTCTTGCGGGCGAATACCTGCATCTTCAAGCGCCATGACGCACAGCATGGCGGTAAAACCGGCGGTGCCGATGATCATGGCGTTACGGCTGCTCAGTCCCGCAGGCAGCGCGACCAGCCAGTCGCCTTTAACGCGTGCGCGTTCGGCCAGGCCGCCCCAGTGGTTTTCGCCCACGCCCCAGCCAGTCAGTAGTACTTCCTGGCCTGCATGAAAGCGAGGATCTTCGCTTGCGTGAACGGTGCCGGCGAAATCAATACCAGGAATCATCGGAAAATGACGGATAATTTTCCCTTTTCCGGTGATAGCCAGAGCATCTTTATAATTCAGGCTGGACCAGTGGACATCCACCGTCACATCACCTGCCGGCAGTTGACTCTCTTCGAGATGTTGCACGGATGCGAGGGTTTTACCGTCCTGCTGTTCTAAGATCAACGCCTGCATAACCTGTCCTCACTTTACATGGTAGATTGGAAAAATAGCTACGAAGACTATACTCGCTAATTAAAACGTGATGCCGATGCAACGCAATAAATTGCCAGATAGATCCATTTTGGTAGTATGCCTGCTTCATTGCGCGCCGTGGCGAATTCCGCCTTCAGATTCGCTTTTTCATACTGTTTATAACCGTCGGAGTTAACTCAAGGATGCGATTAACGACGAAATTCTCAGCTTTTATCACGCTGCTCACGGGGTTAACGATCTTCGTGACTCTGATAGGTTGCTCGCTAAGCTTTTATAACGCCGTACAGTATAAGTATGTCAGCCGTGTGCAGGCGACGGCGACAGCCATTGATACGCACCTGGTGACCCATGATATTGTCTCGCTGACGCCGCAAATCGACGAACTCATGATCGCTTCCGATATTGTGCGTGTCGATCTGTTGCAGGGGGAGCGCAGCGTCTACAGCCATTCTCGCGCCAGAGGTTATCGGCCAGCCGGCACCAGCGACATGTATCGCGAGCTGGTCGTACCGCTGATAAAACATCCAGGAATGTCGCTACGTCTGGTTTATCAGGACCCGATGGGTAACTATTTTCACTCACTGATCACCACGGCGCCGCTGACGCTGGCGATCGGTTTTATCGTTCTGATTTTGTTTTTATCGGTGCGCTGGCTGCAGCGGCAGCTTTCCGGGCAAGAGCTTCTGGAAATTCGCTCAACGCGTATTCTGAACGGCGAACGCGGGGCGAATGTCCGCGGTTCTGTTTACGAATGGCCAGCGCGCACCAGTAGCGCGCTTGATGTATTGCTTTCCGAAATTCAGTTTGCTCACGAACAGCGTAGCCGCCTGGACACCCTCATTCGCTCCTACGCCGCGCAGGACACCAAAACCGGACTCGGTAACCGTCTGTTCTTTGATAACCAACTGGCGACGCTGCTGGAAGATCAGGAAAAAGTGGGAGTGCATGGCGTGGTGATGATGATCCGCTTGCCAGACTTCAATCTTCTGCGCGACAGCCTGGGAGGCAATCAGGCGGAAGAGCAGATGTTTATGCTTATCAATCTGCTATCGACATTTATTATGCGTTACCCAGGCTCGCTGCTGGCGCGTTATCACCGCAGCGACTTTGCCGTGCTGCTACCGCATCGAACGCTGAAAGAAGCGGAAAGTATTGCCGGACAACTTTTAAAAGCTGTCGATGCGCTACCGGCTAACAAAATGCTCGATC
Organism: Salmonella sp. NW177; assembly: GCF_051811585.1. Lineage (NCBI taxonomy): Bacteria > Pseudomonadati > Pseudomonadota > Gammaproteobacteria > Enterobacterales > Enterobacteriaceae > Salmonella > Salmonella sp. NW177. The sequence goes on along the minus strand of NZ_JAMMZV010000013.1, from coordinate 24,263 downwards.
GTGACGATATGGTACATATCGGCATTTGCGCCTGGCGCAGCGGACAGTCCACCGAGCAGGTGATGGAACATGCTGAAGCCGCGGCGCGGAATGCCGCCCTGCAGGGGGGAAATAGCTGGGCTATTTACGACGACACTCTGCCGGAAAAAGGGCGCGGCAATGTGCGCTGGCGCACATTGATTGAGCAGATGCTGAACCGGGGCGGACCGCGACTTTATCAAAAACCAGCGGTCACGCGAGAAGGTCGCGTACATCATCGGGAATTGATGTGTCGCATCTATGACGGTAAAGAAGAGGTGAGCTCGGCGGAGTATATGCCGATGGTGTTGCAATTTGGTTTATCGGAAGAGTATGACAGATTACAAATTAGCCGCCTGATTACGTTGCTGGGCTACTGGCCGGATGAAAATCTGGCAATGCAGTTGACGGTTGAGTCGCTGATTCGTCCGCGTTTTCAGCGCTGGTTGCGCGATACGTTAATGCAGTGTGAAAAATCACAGCGAAATCGCATAATTATTGAACTTGCGGAGGCAGATGTTTGTCAACACATCAGCCGGTTACAACCCATCCTTCGCTTAGTCAATGCGCTTGGCGTTCGGGTGGCGGTGACACAGGCGGGTTTGACGCTGGTTAGCACGAGCTGGATTAAAGCGCTCAATGTGGAATTACTCAAGCTGCATCCGAGTCTGGTCAGAAACATTGAGAAGCGAACGGAAAACCAGCTTCTGGTTCAAAGTCTGGTAGAGGCCTGCGCGGGTACGCCTACGCAGGTTTACGCGACGGGCGTCCGTTCGCGCGGCGAGTGGCAGACGCTGACAAAACGCGGCGTGGCTGGCGGGCAGGGTGATTTTTTTGCCTCCTCCCAACTACTTGACACAAACGTGAAAAAATATTCGCAAAGATACTCGGTTTAACCTGCCGTTTAATTTGTTTTCACGTAGAATAACGCGCGCTGCGCCTCATGGGGGTGTGCTTGTCTGCTCGCCAGATTGTTGCAGCAAATATGCAGGTGAATGACCTTTGACAGGTTGCAAACGAAGGCGAGGATTGCTGCTGATTTTTTCAGCCCTGAGGGACTCAGGCCGAGATTTGTAACAAAGGAAACGAACTGCACTAATTTTCACCGTAGCAGATGATTTTTGCGCCTTGTCGCTGCTGCGTGTGGTTGGTAAAGTAAGCGGATTTTGTTTTCCGCCCCAGCTTTCAGGATTATCCCTTAGTATGTTGAAAAAATTTCGTGGCATGTTTTCCAATGACCTGTCCATTGACCTGGGTACCGCGAATACCCTCATTTATGTAAAAGGACAAGGCATCGTATTGAATGAGCCTTCCGTTGTGGCCATTCGTCAGGATCGTGCCGGTTCGCCGAAAAGCGTGGCTGCAGTCGGTCATGATGCGAAGCAGATGCTGGGCCGTACGCCGGGCAATATCGCTGCGATCCGTCCGATGAAAGACGGCGTTATCGCTGACTTCTTTGTGACCGAAAAAATGCTCCAGCACTTTATTAAACAAGTGCACAGCAACAGCTTTATGCGCCCAAGCCCGCGCGTACTGGTATGCGTGCCGGTCGGCGCGACGCAGGTAGAACGCCGCGCGATTCGTGAATCCGCTCAGGGCGCAGGCGCCCGTGAAGTCTTTTTGATCGAAGAGCCGATGGCGGCCGCGATCGGCGCAGGTCTGCCAGTTTCTGAAGCAACCGGTTCAATGGTTGTGGATATCGGTGGTGGTACCACTGAAGTTGCCGTGATCTCCCTGAACGGCGTGGTTTACTCTTCTTCTGTCCGTATTGGTGGTGACCGCTTCGACGAAGCCATCATTAATTACGTTCGTCGTAACTACGGTTCTCTGATTGGTGAAGCCACCGCAGAACGTATTAAACACGAAATCGGTTCCGCTTATCCGGGCGACGAAGTCCGCGAGATCGAAGTGCGTGGCCGTAACCTGGCGGAAGGCGTTCCACGCGGCTTTACCCTGAACTCAAACGAGATTCTGGAAGCGTTGCAGGAACCGTTGACCGGTATCGTCAGCGCGGTAATGGTGGCGCTGGAACAGTGTCCGCCGGAGCTGGCGTCAGACATCTCCGAGCGCGGTATGGTGCTCACCGGCGGCGGCGCGCTGCTGCGTAACCTTGACCGTCTGTTAATGGAAGAGACGGGCATTCCTGTCGTGGTTGCTGAAGATCCGCTGACCTGTGTGGCGCGCGGCGGCGGCAAGGCGCTGGAAATGATCGATATGCACGGCGGCGACCTGTTCAGCGAAGAGTAGTTGGATACGGGCAGGATTATCCCTGGATTATCCTGCCTCTCCGACGCGAGAATACGCATAGCCTATGAAGCCAATTTTTAGCCGTGGCCCGTCGCTACAGATTCGCCTTATTCTGGCGGTGCTGGTGGCGCTCGGCGTTATCATTGCCGACAGCCGCCTGGGGACGTTCAGTCAAATCCGAACGTACATGGACACTGCCGTCAGTCCTTTCTATTTTATTTCAAACGGCCCTCGTGAACTGCTCGACAGCGTGTCGCAAACGCTGGCTTCTCGCGACCAGCTTGAGCTGGAAAACCGGGCGCTGCGCCAGGAATTACTGCTAAAAAACAGCGACCTGCTGATGCTGGGGCAGTACAAACAGGAGAACGCGCGGTTGCGCGAGCTGCTGGGGTCGCCGCTGCGTCAGGACGAGCAGAAAATGGTGACGCAGGTTATTTCAACGGTTAACGATCCTTACAGCGATCAGGTCGTTATCGATAAAGGCAGCGTTAATGGCGTATATGAAGGTCAACCGGTCATTAGCGACAAAGGCGTCGTAGGGCAGGTTGTCGCCGTGGCGAAACTGACCAGCCGCGTACTGCTGATTTGCGATGCGACTCATGCGCTGCCGATTCAGGTACTGCGCAATGACATCCGCGTGATTGCCGCCGGTAACGGCTGCACTGACGATCTTCAGCTTGAACATCTGCCCGCCAATACCGATATTCGCGTCGGCGATGTGCTGGTAACGTCCGGACTTGGTGGGCGTTTCCCGGAAGGGTATCCGGTGGCGGTGGTCTCTTCCGTCAAGCTGGACACTCAGCGCGCCTATACCGTCATTCAGGCACGTCCAACCGCGGGTTTGCAGCGTTTACGCTATCTGCTGCTGTTGTGGGGAGCCGATCGTAACGGCGCCAATCCGATGACGCCGGAAGAGGTTCACCGCGTCGCCAATGAGCGCCTGATGCAGATGATGCCGCAGGTGTTGCCTTCTCCGGATGCGATGGGGCCGCCGGCGCCAGTGCCGGACCCGGCGACGGGGATTACTCAGCCATCTGCGGGCCAGACTGCGCCGGTATCAACGCAACCATCGCCTTCGGGCGCGACCACGCCGCCTGCGCGTGCGCCGGGAGGGTAATGGTGGCGAGCTATCGTAGCCAGGGGCGCTGGGTTATCTGGCTCTCGTTTCTTATTGCGCTGTTGCTGCAAATCATGCCCTGGCCGGACGACATCATTGTTTTCCGGCCAAACTGGGTTTTGCTCATCTTACTGTACTGGATTCTGGCCCTGCCGCACCGCGTAAATGTGGGGACGGGATTTGTGATGGGTGCCATACTTGATCTCATCAGCGGTTCCACACTTGGCGTGCGCGCTCTGTCGATGAGTATTGTCGCCTATCTGGTCGCTCTGAAATTCCAGCTCTTCCGTAACCTGGCGCTCTGGCAGCAGGCGCTGGTGGTAATGTTGCTTTCACTGGCCGTGGACATTATTGTTTTCTGGGCCGAGTTTTTAGTGATCAACGTCTCTTTCAGACCGGAAGTGTTCTGGAGTAGTGTAGTCAATGGCGTGCTGTGGCCCTGGCTCTTTTTGCTGATGCGTAAAGTACGCCAGCAGTTTGCTGTGCAATAAAGGTCGATATGACAACTCTGTATCTTGCTTCCGGTTCCCCGCGTCGCCAGGAATTATTGACTCAACTTGGATTTTCATTCGAGCAGGTCGTGCCTGGTATTGAAGAGCAACGGCGTGCTCAGGAAAGCGCGCAGCAGTATGTTGTTCGGCTGGCGCGCGAAAAGGCGCAGGCTGGCGTGGCGCTGGTTCCCCGTGATCTGCCGGTATTGGGCGCGGATACGATAGTCGTGTTAAACGGCGAGGTGCTGGAAAAGCCGCGCGACGCCGCTCATGCCGCAGAAATGCTGCGTTTGCTTTCCGGAAATACGCATCAGGTGATGACTGCTGTTGCGCTTGCGGACTCGCAGCAGACGCTGGATTGTCTGGTGGTAACGGAGGTGACTTTCCGCACGCTTTCTGCGCAGGATATTACTGGCTATGTCGCCAGCGGCGAGCCTTTAGATAAAGCAGGTGCATACGGTATTCAGGGGCAGGGTGGCTGTTTTGTCAGGAAGATAAATGGCAGCTATCACGCCGTGGTCGGCTTACCGCTGGTTGAAACGTATGAGTTGTTGAGTCATTTTAACGCACTGCGTGATAAAAGGGATAAACATGACGGCTGAATTGTTGGTAAACGTAACGCCATCGGAAACGCGCGTGGCGTACATTGATGGCGGTATTCTTCAGGAAATCCATATTGAGCGCGAAGCGCGACGCGGAATCGTAGGCAATATCTACAAAGGTCGTGTAAGTCGTGTACTTCCAGGTATGCAGGCGGCTTTTGTAGATATTGGGCTGGATAAAGCCGCATTTCTTCACGCTTCCGATATTATGCCGCATACCGAATGCGTGGCGGGCGACGAGCAAAAACAGTTTACGGTGCGCGATATCTCCGAACTGGTGCGTCAGGGACAGGATCTGATGGTGCAGGTAGTGAAAGATCCGCTCGGCACGAAAGGCGCGCGTTTGACCACGGACATCACGTTGCCCTCCCGTTACCTTGTTTTTATGCCCGGCGCGTCACACGTTGGCGTTTCCCAGCGCATCGAAAGCGAAAGTGAACGCGAGCGCCTGAAAAAGGTGGTGGCGGAATACTGCGACGAACAGGGCGGGTTTATTATTCGTACCGCAGCGGAAGGCGTGTGTGAAGAGGATCTCGCGTCTGACGCCGCCTATCTCAAGCGCGTCTGGACGAAAGTCATGGAGCGCAAAAAGCGTCCGCAAACGCGCTACCAGATGTATGGCGAACTGGCGCTGGCGCAGCGCGTGCTGCGCGATTTCGCCGATGCGCAGTTGGACCGAATTCGCGTCGACTCACGTCTGACCTATGAGTCGCTGCTGGAGTTTACCGCAGAATACATCCCGGAAATGACCAGTAAGCTGGAGCATTACAGTGGCCATCAGCCGATCTTCGATCTTTATGACGTGGAAAATGAGATCCAGCGCGCGCTGGAGCGTAAGGTTGAACTCAAGTCTGGCGGTTATCTGATTATCGACCAAACCGAAGCGATGACGACGGTAGATATCAATACCGGCGCGTTTGTCGGACACCGTAATCTCGACGACACCATTTTTAATACCAATATTGAAGCGACTCAGGCCATTGCCCGCCAGCTACGCCTGCGTAATCTGGGCGGCATTATCATTATCGATTTTATCGACATGAATAATGAAGATCATCGCCGCCGGGTGCTGCATTCGCTGGAACAGGCGTTAAGTAAGGATCGCGTGAAAACCAGTATTAACGGTTTTTCGCCGCTGGGACTGGTGGAAATGACCCGTAAACGGACTCGTGAAAGCGTGGAACATGTGCTTTGTAACGAGTGTCCAACTTGTCATGGCCGCGGGACGGTAAAAACGGTGGAAACCGTCTGCTATGAGATCATGCGTGAAATTGTACGTGTTCATCACGCTTATGACTCCGATCGCTTCCTGGTTTATGCTTCTCCTGCGGTGGCGGAAGCGCTGAAAGGCGAAGAATCACACGCGCTGGCGGAAGTCGAAATCTTTGTCGGCAAACAGGTTAAAGTTCAGGTCGAACCGCTTTATAACCAGGAGCAGTTTGACGTCGTAATGATGTAAAAGACCGCGACCCGTACGAGCATTTGCAGGCCGGATAAGGCGTTCACGCCGCCGTCCGGCAAAGCAAGGTTGTGAGTCGTATTTTTTGGCAGACAAGGAGAGACGCGTGAGGCGATTGCCGGGGATTTTATTGCTCACTGGAGCCGCGCTCATCGTCATTGCAGCGCTGCTGGTTAGCGGGCTGCGCCTGGCGTTGCCTCATCTTGACGCCTGGCGTCCAGCTATCCTGAATAAGATTGAGTCTGTGACCGGCGTGCCGGTGGCCGCCAGCCAACTCTCCGCAAGCTGGCAAAATTTTGGCCCTACGCTGGAAGCGCATAATATTCATGCCGCCCTGAAAGATGGCGGCGAACTGTCGATAAAACGCGTTACGCTGGCGCTGGACGTCTGGCAAAGCCTGTTGCATATGCGCTGGCAGTTTCGCGACCTGACCTTCTGGCAACTCAATTTCCGCACCAACACGCCTCTTCAAAGCAGCGACGGCGAAGGCATCGAAACCAGCCGTTTAAGCGATCTTTTCCTGCGGCAGTTCGATCATTTCGATCTGCGCGATAGCCAAATCAGTTTTCTGACGCTTTCCGGACAACGCGCGGAGCTGGCGATCCCACAGCTTACCTGGCTAAACGGCAAAGAGCGGCACCGCGCCGAAGGCGAGGTCAGCCTCTCCAGCCTGACCGGGCAGCACGGCGTGATGCAGGTGCGGATGGATTTACGCGATGACGACGGTTTGCTGAATAACGGCAGAGTCTGGTTACAGGCCGACGATATTGACGTCAAGCCGTGGCTGGGCAAATGGATGCAGGATAATGTGGCGCTCCAGACGGCGCGTTTCAGTCTGGAAGGCTGGATGACGCTCAGTAAAGGTGAAATCGCCGGAGGAGACGTCTGGCTGAAACAGGGCGGCGCAAGCTGGCTGGGCGATAACACGACGCACACGCTGTCTGTCGATAACCTGACGGCGCAGATTAGCCGCGAGCAGCCGGGCTGGCAGTTTTATATTCCGGACACACGGATTACGCTTGATGGTAAACCCTGGCCGAGCGGAGCCTTAACCGTGGCCTGGCTCCCGCAGCAGGACGTCGGCGGTGAGAATCACACACGTAGCGATGAGCTACGCATTCGCGCCAGTAATCTTGAACTGGCGGGGCTGGAAGCATTACGTCCGCTGGCGGCTAAACTGTCGCCTGTGCTGGGCGAAATATGGCAGGCTACGCAGCCGAGCGGAAAGATCGCCACACTGGCGCTGGATATTCCGCTACAGGCCACCGAAAAAACGCGTTTTCAGGCATCGTGGGAAAATCTTGCCTGGAAACAGTGGAAGCTGTTGCCCGGCGCGGAACATTTTTCCGGTACGCTGGCGGGAAGCGTAGAAGACGGGCAGATGAAGGTTGCGATGCAGCAGGCTAAGATGCCCTATGAAACCGTTTTTCGCGCGCCGCTGGAAATTGAAAACGGCGTCGCGACGCTTAGCTGGTTGAAGAATGAGAACGGCTTTCAGCTTGATGGCCGCGACATTGACGTCAAAGCAAAGGCGGTACATGCGCGCGGCGGGTTCCGCTATCTGCAACCGACGGGCGACGAACCGTGGCTGGGCATTCTGGCCGGAATCAGTACCGACGATGGATCTCAGGCGTGGCGCTATTTTCCGGAAAACCTGATGGGCAAAGCGCTGGTCGATTACCTTAGCGGCGCGATTCAGGGCGGCGAGGCGGATAACGCCACGTTGGTTTACGGTGGTAACCCGCACCTCTTTCCCTATAAGCATAACGAAGGTCAGTTTGAAGTGCTGGTGCCGCTACGCAATGCGACGTTTGCTTTTCAACCCGACTGGCCGGCGCTAAAAAATCTCAACATTGAACTGGATTTCCTGAACGACGGTCTGTGGATGCGTTCGGATAGCGTCGATTTGGGCGGGGTGAAGGCCAGCAAACTCGCAGCGGCGATTCCGGATTATTCCAAAGAGAAACTGCTCATTGATGCCGATATTAACGGGCCGGGAAAAGCCGTTGGGCCTTATTTTGACGAGACGCCGCTAAAAGACTCGCTTGGCTCGACGCTGGCGGAGCTCCAGTTAGATGGCGATGTGAATGCTCGCTTACATCTTGATATTCCGCTGGATGGCGAACAGGTTACCGCCGAGGGCGATGTCTCGTTGCGTAATAACAGTCTGTTTATTAAGCCGCTAAACAGCACGCTCAAAAATCTGAACGGTAAATTCAGCTTTGTGAATGGCGCGCTAAAAAGCGGGCCGCTGACGGCAAACTGGTTTAATCAGCCGCTGAACCTGGATTTCAGTACGACGGAAGGGGCAAAAGCCTATCAGGTCGCCGTCAACCTGAACGGTAACTGGCAGCCAACGCGTATGGGCGTCTTACCGCCGCAACTGAATGACGCCCTGAGCGGCAGCGTGACGTGGAATGGTAAAGTCGGCATCGATCTTCCATATCACGCTGACACCACTTATCACATCGAGCTGAACGGCGATCTGAGAAATGTGAGCAGTCACTTACCTTCTCCGCTAAATAAACCCGCAGGCGAAGCCATTCCGGTGAACATTCAGGCTGACGGCAACCTGAAAAGTTTTGCGCTAACGGGGAGCGCAGGGAGTAAAAATCACTTTAACAGCCGCTGGTTATTAAATCAGAAGCTGACGTTGGATCGGGCTATCTGGACGACGGACAGCCGGACGATTCCGCCATTACCTGCTCAACAAGGCGTTGAGCTCAATCTGCCGGCGCTGGATGGCGCGCAGTGGCTGGCGTTATTCCAGAAAGGCGCGGCGGATAACGTGAGCAGTTCGGCCGAGTTTCCTCAACGCGTCACGTTGCGTACTCCCGCGCTATCGCTGGGTGGCCAGCAGTGGAACAATTTGAGCGTTGTTTCAGCCCCCTCGCTGAACGGAACAAAAATTGAAGCGCAGGGCCGTGAGGTGAACGCCACGCTGCTCATGCGCAACCATGCGCCGTGGCTGGCGAACATTAAGTACCTGTACTACAACCCTGGCGTCGCAAAAACGCACGCCTCGTCACCAACGCCGACATCGCCGTTGGCTTCGGCGAACACGATTAGCTTCCGCGGCTGGCCGGACTTACAGCTTCGCTGCGAAGAGTGCTGGCTGTGGGGGCAAAAATATGGGCGTATTGATGGCGATTTCGCCATCAAAGGCAATACGCTGACTCTGGCGAATGGCCTGATCGATACCGGATTCGCCCGTTTGAAAGCGAACGGCGAGTGGGTGAATGCGCCGGGTAATGAACGAACCTCGCTGAAAGGTAGTCTGCATGGTAGTAACCTCGACACGGCTGCCGGGTTCTTCGGCATCTCAACGCCAATCCAGAACGCGTCTTTTAACGTAGATTACGATCTGCACTGGCGAAACCCGCCCTGGCAACCTGAGGAAGCCACGCTCAACGGGATTTTACGTACGCGTCTGGGTAAAGGCGAGTTTACTGATCTCAGTAGCGGTCATGCCGGACAGTTACTGCGGCTGCTCAGTTTTGATGCGTTGCTGCGTAAGCTGCGGTTTGACTTCAGAGATACCTTTAGCGAGGGTTTCTATTTCGACTCTATTCATAGTACCGCGTGGATTAAAGATGGCGTCCTGCATACTGACGATACGCTGGTGGATGGGCTGGAAGCGGATATTGCAATGAAAGGTTCTGTTGATCTGGTGCGTCGTCGTCTTGATATGGAGGCCGTTGTCGCGCCGGAAATTTCCGCCACCGTGGGCGTCGCCGCCGCGTTTGCCGTTAACCCGATTGTCGGCGCGGCGGTATTTGCCGCCAGTAAAGTGTTGGGGCCGCTATGGAGCAAGGTCTCCATTCTGCGTTATCGCATTACCGGTCCGGTCGATGCGCCGCAGATCAACGAAGTTCTGCGCCAACCGATAAAAGAAAGCCAGCAATGATTTGACGGGGGCGAGGAATTGCCCCACTCTCAGTAAATAGTCATGCCGGACGGCGCTGCGTTTATCCGGTTTGTACAATCTAACAACGTAGTCCGGATAAGGCGTGAACCGCCATCCGGCAGAAATCAACGAGTAGCAAAAACGATGAGTCTGAACCTGGTAAGTGAACAATTGCTAGCGGCGAATGGCCTGAACCATCAGGATCTGTTCGCTATTTTGGGCCAACTGGCCGAACGCCGTCTTGATTATGGCGACCTCTATTTTCAGTCGAGCTATCACGAATCCTGGGTTTTAGAAGACCGCATCATTAAAGATGGTTCATATAATATCGACCAGGGCGTTGGCGTTCGCGCCATTAGTGGCGAAAAAACCGGTTTTGCTTATGCTGACCAGATAAGCCTCCTGGCGCTGGAGCAGAGTGCGCAGGCAGCGCGAACCATTGTACGCGAGAACGGCGAAGGCAAGGTAAAAACGCTCGCCGCCGTAGCGCATCAGCCGCTCTACACCACCCTTGATCCGCTGCAAAGTATGAGCCGCGAAGAGAAGCTGGATATCCTCAGACGCGTTGATAAAGTGGCGCGAGAAGCCGATAAACGCGTGCAGGAAGTTAACGCCAGCCTGACCGGCGTATATGAATTAATCCTCGTGGCGGCGACCGACGGGACGCTGGCGGCGGATGTCCGTCCACTGGTGCGGTTGTCCGTTAGCGTGCAGGTGGAAGAAGACGGTAAACGCGAGCGCGGCGCCAGCGGCGGCGGCGGTCGCTTTGGTTATGAGTATTTTCTTGCCGATCTCGACGGCGAGGTTCGCGCCGACGCGTGGGCGAAAGAAGCGGTACGCATGGCGCTGGTTAATCTCTCCGCGGTCGCTGCGCCAGCGGGGACGTTACCGGTGGTTCTGGGTGCCGGGTGGCCGGGCGTATTGCTGCACGAAGCGGTCGGTCACGGGCTGGAAGGTGATTTTAACCGTCGTGGGACGTCTGTGTTTAGCGGTCAGATCGGCGAGCAGGTTGCCTCCGCGCTTTGCACCGTAGTGGACGACGGCACAATGATGAACCGTCGCGGCTCCGTTGCTATCGATGATGAAGGTACGCCAGGCCAGTACAACGTATTGATTGAAAATGGCGTGCTGAAAGGATACATGCAGGACAAGCTGAACGCGCGCCTGATGGGCGCTGCGCCGACCGGTAACGGGCGTCGCGAATCTTATGCGCATCTGCCAATGCCGCGTATGACGAATACCTATATGTTGGCGGGGCAGTCAACGCCGCAGGAAATTATCGAATCCGTTGAGTACGGCATCTATGCGCCTAACTTTGGCGGCGGTCAGGTGGATATCACCTCCGGCAAGTTTGTGTTCTCTACCTCGGAAGCGTATCTGATTGAAAACGGCAAAGTCACGACGCCGGTGAAGGGCGCGACGTTGATTGGATCAGGCATTGAAACGATGCAACAGATCTCCATGGTCGGCAACGACCTTAAGCTGGATAACGGGGTGGGGGTCTGCGGTAAAGAGGGTCAAAGTCTGCCGGTAGGCGTAGGCCAGCCGACGCTGAAAGTCGATAACCTGACGGTTGGCGGCACCGCATAACTGTCCGCCTTATCAGGCCTGTGGTGTGTGCCGCCCAGGCCTGATAAGCGCAGCGCCATCAGGCAATGTCTGCGTCGGGTGGCATCTGGCTACAATCGTCTTCAGCAATTACCCGGTGTTTTTATTTTTCTTTCCCTCGCCCGTGCATTCCCTGAAACAGGTGTGCGACATCGACAAAATAGTCAGTTAACGCGTTAATCACTACCTGCACTTTAAGCGGCAGCTTATCTTTTTCGGTGTACAGCGCGTACACCGGACGAGGATCGGACTGATAGCGAGGCAGCAGGATCTCCAGATCGCCACGATTGATCTCATCGATCACCCACATCAGCGGCACATAGGCGATTCCGGTTCCGGCGGTCAGCCAGCGTACCAGCGTCATCGGATCGTTAGTGACGAACCGCCCCTGTGGAATCAGTCGGGTAGAAATTCCTTCCGGCGCGATAAGTTCAAACTCATTATCCGGGCGCACGCTATATTCCAGCCAGGAATGGCTACTGAGATCGGCGGGTTTTTCCGGGACGCCGTACTGAGCGAGGTAGGGCTTGGCGGCGCACACAACCATCGGCATCGCGCCGAGTCGACGGGAAAACAGGCTGGAGTCTTGCAGCGCGCCCACTCGGATCACCACGTCCAGCCCGTCGGCAATTAAATCCGGGGCCGGAATTCCTGTCACCAGATTGACCGCCAGACCGGGATACTCTTTTAATAATTTTGCGGTAAGCCCGGCCAGCACATTTTGCGCCATGGTTGAAGAACAGCCGATACGCAATGTACCGATAGGCGTGTTATTAAAAGCGTAAAGCTGCTCGTGAACATCCTGCACTTCATGCAGCATACGACGACAGCCCTGATAATAGATTTTTCCAGCTTCGGTGAGCCCAATGCTGCGTGTGCTGCGGTTGAGCAATTTAACCTGAAGCTCATCTTCCAGTTTCGCCACAGTCTGGCTGATGGACGATACGCTCATTTGCAGCTGTCTGGCTGCGGCGGTAAAAGAGCCAAACTCGACAACTTTGGCGAATACCGACATTCGTTTTAATCGTTCCATTATTCACTCTGGCTTAAAAGTGATTTAGATCACATAATATAGATAACAGCATAACAATTACGTTAATATACTATTATTCGAATAAGAGCTATGTCGCTCTCGCCTGGCGTCTCTTGCCCTTCTCTGCGGCGATGTAGCTTAACAATCTATCGCCTGCTCTCTCTCAGAAATCAAGGTCAACATGAGTCTGTTTCCCGTTATCGTGGTGTTTGGTCTTTCCTTCCCACCGATATTTTTCGAATTGCTTTTGTCACTGGCTATTTTTTGGCTGGTGCGTCGGATGCTTGTGCCGACGGGTATCTATGATTTTGTCTGGCATCCGGCTCTGTTCAATACCGCGCTGTATTGTTGTCTGTTTTATTTAATATCGCGCCTGTTCGTTTGAGGTTGAAGTGAAAACACTAACAAGAAAACTCTCCCGTACGGCCATTACCCTCGTACTGGTTATTCTGGCCTTTATCGCCATTTTCCGCGCCTGGGTGTATTACACCGAATCTCCCTGGACGCGCGACGCGCGTTTTAGCGCCGATGTCGTCGCTATTGCCCCGGATGTCGCGGGCCTGATTACCCATGTAAACGTGCATGATAACCAACTGGTGAAAAAGGATCAGGTTCTGTTTACCATCGATCAGCCACGCTATCAAAAAGCGCTGGCGGAAGCGGAAGCTGATGTAGCCTATTATCAGGTCCTGGCGCAGGAAAAACGCCAGGAAGCCGGTCGCCGTAATCGCCTCGGCGTACAGGCGATGTCCCGGGAAGAGATCGATCAGGCGAACAACGTCTTGCAGACGGTACTGCATCAACTGGCTAAAGCCCAGGCGACGCGCGATCTGGCTAAACTCGATCTGGAACGCACCGTCATTCGCGCGCCTGCCGACGGCTGGGTAACTAACCTCAATGTTTATGCCGGTGAATTTATTACCCGCGGTTCCACAGCCGTCGCCCTGGTGAAAAAGAACTCTTTTTACGTGCAAGCCTATATGGAAGAGACCAAGCTGGAAGGCGTGCGTCCGGGATATCGTGCCGAAATCACGCCGCTTGGCAGCAACCGGGTATTAAAAGGTACCGTCGATAGCGTGGCGGCAGGGGTAACGAATGCCAGCAGTACCAGCGATGCGAAAGGGATGGCGACGATAGACTCTAACCTCGAATGGGTGCGTCTGGCCCAGCGTGTCCCGGTGCGTATCCGGCTCGACGAGCAGCAGGGGAATTTGTGGCCTGCCGGTACGACGGCAACCGTCGTGATCACCGGTAAGCAGGATCGTGACGCAAGCCAGGACTCCTTCTTCCGTAAACTGGCGCACCGGCTGCGCGAATTCGGTTAATCGTCATGGGCATTTTCTCCATTGCCAACCAGCACATTCGCTTTGCGGTAAAGCTGGCGTGCGCCATTGTGCTGGCATTATTTATCGGCTTCCATTTTCAACTGGAGACGCCGCGTTGGGCGGTGCTGACCGCCGCGATCGTGGCGGCAGGCCCGGCATTTGCCGCTGGCGGGGAACCCTATTCCGGCGCTATCCGTTATCGCGGAATGTTGCGTATTATCGGGACGTTTATTGGCTGTATCGCCGCGCTTATCATTATTATCTCTATGATCCGCGCGCCGCTATTGATGATTCTGGTGTGCTGTGTCTGGGCCGGTTTTTGTACCTGGATCTCCTCTTTAGTACGGATCGAAAACTCTTATGCGTGGGGACTGTCAGGTTATACTGCGCTGATCATTGTGATTACCATTCAGACGGAGCCGCTGCTTACGCCGCAATTTGCGCTTGAGCGCTGTAGCGAAATCGTCATCGGCATTGGCTGCGCTATTTTAGCGGATCTGCTTTTCTCGCCGCGATCGATAAAGCAGGAGGTTGATCGCGAACTGGACAGTTTACTGGTAGCGCAATATCAGCTAATGCAACTTTGTATTAAGCATGGCGACAGCGAAGAAGTCGACAACGCCTGGGGCGATCTGGTGCGACGCACGGCGGCGCTGGAGGGGATGCGAAGTAATCTGAATATGGAATCTTCGCGCTGGGTACGCGCTAACCGCCGCCTGAAAGCGTTGAATACGCTTTCGCTCACGCTGATTACGCAATCCTGTGAAACTTATCTTATTCAAAACACGCGGCCGGAACTGATTACCGATACATTCCGGGAACTGTTCGAGACGCCGGTTGAAACGGTACAGGACGTCCACAGGCAGTTAAAACGGATGCGGCGTGTCATTGTCTGGACCGGCGAGCGCGAAACGCCCGTCACGCTTTATAGCTGGGTAGGCGCTGCGACGCGCTATCTGCTGCTTAAACGCGGCGTGATCAGCAACACCAAAATCAGCGCGACGGAAGAAGAGATCCTGCAAGGCGAGCCCGTAGTTAAAGTGGAATCCGCTGAACGTCACCATGCGATGGTGAACTTCTGGCGCACCACGCTTTCCTGCATTCTGGGGACATTATTCTGGCTATGGACCGGCTGGACATCGGGTAATGGCGCGATGGTGATGATTGCCGTGGTGACCTCGCTGGCGATGCGTTTACCCAATCCGCGCATGGTCTGCATTGATTTTATTTATGGCACTCTGGCGGCGTTGCCGCTGGGATTGCTCTATTTCCTGGTGATTATTCCCAATACGCAGCAAAGTATGCTGTTGTTATGTTTGAGCCTGGCGGTATTGGGGTTCTTTATCGGCATTGAGGTCCAGAAACGGCGTCTGGGGTCGATGGGGGCGCTGGCCAGTACGATTAACATTATTGTGTTGGATAATCCGATGACGTTCCATTTCAGCCAGTTCCTCGACAGCGCGTTGGGGCAAATTGTCGGCTGTATGCTGGCGTTTATCGTCATCCTGCTGGTGCGTGATAAATCCAAAGATCGAACCGGTCGCGTGCTGCTTAATCAGTTTGTTTCCGCTGCGGTCTCGGCAATGACGACTAACGTGGTACGTCGTAAAGAAAACCGTCTGCCTGCGTTATATCAGCAACTCTTTTTGCTGATGAATAAATTCCCTGGCGATTTGCCGAAGTTTCGCCTGGCGCTAACGATGATCATTGCTCATCAACGTCTGCGCGACGCGCCGATACCGGTTAATGAGGATCTGTCAGTGTTCCACCGCCAGCTTCGTCGTACCGCAGACCATGTTATTTCCGCCGGAAGCGATGATAAACGGCGACGCTACTTTGGTCAGTTGCTGGATGAGCTGGATATCTATCAGGAGAAATTACGTATCTGGGAGGCGCCGCCGCAGGTGACGGAACCGGTTAAACGCCTGACGGGCATGTTACATAAATACCAGAACGCGCTTACCGATAGCTAACCCACAAGAACCGATGCCAAAAGCGTCGGTTTTTTTATGACTATACTTATTTGAGATACAAAAACAGCGCAAGAGTGCTCCGGGGCTAAAAGCGTTTCTGGAAGTGAAACCTCTGCATAATGATGCTTAGTAGTAAAACAGACAATTGTCTGTCGGGGATGGTGGCTGGCTATGAATGTCTATACTTTTGATTTTAATGATATTAAAAACCAAAGCGATTTTTATCGCGAGTTTACGCAGACGTTTGGTCTTGCCAGTGAGAAAGTAAGCGATCTTGATACATTATGGGATGCGGTAATGAGCGATATCTTACCCCTACCGCTAGAGATTGAGTTCGTTCACCTGCCTGATAAACTGCGCAGGCGCTACGGGGCGCTGATTTTACTCTTTGATGAAGCGGAAGAAGAGCTGGAGGGACGGCTACGATTTAATGTCCGGCATTGAAAAAGCATAAAAAAGCCCCCGACAGGCGGGGGCAAGTCGTCGGGTTAGACGACGAGGGTTTACTTATACAACTCGGCGGTGGCGTGCCAGTTATCACCTTCTTTTAATTCGATGATGCGATAGCTATTAGCGCCTGCTTTTTCGGCTTTAGCGACGATCTCCTGGCGCATATCCATTGGCGTACTGCCAATCTGCGAGACGGAAATGGTGCCCATCGGTTGCAGATTCTGCGCCTGTTCCGCGTTGACCTGGTGTACTGCGGCATTTGCGCCGAAAGAGAGCAGAGTGGCCAGGCCGAGTGATGCGATAATGTATTTCGTTTTCATGGTCTTTTATTCCTTTATAGGGTCAACCTCGTGGATTAATGGGCTTTTCTTATGCGATATCTCCGCGAAGCAATGACACGTTATATGCGATGGCAGGTGAATTTTATTTGTACAGTTCGGCAGTGGCGTGCCAGTTGCTGCCGCTACGCGCTTCGGTAATGTGGTAGGCCGTAGCGCCTTGTTCATCCGCTTTTTTGCTCAGCATGGCGTTCATATCCATAGGCGATGAGCCGATAGCGCTGACTGAAACCGATCCGATTGCTTCACGGTTTTGCGCTTGCTCTGCGCTGATAGGTTCTGCGGCGAAAGCGCCAAAAGAGAGAACGGACAGAATACTTAATGTTGCAACAGTGGTTTTGATTTTCATGATTTTTACCTCGTCGAATTCCTTTACTGGGGTCTTTGTTTCGTGACCCTCATCACAAAATTAAGTATACACTAATCACGCGATTAATTAATACCACGCTAATTGTTTCTGCTTTTTAAAGATATTAAAAATTTTATTTTTTATAACGTTATGGAATTAAAATTGCTGTTTTTCGCCGCTGCTGTTTAAAAAATAAAAGAAAATCAATCGGTTAAAAAATTTGACATTTTGTGCGTTTTTTTGATTTGTCATTCATGTGGTGAATGTTTAAGGGCATGATTTGCCAAATGATAGCTGTACAGGAAAGCGGCGAGGGGAGAGGACAAAAAGGTGCCTCCGCCGTACGACGACGGAGGAAGTGGGACTAAAGCTCTTGTTCAAAAAGTTCCAGAATGGCTTCGTACAGATCTCTTACGGAAAAGCCGCTGGCAGGCGTAGTGAAGATAGTATCGTCGCCGGCAATCGTGCCGAGAATACCTTCTGCTTTCCCCAGTGAATCCAGCAGGCGCGCGATGAGTTGTGCCGCGCCGGGGCTGGTATGAATCACCACGACAGCGTCGTTATAGTCGATATCCAGCACCAGATTTTTCAACGGACTGGATGTTGTTGGGACGCCCAGTTCAGCCGGAAGACAGTACACCATTTCCATTTTTGCGTTACGTGTACGCACTGCGCCGAACTTAGTCAACATGCGCGAGACCTTGGACTGATTGATATTTTCAAAGCCCTGATCCTGCAACGCGAGGACGATTTCGCCTTGTGAGCTGAATTTTTCTTCTTTGAGGAGCGCTTTAAACGCTCTTACTAGTTCTTCTTGTTTAGCCGAGCTTCGCATAAGTCACCCGTAATATGGCGGTAGAAACAACATTATTGTGCATACAGATGAATTTTTATGCAAACAGTCTGCCTTGTTTAAGGCTGAAATAATGTTATGAAAGAGCGGAATTTTATCAAATTTCGTTATCAAGAAACATGCCTGTGTCACGCCTCGCAAATAAGATTAAAAGTAAATTAATTGTTATCAAAATGATGTTGTTTTGAGAGGATAGTAGGGTATATTGTCACCACCTGTAGGAACGTTGCTCTCTGGTTGCAGTCGATCCGGATTACGCAAATTAAATGCATAAAAGCCAAAATTGCGCGACTCCGCATTCTTGATGAGTGAGGATTGTAATCATTGAATTTGTGAATTAAGGTCGCCGCCGCGGAGCAATAGACACTTAGCTAATCATATAATAAGGAGTTTAGGATGAAAGTCGCAGTCCTCGGCGCTGCTGGTGGTATCGGTCAGGCGCTGGCATTACTTTTAAAAAACCAACTGCCTTCAGGTTCAGAACTCTCCCTGTACGACATCGCTCCAGTGACTCCCGGTGTGGCCGTTGATTTGAGCCACATCCCCACCGCTGTAAAAATCAAAGGTTTCTCCGGTGAAGACGCAACCCCGGCGCTTGAAGGCGCTGACGTAGTACTGATTTCTGCGGGTGTGGCGCGTAAGCCGGGTATGGACCGTTCCGATCTGTTTAACGTTAACGCTGGCATCGTGAAAAACCTGGTGCAGCAGATCGCTAAAACCTGCCCGAAAGCGTGCGTGGGCATTATCACCAACCCGGTGAACACCACCGTTGCGATTGCGGCGGAAGTGCTGAAAAAAGCAGGCGTATACGACAAAAACAAACTGTTTGGCGTTACCACGCTGGATATCATCCGCTCTAATACCTTTGTCGCAGAGCTGAAAGGTAAGCTGCCAACGGAAGTTGAAGTTCCGGTGATTGGCGGACACTCCGGCGTGACGATTCTGCCGCTGCTGTCGCAGATTCCAGGCGTAAGTTTTACCGAACAAGAAGCGGCCGAGCTGACTAAACGTATTCAGAACGCCGGTACTGAAGTCGTCGAGGCGAAAGCCGGCGGCGGATCGGCAACCCTCTCTATGGGCCAGGCTGCCGCGCGTTTCGGTCTTTCTCTGGTTCGCGCTCTGCAGGGCGAAAAAGGCGTGGTGGAATGCGCCTATGTGGAAGGCGACGGTCAGTATGCCCGTTTCTTCTCTCAGCCGCTGCTGCTGGGTAAAAACGGTGTAGAAGAGCGTAAATCCATCGGCACACTGAGCGCTTTCGAGCAACATTCGCTGGACGCTATGCTGGATACGCTGAAAAAAGATATTCAGTTGGGTGAAGATTTTATTAATAAATAAGCTGTTCCTGCCCGATGCCGGGGCTTTTGCTCCGGCTTCTTTGACTGTAAACAAGCCACGAAATCAAGTACTAAATCTGCTAAACTCCTCACGTCTTATCGGTTATTAACGAGAACGTCGTGAAAAAGATCCAAAGAACGCAAACCCGCGATCACATTACGCAAATGCTTCGCTATGAAATTCTTTCCGGCAATATAAAAGCGGGAGAAGAACTCGCGCAGGAAAGTATTGCGGAGCAGCTTGGTCTTTCACGAATGCCGGTTCGAGAAGCGCTACAGTCACTCGAACAGGAAGGTTTTTTAATCCGACTGCCCAACAGGCACATGCAGGTCGCGCATCTTGAGGCCGATCGCGTGAGTCATATTTTTCGCGTGATTGCCGCGATGGCCGCCGAAATGTTTTCGCTGATACCCAGCGAAGTAGGCGATGCCCTCCTGATACGTGCGCAAGCGCTGGCTGTCGCAGAAGACAAATCCTGCGAACTGGAGTGTCATGCGATGCTGATTTCTTATGTGAATAACCGCTATCTGGAAAAGGTGTATCAGCAGTTCCTGGACGGTTATGTCTCTTATGTTATTTTGCATCTGAAAAAAGATAATCAGGAGTCGGCGCAGCTTTTCGCTGAACTGGCTGACGTCATACGCCAGGGGCGGCGTGATGAGATTGGGCAAGTTATGCAGCGTTATTTCCTCTCTTTAGCAGAAATAATGCGTCAACATATGAAGGATTGGGAAAGTGCAGAAGCCTAAGTTAGGGAAGATTAAGCTTCTTTCAGCGAAAGAACAGGTCGCGGCAGTGCTGCGTAAAGCGATTCTTTCGAGGGAGTTAGTGGAAGGGCAGGAGATTACGTTAGAAGGCATTGCCGGAATGGTCGGCGTGTCCAGTATGCCAGTGCGCGAGGCGTTTCAGATTCTGGCGGCGGATGGGCTGATAAAAGTGCGCCCTAATAAAGGGGCGGTGGTGTTGGGCATCAATGAACAAACGATCCGTGAACACTATGAAATTCGCGCGCTGTTAGAAAGTGAGGCGGTGGCTAAAGCTTCTCGTCCTGGCACCGATATCTCGCGGATAGCCCAGGTGCATTATGCCGCTGAAAAGGCTCTCGCGGAAAATAACTCGGCGGAATACTCCGACCTGAATCAGGCATTTCATATGGAAATATGGAATGTTGCTGGCAACGAAAAAATGAAAATGTTGCTCTGTAATATGTGGAACGGCCTGTCGATGGGCCATAAGGTCACCGAAGAAGAGTATGCCGTGATTTCCATTCAGGAACATAAAAGTATTCTGCAAGCTCTTGAACTTCATGATGAAACATTGGCACGCCAGCGCATGCGCGAACACATTATTCGCTCAATGGAGAATATGCTGACCCGCTATGTTGGTGACCCTTCTGCCTGATCTTTTCGCCTGCGTGAGCATCGCAGGCGCTTCAACCAATTCTTCAATTCTATTAATCACGTCCAGTAACGATCTAACCACGATCTTGATGTAGATCCCACTCCTGCATCTTTCCTGAGAAACGATTTGACTTAGTTTTTGTATGGGAATAATTTCTCCCTGTCAACATTGGATACAATATCATATATCATTGATTGGATAATTATAAATATGGAACCCATTACCCTTACCTTATGTTTATTGGTGTTCGCTATCGTCATGTTTGTATGGGAAAAAGTGCCACTGGCCGTCACTTCCATGATTGTCTGCGTGGCCTTAGTGATCACCGGCGTTCTGAATATCAAACAGGCCTTTGCTGGCTTTATCGACACTAACGTTATCCTCTTTGTCGCGATGTTCATCGTGGGCGGTGCGTTGTTCGAGACCGGTATGGCAAACAAAGTGGGCGGCGTCATCACGCGCTTCGCGAAAACAGAAAAACAGCTGATCTTCACCATTATGGTGGTGGTGGGTTTGATGTCTGGCGTCCTCTCTAACACCGGTACCGCTGCGGTTTTGATTCCGGTGGTGATCGGCGTGGCGGCAAAATCGGGCTTCTCGCGTTCTCGTCTACTGATGCCGCTGGTTTTCGCCGCTGCGTTGGGCGGTAACCTGTCGTTAATTGGCGCGCCGGGAAATCTTATCGCGCAGTCTGCGCTACAGAATATTGGCGGCGGCTTTGGCTTTTTTGAATACGCAAAAATCGGTCTCCCGATGCTCATCTGCGGCATTCTCTACTTCCTGACTATTGGCTATCGCTTTCTGCCGAATAATGCGACCGGCGGTGAGGTGGGGAGCGTCGGGGAGCAACGTGACTACAGCCATGTTCCACAGTGGAAACAACGGCTCTCACTCGTGGTGTTGATCGCAACGATCCTCGGCATGATCTTTGAGAAGAAGATCGGTGTCAGCCTGGCCGTGACCGGTTGTATTGGCGCTCTTGTGCTGGTCGTAAGCGGCGTACTCACGGAAAAACAGGCCTATAAAGCCATTGATTCACAGACTATTTTTATCTTTGGCGGCACCCTGGCGCTGGCAAAAGCGCTGGAAATGACCGGGGCAGGCAAGCTGGTTGCGGACTATGTAATCGGCATGCTGGGGCAAAACTCCTCACCGTTCATGTTGCTGATCGCCGTTTTCGCCTTATCCGTTGTGATGACCAACTTTATGTCCAATACCGCAACGACAGCGCTATTGGTGCCGGTGAGTTTGTCCATTGCCGCAGGCATGGGGGCCGACCCGCGTGCGGTTCTGATGGCGACGGTCATTGGCGGTTCCTGCGCCTACGCAACCCCTATCGGTATGCCTGCCAACATGATGGTGCTCTCCGCGGGTGGCTATAAATTTGTCGACTACGCTAAGGCCGGTATCCCCCTGATTATCGTTTCAACCATTGTCAGCTTGATCCTGCTGCCAATCCTTTTCCCTTTTCATCCGTAATTAACGGAAGCTGTTCTGACTAAGGAGCATTTATGAGCAAAAGTGAACAGATATCCCATATGACCGACGTTATGGCCAAGTTTGTGGGATATACCGGCAAAGTTTTGCCTGATGATGTCACTGCAAAACTGGAAGATTTGCATAAGAAAGAGACCAGTAAACTGGCCGACGTCATCTTTACTACCATGATTGAGAACCAGCGTCTGGCGAAAGAGCTGGATCGACCTTCCTGCCAGGACACCGGTGTCATTCAGTTTCTGGTGGAGTGCGGGACGAACTTTCCGCTGATTGGCGAGCTGGAAGCGTTGTTGCGTGAGGCGGTGATCAAAGCAACTGTAGATTCTCCGCTGCGCCACAACAGCGTAGAAACTTTTGATGAATACAACACTGGTAAAAACGTGGGTAAAGGTACGCCGACGGTCTTCTGGGAAATCGTTCCCAATTCCGATCAGTGCAGCATTTATACCTATATGGCAGGCGGTGGTTGTTCTCTGCCGGGGAAAGCGATGGTGCTGATGCCGGGTGCAGGCTATGAAGGTGTGACCCGCTTTGTACTGGATGTGATGACCAGCTACGGCCTCAACGCGTGTCCGCCGCTGCTGGTTGGCGTGGGCGTAGCGACCTCTGTTGAAACGGCGGCACTGCTATCGAAAAAAGCGCTGATGCGTCCGATCGGTTCGCATAACGAGAATGAGCGTGCAGCCTCGCTGGAAAAAATGCTGGAAGACGGCATTAACAAAATTGGCCTGGGGCCGCAGGGGATGTCCGGTAATACCTCCGTTATGGGCGTGAACATTGAAAACACCGCGCGTCATCCTTCTACCATCGGCGTGGCGGTAAACGTCGGCTGCTGGTCGCACCGTAAAGGGCATATCGTTTTCGATAAAGATTTGAATTACACCATTACGTCTCACAGCGGAGTGAATTTCTGATGACTAAAAAAATCCTGACTACGCCAATTAAAGATGAAGATTTAGCGGATATTAAGGCTGGCGATATTATTTATCTCAACGGTCATATTGTTACCTGCCGTGACGTAGCCCATCGCCGTTTAATTGAAGGTGGTCGCGAACTTCCGGTAGATGTTCGCGGCGGCGCTATTTTACACGCTGGCCCCATTGTCCGCCCAATTAAAGGCGAAGACGATAAGTTTGAAATGGTCTCCGTTGGCCCAACCACCAGCATGCGTATGGAGAAATTCGAAAAAGAGTTTATTGCGCAGACCGGCGTGAAATTAATTGTTGGTAAAGGCGGTATGGGTAAAGGTACCGAAGAGGGCTGTGCTGAACACAAAGCGCTGCACTGCGTATTCCCTGCCGGTTGTGCGGTTGTAGCCGCCGTGTGCGTGGAAGAAATTGAAGATGCCCAATGGCGCGATCTGGGGATGCCGGAAACGCTGTGGGTCTGTCGGGTTAAAGAGTTTGGCCCGCTGATTGTTTCTATTGATACCCATGGGAATAATCTGTTTGAACAGAACAAAATTATTTTTAATCAGCGTAAAGAGATCGTCGCTGATGAAATATGCCAGAACGTAAGTTTTATCAAATAAACCTGATTACGTAAATTGCACGATAATGGTGGTAATACGTTATGACGATAATAATAACCAAGGGCTCTGGCCGGGGGCGGCTCAGGGAAATCCACCCTTATTATTTCATCGTCATAAATAGCCCCATTATCGTGCCTCCTGCCTGAAGGCTATTTTATGACTAATGCAGCTCTGCTATTAGGTGAAGGCTTCACCCTGATGTTCCTCGGCATGGGGTTCGTGCTGGCGTTTCTGTTCCTGCTGATTTTCGCCATCCGCGGCATGTCCGCCGTGATTACTCGCTTCTTCCCGGAACCCGTCGCCGCGCCCGCACCGCGCGCCGTTCCCGCCGTGGACGACTTCACCCGCTTAAAGCCGGTGATTGCCGCCGCCATTCACCATCACCGCCTTAACGCTTAATTTCCGGAGGGATCCATGACTATTGCCATTACCGATGTCGTCCTGCGCGACGCCCACCAGTCCCTGTTCGCCACCCGCCTGCGCCTTGATGACATGCTGCCGATTGCCGCTCAGCTCGACGACGTGGGCTACGGGTCGCTGGAGTGCTGGGGCGGCGCCACCTTTGACGCCTGTATCCGCTTTCTCGGCGAAGATCCGTGGCTGCGCCTGCGCGAGCTTAAAAAGGCCATGCCGAAGACTCCCCTGCAGATGCTGCTGCGCGGCCAGAACCTGCTCGGCTACCGCCACTACGCCGATGATGTGGTGGAGCGCTTCGTTGAACGCGCGGTG
>NZ_JAMMZV010000012.1:0-74230 GCF_051811585.1 Salmonella sp. NW177 | reverse complement strand
GTTCCGTGTCAGTGGTGGCGCATTATAGGGAGTTATTTCTGCCTGACAAGAGGAAATTTAAAATAATTTTCTGAGTGTCTCTTTTTTCATCAATGGCGTGCTTAACGTGCCATAAAATAAGCAAATTGCCGTTATTGCAACTGCAATCACACTTCCAGGTGGCATACTAATAACCAAACGAAAGAGAAAGGAAGAACATTCATGCCTTTAAGCGCACAACAATTAGCCGCACAGAAAAATCTATCCTATGTTCTGGCTGAAAAGCTGGCGCAGCGGATATTAAAGGGTGACTACGCCCCCGGTACGATTCTTCCCGGCGAAATAGAACTGGGCGAGCAGTACGGCGTAAGTCGAACGGCAGTTCGCGAAGCGGTGAAAACGTTGACGGCTAAAGGCATGGTGCTACCCCGTCCGCGCATTGGTACGCGGGTGATGCCGCAGGGAAACTGGAACTTTCTGGATCAAGAGCTGCTGACCTGGTGGATGACGGAAGAAAATTTTCATCAGGTGGTAGATCATTTTCTGGTGATGCGTATTAGCCTGGAGCCGCAAGCCTGCCTGCTGGCGGCGACTCTTGGCACACCGGAGCAGAAAGCGCGGCTTAATGCCTTAATGGAAGAGATGGTCGCGCTGAAAAAGCATTTTAAGCGTGAACGCTGGATTGAAGTGGATATGGCGTGGCACGAGCATATCTACGAAATGAGCGCCAATCCCTTTCTAATCTCTTTTGCTACGCTATTTCATTCGGTTTATCACACTTACTTTACCTCAATCACCTATAACGAGGTGGTAAAGCTGGATTTGCACCAGGCCATTGTTGATGCCATCGCTGATGGCGACGGCGAACGCGCTTTCCAGGCCTGCCAGGCGTTGTTAATAGCGCCCAATGAGAGACCAGATAATTAACAGGATATTGAATGACCAGCAAAAAAGCGCGCAGTATGGCTGGCCTGCCGTGGATCGCGGCGATGGCCTTCTTTATGCAGGCGCTAGACGCCACCATTTTGAATACCGCTTTACCGGCTATTGCGCATAGTCTTAACCGTTCACCACTCGCCATGCAGTCCGCTATTATCAGTTATACCCTGACAGTAGCTATGTTAATTCCGGTAAGCGGCTGGTTGGCTGACCGCTTCGGTACGCGTCGCGTCTTTATGGTTGCCGTAAGTCTGTTTACGTTAGGCTCGCTGGCCTGCGCGCTCTCCAGTTCACTATCTGAATTGGTTATTTTTCGCGTCGTACAAGGCGTCGGCGGAGCGATGATGATGCCAGTGGCGCGGCTGGCGTTATTGCGAGCCTATCCGCGTAGCGAGCTGCTGCCCGTTCTTAACTTTGTCACTATGCCGGGGCTGGTAGGTCCGATTCTGGGGCCGGTATTAGGCGGCGTACTGGTGACCTGGGCAAGCTGGCACTGGATCTTCCTGATTAATATTCCCATTGGTGTTGCAGGCATTCTGTATGCCCGCAAATATATGCCCAACTTCACCACGCCGCGTCGCAAGTTTGACATGACCGGCTTCTTTCTTTTTGGGTTAAGTCTGGTTTTATTTTCCAGCGGAATGGAACTGTTTGGCGAAAAGATTGTGGCGACATGGATCGCATCCGCCATTATTTTTTGCAGTATCGTTCTACTATTGGCCTATATCCGCCACGCCCGCCGTCATCCGACACCGTTAATATCACTATCGCTGTTTAAGACACGCACATTTTCCGTCGGTATTGCCGGCAACCTCGCCACGCGTCTGGGGACAGGCTGCGTACCTTTTTTGATGCCGTTAATGCTACAGGTTGGTTTTGGCTACCCGGCTCTGATCGCCGGCTGCATGATGGCGCCGACGGCTTTGGGTTCTATTATCGCGAAATCGACCGTAACGCAGGTTTTACGACGTTTGGGATACCGGAAGACTCTGGTCGGCATTACGGTATTTATCGGTCTGATGATTGCCCAGTTTTCGTTTCAATCTCCCGCCATGCCGATCTGGATGCTCGTACTGCCGCTATTCATTCTTGGAATGGCGATGTCCACTCAATTTACGGCAATGAATACGATTACTCTTGCGGATCTGACGGACGATAACGCCAGCAGCGGCAACAGCGTTCTGGCGGTTACGCAGCAATTGTCTATCAGTTTAGGCGTGGCGATCAGCGCGGCGGTGTTACGTATTTATGAAGGTTTTGCGGGCACCAGTACCGTGGAACAGTTCCACTATACCTTTATCACGATGGGGGCGATCACTATCGTGTCCGCACTGATGTTTATGCTACTAAGAGCCAAAGACGGCAACAATCTGATTAAAGAACGGCATAAATCTAAACCGACCCACGCACCGTCAAAACCGGAGTAAGCTGAAGTCGCTGTTGTTGCAAGGCGGGCTGCGCCATCCGATGAATCAACACATCAATAGCCAGCTCGCCCAATTCATCTTTCGGCTGATGGATAGTCGTCAGCGGCGGCGTCATATAGCGCGCCAGCTCAATATCATCATAGCCAATGACTGCCATATCCTGCGGAATACGAAGCCCCGCCTGATATAGCGCCTGATAGGCGCCGACAGCCATCGCATCGTTTCCGGTAAAAACCGCTTGCGGTCGCTGTTGATGGGCCAGTAACGCCTGCATGGCGTCAAAGCCGCCGCCAAATTCAAAATCGCCGGTGATCTCATAGCCTTGCGGAATAGCCAGCCCTGCGCGTTTCATCGCCGCCCGATACCCTTCCAGCCGTAAACGCGCTGGCGTTTTGTCCAGCGGGCCGGTAATACAGGCTATTCGGGTAAATCCTTTATCGATAAGGTATTGGGTGGCAAGATCGCCGCCTAACAACGAATTATCCTGAATGAGATCGCTACCGCCCTCGCCATCAAACGGCGACCAGTCCATCATGACGGTAGGAATAGACGGATAACGCTCCATGATTTCACGAGAAGGCTGATGCGTTTCGGTACACAGCAGCAGTAAACCGTCTACCCGTTTTTGCATCAGCGTCTCCAGGTTGCGGTTCATCCGTTGCTCGTCGCCTTCGGTATTGCACAGCACCAGACTATAACCGCGCTCAAAACAGCTTCGCTCAACGCCGCGCACCAGTTCGGAATAAAAAGGGTTGGTACTGGCGGTAATTAGCATACCAATCGTGCGGGTCTGGTTTAACTTGAGGCTTCGCGCCAGCGCAGAAGGCGCATAGTTAAGTGATTTAATCGCCGCTTCAACTTTTTCGGTTATCGTCTCACTCACAAAGCGATCTTTGTTAATAACGTGAGAGACCGTCGATGTAGAGACTCCCGCCAGGCGGGCAACATCTTTCATAGTAGCCAAGCGTTACCCCTGCTGATGTAAAAACGCTTCTATCTCTTCGCGCCACGGAACGGACGGTTGCGCGCCTTTACGCGTTACGGCAATCGCGGCGGCGGCATGGGCAAAGCGAATCGCTTCCGGCAACGGCGTCTCCTCCAGTATCGCGGTGATAAAGGCGCCGTTAAACGTATCTCCGGCGGCAATGGTATCGACAGCCTCAACGCTAAATCCAGGAACGCGGCGGCCCTCGCCGTTTACGCTGGCCCAGACGCCACGGCTTCCTAAGGTAATTAATACGGTTCGAATGCCTTTATCATGCAAAACCTGCGCAGCTTTCGCGGCATCGTCGTCATTTTCCACACGCACGCCCGTCAGCTTTTCAGCTTCCGTTTCATTTGGCGTGATGATGTCCACCAGCGCCAGCAGTTCATCCGGTAGCTCACGGGCAGGCGCCGGGTTAAGCGCAACAGTAGTATGATGTTGATGGGCGATTTTCGCCGCCGCCAGTACGCTTTCCAGCGGCGATTCCAGCTGCATCAGTAACGCATCCGCCTGCGCGATACGTTCACGTTGCGCATCAACCAACGCCGGCGATAACGCGGCATTCGCTCCGGCATGAATACCGATGACGTTCTCGCCTTCGCCGTTAACGAAAATCAGCGCCACCCCGGTAGACTCGCCTTTAATAACGCTAACTGGCGCGATATCAATACGATCGCTGACTAATTGTTTACGAATACTGTCGCCAATATCGTCATCGCCCGTGCAGGCGATAAACGCAATATTTGCCCCGCTACGTCCCGCAGCAACCGCCTGATTCGCGCCTTTCCCGCCAAACGCGACCTGATAATGGCTACCGGTTACCGTTTCACCCGGGGTAGGGAAGGACTCAAGATTAAGGATATGATCGGCATTAATGCTGCCAAGGACGATGAGATTACCTGCGGTTTTCATATTCGGGGTTCCACGTCAAAGTGCGCCACCGGTTAGGGTGGCGCGTGCCCTGCTTTTCTTTTTTTACGTTCACCTCAGCGGAGGCTCGCGTATTTCTGTCGCCATCAGGCCATAGTTGACCCGTGTCGTTTATTACTGCTTGATGACCAGTTTCAGGTCAACCGGATATTTGGCCTGAACTTTTTCGCCTTTCAGCACCTTATCCGCCACTTCAACGCCTTTGGCGCCGATTTGATCCGGTAACTGAGCGATAGTCGCTGCCAGTTTGCCATCTTTTACGGCCTTTTCGCCATCCGGCGTACCGTCAAATCCAACCACCATCACATCTGCTTTACCGGCAGTTTGCAGCGCGCGCAGTGCGCCCAGCGCCATTTCATCATTCTGGGCGAAGACAGCCTGAACATCCGGATGCGCGGTCAGCAGGTTCTGCATGACGTTCAGACCCTTAGTACGGTCGAAATCGGCAGGCTGGCTGGCCAGGACATTAAATTTGTGGGCGGCTACCGCCTGCTGGAAACCTTCGCCACGCTCACGCGCCGCAGATGTTCCGGCAATGCCTTGCAGCTCAATCACTTTGGCGCCTTCGCCAGCTTTTTTCGCGATATAGTCGCCAGCGATCTTACCGCCCAGCACGTTATCAGACGCGATATGGCTGACGACATCGCCTTTGGTTGCCTGGCGGTCAAGCGTGATAACCGGAATCTTCGCCTGGTTCGCCATCTTCACCGCGTTACCCACCGCATCGGAGTCAGTCGGGTTGATCAGCAGAATTTTGGTCCCGCGAACGGTTAAATCCTGCACGTTCGCCAGCTCTTTGGCAGGGTTGTTCTGGGAGTCCAGCACCACCAGGTTATAACCCAGTTTATCCGCCTCTTTTTGCGCCCCGTCTTTTAACGACACGAAGAAGGGATTATTGAGGGTAGAGATCACCAGCGCAATGGTGTCTTTCGCCATTGCATTCGCGCTCACGGTGGCGCTCAGCGCAACAGCAGATACCAGGGTAGCCAGTTTTTTCATGTTCATATTTCAGATGTCCTGTAGTCGTTGTTACTGCTTTTTGTTGTCTACCAGTACCGCCAGCAAAATCACCACCGCTTTGACGATCATCTGGTAATAGGAGGAAACACCTAACAAATTCAAACCATTATTAAGGAAGCCGAGAATCAATGCGCCGATCAATGTCCCAACAATGCGCCCTTTACCGCCGGCAAGGCTGGTGCCGCCCAGCACCACGGCGGCAATAGCATCCAGCTCATAGCCGGTACCCGCCGTCGGCTGCGCGGAAGAGAGGCGCGCCACTTCAATGATGCCCGCCAGCGACGCTGTCAGGCCGCAAAGTGAATAGACGATAATTTTCACTTTGCTCACGCTAATGCCAGACAGGCGCGTCGCCGCTTCGTTACCACCCAGCGCGTAGATATAGCGTCCCAGACGGGTGTGATGCAGCATATACCAGGCGGCGATAAAGACGATAGCCATGATCCAGACCGGCGTAGGAACGCCCAGCGGACGGCCGATACCGAACCAGCCAAACAGATCGGCGTTATCGGTAAAGCCAGTGTTGACCGGGCTACCGTCGGTGTAAACCATCGTCACGCCGCGCAGTAGCAGCATCATCACCAGCGTAGCGATAAACGCCTGTACGCGGCCTTTCGCGACGATAACGCCAGTGACGGCGCCAATCGCAGCGCCCAGCGCCAGCGCGGCGGCAACCGCGACCAGCGCATTCACTTCAACGCCGACGATTGAAGCGGCAACCGCGCCGGTGAGCGCCAGCAGGGAGCCGACGGACAGATCGATCCCCGATGTCAGAATCACCAACGTCATCCCCACCGCCATAATGGCGTTGACGGAGGTCTGTTGAAGAATATTGAACAGATTATTAACGGTAAAAAAGTTGGGGCTCAACGTCGAAACAATCGCGATCAGCACCAGCAGGGCAATGAGCGACTTCTGCTCAAGAAGCCACGCTTTAGTGAAATAACGGCGACCAGAAACAGCCTGGGTTGTCATCTTTTTTACTCCTGATTCACGCGATTAAGCTTGCCCACTGCGGCAGCCATTAACACTTCCTGGGTGGCCTGCTCGCGAGTAAATTCACCGCTGAGATGCCCTTCATGCATGACGATGATGCGATCGCTCATGCCTAATACTTCTGGCATCTCAGATGAGACCAGAATGATGCTCAGGCCGTCGGCCTTAAACTGGTTGATAAGCTGGTAAATCTCTTTCTTGGCGCCGACGTCCACGCCGCGAGTCGGCTCGTCGAGAATGAGCACTTTCGGGCGCGTCATCAACCCGCGGGCAATCGCCACTTTTTGCTGATTACCGCCAGAAAGCAGGCCTATCGCCTGTTCCATTGACGGTGTCTTGACGTTGAACAGACGGATAAAATCCCCCACCGCCTGCTGCTCATCTTTGTGTTTCAGGCTTCCGCCAGCGCGGCTGAAATAGTCCAGCGCCGTCAGCGACATATTCTCTTTAACTGACATGCCGAGCACCAGTCCATCGCGCTTACGGTCTTCAGAGATATAAACGATGCCATTGGCCAGCCCGTCCTGCGGAGAGCGCGTCACCACTTCGTGTCCATCGAGCGTCACATAACCGCTGGTTCGCGGCATCGCGCCGTACAATACTTTCATCAGCTCGGTGCGACCGGCGCCCATCAGGCCGGAGATGCCAAGAATCTCGCCTTTTCGCAGCACAAAAGAGACATCATTCACGCCCGGTCCGCACAGATTATCGACCTTCAGGCGAATCTCACCCGGCGCGTTATCCAGATGCGGGTACTGATCTTCCAGCTTACGTCCCACCATCATTTCGATAAGAGAATCTTCGGTCAACGTGGCCACTTCACGCTCGGCGATAAATTGCCCATCGCGGAAGACCGTCACGTCATCGCAAATTTCGAAGATCTCTTTCATACGGTGGGAGATATAGACAATGCCGCGCCCCTGCGATTTTAATTCGCGGATAACGCGGAACAGAGAGTCGGTTTCAGTGTCGGTCAGCGCATCGGTCGGTTCATCCATAATGATGACTTTGGATTCGAAGCTCAGCACTTTGGCGATTTCCACCATTTGCTGATCGCCGATAGAGAGTTCGCCCACCAGCTTATCGCTCTTAAAACGCAGATTGAGTTTGGCTAAGAGGTGGTCGGCTTCGGCATACATCTTTTTCCAGTCGATTTTGCCAAAGCGATTCACAAACTCACGGCCCAGGAAGATGTTTTCCGCAATGGTCAACTGCGGGATCAGGTTCAGTTCCTGATGAATAATGCCGATCCCGGCTTCCTGAGACGATTTAGGCCCATTAAAGGTGGTCTCTTTACCCAGCCATAACAACGATCCCGCATCTCGCGTATAGATGCCGGTTAATACTTTCATCATGGTGGATTTTCCGGCGCCGTTTTCCCCCACCAGCGCCATAACGCGGCCAGGATAAACGTTTAACGCGGCGCCGGAGAGAGCCTTCACGCCGGGGAACGCTTTATCGATCCCTTTGAGTTGCAGTAATGCGTCCATAGCGGCCTCAGAAAGTGACGCCAGCGCAAAGAATGACGTTCGCATACGGGGAACACTCCCCGCTGCGAATCACCGCCTGACTGTCTGCAGTCAATTTTTTGAATTGTTCGTGTGTCGTATAACTAATTTTTATGGTGTTTCCCTGGTGTTGCTGCAGTTGCTCAAGGTGAGTGAGCAACGTTTCGTGGAGCTGCGGATTCTGTTGTTTGATTTCCGTTGCAAGAATCGCCGCCTCAACCTGCATTTCCCGGGTCACGACATCCACCACCTGCATAAAAGAAGGTACGCCCTGGGTTAGTGCCATATCGATACGCGCAGTGCTATTCGGGATGGGTAAACCCGCATCACAGACCACCAGAGTATCAGTATGCCCCAGACGGGAAATGACCGACGAGATTTCAGAGTTGAGTACGGTGCCTTTCTTCATTTTTCTGCTCCACTAGCGAAACGTTTCGCTGGCCGCAGTGTAACCCTGGATGTGTTCATAAAACCATCATGACGTAACAGAATTGTGATCGCCGTCGAAACGTTTCGCTAGCGGAAATCAGGTGAAGATAATCGCCCAATGGCGATTATCGTGTGGGAATCTACGGATTGGCCAGGCCGGGTAAGCCAATGCGGCCCCCGGCATGTTGATGGGAGGTTAAATCTCGACCTGCGTACCTAACTCAATCACGCGGTTAGGCGGGATCTCGAACTGATCCGGCGCGCGCAGGGCGTTGCGTTGCAGCAACAAATACAGCTTGCCACGCAAACGCAAATACCACGGGCGTTTGCCGACAATCAACGACTCGTGCGACATAAAGAACGACGTTTCCATCATCCGACAGCTAAGCCCTTCCAGACCGCAGCGGTGGAACACCTCTTCAACGTTTGGCGTTTCGCGCCAGCCGTAGCTGGCCACCACGCGCCAGAATGTCGGAGACAACTGCTCAATCTGCACCCGGCGAACGTTATGCACATAAGGCGCATCTTCCGTACGCAACGTCAGTAAGATTACGCGCTCATGCAACACTTTGTTGTGCTTCAGGTTATGCAATAAAGCAAAAGGGATCACACTGAGCGCGCGCGACATGTATACGGCAGTACCCGGCACCCGAACCGGCGGTGACTTCTCCAGTGAAGCAATCATCGCTTCCAGCGAATTACCGTGTTCATGCATACGACGCAACAGACGGAAACGCTCGCTCTTCCAGGTGGTCATGATCGTGAACATGATCAGACCCAGGCTCAGCGGCAGCCAACCGCCGGACAACAATTTATCGAGGTTAGCCGAGAACAGCGGGATATCCACGCACAGGAACGCGATGAGGATCAGCGCGACAAAATATTTGTTCCAGTGCCAGTTCTTACGCGCCACGGTCGTAGAAAGAATAGACGTCAGCACCATCGTGCCGGTCACGGCGATACCATAGGCCGCAGCCAGGTTGCTGGAGTGCTCAAAGCTAACAATAACAACCACGACCGCGAAATAAAGCAGCCAGTTAACGAAAGGGATATAGATCTGACCGGACTCCATCTCGGAGGTATGGATAATGCGCATTGGCGACAAATAGCCAAGACGCACAGCCTGACGCGTCAGCGAAAAGACGCCGGAAATGACCGCCTGGGAGGCGATCACCGTCGCCAGCGCGGCCAGAATCAGCAGCGGAATTAACGCCCAGTCCGGCGCCAACAGGAAGAAGGGGTTTTTAATCGCTTCCGGATGCTTTAGTAGCAATGCGCCCTGACCAAAGTAGTTCAGTACTAACGACGGCAATACCACGGTAAACCACGCCAGGCGAATCGGGAACTTACCGAAGTGTCCCATATCGGCGTACAACGCCTCTACGCCGGTAATCGACAGCACCACCGCGCCCAACGCAATAAACGATACGGTTTTATATGCAAGGAAAAAACGTACCGCCCAGACAGGATTCAGCGCATGTAACACTTCGGGATTGGCGATAATACTGCGCAGGCCAAGTACCGCCAGGATTAAAAACCAGGTCAGCATGATCGGCGCAAAGAGTTTTCCTACCATTCCCGTACCGTGCTTCTGAATCATAAACAACAGAGTCAGCACAATAATGGAGAGCGGGACAATCCAGGTATCCAGCTGCGGCGCGACAATCTCCAGGCCTTCAATCGCCGACATCACCGAAATCGCCGGCGTAATGACCACTTCGCCATAGAAAAAGCTGCCGCCTATCAGTCCCATGATAACTAACATGGATGTGGTGCGCGCCGAGGTATTACGCCCAGCAAGCGACATCAGCGTCAAAATTCCACCTTCACCCGCGTTATCGGCGCGCATCACGAAGGTGAGATATTTGATGGAAACCACAAAGATGAGTAGCCAGAAGATCAGCGACAGAAAACCAAACACGGCATCTCGTTCAACGCCAAAACCAAACTGACCGGACAAACATTCACGAAGCGTATAAAGCGGGCTGGTGCCAATATCACCGTAGACAACCCCAATAGCTGCGAGGGTAATCGCAGGCAACGATTGCTTATTATCAGTGCTCATAGACTCATCTTTCGTTTATACACGTCACCCTTCACACTACCTCCTTGTCGGCTGCATTCGCTTACCCCAGTCACACGTTTAAGTCAGTGCCAGGGGATTCACTCCTTTGCCGCCTTGATGTAGTTTGAATGAATGAGTGTATAGATATGAAATGTGTGCTTAGTCCCTTGGCCCACAAAAAAGCGCACAGTATGCACGATTAATCATAAAATCGTACCCCTAAATGAAGCCAGATTAACCTGGCTCAAAGAAAAATAAACAGCGCGTCAGACGATTACAGCCCCGGTGGTGAAACGTCTATACTCGCAATTAGCATGATCCATTTGTCGAAAGGACGCCTCTTTATTATGGCTCACCCACATTTATTAGCGGAAAGAATTTCCCGTCTGAGCAGCGCCCTTGAGAAGGGGCTGTATGAACGTAGTCACGCCATACGCCTTTGCCTACTGGCGGCGTTAAGCGGTGAGAGCGTCTTTTTGTTGGGCCCGCCCGGTATCGCCAAGAGTCTGATTGCCCGCCGCCTGAAGTTTGCTTTCCAGCGCGCCCGCGCTTTTGAATATCTGATGACACGCTTTTCCACACCGGAAGAGGTGTTTGGCCCGCTCTCTATTCAGGCGCTGAAAGATGAAGGTCGCTATGAACGCTTAACGACCGGCTATCTTCCCGAAGCCGAAATCGTTTTTCTGGATGAAATCTGGAAAGCCGGGCCCGCTATCCTGAACACATTGCTGACCGCCATTAACGAACGCCATTTCCGCAACGGCGCATTTGAGGAAAAAATTCCGATGCGGCTGCTGGTGGCGGCCTCCAACGAACTGCCCGAAGCGGACAGCAGCCTGGAAGCCTTGTACGACCGAATGTTGATTCGCCTGTGGCTGGATAAAGTTCAGGATAAAGCCAATTTCCGCTCCATGCTGATTAGTCAGCAGGATGAGAGTGATAACCCGGTCCCCGCCTCGTTACAGGTTAGCGACGAAGAATATCAACAGTGGCAAAAAGATATCGGCGCGATTTCACTCCCTGATCCGGTCTTTGAGCTGATATTTACTCTGCGCCAACAGCTGGATAATTTGCCGAATGCGCCTTATGTCTCCGACCGTCGCTGGAAGAAAGCCATCCGCCTGTTACAGGCCAGCGCCTTCTTTAGCGGACGTGACGCGGTTGCGCCGATTGACCTTATCCTGCTAAAAGATTGCTTGTGGTATGACGCGCAGAGTCTGAATCTCATGCAACAGCAACTGGAAATATTGATGACCGGACACGCCTGGCAGCAGCAGGCCATGCTGACTCGCCTCGGCGGTATTGTCCAGCGCCGCCTCCAGTTGCAGCAACAGCAAAGCGATAAAACCGCCTTCACCGTCATTAAAGAAGGCGGTATGTTCAGCCGCCGCCCGCATTACACTTTACCGCCGGAAGCCAGTGCGTCAACGTTGACGTTATTGCTACAAAAACCGCTAAAACTGCATGATATGGAAGTGATCCATATTACCTTTGACCGCAGCGCGCTGGAACTTTGGCTGACCAAAGGCGGCGAGATCCGCGGCAAACTGAACGGGATCGGCTTTGCCCAAACGTTGAATATGGAAGTCGATAACGCTCAACATCTGGTGGTGCGCGACATCAGTCTACAAGGTACCCGTCTGGCGTTACCGGGAGCGGCTGAAGACAGTATGCCTGCGGAGATCAAACAGCAGCTGGAAACGTTAGAAAACGACTGGCGCCAGCAGCATACCCGCTTCAGCGAGCAGCAACATTGCCTGTTTATTCACAGCGACTGGTTAGGGCGCATTGAGGCCAGCCTGCAGGATGTAGGAGAACAGATCCGCCAGGCGCAACAATGCTGACGCTGGATACGCTAAATACCATGCTGGCCGTCAGCGAAGAGGGAATGGTCGAAGAGATGATCCTCGCGCTACTGGCTTCCCCACAGCTGGTCATTTTCTTTGAAAAGTTTCCACGTTTAAAAAACGCCGTGACCGCCGATCTCCCGCGCTGGCGGGAAGCGCTACGCAGCCGTCTTAAAGACGCACGCGTTCCGCCGGAACTCACGGAAGAGGTCATGTGTTATCAGCAAAGCCAACTTCTCTCTACCCCACAGTTCATCGTGCAACTGCCGCAAATACTGGCGTTGCTTCATCGCCTGCATTCACCGTATGCCGCGCAGGCGAAGCAGTTGACGGAGAGCAACAGTACCTTTACCCCTGCGCTACACACGCTTTTTTTGCAACGCTGGCGGTTAAGTCTGGTCGTGCAGGCCACCACGTTAAACCAGCAATTACTGGAAGAAGAGCGCGAGCAGTTGCTGAGTGACGTTCAGGAACGGATGACGCTGAGCGGGCAACTGGAACCGACGCTGGCGGAAAATGATAATGCCGCAGGCCGACTGTGGGATATGAGCGCGGGCCAGCTTAAACGTGGTGATTATCAACTGATCGTAAAATACGGCGAATTTCTCGCCGCCCAGCCGGAGCTAATGCAACTGGCGGAACAACTGGGACGTTCGCGGGAAGCCAAATCGGTACCGAAAAAAGACGCGCCGATGGAAACCTTTCGTACACTGGTACGCGAACCCGCTACGGTGCCGGAGCAGGTTGACGGTATTCAGCAAGGCGATGATATTCTGCGCCTGTTGCCGCCAGAGCTGGCGACGCTCGGCATTACCGAGCTGGAATATGAATTCTACCGCCGGTTAGTGGAAAAACAGCTCCTCACCTATCGCCTGCATGGCGAAGCGTGGCGTGAGAAAGTGACCGAACGGCCGGTAGTACACCAGGATGTCGACGAGCAGCCGCGCGGACCGTTTATTGTCTGCGTCGATACTTCAGGCTCGATGGGGGGATTTAACGAGCAGTGCGCAAAAGCGTTCTGCCTGGCGTTGATGCGCGTTGCGCTGGCGGATAACCGCCGCTGCTTTATTATGCTGTTTTCCACTGACGTTGTGCGTTATGAACTCTCCGGCCCGGAAGGTATTGAGCAGGCCATCCGCTTTTTAAGTCAACGTTTTCGCGGCGGCACGGATATCGCCAGCTGTTTTCGCGCCATTATTGAAAGAATGCAGGGACGGGAATGGTTTGATGCCGATGCGGTGGTCATTTCGGATTTTATCGCCCAGCGCTTGCCGGATGACGTGGTGAGCAAAGTGGGAGAGTTGCAGCGTCTTCACCAGCATCGATTCCACGCGGTGGCGATGTCGGCGCACGGCAAACCCGGCATCATGCGCATTTTCGATCATATCTGGCGCTTTGACACCGGGATGCGAAGCCGCCTGCTGAGACGCTGGCGGCGCTAACGGCTTATAAAATAGCAGGAATGCTTTCGCGAACCTGCGCGGGCCATACGCCGCACTGTACCTGACCAATATGCGGCAATTGCAACAGCAACATCGTCAGACGAGACTGCCCAATCCCGCCGCCGATGGTCTGCGGCATTTCGCCGCGCAGCAGCGCCTGATGCCACTCCAGTTGCAGGCGATCTTCATCACCGGTCAACGCCAGCTGGCGCATCAGCGTATCGGCATCTACGCGGATACCCATAGAGGAAAGCTCAAACGCATCTTCCAGCACCGGGTTCCACACCAGGATATCGCCGTTCAGACCGGCGTAGCCCAGCTCAGATGCGGAGCTCCAGTCATCATAATCCGGCGCGCGTACATCATGGCGGTGGCCATCGCTCAGTTTACCGCCGATCCCCACCAGAAAAACGGCGCCAAGTTCTTTGGCGATCGCGCGTTCGCGCCCTTTCGCATCCAGATCCGGGAAACGCGCCAGCAGTTCCTGACTGTGAACAAAATGGATCTGATCCGGCAGGAACGGCGCCAGACCAAACTGTTTATGCACTTCCGCTTCCGTCGCCTTAATTCCTGCCCATATAGCCTCTACTGTGCTTTTTAGGGTGGAAAATTGGCGCTCGCCATCGCCCATGACACGCTCCCAGTCCCACTGATCCACATAGACCGAGTGGAGCGGAGAGAGTCGGTCTTCATCGGGGCGAAGGGCTTTCATGTGCGTGTACAGCCCTTCGCCCGCGCTGAAGTCATGTTGCCCCAGGGTTTGACGTTTCCACTTCGCCAGTGAATGCACCACTTCGAACTGGGCGTCAGGCAACGCTTTCACTTTTACCTGCACCGCTTTTTCACAGCCGGACAAATTATCCTGCGTACCATCCCCTACGCGACTCAGGATCGGCGCCTGGACCTCAATCAGACCCAGACGCTCCTCCAGCTGGCGAGAGAAATGTGATTTCACGAAGCTAATTTGACGTTGTTTGGCAATGTAAGCGGTTTTCATTTTTTTACTCCTGCGTCCTGTTGCCTATGATTAAGCAACAAAACGAGAGCACTATTCAATAATCAACAGATAAAAAGCTAACTTCGGTTTTGATTCGTTAAAAATAATGGCTAAAATAGAGATAATCATTAATCTGCATAAGAAAAAGCGATGGAAAATTATCAGATCGACAATCTGGACCGCGGCATCCTTGACGCCTTAATGGGAAATGCCCGCACTGCCTACGCCGAACTGGCCAAACAATTTGGCGTTAGCCCTGGAACCATTCACGTTCGCGTCGAGAAAATGAAGCAGGCCGGGATCATTACGGGCGCACGGATTGACGTCAGCCCTAAACAACTGGGCTACGATGTGGGCTGCTTTATTGGCATCATCCTCAAAAGCGCCAAAGACTATCCCTCCGCACTGGCCCGGCTGGAAAGCCTGGATGAGGTGACGGAAGCGTATTACACCACCGGTCACTACAGCATCTTTATAAAAGTGATGTGCAAATCAATCGACGCGCTTCAGCACGTACTTATCAACAAGATCCAAACAATTGATGAAATTCAGTCCACTGAGACACTGATCGTCTTGCAGAACCCGATCATGCGCACCATCAAGCCATGATCGGCTTTTTTAATCCCACATTTTTCCACAGGTAGATCCCAGCTCGTTCACAGAGTACAATGCAGCCTCTTTACCTGAGCGAGCGATCAATGGCAGACATTACTCTTATCAGCGGCAGCACCCTGGGCGGCGCCGAATACGTCGCGGAACATCTGGCGGAAAAGCTGGAAGCTGCCGGTTTTTCAACCGAAACGGTGCACGGTCCGTTATTAGAGGATCTGTCAACTTCCGGGATCTGGCTGATAATCAGCTCAACGCACGGCGCCGGAGACATTCCGGACAACCTGACCCCTTTCTATGAAGACCTTCAGACGCAGAAACCCGATCTTTCCGCGGTACGTTTCGGCGCAATTGGCATTGGTAGTCGAGAATACGACACGTTTTGCGGCGCGATTGAGAAAATAGAAGCGGAACTGAAAGGCGCTGGCGCAAAACAGGTTGGGGAAACACTGAAGATCAACATCCTTGAACATGAGATTCCGGAAGATCCAGCGGAGATTTGGCTCGGATCCTGGATTAATTTACTCAAATAAGTGTAAAGATCGTGCGATCCATTGTGGATAAATCTGGTGGAAAGCTTGGATCAACCGGTAGTTATCCAAAGAATAACCGTTGTTCACTTTTTGAGTTGTGTATAAGTACCCGTTTTGATCCCAGCTTATACGGACCACGATCACCGATCATTCACAGCTAGTGATCCTTTCCAACGCATTGATCTTTATTACAGGATCCGGGTTATCCACAGCCTGGAGCGATCCTAATAAGAGATCACAATAGAACAGATCTCTAAATAAAAAGATCTTCTTTTTAATAGCCCAGATCCCGGGGCTTTCTCCATCGGCTAAAGTTGAGTAGAATCCACCGCCCGGGCTTCAATCCATTTTCACACCGCGTTATGCGAGGCAATTACCATGTTTTATCAGGATCCTTTTGACGTCATTATTATTGGCGGGGGTCATGCAGGCACTGAGGCCGCGATGGCCGCAGCGCGTATGGGTCAACAGACTCTGCTTTTGACACACAATATTGACACGTTGGGACATATGAGCTGCAACCCGGCGATCGGCGGTATTGGAAAGGGACATCTGGTAAAAGAGGTGGATGCGCTCGGCGGTCTGATGGCGAAAGCGATCGATCAGGCAGGTATTCAGTTTAGGATACTAAACGCCAGCAAAGGTCCGGCCGTTCGCGCTACCCGGGCTCAGGCGGATCGAGTCTTATACCGCCAGGCGGTGCGTACCGCGCTGGAGAATCAGCCGAATCTGATGATCTTCCAGCAAGCGGTTGAAGATCTGATTGTCGAAAACGATCGCGTTGTCGGCGCCGTGACCCAAATGGGGCTCAAATTCCGCGCGAAAGCGGTGGTGCTGACCGTCGGAACCTTCCTGGACGGCAAAATTCATATTGGTCTGGATAACTACAGCGGCGGTCGTGCTGGCGATCCGCCATCCATCCCGCTGTCTCGCCGTCTGCGTGAGCTTCCGCTACGCGTCAGTCGCCTGAAAACCGGCACACCGCCGCGTATTGATGCGCGTACTATCGATTTCAGCGTGTTGGCTCAACAGCATGGCGATAACCCGATGCCGGTTTTCTCGTTTATGGGGAATGCTTCTCAGCATCCGCAACAGGTGCCGTGTTACATCACGCATACCAATGAGAAAACCCATGACGTGATTCGTAATAACCTCGATCGTAGCCCAATGTACGCTGGCGTGATCGAAGGGATCGGCCCACGCTACTGTCCTTCGATCGAAGACAAGGTGATGCGTTTTGCCGATCGTAACCAGCATCAGATCTTCCTTGAGCCGGAAGGACTGACCTCTAACGAGATTTACCCTAACGGTATCTCCACCAGCCTGCCGTTTGACGTGCAGATGCAGATTGTCCGTTCCATGCAGGGCATGGAGAACGCGAAGATCGTTCGCCCTGGTTACGCGATTGAGTACGATTTCTTCGACCCGCGCGATCTGAAACCGACTCTGGAAAGTAAATTTATTCACGGCCTGTTCTTTGCTGGTCAAATCAACGGTACTACTGGCTATGAAGAGGCTGCGGCGCAGGGCTTGCTCGCTGGTCTGAATGCCGCGCGTCTTTCCGCCGACAAAGAGGGCTGGGCGCCTGCGCGTTCTCAGGCTTATCTCGGCGTGCTGGTGGACGATCTCTGTACGCTAGGCACCAAAGAGCCGTATCGCATGTTTACCTCCCGCGCCGAATATCGCCTGATGCTGCGTGAGGACAACGCCGATCTGCGTCTGACCGAAATGGGCCGCGAGCTGGGTCTGGTGGATGATGAACGCTGGGCGCGCTTCAACGAGAAGCTGGAAAATATCGAACGAGAACGTCAGCGGCTGAAATCGACATGGGTAACGCCGTCTGCGGAATCCGCCGATGAAGTGAATGCGCATTTGACCACGCCTCTCTCCCGTGAGGCCAGCGGCGAAGATCTGTTGCGTCGTCCGGAAATGACCTACGCGCAGCTCACTTCGCTTGCCGCATTCGCGCCTGCGCTTGAAGATGAGCAAGCCGCTGAGCAGGTGGAAATCCAGGTCAAATACGAAGGCTATATCGCTCGCCAGCAGGATGAGATTGAAAAACAACTACGTAACGAGAATACGTTGCTACCTGCCACGCTGGATTATCGTCAGGTTTCCGGTCTGTCGAACGAAGTTATCGCCAAGCTGAACGATCATAAACCGGCGTCTATCGGCCAGGCATCGCGTATCTCCGGCGTTACGCCAGCGGCAATCTCCATTCTGCTGGTATGGCTGAAAAAACAAGGTATGCTGCGTCGTAGCGCTTGATAACACTAATTTGGCGGGGGCGCTTCGCTTGCCCGCCCTACAAATTTGTAGGCCCGATAAGCGAAAGCGCATCGGGCATTTGATTATTAACAGGTAATGACCGTGCTCAACAAACTCTCTCGTCTGCTGGCTGATGCCGGTATTTCTCTTACCGATCACCAGAAAACGCTGCTGGTCGCCTACGTTGATATGCTGCACAAATGGAACAAAGCATACAACCTGACGTCAGTGCGGGATCCCAACGAAATGTTGGTACGCCATATTCTCGACAGCATAGTCGTTGCGCCGTATCTTCAGGGACAGCGTTTTATCGACGTAGGAACAGGACCGGGGCTGCCGGGCATCCCGCTGGCTATTGTTCTCCCTGACGCGCATTTCACCTTACTCGACAGCCTGGGCAAGCGGGTACGTTTTCTGCGTCAGGTCCAGCACGAACTGAAACTGGAAAACATCACGCCGGTTCAAAGCCGCGTTGAAGCCTATCCCTCCGAACCGCCGTTTGATGGCGTTATCAGCCGCGCTTTCGCATCGTTGAATGATATGGTGAGCTGGTGTCACCATCTGCCGGGAGAGAAAGGGCGTTTTTATGCCTTAAAAGGGCAATTGCCAGGGGATGAAATTGCCTTACTACCTGACAATTTTAGCGTCGAATCTGTTGAAAAATTACGCGTTCCGCAACTGGAAGGCGAGCGGCATCTGGTGATTATTAAGTCAAACAAAGTTTAATTTTTATCAAAAAAAAATAGAAAAAAAACGACGCGGCTTGTGTTAAAAATCGACAGGTATAACGCATTTCAGCGTTGTTACATTTAACTCTGGATTTACGGTTTCGTTTCAACATGACAACGTCGCTTCTTTTGTTAAAACAGAGAGTAATCAACTTTGTAAATATCAGTCTGCTAAAAATCGAATCGAAAAATCACTTTTGCTTGTTAAATTTTTATTATAAATGTCAATGGGGCGTTTTTAAGGTGTAAGCTGGTATTTTTAAAACAGTACCTGGTTTTACGCTTAAATATCAAAAAGATGAAAAGGCATGAATTGACACGTAAATGAATTGCGTAAGCATGAATATGTTTAATGTGTGATCTGGTGCACGCTTTATCGCCAGTGTTTTCGCGCTATTTGCAGTTTTGTACGATCGTTCACACTTTGGCTAAAAGTTAAAAATGCGGGCCAGAGAAAAATATTTAAACATTTATTCACCTTTTGGCTACTTATTGTTTGAAATCACGGGGGCGCACCGTATAATTTGACCGCTTTTTGATGCTTGACTCTAAGTCTTAAAGAACGTTTTATACGACACGCGGCATACCTCGAAGTGAGCAGGAGTAAAAACGTGATGTCTGTGTCGCTCGTGAGTCGAAACGTTGCTCGTAAGCTTCTGTTCATTCAGTTTCTGGCGGTAATAGCAAGTGGATTGCTGTTTTGCCTCAAAGACCCCTTCTGGGGCATCTCCGCAGTATGTGGGGGATTGGCAGTGGCACTGCCTAATATGTTGTTTATGATATTTGCCTGGCGTCACCAGGCGCATACACCTGCTAAGGGCCGCGTGTCCTGGACTTTCGCCTTCGGTGAAGCCTTCAAGGTGTTAGCGATGCTGGTTTTACTGGTGGTGGCGTTGGCGGTTTTAAAGGCGGTGTTTTTGCCGCTGATCGTTACGTGGGTTTTGGTGCTGGTGGTTCAGATACTGGCGCCGGCTGTAATTAACAACAAAGGGTAAAAGGCATCATGGCTTCAGAAAATATGACGCCGCAGGAATACATAGGACACCATCTGAATAACCTTCAGCTGGACCTGCGTACTTTCTCGCTGGTGGATCCGCAGAACCCCCCAGCCACCTTCTGGACGCTCAATATTGACTCCATGTTCTTCTCGGTGGTGCTGGGTCTGTTGTTTCTGGTGATGTTCCGTAGCGTTGCTAAAAAAGCGACCAGCGGCGTGCCAGGCAAGTTTCAGACCGCGATTGAGCTGATAGTCGGCTTTGTGCATGGCAGCGTCAAAGACATGTACCATGGCAAAAGCAAGCTGATTGCGCCGCTGGCCCTGACGATTTTCGTCTGGGTATTCCTTATGAACCTGATGGACTTACTGCCTATCGACCTGCTGCCGTATATCGCTGAGCATTGGCTGGGTCTGCCGGCAACGCGCGTGGTGCCGTCTGCTGACGTCAACATCACCCTGTCGATGGCGCTGGGCGTATTCATCCTTATTCTGTTCTACAGCATCAAAATGAAAGGCATCGGCGGCTTCGCAAAAGAGTTGACGCTGCAGCCGTTCAATCACTGGGCGTTCATTCCTGTCAACTTAATC
Source organism: Salmonella sp. NW177 (assembly GCF_051811585.1). Lineage (NCBI taxonomy): Bacteria > Pseudomonadati > Pseudomonadota > Gammaproteobacteria > Enterobacterales > Enterobacteriaceae > Salmonella > Salmonella sp. NW177. Next base: position 53,943 of record NZ_JAMMZV010000012.1, on the reverse strand, counting down.
CTTGAAGGGGTAAGTCTGCTGTCCAAACCGGTTTCTCTCGGTCTGCGACTGTTCGGCAACATGTATGCCGGTGAGCTGATTTTCATTCTGATTGCTGGTCTGTTGCCGTGGTGGTCACAGTGGATTCTGAATGTGCCGTGGGCCATTTTCCACATCCTGATTATTACGCTGCAAGCCTTCATTTTCATGGTTCTGACGATTGTCTATCTGTCGATGGCGTCCGAAGAGCATTAATTTACCAACACTACTACGTTTTAACTGAAACAAACTGGAGACTGTCATGGAAAACCTGAATATGGATCTGCTGTACATGGCTGCCGCTGTGATGATGGGTCTGGCGGCAATCGGTGCTGCGATCGGTATCGGCATCCTCGGGGGTAAATTCCTGGAAGGCGCGGCGCGTCAACCTGATCTGATTCCTCTGCTGCGTACTCAGTTCTTTATCGTTATGGGTCTGGTGGATGCTATCCCGATGATCGCTGTAGGTCTGGGTCTGTACGTGATGTTCGCTGTCGCGTAGTAAGCGTTGCTTGAATTAAGAGCAATATCAGAAGGTTAACTAGATAGAGGCATTGTGCTGTGAATCTTAACGCAACAATCCTCGGCCAGGCCATCGCGTTTATTCTCTTTGTCTGGTTTTGCATGAAGTACGTATGGCCGCCGTTAATGGCAGCCATCGAGAAACGTCAGAAAGAAATTGCTGACGGTCTCGCTTCTGCTGAACGAGCACATAAGGATCTTGACCTTGCAAAGGCCAGCGCGACCGACCAGCTGAAAAAAGCGAAAGCGGAAGCTCAGGTAATCATCGAGCAGGCAAACAAACGCCGCGCTCAGATCCTGGACGAAGCCAAAACTGAAGCAGAGCAGGAACGTACTAAAATCGTGGCGCAGGCGCAGGCGGAAATTGAAGCCGAGCGTAAACGCGCCCGTGAAGAGCTGCGTAAGCAAGTTGCTATCCTGGCTGTTGCTGGCGCCGAGAAGATCATCGAACGTTCCGTGGATGAAGCTGCTAACAGCGACATCGTGGATAAACTTGTCGCTGAACTGTAAGGAGGGAGGGGCTGATGTCTGAATTTGTTACGGTAGCTCGCCCCTACGCCAAAGCAGCTTTTGACTTTGCCGTTGAACACCAAAGTGTAGAGCGCTGGCAGGATATGCTGGCGTTTGCCGCCGAGGTAACCAAGAACGAACAAATGGCAGAGCTTCTCTCTGGCGCGCTGGCGCCGGAAACGCTCGCTGAGTCGTTTATCGCAGTCTGCGGTGAGCAGTTAGACGAAAACGGTCAGAACCTGATTCGGGTGATGGCTGAAAATAATCGTCTGAACGCGCTCCCGGATGTTCTGGAGCAGTTTATTCATCTGCGTGCCGCCAGTGAAGCTACCTCCGAGGTAGAAGTTACGTCGGCAACCGCATTGAGTGAAGAGCAGCTTTCGAAAATCAGCGCCGCGATGGAAAAACGTCTGTCACGCAAAGTGAAGCTGAATTGCAAAATCGATAAGTCTGTAATGGCAGGCGTTATCATCCGGGCGGGTGATATGGTCATTGATGGCAGCGTACGCGGCCGTCTTGAGCGCCTTGCAGACGTCTTGCAGTCTTAAGGGGACTGGAGCATGCAACTGAATTCCACCGAAATCAGCGAACTGATCAAGCAGCGCATTGCTCAGTTCAATGTGGTGAGCGAAGCTCACAACGAAGGTACTATTGTTTCTGTCAGTGACGGTGTTATCCGCATTCACGGCCTGGCCGATTGTATGCAGGGTGAAATGATCTCCCTGCCGGGTAACCGTTACGCTATCGCACTGAACCTGGAGCGCGACTCCGTGGGTGCGGTAGTCATGGGTCCATACGCTGACCTTGCCGAAGGCATGAAGGTTAAATGTACGGGTCGTATCCTGGAAGTTCCGGTTGGCCGCGGTCTGCTGGGACGTGTGGTGAACACCCTGGGTGCGCCAATCGACGGTAAAGGTCCGGTTGATAATGACGGCTTCTCTGCCGTTGAAGCGATTGCGCCGGGCGTTATCGATCGTCAGTCTGTCGATCAGCCGGTGCAGACCGGCTATAAAGCCGTTGACTCCATGATCCCAATCGGTCGTGGTCAGCGTGAACTGATCATCGGTGACCGTCAGACCGGTAAAACCGCGCTGGCTATCGACGCCATCATCAACCAGCGCGACTCCGGCATCAAATGTATCTATGTCGCTATCGGCCAGAAAGCGTCCACCATCTCTAACGTGGTGCGTAAACTGGAAGAACACGGCGCGCTGGCTAACACCATTGTTGTGGTGGCTACCGCGTCCGAATCCGCTGCGCTGCAGTATCTGGCGCCGTATGCCGGTTGCGCAATGGGCGAATACTTCCGCGACCGCGGCGAAGATGCGCTGATCATTTACGATGACCTGTCTAAACAGGCTGTTGCTTACCGTCAGATCTCCCTGCTGCTCCGTCGTCCGCCAGGACGTGAAGCATTCCCGGGCGACGTATTCTACCTCCACTCTCGTCTGCTGGAGCGTGCTGCGCGTGTTAACGCCGACTACGTCGAAGCCTTCACCAAAGGTGAAGTGAAAGGGAAAACCGGTTCACTGACCGCGCTGCCGATTATCGAAACGCAGGCAGGTGACGTTTCCGCGTTCGTTCCGACCAACGTAATTTCGATTACCGATGGTCAGATCTTCCTGGAATCTAACCTGTTTAACGCCGGTATTCGTCCTGCGGTTAACCCGGGTATCTCGGTATCCCGTGTAGGTGGCGCAGCCCAGACCAAGATTATGAAAAAACTGTCCGGTGGTATTCGTACCGCGCTGGCGCAGTATCGTGAACTGGCGGCGTTCTCTCAGTTTGCATCCGACCTTGACGATGCCACCCGTAAACAGCTTGACCACGGTCAGAAAGTGACCGAACTGCTGAAACAGAAACAGTATGCGCCGATGTCCGTCGCGCAGCAGTCTCTGGTTCTGTTCGCAGCAGAACGTGGTTATCTGGCGGATGTCGAACTGGCGAAAATCGGTAGCTTCGAAGCCGCACTGCTGGCTTACGTCGACCGTGATCACGCTCCGCTGATGCAAGAGATCAACCAGTCCGGTGGCTATAACGACGAAATCGAAGGCAAGCTGAAAGGCATCCTCGATTCCTTCAAAGCAACCCAGTCCTGGTAACGTCTGGCGGCTTGCCTTAGGGCAGGCCGTAAGGCATTGAGGAGAAGCTCATGGCCGGCGCAAAAGAGATACGTAGTAAGATCGCAAGCGTCCAGAACACGCAAAAGATCACTAAAGCGATGGAGATGGTCGCCGCTTCCAAAATGCGTAAATCGCAGGATCGCATGGCGGCCAGCCGTCCTTATGCAGAGACCATGCGCAAAGTGATTGGTCACCTTGCGAACGGTAATCTGGAATATAAGCACCCCTACCTGGAAGAGCGCGACGTTAAACGCGTGGGCTACCTGGTAGTGTCGACCGACCGTGGTTTGTGCGGTGGCTTGAACATTAACCTGTTCAAAAAGCTGCTGGCGGATATGAAGGCATGGTCCGATAAAGGCGTTCAGTGCGAACTCGCAATGATCGGCTCTAAGGGCGTGTCATTCTTTAATTCCGTAGGCGGCAACGTTGTCGCTCAGGTGACAGGTATGGGGGATAACCCTTCTCTGTCCGAACTGATCGGTCCGGTTAAAGTGATGTTGCAGGCCTACGACGAAGGCCGTCTGGACAAGCTTTACATTGTCAGCAACAAATTTATTAACACCATGTCTCAGGTGCCGACGATCACTCAACTGCTGCCGCTGCCGGCGTCAGAAGATGATGATCTGAAGCGTAAAGCCTGGGATTACCTGTATGAACCAGACCCGAAAGCGCTGCTGGATACTCTCCTGCGTCGTTATGTGGAGTCTCAGGTTTATCAGGGCGTGGTAGAAAACCTGGCCAGCGAGCAGGCCGCACGAATGGTGGCGATGAAAGCCGCAACCGATAATGGCGGCAGCCTGATTAAAGAGCTGCAGTTGGTATACAACAAAGCTCGTCAGGCCAGCATTACTCAGGAACTCACCGAGATCGTCTCGGGGGCCGCCGCGGTTTAACCAGGTTATTTCGTAGAGGATTTAAGATGGCTACTGGAAAGATTGTCCAGGTAATCGGCGCCGTGGTCGACGTCGAGTTCCCTCAGGATGCCGTACCACGCGTGTACGATGCCCTTGAGGTGCAGAATGGTAATGAGAAGCTGGTGCTGGAAGTTCAGCAGCAGCTTGGCGGCGGTATCGTGCGTACCATCGCGATGGGGTCTTCTGACGGTCTGCGTCGCGGTCTGGATGTAAAAGATCTCGAACACCCGATCGAAGTCCCGGTAGGTAAAGCCACGCTGGGTCGTATCATGAACGTCCTGGGCGAACCGGTCGACATGAAAGGCGAGATCGGCGAAGAAGAGCGTTGGGCGATTCACCGCGCAGCACCTTCCTACGAAGAGTTGTCAAACTCTCAGGAACTGCTGGAAACCGGTATCAAAGTTATCGACCTGATGTGTCCGTTCGCGAAGGGCGGTAAAGTCGGTCTGTTCGGTGGTGCGGGTGTAGGTAAAACCGTAAACATGATGGAGCTTATCCGTAACATCGCGATCGAGCACTCCGGTTACTCTGTGTTTGCGGGCGTAGGTGAACGTACTCGTGAGGGTAACGACTTCTACCACGAAATGACCGACTCCAACGTTATCGATAAAGTATCCCTGGTGTATGGCCAGATGAACGAGCCGCCGGGAAACCGTCTGCGCGTTGCATTGACCGGTCTGACCATGGCGGAGAAATTCCGTGACGAAGGTCGTGACGTACTGCTGTTCGTCGATAACATCTATCGTTACACCCTGGCCGGTACGGAAGTATCCGCACTGCTGGGCCGTATGCCTTCCGCGGTAGGTTATCAGCCGACTCTGGCGGAAGAGATGGGCGTTCTGCAGGAACGTATCACCTCCACCAAAACCGGTTCTATCACCTCCGTACAGGCGGTATACGTACCGGCGGATGACTTGACTGACCCGTCTCCAGCCACCACCTTTGCGCACTTAGATGCAACCGTGGTACTGAGCCGTCAGATCGCATCCCTGGGTATCTACCCGGCCGTTGACCCGCTGGACTCCACCAGCCGTCAGCTGGATCCGCTGGTTGTTGGTCAGGAACACTACGACACCGCGCGTGGCGTTCAGTCCATCCTGCAGCGTTATCAGGAACTGAAAGACATCATCGCCATCCTCGGTATGGATGAACTGTCTGAAGAAGATAAACTGGTGGTAGCTCGTGCGCGTAAAATTCAGCGCTTCCTGTCCCAGCCGTTCTTCGTGGCGGAAGTATTTACCGGTTCTCCGGGCAAATACGTTTCCCTGAAAGACACCATCCGTGGCTTTAAAGGCATCATGGAAGGCGAATACGATCACCTGCCGGAGCAGGCGTTCTACATGGTCGGTTCCATCGACGAAGCCGTGGAAAAAGCCAAAAAACTTTAACGCCTTAATCGGAGGGTGATATGGCAATGACTTACCACCTGGATGTCGTCAGCGCGGAGCAACAAATGTTCTCCGGTCTGGTCGAGAAAATCCAGGTTACGGGTAGCGAAGGCGAACTGGGGATTTACCCGGGGCACGCGCCGCTGCTCACCGCCATTAAGCCTGGTATGATTCGCATCGTTAAGCAGCACGGTCATGAAGAGTTTATCTATCTGTCCGGCGGCATTCTGGAAGTGCAGCCTGGCAGCGTGACCGTTCTGGCGGATACCGCGATTCGCGGTCAGGATCTCGACGAAGCGCGAGCCCTGGAAGCGAAGCGTAAAGCCGAAGAGCACATTAAGAGCTCGCACGGTGACGTGGATTACGCTCAGGCGTCTGCGGAACTGGCCAAAGCGATCGCTAAACTGCGCGTTATCGAGTTGACCAAAAAAGCGATGTAACACCGGCTTGAAAGCATAAAACCAGTCTGATTGCGGACTGGTTTTTTTTTATCCTCTCAATTTTTATTCGATAAACTAGCAACGACAAAAACAAGCGGCTGAAGGCGACGCGTTTTCAGCGACAGCGCTGTTTTCATTAAATCCTTCTTTCTGGCATTGGCATCTGCACATTGTGCGAAGAAGGGAGGAATGGATGCGTTTTTATTGCATAAAATGAGGGATTATTACTATGTCATTTCAGCCATCCTTTGCGGGTCCACAACCCGACTCAAGGATTGATCGTACTACCTTTATTCGTCGTGCTTATCTTCATCTCGCCGTCGCCATCGTCGGTTTTATCGTATTGAGCGCGGCGTGGAGTTTTATAGGGGTCGGGGAGTATGCGCTTGATGTGCTGCTGGCTGGTGGAAGATATAGCTGGTTGGTGGTTCTCGGCGCTTTTATGCTGGTGGGAATGCTGGCGACCCGTCTGGCGGATAATGCGGGGAATAATCAAACGCAACTTATCGGGCTGGGGATTTATGTGTTGGCAGAATCCCTGATTTTTGCCCCCCTGTTAACGGTGGCGGCGTATATTAACCCGTCGAGCATTGGCGCGGCGGCAATAACGACTCTGTTGCTGGTCGGCGGCCTGACGTTTACCGCGTTTTCCATAAAAAAAGACTTTTCTTTTCTGCGCTCGTTTCTGACTATGGCTGGGTTCATTGCTTTTGGCGCGATTATTGCCAGCGTCATCTGCGGCTTCTCGCTGGGCGTCTGGTTTTCTGCGCTAATGGTACTGCTGTGCGCCGGGTTTATACTTTACGACACTTCTAACATTATTCACCATTACCCTACCGATCGCCCTGCTGGCGCGGCATTACATCTGTTTGCTTCTATCGCGACCATGTTCTGGTATATTTTGCGGATTTTTATGTCGCGTAATTAAGTAAAAAATACGCGCAACGGAAAACCAGCGGCCTCTGTCGCTGGTTTTTGCTTTTCTGACTCCCCTGCGCTTTATTTCGTTATCTTCTTTATTTATGGAGTAAAAAAACAGCAAAAACATCGGACTACATTGCCAATACGCGGGTGTTTTTACTTTTCAGGAGACAAGAGGCGCGGTAATGAACGAAAATGATTCATTAGCAGGCGGGGATTTTATCCCGGTGAGCGTTTTATCCTTCTTCCATTTTACGATGAAAAAAATGTAGTATTTTCAACGTGAAACAGTATAAATTCGTTCTCAAATTACAGTCAGGACGCGTATGTTAAATAGTGCTATGAGCGTAGTGATCCTTGCCGCAGGTAAAGGCACGCGCATGTATTCCGATATTCCTAAAGTGCTGCACACGCTGGCGGGTAAACCCATGGTGCAGCATGTCATTGATGCAGCTACTAAATTAGGGGCCGCACAGGTTCATCTGGTCTATGGCCACGGTGGCGAGTTGTTAAAACAGACCCTGAAAGATGACAAGCTAAACTGGGTGCTTCAGGCGGAACAGTTGGGAACAGGTCACGCAATGCAGCAGGCCGCGCCCTTCTTTAGCGACGATGAAGATATTTTAATGCTTTACGGCGACGTGCCGCTGATTTCGGTTGAAACCTTACAGCGCCTGCGCGATGCCAAACCGCAGGGTGGTATTGGGTTATTAACCGTGAAGCTGGACGATCCGAGCGGCTATGGCCGTATTACGCGTGAAAACGGTAAAGTGACCGGCATCGTTGAACATAAAGACGCCACTGATGAACAGCGTCAAATCCAGGAAATTAACACCGGTATTCTGATCGCCAACGGCGCGGACCTGAAACGCTGGTTGTCTAAGCTGACTAACAATAATGCGCAGGGTGAATATTACATCACAGATATCATCGCGCTGGCTTATCAGGAAGGACGGGAAATCGCCGCGGTGCATCCGGCTCGCATCAGCGAAACGGACGGAGTGAATAACCGTCTACAGCTTTCTCGTCTGGAGCGTATTTACCAGGCCGAACAGGCGGAGAAACTGCTGTTATCCGGCGTTATGTTGCGCGATCCGGCACGTTTTGATCTCCGCGGCACCCTTCATTGTGGAATGGATGTGGAAATTGACGCTAACGTTATCATCGAAGGTTATGTAACGCTCGGTCACCGCGTGAAAATCGGCGCGGGCTGCATTATTAAAAACAGCGTTATTGGCGATGACTGCGAAATTAGCCCATACAGCGTGGTGGAAGATGCGCATCTGGAAGCGGCCTGCACCATCGGTCCGTTTGCTCGCCTGCGTCCCGGCGCGGAGCTGTTAGCGGGCGCTCACGTCGGCAATTTCGTTGAGATGAAAAAAGCGCGTCTGGGTAAAGGTTCTAAAGCCGGCCATCTGACCTACCTGGGCGATGCGGAAATTGGCGACAACGTGAATATCGGCGCGGGGACCATCACCTGTAACTATGATGGCGCGAACAAATTCAAAACGGTTATTGGCGACGATGTGTTTGTCGGCTCCGATACCCAACTGGTGGCGCCGGTTACTGTTGGTAAAGGGGCCACCATCGCCGCAGGGACTACTGTCACCCGTAACGTAGCTGACAATGAACTGGTATTAAGCCGCGTGCCGCAGGTGCATAAGCAAGGCTGGCAGCGTCCGGTGAAGAAAAAGTGATTTTGTAGGCCGGATAAGCGTCAGCGCCATCCGGCAGACCGGAGATGAGAGGATAAAATAATCCTCCGCTCCATGAGCAGTACTTATAAAAATACCCCACTCTCTACAAGGCTCGGGGTGCCCGCAACGACGGGCATACAGGTCAGCGACAACGCATGGCGTAATGCCATAATCAGGAAATAAAACTATGTGTGGAATTGTTGGCGCTATCGCGCAGCGTGATGTAGCTGAAATCCTTCTCGAAGGTTTACGTCGTCTGGAATACCGCGGATATGACTCTGCCGGTCTGGCCGTGGTTGATGCAGAAGGTCATATGACCCGCCTGCGTCGCCTCGGTAAAGTCCAGATGCTGGCTCAGGCAGCGGAAGAACATCCTCTGCATGGCGGCACCGGTATTGCTCACACTCGTTGGGCGACGCACGGTGAACCTTCAGAAGCTAACGCGCATCCGCATGTTTCTGAACACATTGTGGTGGTGCATAACGGCATCATCGAAAACCATGAACCGCTGCGTGAAGCGTTAAAAGCGCGTGGCTATACCTTCGTTTCTGAAACCGACACCGAAGTGATTGCACACCTGGTAAACTGGGAACTGAAACAGGGCGGTACTCTGCGTGAGGCTGTTCTGCGTGCTATCCCGCAACTGCGTGGTGCGTACGGTACAGTGATCATGGATACCCGTCACCCGGATACCCTACTGGCGGCACGTTCTGGTAGCCCGCTGGTGATTGGCCTGGGTATGGGCGAAAACTTTATCGCTTCTGACCAACTGGCGCTGTTGCCAGTGACTCGTCGCTTTATCTTCCTTGAAGAGGGCGATATCGCTGAAATCACTCGCCGTTCGGTAAATATCTTCGATAACACCGGCGCGGAAGTAAAACGTCAGGATATCGAATCCAATCTGCAATATGACGCGGGCGATAAAGGTATTTACCGCCACTACATGCAGAAAGAGATCTACGAACAGCCGAACGCGATCAAAAACACCCTTACCGGGCGTATCAGCCACGGTCAGGTGGATTTAAGCGAGCTGGGACCGAACGCCGATGAACTGCTGTCGAAGGTTGAGCATATTCAGATCCTCGCCTGCGGTACGTCTTACAACTCCGGTATGGTTTCCCGTTACTGGTTTGAATCGCTGGCAGGTATTCCGTGCGACGTTGAAATCGCCTCTGAATTCCGTTATCGCAAATCTGCCGTGCGCCGTAACAGCCTGATGATCACCCTGTCACAGTCTGGCGAAACCGCAGATACCCTGGCTGGCCTGCGTCTGTCGAAAGAGCTGGGATATTTGGGCTCTCTGGCAATTTGTAACGTGCCGGGATCTTCGCTGGTGCGTGAATCCGATCTGGCGCTGATGACCAACGCGGGTACGGAAATTGGCGTAGCATCTACCAAAGCCTTTACCACCCAGTTAACCGTGCTGTTGATGCTGGTGGCGAAACTGGCGCGTCTGAAAGGTCTGGATGCGTCCATTGAGCATGATATCGTGCATGGCCTACAGGCGCTGCCGAGCCGTATTGAGCAGATGCTGTCGCAGGATAAACGCATCGAGCTGCTTGCAGAAGATTTCTCTGACAAGCATCACGCGCTATTCCTCGGTCGTGGCGATCAATATCCGATTGCGCTCGAAGGCGCTCTGAAGCTGAAAGAGATCTCTTACATTCACGCGGAAGCCTATGCTGCAGGCGAGCTGAAACACGGGCCGCTGGCGCTGATTGACGCCGACATGCCGGTGATTGTGGTGGCGCCGAACAACGAACTGCTGGAGAAACTGAAATCCAACATCGAAGAAGTTCGCGCGCGTGGCGGTCAGTTGTACGTCTTCGCCGATCAGGATGCGGGTTTTGTGAGCAGCGACAACATGCACATCATTGAGATGCCGCATGTGGAAGAAGTGATCGCGCCTATCTTCTACACCGTTCCGCTGCAACTGCTGGCGTATCACGTGGCGCTGATTAAAGGCACCGACGTTGACCAGCCGCGTAACCTGGCGAAATCAGTGACGGTAGAGTAAGTACAAATGTTGCACCAGAAAAAAGGCCGTCGATAGACGGCCTTTTTTTGTGCGCCGTGACAGGCGCTGTTCTTTCTCTATGGTGGCTGAAGAGCGACTAAGAGGTGCTACGCCTGCCAGCGCTACGGGCACCCGGTAACATTCTCTTCTTTAAGGCCCTGGCTCAATCCAGGTGGATCGGAAATCAAACCATCCCAGGTTATTCAGGTGGATCCCCCTGGCCCGGTCGGGGCTTTTGAGTCGCATCCAGTGGTGAAAAAGCGGCTGTAGCCAGCCTGAACGGGTGGTTTCCCTGACCAGTTGTTCCGCGCTGATGGTTTCGGCATGCCACTGGGTTTCCCATTGGGCCAGCAGCGCATCATCCCCACCGCTGATGGCGTGGCGCAGTAAAGGGGAGCCCAGTAGCCATGTACCGACGTTCCACTCTTCGGGAATGGGGAAATTGACCGTCCCCAGCCAGAGATCCACATTGGCTTTGCCATTCGCCCAGTCATCATAATTCAGCTCAACGCCCTCAAGTAAAATGCCCTGCTGGCGCATGATCTCTTGCATGATATCCAGGAGCATTGGAAATTCAGGGTGCTGATCGTGATAGGCCAGACGCAGTTTCGCGTAGGGCGACGACGAGATAAAAGGTGAACAGGCCGGGCCCGCCTCAATAGTATGAAACCAGGAGGACAGCAGGCTGCCGCCCGGTACCCAGAAGGGGCGAATTGCCTCACTCAGATGCTGGAGTATGGCGTAAGGGCTGAGTGTTTCCCGCAGCCAGCGGCGATGTTCGGCGGTATGCCAGTGCGGGGAGCGGCTGTCGCATAATAAAAAATATCCTCCACGCTCAAGAAACATCTCGCGCAGGTTGTCAGAAGGTTTGCCTGATACCTGGCTAAGCCGTCCGGAAACGTAATCCTCATCGCTCAGGCTGGAGCTGAGCCAGGCTGCCGTGTCGTTATCCGACAGCGATTCCGCCAGGTTGTCTGTCTCCGTTAAATTCGGCCAGATAAAGACCTCCACTTCATCCAGCAGCCCGCGCAGACCGAAATAGTGGTCAAAGGCCTTCATTTGCAGATGAAAGCCATTGTTTTCCACCACCTCATAAGGGCCAGTTCCCACGGGATGTGCCGGGAAATCAGCGCGTTGCGTATGGTCAGGCGGTAGGATCATGGCATCAATATGGCTGAGCAGTAGCGGCAGTCGGTTATCCGGGTGCGCCAGCGTAATTTCAAGGCTCAGCGGCCCGGTGGCCTGAATGGTCTGCAAGTGCGAGAACAACGGCAGCTTAGCGCTGCGGGTCAGTGAAGCGATAACCGCGTCGATCGTCAGCTCCTGACCATCATGCCAGAGGACGGCGGGGCGCAGATAAAAACGCCAGCGCAGCGGATCAATCTGCCGCCAGTGGTGGGCAAGATCGGCTTCGACTTCACCTTTTTCCTCATTTATGCGCGTCAGGCCGCTAAAAATCTGCCTGACCAGATGCTGTTCAGAGCGGCGCAACGGCGTGCCGGGGCACAGCGACGGCATTGTCCGGTAATAGGGGATGCACAGCCGCTGATAGTCTGCCCGCACGCTATAGCCCAGCTTTGAACGCAGCAGTTGCGCCACCTGGTGCTTATTTTTACCCAGCAGCTGAATGGCCTGATCAATATGACCAGACTCCAGCAACTGCTCCGCCTTTTCGCTTAACAGCTGTTCTGGTTTATAGCGCAGGTGAAGCCGGGCGCGATGCCCACGTCCGGCCTGTGATTGCCAGATGAGCCACTTTGCCTCCTGCATCTGAAGCAACAGATTACGCATATGCCGCCGGGTGCAGAACAACACATCCGCCAGCTCCTGTAGCGTCACGCTAACAGGCTTGTCGCCATAGTGCTGGAGTAGCTTTAAGTATTTTTGTTCAGTGTGCCGGGTTGTCATAAAAGGTGAAATTTCCCGAACGGGAATGAGCAATTTTTAATATCCCCTTTTTAGCCGATGATTTTCTCTATCGCAACTTCCATGAGGATTCATCATGACAAAGCGCATTAATAAAGATACTCAGGTCTGCATGTCCCTGGCGGCACGCCCGAGTAACTTCGGTACACGCTTTCACAACTATCTGTACGAAGCGCTGGATCTCAATTATCTCTACAAAGCCTTTTCGCCGACCGATCTTACGCAGGCCATTAGCGGCGTGCGCGGTCTGGGGATCCGTGGGTGCGCGATCTCTATGCCATTTAAGGAAGCCTGCATTCCGCTGGTGGATGAACTGGATGCTTCCGCTCAGGCCATTCACTCAGTTAATACCATTGTGAATACCAATGGCCATCTGAAGGCGTACAACACCGATTACATTGCAATAGCTCGCTTGCTGGCGAATTACAAGGTCTCTCCCGACCTGGTGTTTGCTTTGCGTGGCAGCGGTGGTATGGCAAAGGCGGTGGCCTGCGCGCTGAAGGATGCGGGGTTTACCCGTGGTTATATTGTCGCGATTGATGAAGCGTCAGGTAAACAACTGGCCGAACTCTATGGCTATGAATGGCGCCCGGATACCGACGGTATTGAAGCCGATTTGTTAATTAACGCCACGCCTATCGGAATGGCTGGCGGTAATGATGCCGACAAACTCTCTTATTCCGAACAGGAAGTGGATAAGGCGAGCGTTATCTTTGATGTGGTGGCGCTACCGCCCGTCACGCCGCTGATCCGCTACGCCCGTGAACGCGGTAAAACCGTGATTACCGGTTCCGAAGTGTTTGCTATTCAGGCCGTGGAGCAATTTGTCCTTTATACCGGGATTCGCCCGGATGACGCGCTGTTCCAGAAAGCAGCGGCCTGGTCACGCCTGTAACATTTTTTCCCGCTTTTTCTTTAAATTAAAAGAACAGGGTACCCTACTATGACTAAAAAAATTGTTGCTGTGACGGCCTGTCCGACGGGCGTCGCCCATACCTTTATGGCGGCAGAAGCGTTGGAAATTGAAGCCCGCAAGCGTGGTGACTGGATCAAGGTTGAAACCCGCGGTTCCGTCGGGGCGAAGAACACGCTGACCGCGGAAGAGATAGCGCAGGCGGATGTGGTGATTATCGCGGCGGATATTGAACTGGATCTGTCAGGCTTTGTTGGCAAAAGACTCTATCGCACCAGTACCGGCGCGGCGCTAAAAAAGAGTGCGCAGGAAATGGATAATGCTTTCAATAGCGCCGAGGTCTATCTGGGGAGTGCCGGGCGCTCTTCTTCAGCTGGTAAAACAGAGCTACCCGGCGTTTATAAGCATTTAATGACCGGCGTATCCCATATGCTTCCTTTGGTGGTGGCGGGAGGATTGTGTATCGCGCTCTCTTTTGTCTTCGGTATCCAGGCCTTCAATGAGCCGGGCACGCTGGCGGCTGCGCTATTTCAAATTGGTGGTAAGGCGGCCTTTGCGCTGATGGTGCCGGTACTGGCTGGGTTTATTGCCTTCTCAATTGCCGATCGTCCGGGTCTGGCCCCGGGGCTTATCGGCGGGATGTTGGCCAGCCTGTGCGGCGCTGGTTTCCTGGGAGGGATTGTGGCCGGTTTTCTGGCCGGTTACAGCGTACGGTTTCTGGCGCAAAATATTAAGCTGCCAGCGTCAATGGAAGCGCTTAAGCCGGTACTGGTTCTGCCGCTACTGTCTACGCTGATTACCGGCCTTATCATGATTTACGTGGTGGGTGGCCCCGTTTCTGCGGTGATGGAAGGGCTGACGACGTTCCTGGGGAATATGACCTCTACGAATGCTATCTTGCTGGGAATGTTGCTGGGCGCAATGCAAGGTTTTGACCTTGGCGGGCCGGTGAATAAAGCTGCGTATACCTTCGGCGTCGGTTTACTGGCTTCTCATTCTTATATGCCAATGGCGGCCATTATGGCGGCAGGGATGGTACCGGCATTAGGAATGGGCGTCGCAACCTGGGCGGCCAGAGCGAAATTCACTGCCTCTGAGCATGAAGCGGGTAATGCATCTTTTATCCTGGGGCTGTGCTTTATCTCTGAAGGGGCGATTCCCTTCGCCGCGCGTGACCCGATGCGCGTCATCCCTTCTACGATGGTCGGTGGCGCAATCGCCGGGGGACTATCCATGTATTTCGGTTGTACACTGATGGCGCCACACGGCGGCCTCTTTGTCCTGGCGATCCCACATGCGGTAGAACATGTGATGCAGTACCTGCTCTCGATTGCCCTGGGCACGATTGTCTGCGGCCTGATGTACGCGCTGTTGAAACCGTCTGCGGTTGCGCAAACAGTCTAATTCATCTCCCCCTGCAGGCTGGTCTGGTGTCTCCCCAGGCCAGCTTTTTTATTTCCATTGTCATCAAACCGTCATAATCAAGACATATAACTGTCATCAATTTGTCCTATTTTGCTCATCGTAGCAACTCAAACAACGATTTACCGAAACCGTGCAGGAGACATTATGAAAGTTATGCGTACCACTGTCGCAACTGTTGTCGCCGCGACCTTATCGATGAGCGCGTTCTCTGCCTTTGCAGCAGCAAGCCTGACAGGTGCCGGTGCAACGTTTCCTGCGCCGGTGTATGCCAAATGGGCGGATACCTACCAGAAAGAAACCGGTAACAAAGTCAATTACCAGGGGATAGGCTCTTCCGGCGGCGTGAAACAAATCACCGCGAATACCGTTGATTTTGGCGCTTCCGATGCGCCGCTGTCTGACGAAAAACTGAATCAGGAAGGCCTGTTCCAGTTCCCGACGGTGATCGGCGGCGTGGTGCTGGCGGTGAATATTCCAGGCCTCAAATCCGGCGAACTGGTGCTGGATGGTAAAACGCTGGGTGACATCTACCTCGGTAAAATCAAGAAGTGGGATGATGAAGCCATCACCAAACTGAACCCAGGCGTGAAGCTGCCTTCTCAGAACATCGCTGTGGTGCGTCGCGCTGACGGTTCCGGTACTTCCTTCGTGTTCACCAGTTACCTGGCGAAAGTCAACGACGAGTGGAAATCGAAAGTGGGCGCGGGTTCTACCGTGAACTGGCCAACCGGTCTGGGCGGTAAAGGTAACGACGGCATCGCGGCATTTGTACAGCGTCTGCCAGGCGCTATTGGCTACGTTGAGTATGCGTATGCCAAGCAGAACAACCTGGCCTACACCAAACTGGTTTCTGCCGACGGCAAACCGGTAAGCCCGACGGAAGAGAGCTTCTCTAATGCGGCGAAAGGCGCAGACTGGAGCAAAACCTTCGCGCAGGATCTGACCAACCAGAAAGGTGACGATGTGTGGCCAATCACCTCCACCA
Organism: Salmonella sp. NW177; assembly: GCF_051811585.1. Classification (NCBI taxonomy): domain Bacteria; kingdom Pseudomonadati; phylum Pseudomonadota; class Gammaproteobacteria; order Enterobacterales; family Enterobacteriaceae; genus Salmonella; species Salmonella sp. NW177. The sequence continues at coordinate 38,144 of NZ_JAMMZV010000012.1, read as the reverse complement.
CCTTTATCCTGGTCCACAAAGCGCAGAAGAAACCTGAGCAGGGTGCTGAAGTGCTGAAGTTCTTCGACTGGGCCTACAAAAATGGCGCTAAGCAGGCGAATGATCTGGACTACGCCAGCCTGCCGGATAACGTTGTTGAGCAGGTTCGTACCGCCTGGAAGACCAGTATAAAAGACAGCAACGGTAAGGCGCTGTATTAATTAACGAATTGGCGGATGGCGCTACGCTTATCCGCCCTACGGTTTCGACCGCAGGCCCACGTTGTAGGCCGGATAAGCGTAGCGCCATCCGGCAGGGGCAACGTCGTAAAACGCGTTTAATGGAAAGAGTAATTTATGGCTGCAACCAAGCCTGCTTTTAACCCGCCGGGTAAAAAAGGCGACATGATTTTCAGCGCGCTGGTAAAACTGGCTGCGCTGATTGTGCTATTGATGTTGGGCGGTATTATCGTCTCATTGATCATCTCCTCCTGGCCAAGTATTCAGAAATTTGGTTTCTCATTTCTTTGGACTAAGGAATGGGACGCGCCAAACGATATCTACGGCGCACTGGTGCCCATTTACGGCACGCTGGTGACCTCCTTTATCGCACTGCTGATCGCCGTTCCGGTCAGTTTCGGCATTGCCCTGTTTTTAACCGAGCTGGCGCCAGGCTGGCTAAAGCGTCCGCTCGGCATCGCCATTGAGCTGCTGGCGGCGATCCCCAGTATCGTGTACGGCATGTGGGGGCTGTTTATCTTCGCGCCGCTGTTTGCGACGTACTTTCAGGAGCCGGTCGGTAATATTCTTTCCAACATTCCGTTTGTCGGCGCGCTGTTCTCTGGCCCGGCGTTTGGTATCGGCATTCTGGCGGCGGGCGTCATCCTCGCCATCATGATCATCCCCTACATTGCGGCGGTTATGCGCGACGTCTTCGAGCAAACGCCGGTAATGATGAAAGAGTCCGCTTACGGTATCGGCTGCACTACCTGGGAAGTTATCTGGCGCATCGTGCTACCGTTCACCAAAAATGGCGTGATCGGCGGCATTATGCTGGGGCTGGGCCGTGCTCTGGGTGAAACGATGGCGGTCACTTTTATCATCGGTAATACCTACCAGCTCGACAGCGCGTCGCTGTATATGCCGGGCAACAGCATCACTTCCGCGCTGGCGAACGAATTCGCTGAGGCGGAATCGGGTCTGCACGTGGCAGCGTTGATGGAACTGGGGCTGATCCTGTTTGTGATCACCTTTATCGTCCTGGCGGCGTCTAAGTTCATGATTATGCGTCTGGCGAAGAACGAGGGAGCACGTTAATGGCTACGCTTGATATGCAGAACACCGCGCAGCTCGCGGAATCCCGTCGCAAGATGCAGGCGCGTCGCCGCATGAAGAACCGTATCGCACTAACGCTCTCAATGGCGACGATGGCATTTGGTCTGTTCTGGCTGATCTGGATTTTGATGTCCACCATCACGCGTGGTATCGACGGGATGTCGCTGGCGCTGTTTACCGAAATGACGCCGCCGCCGAACACGGCGGGCGGCGGGCTGGCGAACGCCCTGGCGGGGAGTGGATTATTGATTCTCTGGGCTACCGTATTGGGTACGCCGCTGGGGATTATGGCGGGTATTTACCTGGCCGAGTATGGCCGTAAATCCTGGCTGGCGGAAATCATTCGCTTTATTAACGACATTCTGCTTTCCGCGCCGTCAATTGTTGTGGGGCTGTTTGTTTACACCATCGTGGTGGCGCAGATGCAGCACTTCTCCGGTTGGGCAGGGGTGATTGCGCTGGCGCTGTTGCAGGTACCGATCGTTATCCGTACCACTGAAAACATGCTCAAATTGGTGCCGGATAGCCTGCGCGAAGCCGCCTACGCGCTGGGTACGCCGAAGTGGAAGATGATCTCCGCGATTACGCTGAAAGCCTCTATCTCCGGGATTATGACCGGTATCCTGCTGGCTATTGCGCGTATCGCCGGGGAAACGGCGCCATTGTTGTTTACCGCGCTCTCCAACCAGTTCTGGAGCACCGACATGATGCAGCCGATCGCCAACCTGCCGGTGACCATCTTTAAATTCGCGATGAGCCCATTTGCCGAATGGCAACAATTAGCCTGGGCGGGCGTGCTGATTATTACCCTGTGCGTACTGCTACTGAATATTCTGGCGCGTGTTGTTTTCGCGAAGAAAAAACACGGTTAAAGACATTGTCGGCCTGATAAGCGTAGCGCCATCAGGCATTATTTTACGGCGTGGCGGATGCGGCGCTGGATGAGGAAAAGAGTGAAATGAGTATGGTTGAAACTGCCCCGAGTAAGATTCAGGTTCGTGATTTGAACTTCTACTACGGCAAATTCCATGCCCTGAAGAACATTAATCTGGATATCGCGAAGAATCAGGTAACGGCATTTATCGGGCCATCCGGCTGCGGTAAATCAACGCTACTGCGTACCTTCAATAAAATGTATTCGCTTTATCCGGAGCAGCGCGCGGAAGGTGAAATTCTGCTGGATGGCGACAATATTCTCACCAACACCCAGGATATCGCGCTGCTGCGCGCAAAAGTGGGGATGGTATTCCAGAAGCCGACGCCGTTCCCGATGTCCATCTATGACAATATCGCCTTTGGCGTGCGTCTGTTTGAGAAGCTGTCTCGCGCCGATATGGACGAGCGCGTGCAGTGGGCGTTGACCAAAGCCGCATTATGGAACGAAACCAAAGATAAATTGCACCAGAGCGGGTACTCTCTCTCCGGTGGTCAGCAGCAGCGCCTGTGCATTGCGCGCGGTATCGCCATTCGCCCGGAAGTGTTGCTGCTGGATGAGCCATGTTCAGCTCTGGACCCGATCTCTACCGGGCGTATTGAAGAGCTGATCACCGAGCTGAAACAGGATTACACCGTGGTGATCGTGACCCACAACATGCAGCAGGCGGCACGTTGCTCCGATCATACGGCGTTTATGTACCTGGGCGAGTTGATTGAGTTCAGCAACACGGACGATCTGTTCACCAAGCCCGCGAAGAAACAAACAGAAGACTATATCACCGGTCGTTACGGTTAATTCAGGAGTGCGTAATGGACAGTCTGAACCTTAATAAACATATTTCCGGCCAGTTCAACGCCGAACTGGAAAGCATCCGCACTCAGGTAATGACCATGGGCGGCATGGTGGAGCAGCAGCTTTCTGACGCTATCACCGCCATGCACAACCAGGACAGCGAGCTGGCGAAGCGCGTGGTAGAAGGCGACCATCAGGTTAATATGATGGAAGTCGCCATCGATGAAGCCTGCGTGCGTATTATCGCCAAGCGCCAGCCGACGGCGAGCGATCTGCGTCTGGTAATGGCGATTATCAAAACCATCGCCGAGCTGGAACGTATTGGCGACGTGGCGGATAAAATTTGTCGCACCGCGCTGGAGAAATTCTCCCAGCAGCACCAGCCGCTGTTGGTCAGCCTGGAGTCACTGGGCCGCCACACCGTGCAGATGCTGCACGACGTGCTGGATGCGTTCGCGCGCATGGATCTCGACGAAGCGGTGCGTATCTACCGTGAAGATAAGAAAGTTGACCAGGAATATGAAGGCATTGTGCGTCAGCTGATGACCTACATGATGGAAGACTCGCGCACCATTCCCAGCGTGCTGACCGCGTTATTCTGCGCTCGTTCTATCGAGCGTATCGGTGACCGTTGCCAGAATATCTGCGAATACATCTTCTACTTCGTGAAGGGGCAGGATTTCCGTCACGTCGGCGGCGATGAGCTGGATAAGCTGCTGGCGGGGAAAGATCCGAAAGAGTAAATCTCATTCTTTTGCCCGGTGGCGCTGCGCTTACCGGGCCTACAGGTACAGATGCTGTAGGCCGGATAAGCGTTAGCGCCATCCGGCATTTCAGTTAACGCGTAATCTCCCACCCGCGCGCTTTCCACAATCCCGGCAACTGCGCCAAATCGGTAAACGTCGTCACGTTAGGGTGATCGATCGGCTTGTTATGCGGATCGGCGCAGAAATAAAACACTTCCATTCCCGCCGCAATTCCTGACTGCGCGCCTGCGCTGGAGTCATCCACCAGAATACACTTCTCAACATTGACCTTCATGGCGTTCGCCGCATGGAGCATCAGCGCCGGATCGGGTTTCCAGCGTTGAATATCGTAACCGCTAAACAGCAAATCGGGAAAATGATGCAACATGCCCAGTTTACCCAGCGAATGCTGCATCTTACTGACCGGCCCGTTGGATACCACGCACATCGGCGTCTTAATGCTCTCCAGCAGGGTATTTGCGCCCGCGATCGCTTCCAGTTCGGTATCGAACAGGCGCGCCACTTCCGCGCGGTACACCGGCTCCAGAACGTCGCGTCTTAGTGTAACACCGTACTCCTTGCTGATAGTTTCGATAATTTCGTAGAGTTTTACGCCCTTAAAGCGTTTAAATACCGTTTCGAGATCGAGCGTGATGCCAAATTCCTGAAACATTGCGACATAGGCACGCGAGCAAATCACTTCACTATCGACCAGCGTACCGTCGCAATCGAAAAATACCGCTTCTATCATGGACATGATGTTTCCTGTTTAGTCGCCAAACCGTGGACGCGCGCCGCGTTGCGTTAACCATTTTTCTGTGTCATCCCGGCTGTAGCGCAGCGGCCTGACCAGGTTGCCTGTTTTATCGATCACTCCCCAGCGCCCGTTTTTAGCAACGGCGATGAAGTTGATATTGTACCGATAATCTGTATTAGAGACAGTATCGTAGCGAAAGGGAATAATGATGTTTCCTGAAAAATCAAGAAGGCCGTATAAAATCTTGTCGTTCATCCGCTTTCCCGCGACAAACGCATCGGGTCGCTGGTTTATCATCTGTATCGACGAAAATTGCGGCGCAATAATCACATTGCCGTAAGCATCGCCCATGCCGCTTAGCTGAGCGCTATTCTGGTAAGTCGAGAGAAAAACTATGGCGCTGCTTTCGGCTAACTCAATGCTGGAATAGACGGGCGGGTAGATAAATTGCTGCTGGCGGGCGCTATACAAACCGGTATGGTTACCGGTGAACGATGTTGAGACGTAAAACAGATCTGTTTCGCTGTCATAATGCTCAATATAGATTTTTTTCCACGGAATGATTGCCTGCCCAGCGGCGTTGTAGAGTCCACAAAACTCATCCTGACAGATGACGTAAAAGCGCGTTACTGGCAGTCTTAAGCCGTCGGCGCTAAAAGAAACGTCAGATATTTCTACCTGGTCAGGTTTTAGCGGTAACGGTACAGGTGCGTTCAGATAAGTTTTTGGTTGAATGGTGTTGATAAGACTCAGAATGGATGAGCCTGCCGCCCCGGATGTTGAAGAAACCAACGCGAGTAAGAAAAACAGACGGGTAAACATAAAAATCCTTTTCATATCCTGGTCGCTGCCTCAGTATTTCCTGTCTCATATCGCTAGTTTAACGTTTACGTAATGCTGAATGAGGGGACGCAATCGTTGCCGTACTAACAAATTGAGTGAAAAAAATTACCACACAACTGCGCCAGGTGTCGCATTTTGGTATAGGATAACGGCGAATTTTCCCTCCTTTCTCCGGAAATTGATAATGAGTCAACAACACACCACCCAGGCTTCTGGTCAGGGTATGCTGGAACGCGTGTTTAAACTGCGCGAACATGGCACGACGGCACGAACCGAAGTGATCGCCGGTTTTACCACTTTCCTGACGATGGTTTATATCGTTTTTGTTAACCCGCAAATTCTGGGCGTAGCTGGCATGGACACCAGCGCCGTCTTTGTGACCACCTGTCTGATTGCGGCCTTTGGCAGTATTCTGATGGGCCTGTTCGCTAACCTGCCGGTGGCGCTGGCGCCCGCGATGGGGCTGAACGCGTTCTTTGCCTTCGTGGTTGTGCAGGCAATGGGACTGCCGTGGCAGGTAGGCATGGGCGCCATTTTCTGGGGCGCTGTTGGTCTTTTATTGCTGACTATCTTCCGCGTGCGTTACTGGATGATCGCCAACATTCCGGTCAGCCTGCGCGTGGGCATCACCAGCGGCATCGGCCTGTTTATTGGCATGATGGGGCTGAAAAACGCCGGCGTGATCGTCGCTAACCCGGAAACGCTGGTCAGCATCGGCAACCTGACCTCGCACAGCGTGCTGCTGGGGGTTCTCGGATTCTTTATTATTGCGATTCTCGCTTCGCGCAACATTCATGCGGCGGTGCTGGTGTCCATCATCGTCACGACGCTGCTTGGCTGGATGATGGGTGATGTACACTACAACGGCATTGTCTCCGCGCCACCAAGCGTCACCAGCGTGGTAGGGCATGTCGATTTGGCAGGCTCGTTCAATCTTGGCCTGGCGGGGGTTATTTTCTCCTTCATGCTGGTAAACCTGTTTGACTCCTCCGGTACGCTGATTGGCGTGACCGATAAAGCCGGCCTGGCGGATGAGAAAGGCAAATTCCCGCGCATGAAGCAGGCGCTGTTTGTTGATAGTATCTCTTCCGTCACTGGCGCATTTGTCGGAACGTCTTCTGTGACCGCTTATATTGAATCGTCTTCCGGCGTTTCGGTGGGCGGTCGCACCGGTTTGACGGCGGTGGTGGTCGGTATTTTGTTCCTGCTGGTTATCTTCCTGTCGCCGCTGGCGGGCATGGTGCCGCCTTACGCGGCGGCGGGCGCGCTGATTTACGTCGGCGTGCTGATGACCTCCAGCCTGGCGCGGGTAAACTGGCAGGATTTAACCGAATCGGTCCCGGCGTTTATTACGGCGGTAATGATGCCGTTTAGCTTCTCGATCACCGAAGGTATCGCGCTGGGCTTTATCTCTTACTGCGTGATGAAAATCGGTACCGGTCGCCTGCGCGACCTTAGCCCGTGCGTAGTGATTGTCGCGCTGTTATTTGTGCTGAAGATTGTGTTTATTGACGCACACTGATGAAATGAACCCTCGCCCCATCGGGGTGAGGGTTTTTAAATAACTTACGCTTTAACGCGCTGAATATACTCGCCAAATGCGGTCAACTGACCGGTCAAATGATCTAACGTTCCCTGATCCACCACTTCTCCAGTCTGCGGGTCGACTTTATTCTGAATCACGCCACCCATAAATTCCGGTTTATTCATCACCATCGCATCAAGGAACACCAGAATCTGGCGCAGATGATACTGGCAGCGCGCGCCGCCAATCGCCCCCATTGAACTGGTCTGGATAAGAACGGGCTTACCCGCCAGCGGCTGCTCAGGCAGACGGGATAGCCAGTCGATGGCATTCTTCAGGCCGCCGGGAACGGAATAGTTATATTCCGGCGTCACAATGACGACGCCGTCGGCGTTGCGAATCTGCTCCGCCAGCGCCTCTACGCTGGCTGGAAATCCCTCTTCCTGCTGGATATCGGCGTCATACAGCGGAATATCCCCGATCGAAGGCAGCGGCGATACTGTCATTCCTGCCGGCGCGACTTTAGGCAACGTACGCGCCACCATCCCGTTAAAGGAACCTTTGCGTAAACTTCCCAGCAATGTAACCACATTCAGCGTTTCAGACATACGTGCCCCTTTTTTCATTATGAACGATTAAGCGTATACGATTTGGCGGCGGGGAGTTGGGCGAATCGCATCAGACGGCCGGTTGGCTCATTGGCGCGCGTCTGGATATCGGGCAGGCTTTTCCAGCCCAGTTTGCCATCGAACTCCCACACTTTTAATTTTTCTATCGCTGGCGTAACGGTTACGGACCATACCAGCACATCTTCCGCATCGCACACGGCTTCAAGCTGCGTGACATGCGCGCACTTCAGGCGTCCGGCAACGGGTAAAAGTTGCAGCTCCCGCGGATCGTCATTCATGACATCGCCGGTGAGTTTTAACACGCTCTGGCGCAATGTAATGAGTTGCGCTCGCGCTTCGTTGGGATCGTTTTGATTGGCTACCCATAAGTTTTCATTACGGGAGAAAGGGTGGCGTTCGAGCGAATGTGGATGGTGAAAGCCGCGGGAGGTGCGCTGTAATTCCATATCCAGCCCGCACTCTCCTTCGGTGGTCAACGCCACGCCAACCATATTTCCAGCGTAGGAGATAGAAAAACCTGGCAGATTTTTGTCACGAAACGCGGGTTTACCTTTCGCCTGAATAATGATTTCCGGCAGCTCGCTAATTCCGTACAGCATAAACATCAGTTCGGCAAGAAGGCCTCTGGAGGCGAGAAAACGCGTTCGTCGGTGAGCAGGCAGGTTTCTGGCTTCAATATGGCAAGACGAAGAGAGACGAATTGAAACCAACTGTCCCTCCGTAAGTATCCCTCTGGCAAAGTGAGTCGCCATTTTTCGCTCCGTGATTAATGGGCCGTGATAATGACGAGAGTAACATTAACGTAAATTATGGACAGGTTTTACGCGCTAAAAATTCAATTTCAGAAGGTTCTTTAATCAGACGGTGACATTTCTGGTAAGAGGAAGGTTAATTTATCAACGCAGGTGGTCAGATAAGGCGACGGCAGAGCGTGTTGATAGCCTGTCGTAGCCACACAATCTTGGGATTATGACTATTACGTTTGTGCCATAATAGGGTAAACGGCACCATCAGCTTTTCCCGCTGTTGCGCATCAAAAGGCAGGGGGCGCGCCACTAACGGTAGCTGGTGGAGCTGATTGTAGTGCTGGCAATAGCGCGGCGCGGTTGCTATCAGGGTGTGATCCGGCTGGGCGGCCATAAAGAGCGACTGCTCGAACCCCGGCAGGCTCAACGCAATATGGCGTTTGCGTCCCATTTCTTGCAGGACATCATCCAGCGCCCAGGTATCGCTTTGCTCCCAGCAAATACTGATATGCGGGTAGCGCAGAAAAGTGTCCAGATCCCACGCTTCGCGCAGCGCCGGATGATCTTCCCGCAGCCAGACCCACGGTAAATCGCTAAACAGTACCTCAAAATCAATCGCGAGCGGCAACAGACTGAGCAATTCTCGCGAGCGGGGATGGCTTTCGCGTCCGGTAAATCCGATATCGACTTCCCCGCGCGTAATCGCCTCCAGCGAGTCATAATCCCAGTTGCGAACCTTAATGGTAGCCTGCGGATAGCGCTGATAAATCTGCTGCGACAGTGAATTAAACATAATCATCATCAGCGGCGACTCTGCCGCCAACTCAAATTTTAAACCGCGCGGCGTTTGATGATGCGGCTTATCAAGCAGTTGATTCCCCATCTGCATCCAGTCCGCCAGACTTTGCTCCATACTGACCATCAGCGGCGTCGGCGCCAGGCCCAGCGGCGTATTGACGAACAGCGGATCGTCAAACCATGCCCGGAGTTTCGCCAGCGATTTGCTGACCGCCGATGGCGTTACGTTCATCCGTTTTGCAGCTTTAGTGACGCTGCGCTCCTGCATGAGTAACTGTAGGCATAACAGCAAATTAAGGTCGAGATTGGTAAGGGATTTCTTCATGCTCGGCTACGGACCTGTTGGGCGTGACGGAGAAGATCAGCAGAATACTCACTATGCTACAACCAATCAGAATCCCGATCAGCATATTCATCGCGCTGATACCGAGTATTGCCGCCAGCCAAATCCACAGTGATGAACCGCAAACCTGCGCGATACCGAGCGTGGAACTGGCCACTCCGGCGCGCAGCGAAAACGGCCCCAGCGCCTGGCTCATCGCGACGCCAAAACCAACCGAGAATCCGGCGCAGATAAGCGTCAGGCCAAAGAGCGTGACGGTATTGGTATGAGCAAGGCTTAACGTCACGCCAGCCGTCAAAAACAGCCCCTGTGAGACGAGCATTAAGGTTCGCGGCTTAAATAACCCAAGCGCAAAAGGGGTAGAAAAAGAGACGACCATGCTGACGCCTGCGGTGAGCGCCATGGTAATGGCATAGTCGCCACGACTAAATCCCATCACCTCCATCAGCAGCACTGGAGAGGCATTGACGAAGGTCAGGATCACCGACACGCTAAGGGTGGTGATCGCCAGTCGACTGACGAAAAAACGGTTAACCAGCGACTCGGCGGCGGGCGACGATCGTGATAAATCGCGTGGAGCCAGCCTTGCCGGGCGCGTCTCGCGCAGGATAAACAGTGATAACAGGCCCACAATAATGCCCATCGAGGACATCGTATAGAACAGACTTTGCCAGGGGAAACGAAGCATAATCAAATGCCCCACCACCGGGGCGAGTACCGGCACAATACAGGTAATCCCATTCAATAATGACAGCACTTTCGCCCGGCGATGCTCGTCGAGCGTATCGCGCAGAATGGCGAACGCCACCACATAGCAGCCGCCTGCGCCTACTCCCTGAAGAAAACGCCCACTCAGAAATAGCGAGCCTTCCGACGCCCGTGAACAAAGCAGTGAGGCCATCATAAAGACGAGCGCGCCGACGATCGCGACCGGCTTGCGGCCTGACTGGTCGGCTATCTTCCCGGCAAACAGCATGGCCGTCGCCATTCCGGCCAGGTAAACGGAGAAGGCGATATGCAACTGCGCCTCGCTGGCGTTCAGATCGGCGGCTATACGCGGTAAACCGACCAGATACATATCAATACCGGCAGGATAGAGTAAAACCAGGGCAAAACTACACAGTAGAAAACGTTTCATAGCGGCCTCACGAAAAGTGTGGCGCTAAGAATACGGGGCGACGTTGCGCGAGACGAGTTGCCATTTGGACAACAGTGATTTCCTCATGGGAAAACATTGCTGCCGGATGGCGGCATAAACGCCTTATCCGGCTTACGGGTTTTGTAGGCCCGGTAAGCATTGCGCCACCGGGCAATACAACGTTACTTACCAATACAGAAGCTGGAGAAAATCCGTCCCAGCAGGTCGTCGGAGGTAAACTCGCCGGTAATCTCGCTTAAGCTTTGCTGCGCCAGGCGCAACTCTTCCGCCAGCAGTTCCCCCGCCCATGCGCCTAATAGCTGCGCTTTGCCCTGTTCAAGATGGTCAGCGGCTTCCGCCAGCGCCTGCAGGTGACGGCGGCGGGCCAGGAATCCGCCTTCCATATTGGTATCAAACCCCATGCTCTGCTTGAGGTGGTTACGCAACACGTCGACGCCTTCGCCGGTACGCGCCGAGAGGCGAACCAGTGAGTGACCGTTTACTTCACTAATACCCAGCGTTTCGCCGGTGATATCCGCCTTGTTACGTACCACGGTAATCGGTAGATTTTTGGGCAGACGGGCGATAAAGTCCGGCCAGATGTCGGCAGGGTCAACGGCGTCCGTCGTGGTGCCATCCACCATAAACAGCACGCGATCGGCCTGTTCAATCTCCTGCCAGGCGCGTTCGATGCCGATACGCTCAACTTCGTCGTTGGCGTCGCGCAGTCCGGCGGTATCGATGATATGCAGCGGCATCCCGTCGATGTGAATATGCTCGCGCAACACGTCGCGCGTGGTGCCGGCGATATCGGTAACAATGGCCGCTTCACGGCCTGCCAGCGCATTCAGCAGGCTGGATTTCCCGGCATTCGGGCGTCCGGCAATCACTACCTTCATCCCTTCGCGCAGCAGGCTGCCCTGGCGCGCTTCGGTTCGCACGGCGTCAAGATCGGCGATGACGCCATTGAGCTGCGCTTCAATTTTGCCGTCAGAGAGAAAGTCGATCTCCTCATCCGGAAAATCGATAGCCGCTTCGACGTAGATTCGCAGGTGAGTAAGTGCTTCCACAAGGTGGTTAACGCGGGCGGAAAATGCCCCCTGTAACGAGTTTAGCGCCGAACGCGCCGCCTGTTCGGAACTGGCATCGATCAGGTCGGCAATGGCTTCTGCCTGGGCTAAATCGAGCTTATCGTTGAGGAACGCTCGCTCGGAGAACTCGCCCGGTCGGGCAATGCGCACGCCTGGAAGCGTCAGGATACGTTTTAATAGCAGGTCCAGGATCACCGGACCGCCGTGCCCTTGTAGCTCCAGCACATCTTCACCGGTGAAGGAGTTCGGGCCGGGGAACCACAGCGCAATACCCTGATCCAGCGCGCTGCCGTCAACGTCTTTAAACGGCAGGTAGTCGGCATAGCGCGGCTTCGGCAGTTTGCCCAGCACCTCTTGCGCAACGTCGCGCGCTTTCAGACCAGAGATACGCAGGATACCCACGCCACCGCGTCCCGGTGGGGTTGCCTGGGCGACGATAGTGTCGTTATGGCTCATGGTTAGTCTCAACTTTGTTGCAATAAAAAAGGCGGTCATATGACCGCCTTTTGATTGTAGGCCTGATAAGCGTTAGCGCCATCAGGCTGACCGGCGCGCCTTGCCGGATGGCGGCTTCGCCTTATCCGGCCTACACCGAATCAGGATTTTTTCTTCTCGCGGCTATGCAGGCCACGCTTCTCCAGACCACGGTAAATCAGCTGCTGCTGAATGATGGTGACCAGGTTGCTGACGATATAGTACAGCACCAGACCTGACGGGAACCACAGGAAGAACACCGTAAAGATGACCGGCATAAAGGTCATGATCTTCTGCTGCATCGGGTCGGTCACGGTGGTCGGCGACATCTTCTGAATGAAGAACATCGTTACGCCCATCAGGATCGGCAGAATGTAGTACGGGTCCTGTGCGGACAGGTCATGAATCCACAGCGCGAACGGCGCATGACGCAGTTCAATGGAACCCATCAGCATGTAGTACAACGCCAGGAAGATAGGCATCTGGATGATCAGCGGGAAGCAGCCGCCCAGCGGGTTAACCTTCTCCGCTTTGTACAGGGCCATCATCTCCTGGCTTTGGCGCTGTTTATCATCGCCAAGACGTTCGCGCATCGCCTGAATTTTCGGCTGCAGCATACGCATCTTCGCCATTGACGTGTACTGCGCTTTGGTCAGCGGGTACATGATACCGCGAACGATAAAGGTAATGATGATAATGGAGAAGCCCCAGTTGCCCACAAAGCTGTGGATCCACTTCAGCAACTTGAACAGCGGCTGAGAGATGAACCACAACCAACCGTAGTCCACGGTCAAATCCAGGTGCGGTGCAACAGCCGCCATTTTATCCTGAATTTCCGGGCCGACCCACAGGGTGCTGGTCATCGCGCCAGTCTGGCCTGGCTGTACCAGTACCGGCTGCGCTTTATAGCCGATAGCGACAATGCCGTTACCCAGATTAGCGGTGTAGAAATTGTTGGTGCCGTCGTTACGCGGAATCCATGCGGTAGCGAAATACTGCTGCAACATTGCCACCCAACCGCCTTTGGAGCTGACGTTGAGGTTTTCGTTATCGGCAATAGTGTCGAATTTGTATTTCTCATACTTCTCATCCGGCGTGGAGTACGCTGCGCCGCGGAACGTATGCAGCGCAAAGTTGCTGCTGCCGGTATCGCGATGAGGAGGCAGGTTGACGGATTGTTTTAACTGACCAAAGGTGGAGACTTCCAGCGGTTTTTCGCCGGTGTTCTGCACGCTATAGTTCACGTTAACCGCATAATCGCCACGCTTAAAGACAAACGTTTTGGTAAACGTGTTGCCTGCGGCGTCAGTATAAGTCATCGGAACCTGCAGTTCGTTCTGACCGTCGGCCAGTACAAACGCCTCTTTCTCGACGTTGTACAGCGGACGCGGGCCGTTCGCCGGGTTATCCGGGCCGTCGCGGCCTGTCAGGCCGCTTTGCGCCTGATAGATAAACTGCGGGGTGGTTTCCAGCAGCTGGAACGGTTCGTTGGAACCCAGTTCTTTCGGGTAAGCCGGGAGCAAGGCCTGCTCGACATCACCACCACGGGTGTTGATAGTCAAATCAAGCACATCGGTTTTCACCGTAATCATTTTCCCCTGGCCACTGGCTGGTACGCCCTGGTCGGCGGCGCTACCCGCTGCGGTGGTCGTTGTCTGCGTGGTCTGTTGAGTCTGAGGTTGCGGATTTTTATCCTGCTCCCAGGCTTGCCAGATCATGAAAGACACGAACAGCAAAGCGATGACTAAAAGATTGCGTTGCGAATCCATCGTTAGTGTTCTCTGGTATCAAATGGTCCGGGCGGGACGGGATCGTCACCACCAGGGTGTAAAGGGTGGCATTTTAATACGCGTTTCACCGTCAACCAACTGCCTTTTATCACTCCAAACCTGCGCAATGCCTCAATTCCGTAGCTTGAGCACGTTGGCGTGAAACGACAATGCGGCCCAAGCAGCGGACTGATCAGGCGTTGATAGACCCGAATAAGGGCTATCAGGACCCGCGAGCCAGGCGACAGTGGCGGCGCCATAATTTTTCCAACGCTTCCGAGAGAGCACGGTTATCGAGGTCGGCAACCCCTTTTTTCGCCACCACCACGAAATCCATTGCAGGAAGTTCATGCTGGCGCAGACGGAAGCTTTCACGCGTCAGACGTTTAATCCGGTTGCGTTCATGCGCACGTCGAACATTTTTCTTGGCGACGGTAAGACCGATACGGGGATGCCCCAGCGAATTCAGGCGGCCGAGGATGGTGATTTGCGGCGTGCCAGCCCGTTGAGGTTGCTGGAAGACGAATGTGAAATGAGCGGGAGTTAACAAACGTAACTCCCTGGGAAATGCGAGCTTAACCACTCAGGGGTTAGCTTTATTACTTGGAAACGGTCAGACGAGCGCGGCCTTTAGCACGACGACGTGCCAGAACCTGACGACCATTTTTAGTAGCCATACGAGCACGGAAGCCGTGAGAACGGTTGCGCTTCAGTACAGACGGTTGAAAAGTGCGTTTCATGGCGATTTCTACCTAAACTTGAATAAATTCACTGACTTTTGCGTATACCCGAACAAACTTTGAACGACTTACGCCACAGTGTGGGTGATTAAAGAGGCCGGATTGTAATAATTGTACACTCCGGAGTCAATTCTCTTTCCTTATTTTCCCGCGATTTTCCACGCCTTTTTGTGCGGAAAATAAGCAGCGTTGACGCCATATGACGGGCATTGCGCGACGGGTGGAGAATTATACGGACTGCCAGGTAAAGCGCAAGGATCGCCCTGGATCTTTATGCGATCTTTTAGGCGTCTGCTCACCTTTACCTATTAATTTTTTCAATATGCGCGCGAAAGCGTACAGGAGTTCCCCAGGATCGATTACACTTATCCTTTCCTGGAAAGTCCTGTGGATAAATAGGGAAGAATCTGTGAGAAACAGAAGATCTCTTGCTCAGTTTAGGCTATGATCCGCGGTCCTGATCGTTTCAAACGATCCTGGTCAGGCATGAACACGAAATCTTTCAGACTGCGTGAAGTCGCGATCGTTTGAAAGATCCGTGAAAACCGCAGACAGCGGTTCGTGCGTCACCCTTCATGCAGGGTCTTATCGACGTGCGCCAACAATCATTAATGTATCAGCCTTTGTCATTTATCGACTTTTGTTCGAGTGGAGTCCGCCGTGTCACTTTCGCTTTGGCAGCAGTGTCTTGCCCGATTGCAGGATGAGTTACCAGCCACAGAATTCAGTATGTGGATACGCCCGTTGCAGGCGGAACTGAGCGATAACACGCTGGCTTTGTATGCGCCAAACCGTTTTGTGCTCGATTGGGTAAGAGATAAGTACCTCAACAATATCAATGGATTACTCAACACATTCTGCGGCGCGGATGCCCCACAACTGCGTTTTGAAGTGGGAACAAAGCCCGTTACGCAAACGCTAAAAACGCCTGTGCATAACGTTGTCGCGCCTGCGCAGACAACAACGGCGCAGCCGCAGCGCGTAGCGCCTGCGGCCCGTTCGGGCTGGGATAACGTACCAGCGCCGGCGGAGCCGACCTACCGCTCCAACGTCAATGTAAAACATACATTTGATAACTTCGTCGAAGGTAAATCCAACCAACTGGCGCGCGCGGCGGCACGTCAGGTGGCGGATAATCCTGGCGGCGCTTATAACCCGTTATTCCTCTATGGCGGCACCGGTCTGGGTAAAACTCACCTGCTGCACGCGGTGGGTAACGGCATTATGGCGCGCAAACCCAACGCGAAAGTCGTGTATATGCACTCCGAGCGCTTTGTGCAGGACATGGTAAAAGCCCTGCAAAATAACGCCATCGAAGAGTTTAAACGCTACTACCGCTCCGTTGACGCATTGCTGATCGACGATATTCAATTCTTCGCCAATAAAGAACGATCCCAGGAAGAGTTTTTCCATACCTTTAACGCTCTGCTGGAAGGCAATCAGCAGATCATTTT
The DNA here is from genome assembly GCF_051811585.1 of Salmonella sp. NW177. Lineage (NCBI taxonomy): Bacteria > Pseudomonadati > Pseudomonadota > Gammaproteobacteria > Enterobacterales > Enterobacteriaceae > Salmonella > Salmonella sp. NW177. Next base: position 22,049 of record NZ_JAMMZV010000012.1, on the reverse strand, counting down.
GACGTCGGATCGCTATCCGAAAGAGATCAACGGCGTTGAGGATCGTCTCAAGTCCCGCTTTGGTTGGGGGCTAACAGTGGCGATCGAACCGCCAGAACTGGAAACCCGCGTGGCGATCCTGATGAAAAAAGCGGACGAAAATGATATTCGTCTGCCAGGCGAGGTCGCGTTCTTTATCGCCAAGCGTCTACGCTCTAACGTACGTGAACTGGAAGGCGCGCTGAACCGGGTGATCGCCAATGCCAACTTTACCGGCCGGGCGATTACTATCGACTTTGTGCGCGAAGCGCTGCGCGATTTACTGGCGTTGCAGGAAAAACTGGTCACCATCGACAATATTCAGAAGACGGTGGCCGAGTATTACAAAATCAAAATTGCGGATCTGCTTTCTAAGCGTCGATCTCGCTCGGTAGCACGTCCGCGCCAGATGGCTATGGCGCTGGCAAAAGAGCTCACCAACCACAGTCTGCCGGAAATCGGCGATGCGTTTGGCGGGCGCGACCACACTACCGTACTTCATGCCTGTCGTAAAATTGAGCAACTGCGTGAAGAAAGCCACGATATCAAAGAAGATTTTTCGAATTTAATCAGAACATTGTCGTCGTGATCCTATGAAATTTACCGTTGAACGTGAACATTTATTAAAACCGCTTCAGCAGGTCAGCGGCCCGCTGGGCGGTCGTCCTACGTTGCCGATTCTCGGTAACCTGCTCCTCCAGGTAGCGGACGGTACGCTTTCTCTGACTGGCACCGATCTTGAAATGGAGATGGTCGCGCGCGTTACGCTTTCTCAGCCGCATGAGCCGGGCGCCACTACCGTGCCGGCGCGGAAATTCTTTGATATCTGCCGCGGCCTGCCGGAGGGCGCGGAGATTGCCGTTCAGTTGGAGGGCGATCGGATGCTGGTGCGTTCTGGCCGTAGCCGCTTCTCGCTGTCTACGTTGCCTGCCGCCGATTTCCCGAATCTTGACGACTGGCAAAGCGAAGTTGAATTTACGCTGCCGCAGGCCACGATGAAGCGCCTGATTGAAGCGACCCAGTTTTCGATGGCCCATCAGGATGTGCGCTACTACTTAAACGGTATGCTGTTTGAAACGGAAGGCAGCGAACTGCGCACTGTTGCGACCGACGGCCACCGTCTGGCGGTGTGCTCAATGCCGCTGGAGGCGTCTTTACCCAGCCACTCGGTGATTGTGCCGCGTAAAGGCGTGATTGAACTGATGCGTATGCTCGACGGCGGCGAAAACCCGCTGCGCGTGCAGATCGGCAGTAATAATATCCGCGCGCACGTCGGCGACTTTATCTTTACCTCGAAGCTGGTGGATGGTCGTTTCCCGGATTACCGTCGCGTTCTGCCGAAGAATCCGGATAAACATCTGGAAGCGGGCTGCGATATCCTCAAGCAGGCGTTTGCCCGCGCGGCAATCCTCTCGAATGAGAAATTCCGCGGCGTGCGTCTGTATGTCAGTGAGAATCAGCTCAAAATCACTGCCAATAACCCGGAACAGGAAGAAGCGGAAGAGATTCTGGACGTGAGCTACGGCGGGACGGAGATGGAAATCGGCTTTAACGTTAGCTATGTGCTGGACGTGCTCAATGCGCTGAAGTGCGAAACCGTGCGCATTATGCTGACGGATTCCGTATCCAGCGTACAGATTGAAGATGCGGCGTCACAGTCGGCTGCCTATGTTGTTATGCCAATGAGGCTGTAGAATCTGAAAAGGGGCTGGTTTACTTGCCATTTCGCCTCCCGGCAGTGCTCGAAATGCTCACGTACTTCGTGTACGCTCCGCTTTCTGCGCGCTGGCGGTAGACGAACTGGCTGCGACACACACGCCCCTGGACGAATGTACTAATATATGTCACTGACGCGCCTTTTAATCAAAGACTTCCGCAACATAGAAAATGCGGATCTCGCTTTATCCCCCGGCTTTAACTTCCTGGTTGGCGCCAACGGCAGCGGCAAAACCAGCGTGCTGGAAGCTATCTATACGCTTGGCCATGGTCGGGCGTTTCGCAGTTTGCAGCCTGGCCGCGTGATTCGTCATGAGCAGGAAGCGTTTGTTCTTCACGGGCGATTACAGGGCGAAGAGCGTGAGACGTCGATTGGCTTAACCAAAGATAAGCAGGGCGACAGCAAGGTCCGTATCGACGGTACCGACGGTCACAAGATCGCGGAGCTGGCGCATTTAATGCCGATGCAGTTGATTACGCCGGAGGGGTTTACTTTACTCAACGGCGGCCCCAAATACAGAAGAGCGTTCCTTGACTGGGGATGCTTTCACAACGAAGCCGGATTCTTCACCGCCTGGAGCAACCTGAAACGATTGCTGAAACAGCGTAATGCCGCGCTGCGCCAGGTGAGTCGTTATGAGCAATTGCGCCCGTGGGATAAAGAGCTGATTCCGCTGGCGGAACAAATTAGTACCTGGCGGGCGGAGTACAGTAGCGCTATCGCACAGGACATGGCGGATACCTGTCAGCAGTTTTTACCTGAATTTTCCCTGACGTTCTCTTTCCAGCGAGGCTGGGAGAAAGAGACGGACTATGCGGACGTGCTGGAGCGAAGCTTTGAGCGTGACCGTATGTTGACCTACACCGCGCACGGGCCGCATAAAGCGGACTTTCGCATTCGCGCTGACGGCGCGCCGGTGGAAGATACCCTGTCGCGCGGGCAGCTAAAGTTATTGATGTGCGCCTTACGTCTGGCGCAGGGCGAGTTCCTTACCCGCGAAAGCGGGCGGCGCTGCCTGTACCTGATAGATGATTTTGCCTCTGAACTTGACGATGCGCGTCGCGGACTGCTGGCCAGCCGCTTAAAAGCCACGCAATCGCAGGTCTTTGTCAGCGCAATTAGCGCTGAACACGTTATAGACATGTCGGATGAAAATTCGAAGATGTTTACCGTGGAAAAGGGTAAAATAACGGATTAACCCAAGATTAAATGAGCGAGAAACGTTGATGTCGAATTCTTATGACTCCTCCAGTATCAAAGTCCTGAAAGGGCTGGATGCGGTGCGTAAGCGCCCGGGTATGTATATCGGCGACACGGATGACGGCACCGGTCTGCACCACATGGTATTCGAGGTGGTAGATAACGCTATCGACGAAGCGCTCGCAGGTCACTGTAAAGATATCGTCGTGACTATTCACGCCGATAACTCCGTGTCCGTAACGGATGATGGCCGTGGCATTCCTACCGGGATTCACCCGGAAGAAGGCGTCTCGGCGGCGGAAGTGATCATGACCGTTCTGCACGCGGGCGGTAAATTTGACGATAACTCCTATAAAGTCTCCGGCGGTCTGCACGGCGTGGGCGTCTCGGTAGTCAACGCTCTGTCGCAAAAACTGGAACTGGTTATCCAGCGAGATGGCAAAATTCACCGTCAGATCTACGAGCACGGCGTGCCGCAGGCACCCCTGGCCGTCACTGGCGATACCGATAAAACCGGCACGATGGTACGTTTCTGGCCGAGCCACGAAACCTTCACCAACGTCACTGAATTTGAATATGAGATCCTGGCGAAACGCCTGCGTGAACTGTCATTCCTGAACTCTGGCGTTTCCATCCGCCTGCGCGACAAGCGCGATGGTAAAGAAGATCATTTCCACTACGAAGGCGGCATCAAGGCGTTTGTTGAATATCTGAACAAGAATAAAACGCCGATCCACCCGAATATCTTCTACTTCTCCACCGAAAAAGACGGTATCGGTGTGGAAGTAGCGCTGCAGTGGAACGATGGTTTCCAGGAAAACATCTACTGCTTTACCAACAACATTCCGCAGCGCGACGGCGGTACTCACCTGGCAGGCTTCCGTGCGGCGATGACCCGTACGCTGAACGCCTACATGGACAAAGAAGGCTACAGCAAAAAAGCTAAAGTCAGCGCCACCGGCGATGATGCCCGTGAAGGTCTGATTGCTGTGGTTTCCGTAAAAGTACCGGACCCGAAATTCTCCTCGCAGACCAAAGATAAGCTGGTCTCTTCCGAGGTGAAATCGGCGGTAGAACAGCAGATGAACGAACTGCTGAGCGAATACCTGCTGGAAAACCCATCTGACGCGAAAATCGTCGTCGGCAAAATTATCGACGCCGCGCGTGCGCGTGAAGCGGCGCGTCGCGCCCGTGAAATGACCCGTCGTAAAGGCGCGCTGGATTTAGCCGGTCTGCCGGGCAAACTGGCGGATTGTCAGGAACGCGACCCGGCGCTGTCCGAACTGTACCTGGTGGAAGGGGACTCCGCGGGCGGCTCTGCGAAGCAGGGGCGTAACCGTAAAAACCAGGCGATTCTGCCGCTGAAAGGTAAAATCCTCAACGTCGAGAAAGCGCGCTTCGACAAGATGCTCTCCTCTCAGGAAGTGGCGACTCTGATCACCGCGCTGGGCTGCGGTATCGGTCGCGACGAGTACAACCCGGACAAGCTGCGCTATCACAGCATCATCATCATGACCGATGCGGACGTCGACGGCTCGCACATCCGTACGCTGCTGTTGACCTTCTTCTATCGTCAGATGCCGGAAATCGTCGAGCGCGGCCACGTTTACATTGCCCAGCCGCCGCTGTACAAAGTCAAGAAAGGCAAGCAGGAACAGTACATTAAAGACGACGAAGCGATGGATCAGTACCAGATTTCCATCGCGCTTGACGGTGCGACTCTGCACGCGAACGCTCATGCGCCGGCGCTATCCGGCGAAGCGTTAGAAAAACTGGTCTCTGAATATAACGCCACGCAGAAAATGATTGGTCGTATGGAGCGTCGCTTCCCGAAAGCGCTGCTCAAAGAGCTGGTATATCAGCCAACTCTGACCGAAGCCGATCTTTCTGATGAGCAGACTGTAACGCGCTGGGTGAATGCGCTGATTACCGAGCTGAATGAGAAAGAGCAGCACGGCAGTCAGTGGAAGTTCGATGTTCATACTAATACGGAACAGAATCTGTTCGAGCCTATCGTTCGCGTGCGTACGCATGGTGTGGATACCGATTATCCGTTGGATCACGAGTTTGTGACCGGCGCGGAATATCGTCGTATCTGCACGCTGGGCGAGAAGCTGCGCGGTCTGATTGAAGAGGACGCGTTTATCGAACGCGGCGAGCGTCGCCAGCCGGTAACCAGCTTCGAGCAGGCGCTGGAGTGGCTGGTGAAAGAATCACGTCGCGGTCTGGCTATCCAGCGTTATAAAGGTCTGGGTGAAATGAACCCGGATCAGCTGTGGGAAACCACCATGGACCCGGAAAGCCGCCGTATGCTGCGTGTGACCGTCAAAGATGCGATTGCTGCCGACCAGCTGTTCACCACGCTGATGGGTGATGCCGTTGAGCCGCGTCGTGCCTTTATCGAAGAGAACGCCCTGAAAGCGGCGAATATCGATATTTAATATTCCCGCGTAATCTCTCCCTTATATAAGGGAGAGATTTAGTCTGTAGGTTGAGGGGAGCGAATCCCAACATTTAACAGCGCCTGGAAGGTTTGTCAGCAGTCTGAGATTTAGTAACGCATTGGGGGTAGTGAGTGCAATACAATGACATATCCAATATAAAGAATTATAGCCACTACAAGTATTGTTAAAATTAATATTTCTAATAATTTGTTCATAATATATCCTTGATGTATTTTCCATTGTTTAGCATTAAAGATACTTTGCTGGTTGGATAGAGTATTTACTCCGCCATCCGACAAGGTAAGGCTGACATAGAATGCCTGAATACATTCAGGCATTCTTTATTATTAGTAGCGCATCGCCGGTAAAGAATTCATGATAATAATATAGCCAATTGCCTGGAAGGGCGCAGTGACAACATCGCCAATAATAGAGAATGGCATTAATAAAACCTTAGCCGAGAAATGCTTCTTATCACGTGTGAAATTTATTTTATGGGAAGATTTTAGTAATATTTCATTTTCATTATCGGCATCTTTGGGTTGGATTTTTCCTGCTAACGTAAAATAAAAAGGACTGCCAGGATCGTTTTCATGTACATAAAATGCCTCTCTGACTTTTGATTTTTCTTCTTCCGTCAAAGACTTATAGCTGTAGCTAATATCTGAAGGGCGGACGCAATGAAACTCATTTTGTTTGTTCCCTTTTTTACTATCGGTAGAACAGTAAAGCTGTTTGGAAAATTCGATAATTCTTTTATCGATATGAGGATTATTCAGTAAAGTGACGAAATTTCTGGTTGTTGTGTTGATATTATCATCTTTTATATCAAGTTGATAATTATTGTCTTCACCAACAAATGTCCACGTTTTCTCTCCGCTTGTGGTCGTTGATGGTTTGATACTTTTTATTTCATCTGTTTTCCAGACTTCTGTCGTGGGTGCGCTTTCCGTTTTTATAGTATCGAGTAAAGATGACGTCATACAACCGCTTAAAAAATAACTCATGGCAATGGCTGATATTATTTTAATTATTTTCATGAATGTATTCCTTACATGTCATATTCGTTATTATTACCACGCCGCTAATTTTATTGCTATTTTTTCTATCTGCGCTTTCTTACCGGTGTGCCGTTTAATCGAAAGCTGTGTTATTTTTATTTTTTTTCAGATAGTACCAACGGTAATTGTCATCAAATTATTCATTCCTCAAATGGTTTAACGGGACACTCAGTCTCTTTTTCTTCTATAGACGGTGAGTTTCCCAATAACCTCCTTTATTTTTCTATATGTTATTGCCTGATAAATCGGTCAATGCACAATAGAAGCAACCATTGTAAAGACCGTTAAACTCCTCATCATGTCGGACAAAAGAGGAATCCTTTTTCCAGAGTTTATCCCCCTTTATCCCTGACTCTTTTGCTGTTTTTTGAGCGGAATCGCGTTAGCATGAGTCAGGACTCATTTAATGCGGGGATTTCATGGCTATCAAACTTATTGCTATCGACATGGATGGCACCCTTCTGCTGCCCGATCACACCATTTCTCCGGCGGTTAAAAACGCGATTGCCGCTGCGCGTGAAAAAGGGGTAAATGTGGTGCTGACCACAGGCCGTCCGTATGCGGGTGTGCACAGTTACCTGAAAGAACTTCACATGGAACAGCCCGGCGATTATTGCATCACCTATAACGGGGCGCTGGTGCAGAAAGCAGGGGACGGCAGTACGGTTGCGCAAACGGCGCTCAGCTATGATGACTACCGTTACCTGGAAAAACTGTCCCGTGAGGTGGGTTCTCACTTCCACGCATTAGACCGAAATACGCTTTATACCGCTAACCGCGATATCAGCTACTACACGGTGCATGAGTCGTATGTAGCGACCATTCCGCTGGTATTTTGTGAAGCAGAGAAGATGGACCCGAACACCCAGTTCCTGAAAGTTATGATGATCGATGAGCCTGCCGTTCTCGACCGGGCGATTGCGCGTATACCGGCAGAGGTGAAGGAAAAGTACACCGTGCTGAAAAGTGCGCCGTACTTCCTTGAAATCCTCGATAAACGGGTTAATAAAGGCACCGGCGTAAAATCACTGGCCGAGGCGCTGGGTATTAAGCCAGAGGAGGTGATGGCGATTGGCGATCAGGAAAACGACATTGCGATGATCGAATACGCCGGTATGGGCGTGGCAATGGACAACGCCATTCCGTCGGTCAAAGAGGTGGCTAACTTTGTGACTAAATCGAACCTTGAAGATGGTGTTGCCTGGGCGATTGAACAACATGTTCTGTCCTGATTCACTCCGGCCCGATCGCCGTCGGGCCGATAGTTCCACTCATGAAGCTAATGTGTTGCAACAAAGACGTTGTAGAAAATAGTTTTTTATTTCAAAAGATTAATTCGCACAGAAATCCCGCCCACCAGGCGACGATTACTATATTCTCCCTCCTCCTTTCGATCCGGCGGCGCTTCTCGCCAGAATAAACGCTTCATCATTATGAAAAAACGCTCCCTTTTGCTGTTGGCGCTGCCCGCTATGGCTTTTTCTACCTGGGCGGCTACCAACCCCCCGGCGAACCTGTCGCCTGTTTATAGCTATCAGGATGACGTCCCATCTGCTGCCATACCGCCAGTCGCGACAACGCCGGTGGCAAAGCCTGCCAGTACATCAGTGTTGCCTTTTCTGGGTGATGAAGCCCGAAAGCGTGGCTATGAGCTTCCCGAGCCATTTGGCCTCAATATTAACTACATGAATATTGGGCAGAATATTAACGTTGATAGCATCAACTTTAATGGCCTGGCTTTAGGTCCCAACGGGGGAATTCCATTAGATAACGCATTTAAAATTAACGTCGGTCATACCCGTGAAAAGAGCAAGACCGAAACGGTCAAGCTGGATGCCTGGCTGCTGCCATTTATGAATGTGTACGGCCTGGTGGGCTATACCGATGGTCATTCCATTTCGCAAATTGGTGTTGGGTTGATGACGAAAAATGGCCACGTTTTTCATCCCGCCGATCTGCAAAACCTCAAGTTTAAACTCGACTTTAAAGGCACTACCTATGGCATCGGCACCACGCTGGTCGGCGGCGTAGGTAACTGGTTTACCGCTGTTGATGCTAACTACACCCAGACACAGTTCGATATCCTTGATGGCAGCATCGATGCCTTTACCGTCTCACCTCGCGTTGGTTACCGTTTTACCACCCCGGGTATAGATAAGATGCATCTGCCGTCGGGCAAGCTAAACGTCTGGGTCGGCAGCATGTATCAGGATGTGCAGCAGGAGTTTAAAGGCAGCCTCGACGACCTGACCATGCCGTCAGCGACGCTACAAAGGCTGGTGAGTATGGCTAACTATAACAATAACGGCCGCTTTGACGTCAAACAGCATCTACAATCACCGTGGAACATGCTGCTGGGCGCTCAGTATGAAATAACCCGCCATTTCAACGTTACCACCGAGTTTGGCTTTGCCGAGCGCAATAGCTTCTTTGTGGCCGGTGAGTACCGCTTTTGAACCGCTGCCATTGCCGACTGTTGCTTTGCGTCGCTGGTGTGCTGTCCGGCGTGGCGCAGGCGGCGCTGCCCAGCCGCAGTCAGGTGGACGGCTGGCTACAACAAATGGGGGATAGCGATACTTACGATGCCGCCAAAGGCGTCAACTGGGGAGTAATGCCCGGGCCATTTTATACCCCTGAACTGGGGCTGGGCATCGGCACCGCTATCGTCGGTATGTATCGCCCCGATCCTGCCGATAAGGTTAGCCAGGTATCCACGCTGTCGCTGAGCGGCTATTTCAGCTCCACAGGCGCTTTTGGCGTAAGCCTGCAAAATTACGCTTTTTTCGCGCAAGATCGCTGGCGTTTCTTCCTCACTGGCGCATTGAGCGACACGCCCACTTACTATTGGGGACAGGGTTTTGCCGCCGGTGATAAAGACAGCCATAAGCAGGCCTATACTGCGCAGGTGCTGGATCTGCAACCCATGCTGTATCGTCGGCTTGTTAACAATATCTATCTTGGCGTTGGCTGGACGCTGGATATACAGCACGCCGCGCAAATTGATGAGACCGATCCGCCCAAAATTCAAAGTACAGCGCAGGGCTGTTCTTCACTGAGTAACGGCGGTAGCGTTGAGATTAGCTGGGATGATCGTGATTTTATACCTAACCCACGCAAAGGGCAGTATGCCACCCTTCGCTATACCCACTTCGCACCGGACGTCGGTAGCGATACGCGGTTTGATGAATACCAACTGCACTATAGTCGTTACCATGCCCTCAATGATAAAGATGTGCTGGCCTGGGAAACGGACGGCGCTTTTACTCAGGGTGATGTGCCGTGGAATATGCTGCCGCTGCTGGGCAGTAACCATCGTATGCGCGGCTATTATGAAGGGCGCTATCGCGATAAAAATGCTATCAGCGGTCAGCTGGAATATCGCCATAAGCTGAGCTGGCGGCATGGCGTTGTCGGTTGGGTGGGCGCGGGCACCATGGGATCGTCTTTGCACCATCTGGATGACGGGCGATGGCTGCCTTCTGCGGGCGTGGGCTATCGCTTTGAGTTCAAGCCGCGCGTCAACGTGCGGCTGGATTACGGCGTGGGCAAAGCTAGCAGCGGTTTTTATTTTCAGGTAGGAGAAGCATTTTGAGGTCCGTCGTTCGGGTTATCTTTCTGGCGCTGCTGTTTCTGGCGGGGAGCGCCCGCGCCGCCTTACCACTGTCGCTCTATCTGTCCACTCACCCAATGCCTGCTGCCAGTGAAGCCTGGCCGACGATGCCGCCGCAGCCGCTGCCAAAGGGGTTGCGGCCGTGTTGCGCTTTTGGTTACGACCTGCATGCCGAGCTGCTGGGACTGCCGGTTCCGTTCTATCAGTTAAATAACATCGTGACGGTGGACTCGCTGGGGCATCATCAGTACAACGACCATCTGTACTCGGGCGTGGCAAACCTGATTGGCCTTAGCGGTGAGAATAACGGTATTGTGTATACCTTGCGTGGCGGATTCATCGACACCGCACATGTGCGGGATACCGCTGATATGACAGTGTATATCTTCAGCCAACTACTACCAAAGCTGGGGCAGGCTTTTACGCTGAATCTGGGCGAGGAGCTGGCCGAACGGCGTCTGGTTTTTACTGCTTTTACCCCTCCGGTCGATGCACGCGAGCGTTACACGCTGGCCGCCTGGCTGTCGGCGCATCTGGCGTTCCAGGTGGCGGAGTGGCACGAAATCGCCCAATGGTACGGTTTCGAGTCTGTTCGCGGATTTTCTGAGGGAGTATCGGCCTTTTCGCCGGAAGATCTCTATTCTAACCTCGCGGGTGCCCGTCTGGCGGCGTCTTTAATTGTCGGCGGCCAGACGAAAACGCAAGAGATGTACAACACGGCGATGGAAACTGCGCTGCGGCAAGCGCTGACGCAGCTGGCAGCGCAGCCGACGCAGATCACCCGTTTTCAGTTTGATATGCTTGATGGCCGTTGGTGGAACAGCCAGCGGCGGGTACCGGAAAAATATCTGGTGCTGCATCGTAATTATCAGATGGGCGATGACCGCCTGCCGACCGCCATTCCTGGCGAGATAATGCCGCTATTGCCGCTGAGCTTGCCCCATCGCTGGCGCGGTATCCAGCTTAGCACGCTGGCGCAACTACAATTGTGGCCCAGCGAGGATATGGCGCAGCTACCGCCTCCCGCGCACTATTACAGCGAAAAAGATTTTGCCGCCCTGGCGGAGCAGGCACGGCTACAGGACGAAAAAACACAGAATCATTAAACAGGCAGTAGCCGTAGGCTAGTTCCCTCTTATACCCTCGGCGTACTGTTTTATGTCCTGATAACTGGTGATGTGAAACGCGTCGTTTGGCGAGCCGGAAGCTATTATGGCGAAGGATGATCGGCTATCCATGCGTCGAGCGCCGTCACTCCCTGCGTCACGATAGTTTTAATATCTATATCGCTAAGCGGTTGCAATTCCAGCTCCCGACAGGCTTCGGTTGCCTGCGTCATCCCCAGGCTGGCGCAGCCGCTTTTTAATTTATGCGCCAGCCGCTTAATGTTAACGTCGTCATTCATGGCGCGCGCCGCCTCGATCTCCTCGACTAAAGGCAGCGCGCTGTCTTTGAATAACGCGACCCATTGCCGGAGTTTTTCCGGGCCGACAGACGCCATATCGCCGGCAAGCTGATGTTCATTCAGCATCGCCCGCGCGTTGTGAGATTTGCCCTGTAAATAGTGCGCTATCATACGGTAAAGCTCCTCGCGGGGAACGGGCTTTTGAATAATCCCGCAGAAAAGACCGGCGGTACGCTGACGAAGATTATCGTCTATCACATGCGCGCTAAAACCAATGCGTTTCATGGCGGGATACAGGCTCATCAACTGCTGCGCCAGGGTTAAGCCGTCATAATCCGGTAAATCAAAATCCACCAGCGCCACATCAAAGGGCTCGCCTTCGGCTAAACAGCGTAGCGCGTCATTCGCGCTTTCAGCTACTGAGACCTTCACCCCTTTACCCGTGAGCATTTCAGCGGTAATACGCTGCGTCAGCATATTATCTTCAATCAGCAACAGGCGTAGTCCGTTAAGATTTACCGGTTCCCTGAACGCACTTTTGCTTGCGGGTTTGGGGTGGCGAACCGGCAGTTGTAAGCGAAAACAACTGCCAACATGAAGCGTACTGGAGACGGTTAGCGTCCCGCCCATCGCCTCTGCCAGGCTGGCGCTGATAGCCAGCCCCAGGCCCGTCCCGCCCCGGCGTCCTGTCGCCTGCACAAACGGTTTGAAAATAGCCGTCAGCTTCGCTTCAGGGATACCGCACCCGGTATCTTCAACCTCAATAAACCAGCTCTGATCGTCGCAAAACGTGCGCAGCACTATGCTGCCGCGATCGGTAAATTTCGCCGCATTACTTAAAAGATTAATCACAATTTGACGTATCCGGCGCGGATCGCCTTGTAGTGTGGAAGGGAGTTGCTCGCTAAAGTCGGCGATGAGCGCCACCTGCACGCGGCTGTGCATTAAATGCAGCGCGCTATTCAACAATTGTCGCGGTTCAAACGGCTCCTCGCTAATAGAAACGTTGGTGCCGCCTACTTCAATCGCCGAGTAATCAAGAATATCGTTAAGAATCGCCAGTAGCGATTCGCCAGAATCATTAATGGCCTGTAAGTCGTCGCGGTAGTTTGCCATGAGCGGTTTATCGGCCAGCAATTGTACCGTACCGAGAATGCCGTAAAGCGGCGTGCGAATTTCATGGCTCATGGCGGCAAGGAACGTCGATTTCGCCTCGTTGGCCTTTTCCGCTTCGGCGCGCGCCTGCCGGTGTTCCAGCACCAGCGCATGAAGCTCCGCCGTTTGCGAACGCACCTGTTCCGCCAAATCCTCACGATGGCGGTTTAATTTGCGCACGTTGGCGCGAAACGCTTCCATCAGACGGCTGATGGTATCCAGTTCGCTGACGCCAGCCGCCTCCGGAAACGGCGAGTCAATATCGCCCTCCAGTAGCCGCTGTAAGGCCTGCGTTTGTTGCGCCAGCGGGCGGGATACGGAACGGTAAACCACTCGCCAAAGGATAAAACTTAATGAGCACAGCGCCAGGATACCTAAGATCACTAACCCTATTTGCCCACGCTGACTGGCGTGTGTAAGACGCGCTAACCCAGCCTCGTTTCGTTTTTCGATGGCGTTCACCAACTGCGACACTTCCGTACTGAAGCGGGTAAACTGAAAGAGGTTATTGGCCATAAGCGTTTGAAGCTGGTCGCGGATGGCGTTTTCCTTACGAAACAGGGTAACTAGTGTGGTGTACTGGTTTATTTTCTCCAGCGCGTCGGCGATTTGGGCGCGAACGGTAGGATCTTCTATACGCTGCTGGCGGCGGGATAAAATTTTAACCAACTGATTAAGTTTTTCATCGGTGTCCTCGGCATCGCTCAGCCCTTGCGCGTCTTTTAAGGTCACAATGAGTTGCTTAAACCGCAGGGCATTGACCCGCAACTCATTCATCTGATTCACATACTCAAGGTCGATATCAATCAATCGGTCAAGCGCGCGTTCAGCCTGGTCCCCTTTACCGCTTTCGATAAGATCGTAAATACCGGCCTGGGTGGCGCCCGCAGATGTCGCTGCATTATTGGCCTGACCGTGAGCCTGGGCGGCAATGCTTTCCGCCGCCTCCGCAATCTGGCGGCTTAACTGCTGTTGCTGTGCGCGCAGCGTGAGAATTTCACCGACCAGCGTTCCCTGTTGCCCAAGCGTTTGCGCAATCTCTTTTTCTTGCCGGGCGATGGCCGAGGTATTAAATCCCTGCTCGCTTAATGCCTGCAAAAGATGGTTAATTTTAAGGCTTTGCGCTTTCAGCATCTTCCCCTGCGCCAGCCAAACGCCCTCACTGTCGGCATTGGTCAGATTTTGCGCGGAAAAGAGCTCGTAAGCGCTGGCTTCGCTTAACTGCCTGGCCATATTCATCGTCGGGAGCAGCGCTTGCGTATTGGTTTGCTCCACCTGACTAATGACGCGCAGGCTTATCCAGCCGATCACGGTGCTGAGCAGGGTGAGTGCCGCCATCAGGGCGAAGGCCAGCCATAATCTGCGGGTCAGTGAAGGCGTTGACATTTATGCGCCGCGGGTGAAATGGGTTGAGTTTCCGCCGGAAAAACCATTAGGATAAAACCTTGTTGCTGGTGGGGCTATCATGCGCGCGCTTATTTCGTTCTTTTTTTTGATAATCATCGTCTCGAATGTAGAAACGGCGTCAGCCGAAACCGGACTGCTACACTGGACGCGCGCCGATCGGGCGATTCCCTGGCGGCAAACGTCAGTCAATGCGAGTAAACCCTGGAAACTGTGCGCATTATACCCCAGCCTGAAAGATTCTTACTGGTTGTCCGTCAACTACGGGATGCAAAAAGCGGCCAAATTGTATGGCGTTGATTTAAAAGTGCTGGAAGCGAATGGCTATCGGCAACTGGCGACGCAACAACAGCAAATGACGCAGTGCCGGGAGTGGGGCGCCGACGCTATTCTGCTTGGCAGCAGTACCATTCGTTTCCCGGAACTGGAACGGTATGCCGGTAATGTGCCGGTTATTGAAGTGGCGAACGTGATACGCGACGCCAGCGTGGCAACTCACGTCGGTCTGCCGTGGTTTCAGATGGGTTATCTGCCGGGACGTTTCCTGGTGCAGTGGAGCAAAGGAAAAACGCTTAACGTTTTACTCTTCCCGGGGCCGGAGGAAGCTGGCGGCAGTCAGGAGATGGTGGCGGGTTTTCGTCAGGCAATTAAAGGCAGCGCCATCAACATTGTGGATATCGCCTGGGGCGATAACGACATTGAAGTGCAGCGAAACTTACTCCAGGAAATGCTGGAGCGTCATCCGGACGCCAATGTGGTCGCCGGGTCGGCGATAGCGGCGGAGGCGGCGATGGGCGAAGGGCGAAATTTGACGACTCCGCTCACGATCGTCTCATTTTATCTGACGCATCAGGTTTATCGCGGTTTAAAACGCGGCCATATCCTGATGGCGCTCAGCGATCAGATGGCCTGGCAGGGAGAATTAGCGATAACGCAGTCGATTAAGGTCTTACAGGGGCAACCGGTGCCTGAAAATATCAGCCCGCCGGTGCTTATTTTGACGCATAACAACGCCGACAGCGCGCGCGTTCGCCGTTCGCTATCGCCTCCGGGATTTCGGCCCGTCTATCTGTATCAATACACCTCCGAGGCTAAAAAGTAGCCTTCGCCATGCTGTGTGACCAGCAGTTCCGGCGTAATTTTATGGCGTAAGCGGCGAACCAGGACATCAATCGTGCGGAGATCCGGGGTCTCTACGCGGCGGGCGGAAAGCATTCGCAGCAGACGTTCGCGATGCAGCACTTTGCCTGGGTTGGTCACAAAGGCCAGCAGCAGCTCGTACTCTGCGCGCGTAAGCTTAATGGCTTCACCGTTGTGCTCCAGCGTGTGATTCATCACGTTCAGGCAGTAACCGGAAAACATATAGCAGTTTTCACTGGCATTTTGCGGCGTGGGGCGGGCCAGATCGATACGCCACAAAAGATTTTTTACCCGCACTACCAGCTCGCGCAGTTCCAGCGGCTTGGTGACGTAGTCGTCCGCGCCCATCTCCAGCCCGACGATGCGGTCGATTTGGTCGCAACGCCCCGTCACCAGAATAATGCCCACCGTGGAGCGTTCGCGTAGCGCCCTGGTCAGCATCAACCCGTTTTCGTCGGGGAGGTTGATATCCAGCAGGATCAGCGAAACGTGCTCATGCTCCATGATGTCGCGCAGGCCCGCGCCGCTGTCGGTCACCGAAACGCGATATCCCTCCTGCTCAAAATAGGCCTGTAATCTGGCCTGAGTAACAGGTTCATCCTCAACAATAACAATGTGATGTGACATCCTGCGCGCGGTCTCTTTCTGTTCATATCTGTTCATATATTGCCGTATCCCGTTCATCACTGACCAGTGACGCTGTTCATATTTGCGGAATAAGATCTGCGCATTAAACCATATAATTACAGGGGCTATTATGCGAAAACTCTGGAGAGCGCTACTCAGGCCAAGCGCCCGTTGGTCGATACTGGCGCTGGTCATTGTCGGGATTGTGATCGGCGTTGCGCTGATCGTGTTACCTCACGTCGGTATCAAACTGACCAGTACGACAGAGTTTTGCGTCAGCTGCCATAGTATGCAGCCGGTGTATCAGGAATATAAACAGTCCGTACATTTCCAGAACGCTTCCGGCGTACGCGCGGAATGCCACGATTGCCATATCCCCCCTGATATTCCAGGCATGGTGAAACGTAAGCTGGAAGCCAGCAACGATCTTTACCAGACATTTATCGCCCACTCGATTGATACCCCGGAAAAATTTGAAGCCAAACGTGCCGAGCTTGCCGAGCGTGAATGGGCGCGCATGAAAGAGAATAACTCCGCGACCTGTCGTTCCTGCCATAACTACGATGCGATGGATCATGCGAAACAGAACCCGGAAGCGGCGCGGCAAATGAAAATCGCCGCGAAAGAAAATCAGTCCTGTATCGACTGTCATAAAGGGATTGCCCACCAGCTACCGGATATGAGCAGCGGTTTCCGCAAACAGTTTGATGAACTGCGCGCCAGCGCCAGTACGCATAATGACGGCGATACGCTCTATTCGCTGGATATCAAGCCGATTTACGCCGCTAAAGGCGATAAAGAACCGGCAGGTTCGCTGTTACCTGCTTCTGAAGTGAAAGTCCTTAAACGGGACGGTGACTGGCTGCAAGTGCAAATCGAAGGCTGGACGGAGACGGACGGTCGCCAGCGCGTGCTGACGCAGTTGCCCGGTAAACGTATTTTTGTCGCCTCGATTCGCGGCGATGTGCAACAGCATGTGAAAACGCTGGAAGAGACCACCGTCGCGGCGACCAATACTCAGTGGAGCAAATTACAGGCAACCGCGTGGATGCAAAAAGGCGACATGGTAAATGACATTAAACCGATTTGGGCCTATGCCGACTCCCTCTATAACGGCACCTGTAATCAGTGTCACGGCGCGCCGGACAAAGCGCACTTTGACGCTAACGGCTGGATCGGCACGCTCAACGGCATGATCGGTTTCACCAGTCTGGATAAGCGTGAAGAACGTACCTTGTTGAAATATCTCCAGATGAATGCGTCTGATACCACCAACACGCCGCACAGCGATAAGGGAGAACACAATGAAAAATAAGGACCCGTTACACGTCTCTCGTCGACGTTTTCTGGCGCAGCTTGGCGGTTTGACGGTGGCAGGAATGCTGGGGCCGTCACTGCTGACGCCCCGTAGCGCCCGCGCGGCGGATGCCGTTGCGCCAGGCGCCGCGACGAAAGAGGGTATCCTTACCGGCTCTCACTGGGGGGCGATTCGCGCCACGGTGGTTGACGGTCGATTTGTGGCGGCAAAACCGTTTGAACAGGATAAATACCCGTCCAAAATGATCGCCGGCCTGCCCGATCACGTCCACAACGCGGCGCGTATTCGCTATCCGATGGTGCGCGTCGACTGGATGCGCAAAGGTCATCAAAGCGACACCTCGCAGCGCGGCGATAATCGTTTTGTGCGCGTCTCCTGGGATGAAGCGCTGGATCTGTTCTATCAGGAACTGGAGCGGGTGCAAAAAACCTACGGGCCGAGCGCGTTACTGACGGCGAGCGGCTGGCAATCTACCGGCATGTTCCATAACGCCTCCGGGATGCTGGCGCGCGCGATTGCGCTACATGGCAATAGCGTCAGCACGGGAGGGGACTATTCGACCGGCGCGGCGCAGGTGATTCTGCCGCGCGTGGTGGGTTCAATGGAAGTGTACGAGCAGCAAACGTCATGGCCTCTGGTTTTACAGAACAGTAAAACGATTGTGCTATGGGGTTCTGATATGGTGAAAAACCAGCAGGCAAACTGGTGGTGCCCGGATCACGATGTCTATCAGTACTATGAACAATTAAAAGAGAAGGTTGCCAGCGGCGCTATCTCGGTCATCAGCATCGACCCGGTCGTCACCTCCACGCACGATTATCTGGGGCGCGATAAGGTCAAACATATCGCCATTAACCCGCAGACGGATGTCCCGTTACAACTGGCGCTGGCGCATACCCTGTACAGTGAGAAACTGTACGATAAAAATTTCCTCGATAACTACTGCGTCGGTTTTGACCAGTTCCTCCCCTATTTGCTGGGCGAAAAAGATGGACAGCCCAAAGATGCCGCCTGGGCGGAAAAACTGTGCGGTATTGACGCCGACACCATCCGCGCGTTGGCGCGGCAGATGGCGGGCGACAGAACGCAAATCATCGCTGGCTGGTGCGTACAACGTATGCAGCATGGCGAACAGTGGTCATGGATGGTCGTCGTGCTGGCGGCAATGCTGGGACAGATTGGTTTACCGGGCGGCGGCTTTGGTTTTGGCTGGCACTACAACGGCGCCGGGACGCCTGGTCGTAAAGGGATCATTTTAAGCGGCTTTTCCGGTTCGACGACCGTTCCGCCAGTACACGACAGCACGGATTACAAAGGCTACAGCAGCACCATTCCTATTGCGCGTTTTATGGATGCCATTCTTGAACCGGGCAAGGTCATTAACTGGAACGGCAAATCGGTTAAATTACCGCCGCTGAAGATGTGCGTGTTCGCCGGGACCAACCCGTTCCACCGACACCAACAAATTAACCGCATAATTGAAGGGTGGCGCAAGCTGGAAACGGTCATCGCTATTGATAACCAGTGGACGTCGACCTGCCGCTTTGCGGATATCGTTTTGCCGGCTACCACCCAATTTGAGCGTAACGACCTCGATCAGTTCGGCAACCACTCTAACCGCGGCATTATCGCCATGAAACAGGTGGTGTCGCCGCAGTTTGAAGCGCGTAACGACTTTGATATTTTCCGCGATCTCTGCCGACGCTTTAACCGTGAAGCGGCATTCACGGAAGGTCTTGATGAAATGGGCTGGCTGAAACGCATCTGGCAGGAAGGGAGCCAGCAGGGAAAAGGTCGCGGTATCCACTTACCGACTTTCGAGGTGTTCTGGAATCAACAGGAGTATATCGAGTTTGATCATCCGCAGATGTTTGTGCGCCATCAGGCTTTCCGTGAAGATCCGGACCTGGAGCCGTTGGGCACGCCAAGCGGTTTGATCGAGATTTACTCCAAAACGATCGCCGACATGCAATACGACGATTGTCAGGGCCATCCCATGTGGTTCGAAAAAATCGAACGCTCGCATGGCGGGCCGGGATCGCAGCGCTGGCCGCTGCACTTACAGTCCGTCCACCCTGATTTCCGTCTGCATTCCCAACTGTGCGAGTCGGAAACGCTGCGTCAGCAATATGCCGTTGGCGGCAAGGAGCCGGTCTTTATTAACCCACAGGATGCCAGCGCGCGCGGGATCCGCAACGGTGACATCGTGCGGGTATTCAATGCACGCGGGCAGGTACTGGCGGGGGCGGTGGTTTCCGATCGCTATGCGCCGGGCGTGGCGCGAATTCATGAAGGCGCCTGGTACGATCCTGATAAAGGCGGCGACATCAATGCGTTGTGTAAGTACGGCAACCCTAACGTATTAACGCTGGATATCGGTACATCACAGCTCGCGCAGGCGACCAGCGCGCATACGACGCTGGTGGAAATTGAAAAATATACCGGCCCTATTGATAACGTCACGGCGTTTAACGGTCCGGTCGAGATGGTCGCGCAGTGTGAATATGTACCCGCATCGCAGGGGAATCCGCATGATTAAGCAGCCAGCGCTTGCTCAGGAACAGTACGCCTGCGTATATGCATGGCTGGCGTTACTCTTTTTCCGGGAAGTGGATGATGAAGGGTTAATACAATTACAGTCCGCGGAAATCGCGGACTGGCTGGCGCTGTTAAAGCGTCAGCCTGCGCTGGCGGCGTCGGTGGCGTTACTCGAACAAAAAATTGCCGCGCTTAGCCTGCGCCAGGATGCGCAGCTGGAGCTGGCCGCAGATTTTTGCGGATTGTTCCTGATGACGGATAAAAAATCGGCCTTGCCCTACGCCTCGCAATACCCGCAGCAGGAACCCGGCATGATTAAACATTTATTGCTTGAAGCCGGGATGGAAGTCAACGACGATTTTAAAGAGCCGGCCGACCACCTGGCGATTTATCTGGAATTACTCAGCCATTTACATTTTTCATTGGGTGAATCGTTCCAACAACGGAGAATGAATAAATTACGCCAGAAAACATTGTCGTCATTACTGGAATGGCTTCCGGAATTTACAAATAATTGCCTTAAGCATGATCCTTATGGTTTTTATGCTGCGTTAAGTCAATTATTGTTGGCTATTGTTCGTTTTGATGACGGAAAAGAGGATTTATCCATTGTTGCGGCTGAATAAACCCTGTGACGGGCATCGCAAAATAAATCTTACGATAGTCGGGGGTTATCATATCTATAGGTTTAGCCAATTGTAATTATTGATACCAATCAATATCCATGATGGGTTTGTATTTAGTATTGACGGGCCTCATGAGTAAAAAAATAAAATTTAATTAATCATGCCGCAATACCCCATAAGGATAGTGATATGAAAAAAATTACCCTCTATGCGACAACGGTTATCACCGTTGGGCTGTTATGTTATTTAGGTTTGTCCGGGTATGTATGGTATTACGACAAACAGCGCAGTAAAAAAAGCGATGTGCAGGCCTCGGTTGTGGGTGAAAATAATAAAATACTGGGTTATTTCAGGGAGAAAGGATGTGATTATTGTCATACGCCTTCCGCTGAATTACCTTTTTATTCCTCTTTTCCGGTGGCAAAGCAGCTAATGGATTACGATATCCAGCTCGGCTACAAATCGTTTAACCTGGAGGCGGTACGGGCCGCCCTGATTGCGGATACGCCGGTGCCGCAGAGCGAACTGAATAAAATTGAATGGGTTATGCAACATCAGACTATGCCGCCAACCCGCTATGTCGCGCTGCACTGGGCGGGGGGCGTCAGCGATAAAGAGCGTACTGACATCCTGAACTGGATAGCCGATCAGCGTGAGCGCAACTATGCCAGCGCCGATACCGACCCGGCGCACCGGAATGAACCCGTTCAGCCTATTCCGCGCAATATTCCCGTCGATGCGAAAAAAGTCGACTTAGGTTTCCGTCTTTATCATGATGAACGTTTATCCGGCGACAGCACAATATCCTGTGCGCATTGTCACGCGTTAAATGCGGGCGGTGTCGATGGCAGAAAAACCTCAATTGGCGTTGGCGGTGCGGTAGGACCAATAAATGCGCCGACGGTATTCAACTCCGTATTTAATATCGAACAATTTTGGGATGGTCGTGCTGCAACCCTGCAGGAGCAAGCAGGCGGACCACCGTTAAATCCTATTGAAATGGCCTCTAAATCCTGGGATGAAATTATTAGCAAGCTTGATAAAGATCCTGTCCTGAAAAAAGATTTCCAGGCGGTTTATCCGCAAGGATTTACCGGGGAAAATATTACTGATGCGATCGCCGAATTCGAAAAAACGTTGATAACGCCGGATTCCGCCTTTGATAAATGGCTACGTGGAGATGAAAATGCGCTGACCGCGCAACAGAAACACGGTTATCAATTATTTAAAGAAAATAAATGTGCAACCTGTCACGGCGGTATCATTTTAGGCGGGCGCTCTTTTGAACCATTGGGATTAAAGCGAGACTTTAATTTTGGCGAAATTACCGCAGCGGATATTGGTCGTATGAACGTCACCAAAGAGGTTCGCGATAAATTACGGCAAAAAGTCCCGGGCTTACGCAACGTCGCGTTAACGGCGCCTTATTTCCATCGGGGCGACGTACCGACGCTGGATGGCGCGGTAAAACTGATGCTGCGTTACCAGGTTGGCACCGATCTGCCGCAAAACGATATTGACGATATCGTCGCCTTCCTGGAAAGCCTGACCGGTGTTTATACGCCATATCAACCTGAATATGCGCAATGACAATGATGCTTGAAGCCAGAGATCTGTACTGCGAGCGGGACGAGAGGACGCTGTTCTGTGGGCTGTCGTTCACCGTGGACGCCGGGGAGTGGGTGCAGGTCACCGGCGGCAACGGCGCCGGAAAAACCACCCTGCTGCGCCTGCTGACCGGGCTGGCGCGCCCGGACGGCGGCGAGGTGTACTGGCAGGGCGAGCC
>NZ_JAMMZV010000011.1:0-93223 GCF_051811585.1 Salmonella sp. NW177 | reverse complement strand
GTGCCGTTGTTCCGTGTCAGTGGTGGCGCATTATAGGGAGTTATTTCTGCCTGACAAGAGGAAATTTAAAATAATTTTCTGAGTGCGCACTTTTTATTCTTTGCGTTTATTTTGCCGACGATTTGTTGGTTAAATGGGCTATTTCACGGGCAAAGTGCGCAACCTGCTCCCAGTCGGTGTACACCACTTCTTTACTGGTATCCGTTTCGCCGCCCGACATCTTCATAATAAGTTTGATCATCAGACGGTCATACCAGCGATAGCGGGGATAGCGAAGCGCGCCTGCAATGACGGCACAGTAGTCAGGTCGCCACGGAGAGCTCATTAAAAACTTCCGCGCGTAGCTGTTAGTCTGCGGCGTCCGTTTTTCAGCTTTACGCGCCACCAGGTTAACGGAATAAAAGGCGCTCGGCATTCCGTTCAACCGCGTGGCGTATTTCTTAACGAACTCCTGAAAGGCGCTGTGGTAATGACCATAACGAATAGACGCGCCAATCACTACGCGATCATAGCTATCCCAGTCCGGCTCTTCTGCGCGATGCAGATTAACGACATCGGCCCAGATCCCCATCTCTTTGAGTTCAGAAGCCAGATAAGAGGCAATTTCGCGCGTTTGTCCGTCCCGGGTAGAGAAAAGAATCAATGTTTTCACGTGTTACTCCATTATTCACGCCAGAAAGTCGGGGTAAAAAGTACCAGCAAAGTGAATACTTCCAGACGACCAAATAGCATGTTGGCGATGAGTATCCATTTCGCAACCGGATTCATACTGGCGAAGTTATCAGCAACCACCCCCAGCCCCGGTCCCAGGTTATTAAGCGTAGCCACTACCGAGGCGAAAGCCGAGAAATCATCTACGCCTGTAGCGATAATAGCCAGCATACTGACGATAAATACCAGCGCGTAGGCAGAAAAGAATCCCCAGACGGCTTCCAGAATACGTTCTGGCAGCGCCCGGTTCCCCAGCTTAATACTGTAAACGGCATTCGGATGCACCAGACGTTTGAGTTCGCGGTTCCCCTGTTTAAACAACAACAGAATACGGATGACCTTTAACCCCCCGCCCGTTGACCCGGCGCAACCGCCAATAAACGCGGAACATAGCAGCAAGACGGGCAAAAACAGCGGCCAGCGCGCAATGCTGTCCGTGGTAAACCCTGCCGTTGTCGCCATCGACACAACCTGGAAGAATGCCTGATTTAGCGTTGTCAGCGCCGAGTCGTAGATATTATGGAACCACAGTACCAGCGTGCAGATTACCACCAGCGTCAACTGTACGCCGATGAACATGCGGAATTCCGGATCGCGCCAGTATACTTTCAGGCTACGCCCGCTTAATAAAGAGAAATGCAGGCCATAGTTACAACCGGAGATCAGCAGGAAAATAGCGATGATGGTATTAATAGTGGGACTGTCAAAATAGCCTACGCTGGCGTCATGCGTTGAGAAGCCGCCGATAGCGATAGTGGAGAAGCTGTGTCCGATAGCATCAAACGCGGGCATCCCTGCAAACCATAGCGCCAGCGCGCAGGCTACCGTTAGCAAGACATAGATAAGCCACAGCGTTTTCGCCGTCTCGGCAATACGCGGGCGCATTTTGTTATCTTTCAGCGGCCCCGGCATTTCCGCCCGATAGAGCTGCATCCCCCCGACGCCGAGGATAGGGAGAATCGCCACCGCCAGCACAATGATCCCCATACCGCCAAACCATTGCAGCATCTGACGATAAAAGAGAATGGCGTGCGGTAATGAATCCAGCCCCACCAGCGTAGTGGCGCCCGTGGTGGTTAACCCGGAGAACGATTCAAAAAAAGCATCGGTAATGGTGAGGTTTGGGCTTTCCGAGAAAATAAACGGTAGCGCACCCACGCTGCCCAGCACGGTCCAGAACAGCACCACGATAAGAAATCCTTCGCGGGATTTCAGCTCGCCCTTTTCCCTACGGTTTGGCCACCACAGTATGGAACCGATCGCCAGCGCGACAAAAAAGGTCTGCGTGAACGCTCTTCCTGCGCCATCACGATATATTAGCGCTACCAGTCCCGGGAGAATCATTGTCCCCGAAAATAAGATAACCAGTAGTCCAACGATTCGGGTAATGGCGCGAAAATGCATCTCTGCCGCTTCCTTTATTCTTAAAAATGAGGTGGGGATTATTCTTCAATCGCTAACAATTGCAATGAACCACGGCTAAAATCCGCCAGTTTTGTGGAAAATGCATTCACATGAGCAAAAGGAAGCGCCACCCTGAGCCGAACAGACGCCTGATAATCGCTGGAAACGATCTTCCCGGCAAACTGTCCTAATAATGCTTCGATTCCGGCCAACTGACCGTACTCACACTGCAAAGTATATTCGGTTAATGGCGTCTTGCGTTGTGTGGCAAGCTGACGTAATGCCTGATTCACACCGCCGCCATAGGCTTTTACCAGCCCGCCCGTACCCAGCAGAATACCACCATAGTAGCGCACGACGACGGCAGTAATTTCTCCGACGCCGCTGCCCATCAATTGCGCAAGCATCGGCTTGCCTGCCGTTCCCGCCGGTTCGCCGTCGTCTGAAAAGCCCAGTTGCTGTGAGTCGTCCGGCGCACCCGCCACCCACGCCACACAATGGTGGCGCGCATCAGGGTGCTCAGCTCTGACTGACTCAACAAACGCTTTCGCCGCGTCTACGCCATCGGTATGCGCCAATAGCGTAATAAAGCGGCTTTTTTTGATCTCTTCAACAACGGTGACCGGCGCTGCAGGGATTAACCAACTGTCCATTACGCCAGTTTTAAATCCCGCGTCATGTTTTCCACGCCGTTTTCGTGGATGACCACGTTATCTTCAATGCGAATACCGCCGAAAGGCTTGAGCGCTTCAATTTTCTGCCAGTTGAAGTGCTTGCTGAACGGCCCTTCGCGCCACGGCGCTAACAGCGATTCGATGAAGTAAATCCCCGGTTCGATGGTCAACACCATTCGCGGCTGTAACACACGCGTGCAGCGCAGATACGGGTATTTGGACGGCGCGGCGAGATGCGTACCGGAATCATCCTGCATAAACCCGGCCACATCGTGTACCTGCAGACCCAACGGATGACCAATACCGTGCGGCATAAACGGCCCGGTGAGATCATTTTCCACCATCGCCTCTTCACTCATGTCGGTAATGATTTGATGTTTACGCAGCAGCTTCGCGATGCGCTGATGGAACTGAATATGATAATCCACATAGCTGACGCCCGCCTTCATGGTAGCGATCAGCGCCAACTGTTCGTCGTTAACATCTTTCACCAGGTGGGCGTAGTCGTTATCGCTTTTCGCCGACCAGGTTCGCGTCAGATCCGCCGCGTAGCCGTTGTATTCCGCGCCCGCATCCAGCAGGAAACTGCGCATTTCAGACGGTGCCTGATGATCCAGTTTCGTGTAATGCAGCACGGCGGCATGTTCGTTCAGCGCCACAATGTTGCTGTATGGAACATCAGTATCGCGATGTCCCGTGGCGGTCAGGTATGCCAGGTTGATGTCGAACTCACTCATGCCGGAACGGAAGGCCTCTTCCGCCGCACGATGACCGCTCACCGCCATTTTCTGCGCTTCGCGCATACAGGCCAGTTCATAATCCGTTTTATAGGCGCGGTAGTAATGCAGATAGTCGATAACACCTTTCGGGTTGATGTTGCTGGCGGCGATATCCAATTGTAGCGCGCGCTCAGGAACCGGGCCGATATAGCCGATATTGCCACGCGCGGCAGGCAGCTGGCTGCCGATGCCATCCGCTTTCGGTAAGGCGACGACCTCGACTTCTTCCGTCCAGAAGGATGTTGGCAGCGGTTCAACGTTATGCCAGTAATCGACCGGCAGATAAAACCACAATTTGGGTTTGTTGACGCCATCGACCAGCAGCCAGCAATTTGGAACCTGAGTTACCGGCACCCACGCTTTAAACTGCGGATTGACCTTAAACGGATAAGGGTGATCGTCGAGAAAGACGTTGAAAAGCTCGCCGGAATGAATAAGTAACGCATCCAGCTTAAAGCGCGCCAGAACATCGCGCGTCCGTTCTTGTAAGGTAACAATATGATTTTTATAGAGCGCGGCCAGTGATTCCATTTTTTACCCTTCTGTTTTTTTGACCTCAAGTTCCCGCATCTTAGCACATCGCCCCACGAGAGCGTGATCTCTGCCGAGCGTGATCACATCGGCATTTCTTTAATCATTTATTTGCATTTTATTAACACAAAATACACACTTCGCTTCATCTGGTACGACCAGATCACCTTGTGGATTCAGGAGACTGACATGCTTTATAAAGGCGACACCCTGTACCTCGACTGGCTGGAAGATGGCATCGCCGAACTGGTGTTCGATGCTCCAGGCTCGGTCAATAAACTCGACACCGCAACCGTCGCCAGCCTCGGCCAGGCGCTTGAGGTGCTGGAAAAGCAACACGATTTAAAAGGGCTGCTGCTGCGCTCGAATAAAGCGGCCTTTATTGTCGGCGCGGACATCACCGAATTTCTTTCACTGTTCCTCGTCCCCGAAGAGCAGTTAAGCCAATGGCTGCATTTCGCTAATAGCGTCTTTAACCGTCTGGAAGATTTACCCGTACCGACCCTTGCCGCCGTAAACGGCTATGCGCTGGGCGGCGGGTGCGAATGCGTGCTGGCCACCGATTACCGTCTGGCGACGCCAGACCTCCGTATCGGTCTGCCGGAAACTAAACTGGGCATCATGCCGGGTTTCGGCGGCTCCGTTCGTCTGCCGCGTATGCTGGGCGCAGACAGCGCGCTGGAGATCATCGCGGCAGGTAAAGATGTCGGTGCTGAGCACGCGCTGAAAATCGGCCTTGTGGACGGCGTGGTCAAACAAGAGAAGCTAATTGAAGGCGCGATAGCGGTGTTACGCCAGGCCATTACCGGCGATCTCGACTGGAGAGCTAAACGCCAGCCGAAACTGGAACCGTTGAAACTCAGTAAGATTGAAGCGGCGATGAGCTTTACCATCGCTAAAGGCATGGTCGCA
This sequence comes from Salmonella sp. NW177, assembly GCF_051811585.1. Taxonomy (NCBI): domain Bacteria; kingdom Pseudomonadati; phylum Pseudomonadota; class Gammaproteobacteria; order Enterobacterales; family Enterobacteriaceae; genus Salmonella; species Salmonella sp. NW177. Next base: position 88,212 of record NZ_JAMMZV010000011.1, on the reverse strand, counting down.
CAAACGGCGGGTAAACATTATCCGGCGCCGATGACCGCAGTGAAAACCATTGAAGCCGCCGCGCGTTTTGGTCGTGAAGAAGCGTTGAATCTGGAAAATAAAAGCTTTGTTCCGCTGGCGCATACCAATGAGGCTCGTGCGCTGGTCGGTATCTTCCTCAACGATCAATATGTAAAAGGTAAAGCCAAAAAGCTGACCAAAGATATTGAGACGCCGAAACAGGCAGCCGTACTGGGCGCGGGCATTATGGGCGGCGGTATCGCTTACCAGTCGGCCTGGAAAGGCGTACCGGTCATCATGAAAGATATCAACGATAAATCGTTGAACCTCGGCATGACCGAAGCGGCCAAGCTGCTGAACAAACAGCTGGAGCGCGGCAAGATCGACGGTCTGAAGCTGGCGGGCGTCATTTCGACCATCCACCCGACTCTCGATTATGCCGGTTTCGATCGCGTAGATGTTGTTGTCGAAGCGGTAGTCGAAAATCCGAAAGTCAAAAAAGCGGTACTGGCGGAAACCGAGCAGAAAGTGCACCCGGAAACCGTGCTGGCCTCAAATACCTCCACCATCCCAATTGGCGAACTGGCAAGCGCCCTGGAACGTCCGGAAAACTTTTGCGGAATGCACTTCTTCAACCCGGTACACCGGATGCCGCTGGTTGAAATCATTCGCGGCGAGAAGAGTTCAGACGAAACCATTGCCAAAGTCGTCGCCTGGGCCAGCAAAATGGGCAAGACACCGATTGTAGTCAACGACTGCCCCGGCTTCTTTGTTAACCGCGTGCTGTTCCCCTATTTCGCCGGTTTCAGTCAACTGCTGCGCGACGGCGCGGATTTCCGCAAAGTCGATAAAGTGATGGAAAAACAGTTCGGCTGGCCGATGGGCCCGGCCTATCTGCTCGACGTGGTGGGTATTGATACCGCCCACCACGCGCAGGCGGTAATGGCGGCAGGCTTCCCGCAACGGATGCAGAAAGAGTATCGCGACGCGATCGACGCATTGTTTGACGCCAGCCGTTTTGGGCAAAAAAACGGTCTGGGCTTCTGGCGCTATAAAGAAGACAGCAAGGGTAAGCCGAAGAAAGAAGAAGATGCCGCGGTGGATGACCTGCTGGCAAGCGTCAGTCAGCCGAAACGCGACTTCAGCGACGACGAGATAATCGCCCGTATGATGATCCCGATGATTAACGAAGTGGTTCGCTGTCTGGAAGAAGGCATTATCGCAAGCCCGGCGGAAGCCGATATGGCGCTGGTCTACGGCCTGGGCTTCCCTCCGTTCCACGGCGGCGCATTCCGCTGGCTGGATACACAGGGCAGCGCGAAATATCTTGATATGGCGCAGCAGTATCAACACCTCGGCCCGCTGTATGAAGTGCCGGAAGGGCTGCGTAATAAAGCGCGCCATAACGAACCGTATTATCCCCCGGTTGAACCAGCCCGTCCGGTTGGTTCTCTGAAAACGGCTTAAGGAGTCACAATGGAACAGGTTGTCATTGTCGATGCTATTCGCACCCCGATGGGCCGTTCGAAGGGCGGCGCGTTTCGCAACGTGCGGGCAGAAGATCTCTCCGCCCACTTAATGCGTAGCCTGCTGGCGCGTAATCCGTCGCTTACAGCGGCGACCCTCGATGATATTTACTGGGGCTGCGTACAACAAACGCTGGAGCAAGGCTTCAACATTGCCCGTAACGCCGCGCTGCTGGCAGAAATTCCCCATTCGGTACCGGCGGTCACCGTCAACCGTCTGTGTGGTTCCTCGATGCAGGCGTTACACGATGCAGCGCGAATGATCATGACCGGCGATGCGCAGGTTTGTCTGGTTGGCGGCGTGGAGCATATGGGGCACGTGCCGATGAGCCACGGCGTGGATTTTCACCCGGGTCTGAGTCGCAACGTCGCCAAAGCGGCAGGGATGATGGGGCTAACGGCGGAAATGCTCTCCCGCCTGCACGGCATTAGCCGGGAAATGCAGGACCAGTTCGCCGCCCGCTCTCACGCTCGCGCCTGGGCCGCTACCCAGTCTGGCGCATTCAAAACGGAGATTATCCCGACTGGCGGTCATGATGCAGACGGCGTGTTGAAGCAGTTTAACTACGATGAAGTGATCCGCCCGGAAACCACGGTCGAAGCGCTATCAACGCTGCGTCCGGCATTTGATCCGGTTAGTGGCACGGTCACGGCGGGCACCTCATCCGCGCTTTCCGATGGCGCAGCCGCCATGCTGGTAATGAGCGAAAGTCGTGCCCGTGAGCTGGGCCTGAAACCTCGCGCCCGTATTCGCTCAATGGCAGTGGTGGGTTGTGATCCGTCAATTATGGGTTACGGGCCGGTTCCGGCATCAAAACTGGCGTTGAAAAAAGCGGGACTGTCGGCCAGCGATATCGATGTGTTTGAGATGAACGAAGCGTTTGCCGCACAGATCCTGCCATGCATTAAGGATCTGGGATTGATGGAGCAGATAGACGAGAAGATCAACCTCAACGGCGGCGCGATCGCGCTTGGTCATCCGCTCGGCTGCTCCGGAGCACGTATCAGCACCACGCTTATCAACCTGATGGAGCGCAAAGACGCGCAGTTTGGTCTGGCGACGATGTGTATTGGTCTGGGTCAGGGCATCGCCACGGTGTTTGAGCGGGTTTAATCAAAGATAATATCCCCTAAATAACTCGCATTGCAGCGCAGCGGCAACTGAGCGAATCCCCGGGCACATAGATAACTATGTGCCCGGGGTGAGCAAAGGCAGCCAACAAAGAGGCTGCGCGAATTATGACGGGAAACAGTTTAGTTGCCGTTTTTCCCGCCCGTCAGGGGCGGGTTTTTTCACCGTATGGCCCGTTCTACTCAGTAAGCGCTTTGGTCAGGCTAAATGGCATAGCTTGATATCCACGCGCACCATGTATTTGCATTTCGACCGCAGGCTCTTTTTCTCCCCATTTGAACTCTTCCAGATACGGATTAGGTAAGCTGGTAAATGCGCCTACCGACAAATCAAACGCACCACCTGCTGTTGCGGAATACACGAACACAGAATTCTTGTCAGTCTGGTACTCGGTGATAGAGGTTACCGGGCTAAACCACTCGTTCCCGCGCTCTTTACCGTATTGCCAGATCTGTTGGACTGTCTTGTTTTTCTGGTCGATTTTGTAAATCACGGAGCGGCTGTATTTCATACTCTGCATAGCAGGCTGTTCTAAGCCGCGGCCATCGCCATTGTCGAAAGCGGAAAGGTATAAGATATCGCCTTTACTCTTACTATCAATTTTAAAGGCCGTATGTTGCGTCCATGTCCAGTCGAAGTCACCCTCGCAGCCACTGTCCTGGCAGGCGATTTTTTGGCCTTTGCTATCCACAGGCGTCAGAATTGCGGCATTAAATGGCGCTTTCCAGCCAGCAGGCGTACCCAGTATCCACTTCACTTTCTTATCGCGGCCGATTTTGATAATCGCACTCTGGTGGCGGGAGCTGATGATGATGGAATCATCTTCACTGTCATAGTCGACGCTGTTGACATGCGCCCAGTTGCGGCCAGCCCCACTACCCACGATATCCCCGAATTTGTCGGAGGAGTCCAGCGCCGCCAGATCTTCTTCGCTCAACGTATGGCCGGACTGGCTGGCGTCGATATTCAGGCACACAGCGCCCTGATCGAGGGTTTTCATTATCACATCACGATAAGGATCGAGGATATCAAACAGACGCCATTCATCCACTACCACGCCGTTCTGATCAACTTCGGCAATCACATCACGCACGGTACGAACATTTTTCCCATCAGGACGTTTATAGTTAGAGCTGGCTACACGCAGGAAGTAGTGACCGTTGGCCGCGTTATCCATTGAGTGTGAAAAATCGTTATAATTATCCGGCAGACGGCGGTTAAAGATTTCACGCCCCATGATATCGTATTTCACATAACGCTGACCGTAGCCCCACGATAGTGCGCCATCCTGGTTTTGTTTAAAGCCCATCATAACGCCAGCACGATAAATTGACTTTAAATCATAAATTGAACTTGGATTCATAAACCAACGAATATCACCGGAGGTGTCGATAATAGCGTTAGCTGTAGTGAAGTTCCATTCTAATGCACCCCCAGTAGGGTTGTTCCAGACAGTACGCGTTCCATTCCCAGACTTATCTTTCGTATTATTCAAAAGATACAAGCGATCTTTAAATTCTGGGGAAACCTTTTTAACATCGATAGTAAAGAGTGCTGATTGTTCTTCTTTTGTACCCGATGATTCAATATAGGCAGGCGGTGCATACATTTTATAGCTTTCTTTTATATTTTCGGTTTTACTACCCTGGATCCTTGTATATTCAACTTCAACGGTATTGACATAATCTGGGTAAAGACCAAAGACGGGGATACCGCCATACGTTAAAAGGTATTTATTATTAACTTTATACGCGATCTCCTGGCCATTTTCTTTGGGGACAATCCGTACATGCACGTCACGTAACTGGTAACCGCCATTACGAATAACGGCGGTTAGCGGCGCGATATCATAGGGGTTCATAACAACTTCGCCAATTTTTCCCTGGACCTGATAGTCCACTTTAGCGCCGCTGGCGCCGCCGATGGCGAAAGCAGTAGAAGGTACTGATGACAAAATTGCAACAGATAATGCGAGAGAAGTTAAAGCATATTTAAATTTCATAACACTCTCCATCTTATAAATAAATAACTAACTTTCCATTTTATGTTTCTTTTATAAAAATAAATGAAGCATATATAATTAACTATTTTTATTGATAGCCTCAGGACATAATATTACTTAATTTATTACACGCAATACAAAGCCTGTAGATATTCAATATCATAAGGTTTTATAGTTGACGATTAATTAATATTTAAGAGGACTTTTAGGTAGGCTAACGTAAAAAGGGACGCTACTGCGTCCCATAAAATAGTTAAATAAATGCGAACGCATCGCCAAACAGACGATCTTCCCGCGCGTTACGCTCATGACAGAACAGATCGCGGGCGATTTTCGCCATCTCAAAACGTCCGGCAATATAAATATCGTGCCCCGCCAGCGTACCATAATCCTGCAATACCGCCGTAAGTACCGTTCCTGTACGTCCACGCCAGCCTTCTTCCGGCTGCTCGACAACAGGTTCAATACGCAAATTCGGATGGTTAACAGAGAGTGCTTCCAGCTCAGAGAGATCATAGAGGTGCTTTTCTTCGCGACCACCCCAGTAAATGGTAACATCGCGGTTCGGGTTGCGCGCTAACGCCGTCAACAGGATGGAGCGCACATAAGAAAAGCCCGTACCGCCCGCGATCAGAATCAACGGACGCTCTTCATCGTCACGTAGCCAGGCGTCGCCATGCGGAATATCGACGACGATTTCCCGGTCTTTCAGAATCCGATCCATGACCGCCATCGCATACAGATTGAGCTCGGAGGCGCCAATGTGTAATTCAATAAACCCTTTCTCGTCCGGCGTTGAGGCCATCGAAAACGGGCGTTTGTCACGCTCGTCCATTACGACCATCAAATACTGACCAGCGCGGAATGAAAACGCCGCGTCCGGCACTAAACGAACCCGATATACGGTATCGGTGATAGCTTCTACCGAGGTCACTTTACAGCTTAAGGTTGTCATGCGCTCCCTCTGTCGGGTGTCGGGTCAATACCGACATTTTTCAAGCCGAGTCGCCACAGCCTGAAATGTCGATGTCCGCTTTCAGTTATTTAAAGATAGCCAGCTCATCCCAAATCGCATCAATACGCGCGGTAACTTCAGGATCTTTAACAATAGGACGACCCCACTCGCGTTGGGTTTCGCCCGGCCATTTGTTTGTGGCATCCAGCCCCATTTTTGAACCCAGCCCGGAGACCGGCGAGGCAAAATCCAGGTAGTCAATCGGCGTATTTTCAACCAGCACCGTATCCCGCGCAGGGTCCATACGGGTGGTAATCGCCCAGATCACATCATTCCAGTCGCGTGCGTTAACGTCATCATCGCAAACGATAACAAATTTCGTATACATAAACTGGCGCAAAAACGACCAGACGCCCATCATGACGCGTTTCGCATGACCAGCGTACTGCTTTTTCATCGTCACTACCGCCAGGCGGTAAGAACACCCTTCCGGCGGCAGATAAAAGTCGACGATTTCCGGAAACTGTTTTTGCAGAATAGGCACGAAGACTTCATTGAGCGCCACCCCTAATACCGCAGGCTCATCGGGCGGACGCCCGGTATAGGTAGAGTGATAGATGGCATCCTCACGCTGCGTAATATGCGTGACGGTAAAGACCGGAAAGTTATCCACTTCATTATAATAGCCCGTATGATCGCCATACGGTCCTTCCGGCGCCATCTCTCCCGGCTCAATGTAACCTTCAAGGATAATCTCGGCGCTGGCAGGCACTTCCAGATCGTTAGAAAGGCATTTAACCACTTCAGTTTTCGTGCCGCGCAGCAGGCCCGCAAAGGCATACTCCGACAGAGTATCGGGAACAGGAGTCACGGCGCCAAGTATCGTCGCCGGATCGGCGCCCAATGCGACGGAGACCGGGAAACGTTCACCCGGACGCGCGGCTAACCACTCCTGAAAATCCAGCGCGCCGCCGCGGTGAGACAGCCAGCGCATAATCAGCTTATTTTTACCTATCAACTGCTGACGATAAATGCCCAGGTTTTGCCGTTCTTTGTGCGGGCCACGCGTTACCGTCAGTCCCCAGGTAATCAGCGGCGCGGCGTCGTCCGGCCAACAGGTCATGACTGGAAGACGCGTTAAATCGACATCATCGCCAGACGCGATTTTCTGCTGGCAAGGCGCGCCGCGTAACCGTTTCGTTGGCATATTCAGCACTTGCTTAAACTGCGGCAGCTTGTCAAACAGATCGCGAAAGCCTTTCGGCGGCTCAGGTTCTTTCAGAAACGCTAATAATTTACCCACTTCCCGTAATGCGGAAACATCATCCTGCCCCATGCCCATCGCCACGCGTTTTGGCGTGCCAAAAAGGTTGCACAGCACCGGCATGGCGTAACCTTTAGGATTTTCAAACAGCAACGCCGGTCCACCGGCACGCAGCGTGCGGTCAGCGATTTCCGTGATTTCCAGATGAGGATCCACAGGTAGCGTGATGCGTTTTAGTTCCCCCTGCTGCTCAAGTAGCGTCAGGAAGTCGCGTAAATCGTGATATTTCATGGCGTCCATTGTAGCCTCTTGGTAAGCGCATCATTATACGGCGTTCATCATCGGGATGCTGTATTTTTGTTAAATTAGCGTGAACTCTGGCAACCAACGCTAATCCAGATACGGCTTAAAGGATGAAGTGTATAATTAACTTCGCGCATGGCTTTTGCTATGCTTGCGCCCCGAACAAGCGGATAAGAGTCATTATGCAATCCTGGTATTTACTGTACTGCAAACGCGGGCAACTTCAGCGTGCTCAGGAACACCTCGAAAGACAAGCGGTAAGTTGCCTGACACCGATGATCACCCTGGAAAAAATGGTACGCGGAAAACGTACCTCCGTCAGCGAACCGCTCTTTCCTAATTATCTGTTCGTTGAATTTGATCCGGAAGTGATACATACCACTACAATCAACGCCACGCGCGGCGTCAGCCATTTTGTGCGCTTTGGCGCGCATCCTGCGATCGTGCCTTCCAGCGTTATTCATCAGCTTTCTATCTACAAGCCCGAAGGCGTTGTCGATCCTGAAACCCCCTATCCCGGCGATAGCGTCATCATCACGGAAGGCGCATTTGAAGGGCTGAAAGCGATTTTTACCGAGCCGGATGGCGAAACGCGTTCGATGTTACTGCTTAATTTACTCAATAAAGAAGTGAAGCAGAGCGTAAAAAACACCGGTTTTCGCAAGATTTAGCTATCGTTCAGAATACGACCTCAAATAAGGTTCTGGCGTTGGCATCTGTCATCGCCGCTAACCATTGCGGATCTTCACCACGCCATAGCGCTATGCGCTCCAGGATGTGAGGCAGATACGCGGGCTCGTTGCGTCGTGACGTTGGTTTCGGCGTAAGATCGCGAGGCAACAGATACGGCGCGTCGGTTTCTATCAGTAGCTTTTCCGCTGGAATAAACGGTAAGAGTTCACGTAGCTCAAGCCCGCGTCGTTCGTCGCAAACCCACCCGGTAATACCGATATAGAGCCCTCTATCCACACAGGCCTGCATTTGCTGGCGTGAACCGGTAAAGCAGTGCAGTATTGCACCAGGAAGACTATCCAGCCAGGGATCAAGCAATGCCAGAAATCGCTCATGCGCGTCCCGGCAGTGCATAAAGATTGGCATCTGCAATTCGGCGGCAATTTGTAGCTGCGCCTGAAAGGCACGCTCCTGCTCCTGCGGCGTGGAAAAATTGCGATTGAAATCCAGCCCGCACTCACCGATAGCGACGACTTCTGGCTGGTTCGCCAGCGCAATAATGGCGTCTTCAGACGCGGGTGACCACTGACTGCTGTCATGGGGATGGACGCCAGCCGTCGACCAACAATGGGGGTAGCGCCGCGCCAGTTTTAACGCCTGCTGACTTTCATGGATGTTCGTTCCGGTCAGTAGCATACCTTTTACTCCCGCCGCAAACGCACGGGCGACCACATCATCACGATCTTTTGCAAACTGGCTACTGGTTAAATTAACGCCAATATCAAACATGCTTGCCCCCATATGACAACCGCCCTGGCGGGCGGTTGTGTTTAGTCTTCAGTGTGCTCGGCCTTTTCGGTTTCGGCCTCGTTATCTTCGTCGCGCGTCCGTCGCTTACCGACATAAAAGCGTGAGCAGAAAACGCCAATTTCAAACAGGCAGTACATCGGTATCGCCAGCAACGTTTGCGAGAAAACATCTGGCGGCGTAAGCAGCATTCCCACAATGAATGCCCCGACCAGGATATAAGGCCGTTTTTTACGCAAATCTTCTGGCGTGGTGATGCCCATCCAGCACAGCAACACAATCGCCACCGGCACTTCAAAGGCTACGCCAAAGGCCATAAAAAGCGCCATGACAAAGCTAAGATAGCTGGCGATATCTGTCGAAACCTGTACCCCTTCCGGCGCCGTATGCGTCAGGAAACCAAAGGCCAAAGGGAATACGACAAAATAGGCGAAGGCCATACCAATGTAGAAAAGCAGCGAGCTGGATACCAGCAGCGGTACGACCAGACGACGCTCATGCTTATACAGCGCCGGGGCGATAAAGGCCCAAACCTGGTACAAAATGACAGGCGCGGATAAGATCAAAGACACCATGAAGGTGAGTTTGATAGGCGTAAAAAACGGCGACGCCACATCCGTCGCAATCATTGTCGCCCCTTGCGGCATCTGTTTAATCAGCGGTGCGGCGACTAAATGATAAATATCATTGGCGAAATAAATTAACGCCAGAAAAATCAGAAGTACTGCGACGATGCAGTTTAGCAGGCGCTTACGCAACTCGATCAGATGCGTGATAAGCGGTTGAGTATCTTCTACAGCCATGTTTACGGTTTATCACTCGACGAGGGGGAAGATTCGACAACAGGCGCAGCGGATTTCTTCTCGGCGTCTATCGTGGCTACGGAAGCGGTTTCCGTCGACTCAGGCACGTTAGCTTTAACGGGCTCCGGCTTTTGTTCCGGCGCGCTCGCCTGTGTTTCAGCGGCGGCAGGGGTGACGCCCTCATGCTGCGTTTCGTTCCCTTTTACCACCGGATTATGGATGGTATGCGCTTCATCGCTCGCTTGTTCGGGATCGTTAGCGCTGTAGGTGCGTTTCATCGACTCCGCCGCCTGACGCAGTTCATCCATAGATGCTTTCAGTTCGGGAGTCAGATTTTCCAGGCTCGCCTTTTCGACTTTTTTCAGACTGTCCTGGAACTCCTGAAGTTTCAGTTCCTGAGTCAGTTCATTCTGAACCGTTGTCGCAAGGGACCGCAACGCGCGAATCCAGCCCGCTACCGTTTTTACCGCTACTGGCAATCGTTGCGGCCCCAACACAATGAGGCCGATAACGAACACTAACAGCAGTTCGCTAAAACCGATATCAAACACAGATTATACCTGCTCTTTATCTTGGCTTTTAGCGTCTTCCTTTTTCGCTTCGCCTTGCTTATCCGCGATAGATTTAGCGGTAAAATCAGCGTCCTGACTGGTTTTATCCTGTTTGGCATCATCATCGCTCATGGCCTTTTTAAAGCCTTTGATAGACGCGCCAAGATCGGAACCGATGGAACCGAGTTTTTTGGTGCCGAACAGCAGTACGACGATAACGGCAACAATCAACAACTGCCAAATACTGATACCACCCATACATGTTCCTCTGTGATAGATGATGAATTAATAGGGCCGCATTATACACATTATCCTTCGCGCTGCCTCTTTGTTAGCCGCTTTCGCCCGCCCTATTCACATACTTTTACATACGACCGGGACGACATTGACTTGCGGCCTGAGTACTGCCTCGAGTGATAATATGTACCTGCGTGACACAACCGGCGTTGAGCGATAAAAAATCTCAACGAGTTTTACGCCAGCCAACCAGCCAGACCACTACGCCGCCGACCATGAGCCAGCCAGGCATCAATCCCCATTCAGGGCGGTTGACGAGTAAGAATGACCCGCTCAGTAACAGCGTTGCGCCAATTCCCAATAAATAACGAGACTGACTTTGGCGCACATGGTTTACCTGTAACTCGCGCGCAATCTTATCAACACTGTGCTGTAAATATTTGCCCTGGCGCAAACTGTCGTACACCAGTTCAGGTATTTCTGGCATTTTTTCGACCCAGAACGGCGCTTTTTCTTTAAGAGCCCGCGTGAGAGCCGGAATACCCACCTGATCTTTGATCCAGGACTCAAGAAACGGCTTCGCCGTTTTCCACAAATCAAGCTGAGGATAAAGTTGCCGCCCAACCCCTTCAACATACAATAATGTTTTCTGCAACAACACCAGTTGCGGCTGGACTTCCATGTTAAATCGACGCGCTGTATTGAAAAGGTTTAACAACACATGACCAAACGAGATTTCCGCGAGCGGCTTTTCAAAAATAGGTTCACAGACGGTGCGGATGGCAAACTCAAAATCTTCAACGTTGGTATCTGGCGGAACCCAGCCTGAATCGACATGCAGTTCTGCCACCTTTCGGTAATCGCGATTAAAAAACGCGATAAAGTTTTCAGCCAGATAACGCTTATCTTCTTTGTTTAGCGACCCGACGATACCGCAGTCAATGCCGATATATTGCGGATTTTCAGGGTGTTCATGGCTGACAAAAATATTTCCCGGATGCATGTCCGCATGGAAAAAGCTGTCGCGGAAAACCTGGGTGAAGAAAACTTTAACCCCGCGTTCCGCCAGCAGTTTCATGTTGGTGCCGTTCTTTTCCAGGGCCGCCACATCCGAAACCGGAATGCCGTATATCCGCTCCATCACCATCATGTTCTGGCTACAGTAATCGGAGTACACCTCCGGGATATACAGCATGGGACTATTTTCAAAATTGCGGCGTAACTGAATTGCGTTGGCCGATTCCCGCAGCAGATTCAGCTCATCGATCAGCGTTTTCTCATACTCACGCACCACTTCCGTCGGGCGCAGACGACGCCCATCCGGCAACAGGCGTGGTACCCAGCGAGCAAGGCGATAAATCAGTTTCAGGTCTGCCTGAATTACCGGCAAAATATCCGGGCGAATGACCTTAATAACCACTTCTTTACCGTTTGATTTCAATCGCGCGGTATGTACCTGGGCGATTGACGCCGACGCTAAAGGCTGGATATCAAAGTCGTCAAACCAGGCTTCGACTGGTAGCCCCCCCATCGCCTCTTCAATCTGGGCTTTCGCCAGCCGACCATCGAATGGCGCGACTTTATCCTGGAGCAAAGCGAGCTGATCGGCGATTTGCGGCGGGAACAGGTCACGGCGCGTGGAGAGCATCTGACCAAATTTTATCCAGACCGGTCCCAGCTCTTGCAACGCCAGTCTTAATCGTTCACCCAGCAATTTATCTTTATGCCGGTTTGGCATCCAGAACAGCGAATAGCGCCATAATCGGAGTGGCAGTGTAAGACGCATTCGGGGGATGAGTTCATCAAGGCCGTAGCTTAAAAACGTGCGGATGATGAAATATAGGCGCCGTACTTCACCTGGCGTCATTTGGCCTCCAGTTTTTCCAGCCGTGTGGTCAGAGAATCTACGGCGCGCTCAACAGCCGCGGTTTCTTCGGCAAACCATGCGACTTCCAGCGGGCCAGGCGCCATACGCCACTCTTCAGTGATCGCTTCAGCGGCATAACGCTGCTGGCGTTGAAACCCGTGGCGCAGGAATTTAGCCCCGCCACGCACGACCTTACCGATACTTTCCGCCGCAATATCACCCGTGTATGGCGCCAACAGCTCCGCAGGATCGAATTCGGCGAGATCGGCGAGCGCCACAAAATTTTGCACGACCTGAATATCGCCCTGCACTTCCAGTTCGCCGCTGCGAATAAGCGTGGCCAACTGCTGACGATCGCGTAGTTTTGGCAAAACGCTAGCTTGAGTGATTACCGTACAGTCCGCTTCGCCTTCCCATGCCCCCAGCACATCAACCTGGCGTTCACTGAATACCAGGACTAATGGCGTCGAAAATCCCTTTAGTTTCACACACAGTACTTTTCCCTGTAAGCGCGTTCTGGCTGATTTCAGCGCTGGCGAACGATACAGAAACGTATTGAGGAGACCTTCAATTCCTGCGGTCACTAAGGGTTTAAAAGGCATTCCACCCTCCTAGAATTTATAACCACGGTGCAATGCCACAACGCCCGCCGTCAGATTGTAATAATCCACGCTCTCAAATCCGGCGTCCTGCATCATGGCTTTTAAGGTATCCTGATCGGGATGCATACGGATGGATTCCGCGAGATACCGATAGCTATCCGCATCGTTCGCAACCATCGAGCCAATACGCGGTAAAATATGGAAAGAATAGGCGTCATACGCTTTACTCAGCGGCTCAATGATAGGCTTGGAAAATTCAAGCACCAGTAAACGTCCGCCGGGTTTCAACACACGGAACATTGACCGCAGCGCTTTTTCTTTTTCCGTTACATTGCGCAAACCAAACGAAATGGTAATGCAATCAAACGTATTATCAGGGAAAGGCAGAGCTTCGGCATTCGCCTGCACATACTCTACGTTGCCGATCACGCCGATATTACGCAGCTTCTCACGCCCCATTTTGAGCATAGAATCATTAATATCCGCCAGGATAACTTTGCCAGTTTCCCCGACCATACGTGAAAATTTCGCGGTAAGATCGCCCGTACCGCCCGCTAAATCGAGAACGGTTTGTCCACGACGCACGCCACTGCAATCAATGGTGAAGCGCTTCCACAAACGATGAATGCCAAATGACATTAAATCATTCATCACATCGTACTTTGACGCCACAGAATGAAAAACGTGGGCCACCATGTCAGCTTTCTGCTCTTTAGCGACGGTCTGAAAGCCAAAGTGCGTCGTTTCTTGTGAATCTTCCACCATCTCAGTGCCTGCTTATCGATAAAAATGTTCAAGAAGTGTAACAGATTGGGCCAATTTGCCCTACTCTGCGCCAGGACTAAACTACTCCGTATGGGTTAACTTAACTGCTGCTTCACCCGTTCATCATTGGGATAATGTTCATCCTGCCGCCCTTCAGGGATCGATCGTAAACGATATTCTTCATCTTGCGTAACGGCCTGTTCCGCTAAATCCGGATTAATCTCGCGTTTGATTTCCACGCCTAGCCCCCGGAAAGCCTCCGCCTGCGCCAAAACGTTGCCACGCCCCGACGCAAGTTTTTTCATCGCCTGGCGGTAGTTATCCTGCGCTTTATCCAGACTCTGACCGATCGCTGACATATCATCAACGAACAATCGCATTTTATCGTAGAGCTTACTGGCTCTGTCCGCGATGTGCTGCGCATTGCGGCTCTGGTGTTCATAGCGCCACAGGTTGGCGATTGTCCGTAACGCCACCAGCAGCGTCGTGGGGCTTACCAGCATAATGTTATTTTTCAGCGCCTCGGTTATCAGTTCGGGCTGTTTATCTAACGCCAGCAGGAAAGCGGGTTCTACGGGGATAAACATCAGAACATAGTCCAGCGAGCGGAGGCCGGGAAGCTGCTGGTAGTCTTTACGCCCCAGTAAGCGAATATGATTGCGCACCGAGGCGATGTGCTCTTGTAAAGCGGCCTCGCGCGTGTAGTCATCTTCAGCGTTAAAGTAACGCTCGTAGGCGACCAACGTCATTTTAGCGTCGATGACCACATCTTTGCCCTGCGGCAAGCGGACGATGACATCCGGCTGCATCCGCGAGCGCGCATCGTTCTCAATACTGACCTGGGTTTCGTATTCGTAGCCTTCACGCAGTCCGGATGCCTCCAGCACCCGCGCCAGCACAACTTCGCCCCAGTTTCCTTGCGCCTTATTGTCCCCTTTCAGGGCGCGCGTCAGGTTGATCGCTTCCTGCGCCATTTGCGCGTTAAGCTGCTGCAAATTACGAATTTCGTGCGCCAGCGTATGCCGCTCCTGCGCTTCTTTGCCAAAACTCTCCTGAACCTGGCGGCGAAAACCGTCCAGTTGCTCACGCAGCGGCGTCAGCAGGCTATTCAGGCTTTGTCGGTTTTGTTCGTCTACGCGACGATTACTGTGTTCAAAGATACGATTCGCCAGATTTTCAAACTGCTCGCTTAAACGCTGTTCGCTGTTGATCATCTGACGGATTTTGTCTTCCGCGTGTTGCTGAGTCGCTTCCAGACGGGTCGTGACTTCACGCAGATCGGCTTCCAGAGAGGTATTAATACTGTGCAGGCTACGCAGTTCGTTATTAAGTAACTCGCATTCACTGCGCCAGTGCGCTTCTTGCGCTAATTGCTGCCGGGCCGCGCTAAGTTCGATATCCAGCTCACGCCGTTCTTCGATAAGATCGGCGCGGATTTGATCGGCGTGCGCTTTCGTCGCCAGCCAGCCAATCACCGCCCCAGCCGCCAGCGCCACGACGGCGCTTATCATAAGAGTAATATCCACAACACCTCTCCTGGAACCACACTGTCCTGCACAAAATAGAATTGTGCTGTATAAACGTCCAGTTTAAAAGGGATTTCCTGCGAGGCGCCACGCAAAAAGAAAAGGCCGAACGCGTCGGCCTTTGCAAAAGAGAGGAGAATTACAGCAGACGACGGGCCGCTTCCACGACGATTTTCACCGCGTGGCTTTCAGTTTGTTTCATCGTTTCCGCATTCGGAATCTCTTGTTGGGTACGGTTAACGATAACGCCCGCCACCATACCTGCGCGTAACCCCTGGCTTGCGCACATGGTTAACAGCGTAGCGGATTCCATTTCGTAGTTCATTACGCCCATCGCCTGCCACTCTTCCATAGAGCCTTTGAAGCGACGAACAACGCGGCCAGAATAGGTGTCATAACGTTCCTGACCCGGATAGAAAGTGTCGGAAGAGGCGGTTACGCCAACGTGAGTCGTGGCACCAATCGATTTCGCGGCTTCAACCAGCGCAGTGGTGCAGGCAAAGTCGGCAACCGCCGGGAATTCCATCGGCGCAAAATGCAGGCTCGCCCCATCCAGACGTACGGATGCGGTCGTTACCAGAACGTCGCCGACGTTAATGTGCGGCTGAATAGCCCCCGTGGTGCCGATACGCAAGAAGGTACGAATACCCAGTTGCGCCAGTTCTTCCACGGCAATAGAGGTAGACGGGCCACCGATACCGGTAGAGCAAACGATAACTGCTTTGCCATCCAGCTCAGCGCGCCAGGAGGTGAATTCGCGGTGAGATGCCAGCTTAACCGGCTTATCCATCAGCGCGGCGATCTTTTCCACACGCTCAGGATCGCCAGGGACGATGGCGAGCTGGGCCCCTTGTAAATCGTTTTTGGTGAGGCCGAGATGAAAAACATCAGACTTGGACATATAAAACTCCTCTGTGAATCGGGTTTGTCAGAAGAAGCAAAGAGACACTTTACCTAAGGCATAAAGATATTTTCGTGACAGCCATCACTATGGCGTAAAACAATTGCACTCGCTTACCATTAAAAAGTGATGCACATCACAATAAATAATCAATATCGCCAGGCATTGCACAAAAGATAGCCGCTTTAAGGCAATGTGGTTTGTTACACACTGTCTATAGTTAAGATTGCGCTATTTTTTAAGGGTACGGAGAATACCATGACAACGACACATCCATCCGGCTTTGCACCTGCAGCTTCCCCACTTGCCCCTACGATGATTCATACGCCTGATGGGGCCATTAGCGCGGGGATAACGTCGATTCCCTCTCAGGGCGACGATATGCCAGCCTATTACGCCAGACCAAAAGCGAGCGACGGCGCGCTGCCTGTGGTCATTGTGGTACAGGAAATTTTTGGCGTACATGAACACATTCGCGATATTTGCCGACGACTGGCGCTGGAAGGCTATCTCGCTATCGCGCCGGAACTCTATTTCCGCGAAGGCGACCCCAATGATTTCGCCGATATACCCACATTATTGAGCGGGCTGGTGGCTAAAGTACCGGATTCGCAAGTCCTTGCCGACCTGGATCACGTCGCCAGTTGGGCTTCGCGCAACGGCGGAGACGCGCATCGGCTGATGATCACCGGTTTTTGTTGGGGAGGCCGAATTACCTGGCTGTACGCCGCGCACAACCCACAGTTAAAAGCGGCGGTAGCGTGGTACGGCAAGCTGGTGGGCGACACGTCACTCAATTCGCCGAAGCATCCCGTTGATATCGCCACCGATCTTAACGCGCCGGTACTGGGTTTATACGGCGGGCAGGATACCAGTATTCCACAGGAGAGCGTGGAAACCATGCGTCAGGCGCTACGCGCCGCTAATGCGAAGGCGGAAATCGTGGTCTATCCCGATGCAGGGCACGCGTTTAATGCCGATTATCGTCCGGGCTACCACGAAGCCTCAGCGAAAGACGGCTGGCAAAGAATGCTGGAATGGTTCGCGCAGTACGGTGGGAAAAAAGGCTAACCACAGCGCATTACGATGTTTGTTGGGCCTACGAGACCGGAGTCGGTATAGGCTCAACAAAGCGTCATCGCCACGTTAGCTATGCTTTACCACAGCATTTTTTATATTTTTTGCCGCTGCCACAGGGACAGAGATGGTTACGACTGACGGCTCCTGTGTCTTTACGCGCGTCCTGCGCCAGCCAGCGCATGATCGATGCCATCGGATAGCCTTGCGCCAGCAGCTCCCGCCAGACATTCATATACGGCGTAACGTGCTGGAAAAAATGCTTATAGCCCGCACACAAGTAATTATGCGCAGGATGACCGGACGGCGAGACGGCAAAGCGATGCTTCGGACAGCCGCCATGACACGCAAAGCGGTAGTCACAGCGACGACAATCGGCGGTCAGGGTCTCCCGCTTGGCCTCGCCAAACGCAATAGCCCGCTCGCTATTATTTAAGGTTTTGATGCTGTGCTGGTGGATATTCCCCAGCAGATGCTCCGGGTAGACAAAGTGGTCGCAGTTGTAGAGATCGCCGTTCGACTCCAACGCAAAGGCATGTCCACAAGTCTCGGAATGTACACACAGTACCGGCTGCTGCGCCGTCCAGGCGGCTAACGCCACGTCAAACATCTGCACATAGACGCGGTCTACGTCGCGACGAACCCAGATATCAAAGATCTGGTTGAGAAATTCGCCATATTGCCACGACGGTACCGTCCATGGCGCCAGCGTCGCCGCGCTTTCGCCGGGCATCACCAGATTAAGTACCGATGAGTTATCGGTGCTCATTCGCTCTACCAGCGGGATAAACTGAATAAAACGCGATCCCGCCGCCAGAAGAAATTCGTAGACGTCTGCTGCATGACCGACGTTATGTTTTCCCACGACGGTTAAGGTATTAAAGTCGACATGGTGCGCTTTAAGCCGCGCCATTGCTGCGACGACCTGTTCATGAGTTCCTTTTCCAGCGCGATTAAGCCGATAGTGGTTGTGTAACGACGCCGGGCCGTCGATAGAGAGACCGATGAGAAAATGCTGTTCAGCGAAAAAGCGCGCCCACTCGTCATTCACCAGGATGCCGTTCGTCTGCAACGCATGAGTGATTTTTCGCCCATCGCCGTACTTTTCACATAATGCGACAACCCGGCGGAAAAACGGTAGCCCCATCATGGTCGGTTCGCCGCCCTGCCAGGCAAAGTCAATGCGGTCGCCACTCTGCGCGGCAATATGCTGGCGTATAAACTGTTCCAGCGTCTCGTCCGACATTCGCCAGTTTTTATTGCGTTCCGGGTACAGCGCCTCTTTTTCAAGATAGAAGCAATATGTGCAATCAATATTGCAGATCGCGCCGCCGGGTTTGGCCATTACGTGACAACCTGCTACCGCCATGTCAGACATCTCCGTTAAAAAATAAGGTTCACCAGCGCCATGAGACAATGCGACGTTTATCGTCGCCAGGGAACATAACAGAATGGAAAACCTCGTTTTGTGCTATGAGAGCGCTGGGCGATCATGACAGGAAAAACGATCTGCGAGGCAATAAAATCCGCCGCGCTGCTTCCAGGGACGCTATCAGCCTGGTTGTCATTCATACGGAGAACCTTTTTATTATCAAGATCGCCAAATAGCCAGATCCTGAAAAAGACAGCGCGGAAAATAAGAAAAAGGGAAATGAGAAGAAAGAGGCGCTGTTAATCAGGGTCAGACACGGGCGCTACCCGTCAAAGGGTAGCGCCGCATTGCTGCCGGATAAACGCAGCGGTCAGGATGGGTTATTTCGCCTGACGCAGATTGTGCGCCGCTTTGACCATGTTCGCTAACGCCGCGCGGGTTTCCGGCCAACCGCGAGTTTTCAGACCGCAGTCCGGATTCACCCACAGGCGTTGTGCCGGAATACGTTGTGCCGCCTTCTTCAGCAGGGCTTCAATCCACTCGACGCTCGGCACGTTCGGCGAGTGAATATCGTACACGCCCGGCCCGATTTCGTTCGGGTAGTCGAACGCTTCGAACGACTCCAGCAACTCCATATCCGAGCGGGAGGTCTCAATGGTGATCACATCCGCGTCCAGCGCGGCGATCGAATCCATAATGTCGTTGAACTCGCAGTAACACATGTGGGTGTGGATCTGAGTTTCATCCTTCGCCACCGCCGCGTTGATGCGGAAGGCTTCCACACCCCATTCCAGATAGGCGTCCCAGTCGCTGCGACGCAATGGTAAACCTTCACGCAGCGCCGGTTCGTCGATCTGAATAATCCCAATCCCCGCCGCCTCCAGATCCGCGACTTCATCACGCAGCGCCAGCGCAATCTGTTTCGCAATCGTTTCGCGGGTCACGTCTTCGCGGGGGAATGACCAGCAAAGAATAGTCACCGGGCCGGTCAACATCCCTTTTACCGGCTTGTCGGTCAGCGACTGGGCATATTTCGCCCACTCCACGGTAATCGGTGCCGGACGGCTGATATCGCCAATCACTACCGGCGGTTTCACACAGCGGGAGCCATAGCTTTGCACCCAACCATTCTGGGTAAAGACGAAGCCGTCCAGATGCTCGCCGAAGTATTCCACCATGTCGTTTCGCTCGGCTTCGCCGTGTACCAGCACATCCAGCCCTAAACGCTCCTGCTCGATGATAGCCTGTTTGATATGTTCGGCGATGCCGGTGCGGTAGTTATTCGCGTCGAGGTTGCCCTTTTTGAAGTCCAGACGCAGGCCGCGAATTTCCGTGGTTTGCGGAAACGAACCGATAGTCGTCGTCGGCCAGGCGGGAAGTTTAAAGCGGGCGCGTTGCGCTTCAGCGCGCACCTCATACGGATTCTCACGCTGGCTGTCCTGCGCGGTGATCGCCGCCAGGCGTTTTTCTACCGCGGCATTATGTACGCGACGGGAGTGACGACGAGCCTGAATCGGTGCGCTCCATTCCTCAAGCGCCGCCGTTTCGCCGCTGTTCAGCGCATCGCGCAGCAACGCCAGTTCACCGCATTTTTGCAGCGCAAAGGCAAACCAGCTTTTAACTTCCGTATCCAGACGCGTTTCGACGCTGAGATCGATCGGGCTGTGCAGCAAAGAGCAGGAGGATGCTACCCACAGCGCGCGTTTGCCCACAAGGGCGTTAATCTGCGCGTATTTTTCGGTCAAATCGGCGCGCCAGACATTACGCCCGTTAATCAAGCCTGCGGAGAGCAGCCAGTCGACCGGCAGACGTTGATGCAGTTCCGCTACATCATCTTTGCCATGAATGAGGTCAACATGTAACCCCTGTACCGGTAGCGCGATAATAGTGTCCAGGTTTGGCGTCACGCCTTCAAAATAGGTCGTCAGCAACAGCTTCACCTGGCCGGCGAGCGCGTCGTAAGCCGGTTTGAAGGCATCCAGCCACGCCTGCGGCAGTTCCAGCACCAGCGCTGGCTCATCAATTTGGACCCACTCAATACCACGTTTTGCCAGTTCAGCCAGTACGTGCTGATACACCGGCAAAATGTCTTTCAGCAACGTCAGGCGGTCAAACGGCTCGCCTTTCACTTTACCCAGCCACAGATACGTGACAGGCCCCAGCAGTACGGGTTTGATCTTATGCCCCAGCGCCAGCGCTTCGTCCACTTCCTCCAGCAATTGTGTCCAGGTGAGTCTGAACTGCTGGCCTTTGCTGAACTCCGGTACTATGCAGTGATAGTTAGTATTAAACCATTTGGTCATTTCCGCTGCCGCCGCCGGTTCGCCGGTTGGCGCGCGACCGCGACCAATGCGGAACAGAGTGTCGATGTCCACGGAACCGTCGTTGTTCTGATGACGAGCCGGCACATTGCCTAACAGCAGGCTGGTGGTCAGAACATGGTCGTACCAGGCAAAGTCGCCTACCGGTAACAGGTCAATACCCGCTTGTTTCTGCTGCTCCCAGTGACGCGCGCGCAGTTCGCGGCCCACCGCCAGTAACGCTTCACGCGTTGTGTTCCCCGCCCAGTAGCTCTCTTGCGCTTTTTTCAACTCGCGACGCAGGCCAACGCGAGGAAAACCGAGGGTATGAGTCAATATTGTCATTTTACTTCCTCTAATTATATGTAAATCCTAAGTATTTTAAATTCAGGGAAGGCGGCAAGTTTGCTCATCCCCGGGAGCTTACATCAGTAAGTGACCGGGGTGAGGAAACGCAGCCAACGCACCATCAATTTAAAAGACGACGGATTTTGGACGTCTGGATGTTTACACATCCATAATGTAAAGGTACTGTATATTCCTCAAGCGCAATTTGTTCATGGCGAAGTGAAGGACTTTCATGATCGAAATTAAACATCTGAAAACACTCCAGGCATTGCGGAATAGTGGATCGCTGGCTGCTGCTGCTGCGGTGCTGCACCAGACCCAATCCGCTCTGTCTCATCAGTTCAGCGATCTGGAACAACGCCTTGGCTTCCGCCTGTTCGTGCGTAAAAGCCAGCCGCTACGCTTTACGCCGCAGGGGGAAGTTCTGCTGCAACTGGCAAACCAGGTGCTGCCGCAAATCAGCCGTGCGCTGCAGGCGTGCAACGAACCGCAGCAAACTCGTCTGCGCATCGCTATTGAATGTCATAGCTGTATTCAGTGGCTGACCCCGGCGCTGGAAAACTTCCGTGCAAGCTGGCCGCAGGTAGAAATGGATTTCACATCCGGCGTCACTTTTGATCCGCAACCGGCCTTGCAACAAGGCGAGCTGGATTTGGTGATGACGTCGGATATTTTGCCGCGCAGCGGGCTGCATTATTCGCCGATGTTTGATTTTGAAGTCCGACTGGTGCTGGCGCCCGACCATCCGCTGGCCAGCAAAACGCAGATTACGCCGGAAGATTTAGCCAGCGAAACGCTGTTGATTTACCCGGTGCAGCGCAGCCGACTGGATGTCTGGCGACATTTCCTGCAACCGGCGGGTATCAGTCCGCTGCTGAAAAGCGTGGATAATACGCTACTGCTGATTCAGATGGTGGCGGCCAGAATGGGCATTGCCGCCCTGCCGCACTGGGTGGTGGAAAGCGTTGAGCGCCAGGGTCTGGTGGTGACCAAAACCCTGGGTGATGGTCTGTGGAGCCGCCTGTATGCCGCCGTGCGCGACGGCGACCAGCGTCAGGCGGTGACCGAGGCGTTTATTCGCTCGACGCGGGATCACGCCTGCGATCATCTGCCGTTTGTGCGGAGCGCGGAGCGACCCATTTTCGATGCCCCCACAGCGAAGCCAGGATCACAGCCGCGCCTGTAATAAAGCTTGGCCAGTGGGGCTGCTGATGCCAGATGGCAAGATTAACCAGCAGTCCTGCGGGAACATGCATATTATTCATGATACCCAGAGTCCCGGCGTCTACCTGGGTAGCGCCATAGTTCCACATAAAGTAGCCAATGCCGGACGCCACCACGCCGAGAAACACCAGAATGCTCCATTGCAGCGTGGTTTCCGGCAGCTTTTGCGCGTTCCCCAACAGCGACCACGCCACCGCCGCCACCAAAAACGCCCCCAGATAGAACCACGCAAAGGCGTTGTGCTGCGGCATGGGACGGGTCTCCATCAGACGTTTATACCCCACCATTCCGATAGCGAAACTGATATTAGAAAGCTGCACCAGGAGCAAACCGACCCAAAAATGGTCGGTCACGCGATCGTAGCGAATAATCCCGGCGCCAATCACCGCCAACAACGCGCTAAATGCATAGCCCCAGCGCAAACGACGCTGACTCATCACATCGTAAATCAGCGTGATATAGAGCGGCGTCAGAACGGTAAACAGCAGCAGTTCGGATACGGTCAGGTAGAGGTAAGCATGGAAGCTCAACATATACATGATGCCAAGCTGCATCGCCCCCACCAGCATATACAGGCTGATGGTTTTTAGGTTGTGCCCGCGAGTACGCAAAAACGGCAGAAAAACGAGCGCCGCCAGCCCAACGCGTATCAGCACCGCGAAATAGCTATCGACATGCCCGGCAAGATACTCGCCAAATAAACTAAAGGAGAAAGCCCACAGGATAGTGGTAATGATGAGTAGCGCCACAATGGATGTCTCTTAAAACAGGGAACACCCATTGTAGCGGAGAGTGAAGTTGACAACTGGTCAACTAACAAACAATCACATCAGCGTAAGAAAAGATCGTGCAGGTAATGCGGCACGGCGTTATCCGCGTTGATGCCGATCACCTCAAGTTCGGGATACAGGTCTTTCAGACGCTGGTGCGCATTGCCCATGATGCAGCCTTTGCCCGCCATCGTGAGCATTTCAGCGTCGTTCATTCCGTCGCCAAAGGCGATACACTCTTTCAGGCTGTACCCCATCGCCTGAGCGACCGCTTCCAGCGCATGACCTTTCGACACTCCGCCCGCCATCACTTCCAGACAGGTTAGCGTAGAGAAGCTCACGTTTACCCGATCGCCCCAGCGCGCGTTAATCGCCTGCTCCAGCGGCAACAACTTTTCATGAGTGTCGCTGGTGAAAAACACTTTGCTGACGCCCTCCGGCTCCAGCAGCGCAGGCTCAAACAACGAGTAGTTAAATACCGCCTCTTTGAAAAAACGCATTTCATCGGGGCGATGACGATTCATAAACCATTCGTCGTCGCGATAAACGTTAGTCACGATGTCCGGGTTCGCATTCACCACCCCGAACAGGTCGCTGGCAATGTCGCTGTCCAGATTATGCGTAAAAACCAAATTCCCGTCGGTATCGTGCACTCGCGCGCCGTTGGAGGTGATCATGTAAGACTTGATTTCAAGATTATCGCGGATTTGCCCTACATCGACATGATGACGACCAGTGGCAAAGACAAAATGGATGCCGCGTGCGGTCAACAGCTTCAGAGTCTCTTTGGCATAAGGGGACAACGTATGGTCGGGGGAGAGCAGCGTGCCATCTAAATCAGACGCAACAACCTGATACATAATAAAATTTAACCTCTAAGCAAAGCGATTTCCGCTGGATAAATTAGGCTTGTTGAAAAATTCAACAATGGCGTTAAGCGCGACTGAGCGCATGGCGTCCTTTTCAAAAAGGATCTCATGGTACGCGCCTTTGATAACCAGCGGTTTTCCCCCTTCACAAGGGTATCCCGCCGCGGCGCGAATTTCACAAAAACGATCGTGGGTGCGGTTATCCACTACCCGCTCTTCTTCCGCCTGAATCAGTAGCGTAGGCGTCGTGTCATCGCTCGCCCCGGCCAGTACCTGCTCACCCGCCAGAATGCCTTCGCGTACCCAATGCCAGGTGGGGCCGCCAACGCGCAGCTGCGGCTCGTCGGCATAAAATCGTAAGTTGCGCTGATAACGCTGGCGGCTGTGGGTCAGCGCATTCATCCCAAACGGCAACGCCCGCCACTGACCAGTACCAATAGCGTAATCTTCACGGATACGCTGGTGCCCTTCGGCCCAGTCGAGAATATGGCGCACCATAAAGGAAGGCAAGCGTATCACAATACCAAACATCGGCGCGGTGAGCGCAATAGCGTCGCACCGCACACGATGGCGTTGCAGGAACAGAGTGGCTATCGCGCCCCCCATTGAGTGCGCCAGGATATAACGCTTACGCCACGGCCCCGGCTCAATTTCCTGCTGCCAGAACGCCGCTAAGTCCTCAACATAATCGTTAAAATGATCAACGTGGCCCCGATGCGGGTCCGATAACATCCGCCCGGAGCGCCCTTGACCACGGTGGTCGATGATGAAGATATCAAAACCGAGATGAAAAAGGTCATACGCCAGTTCAGCGTATTTTACATAACTCTCAATGCGGCCAGGACAAATGACGATCGTCCGATCGTTGGAATCATTTCGAAAACGGACAAAGCGCACCGGAATGTTACCCACGCCGATAAACTCTGCCTCTTCCCGCTGACGCCAGAAATCGGTCAGCGGCCCCATAGCAAAAGCGGCAAACGCATTTTCTCTTGTTTCCCAGTCATTTTGCTGCTGAAACATCGGGTTTTCGGCCTCGTTTACCAGGTAAAATCGTTTTTTGCGTCGTGCCTGACACAACACAGCGGCAGTAGCGTATTGTGGCACAAAAACAGACAACCAGGGAGTTTCGCATGACCTTTGAATGGTGGTTCGCCTATCTACTGACCTCAACTCTGCTGAGTCTTTCTCCGGGTTCAGGCGCCATCAATACCATGACGACGTCTATCAACCATGGATATCGTGGCGCAGCGGCTTCTATCGCCGGACTCCAGACCGGACTGGGGATACATATCGTACTGGTGGGCGTCGGACTGGGTACGCTCTTTTCGCGCTCTCTCCTCGCTTTTGAAATTCTGAAATGGGCTGGCGCGGCTTATCTTATCTGGCTGGGTATCCAGCAATGGCGCGCCGCAGGCGCTATCGATCTGCATACTCTCGCCCAGACGCAATCGCGGGGTCGACTGTTCAAACGGGCGATATTTGTCAATCTAACCAATCCCAAAAGTATTGTCTTTCTTGCCGCCCTGTTTCCGCAATTCATCATGCCGCAGCAACCGCAACTGGCGCAGTACCTCATTCTCGGCGTCACTACGATTGTGGTGGATATGATTGTGATGACCGGTTACGCCACGCTGGCGCAGCGCATTGCCGCCTGGATTAAAGGACCAAAGCAGATGAAGGCGCTGAATAAAGCGTTTGGTTCGTTGTTTATGCTGGTAGGCGCGCTCCTGGCGTCGGCAAGACACGCGTGATAGTCGTGCCGGATGATGTTTATCCGGCCCGGAGGTAAATTAACGCGAAATAATCAGGTGAATACCAAAGCCCGCAAACAAAGCGCCGGCAAAGCCATCAATCCATTTCGCCAGACGCTGATAGCCGCGGCGCATTTTCGGCAGCGCGAACAGGCTGGCGACTACGGTAAACCAGGCCAGCGTTTCCAGGGTGATTAACGCGAAAATACCCCAGCGCGCCGCAGCGCCGACGTTATCGCCGACAAACAGTGAAAAAACGGAACCAAAATAGATAATCGCTTTAGGATTCGACAGATTGGTCAACAGCCCTTTGAGAAAACTGCGCCCGCTCTGCGCCAGTTCAATGTGCGGAGAAGACGCCGCCGCATCCTGTTTTTTCAGCGCGCCGCGCAGCATCTGATAGCCCATCCAGCACAGGTACAGGCCGCCGCCTACCATAATGATCGTATGCAGCCAGGCCATTTTTTCGATGATGAGATGCAGGCCAAGCAGCGCCACGCCCGCCCATACCATCACGCCGCAGGTAATGCCCAGTACGCCCATCATCGCTTCTTTACGCGAACGGCTGACAGCAGTTTGAGACACGAAGAAAAAGTCGGGGCCGGGGCTCATTAGCGCAACGATGTGCACCATTGCCACGGTGAAAAATAGCATCATCATAAAAATGGCTCGCGGGGAAATAGTTCAGTGAGTCACCATCCTGGCACTTTTTTGCCGGGCTGACTACTCTTCGTCATCACCATCGACATGCGCGCGGATGAGCGCCATGAATTCTTTCCCGAAGCGCTC
This sequence comes from Salmonella sp. NW177, assembly GCF_051811585.1. Classification (NCBI taxonomy): domain Bacteria; kingdom Pseudomonadati; phylum Pseudomonadota; class Gammaproteobacteria; order Enterobacterales; family Enterobacteriaceae; genus Salmonella; species Salmonella sp. NW177. Next base: position 61,796 of record NZ_JAMMZV010000011.1, on the reverse strand, counting down.
CAGTTTGCGCATCCCAACCCCGTTAACGCTTAACATCTCGCTGGCGGAAACCGGCATCTGTTCCGCCATTTCTATCAGCGTGGCGTCGTTAAAGACCACATACGGCGGGATATTCTCTTCATCAGCGATAGCTTTACGCAGCTTGCGCAACTTAGCGAACAATTTGCGATCGTAATTACCGCCGAACGATTTCTGCATCACGCGGGGTTTGAGGGCGACGATGCGTGGCACCGCAAGCTTTAGCGGAACGTCTCCACGGAGTACCGGACGCGCGGCATCCGTCAACTGTAATGCGGAGTGCTGCGCAATATTTTGCATTACCAGCCCCAGATGAATGAGCTGGCGAATCACGCTCACCCAGTGCTCATGGCTCTTTTCGCGTCCCATGCCATAAACCTTGAGTTTGTCATGACCGAAATCGCGAATGCGTTGGTTATTCGCGCCGCGGATCACCTCGACAACGTAGCCCATGCCAAAACGCTGGTTAACCCGACCAATGGTAGAAAGCGCAATCTGGGCATCGTTTAAGCCATCATATTGTTTGGGCGGATCGAGACAGATATCGCAGTTGCCGCACGGTTCTTGTCGGCCTTCGCCAAAGTAATTAAGCAATACCAGGCGGCGGCAGGTTTGCGCTTCGGCAAAAGCGCCCATCGCATTCAGTTTATGCCGTTCAATATCCTGAAGCTGTCCGGCTGGTTTCTCTTCCAGACAACGACGTAGCCAGGCCATATCAGCCGGATCGTAAAATAGCATGGCTTCCGCAGGCAGTCCGTCGCGCCCGGCGCGGCCCGTTTCCTGATAGTAGGATTCAATATTGCGCGGGATATCGAAATGCACGACGAAACGTACGTTAGGTTTGTTTATGCCCATTCCAAAAGCGACGGTCGCCACCACGATTTGCAGATCGTCGCGCTGAAATTTTTCCTGCACATCGGCGCGAATAGTGTTTTCCAGCCCCGCATGATAGGCCGCCGCGCTAATGCCGCGACTTTGCAAGCGCGCGGCGGTATCTTCCACTTTCGCCCGACTGTTGCAGTAGATGATACCCGATTTGCCGCGTTGCTCCTGAACATAGCGCATTAGCTGGTCGAGCGGCTTAAACTTCTCCATCAGCATGTAGCGGATATTCGGTCGGTCAAAGCTACTGATCTGGATTAACGGATCGTTAAGCCCAAGCAGACGAATAATATCCTGGCGCGTGGTGTCGTCGGCGGTGGCGGTCAATGCCATAAACGGCAAAGCGGGAAAACGCTGGCGAAGCTGACCGAGCGCCGCATATTCCGGACGGAAATCATGCCCCCATTGCGAGATACAGTGCGCTTCATCCACCGCCAGCAATACCGGATTCCAGTGCGCCAGATGATCAAGAAAGTTGTCCAGCATCAGGCGTTCCGGCGCAATATACAGCAGACGAATCTGTCCGGTACGGCACCCCGCCATCACCTCAAGCTGCTGCTCGCGGCTTTGAGTGGAGTTCAGACAGGCCGCCGCCACCCCGTTCGCCAGTAGCTGATCGACCTGGTCTTTCATCAACGAGATCAGGGGCGAAACGACGACGGTCAATCCGTCCAGCAACAACGCCGGGATTTGATAGCACAGAGATTTGCCGCCGCCGGTGGGCATGACGACCAGACAGTCGCGACCGGAGAGCGCAGTATCAATAATCGCTTCCTGGCCCGGGCGAAACTGTTGGTAGCCAAAGGTTTCCTGCAAAACCTGTTTGGCCCCTGATTCCAGATTCAACACTTCCGCCTGCGCCACATTAACCCCGTTCACCATAAATCAAAACAGGCGCTATTTTCAGCGCCTGCGAGAGAAACTGCAATGTTTAAAACACAATCCAATCAGAAGATATCGTTAAGCATCACGCCGACGCCGACACGTGTCTGATTAAAATTATAGTCGATCAGCGATTCGCCATAGCCGCTGTACACCTGGGTATAAAGCCGGACATGTTTGGTGACCGGATAGCTTAATCCAACTTCCGCGCCGCCGTAGCCTGTATTCCAGTTGTACTGGCCTTTGGCACTTAATACCGCCTCGCCCAGGTGATAACCGATTTTAAGCTGGTAATAACCCATATATTTGGTGATGTCCGGATTATCGTCGGTACTGCCAATCACGTACCACGGTTTGACCTCTACCAGCCAGTTACCGTTTTCGGCCATCAGACGGGTATACAGACGGTTCCAGCTACGCGAGGTGGGGTCCGAACGTCCGTTAGAGTCATGGTTGTAGCCCATCTCTACGTCGCGCAGCGTCCAGCCGGCAAAGCGATAATCGGTAGCAAAACCAAGAAAAAGCTGCGGTTCGTAGTTGGTTTCGCGAAACGGCGAAGACTCTTTACTGTTGGAAAGCTGCCACCAGGATTTCTGCGTATAGGAAGCGCCCAGTACCGAGTTCGGCCCCAGTATTCCGCGCCACAGCGGAAACGCCAGGCTCAACTGAAATTTCACTTCATCTTTACGTGCGTTTTCAGACCAGTTGTAGGTACTTATGGCCTCTTTGTTCAGATCGCTGGTGTTCGTGTAGATCAAGTAGTTCGTGTCATAAGGGTAAAGCGTAAAAGGGTTATCATGCTCCTGTAGCATGTTAGCGATGATACTTCCCCGTACTGCAGGCGCATCATGAACCTCTTTTATCGTAGCTTCTTGTGCATATGCCGCTAATGGCAGTAGCGTGGCTGGCAACAACCCTCTCAAAATCGCCCGCATTCTTGACGTTCTCCTGACGAAGTATTTTCAGCTTGAATCATTCTCTGCCAACCATTTTTACATATTTACACACATAGCCGTTAGTTATCCCTTCTTAAAGTAGAAAACAACAATTAAGAAGCATAATATCAACATTTCATTAACCAATGAGGTGTCAGGAATCTATGTCCGCTGTACTTACCGCTGAACAAGCTCTGAAATTAGTGGGTGAAATGTTTGTCTACCACATGCCGTTTAATCGGGCGTTAGGGCTGGAGCTGGAACGCTATGAAAAAGCGTTCGCCCAACTGGCCTTCAACAACCAGCCGATGATGGTCGGCAACTGGGCGCAAAGCATTTTACACGGCGGCGTGATCGCCTCTGCGCTGGATGTCGCCGCCGGACTGGTATGCGTCGGCAGCACGCTAACTCGCCACGAAACCATCAGCGAAGATGAACTACGCCAGCGCCTGTCGCGGATGGGAACGATTGACCTGCGCGTCGATTACCTGCGTCCGGGCAGAGGCAACCGCTTTACGGCCACCAGTAGCCTGCTGCGCGCAGGGAATAAAGTGGCCGTCGCCCGCGTGGAATTACACAATGAAGATCAGCTGTACATCGCCAGCGCCACCGCTACTTATATGGTGGGATAAAAGCAGGTAAACTGTTGTTACACTTCAGATACGAGTTTTCCGGATGGACGCAAAACAAACACGGCAGGGCGTATTACTCGCTCTTGCCGCCTATTTTATTTGGGGGATCGCCCCCGCATATTTCAAGCTGATCTATTACGTTCCCGCAGATGAGATCCTGACGCACCGCGTGATTTGGTCATTTTTCTTTATGGTGGCGCTGCTTAGCGTCAGCCGGCAGTGGCGACAGGTTAAGCGCTTACTGAAAACGCCAAAGAAGATTTTCCTGCTGGCCCTGTCCGCCGTACTGGTCGGCGGTAACTGGCTATTGTTCATTTGGGCGGTAAATAATCACCATATGCTGGAGGCCAGCCTGGGTTATTTCATTAATCCGCTGGTTAACATCTTGCTGGGGATGATTTTTCTTGGCGAACGCTTCCGTCGAATGCAGTGGCTGGCGGTGATTCTGGCGGTGTGCGGCGTGCTGGTGCAACTCTGGACCTTTGGTTCACTGCCGATTATCGCGCTGGGGCTGGCGTTTAGTTTTGCGTTTTACGGCCTGGTGCGTAAGAAGATCGCCGTTGAAGCGCAGACGGGTATGCTGGTCGAAACGCTATGGCTGTTGCCGGTCGCCGCGATTTATCTGTTTGGCATCGCCGATAGCCCTACCAGCCATATGGGGCAAAACGCACTATCGTTGAACTTGCTGTTAATGGCGGCGGGTGTGGTCACTACGATTCCGCTGCTGTGCTTCACCGGAGCGGCTACGCGTCTGCGTCTTTCTACACTGGGCTTTTTCCAGTATATCGGCCCAACGCTGATGTTTTTACTGGCGGTGACGTTTTATGGCGAAGTGCCGGGCGCGGATAAGATGGTGACATTTGCGTTTATCTGGGTCGCGCTGGCGATTTTCGTGATGGATGCGATTTATACGCAGCGTAAAAAATAACGCGACTATTATTCTAAATATAATCTGAAAAAATATGCCTCCCCTTGTAAGGGGGGTAGCATATTGTCATGCTAACGACGTAACCCAACATATGGATGTGAAATTAATGTTAAGTGTTTTTATTCCTTCATCTGAGAGATGTGTTTCCAGATGTCGTTATTTATTATCATTCGCGCTAATAAATATAATATTTTCCATTTTGGTTGGGGTTTTATTACATTTAAGCTTTGTGATACTGGCAATTTTATTCACAATTTTACTACATTATCTCGTCATTAATTTAAACTGTCAGCGATTCAGAGACAGTGGCTTTGAATATATAAAATTCTATGTATGGGGTACGCTTGTAATCTATATTGCCTCCTTCGTGATAATGGTTGCTGAAGATTTCGCTTGCGATGGCTTTGGTATGCCTCTTTTTCTAATATGGTATTTTGCAACCTTTTCTCTGCTACTTCTGGCCCCCCCGGATTCGAATTCACTCAACAAGTAATTTAATGGAGTTTACATGGACAAGGATTATATTAATGATGGTTCGCTATCTGAAAAATGGAAATACCGTTTTTCATTTTACGATCAACATGGTTTCCCTGGATTTTGGAAAGTAAGCCCAGAATATAAACAGGCATTTAAAGCATTAAAGCCCCGACAACGGTTGACTATTCAAATAAACTTTATTGCCTTTTTCTTCTCATGGATTTATTTGTTTGTACTGGGTCTGTGGAAAAAAGCAATTATAGTTATTTTATTAGGGATCGTTGCAATATTTATTGGAGCATTAATCGGCGTTAACATACTTGGACTTGTTGTCGCAGCTTATGTCGGCGTCAATACAAATAAGTGGTTCTATGAGAAAGAGGTTAAAGGTATCAATACCTGGAGCCTGTAACTTTTCAGGGTGGTTCAGCCGCAGCTGAATCACCCTGGCCTTAATGTCTTACAGCCAGTTCTTGCGCTTAAAGTACAAATACGGCGCAAGCCCCGCCAGAATCATAAAGATAATCGCGCCTGGATAACCAAAGCTCCACTTCAGTTCCGGCATAAACTCGAAGTTCATCCCATAGCTGGAAGCGACCAGCGTCGGCGGCAGGAACACCACGGAAACCACCGAGAAGATTTTGATAATGCGGTTCTGCTCAATATTGATGAAACCCATCGCCGCCTGCATCAGGAAGTTCACCTTCTGGAACAGCGATTCATTGTGCGGCAGCAGAGATTCGATATCGCGCAGGATCTCACGCGCCTGCTCCAGCTGTCCGCCCGGTAAGCGCGCCTTGCGCACCAGGAAGTTCAGCGCGCGTTGGGTATCCATCAGACACAGGCGTACCTTCCAGCCGATATCTTCCAGTTCCGCCAGCGTGGAGAGCGCTTCGTCGTATTCATCGCCCTGATGCCCTTCCATAATGACGCGGCTCAGTTTTTCCAGATCGCTGTAGATGTTTTCGATTTCATCCGCCAACTGTTCAATTTTAGTTTCGAACAGATCGAGCAGTAATTCATAAGCATTACCGTCGACCATCGCCTGGCTGCGGGCGCGCATACGATACAAACGGAAGGCGGGCAGTTCGCGTTCACGCAGCGTAAACAGACGGCCATCGCGAATAGTGAATGCCACCGTAGAGTTACCGGCATGATCTTCCGCATCTTCGAAGAAGAAGAAGGAGTGGATATGCAGTCCGTCTTCGTCTTCAAAGAAGCGCGCGGATGCTTCGATATCTTCCAGTTCAGGACGCGTCGCCAGACTCTGGCCCAGCTCAGATTGTACGCGCAATCGCTCGTCGTCGTCCGGTTCGACCAAATCGACCCATACGGCATCAATCAGGCTTTGTGACTCCTCGACTTCCAGCCGGGTCAGTCGGTTTTTTTCCAGTTGAAATGCGCTCAGCATGACCGGGACTCCCAATGCGTAAAAATATCGGACAGTTCAGATGGGCACACAGAAACAAATTGGGTTTCAGACCATTAAACAGCCTGACTCAACGCGACGGGAAAAAATGAAAGGTCGCTGACAACCGCTAAGGCTATCAGCAAAAAGGGATAGCCTTAGGAGTTGATCCTGGATGACAGGATAATGAGCCAGTATCTACTGGGTGTGTCCAAGGCGAATGTCCTCTTAGCGTAATCGTGGGCGCATGTTACGCCAGCAAAAATTTGCCGTCAACACGCAACGAAACGCGAAAAAGCAATAATTTCCCCTTATGCAGAAAGGTTAGCAGAGTGAGAGTATTTATCTATGATTTCAGAATATTAACATCAATATATCGCCGGATGGCGGCTTCGCCTTATCCGGCCTACAAATCAAAATGTTAGCCAGCGCGTAGGCCGGATAAGAGGCGTCATCCGGCAATATGAGAGTCGGTCAAACCGTTTCCAGCTTCGCATATGCGGCAACCAGCCATTTGATCCCTTGCCCCTGAAAAGCCACCTGCAACCGGCTATGTTCGCCGCTGCCCTCCAGGTTGACAATAGTTCCCTCGCCGAACTTCGCATGGCGCACGCGTTGGCCGAGTTTGTAGCCTGTGTCGTTTTCCGCCAGCGGCGTTCCCATTCGTTGATGGCTCACCGGACGACTGACGGTGGCGCGCAGACGGACCTCTTCCACGCACTCCTCCGGCAGTTCGCCGATAAAACGCGACGGGCGATGGTAGACCTCTTTACCGTACAGACGGCGAGTTTCCGCATAGGTTAGCGTCAGTTTCTGCATGGCACGGGTAACGCCGACGTAGGCCAGACGACGCTCCTCTTCCAAACGCCCGCCCTCATCCAGCGACATCTGGCTGGGGAACATGCCCTCTTCCATGCCGACAATAAACACCTGCGGAAACTCCAGCCCTTTGGCCGAGTGCAGCGTCATCAGCTGCACCGCATCCTGCCAGGTATCCGCCTGCCCCTCGCCCGCTTCCAGCGCCGCGTGAGAGAGGAAGGCCTGCAATGGCATTAAATCTTCATCTTCGTCGTTGTAGCTGAACTGCCGCGTTGCCGTCACCAGTTCCTCTAAGTTTTCGATGCGCGTCTGGCCTTTCTCGCCTTTTTCTTGCTCATACATGGTGCGCAGGCCGGAATCTTTGATCACCCGGTCAGTCTGCACATGCAGCGGCATGTCGGCGGTTTCCTGCGCCAGGGCGTCGATCAGTTCCATAAAGCGTTGCAGCGCGCTGGCCGCACGCCCGGCCAGGGCTTTTTCCTGTAACAACTCACGGCACGCCTGCCACAATGTTAGCTGGCGATCGCGCGAGGTCTGGCGCACCACGTCCAGCGTGCGGTCGCCGATACCGCGCGTTGGGGTATTCACCACGCGTTCAAAGGCGGCATCATCGTTGCGATTGGCAATCAAACGCAGATAAGAGAGCGCATCTTTGATCTCCTGGCGTTCGAAGAAGCGCATCCCGCCGTAAATGCGGTACGGCATACTGGCCTGTAATAACGCTTCTTCCAGCACGCGCGACTGGGCGTTGCTGCGATAAAGGATGGCGCATTGCGCAAGCGCGCCGCCGTTGTCCTGCCAGGTTTTGATACGGTTAACCACAAAGCGCGCTTCATCCAGTTCGTTGAAAGCGCAGTACAGAGATATCGGTTCGCCATCAACGCCGTCAGTCCACAGCTTTTTACCCAAACGCCCGTTGTTGTTTTCAATCAGAGCGTTCGCCGCGCTAAGGATGTTGCTGGTCGAGCGGTAATTCTGCTCCAGACGAATGGTCTGCGCGCCGGGGAAATCATTGAGGAAGCGCTGGATGTTCTCTACCTGGGCCCCGCGCCAGCCGTAGATCGACTGGTCATCGTCGCCGACAATCATCACCTTACCGGTATCGCCCGCCAGCAGACGAACCCAGGCGTACTGAATGTTGTTGGTATCCTGGAATTCGTCCACCAGGATGTTAGTAAACCGCTCGCGATAGTGTTGCAGGATGTGCGGCTTGTTCAGCCATAGTTCATGAGCGCGCAGCAGTAGCTCGGCAAAATCCACCAGACCAGCGCGATCGCACGCTTCCTGATAGGCCTGATACACCTTCTGCCAGGTCTGCTCCACCGGATTGCCATAGCTTTGGATATGGTGCGGGCGTAGCCCTTCGTCTTTCTGGCTATTGATGTACCACATCGCCTGACGCGGCGGCCACTGCTTCTCATCAAGATTCATCGCCTTAATCAGGCGTTTAAGCAAACGCATCTGATCTTCGCTGTCGAGAATCTGGAAATCCTGCGGCAAATTAGCGTCCATATGATGCGCGCGCAGCAGGCGGTGCGCCAGACCGTGGAACGTCCCTACCCACATTCCGCCCTGGCTGGTCCCCATCAACTGGCCAATACGATGGCGCATTTCCGCCGCCGCTTTGTTGGTAAAAGTCACCGCCATGATGGAGTATGGCGAGTTGTTTTCTACGCTCAGTAACCAGGCGATACGGTGCACCAGCACGCGGGTTTTCCCGCTTCCCGCGCCCGCCAACACCAGCATGTTGCTACGTGGCGCGGCCACCGCTTCGCGCTGTTTATCATTAAGGCTGTCGAGCAGGTAAGAAACGTCCATTGGCACCGCCGCGTAAAAACATGAAAACTAAAAACGCCCGGGGCGCTTCGCTTACCGGGGCTACTTATCGTAGGGCGGATAAGCATAGCGCCATCCGCCAGAATAACTGGGAATTTATACAGAACTACTGGTGATTATATCAGCGAGGTGAGAGATGCCAACCGCGAAATTTCGATATGCGGCAGTAAACGGCTGTCCTGCGTCCGCATCAGGTCGGCATTTTCAGGTTTAATCCAGCAGGCCTGCATCCCACAGCGAATAGCGCCAGCCACATCGGTAGTCAGATCGTCGCCGACATGCAGGATCTCGCCGATCGGCACATGCAGCTTTTCCGCCGCCAGGAAATACATGTCGCTAAACGGCTTGGAACGCCCATCCGGGCCGGCGCGCAGTACAAACTTAAAGTAATCGCCGAGGCCAAACAGTTCCGGCTGGGCGTTGCCGTTAGTGATCGCCACCAGCGGCCATTTTTTCGCAAGCTGCTGTAACGTCTCATGGGTAGCCTGCGGAACCTCAATCTGGCTGCGCCATTTGGCAAAATGCATCATCGCCGCATTCGCGCCGGCAATGGCCTCCTGCGCCGATAATCCCGCATCCCGCATGGCCTGCTCTATCGCGCGATGGCGCCAGCGGGTAACGTCATGATAGATTTCCGGCTCCGCTTCACGCACCGCCTGCCGTATCCGCTGTAAATCGACGTTTTGAAACGAACGTAGCGACGGGTGATAATTTTGCATAAAAGCGAGCGCTTCCTGCTCAGTACGCAAAATCACCGGACGGTTATCATAAAGGGTATCATCCAGGTCAAAGGTGAGCGCGGCAATACGCCCCAAAGGCCGGTAAAAACGCATTATTTCCCCCGTTTAGCGCGCGGATGCGCCGCGTCGTACACTGAAGCAAGGTGTTGAAAATCAAGATGAGTATAAATTTGGGTGGTGGAAAGGTTGGCATGACCCAGCAGCTCTTGCACGCCGCGCAGATCGCCGCTCGATTCCAGCATATGGGTCGCGAACGAATGGCGCAGCTTATGTGGATGCACGTGGCTGTTTAGCCCCTGCTTTATGCCCCATTCGGCGAACCGTTTTTGGACATTGCGCGCGGAGATACGCTTGCCGAGCTTCGACAGGAATAACGCCTCTTCGTCGCTGGCGAACAGGCCGCGCAGATCCAGCCAGTGCTCAATCCACGTCACCGCGTTACGGCCAATCGGCAGGCGTCGCTCTTTGCTGCCTTTACCCATTACCCACACTTCTCCGGTATCGAGATCGAGGTGCTTTATATCCAGGCCAACCAGTTCGGATAAACGCAGTCCCGCGCCGTACATGACCTCCAGCATCGCCCGATCACGTACGGCGAGCGGATCGTTAAGATCGATGTCCAGCAGGCGGTTAACGTCGTCGACATCAATATTTTTCGGCAGATGACGCGGCGCTTTCGGTGCGGAGACGCCCTTCGCCGGGTTAGCTTTCAATTCGCCCTGACTGACTAACCAGTCAAAAAAGCTTCGCAATGCCGAGAGACGTAGCGCCAGACTGGCAGGGCCAAGCCCTTTGCGCCGACTGCGCACCGCAAAACTGCGCACAATCGCAGCGTCACATTGTTGCCAGCTTTTCAGCCCGGTTTCTCCGGCTAAAGCGATAATGGCATCAAGCTGACGCTGGTAGTTCAGCAGGGTAATAGGGCTAAGCTGGCGCTCCACGCCTAAATAGCGCAGGAACCGCGAGACGTCCTGAGAAAGCGCGACATCCGTCATACGCGTTTAATCCAGCGTTCCAGCAGTTCCGGCAGCATCAGCGCGATCTCCTGTAAAAGCTGCGTCCCCTGCCCCGGCTGATAGTGGTGCGGGTCACGGCTGCTGAAGAGAATCACCCCGAGGTCGCCATCGCTGCCCATCATCGACATGGCTACCGAGCCTACAGCCTTCGCCTCCGGCAAGACCACCAGCAGTTCCGGGCCGTTTAGCGGGCCAAGATAATGCTGCGACTGTCCCAGCCGCTGAATACGCAGCGGCTCGAAGGCCTGACGGTTTAAAGCCAGATGCGTATAGCGCGATGGCGCGCCAAGACGCCACCGATCCGGGAACAAACGCAGCGTCGCGCCGGCAAGCCCCAAATCGCGCGCCCAGCGGTGAAACCGCACCAGCATCTCATCCAGACTATCCGCGGCGACCAGACGGCTTTGCAGATGCAGCAAGCGATAAAACAGGCTTTCATTGGCATGAGCCTGTTCCATCAGCAGCGTCATATTTTCTTCAAGCACATTGATGTGATTACGCGCGCGGGCCATATGCCACTCAACGAGCGAAACCGTTCCCCGCACGGGATGTGGAACACGCATCGCTTCCACGGCATGGGCGTTACGGATAAAAAACTCAGGGTGGTGGCGCAGGTAATCGACGACCGCTCGATCGTCCAGTTCCGTGAGCGTTTCCTGTAGTTCTTCCTCTGGTTGCTTCATAAATGGATAAATCCGTCGTAGATATGTGCCGCCGGACCAGTCATGTATAACGGATGACCCGGACCTTTCCAGGCGATATCCAGCCGACCGCCCGGTAATTCCACGCGTACCTCTTCAGCCAGCAGTCCCTGCTGAATCCCCACGGCAACGGCAGCGCACGCGCCGCTGCCGCACGCGCGGGTCTCCCCTGCGCCGCGTTCATAGACTCGCAGCCGGATATGCTCACGTCTTACAACCTGCATAAAACCAATGTTGGCGCGTTCCGGAAAACGCTCATGGCTTTCCAGAACCGGCCCCAGTGTTTCAACGGCCGCCGTGTCGACGTTATCAACCTGAATGACACAGTGCGGATTGCCCATTGAAACCACGCCGCACAGTATGGTCTGTTCCGCCGCTCGCATAATATACGTCTTTTCCGCTTTGTTGGCGCGAAAAGGCACCTGCGCGGGTTCAAAGTTTGGCTCCCCCATATTCACCCGCACCAGTTCATCTTCCGTGACGCTCAGTACCATCCGGCCATTCGCGGTACTGACCCGAATGTCGCGTTTATTGGTTAGCCCTTTCAGGCGAACAAATCGCGCGAAACAGCGCGCGCCATTGCCGCACTGCGAGACTTCACTGCCGTCGGCGTTGAAGATGCGGTAATGAAAGTCCAACTCAGGATCATAGGGCGGCTCAACCACCAGCAGCTGATCGAACCCTACGCCCAGGTGTCTGTCGGATAGTCGACGAATCAGTTCCGGCGAAAAAAAGACATTCTGCGTTACCGCGTCGACGACCATAAAATCGTTGCCAAGGCCATGCATTTTAGAGAATTGCATCATTCACTCCGTTCACGCGGGGACAGAAAACTATCCTCAGTAATTGACCTGGGACGGGCCATCTCCCGTTGCGCGATCGTTCTTATCGGGCATCGTGGACTGCGTTTGCGAATCGACTTTTTTCGTCGGCGGCGGCGCATTTTTATCGGCTGGCGGGAAATAAAGCGGCCCTTTCAAACCGCAGCCCGTCAGGCTGAACAGAGTAAGAAGTACAGCGAGTGTCTTAAACACGTTTTTCATTATGGATTGCCTGTAAGTTCATGCTTTCTATTTTCTATCATCGCAGGAGAAGGCGTAAAAGCAAGCGTTTAGGGGCTCTTTATAAAATCTGAAAAGCGGCGCGTTGCCATGATTATTGCGCATTTACATCAGGGAACATGCTTTGCTAATCACTTTAGGTTTACGTACCACGTCCGGATGACCTTATGCAATATCGTAATTTGTTTTGCCTTTTTTCGCTTTCACTTCTGCTGCCTCCCGCCTGGGGATGCCGGCTGAGTGAATCTCCGCACAATGTTTATCAACGGCAAGGCAGCGGCGTGGTTTATCTCCAGCCAGAAGAGGAGAACAATCTTTCGTTGCCGGAGGTGAATTTCAAACGCCTGCGTCGGTTACCCAATTCATTGATTAACCCGGCAACTCAGGGCTGGAACTGGATAGCCCAGCCCCCTTCCTGAACCGGGAAATTAACGCCGGAAAAGAGCATGGCTATTTTATGCGTGATAGCCAGCAAGGTCAGGGTATTCATGTCTTTAGCATCAATGGGCCGCTAAAAGTCACCGAGCGTTTTGCGTATGACAACCGCTATGTTTATACGTGGATTGGCAGCCAGCTTTACCGAACAGCATCCCCCTGCCCGGATAAGACGCATACTCTGAATAGGAACGTCATGTACACCAACAATAAAGACATCATCATCATAACGCAGGCACCGGAATGCCAAAAATGACGCCGCTAAACCATTTTGCACGTTTGAATAAACATCTGAAAAACGCCCTTCGGGGCGTGGGGATCGGTTCATGCATTTACGTCATTATTGAAAGCGTTATGCACGGCACGATAAACGGTGTTGAAGCTGCCGGGGTTCTGACGATAAGCGCGGTACTCGGTCTGCTTAGCGCTCTTTTGGATATCAAAGCAAAGCCGCGCGCCCCCTTAATCCTGTTGCATTTTCTCCTCTGCGGCGGCTGCGTCGCGCTGATGGTGGCAATGCTGTCGGCTCTGAACCATTTCCCGGTTAACGCGTCCGTCATACTTATCACCAGTGCGCTATTTATCGTCATTTATCTACCGCTGGGTTTTATCCTTTACCGCTCACAACGGTAATTCGTATCAGTTCCAGAAGCTGACGCTTCCCCTTATACTGGCGCTATCACTCAATAGCGGGATAAAACAATGAACGACAGTGAATTTCATCGCCTGGCTGACGCCCTGTGGCTCACCATTGAAGAACGCCTCGATAACTGGGACGGCGACAGCGATATCGACTGCGAAATCAACGGCGGCGTGCTGACCCTCAGCTTTGAGAACGGCAGTAAGATCATTATTAACCGTCAGGAGCCGTTGCACCAGGTGTGGCTGGCGACCAAACAGGGCGGCTATCATTTCGATCTGAAAGGCGACGAGTGGATTTGCGATCGCAGCGGCGAAACCTTCTGGGATCTGCTGGAGCAGGCGGCGACGCAGCAAGCGGGTGAAAAGGTGAGTTTTCGCTAAGTTTTAATTCCGCAGGAGAGCCAGAAGAATAGCGCTTTCCTGCGTATATTTAACGAGATATGCGGTCGTATTACCAACCCCGAAATGTGAAATACAGCCAGGTTGCCAGAAACAGCGCGGGCCATACACTCAACCAACCAACCCAAAAACCGTAGCGTTGCCAAAAGGTTAGGTTAAATAGTGGCTTCTGCTCGGTAAAAAGTTGACGTAACGCTGGTGACCAACGTTTTTCCTTGATTTCATTGCTGCAATGATTGCATATCGCTAAACCAAACTTATCTCTTTTTCTCGCCTGAGACAGACCACATGTACGGGTCCTTTTTTGGCGAATAATCAACCATACATCCTGATTATTACAATAAGGGCATGTTTCATGTGTGGGTAGGGTTGCCAGAGGCAGCACATCAATATGGTGAGTAATAACAAAAAACATATATCTCTACCCTATTGTTCCAGGTTTCTGGCAACAGCCATTTTAAAAATATCCTGTAACTCATCTGAATCATAATCGAGATCGTTTAGAGAGATATTCATCACGCGATTACTTCCATGCTTATTTAATAATGACAGAAAATTATTACGCATTTTCTCATTAGTAATTCGCTGACAATAAAGCTCAACATCTTTGACAAAAACGGCCAGCACAGGCGTATTATCGCTAACACGCTCACCAACATAGTCGATTTCATGCCAGTAAACTATTGGTAGCCTGGTTGTGTGTAATGTTACTCCCTCCTGGTTCAACGTTAGCTGTGGCTTTCCTGAAAAGGCGGAGTACCAGTAAGCACTTGCGCCTGCTATCATGAGGAGTATTAAAAAAACACACACCATCTTTAGCATAATACTATAATTTAGAAAGAGGCTCATCATAAGAGCTATAGCTACCACTGAATAAAACAGAGCTAATTTTATTTGTCGTTTCTTATTCACGTAAATAAGAATAGGGTTGTTTATTGACATATAATATCCTTTTATAAAAACATCCATAAGAAACCATTAAAGAGCTTTTGTTTCTAATATGGTTTTTCAAAACATATTTACGAAAACAATGAAAGACGCGATAGCGTTTTGAACGGTCTGGATATTACTACATAAATTGTATAAGAAAAAATATTGTCTAAACCTTGTTCCGCTCAATGAGCATTCTTCGAATGTAGGCTGGATAAGGCGTGTTAGCGCCGCCATCCGGCACAGTATCGCTCTAAAGCCATAATCATATTGATAAGAATAATGGCCGCACATGTGAGCATTAACGCGGTAAAGAACAAAAAGGCGATACCGTACAATTCCCATCCCAAGTCATAGAGAAAATGGTAATTGTCGCAGGAGATGATCACATCCTCCAGACCGGGACATACTTTTCCCCATCGCCCCCAGTAAGACGCATCCCAGAGTTGAAAACTGGCCATGCTGGCGCATAGCGAGAGCAGGCACCCAGCGGATATAAAACAGAATAACTTATTTATAAGAATGAAGCCGAGGCTGACCATCGCCATGACTATCCCTAACAAAATGAACGCATCTGCCACCTCAAACCTCCTCCTGTAAACCAAATGCGGAGGTCACGGTAACGAAGTTGGGTGAAGTTAATGTGAAGCGGTGAACGCCGGCCGGGCAGCTTTGCCCGGCGCAGCACTTACGAAAAATACTGCTGCAATAGCGGCGCGTCATGATCCTGGTTTGCTGGCGGCACGGTGTTGATAGGCTGCGTACGGAATGGGATCACCTGCGCGCGGCCATCGGTTTTCACTATCTGGTAGAACTGCGGCAGGTTAAAGTTGATAAAACTGGAGCCATACGTGAAGCGATCGTGCGATGACGAATAGAAGCGACTGACGTCGCGCACCAGTTCTTCCTTGCTACCTTCGCAGTGGTGATACACTTCCGCCCGGTTACTTTCATCCAGAATATAAATATTAAAGCCTTTCTCATCGCCCGTTTCTTCAAAGAAGAACTGGATGATCCCTTCGCTGGCGAAGCCATCCACCACTGACGGCAATTTCACCTGGTTGGTTTCCACCTGTACCGACAGCCCGTGCAGCTTGTTATGCGAAATCGCGCCGTAGAATTCGATAGCGTTCTCCAGCTTCTGCACCGAGACATTCAAGCGTTCGAAGAATAGCCCCCACGTCTGCCCGGAAACCCGCAGCGCCTTGAAGCGACCGGTCTCCTGACGGGTGCTGGAAAGACGTAGCTCAATACATTCGGAGACCAGTTGCTGCACACGGGTGCGAATCAGGCCGCGAAGATGCTGACTGTAGCAGAACACCTCCACGCTATCCGGCGGCGCGGCATCCTGGTGCATTTTCCCCAGAATCGTTTTCAGCGCTTCGATCATCGCCTGCTCGCCGTTAAAGTGCAGAGTACGCACTTCGTTCCACGAGTTGCGATATAACAAGTCGATACTGCCTATCAGACAGTTTTGCTCTTCGCCAAAGCTGAAAACGTCCAGCTTACGGAAGTCAAAATGGACCACTTTATTGCGAAACGCCGCCGTCGGGTCATATTCGAGGTTAACGATAATCGCCAGATGGCGAATTTCACAGGGGCTGTAGAGCGCTTTCGGCGTCGGAGCAGGCAAGCGCAGCGGGAAATGGTGCGAAACATCGGCGACCATCTCCTGCAACTTAGGCAGGTCGACAATACCGTTGCCCTTAATAAACAGATGCGTTCGCGACGTCAGCAGGCCGTTGAACCACGCCCACGCGACCAGCTTATTAAGATAACGGTTATATTCCAGCGGCTGATGGCTGATGATGGAATCCATGTTCGGCGCGCGGTTGTAGAGATACCAGCCTGAACGGTTGGCGCGTCCCGGCGGCACATGGATAAAGGTTAAATTCGGCTCGGACAGATCCGGCGATATCTGCGGGTTCACCAGCGTGACTTTACCCGGCAACGCTTCAAAAGCCGCGTACAGCTTACGCGTCAGTACGCCGATATCCTGCGGGCTGGCACTCACGCTGAGGTTGTTGCGCCGCGCAAAGCGAATCAGATTACGATAGCTCTGCATCATGGCGTCGAGCAATTCGTTGTGGGCTTCGCGCACCTGATCGATTTTCCAGTTTGCGCGATTATCGAGCATGGTCAGACGCGCGTCGTCCCATCCCCACTCGCTGACTAACTGGCTTAATACTTCCCGACGCCAGCCTACGCAGGCGCGCTCGCGACTTAATTTCTCGCACACTTTCAGGTAAAAGCAGCGGCGGACTAAATCCAGCCGCGTCGGATCTTCAATCGCCATCAGGTATTCAGTGACCCGTTCCAGCATCATGCAGTAGGGATCGAGTCCAAACGATACGATTTCACCGTCATGCAGACGTTGTTTAATATCTTTCGCCAGCAGACGTGGGTTGGGATATTCCCATGAGTAGGCTTCCAGCAGCAGCGTTTTCAGCACCGCTTTGTACGGCGAGTCAATGCTCTTGTATAGCTGCCACAGGCTGGCGCCAAAGTACTCTTCGGCGGAGAGCGAGCTTAAGCCCCCCAGATCCAGCCATTCGTTTGGCGTTAATACGCCCTGCGCGTAGAGCGTCATGACATAGTCGTCGTAATGCTCTTCTTCGTCGCACGGCACCATACTCCACAGGATACGCTTCCCGGCCAGGCGCACAGCGGTACGATAAAACTCATCAAGCAACAGGATATGCTGCGTAGAACCACAGTCTTCCCCGCCCAGACTGCCGCTTTCGTTATGGCGGAAACGGTTCTCGTCGATCAGGAAGAAGCTCACCTCAACGCCAAGCGAGGCGGCCCAGCTTTCCAGCAGGCTACACTTACGTTGCAGCAACTGACGCTCTTCGCCGTCGAGCCAGGACTGATGGCACACCCAGATATCCAGGTCGGACGAGCAGCTCTGCCCGACCGAGGAGGTGCTGCCCATGGTGTAAACGCCGGTAATCGGCAGCTCGCCCTTCGGCGGGTCCTGCGGCGTCATACCGCGGTACAGCTCAAGTTCGTTCAGATAGTGGCGTTGGGTTTCATCAGGCGTGTAGAAGCAAATACCGCTGGGAACGTTACCATCAAGGTAACCCGGCATCAGTGGATGGTGATAGTGCAATAATGTCGGCAGAAGACTGTAAACCTGCTGAAAAGCGGGTCCCATGGCAGCAAGCGCGCGATCCACACGCAGTTGATTTATGGCATCCAGTCTCTGTTTCAGAGTCTCAATATAGAGGTACAAGACGTATCGCCTGATGTTGCTACCCGTCATGGTGCAGGTCAGTACTTGACCGTCGCCATTCGGGATAAACCGTATGTCAAAAATAACCGTTACCCTTTCTCGTCTGCATATTTTTATCTAATACCGACGAAAAAATGGTCTAAAACGTGATCAATTTAACACCTTGCTCATTGACCGTAAAGAAAGATGCGCTACATACAAGTGTAGCACCGTTCGCTGCGTGTAAATTCTTAAATACGGGCTGGCGGTTTCTCGTCATTATTCACTGTCATTGACGACACTGCGCCTTATCCTCTCACTCACGGTGACCGGAAAACTAACATACTCTCTATAAGGATGTTAGGATGGTCAATGATTGATAATGACGGTAACAAGCATGTTAGACAATGTTTTAAGAATTGCCACACGCCAAAGTCCCCTTGCGCTTTGGCAGGCACATTATGTCAAAGACGCATTGATGGCAACCCATCCGGGACTGACGGTAGAACTGGTGCCGATGGTCACACGCGGCGACGTGATCCTTGATACTCCCCTGGCGAAAGTGGGCGGTAAGGGACTGTTTGTTAAAGAGCTTGAAATCGCGCTGCTGGAAAAACGCGCTGATATCGCCGTGCACTCTATGAAAGACGTTCCGGTGGCCTTCCCGGACGGTCTCGGTCTGGTGACCATTTGCGAGCGCGAAGATCCGCGCGACGCGTTTGTCTCGAATAAATATCACAGTCTGGACGATCTGCCCGCGGGTAGTATCGTCGGGACGTCCAGTTTGCGTCGCCAGTGTCAACTGGCGGAACGCCGTCCGGACCTCATTATCCGTTCGTTGCGCGGCAACGTCGGCACACGTCTCGGCAAGCTGGACAACGGCGACTATGACGCCATTATCCTGGCCGTGGCCGGTCTGAAACGCTTAGGTCTGGAGTCGCGCATTCGCACAGCCTTGCCGCCCGACGTTTCGCTTCCTGCCGTAGGCCAGGGCGCCGTCGGGATTGAGTGTCGTCTTGACGACGCGCGAACACAGGCGCTGCTCGCACCGTTGAATCACTCGCAAACCGCGCTGCGCGTAACGGCGGAACGCGCTATGAACACCCGCCTGGAAGGCGGGTGTCAGGTGCCGATTGGCAGCTATGCAGAAATCATCAACGGTGAAATTTGGTTACGCGCGCTGGTTGGCGCGCCGGACGGTTCGGTGATGGTGCGCGGCGAACGTCGTGGTTCTCCCGAGCAGGCGGAGCAAATGGGCATCTCGCTTGCAGAGGAACTGCTGGAAAACGGCGCGCGCGCGATTCTGACAGAAGTTTATAACGGCGAGACGCCCGCATGAGTATTCTGATCACCCGCCCCTCTCCCGCAGGGGAAGCGTTAGTGAGCCGTCTGCGCGCACTGGGGCAGGTGGCCTGGAGTTTTCCACTGATTGAATTTGTCGCCGGCCGGGAGCTACCCACCCTGGCCGACCGCCTGGCGACGCTGACGGAAAACGATCTGGTTTTTGCCCTTTCACAGCACGCCGTCGCCTTTGCTCACGCCCAGCTCCAGCGGGATGGTCGAAACTGGCCTGCGTCGCCGCGCTATTTCGCGATTGGCCGCACCACGGCGCTCGCCCTTCATACCGTTAGCGGGTTCGATATTCGTTATCCATTGGATCGGGAAATCAGCGAAGCCTTGCTACAATTACCTGAATTACAAAATATTGCGGGCAAACGCGCGCTGATTTTGCGTGGCAATGGCGGCCGCGAACTGCTGGGCGAAACCCTGACAGCTCGCGGAGCCGAAGTCAGTTTTTGTGAATGTTATCAACGATGTGCGAAACATTACGATGGCGCGGAAGAAGCGATGCGCTGGCATACTCGCGGCGTAACAACGCTTGTTGTTACCAGCGGCGAGATGTTGCAACGGCTCTGGTCGCTGACTCCCCAGTGGTATCGTGAGCACTGGTTACTACGCTGTCGGCTATTGGTCGTCAGTGAGCGTCTGGCGCACCTCGCCCGGGAACTGGGCTGGCAAGATATTAAGGTCGCTGATAACGCCGACAACGATGCGCTGTTGCGCGCATTACAATAACTCTCATAATGGGATGCCATAATGACGGAACAAGAAAAATCCTCCGCCGTGGTTGATGAGACCAGGGAGAGCGTGGAAACCACGCCACAGCCAGTTAATACCGAGAAAAAAAGTAAGAACGGCGCCGCGCTGGTATTAAGCGCGGTGGCGATTGCGATTGCCCTGGCGGCAGGTATTGGGCTTTATGGCTGGGGAAAACAGCAGGCAACCGCGCAAACGGAAACCAGCGATGCGCTGGCGACGCAACTAACCGCCTTGCAAAAGGCGCAGGAGAGCCAAAAAGCGGAGCTGGAAGGGATTATCAAAAAACAAGCGGCGCAGTTAGATGACGCAAATCGCCAACAGGCGGCGCTGGCGAAACAGCTTGATGAAGTACAACAAAAAGTCGCCACCATTTCCGGCAGCGATGCTAAAACCTGGCTGCTGGCGCAGGCTGATTTCCTGGTGAAACTCGCCGGACGCAAGCTATGGAGCGATCAGGACGTCACTACCGCCGCTGCGCTGCTCAAAAGCGCTGACGCCAGTCTGGCGGACATGAATGACCCCAGCCTGATTACCGCACGACGCGCGATTACTGACGATATCGCCAGCCTGTCATCCGTTGCGCAGATCGACTACGACGGCATTATTCTCAAACTCAATCAGCTCTCTAACCAAATCGATAACCTGCGTCTGGCGGATAACGATACCGATGGTTCGCCGATGGATTCAGACAGCAGCGAGCTGTCCAGCTCGCTAAGCGAATGGCGCGTTAACCTGCAAAAAAGCTGGCAGAACTTTATGGACAGCTTTATTACCATTCGCCGCCGCGATGATACCGCCGTACCGCTGTTGGCGCCCAACCAGGACGTCTATTTACGCGAAAATATTCGCTCCCGCCTGTTAGTCGCCGCGCAGGCCGTGCCACGCCATCAGGAAGAAACATACCGTCAGGCGCTGGATAACGTTTCGACCTGGGTTCGCGCTTATTACGATACTGACGACGCCGCGACAAAAGCCTTCCTGGAGGAGGTCGATAAATTAAGCCAGCAAAATATCACGATGGATCTGCCGGAAACTCTGGGAAGCCAGGCGATTCTTGAAAAACTGATGCAAACCCGCGTGCGTAATCTGCTGGCGCAACCGACAGTCTCTACGGCAGCGCCTGCCACGCAGACAGACGCTCCGGCAGCCGCGCCGCAAGGAGAATAATGATGCTAAAAGTATTATTGCTCTTTGTGTTGTTGCTCGCGGGTATCGTGGTCGGCCCGATGATAGCCGGTCACCAGGGCTATGTGTTAATCCAGACCGATAACTACAACATTGAAACCAGCGTCACCGGACTGGCGATCATTCTCATCGTCGCTATGGTGGTGCTATTCGCCATTGAGTGGTTGCTACGCCGTCTGTTTCGTACCGGCGCGCACACCCGCGGTTGGTTTGCCGGCCGTAAACGCCGTCGCGCCCGCAAGCAGACCGAACAGGCGCTGCTGAAGCTGGCGGAGGGCGACTATCAGCAGGTTGAAAAGCTGATGTCAAAAAATGCCGACCATGCTGAACAACCGGTGGTAAATTATCTGCTGGCGGCAGAAGCGGCGCAGCAGCGCGGCGATGAAGCACGCGCTAATCAGCACCTTGAACGTGCGGCAGAGCTGGCGGGGAACGACACCATCCCGGTCGAGATCACACGCGTGCGCTTACAGCTGGCGCGCAATGAAAATCACGCGGCGCGTCACGGCGTGGACAAACTGCTGGAGGTCACGCCGCGTCACCCGGAAGTTCTGCGTCTGGCGGAGCAGGCCTATATTCGCACCAGCGCATGGAGTTCTTTACTGGATATCATCCCATCCATGGCGAAAGCGCACGTCGGCGATGAAGCGCATCGCGCCATGCTCGAACAACAGGCGTGGATAGGACTCATGGATCAGGCGCGTGCCGAGCAGGGCAGCGAAGGATTACGCGCCTGGTGGAAAAACCAAAGCCGTAAAACCCGCCATCAGGTGGCGCTGCAGGTCGCAATGGCCGAGCATCTGATCGAATGTGACGATCATGATATGGCGCAGCAGATTATCATTGACGGTCTGAAACGCCAGTATGACGATCGGCTGGTGCTGCCCATTCCTCGCCTCAGAACCAATAATCCGGAACAACTGGAGAAAGTGCTGCGCCAGCAAATCAAGACGGTAGGCGATCGCCCGCTGTTATGGAGCACGCTCGGCCAGTCGCTAATGAAACACGGTGAATGGCAGGAGGCGACTCTGGCTTTCCGCGCCGCGCTGAAACAACGCCCGGACGCGTATGATTATGCCTGGCTTGCCGATGCGCTTGATCGACTGCATCAACCCGAAGAGGCCGCCGCCATGCGACGCGACGGCCTGATGCTGACATTACAGAACAATCCCCCGCAGTAATTCCCTCTTGCCCGGTGGCGCTTCGCTTACCGGGCTTACCGCCTACACAAAATCATTCGGGATGCATAAAAAAACGCCTGCCCGGTTAAGGGGCAGGCGTCAAAACAGGTCTGTATGACAACATAAAGGGGTGCTTCACTCAACGTTGTGTCCAGGGTGTTTGATGAGGCGTAAGCGACATCTGTCAGTGGACGATAAGCACCGTAAACGGCTCTGCATCATTCCTGAGTTTATGAGGCCAGAAGGCGAACATAAGAGAGGGAATGAGCATCTACCCGTACATTATTGCACATAACGTGCCATCTTTGCACCGCTAAAAAACAGGCGCAGGCATTAAAAAAACGTAGAGAATTCACACGATTGTCATCCCCCCGCCGCTAGCGAGGTTTTAGCGTGTCGCCCGGCGGAGACAGAACAGGATGCTTTTTATAAAGTGATTATAAATCAATAGATTATTCGTCACCGAATAGCGACAAATGAAGCCTGGGATATCGCCAATAAACCATAATGGCAACACGTGCGGGATAAGTGGTTGAAAATGAACAGAAAACAAAAAACCCCGCCGAAGCGGGGTTCAAAATTGGTCGGCGAGAGAGGATTCGAACCTCCGACCCACTGGTCCCAAACCAGTTGCGCTACCAAGCTGCGCTACTCGCCGATATACTGCTTTTTTGAATTTTTAGTTCAATTCATTGAGTCGTGGTGCGAGGGGGGGGACTTGAACCCCCACGTCCGTAAGGACACTAACACCTGAAGCTAGCGCGTCTACCAATTCCGCCACCTTCGCGTTTCACAACTCTATATTAATGGGGTGGCTAATGGGATTCGAACCCACGACAACTGGAATCACAATCCAGGGCTCTACCAACTGAGCTATAGCCACCACTGAAACTTTTTACGCGGTATTAAACCACCGCAGCTCAAGCACCTAAATAAATGGTACGCCCGACAGGATTCGAACCTGAGACCTCTGCCTCCGGAGGGCAGCGCTCTATCCAGCTGAGCTACGGGCGCTTAGCGCCGTTGCGGGGGTGGATAATACGGACTTCACACCCCGCTGTCCAGTGCCTTTTTAAATAAAATGCGCGTTTGGTTATGCTTTGCGCATTTTGGCGCTTATTCCCCCACCTTGTGGGCGGTTCCGTGACGATTCAGACCGAAAACTTTGTAGACCAGCGTGACGGCCAGCAGGAAGATGACGCCGACAAACAGCGACATGCGCGTATCTTCATTAAAGTACATGCCGATTAAAACGCAAACCAGAAACGCCATCGTCAAATAGTTCGCCCACGGAAACATAATGGAACGAAAAGGATGATCCGCAATCGCTTCTTTATGCGCCCGACGAAAGCGCAGTTGGCTAATCAGAATGACAAACCACGGCACCATCCCCGGCAGTACGCTGGCGCTATAAACGTAAACAAAGACGCGCTGCGGATTGGGGATGATGTAGTTCAGGCAAGAACCTACCAGCAAAATCAAAATAGAGAGCGCCACGCCCGCGACCGGCACGCCGTGGCGAGAGACTTTCGCGACTGCCGCCGGCAGTTGACGGTTTTTCGCCAGCGCGTAAAGCATACGCCCACAGCTATACATTCCGCTGTTACAGCCGGAGAGCGCCGCCGTCAGCACGACAAAGTTGATAATGCCTGCCGCGGCGGTGATGCCGATTTTCGCGAAGGTGAGCACAAAGGGGCTGCCGTTGCTGCCAATCTCATTCCACGGGAAAATGGTGACGATCACGAAAATCGCGCCAACATAAAAAATCAGGATACGCCACAGCACTTTACCCACCGCGCTACGCAACGTCACCTGCGGATTCTTCGCTTCACCGGCGGTAATACCGATCAACTCAACCCCTTGATAAGAGGCCACCACGATACATAATGCGGTCAGAAAGCCTTTCCAGCCGCCGGCAAAAAAGCCGCCATGCTCGGTCAGATTACCAAAGCCAATCGCCTGGCCGCCGTTGCCAAAGCCGAAGAAAATCACCCCCAGACCGATGATGATCATCACAATAATCGTGGTGACTTTGATCATCGCAAACCAGAACTCGATTTCACCATACAGGCGCACCGCAGCCAGATTCGCCAACGCGACCAGTCCGACGGCAATCAGCGCCGGTATCCACTGCGCCATCTCCGGAAACCAGAACTGGACGTAGACCCCAATGGCGGTAATTTCCGAGATCCCGACCGCCATCCACATAAACCAGTATGACCAGGCGGTAAGATAGCCAAAAAAAGGACTCATATACCGGTGGGCGTACACGGCAAAGGAGCCGGTAACAGGTTCCAGAAAGAGCATCTCCCCCATCGAACGCATGATGAAAAAGACGAACAATCCGGCGATGATATACGCCAGCAGCACTGACGGGCCCGCCCATTTCAGCGTACTGGCGGCGCCCATAAAGAGTCCGACGCCGATGGTGCCCCCGAGGGCAATCAATTCAATATGACGAGCTTCCAGCCCACGCTGTAGCTCCGGTTTTTTCTCTGCCATAAATCCTCATGTCGTGTTTGCAACGGTTCCGGTAGTACCGGTTATTGTTATGGGTACATCGATTGTTGCGAATATTTTCTTAAATTTGGACAAATGGCAAATGGAGCATTAAAAAAATGCACTTATTGTGTAAGAAATCATCGATTATGTTGTAAATGAGCAGCGCCATAAGCACAAGCCGCTGCTCAAGTCATCAGAAGGGAGAATTAGAGATCGCCAGTATAGTGCCAGCGAAGGTAGCGCAGCAGGCGCATCTGGCGGGTAATACGCCTCGGTTGCGAAAGCAGACGATACAACCACTCCAGCCCCAGGTTCTGCCATATTTTTGGGGCGCGTTTGACGTGACCGGTAAACACATCATAGGTACCGCCCACCCCCATATATAACGCATGGGGATGCACTTCCCGACAATCGCGCATGAGTAATTCCTGTTTTGGCGATCCCATCGCGACGGTGACAATTTTCGCGCCGCTGGCATGGATACGCGCAAATAGCGCCTGACGCTGCTCCGGCGTAAAGTAACCGTCCTGGCTACCCACAATATTGACGTTCCACTGCGTCCGCAGTTTTGCTTCCGTCTGCGCCAGCACCTCAGGCTTGCCGCCGACAAGAAATACCGGTGTGCCTTCTTTCCCCGCGCGCGCCATTAACGCTTCCCAAAGGTCAGCGCCAGCCACACGAGAAACCTGCGCCTGCGGAAATTTTTTACGTATTGAACGCACCACGCTGATGCCATCGGCATATTTAAATTCCGCCGCCGCTATCAACGCGCGGACTTCCGGATTATCTTCCGCCGTCAGCAGCTTTTCGGCGTTGATCGCCACCAACGTGCCTTGCTTCAGTTGACCATCGGCAAACAGATAATTCAGCGCATGTGACATGTCACGCCAGCCAATCAGAGGTAACCCGCGCAGCGAGTAAAGGGGCGCAGCGGCATTATTGGTCATAGTTTTCCTTCCACCTGTGCCTGAGGGAGCGAAGTTGTACGTTTATGAATCAGTCCGGCGCTATCAAATAACCAGAACAGAAGCTTAGCGACCAGCAGGCTGGCGCCAAAAACCACCAGGAAGAAAACCACGCGCGAAACAAACGAATCCAGCCCTTCTCGCGCCAGCACAATCATATTAAAGATGGCGCCAAAGCAGAAACTGTGCAGAATCGCCGCCTTATAGCGATTGGGCTCCCGGTTACCCAGTTCATACAGCCAGTCGAACCATTTGATAATCAGCCCGACGACGATCGCGCCGAGCGGAATAAACAGCGCCCCGCCCATGACCACCAGCGATCCGATAAGCGTTGGCGATATCGCCAGGCCAGAATGGTTGTTCAGTACTTCCCAGGTGAAGTAATTCGCAGAATTCAGCACGATACTGGGTCGTCCCGGCCATAACCAAGTGGGAATAAAGACGTAGAAATCACGCACGATAGGGGCCAGCCCCTGAAAATCGATATTGTGGTAATTTTGCAACAGCAGCGCCAGATTCTCCCACGGCGAAAAGGTATCGCGCGTCAGATAAAGAAACGTATAGAACGCCTCATCGCCGCTCACATTTAATCCGTAGCGTTTGAGCGCCAGCCAGAACATACCGACAATCCCCAGCACGCCCGCCGCTGCCAGCATCCACAGGCTGATCCAGCCCCGAATAATGCCGATAAACAGGAAGATAGCAAACGCAATAATGATGTTAGCGCGCGTGCCGCCGACAATCATGTAGGTCAACAGACCAAACGCGACGGTGCTCACCAGAAAGAACAGCCACGCTTTGCTGTCCTGGCGCAGGAAATAGACCACCAGCATCGCCGGAATGAAGAAATAGAAGAACCGTTTTAACGCCACGCCGGAGACTTCGCTGGAAAAGATCTGGCTGTAGGAGTGCAGCCGGAACAGCAAAAAGCCGTTATGCATAAAGAAAATCGCCACGCTCACCAGCGCGATGCCCATCAGGATCACCCAGGTAAGGTGGGTTTCCACCCGGTTCATGGTAAATAGCGGCTTGCGTGGTACATCCACAACGCGTTTGCGTAAACGCGTTTTATAGGTCACGTAATACACGCCGTAGAAACAGGCGGCGGATAATAGAGCCTGCAATAAGATTTCCGGCGGCGCGACGCCAACGTCGAAACGAAATACCAGCACGCTGGTTAGCGGAAAACCAAAAAAGAAGGTCAACAAAAACAGCAACGAAAAGAAAACGTTGAAGTTAAAACGCACGCGGCGGAATTCAAACCAGGTCAGCGTGGCGATAAACAGCGTAGAGAGCAGCCAGACCACCAGCAGCCCGCTGAATTGCATTAAACTCATTCGGCTTCTCCTGCGGCGATTCTCAACGCATTATGCCACGGTTGCAGGTAGTTGGGGCTAAAGAAGGTGATGCCGCTTTTATCTACCGATGCGAGCTGACGCTGCGCCTCGCGCACGACCTGCTCATTAAGATCGTCCGTGGTAAACAGGACGGGCAGATGCTGTTCCGCCATATCCTGCCAGAAAGGATTGTCGCGATTCAGTACGCACGGGATATCGGCCTGAATTAGCAGACATAACGTCCCGATCCCCTGTTGGCGGGCAAAAATAAAATAACCGAGGTCGCACTGGCGCAACAGCGCAAGATAGGCATCAAATTCCATTTTTTCGCTAAGAATTTGTAAATTTTCGGCGCTAAATAGCGCCAGACCGGCCTGACGAACCTCATCAATATAGTCCTGGTTATTGGCCGGATAGCCCATCGGCACCACCACGTTTACCGTGTCGCCAAACTGCTGATACACCGCCCGTAACGCCGCAATATGTTGGTTACTGCGATCGCCGGAGTTCCCTACCAAAATGGTCAATTTCCCCGCACGTTGGCGCTCTTTTGCCATAGCATTCAGGGAAGGGTCCATGCGCGTCGGGAAATAGAGCAACTCGCCGCGTACGCCCGGGTGCTGGCGCGCAAAATAGCTGAGATCGCCGCGCGTCGCGAATACGCCCCCTACTCGCCCCTGCGCGATACGACGAAGCGGGTAGAAAAGGCGGAATTTCAGCCCGTGGGACACTTCGTAGAGATCCGCGCCCCAGATATGCCAGTAAAACTGAGCTGGCTTAATACCGCCGCTTAACAGCGCCAGCCACAGGCTGGTGTTGAACTGACCGTGAAAGAAGAATCTCTGTCGACGATTTGCTTTCGCTTTGGCGATGACCGCCTGCGCCAGCGCTTTCTTACTGCCATAAAAACGAAGCGAGAGCGCCGGGCAGCTTTCCGTGAAGCCGTTATCTTCACCGGCAACCATAAATTCGCGCGCGTGCTCGCTTGCGGCGGCCAGCGTATCATTGAAAAACCGCAGCACGGTGTGGTTATGGTGAGGGATATCCGATCCCAGGACGTGAATCAGTACAGTCATGCTCGCCTACGCCAGAGTAAAAATACGCCGCAACAAAGTGAAAAATAGACAATATAGGTGGCCATATAAGCCTGTGCCGCACCCAGCGCGCCGTGAGCGGGAATCAGCCAGTGAGCGAACGCCGTTAACAGAATGAACTGGCTAATTTCAGCCAGAATGTAAAATCGCAACGACGCTTTGGCAATCACCAGATAACCGAAAACATAGGCGCCGACTTTCAGCACGTCGCCCACTAACTGCCAGGCGAACAGATCGCGCATCGCGGTGAATTTAGCGGAAAAAAGCAGCCAGATAGCAAAATCGCGCAGTAGCCAGACGGTAAAACTCGCCGCCGCGACCGCCGGTAAAACAAATTTCAGCGCTTTTACCACTTCACGCGTAATGTCCTGTTTTTCCGTCAGGCGTGAGAGCGTGGGTAACAGGTAAACGCTGAAGGAGGCGGTGATAAATTGCAGATAGGCGTCAGAAATACTGCTTACGCCCTGCCAGATCCCGACATCGCTCCAGCTATAGTGCGCGGCCAGTTGGTTTCGCATCATCACATAGGCGACCGGCATCGTAACGGAGGTAATCAGCGCCATCAGGGTAAATTTACTGAGCTGCCCTGCCAGACCGTTGTTCCAGGAGGGCTTGAGATAGCATAGCGGGACGGTGCCGCGCTTAATCAGTATTATACCGGCTGGCACTACCACCAGCGCCGGCACCAGCGCCAGGCCAAGCAGAGCGCCTTCATAGCCGCCGACACGGTAGCAGAGATACCAGGCGGCGACGCCCAAAAAGCTGCCGACAATTAACGATAAGGCATTACCCGACGCGTCACGAAAGCCCTTCATTAGCGCCAGCAGCAGGTTCGCCCAGGCGATCCCCATTTGTACCAGCGCAACCAGACGCACCAGCCCTTGATAGTCCGTGTGACCGAACAGTCCCTGGCTAATCGGCGCCGCCGCCAGCAGGAAGACCAGCGCCAGCAGCGTAGAGAACCCCAATACCATCGCGGAGGAGGTTCCCACCACGGTACGTAACTGCGCCGGGTCATCATGATGTTGTGCGACGAGTTTGGTAACGCCGTTAAATATCCCGGCACCAGCCAATACGCCCAGCACGGTGATCATCTGGCGGAAGTTACCCGCTTGTCCCACGCCCGCCGGGCCAAAAGAGACGGCCAGTAGTTTCACCACCAGCAGTCCGGCGCCAATTTTTACCAGCGTACTGACCGCCGTCCACAGGGAGGCTTTAGCAAGCGACATATCAGGAGAAATAATTTAGCAAGGTAGTAATCACCGTTCGTTGATCGACGGGCGCAAGGTTATAAAACAGCGGCAGACGCAGCAAACGTTCGCTCTCTTTTGTGGTGTAGACATCGTCCCCGATAAACTCGCCGAATTTATCGCCCGCCGGACAATCATGCAGCGGAATGTAATGGAATACCGCCATGATTTCCGCCTCTTTCAGGAAATTAATCAGCGCGCTGCGATCGGCGATATCCCGCAGTTTGATGTAAAACATATGGGCATTATGCCCGCAGTTTTCCGGAATAGAAGGCAGCTCGATACGCCCGGCGCGCGCCAGCGGCGTTAACGCATCGTAGTAAGTCTGCCACAGCGACAGACGCTGTTGATTGATACGATCGGCGGCCTCCAGTTGCGCCCACAGATAGGCAGCCTGCAGATCGGACATCAAATAACTGGAGCCGATATCCCGCCAGGTGTATTTATCCACCTGACCACGGAAGAACTGGCTACGGTTGGTGCCTTTTTCGCGGATGATCTCCGCGCGTTCAATTAGCGTACGATCGTTGATCAGCGTCGCGCCGCCTTCGCCGCCAGCGGTGTAATTTTTGGTTTCATGGAAGCTAAAACAGCCGATGTGACCGATCGTCCCTAACGCGCGCCCTTTGTACGTGGACATCACACCCTGGGCGGCATCCTCGACAACGAACAGATTATACTTATCCGCCAGCGCCATGATGACATCCATTTCACAAGCGACGCCAGCGTAGTGTACCGGCACGATAGCGCGGGTTTTATCAGTAATCGCCGCCTCAATCAGCGTTTCGTCAATATTCATCGTATCCGGACGAATATCGACAAACACAATTTTCGCGCCGCGCAGGACAAAAGCGTTAGCGGTGGAGACAAACGTAAAGCTCGGCATGATCACTTCATCGCCGGGCTGAATATCCAACAACAGAGCCGCCATCTCCAGCGATGCGGTACAGGAAGGCGTTAGCAACACCTTCGCGCTGCCGAAATGTTGCTCCAGCCACTGCTGGCAACGACGCGTAAAGCCGCCGTCGCCGCACAGTTTGCCGCTGCTCATTGCAGACTGCATGTATTCGAGTTCGGTTCCCACCACCGGCGGCGCATTAAAAGGAATCATGTTGTCACCTGTATAACCAGTACGCAGTGCTTTCGATGTTGGCACCGCTTTGTATGTAACGTTTAAGCGCGGCGGTGTTGCCCAACTGGGTCGCCACCCGCAATGTTGCTTTGCCGCGACTCTGCGCCCAACAGATCGCCGCCTGCATAAGTTCCGCTCCCGCGCCGCGTCCGGCCAACAGGCCGATGCGCGCGTCGGTATCATTCAATTCCCGCAGCGAGACGTAACCGCGGATAGCGCCTGTCTCCGTGCGAAGCACCAGGCATTGGTGATCAAACGTGCCGCGTACCGCATTCTCAATCCACTGGGCGTAAAAACGGGCGCTGGCGTCGGGCGCATACCACGGCGCGCGAAAACGACTCTGCGTAAACGCCTCTCCGGCCAACTGACGCAAAGCAGGAATGTCCGTAAGGTGTGCAATTTCCGCGCCATGCTGGTCGCGATGCCCTTTTACCGGCAACGCAAAATCCACTTCGCCTTCAACCAAAGAGAATCCCAGCGATTGCAACGCCGACAGCCAGGCGATGTTTTCAGCCGGCACTTTTACCTGCACGCGTTGCCACGCCTGCAGCGCTTCTGGCGTTAATTCGGGCGCTGAGGCATCGATACGCACAATGCCGCTATTCACGCCAAAGAACGTATTTTCCCAGAGTAACGGTTCAATACTGGCGCGGACGGGCACGGAGCAACTCCAGTAAATATTGGCCATAGCCGGTTTTTTCAAGCTGACTGGCGGCGCGTTTCAAACCATCATCATCCAACCAGCCGTTGCGCCAGGCAATCTCCTCCAGACAGGCAATTTTGAAGCCCTGGCGCTTTTCCACCGTCTGCACAAAAGTGCTCGCCTCAATCAGACTGTCGTGGGTGCCCGTATCCAGCCAGGCGAAGCCGCGGCCCAGCAGTTCAACGGTCAGCTTACCTTCCTCCAGATACATCTGGTTGATAGAAGTGATCTCCAGCTCGCCACGCCCGGACGGTTTCACGCGCTTCGCATACTCGACGACCTTGCTGTCATAGAAATAGAGGCCGGTGACCGCCCAGTTAGATTTAGGCTGTTTCGGCTTTTCTTCCAACGAGAGCGCGCGAAAATCATCGTCAAACTCCACGACGCCAAAGCGTTCCGGGTCCATGACCTGATAGCCAAATACCGTAGCGCCTTCGGTACGCGCCGCGACCTGACGGAGTTTGGGGCTAAAACCCTGACCAAAAAAGATATTGTCGCCCAATACCAGGCATGAGGGTTCACCGTTGAGGAACGTTTCGCCAATGATAAAGGCCTGCGCCAGCCCGTCCGGACTGGGCTGCTCGGCATAATGTAAATCGATACCGAATGCTGCGCCGTCGCCCAACAAACGCTGAAAGTCGCGTTTATCCTCCGGCGTGGTGATGATCAAGATCTCACGAATTCCCGCCAGCATTAGCACCGATAACGGATAGTAAATCATCGGTTTGTCGTAGACGGGCAGAAGCTGCTTTGATACGCCGCGCGTAATGGGATGCAACCGGGTACCGGAACCTCCCGCCAGAATGATGCCTTTCATTCGTTTCTCCTCCAGGAGTAAGAACCTGCCGTTTAGCGTTTCAGCCCTAAGCGTTCGCCCTGATAACTGCCATCCTGCACGGGTTTCCACCAGGCCTCATTGGCGAGATACCACTGAACGGTTTTTCGCATCCCGCTTTCGAAGGTTTCCTGCGGCGTCCAGCCCAGCTCGCGGGCGATTTTCGACGCGTCGATGGCATAACGTAAGTCATGGCCGGGTCGATCGTCGACGAAGGTAATGAGATCGTGATAATTCACCACACCCTGCGGTTTTTGTGGGGCCAGTTCTTCCAGCAGAGCGCAGATCGTCCTGACCACATCCAGATTTTTACGTTCGTTATGACCGCCGATATTATACGTTTCGCCCACCGCGCCGTTCGTCACCACGTGATACAACGCACGGGCATGATCCTCTACATACAGCCAGTCGCGAATTTGCTGACCGTTGCCATAGACCGGCAATGGTTTACCCGCCAGCGCGTTCAGAATCATCAGCGGGATCAGTTTTTCCGGGAAATGGTAGGGCCCGTAGTTATTAGAGCAGTTGGTGACAAGCGTAGGCAGACCGTAGGTACGTAACCAGGCGCGTACCAGATGGTCGCTGCTGGCTTTGGAGGCGGAATAAGGGCTGCTTGGCGCATATGGCGTGGTTTCGGTGAAGAAATCGTCTGCAGTATGCAGATCGCCATACACTTCATCGGTGGAGATATGGTGGAAGCGGAACGCCGCTTTAGCGTCCGCGTCAAGCGCGGACCAGTAAGCGCGAGCGGCTTCCAGCAAGGTGTAAGTACCAACGATATTCGTTTCAATAAACGCCGCCGGGCCGTCGATGGAACGGTCTACATGGCTTTCCGCCGCCAGGTGCATCACGCTATCGGGCTGATACTGCTGGAAAACTCGCTCCAGTGATGCCCGATCACAGATATCCACCTTCTCAAAGGCGAAACGGTCGCTTTGCGCCACCGACGCCAGAGACATCAGGTTGCCCGCATAGGTGAGTTTATCCACCACCACCACCGCGTCTGCCGTTTCATGGATGATATGCCGCACCACCGCAGATCCGATAAAGCCTGCGCCGCCGGTCACCAGAATGCGTTTCATCAGCGCCAGACCCCTTTGGTATCAACCACATAACGTTGATGAACCGCATCGCCGGGAATCGCTTTAAATTCGTCGTGATCGACCAGCATCACCAGCACATCGGCGGCGGCCAGCGCCGCGTCCAGTTTCGCCAGCGTGCAAAGTCCGTCCAATTTTTTCGGCAACTGACGGATATTCGGTTCGACGACCAGGGTTTCGCCGCTGTGCCAGCGGGCGATACTTTGCGCGATCCCCATCGCCGGGCTTTCGCGCAGATCGTCGATATTCGGCTTAAAGGCCAGCCCAAAACAGGCGATTTTCACTTCGCTGGCGCGTTTATCGGTGGCCGCCAGGCAATCTGCGACCGCGGCTTTTACCTGATCGACCACCCAGTGCGGTTTGCCGTCATTCACTTCACGCGCGGTGCGAATCAGTCTCGCCTGCTGCGGATTTTGCGCCACAATAAACCACGGATCGACCGCAATGCAGTGCCCGCCAACGCCTGGGCCCGGCTGCAAAATATTGACGCGCGGATGGCGGTTCGCCAGACGGATCAATTCCCAGACGTTAATCCCCTGTTCGGCGCAAATCAGCGACAATTCATTCGCAAAGGCGATATTCACATCACGGAAGCTATTTTCCGTCAGCTTGCACATCTCTGCGGTGCGCGAGTTGGTGACAACGCATTCGCCCTCAAGGAAAATTTTGTACAGCGCGCTGGCGCGAGCCGAACATACTGGCGTCATACCGCCAATCACGCGGTCATTTTTAATGAGTTCCACCATCACCTGACCCGGCAGCACACGCTCCGGACAATAGGCGATATTCACGTCGGCCTGCTCGCCCGCCTGCTGGGGAAAGGTCAGATCCGGACGCATCCCGGCCAGCCAGCCGGCCATTTGCTCCGTTGCGCCGACCGGCGATGTTGATTCCAGAACCACCAGTGCCCCTTTTTTTAATACCGGCGCAATGGATTTCGCCGCGGCTTCCACATAGGCCATGTCAGGGTCGTGATCGCCTTTGAATGGCGTCGGCACGGCAATCAGGTACGCATCGGCCTCGACAGGTGTCGTCGTCGCACGCAGAAAGCCGCCCTCCACCGCCATCTTCACCACATTGCCCAACGCCGGCTCCACGATGTGAATTTCACCGCGATTTATGGTGTCTACCGCATGTTGGTTGATATCCACGCCGATAACCTGCTTCTGGCGGGAAGCAAAAGCGGCTGCAGTCGGTAATCCGATATACCCCAGCCCAATAACAGAAATGGTCGTAAAACTCATAACGATACCCGATAACTTTTTAACGCCTGTAAAATGCGCGCGCATGATTGCCCGTCACCATAAGGATTATGGGCGCGGCTCATGGTTTGATATTCATTTTCGTCGTGCAGTAGACGCATAACTTCCGCCACAATGCGCCGGGAGTCCGTGCCAATCAGTCTTACCGTACCAGCGGTAATGGCTTCCGGACGCTCTGTGGTTTCACGCATGACCAATACCGGCTTACCTAATGACGGCGCTTCTTCCTGAATACCGCCGGAATCGGTCAGAATGAGCCAGGCGTGATTCATCAGCCAGACAAAAGGTAAGTAGTCCTGCGGCTCAATCAGTACCACGTTTTCAACATGGCCGAGGATACGGTTGACAGGTTCGCTGACGTTGGGATTGAGATGCACCGGATAGACAATTTGCACATTCTGGTTCGCGGCGGCGATTTCCGCCAGCGCCTGGCAGATATGCTCAAAGCCCTGACCAAAGCTTTCACGCCGATGACCGGTCACCAAAATCATCTTCTTATTCGCGTTGAGGAAAGGATACTGCTCGGCCAGTTCAGCCTGTAATGTATCGCTCGTCAGAACGCGATCGCGTACCCAGATCAGCGCGTCGATAACGGTATTGCCAGTGACAAAAATGCGCTCATCCGGAATGTTCTCCCGCAACAGATTCTGCCGCGAGTTTTCCGTCGGCGCAAAGTGGTACATCGCCAGATGTCCGGTCAGCGTGCGGTTTGCCTCTTCCGGCCAGGGGGAATAGAGATCGCCGGTTCGCAACCCGGCTTCTACGTGCCCTACCGGAATTCGTTGATAGAAAGCCGCCAGGCTGGTAGCAATCGTAGTGGTGGTATCGCCATGAACCAGCACCACATCAGGTTTAAAATCTGCCAGGATCGGCTTTAATCCCTCCAGAATTCGGCAGGTAATTTCCGTCAACCCCTGTCCCGGCTGCATAATGTTGAGATCGTAATCAGGCACAATAGAAAAAAGAGTTAATACCTGATCAAGCATCTCCCGATGCTGCGCAGTAACGCATACTTTAGCCTCGAAATGAGGATCTTTTTCCAGCGCATGGACCAGAGGCGCCATCTTAATGGCCTCCGGTCGTGTACCAAATACAGTCAGTACTTTCACATCGATTCTCTTCGAATAGACAGTAGGGGCCCAGCCCCCTACTGCAGAGGTGTTGCTAAATCGTGCGGCGACGGGTTAAGGCAACGCCCGCACCGATTAGCGCCCCAACGATACCCCACATGATCATCAGGAAGGCTCGGCGTGGGCTATCACGTTTTACCGGTTCTTCCGGCGTACGCAAATAACGATAGGTCTGAAAACGAGGGTCCAGGGTCGGCCCCACATTAAGCGTATTCAACATTGCCCGATTTTGAAAGTAGTCCAAATCGAACGCAGGGCCAACCGCTTGCAGATTTTCAAGACGCGCCTGCAACATAGGGCGACCGAGTAAAAAAAGCTCTGAGTCCGGTAATTCATCCGCCGGGACATCCGTCGCGCTACGAGAAATATTATGTTGTTCCGCAATTTTGAGCGCCTGCTCAATACTGTTTACACGACGTGAATAGATCGCTTTCGCAACCTCCTCCTGCCGTTTGACCTGGGCTTTCATCTGCACGGTACGCGCAGCCCAGGCACCTTTTAATTCATCATTCAGATGGCTCGCCGCCCGCTGGCTGGCGAATGCAACATACTGACGCAGCAAATTATTGGCGTCCGGCGCAGTTTCAGCAATCAGCTTCACATTGTCGTTGATGGCGCGTGTAAAATCGCCGGGCGTAAACTGTATGTTATTGATCAGTTCATCAAGCATCGCCGCATCAGCTTTGCTATTCCCGACCATTCGCTGCTTGTAATAGTCCGTCTGTAACCAGAAATCGCGACGCGTATCCCAGGAGGCAAGTTGCATGATGAACTCTTTATACGCTTCATCCATCACCGAGGGTTTATCGGAAGAAGCAGGATCGGTCTTAATATCCAGGTTGCGCAGAAACTGCTGCTGGGAGTAATAACCGCCCAACATATTTACGGTTGGGCGATCGGTGATCGCCGTCGCACTCCACTCCTGACGAGCAAAAAAGGTATAGGCTAACGCGATAAGGGCAAATAGCAGGCCAATGCCGATAATCCAGAATTTGCCAGCCCATAAAGTACGAAACAACCCGCGAATATCCAGTTCATTTTCAGCGCTCACCGCGCGTGCCCCCGGTAATGGTTGTGTCATCGTATCCTCATTTACTTGGTTAAGTTTGGCCGGTTCTCACGTTGCCTGCGCAGGCGACGCTTCACACGCTTAATAAATCTCGCCACCTTCCAGGCCCGCTTAATGCAGTAGCCATAGAGGAAGAATGCTAGCAAAAAGAGCACCAACATAACCCATTCAGGAACAAAATGAGAGTATTCTGCCGTTACGCCTACTCCCGCCAGAATCGCCGCTGCGAGCGTAATAAGAACAAATGCCTGGCGGGAAGTAAACCCTGCTCGCATAACCAAATGATGAATATGTTGGCGATCAGGGGAAAAGGGGCTCATCCCTTTACGCAGACGGCGATACATAATCGCCACCATATCCATCAATGGAATAGCGATAATCCATAGCGCGGTAACCGGGCTGATAGAGTGAGTTTTCCCCTGCGTCGTTTCCAGTAAAAGCCAGATGACGGTAAAGCCAATCAGTGTACTACCGGCATCGCCCATAAAGACTTTATAACGCCGCCCCAAAATACCGAGATTAAGCATAATGTAAGGCAGAATCGCGGCGATCATGGCAAAGCACCACATTGCCAGACTAGTCTGACCATCAAACCATAAAATCAGCCCCATCGCCGCAAATGAGACGCTGGATAACCCACCCAGCAGGCCGTCAATACCGTCCACCATATTGAAAGCGTTGATCGCCGCCCATACCGCAAACAGGGTAAGGAAATAGCCAAAGGGGCCAAGCACTAACTCCCAAGGCCCAAAGATGTAACCAAGGCTACCTAAGTGAAGTTTTGCGATAACCATCATTACAACCGCAATAACAGCCTGAACCACAGCACGAATTTTTACACTGATATCAAAACGGTCATCCATCGCACCAACAAAAACCAATACACCAGCGCAAATAAGATATAGCGATAAGTGCGGTATGTAGTAATCCGAGAGGCCAAACATAAAGCAGATTCCTGCAAACACAGAAATCCCGCCGACTAATGGGATAACACCCTGATGTCGTTTACGAAAGTTTGGTTTATCCACTAAACCAATTTTTATGGCTACTTTTCGCGCAAGAAAAATAAAAATGGTCGTGAATAAAAAAATACTGATTAGCTCAGATAAAGCGGTGAGTAACTTCACAGTGTATGTGCTCTCAGCATATATCATTTCCTTAAAGTATAATGCGTTACGCCAGCTCCTAGAAGAGACCTGTTAGAACATTACACTTTTTACCGCAAACAATGTGTATTGTGCATGGTGTTACTCTGTAGCGCATATCCCAATGACCAGTTTATATGACATGACGCTAGGATGAATCGCAAAACAAAAACGCCACGTAAAAACGTGGCGTTTTCAGGTAAAGACCAGGTTATGAGCGCTTCATCATCTCGAAAAAGTCGTCATTAGTTTTGGTCATCGCCAGTTTGTTAATGAGGAATTCCATCGCGTCAATTTCACCCATCGGATGGATGATTTTACGCAGGATCCACATTTTCTGCAGCTCTTCCTGAGTGGTGAGCAGCTCTTCTTTACGGGTACCGGAACGGTTGTAGTCGATAGCCGGGAAGACACGTTTTTCAGCGATCTTACGCGAGAGGTGCAGCTCCATGTTACCGGTGCCTTTAAACTCTTCGTAGATAACTTCGTCCATCTTGGAACCGGTATCGATCAGCGCCGTCGCGATGATAGTCAGGCTACCGCCCTCTTCCACGTTACGCGCCGCGCCGAAGAAACGCTTCGGACGATGCAGGGCGTTAGCGTCCACACCACCGGTCAATACTTTACCGGAAGCCGGCACCACGGTGTTGTAGGCACGCGCCAGACGGGTGATGGAGTCGAGCAGAATGATAACGTCTTTCTTGTGTTCAACCAGACGTTTCGCCTTCTCGATAACCATTTCGGCAACCTGAACGTGGCGGGATGCCGGTTCGTCAAAGGTAGACGCAACCACTTCGCCTTTCACCAGACGCTGCATCTCGGTTACTTCTTCCGGACGTTCGTCAATCAGCAGCACCATCAGCACGCAGTCCGGGTGGTTATACGCGATGCTCTGCGCGATGTTCTGCAGCAGCATGGTTTTACCCGCTTTCGGCGGCGCGACAATCAGACCGCGCTGGCCGCGACCGATCGGCGAAGCCAGATCCAGAACGCGCGCCGTTAAGTCTTCGGTAGAACCGTTACCACGCTCCATACGCAGACGAGAGTTTGCGTGCAGCGGGGTTAAGTTCTCAAAGAGGATTTTGTTACGGGCGTTTTCCGGTTTGTCGTAGTTAACTTCGTTAACTTTCAACAGCGCAAAATAGCGTTCACCTTCTTTCGGCGGGCGAATCTTACCAGAAATGGTATCACCAGTGCGGAGGTTGAAACGGCGGATTTGGCTGGGGGAAACGTAGATATCATCAGGACCGGCGAGGTAGGAGCTGTCTGCAGAACGGAGGAAACCAAATCCATCCTGCAATATCTCCAGCACACCGTCGCCAAAGATATCTTCGCCACTCTTTGCGTGCTGCTTCAGGATGGCAAAAATAATGTCCTGCTTGCGCATACGGGCCAGATTTTCCAGCCCCATACTTTCGCCGAGAGTGATCAGCTCAGAAACCGGCGTATTCTTTAATTCGGTAAGATTCATAATGGTGTGAGTTCTTAAACTTGGGGTAAATCTCGAACTTAATGTTGTGAATGGTATGGCAGGGTCATCCATGCCTG
This sequence comes from Salmonella sp. NW177, assembly GCF_051811585.1. NCBI lineage: Bacteria > Pseudomonadati > Pseudomonadota > Gammaproteobacteria > Enterobacterales > Enterobacteriaceae > Salmonella > Salmonella sp. NW177. Next base: position 22,303 of record NZ_JAMMZV010000011.1, on the reverse strand, counting down.
TTTACGGCTATCAACTCATGTCTGTTCGCTGTCTGGTCACAGGAAAGTACGCAGAACTGAAACGACAAGACGGAATGAGCGAAGAGCCAGGAATCTTTCCACTTCTCGTGCGAGAAAAAACGGGAAGTGACGGATAAAACCAGATTCAAACTTAATAAGGTATGTTTAATTCGAAGTCAATACTAACTTAGCACGACTCAGACCGGGCGTCCAGAGATCCTGACAATTTAAGAATAACGTAAGGACAACAGACGCCACGAAACTGCCTGATACCTTAATCATTCGTCGAATGACAGACGCCTGACTATACAGCGCCTTTGTCATTCGACGTATAAAAGGTATTACGCCAGATTGGCGTCGAGAAACTCTTTCAACTGACCTTTAGACAGTGCGCCTACTTTGGTTGCCGCCACTTCGCCGTTTTTAAACAGCAGCAGAGTCGGAATACCGCGGATGCCATATTTAGGCGCAGTACCTGGGTTCTGGTCAATGTTCAGTTTGGCAACGGTCAATTTGCCCTGATATTCGTCAGCGATTTCATCCAGAATCGGAGCGATCATTTTACACGGCCCGCACCACTCTGCCCAGAAATCAACGAGGATAGCCCCGTCCGCTTTGAGTACATCCGTGTCAAAACTGTCGTCAGTCAGGTGAATAATTTTATCGCTCATATATAACTCCACAGGAATAAGCCTGGCGTGTTGGTGTAGCATTAACCAACGAGGTGCTGATGTTAACTTCGCCAACAAAGGTTGACTTTATTTCACCGGATACGCTTTCGTAAAGCAATAGTAAGCTGATATTCTACCACACTATGAGCAAAACACATTTAACAGAACAGAAGTTTTCCGACTTCGCCCTGCACCCACAGGTGGTTGAAGCCCTTGAAAAAAAAGGGTTTTATAATTGTACGCCCATTCAGGCACTGGCCCTTCCGCTAACGCTGGCGGGTCGTGACGTTGCAGGGCAGGCGCAAACCGGTACCGGGAAAACGATGGCGTTTCTGACGTCAACGTTTCATTATTTACTTTCTCATCCCGCGATCGACGATCGCAAGGTGAACCAGCCGCGCGCGCTGATCATGGCGCCGACGCGTGAATTAGCCGTACAAATTCACGCAGACGCGGAGCCGTTGGCGCAAGCGACAGGCTTAAAATTAGGCCTGGCTTACGGCGGCGATGGTTACGACAAGCAGCTTAAAGTGCTGGAAAGCGGCGTTGATATTCTTATTGGTACAACGGGCCGACTGATCGACTACGCCAAACAAAACCACATTAACCTCGGCGCCATTCAGGTCGTCGTACTCGATGAAGCCGATCGCATGTACGATTTGGGCTTTATTAAAGATATCCGCTGGCTGTTCCGTCGTATGCCGCCGGCTGCGCAGCGTCTGAACATGTTGTTCTCCGCCACCCTGTCTTATCGGGTTCGCGAGCTGGCGTTTGAACAGATGAACAACGCCGAATATGTTGAAGTGGAACCGGAGCAAAAGACCGGCCACCGCATTAAAGAAGAGCTTTTCTACCCCTCTAATGAAGAGAAAATGCGTTTACTGCAAACGCTGATCGAAGAAGAGTGGCCGGATCGCGCCATTATTTTCGCCAACACCAAGCATCGTTGCGAAGATATCTGGGGACATCTGGCGGCAGATGGCCATCGTGTTGGTCTGCTGACCGGCGACGTCGCGCAGAAAAAGCGCCTGCGGATTCTGGATGAGTTCACCCGCGGCGATCTGGATATTCTTGTGGCGACCGATGTCGCGGCGCGCGGGTTGCATATCCCCGCCGTAACGCACGTCTTTAACTACGATCTGCCAGACGATTGTGAAGACTATGTTCACCGTATCGGTCGTACCGGTCGCGCTGGCGCCAGCGGGCATTCCATCAGCCTGGCTTGCGAAGAGTATGCGCTGAATCTGCCCGCTATTGAGAGCTATATCGGCCACTCGATTCCGGTCAGCAAATACAATCCGGAAGCGCTCATGAACGATCTGCCCAAGCCGTTGCGCCTGACGCGTGCGCGTCCTGGCAATGGTCCGCGCCGCGCTGGCGCTCCGCGTAATCGTCGTCGTTCAGGTTAAGAAAAGTTATGCCATACACAAAATCATTTAGCCTGTATCAAGGCGGCAAGAAAACAAATCCCGATGAGCTTAGGAAGAGTACGCAGCCAACATGGATACAGGTTGAAGGATGAAGTGTATGAATTCCACCTCGTTGTATGCCGCCATTGATCTCGGTTCCAATAGTTTTCATATGCTGGTCGTGCGCGAGGCGGCGGGAAGCATCCAGACGCTGACCCGAATAAAACGCAAGGTGCGTCTGGCCGCGGGTCTGAACAACGACAACCACCTTTCAGCCGAAGCGATGGAACGCGGCTGGCAATGCCTGCGTCTATTTGCTGAACGTTTGCAGGATATCCCGCAGCCGCAAATCCGCGTGGTTGCCACCGCAACATTGCGTCTCGCCGTCAATGCAGGGGAATTTATCGCGAAAGCGCAGACTATCCTTGGTTGTCCGGTGCAGGTTATCAGCGGCGAAGAAGAGGCGCGGCTGATTTATCAGGGGGTTGCTCATACCACCGGCGGCGCAGATCAGCGACTGGTGGTGGATATCGGCGGCGCCAGCACTGAACTGGTTACCGGCACTGGCGCGCAAACCACGTCGCTGTTTAGCCTGTCGATGGGCTGCGTAACGTGGCTTGAACGCTATTTTAGCGATCGTAATCTGGCGCAAGAAAACTTTGATGATGCGGAGAAGGCCGCGCGCGATGTACTGCGTCCGGTCGCCGATGAACTGCGTTTTCATGGCTGGAAGGTCTGCGTGGGTGCCTCCGGCACCGTACAGGCATTGCAGGAAATCATGATGGCGCAGGGGATGGACGAGCGCATTACGCTCGCCAAACTGCAGCAGCTAAAACAACGCGCGATACAGTGCGGGCGTCTGGAAGAGCTGGAAATCGAAGGCCTGACGCTGGAGCGCGCGCTGGTTTTCCCAAGCGGGCTGGCTATTCTGATCGCGATATTTACCGAGCTGAACATCCAGAGCATGACGCTGGCAGGCGGCGCGTTACGCGAAGGGCTGGTGTATGGGATGTTGCATCTGGCGGTAGATCAGGATATCCGCAGCCGCACGCTGCGAAACATTCAGCGTCGGTTTATCGTCGATACCGATCAGGCGAATCGCGTGGCGAAGCTGGCAGATAACTTCCTCAAACAGGTAGAAAATGCCTGGCATATTGAGCCTATCAGTCGTGAACTGTTGCTGAGCGCTTGCCAATTGCATGAGATCGGTTTGAGCGTTGATTTTAAACAGGCGCCCTATCATGCTGCCTATTTAGTACGCCATTTGGATCTGCCTGGCTATACGCCCGCGCAGAAAAAGTTGCTCGCCACCCTCTTACTGAATCAGACCAATCCGGTCGATCTCTCTTCGCTTCATCAGCAAAACGCGGTACCGCCCCGTGTTGCGGAACAGCTATGCCGTTTGCTGCGACTGGCGATTCTTTTTGCCGGTCGCCGTCGTGACGATCTGGTACCAGAAATTACGCTACAGGCGCTAAATGAAAATCTGACGTTAACCTTGCCTGGCGAGTGGCTGGCACATCACCCGCTGGGTAAGGAGTTGATTGATCAGGAAAGCCAGTGGCAAAGCTATGTACACTGGCCGCTGGACGTTCGCTAACCGTAGTTTGATTGCCGGATGACGCTTCGCTTATCCGGCCTACGATTTCGCTCGCTTTGCCGCCATCATGGCTTTCAGATTAGCCAGGTGACTTTGCCCTTTTTGCATTCGCTCCTCAGCGCTTACCACTTTGCGCTCCTGCTCCCAGATTAAATCATCCTGCGGCAGTTCTAACAAGAAGCGACTGGGTTCCGGGCGCACCAGTTCCCCATACTGACGGCGCTCTTTACATAATGTAAAGGTGAGCTCTTTCTGCGCGCGAGTGATCCCGACATAGGCCAGCCGACGCTCTTCCTCAATATTATCTTCGTCAATGCTGCTTTGATGCGGCAAAAATCCTTCTTCCATTCCCACCATATAGACATACGGGAATTCCAGTCCTTTCGACGCATGAAGCGTCATCAACTGTACCTGATCCAGCTCTTCTTCGCTCTCGCCGCGCTCCATCATATCGCGCAGCGTAAAGCGTGTAACCACCTGGGTCAGCGTCATCGGCTCATCAAGTTCGTTGCCTTCCAGCATCTCAGTCATCCAGCTAAAGAGCTGGTTAACGTTTTTCATACGCATTTCCGCCGCTTTGGGGCTCGGCGAGGTTTCGTACAACCAGGATTCATAGTCAATACCGTGGATGAGATCGCGCACGGCGGCGACAGGCTCGCGTTCGGCCAGACGCTGGATTTCCCCCAGCCAGTGGGTAAAACGCGTCAATGAATCGTAACCACGTCCGGTCAGCTTTTGGCTAAGTCCCATATCAAAGCTGGCGGTAAACAGGCTCTTATTACGCGTCATTGCCCATTCGCCCAGCTTTTGCAGCGTGGCCGGACCGATTTCGCGTTTTGGCGTATTCACGATGCGCAGGAAAGCGCTGTCATCATCCGGGTTGGTCAACACCCGCAGGTAGGCCAGCAGGTCTTTAATCTCCGGACGGGAGAAGAATGAGGTGCCGCCGGAAATTTTGTACGGAATGCGGTTCTGCATGAGGAATTTTTCAAATACCCGCGACTGATGATTCCCGCGATACAGAATGGCGTAATCCTTGTACTGGGTCTTGTTCACAAAGTGATGGGCAATCAGTTCGCCGGTAACGCGCTCAGCCTCATGCTCTTCATTGTTTGCGCTTAACACTTTGAGTTCCGCGCCGTAACCGAGCTCGGAAAAGAGGCGCTTTTCAAAGACGTGCGGATTATTGGCGATGAGAATATTTGCCGCTTTCAGGATGCGGCCCGAAGAACGATAGTTTTGCTCCAGCTTAATCACCTGCAGCGCCGGAAAATCCTGGCTCAGTAACACCAGGTTTTGCGGACGCGCCCCGCGCCAGGAGTAGATAGACTGATCGTCATCGCCTACGACCGTAAAGCGCGCGCGTTGCCCAACCAGCAGCTTAACCAACTCATACTGGCTGGTGTTAGTATCCTGATATTCATCCACCAGCAGATAACGAATTTTATTCTGCCAGCGCTCGCGCACCTCGTCATTGCGTTGCAGCAGCAGCGTCGGCAGCAAAATCAAATCATCAAAATCGAGAACGTTACATGCCTTCATATGGGCGTCGTAAAGCCCGTAGCAGTGGGCAAAAATACGATCGCGTTCGCCTTTCGCCCCCGCCGCTGCCTGTGCAGGCGTTTTGAGATCGTTTTTCCAGTTGGAGATCGTGGAGATCAGCTGTTGCAACAGAACCTTGTCGTCTTCGATCAGGCCTTCGGTCAGCTCTTTGAGCAAGGCGACCTGGTCGGTATCGTCAAACAATGAAAAGTTCGATTTCATCCCCAGCGCAGCGTACTCGCGCTTAATAATATCCAGCCCTAGTGTATGAAAGGTGGAGATCATCAAACCGCGCGCTTCCTTACGGCCGAGCGTCTGCCCGACGCGTTCTTTCATCTCACGCGCTGCCTTGTTGGTAAACGTCACCGCCGCAATATGCCGGGCCTGATAGCCGCATCCGCGGATCAGGTGGGCGATTTTATTGGTAATTACGCGAGTTTTACCAGAACCCGCTCCTGCCAGCACCAGGCAGGGTCCGGTGACGAATTCGACAGCGTGTTGTTGGCCGGGATTTAAACGCATGGGAATAGTGCTCAATCTTCGAACGGGGGAGGGATTGTAGCAGAAAGCGAGGCCCAGAGAAGACCAGGCTGCTTTTTCAGGCAGCCTGGAAAAGGTCAATCAGCAGGCTCTGGCGGCAAGCGGCGTATAGCCATTACGCTGTGCGCTCTTGATCCAACTGTAAGAACCCATTAGCGCGATCGCCGTCAGCAGAACATACTCAAGCGACATCGCATAAACGCCCTGTACTGCATAGATCACGACGCTAATTACATCAATAATCACCCACAGCAGCCAGTTTTCCACGTACTTGCGGGTCATCAGCACCATCGCCGCAATCGACAACACCAGCATGGTGGAATCCCAGAACGGGAACGCATCCGGCTGGAGTTCAGGCATCGCCACCTGCATACCTACCGTTTGCAGCAGAGCGAGCATAACGCGGGTCAACATAGCGAAGACCGGATCGATAAACCACGTCATCAGCAGAATGGCGATAATACATACGCCCCCCAACCTCCATGTTTGTTGACGAGAAAGCCAGCGTACTTTCAGAGCGGCTTCCCGGGCGTCATTCTGCCGGCTCCATGCGTACCAGCCGTAAATATTCGCCGCAAAGAAAAACACCTGAAGTAGCAAGCTGGCATACAGTTGAATCTGAAAAAAGATGGCGGCAAACAGAGTGACGTTAATCAAACCAAACAGGTAATTAACGATTTTTTCCCGGCTGGCGCACCAGATGCACAATAAGCCAAAGACGGTGCCGATAGCCTCAATCCATGACAGCGCATACCCACCCTCGCCGAGAGGAATGTTGACCATTACATTGTTAATGCTGAAAAAGTCCATCATTGCTCTCCTTGCAAACTATCGAAATAAATGGCCTGAAGCGCCAGAGAAATTTGGCGCTCTTCACCTTGCTGGCACAAGGTTTCCTGCTGAACATAATGGTTAATGCTGCTCTCCAGACAGCCACTATGCGCGACGACCACGTTTAGCAACGACGCGGTACGCAGCCCTCGTAACGCCCCCACCACCATCAGCGCGGCGGTTTCCATATCCGCGCCGAGAACTCCCCTGGCCGACCATTCGGCATCCAGTTCAGCTTCGCGATCGGTATAAAAACTGTCATGGCTGCGCACCAGCCCGCAAACGGCAGAGATGTTCATCTGTTTCGCCTGCTGTATCAGCGTGGCGGTAAGATACGGGTCCGCACAGGCCGGATAACTGGCGGGCGCATAGGTTTTGCTGGCGCCGTCGTCAGCCACCGCGCCGTGGGCGATGATCACATCGCCCAACGCCAGCGAGTCCTGCAACGCACCGCAACTACCGATACGGATTAGCGTGTTAACGCCAACCTGGCGTAACTCCTCAATGGCGATAGCGGTTGACGGTCCGCCGATTCCCGTGGAAAGCACGACTATTTCAACCCCCTGGTACCAGCCGCGCGCCGCGCGAAACTCCCGGTTTTGCCCCAGAATCTCAGCCTTATCAAGAAAACGGGCGATTCTATCCACCCGCCCGGGATCGCCGGGCAAAAGCGCATATTTCGCGCGGGTCATGCTTGTGTTAAGCCGAATATGGGGTTGCATCTCCCGTCTCCTTATTGTTCTGAGAGGTTCAGATTTCCGCCTCCTGTTTGAGTTTTTCAGGAGCCAGTAAAATGATCCGCTCACCGTCGGTATCGATAATGTTCAGCGATTTCAGATCGTGCAGTATCCGGTTGATGCTGCGCGTCGTCGCCGCAAATTCCTGACCAAGATTCTGCTTATCAAGCAAAATAGTGGTTGATTCATATTGTTGATAACGCAGCCATAATGCCTGGCATACGCGCTGATGCAGCGAGTACAAATTGTCGCTACTGGCCTTTTTCGACAACTGGTAATACTGTTGGCTGAAAAACCGCAGCATTCGCTGGTTAAAGTGGTTATCCAGCGTCAGCCAGCGGCAAAAATGCGCTTGCGGCAGGCTGAGTAGCTGTACATTGCCGACGGCTACGACAGAACAGATGTAATGCCGCGACTCAAATATCTCTAGCTCGCCCAGCATGTCTCCTTTGCCATAACGCGCCTGCCGGTAACGGCGTCCATCTTCAGCTTCGTAAAAAACATCCACTTCGCCGGCCACAATGAGTGAAAATTGCTGGCATATTTCCCCCTGGCGGCAGATAAGCGCGCCGCGGGAAATGTCGTCAAATCGCCAGCACTGCATGATTTCCAACGGGCAGTATTTGAGTAATTCATAGAGCACTGGGTCGCGTACAACCTGGCGTAGCCCTAAAAGCCAGTCGTCTGGAAATTCTGCGTTTTTCATTATGTTCATGGTATCTCGCCCCTTGTCAGAAAGGACAGGACCGCCGTCCCGCGCATCCGAAATACGCCTGCTAAAAATGCCGCTTATCTCCCGGTTCATTAAATCAGGCGGGACATCTGTCCTGTAATGGCGAAGAGTATATGTCTGACGGCCTAAGGAGTGATAAAGTGACGGCCAATCTTTGCGACGTGAGAACACAATAATGGCAAAAATGGCAGCAGCACTGCATATTCTTGTAAAAGAAGAGAAACTGGCTTTAGATCTTCTGGAGCAAATTAAAAACGGCGGCGATTTTGAGAAGCTGGCGAAGAAGCATTCTATCTGCCCATCCGGTAAAAAAGGCGGTCATTTAGGCGAATTTCGTCAGGGCCAGATGGTTCCGGCATTCGATAAAGTAGTCTTTTCCTGCCCGGTACTGGAGCCAACCGGCCCGCTGCATACTCAGTTCGGTTACCACATCATTAAAGTATTGTATCGCAAATAAAAAGCCGGGTGGCGGCTACGCCTTACCCGGCCTACATCGTCTGCTTGATTTTGTAGGTCGGGTAAGCGCTAGCGCCACCCGACACTGCCTACATTAACCCGCTACCGCAATGCGTTTCATATCCGTCATATAGCCGCGCAGTTTCTTACCTACCTGCTCAATCGCATGGCTACGAATCGCGTCGTTCACGTCGCGAAGCTGTGCGTTGTCTACCGCGCCTTCCGGGATAGCACTACCCAGATCGCCCGGTTGCAATTCCGCCATAAACGGTTTCAGCAGCGGTACGCAAGCGTAAGAGAACAGGTAGTTACCGTATTCTGCGGTATCGGAGATAACTACGTTCATTTCGTACAGACGCTTACGGGCGATGGTGTTCGCGATCAGCGGCAGCTCGTGCAGTGATTCGTAGTAAGCGGATTCTTCGATGATGCCGGAATCGACCATGGTTTCGAACGCCAGCTCAACGCCCGCTTTCACCATCGCGATCATCAGCACGCCTTTATCGAAGTACTCCTGCTCGCCGATTTTACCTTCAAACTGCGGCGCGGTTTCAAACGCGGTTTTACCGGTCTCTTCACGCCAGGTCAGCAGTTTCTTATCGTCGTTAGCCCAGTCAGCCATCATGCCGGACGAGAATTCGCCGGAGATGATGTCATCCATGTGTTTCTGGAACAGCGGCGCCATGATCTCTTTCAATTGTTCGGACAGCGCGTAAGCACGCAGTTTCGCCGGGTTAGACAGACGGTCCATCATCAGGGTGATGCCGCCCTGCTTCAGCGCTTCGGTGATGGTTTCCCAGCCGAACTGAATCAGTTTTTCGGCGTATGCCGGGTCGGTGCCTTCTGCCACCAGCTTGTCGAAGCACAGCAGAGAACCGGCCTGCAACATACCGCACAGGATGGTCTGCTCACCCATCAGGTCGGATTTCACTTCCGCCACGAAAGAAGATTCCAGTACGCCCGCACGGTGACCGCCGGTGGCCGCCGCCCAGGCTTTCGCAATCGCCATGCCTTCGCCTTTCGGGTCGTTTTCCGGGTGAACGGCGATCAGCGTTGGCACACCGAAGCCACGCTTGTATTCTTCACGTACTTCGGTGCCCGGACACTTCGGCGCCACCATCACCACGGTGATGTCTTTACGGATCTGCTCGCCCACTTCCACGATGTTGAAGCCGTGGGAGTAGCCCAGCGCCGCACCGTCTTTCATCAACGGCTGTACAGAACGTACCACGTCGGAGTGCTGTTTGTCCGGCGTCAGGTTAACCACCAGGTCCGCCTGCGGGATCAGCTCTTCGTAGGTACCCACTTTGAAGCCGTTTTCGGTCGCTTTACGCCAGGAAGCACGCTTCTCAGCAATCGCTTCTTTACGCAGGGCGTAGGAGATATCCAGACCGGAATCACGCATGTTCAGGCCCTGGTTCAGCCCCTGAGCGCCACAGCCGACGATGACCACTTTTTTACCCTGAAGGTAGCTCGCGCCGTCGGCGAATTCGTCGCGGCCCATAAAGCGGCATTTACCCAGCTGCGCCAGCTGCTGGCGCAGGTTCAGTGTATTAAAGTAGTTAGCCATGATGGTGTACTCCGTGATGTTGTGTGTCGCGCTTATTGTTCGGTTTACAGATTGCTATCTGTGCGAATGAACCCACATTACAACAGGAAATTTATTGCGGAAATTGATATATTCACAACGTTATGTTGCGGTTTATGCAACGTCAAAAACCGGAGGTCTGTCTGTGGATTTACGCGATCTAAAAACCTTCCTGCATCTGGCGGAAAGCCGCCACTTTGGCCGCAGCGCGCGGGCGATGCACGTCAGCCCCTCCACGCTCTCCCGGCAGATCCAGCGGCTGGAAGAAGATCTCGGCCAGCCGCTGTTTGTGCGCGACAACCGCACCGTCACGCTGACCGAAGCCGGTGAAGAGCTGCGAGTGTTTGCCCAACAGACGCTTTTGCAATATCAGCAGTTGCGCCATACCCTCGATCAGCAGGGGCCGTCCCTTTCCGGCGAACTCCATATCTTCTGTTCAGTGACCGCGGCATACAGTCATCTGCCGCCGATCCTCGACCGTTTTCGCGCCGAACACCCTTCTGTTGAAATCAAATTGACGACCGGAGATGCTGCCGATGCGATGGAAAAGGTGGTAACGGGAGAAGCGGACCTGGCAATCGCCGGCAAACCAGAAACGCTGCCCGGCGCGGTGGCGTTTTCGATGCTGGAGAATCTGGCAGTGGTGCTGATCGCCCCGGCGCTGCCCTGCCCGGTGCGTAATCAGGTTTCGGTTGATAAGCCCGACTGGTCGACGGTGCCGTTTATCATGGCCGACCAGGGGCCGGTACGCCGTCGCATTGAGCTGTGGTTCCGTCGCCACAAAATCAGTAACCCGCAGATTTACGCCACCGTCGGCGGTCATGAGGCGATGGTCTCAATGGTGGCGCTCGGCTGCGGCGTGGCGCTGCTGCCGGAAGTGGTGCTGGAAAACAGCCCGGAACCGGTGCGCAATCGCGTGATGATTTTAGAGCGCAGCGACGAAAAAACGCCGTTTGAGCTTGGCGTCTGCGCGCAAAAAAAGCGGCTGCATGAGCCGCTAATTGATGCGTTCTGGAAGATTTTACCGAATTAGTTTTACGGCCCTACCATTACCCGAACAGGCTTCCCAATACGGCTAAGCATATTCACCAGAGCATCAATGGTGAATTTGCTGCATTTCTTGTTGACGACATCCGAAACGCGCGGTCGGGATATATGCAAAACTGTAGCAACCTCGGCTTGCTTCATCTGGTTTCGCGTAATCCAGAGGGTAATTTCTTCCATGAGCTGTTCTTTAATGGCTAACGTGTTTTCGATTTCACTCAGGGAATCAGCGTAAAACTTTTCTGCGTCCTGCTTATCAAACCCCAAATCAGCAAAAACATTACCGCCAGATGGCGTCACATGGCGAATATCACTATCAGTTTTGGCAATCACAAGCTGTTTCTCCGTTGTTGCACCACCCGGTTATAACGCGTTCTGGCGATGTTTTTATCGTGCTGACTGGTTTGTTGCGTCTGTTTTTGGAAACTATGCAAAACGTAGAGTGCTTCTTCAAACTTAGCGACATACATAACGCGATAGATACCATTGTTGTCACGAATCCGAATTTCATTTACCCCAGCCCCAATTTCTGAAAACGGTTTCCAGTCATCGGGTTCAATTCCATACTGAATTTTGTGAAGCTGATAACCGACTGCTTTACGTACCGTTATGGGAAAAGCCAGGAGATCCTCCAGAGAAGATCCCACCCATCGAATTTCTTTTTCATTGGAGAGAGCTCGGGTGAGTAACATAACATCCTTGTGTATAAAATTTTATACATTGTTTTTAGCAGGTGCAAGTGATAGCGGTGCTAACGATATGGTGAGCCGAGTTTCACCACAAGCAGATTGGGCGCCTTCTGGAAAACGTCTCGCAAAATTAAATGAGTGGATGCTCCGGGCTGGCAGAAAAGCCCAATAACTGAGGGAAGATCATATCTGGATATCAGGCCCACTTTACTTTGTGGGCCCGAAAAACTAAACGCTGAATTAACCCGCCAGAAAGAACCGGAACGCCGGGTTATTGCTCTCATCATGGCATTCATAGCCCAGCTCATGCAGCCGGGTTTCGAAATCCGGCTCATGATCGCCTAACTCGAACGCCGCCAGCACGCGGCCATAATCGGTACCGTGGCTGCGGTAATGGAATAGCGAAATATTCCAGTGCGTGCCAAGCGTATGCAGGAATTTGAGCAACGCGCCGGGCGACTCCGGAAATTCGAAACTATACAAACGCTCCTGTAATGGCTTGGAGGGGCGTCCGCCGACCATATAGCGCACATGCAGCTTCGCCATTTCATCGTCGGAGAGATCCACTACGCTATAACCGCCGTCGCACAGTTGGGTGATAATCTCTTTTCGCTCCTCCAGCCCCTGACTGACGCGTACGCCGACAAAAATACAGGCATTTTTCGCGTCGGCAAAACGGTAGTTAAATTCGGTGACCATACGCCCGCCAAGCAACTGGCAGAATTTGAGAAAGCTCCCCTTTTCTTCCGGAATGGTCACCGCCAGTAACGCTTCGCGCTGTTCCCCCAGCTCGCAGCGTTCAGACACATAGCGCAAGCCGTGGAAGTTGACGTTGGCGCCGGAAAGGACGTGCGCCAGGCGTTCGCCGCGAATATTGTGCTGGGCGATATATTTTTTCATCCCCGCCAGCGCCAGCGCGCCGGACGGCTCCGCCACCGCACGCACATCTTCAAACAGGTCTTTCATCGCCGCGCAGATCGCGTCGCTATCGACTGTAATAATGTCGTCGAGATATTCCTGGCACAGGCGGAAGGTTTCGTCGCCGATGCGTTTTACCGCCACGCCTTCAGCAAATAACCCAACGCGCGGGAGATCCACTGGATGACCGGCTTCCAACGCCGCTTTCAGGCAGGCGGAATCCTCCGCTTCGACGGCAATCACTTTGATTTGCGGCATCAATTGTTTGATCAGTACCGCTACGCCCGCCGCCAGGCCGCCGCCGCCAACCGGCACAAAGACACGATCGAGATGCGAATCCTGCTGAAGCAGCTCCAGCGCCAGCGTGCCCTGCCCGGCGATCACCATTGGGTGATCAAACGGCGGCACCCAGGTAAAACCCTGCTGCTGCGCCAGTTCAATAGCTTTCGCTTTCGCTTCATCAAAATTAGCGCCGTGCAACAGCACTTCGCCGCCAAAACCGCGTACCGCATCGACTTTAATATCCGCCGTTGCTTTTGGCATGACGATCAGCGACTTCACGCCAAGCCGCGCGGAGGAGAACGCCACGCCCTGCGCATGGTTCCCCGCCGACGCAGTAATCACGCCGTGGGCTTTTTGTTCTTCGGTCAATCCGGCCATCATCGCGTAAGCGCCGCGCAGCTTAAAGCTATGTACCGGCTGCCGGTCTTCGCGTTTGACGAGAATAACGTTATCCAGACGTGACGAGAGCTTTTCCATTTTTTGCAGCGGCGTCACCTGCGCCGCTTCGTATACTGGCGCGCGTAGCACCGCGCGCAGATACTCCGCCCCTTCCGGCGCGACTGACAGTGGTTGAGATTCCGCCATCATCAACCTCCCAGTTTCGATTTATCGCGCACCGCGCCTTTATCGGCGCTGGTCGCCAGGCTGGCGTAGGCACGCAGGGCAAACGAAACCTGACGCTGACGATTTTTCGGCGTCCAGGCTTTGTCGCCACGAGCTTCCTGCGCCTCGCGGCGTGCGGCGATTTCAGCCTCACTCAACTGCAACTGAATGCTGCGGTTCGGAATATCAATCTCAATAGTGTCGCCATCTTCAATCAACGCAATAGTGCCGCCGCTGGCCGCTTCCGGCGAGACGTGGCCGATGGAAAGACCCGAAGTACCGCCGGAAAAACGCCCATCGGTGATGAGCGCGCAGGCTTTGCCCAACCCCATCGACTTCAGGAAACTGGTCGGATAGAGCATTTCCTGCATTCCCGGCCCGCCTTTCGGCCCTTCGTAGCGGATCACGACTACATCGCCTTCCACTACTTTGCCGCCGAGAATCGCCTCTACCGCGTCGTCCTGGCTTTCATACACTTTCGCCGGGCCGGTAAATTTAAGGATGCTGTCATCGACGCCTGCGGTTTTCACAATGCAGCCGTTTTCGGCGAAGTTGCCATACAGCACCGCCAGACCGCCGTCTTTGCTATAGGCATATTCCAGCGAGCGGATGCAACCCGCTGCGCGGTCGTCATCCAGCGAATCCCAGCGACAATCCTGCGAGAACGCCTGGGTAGTACGGATACCGGCAGGGCCAGCACGGAACATTTTTTTAACCGCTTCGTCCTGCGTAACCGTGATGTCGTACTGTTCCAGCGTTTGCGGCAGCGTCAGGCCTAATACGTTTTTCACGTTGCGGTTCAGCAGCCCGGCGCGATCCAGCTCGCCTAAAATACCCAGCACACCGCCGGCACGGTGAACGTCTTCCATATGGTATTTCTGGGTACTTGGCGCCACTTTACACAGCTGCGGCACCTTGCGGGACAGCTTGTCGATATCACTCATGGTGAAGTCGATTTCCGCTTCCTGCGCCGCCGCCAGTAGATGCAGAACGGTATTGGTCGAACCGCCCATCGCAATATCCAGCGTCATCGCATTCTCAAACGCCGCCTTGTTGGCAATGTTTCGTGGCAGTGCGCTTTCGTCATCCTGCTCGTAATAGCGTTTAGTCAGTTCAACAATCCGCTTACCGGCATTGAGGAACAACTGCTTCCGGTCAGCATGGGTCGCCAGCAGCGAACCGTTGCCCGGCTGCGACAGGCCCAGCGCTTCGGTCAGGCAGTTCATGGAGTTAGCGGTAAACATGCCGGAGCAGGAGCCGCAGGTTGGACAGGCGGAACGCTCCACCTGGTTACTTTGATCGTCAGAGACTTTCGGGTCCGCGCCCTGAATCATGGCATCAACCAGATCCAGCTTGATAATTTTGTCTGAAAGCTTGGTTTTCCCGGCTTCCATCGGTCCGCCGGAGACAAAGATCACCGGAATATTCAGGCGCAGCGAGGCCATGAGCATCCCTGGGGTGATTTTGTCGCAGTTGGAGATACACACCATCGCGTCAGCGCAGTGAGCGTTCACCATGTACTCCACGGAGTCGGCGATCAGCTCGCGTGACGGCAGTGAATAGAGCATACCCCCGTGCCCCATGGCGATCCCGTCATCCACGGCAATAGTGTTGAACTCTTTCGCCACACCGCCGGAAGCTTCAATCTGTTCGGCGACCAGCTTACCGAGATCGCGCAGATGAACGTGACCCGGCACAAACTGAGTGAATGAGTTCACCACGGCGATAATCGGTTTGCCAAAATCACTGTCGGTCATTCCGGTGGCGCGCCACAGCGCGCGGGCACCCGCCATATTACGACCATGGGTGGTGGTGGCGGAACGGTACTTAGGCATGCTTTATTTACTCCCCATCTTTTCCCTTCATACTTCACGCCACAGGTGCGTTGGCTGCCTCACTCACCCCAGTCACTTACGACAGTAAGCTTCTGGGGATTTGCTGCGTTGCCGCCTTCCTGTGACGCAAATTATTTGGGAAAATATTAACTTTATTTATTATGAATTTACCGGATCCAACCAGCCCCATTTATCCTCAGTTTCTCCAGTGAAGAGACCAAAGAAGGCTTGTTGGATACGCTTGGTGACAGGACCGCAGCGGCCTTCGCCTACCTGGATACCATCAACGCTGCGTACCGGAGTAATTTCTGCCGCGGTTCCGGACATAAACACTTCGTCGGCCAGATACAGCGACTCACGGGACAGCACCTGCTCGCGCACTTCAATACCCAGCTCTTTCGCCAGTTTGATGATCGCATCGCGAGTAATGCCTGGCAGCGCGGAAGAGGTAAACGGCGGAGTAAACAGCACGCCATCTTTTACCTCAAACAGGTTTTCGCCTGCGCCTTCGGAGATATAGCCGTTTACATCCAGAGCGATGCCTTCCTGATAGCCGTGGCGGCGCGCTTCGCTACCCACCAGCAGTGAGGAGAGGTAGTTACCGCCCGCTTTCGCAGCGGTTGGAATGGTGTTCGGCGCAGCGCGATTCCAGGAAGAAACCATCGCATCGATCCCCTGATCCAGCGCTTCGGCGCCCAGGTATGCCCCCCACGGGAACGCGGCGATGATGACGTCAGTGGTGTATCCCGGGGGCGGGTTAACGCCCATACCGACATCGCCGACAAATACCAACGGACGGATATAGGCGCTGGTCAGGTTGTTTTTGCGGATCACTTCGCGGCAGGCTTCCATCAGCTCATCAATACTCTGGGAAACCGGAAAACGATAAATTTTTGCTGAGTCGCGCAGGCGCTGCATATGTTCACGATGACGAAACACTACCGGGCCTTTGTGAGAGTCGTAGCACCGAATCCCTTCAAATACCGACGTACCGTAGTGCAGCGCGTGAGACATTACGTGAACCTTCGCGTCTTCCCAGCGCACCATCTCGCCATTGAACCAAATATAATCAGCTTTTTTCGTCGTCATTTTTCTTCCTTTTGCGCTCAGGCGCGGATTTGTTGTGATGTGGCAGCGCTCTGGCAGATTGCGACATGCGCAACATCTACCAGTTTACTTAACTGACTAAACAGTAAGTCGACCGACCGGGGACTGGCAACGGTCAATTCAATATTTATATTCTGCGCATCGGTCGCGGCTTCCATATTCATGGAGCACACCTGAAAACCACGATGGCGCACCACGCGTAAAACACGTTCTAAGGTTTCTGGATTAAAGCGTGCCGATACATTGACCTGATGTTGCATCATGATAATTTCTCCAGCATTTCAGAGTTACTGGCGCCAGGCGGCACCAACGGCCAGACATTTTCAAGTTCGTCGATTGAGACGTGAAGCAGGTACGGCCCTTCGCTTGCCAACATCGTGTCGAGTGCCGCTTCAACCTGGTCTTTACGAGTAATGTGCTGGCCTGGAATGCCGAAGGCGCTGGCCAGCATGAGGAAATCGGGGTTATCGGTCAGGGTGGTTTCGCTATATCGCTCCTGGAAAAACAGTTGCTGCCATTGTCGAACCATCCCTAACCGCTGGTTGTCGAGTAAGACTATCTTCAACGGTAACTGCTTGCGTTTTACGGTGCCCAACTCCTGAACATTCATCATGAAGGAGCCGTCACCGGAGATACAGATAACGGTATCATTCGGTCGCGCTACTTGCGCGCCAACGGCCGCCGGTAAGCCGAATCCCATCGTCCCCAGACCGCTGGAAGTGATGAAGTTCTCCGGGCGGGTGTAAGTCATATGCTGGGCTGACCACATCTGATGCTGCCCAACATCCGTCGTCACCACGCTGTCTGCGGGTTTGCGTTCCGACAATTGCTTCAACAACAACGGCGCATAGATAGTCTCGCCAGGATGGTCATAGCGCCAGGCGTGTTCTGCGCGCAGCTCTGCACAGGACTGACGCCATGCGTCGATCTTCAGCGGTTGCTGTAATGCCGGCAACAGCGAATTTAAATCGCCCTGCAACGCGACGTGTGCCTGACGCAGTTTGTTCATTTCCGCCGGGTCGATATCCATATGGATTACGCTGGCGTTCGGCGCAAACGTATTCAGCTTACCGGTCACCCGGTCATCAAAACGTGCACCCACTGCGATCAGTAAATCACACCCTTGCACCGCGAAATTAGCCGCTTTAGTACCGTGCATTCCCAGCATGCCCAGATAGTACGGATAATCAGCTTCAACAGCCCCCAGCCCTTTCAGCGTGCAGGTAACTGGCATTTGCGTTACCGCGATAAATTTACGCAGCGCCGGAACCGCCTGCGCCATACCAACACCACCGCCGACGTACAGCATGGGTTTTTTCGCCTGTTCCAGCATCTGGCGCGCCTGTTCCACATCAGCCTGCGGGAAGGTCGCTTCGTTAGCAACGGTAGTAAACCAGGGTTCCAGCTCACCGCTGGCCAACTGGATATCTTTCGGGATATCCACCAGAACCGGGCCAGGACGGCCAGCGTTGGCGACTTCAAAAGCCTCCGCCATGATGCGCGGCAACTCTGCCAGCGACTGCACCAGGAAGCTGTGTTTGGTACAGGCCAGCGACAGGCCTAACACATCCACCTCCTGGAACGCATCAGTGCCGATGAACGGGGCGGAAACCTGACCCGTGATCGCGACGACGGGGACCGAATCTAACAACGCATCCGCCAGGCCAGTGATCAGGTTAGTGGCGCCAGGGCCGGAGGTGGCGATACAAACACCGGTTTTGCCGGTAGAACGGGCATAACCGATTGCCGCCATTGCGGCACCCTGCTCGTGTCGGCACAACAAATGCTCCACACCACCGTCATACAACGCGTCGTAAACCGGCATAATTGCGCCGCCAGGATAACCAAATACGGTTTTCACCCCCTGCGCTCGCAAAGCATGTACCACCCACTGTGCCCCGTTCATAGTTACATCCCCGTCGTAAATCTTGAGAAACAGAATTTTATGCTGTTATTCACGCTCTGCTCCTCGCTTAAGTTTTTCAGGCCAAAAAAAAACCCCCGGACCTTTCGGTGCGGGGGTCTTAGTTCGTTAAGGCTTGATTTCTAAGCCTTTCCTCGTCCAAGTGCAGCCCCGCACGGTGGGATAATAATCACCACCACGCTAATCACGACCAGGCTAATCACTCGTAGAAGGGCTGTCATTTTTGTCTATTCTTGCATCTTGTTCGAAGGAATACCTAAAGAGTTACCATAGGTTTTGCCAATAGCACAAGATATTTTTTTAACCATGTTTCAGATAATGCAGGTGAATGCCTAAAAGTGCTTTGTTTTTTATAAGAAAAATTAGCAACTGAAAAATTTTCACGTTTTCCTCCCCCATTTGGCGCACTCTACACCCTGTTTTCCTTCTTTTCGCTTCTGCGAGCGTTCTTCCAGTTTGATGTTTCTTACCTGAAAATGACGCCAAAATTCAGGAAGCAGCCGCTAAAAAACAAAAAGTCAGTAATTCGATTTTCTCTTCTATCCCGCATAATCCACGTAACAGGAGGGATTATGTCACTGGCGATTGTTCATACTCGCGCCGCACTTGGCGTCAATGCGCCGCCTATCACTATAGAGGTGCATATCAGTAATAGATTACCGGGATTAACCATGGTTGGCCTACCGGAAACCACGGTAAAAGAGGCGCGTGACCGGGTACGTAGTGCGATTATTAATAGCGGATATGAATTTCCGGCTAAAAAAATAACCATTAACCTTGCTCCAGCCGATCTACCGAAAGAGGGCGGAAGGTATGACCTGCCTATTGCTGTTGCGCTTCTGGCCGCGTCTGAGCAGCTTACAGCGTCGAATCTTGAGGCATATGAGCTGGTGGGTGAGTTAGCGCTTACAGGCGCATTACGTGGCGTTCCTGGCGCAATATCAAGCGCAACGGAAGCCATCAGGGCCGGCAGAAATATTATCGTCGCAACAGAGAACGCGGCGGAGGTTGGGCTTATCAGCAAAGAAGGATGTTTTATCGCCGATCATCTACAAACCGTCTGCGCCTTTCTGGAAGGGAAACACGCCCTGGAAAGACCTTTAGCTCAGGATATGGCATCGTCTACCGCAACTGCCGATCTTCGCGATGTGATCGGTCAGGAGCAGGGTAAACGCGGCCTGGAGATTACAGCGGCAGGGGGACATAATCTGCTATTGATCGGCCCGCCGGGTACGGGTAAAACCATGCTGGCCAGTCGACTGAGCGGGATTCTTCCACCATTAAGCAATGAAGAGGCGTTGGAAAGCGCCGCGATCCTCAGTCTGGTTAATGCCGATACGGTACAAAAACGATGGCAGCAACGTCCCTTTCGCTCACCTCATCATAGCGCCTCGCTTACTGCTATGGTCGGCGGCGGCGCAATACCCGCCCCGGGGGAGATATCGCTGGCGCACAACGGAATTTTGTTCCTTGATGAATTGCCTGAATTTGAACGACGCACACTGGATGCGCTACGTGAACCTATAGAATCCGGTCAAATTCATTTATCCCGTACCAGAGCGAAAATAACGTACCCTGCCAGGTTCCAGTTAATCGCCGCAATGAATCCCAGCCCAACCGGACATTATCAGGGAAACCATAATCGCTGCACGCCAGAACAGACACTACGTTACCTTAATCGGTTGTCAGGCCCGTTTCTTGATCGTTTTGACCTTTCGCTTGAGATACCGCTTCCACCGCCCGGGATTCTTAGCCAACACGCCTCAAAGGGTGAGAGCAGCGCTACGGTAAAAAAGCGGGTCATCGCCGCCCATGAACGGCAGTACCGACGGCAGAAGAAGTTAAACGCGCGTCTGGAGGGTCGCGAAATCCAAAAATACTGTGTTTTGCATCACGATGACGCCCGCTGGCTTGAAGACACGCTGGTGCATCTTGGATTATCCATTCGCGCCTGGCAGCGTTTACTAAAAGTGGCCAGAACCATTGCCGACATAGAACTGGCTGACCAGATCTCGCGTCAGCATTTGCAGGAGGCGGTAAGCTATCGGGCGATAGACAGATTGTTAATTCATTTGCAAAAGCTGTTGGCGTAAAAAAAGGGCATTACGCCCTTTTTATTAATCATCAGCTTCGGTGTAGTCTTCTGCGCCTTCAACTTGCGGCTTGCCGCCAGACAAGGTGTGGAAGCGTTTTGGACGCTTGATACGCGTCATATACTTGGACCAGACGCGTTCTGCATCCGTTACCGGCTCGCGTTCACCGCGACATACCGCTACAAACAGCTTCTCTTCTTCAGTCACAGGCTCACGCTTGCCAAGATCCAGATCATTAAAGGCATGACCATGACGCTCAAGCAGTTGTGCCTCTTTAATCGTGAAATCACCGTGACGAGAGAATCCACGTGGATAATGTTTATTGTCAAAATATCGATTAGTCGTCGTAAAGCTTTCCGCCATCCTGCACGCTCCTAATTCTTTGTCTGAGCTATTTATGGCGCGGAGTATTAGTTACGCTTGACAGAGTGTAAAACAAAACATTTAAATCATAACGACAAATAATTTTGTGGAGAGCACAGTGGATACGGAATTGTTAAAAACTTTCCTGGAAGTTAGCCGGACACGCCATTTCGGGCGGGCCGCAGAAGCACTTTACCTGACGCAATCCGCGGTGAGCTTTCGTATCAGGCAACTGGAGAATCAACTGGGCGTAAACCTTTTTACGCGGCACAGAAACAATATCCGTTTAACCACGGCTGGCGAAAAACTTTTACCGTATGCGGAAACGCTGATGAATACGTGGCAGGCGGCACGTAAAGAGGTGGCGCATACCTCACGCCATAACGAGTTTTCCATCGGCGCCAGCGCGTCTTTATGGGAGTGTATGCTTAACGCCTGGCTGGGGCGACTGTACCAACTACAGGAGCCGCAAAGCGGCCTGCAGTTCGAAGCCAGAATCGCTCAACGGCAATCGCTTGTGAAGCAACTTCATGAACGCCAGCTTGATCTCCTCATTACTACCGAAGCGCCCAAAATGGATGAGTTCAGCAGTCAGTTGTTAGGGCACTTCACTTTGGCGTTATATTGCAGCAGCCCTGCCCGTAAGAAATCAGAACTCAATTATCTGCGGCTGGAGTGGGGACCAGACTTCCAACAGCATGAAACCGGGCTGATCGCAGCAGATGAAGTGCCGGTATTAACAACCAGCTCAGCCGAACTCGCCCGACAGCAGCTTAGCGCATTAAATGGCTGTAGCTGGCTTCCTGTAAACTGGGCAAATGAAAAGGGCGGATTACATACCGTTGCCGACAGCGCAACGCTTTCACGGCCGCTATACGCCATTTGGCTGCAAAACAGCGATAAATACTCGCTGATCTGCGATC
The DNA here is from genome assembly GCF_051811585.1 of Salmonella sp. NW177. NCBI lineage: Bacteria > Pseudomonadati > Pseudomonadota > Gammaproteobacteria > Enterobacterales > Enterobacteriaceae > Salmonella > Salmonella sp. NW177. The sequence goes on along the minus strand of NZ_JAMMZV010000011.1, from coordinate 415 downwards.
TGTTAAAAACGGATGTGCTGGATGAACAATGAAAATGATGAAAAGAAAAAGAAGGGAACTTACGATTACCTGATCAGATAATCAGGTAATTTCAGGCAAAAAAAATCCTTAGCAGATGCTAAGGATTATTTCTGGCAGGGGCGGAGAGACTCGAACTCCCAACACCCGGTTTTGGAGACCGGTGCTCTACCAATTGAACTACGCCCCTAATTAGGGTGGCGGAACGGACGGGGCTCGAACCCGCGACCCCCTGCGTGACAGGCAGGTATTCTAACCAACTGAACTACCGCTCCACCGAATTCTTTTACAACCACTGATTTTTACATCAGTTTACTGCTTAATTTGATGCCTGGCAGTTCCCTACTCTCGCATGGGGAGACCCCACACTACCATCGGCGCTACGGCGTTTCACTTC
>NZ_JAMMZV010000010.1:0-141153 GCF_051811585.1 Salmonella sp. NW177 | reverse complement strand
ATTTTTCGTCCGAGGACGTCAAGAATCCGTATCTTCGAGTGCCCACACAGATTGTCTGATAAATTGTTAAAGAGCAGTGCCGCTTCGCTTTTTCTCAGCGGCGCGGGGTGTGCATATTACGCTTTCCCGCTTCAGAGTCAAGCGTTTATTTTCGCTTTTCTCCGTGAGGTTCTGGTCTGAACCCCGCTGACCCGGCGGCCTGTGTGCCGTTGTTCCGTGTCAGTGGTGGCGCATTATAGGGAGTTATTTCTGCCTGACAAGAGGAAATTTAAAATAATTTCTCAAGTGCCTGGTATTTACCCAAAACGCCATTAAACCGCCAGTTTTTCGAGCGTTTCAAAGCCATAACGCTGTAAAACGGGTAATAATTGTTCAGCTCCTGGCGTCATTGCCATGCAATAAGCAATATTGGCATCGGTTGATTTCGCATCCGGCGCTTCATGTTCCAACAGCCAGGCTGTACGACGCGCTATCGCCGCGCCGGAATCCACTAACCGCGTCCCTTCGGGCAGGACTTGCAAAAGCTCGTCCCGTAATAGAGGGAAATGCGTACACCCCAGAACGACCGTGTCAGGCGGCTCCGGCATTCGTAGCCATGGGCGTAATATGCGGCGCAGCTCTTCCAGCGAGACCGAGTCGCCATGTAATTTCGCTTCCGCCAGTTCCACCAGTTCTGCCGACCCCAACATGGCTATCTGACATTCATTAGCGAAGCGCGCAATCAGCTCGTGAGTATAAGGACGTTTGACCGTCGCTCTCGTCGCCAGTAGCCCGACAACGCCATTGGCGGTCAGCCGCGCCGCTGGTTTAATCGCAGGCACAACGCCCACCACCGGGAAGGCAAACTTTTCACGTAATGCGGGAAGTGAGACCGTACTGGCGGTATTGCAGGCAATCACCGCCAGTGAAAGGGGATAGCGCTGCTGTACCGCAGTCACAATCTCGACAACGCGCTCGACGATAAACGTTTCGCTCTTTTCCCCGTAGGGGAACGCCACGTTATCGAAAGCATATATATAGTGGAGATCCGGCAGGAGCCGCCGGATCTCATCATAGACCGACAATCCACCGACGCCGGAATCAAATACCAGCACGGTGGGACGTGGTTCAGAAGGTGTAGCTGCCAGACAAGGTGTATTCTCGTCCTGCAGTTTGGTAGCCATAAACTGTCTCGTAATCTTTGTCGAACAGGTTGGCTATTTTACCACGAACTGTCAGATGTGAGGTGACCGGATATGAAACTCCAATATCCCACAAGCTCAAGCCGCCCATTTTTACATCTCTATTATTGTCGTAGTCTTTATCGTAACGTTCGCCGAGGTACTGATACATCACATTCCAGCCGAGTTCAAAAATCTGTCCGGTCAGCTCATACTTTACCTGCTGCTTAGCACGGCGATAGAGAACCTTATTGGTTTCATCATCACGCGGATCGACGTATTGCAGCGTCAGGTGGTGATCTACCGGGCCAGTGGTGATATTTCCGGTCCACTCCAGACCTTTAATGGTGGCCGACTTCAGATTAACGTATTGATTATCTTTATAATCGATCAGGTTTTGAACCTTATAATGATATGCAGAAAGGCGCCAATCCAGCGGTCCGGTCAGCCCATCAATGCCGGCCTCCCACTGCCTGGATTCTTCCGGCTTTAGGTTTGGGTTAGCGGCAATACCAGGCCCATAAGAAGATGCAAAACGCGTCGCGCCATATTGCTGCCCAAGGGACGGTGCCAGGAACCCCGTACCATAGGAGAGAGTTGCCCGATAACCATCAACAAACTCCCAGCCCGTTGCGGTCTGCCATGTCCCATGCCAGCCGAACTGCTCATCATGATCTTCACGGCCAGAAGCTTCCAACGTGACACTATCGATTTGTTGCTGTCCGGTCAGATAGAGCCCGGTGGTATCACGTTTGTAAGTATCGGCCTTCGTTGTACTACTGGAGGTCAGTTTTTCCTGTTTCCAGTCAGCCCCACCGCTAACCGCTCCGTGCCCAACTTCAACACTATTACCCCATTGAATATAACGCTGCTCCATGTTATCCAGCGAGGCATCCCCCGCATACCGACCAAGATCGTTACTGTAGTTGTAATCTTTAATATGTTGATAATTGGCGATCAGCTGAGAAGAATAGATGCCAGAACTGTATTGCAGGCCAGCATCCCAAGATTGGGTGTAATTCTGGGCCTCATCATTGCCGCCAACATAACCATATGAACCCTGATCGTAATCGCTATTCGCCGTATAACCATAGCCGCGAAAGAAACCGGAGACGTTATCGTTAAACTTATGCTGTACGCCTCCCCAGAACAACTTATTGCGGTAGCCGTCCCGGTCACTGTCCCCGTTATAGGGAGAGTCAGGCTGAATGTTAAAACCCCTGGTCGTCTCATACGCCCCGGCAGCAGTTACAATCGTATCGCCAAACCGTTTATTCATAATCCCATCATAGGTCTGGTAGCCATCCGATCCCATACCGGCGTTGATCTGTGATTTCTCGTCATTGCTCATCGTAATAATATTGACGACGCCGCCAATCGCGCCAGAACCGTACACCGCTGAACGCGGTCCGCGAATGTATTCAATGCGCTGCACTAACGACACCGGAAGCTGACCAATATCAATCGCGTTACTAATGCCCGCCCGCGCCATCGGCACACCATCAATCAGTACCAGGACATGCCGCGATTCGGTGCCACGAACATACAGCGAGGAACTCTTCCCCATTCCGCCACTCTGTGAAATATCCACACCAGGAAGACGGCGCATTACGTCATTAAGATCTTTTGACTGCCAGCGCTGAATATCCTCGCGGGTGACGACATCGGTTGGCGCCAAAACAGAGTTTACAGGCTGCTGAAAACGGTTGGCGGTGACAACCAGGGTATCCGGGCTAGTGTCCTGCGCCCAAGCGGAAAAGGCCGTGACGGAGAACGCCGTCAGCAGCGTAGCTTTTTTAATCATTGTAAAGCATCCACAATATAAGAAGGATGCCGCAGGCTTCATCGATAGTACGCGATGATGAAAAACCAGATGCGACGTTAGCCGGCAGGTCTTCGGGCTTGGAGGGTTATCCGTTGGCTGGATAGCAGAAATGATGACTTCCCGCCGGAGGCAGTGTCTGCTTACGCTCTCATCTCACCTTTCCTTACCGCTGCGCGTCAGCTCCAGATTTTCACTGGATTCCCTATTAACTCACAGGACCGGCCCACGGATGCTACCGTCTGTCACAACACCCTGTCCAGACCGCGCATCACAAATCAGAAATCATCAATAGCTGGACATCCACTGAGCAATCCCTACAATCCCCGCGTACTTTTATTATTCAGGATGCGATATGACCCCCGAACATCTTCCGACAGAACAGTATGAGGCGCAGCTGGCCGAAAAAGTGGCGCGCTTGCAGAGTATGATGGCGCCGTTTTCTGGCCTGGTTCCGGAAGTATTTCGCTCGCCGGTCAGTCACTATCGTATGCGTGCGGAATTTCGCCTGTGGCATGACGGCGATGACCTGTACCACATTATGTTTGATCAGCAGACCAAAAGCCGGATTCGCGTTGACACCTTCCCGGCGGCCAGCCAACTGATTAATACCTTAATGAAGGCGATGATTGCCGGCGTGCGCGATAATCATGCACTGCGGCATAAGCTGTTCCAGATCGATTATCTCACGACCTTGAGCAACCAGGCGGTAGTGTCGTTGCTGTACCATAAGAAGCTGGACGAAGAGTGGCGTGAAGCCGCCACTGCGTTACGCGATGCTTTACGCGCGCAAGGTCTGAACGTACACCTGATTGGCCGGGCCACTAAAACTAAAATCGAATTGGATCAGGATTATATTGATGAGCGTCTGCCTGTGGCAGGTAAAGAGATGATCTACCGCCAGGTCGAAAACAGCTTTACGCAGCCAAACGCCGCCATGAATATTCAGATGTTAGAGTGGGCGCTGGAGGTGACGAAAGACTCAAAAGGCGATCTGCTTGAGTTGTATTGCGGCAACGGCAATTTTTCTTTAGCGCTGGCGCGCAATTTTAACCGCGTGCTGGCAACCGAAATCGCCAAACCGTCCGTCGCTGCCGCACAGTACAATATTGCCGCTAATCATATTGATAATGTGCAAATTATTCGCATGGCGGCGGAAGAGTTTACCCAGGCGATGAACGGCGTTCGTGAGTTTAATCGCCTGCAGGGGATCGACCTGAAGCGCTATCAGTGCGAAACCATTTTTGTCGATCCGCCGCGTAGCGGTCTGGACAGCGAAACGGAAAAAATGGTGCAGGCTTATCCACGTATTCTGTACATTTCCTGCAATCCGGAAACGTTGTGCAAAAACCTGGAAACGTTAAGCCAGACGCACACGGTGTCTCGCCTGGCGCTATTCGATCAGTTCCCGTATACGCATCATATGGAATGCGGAGTATTACTCACCGCAAGGTAAAATGTACGTCGGATGGCCGGTTATACCGCCATCCGGCATTCGCACACTATTCCGCGGTGTCCTGCTTGCGGTTACGCAGTTTAAAGCCAATCCAGAATACCAGAATCACCGACAGCACCGCCGGGAAGAAATTAGAGCCAATATCCGGATATTCTGCACGCACCACGGTGCTATACAGTAAAACGCCAAGAATGAAACAGGCGGCGGCCAACCCCGGCAAACCTACCGGCATAGTACGATTTTGGTAGCGCTGATGCAGACAATATACCGTCAGCACCAGCGAGATAACCGGGAATACGGAGAACGGCACAATAGCGCTAAACAGCGCCGCGAATGTGCCGTTAATCGATAAGCCAGCGATGAGCGCCAGCAACAGCGTACCTTTATCTTGACCTGACTGTTTCATTACTCGTCCTTCACGTTATTCGGAATGATGTGCTATTTTCTCTTGCTCACGGCGATACCAGTAATACGCCCCTTTCGCAATCATGCGCAGTTGCAATACCAGCCGCTCTTCTAATTGCCGACGCTGTTCAGCGCCGATGTCCAACGCCTCTGCGCCCGCGCTAAAGACAATAGTTACCATCGCTTCGGCCTGGGCTTCAGTAAACGCGCGCGGCATATGGTTTTCGAGTTCCAGATAGTCGGCAAGTTCCGCAATAAAGTGCTGAATCTCCCGTGCGACGGCGGCACGAAACGCCGCTGAAGTGCCGGAACGCTCACGCAATAACAGACGGAAGGCGTTGGGGTTGTTGCCGATAAACTCCATAAATGTGGAGACCGACGTGCGAATGACGCTGCCGCCTTTCGCGATACGCTGTCGCGCCTGACGCATCAACTGACGCAGCATCAGACCGCTTTCATCCACCATCGTCAGACCGAGTTCATCGACATCGCGAAAATGACGGTAAAACGACGTTGGCGCAATGCCCGCTTCACGCGCCACCTCACGCAAACTCAGGCTGGCGAAACTCCGCTCAGCGCTCAGTTGGCTGAATGCGGCTTCCACCAGCGAACGCCGGGTTTTTTCTTTTTGTTGCGCTCTAACACCCATCACAATGTCTGAATCCTTCCATATGCCTTATTCGGCACTATACCAGAGAATAAAAGTAACGGGTTCACACTGGATTGTGAATGATTGTTTACAGACAGTTTGTGCTCCGGCTTCGCAAAAAAGCACAACGATAATTGGGTTAAAGCTGGGCAAATGTTATCATCGTGTTTATTTTATGTATAAAAACAGGTGAGTAATACCATGCCACATTCCTGGGATTATGATGCAGTCGTCATAGGGTCAGGCCCCGGCGGTGAAGGCGCTGCAATGGGTCTGGTTAAGCAAGGAGCACGCGTCGCGGTGATTGAGCGTTATCATAACGTTGGCGGCGGATGTACCCACTGGGGCACCATCCCATCCAAAGCCCTTCGCCACGCCGTCAGCCGCATTATTGAATTTAATCAAAACCCGCTCTATAGCGACCACTCCCGTCTCCTTCGTTCTTCTTTCGCCGATATCCTTAATCATGCCGATAATGTGATTAATCAACAAACGCGTATGCGTCAGGGGTTTTATGAGCGTAACCACTGTGAAATCTTGCAGGGCAACGCCCATTTTATTGACGAACATACCCTGGCGCTGGAATGCCATGACGGCACGGTTGAAACCCTGACGGCAGAAAAATTTGTTATTGCCTGTGGTTCGCGTCCTTACCATCCCAGTGATGTGGATTTCTCGCATCCGCGCATTTATGACAGCGACTCAATCCTGAGTCTCCACCATGAACCGCGCCACGTTATTATTTACGGCGCTGGCGTTATCGGCTGCGAATATGCGTCCATCTTCCGCGGTATGGATGTGAAAGTGGATCTGATCAACACCCGCGATCGCCTGCTGGCCTTTCTCGATCAGGAGATGTCCGACTCTCTCTCTTACCATTTCTGGAATAGCGGCGTGGTTATTCGCCACAATGAAGAGTATGAGAAAATCGAAGGCTGCGATGATGGCGTCATCATGCACCTGAAATCCGGCAAAAAACTGAAGGCTGACTGCCTGCTTTATGCTAATGGCCGTACCGGTAACACCGATTCGCTGGCGCTGGAGAATATTGGTCTGGAAACAGATAGCCGTGGACAGCTCAAAGTCAACAGTATGTACCAGACCGCCCTGCCGCACGTCTATGCGGTGGGCGACGTGATTGGCTATCCCAGTCTGGCCTCCGCCGCCTACGATCAGGGGCGTATTGCAGCGCAGGCGCTGGTGAAAGGCGAAGCGACCGCGCATCTTATCGAAGATATCCCCACCGGGATTTATACCATTCCGGAAATCAGTTCTGTCGGCAAAACCGAGCAGCAGTTAACGGCAATGAAAGTGCCTTACGAAGTGGGCCGCGCGCAGTTTAAGCATCTGGCGCGAGCGCAAATCGTCGGCATGAACGTCGGCACGCTAAAAATTCTCTTCCACCGCGAAACCAAAGAAATTCTGGGGATTCACTGCTTTGGCGAACGCGCCGCCGAAATTATTCATATCGGCCAGGCGATCATGGAGCAGAAAGGTGGCGGTAACACCATCGAATACTTCGTTAACACCACCTTTAACTACCCAACCATGGCGGAAGCTTATCGGGTTGCGGCGTTGAACGGCTTAAACCGCCTGTTTTAACGCCTTGTCGAAATGGCCATCCATTGCGCCACGGATGGCCTCTGCCAGTTGCTCATAACGGCTACGCAGCGGCGATCCCGGGCGATAAACCAGCCCCACGGTACGACGCGGCTCGGGCTTAATGCATGGCAGATAAACCACGCCGTCGCGCTTACGCTCCTGCGGTACGGCCAGCGCGGGGAGTAGTGTAATACCACTGCCCGCCGCCACCATGTTGCGCAGCGTTTCCAGACTGGTCGCCCGGAAATGGGTATCTTCATCCGCTCCCGCTTCAAAACAAAACCCCATCGCCTGATCGCGCAAACAGTGGCCATCTTCCAGCATCAGCAATTTCTCGCCCGCCAGATCGGACATCGGCACGCGATCGCGATTCGCCCACGGATGATCCTCATAAATAGCCAGCATCATGGGCTCATCAAACAGCGGCACTTCGATAAACGCCTCGCTCTCTTTCACCAGCGCCAGAATAGCGCAGTCAAGCTTGCCGCTATCGAGTTGCGCTAACAGCTGGTGCGTTTGCGCCTCATGCAGATACATTTCCAGCTTCGGGAAAGTCTGGTGCAACATTGGAATGATAAGCGGCAGCAAATAGGGACCAATTGTTGGGATTAAACCAATATGCAGCGGGCCGGACATCGTCTCGCCTTGTTGGCTTGCCATCTCCTTGAGCACCTTGACCTCACGCAGTACGGTACGCGCCTGATCCACCAGCAGTAAGCCCGCCTGGGTAAACAGCACTTTACGGCTCGTACGCTCCAGCAGCATAACGCCCAGTTCATCTTCCAGCTTACGTATTTGCCCGCTAAGGGTTGGCTGGCTGACGTGACAGGAGTCCGCCGCTCGCCGGAAATGGCGATGTTCGGCTAACGCCACCAGATATTCAAGATCACGAATATTCATTATTCATCCTCCGTCGCCACGATAGTTCATGGCGATAGGTAGCATAGCAACGAACGATTATCCCTATCAACCTTTCTGATTAATAATACATCACAGAACGGAGCGGTTTCTCGTTTAACCCTTGAAGACACCGCCCGTTCAGAGGGTATCTCTCGAACCCGAAATAACTAAAGCCAACGTGAACTTTTGCGGACCTCTGGTCCGCTTTTTTTTGCGTAAAAAACCCGGCGTCGCTGATGCTCGGCCGGGCAGTATTACCTGATGGCGCTACGCTTATAAGGCTTATAACGCGAGGCGCGCCTTCGCATCGTTGATGGCCTGCGCCACCTGCTGCGGAGAAACGCCGCCTTTTGCCGCCCGTTTATCCAGACACGACTGCAAAGACAATATCGGATACACATCGTCGCCAATCACGCGGCTGAATTTCTGTAAATCGGCCAGCGGCAACGCTTCCAGCGGCTTACCCTGGCGAATAGCTTCTACCACCGCTTCGCCGACAATATGGTGCGCTTCGCGGAACGGCACGCCTTTCGCGACCAGGTAATCCGCCAGCTCCGTGGCGTTGGCATACCCCTGTTGCGCCGCGTCCTGACAACGTGGGCGTTTCACCTGAATACCGTCCAGCACCAACGCCGCCATATGCAGGCAGTCAAGCCAGGTATCGAGCGCATCGAACAGCCCTTCTTTGTCTTCCTGCATATCTTTGTTGTACGCCAGCGGCAGACCTTTTAAAGTCATCATCATGCCGGTTAGCGCCCCTTGTACGCGACCGCACTTACCGCGAATCAGCTCCAGCGCGTCCGGGTTTTTCTTCTGCGGCATTAACGATGAACCGGAAGTCACGCGGTCAGAAAGCTCTACAAAACCCGCTTCACCAGAATTAAAGAAAATCAGATCTTCCGCGAAGCGTGACAGATGCACCATGCCGATAGCCGCATCAGAAAGCAATTCCAGTACGTGGTCACGATCGGACACGCTGTCCAGGCTGTTGCGGGTCGCAGACGCAAAGCCCAGCCAGCCTGCCAATTGTTCACGGTCAATTTCATAGGCCGTTCCCGCCAACGCGCCGCAACCTAGCGGACTCACGTCCAGACGTTTAAGCGTGTCCTGCAGGCGGCTTTCATCGCGCGCCAGCATTTCGACATACGCGAGACACCAGTGGGCGAAAGTCACTGGCTGCGCGCGTTGCAGATGGGTATATCCCGGCATTACCGCGTCCTGGTTCGCCTGCGCGGTTTCCACCAGCGCGCTCTGTAGCTGGCGGTTAGCGGTAAGCAGTTCCCTCACCGTCTCTTTGCACCACAGTTTCAGGTCCGTCGCCACCTGATCGTTACGGCTGCGCCCGGTGTGCAGCTTTTTACCCAACTGGCCCACTTTGTCGATGAGCTTACCTTCCACCCAGCTATGGATATCTTCCGCATCGCTTTGCAGGATTTGCTGCGGATTCGCGCGAACCTCCTCCAGCAGCACGTTCAGCGCTTCTTCCAACTGTCGTTGCTCATCGGCAGTCAGTACGCCTACCGTGACCAATGCTTTGGACCAGGCCACAGAACCGACAATATCCTGCTCCGCCAGACGGTAATCGAAGCGCAACGAATCATTGAATTGTTTAAACCGCTGGTCTGCCGCCTGTGTAAAACGCCCACCCCAAAGTGCCATAATAGACTTCCTTAAATTCTTCGAATTTCACTGCCGGATAGCGCTACGCTTATCCGGCTTACAATTTCTGTTCACGTAGGCCTGATAAGGCGCAGCCGCCATCGGGCGAACAAATAGTTAAGCCAGAATACGCGTGCCAATCGGCGTGCCGTTAAACAGCGCCGGCAGTTGCTCCGCATGACGCCAGGAAGCGATATCCACCGGGCGACCCAGCGCCCGCGCAGCATCGAGAGCCGCATTCACTTTCACAATCATCCCGTCGGTAATAATGCCCTGGTCGATAAGCTGCTCGGCTTTGGACGCCGTCATTTCGGCGATACGCTGGCCTTTGCCGTCCAGAATACCGCTCACGTCGGAAAGCAGGATCAGATCGGCCCCCAGCGTCGCCGCCAGCGCGGTTGCCGCCTGATCGGCGTTGACGTTCATCAGTTGGCCGTCGTCTGTTACGCCAATGGAGCTGACCACCGGCAGAAAGCCGTTTTCCAGCAACATGTTAATCAGCTTCGGCGACCCCGGCTGCGCCAGCCCGACGTGGCCTAACGCTTCATCGAGTTGGGTCACGTTTACGCTGTCGCCATCGCCCAGAAACAGACCAACAGAGGCGATATGGTGTTTCTTCGCCCAGGCCAGCAGAGTTTTGTTAGCGGTTCCCGCCAGCGCGCCGGTAATGATGCCAATCTGATCGGCAGGCGTCACGCGCAGGCCGTCTTTCTTTTTCACTGGCAAATTCAGCCCTTTCATCAGCTCATCCACCACGCAACCGCCGCCATGAACAATCACCAGCGGACGCTGATGGGACTCACGATAGTTGACCAGCGCGGTAAAAAGACGTTCCAGAGCCTCTTCGCTATCCAGTAATACGCCACCCAGCTTGATAATTAATGGATTCATCATTTCACCCTTAAATAAGAGACTGCGTTTCAGCGAAGCCAAAACGAATATTAGCGCACTGTACTGCCTGCGCCGCTGCGCCTTTCAACAAGTTGTCTTCGGTTGCCACCACAATCAGATGTTCGCCCTGGACGGCAAAACCAATATCGCAGAACGGCAGCCCGACGACGTTCTTTAACGCCGGAACGCCTTTGTCATACAGGCGCACCAGCGGTTTGTCGCCATAGGCTTTTTGCAACACGTCGGCGACCTGCGCATGAGTTACTCCCGCTTTCAGGCGGCAGGTAATGGTTTCCAGAATCCCGCGCGGAAAATTCCCCAGATGCGGGGTGAAGATGACCTCCGCACCCAGATGGGCGGCGATTTCCGGCTGATGACGATGCGTAAACACGCCATACGGTTGCAAACTCACTTCACAGAAACTGTTCGAAATTGCTGCCTTGCGCCCCGCGCCGCTCACCCCGCTGGTGGCATTAATTACCGGCCACTGCGTCAGATCCAGAAGCCCGCCGTCAATCAGCGGTTTTAGCGACAACTGCGCTGCGGTTGGATAGCAACCAGGAACCGCAATCAGATTCGCCGTGTTCAGTTTATCGGCATTCCACTCCGCCAGACCGTACACCGCCTGCTCCAGCAGCTCAGGATACTGATGAGTAAATCCGTAGTACTTTTCATAGAAGGCGCGATCGTTTACCCGAAACGCGCCGGAAAGATCGAATACGACGCATCCGGCCTGTAAAAACTGCGGCGCCAGATCGTGGCTCACTTCATGCGCTGTCGCCAGGAACACCACATCAACATCTGCACTAAAATCACGTACATCCGACATCGGTTGCAATGGCAGGTCGACAATCCCTTTTAACTGCGGATGTAAATCAGAAATTAACTTTCCTGCATCATTGCTTTGCGCTGAGACGGTCAAAGCGGTTATGGTCATATGTGGGTGGCGATTTACGTAGCTTACAAGCTCTGCGCCCGCATAACCGCTAGCGCCTACAATCAGCGTATTCAACATCGGGTTCCTTTATGCTCAACGTTAATGTATTTTTATTCATAATTAATGCATGAATATTGATACTATCATGACCTGAGGTGTGTCAACAATGAAAAACGTTTTACCGCCATTTATCGAGATTTACCGCGCTCTGATTGCCACACCGTCGATAAGCGCAACCGAAGAATCCCTGGATCAAAGTAATGCGTCTTTAATCACTTTGCTTGCAGGCTGGTTCAGGGATCTTGGTTTCAACGTAGAGGTTCAGCCGGTTCCAGGAACGCGAAACAAATTTAATATGCTCGCCAGCACCGGACATGGCGCGGGCGGTTTGCTGCTGACCGGCCATACCGACACGGTTCCCTTTGATGACGGACGCTGGACGCGCGACCCGTTCACGCTGACCGAGCACGACAATAAGCTCTATGGCCTGGGCACTGCGGATATGAAAGGCTTCTTCGCTTTTATTCTGGACGCGCTACGTGACGTTGACGTCACAAAGTTGAAAAAGCCGCTCTACATTCTGGCGACCGCCGATGAAGAGACCAGCATGGCGGGGGCGCGTTATTTTTCCGAAACCACGGCATTACGTCCGGACTGCGCGATCATTGGCGAACCGACGTCGTTGCAACCGATACGCGCGCACAAAGGGCATATCTCTAATGTCGTTCGCGTCCTGGGGCAGTCCGGTCATTCCAGCGACCCGGCGCGTGGGGTTAACGCCATTGAACTGATGCACGATGCGATTGGCCACATCATGCAACTGCGTGACTCGCTGAAAGCGCGGTATCACTACGAGGCGTTTACCGTTCCGTATCCAACGCTGAATCTGGGCCATATCCACGGCGGCGATGCCTCAAACCGTATCTGCGCCTGCTGCGAATTGCATATGGATATTCGTCCACTGCCGGGCATGACGTTAAACGACCTTAATGGACTGCTTAACGACGCGCTGGCCCCGGTAAGCGAACGCTGGCCGGGCCGCCTGACGGTGGCGGAATTACATCCGCCGATTCCAGGTTACGAGTGTCCACCGGACCACCAACTGGTTGAAGTAGTAGAAAAACTGTTGGGTACGAAAACCGACGTGGTGAACTACTGTACTGAAGCGCCGTTTATGCAGACATTATGCCCAACGCTGGTGCTTGGTCCGGGCTCAATTAATCAGGCGCATCAGCCGGATGAATATCTCGAAACGCGTTTTATTAAGCCAACCCGGGAATTGATTACCCAGGTAGTACACCATTTTTGCTGGCATTAATGCATATTGCCCGGTGACGCGATGTTTACCGGGCCTACCCCGTCTTGTAGGCCGGATAAGCGCAGCGCCATCCGGCATCTCTACGCCACATGTTCATAAGCATTTCTTATTTGGCACGATGCGAATTAACTTTAATAAATTACCGCCATTTTTTCGTTTGCTGAACCGATTTCGCAGTAATTGACGCCACGGGTTTTACGTGGCTTTATAAAGATGAGAAGTGATGTGAAAAAGCTTGGTCCGAAAGATTTCGCGTTGCGGCAAGACGGCAAACGAGCACATCCCAGGGAGCTTACATAAGTAAGTGACCTGGGTGGGAGAGCGCAGCCAACGCCGCCGCAGCGTGAAAGATGCAGGACAATTACAACAGAGATGGGGTGTCTGGGATCATATGAACGAACAATATTCCGCGTTGCGTAGTAATGTCAGTATGCTCGGCAAGGTGCTGGGAGAAACCATCAAGGATGCGCTGGGAGAACACATTCTTGATCGCGTAGAAACAATCCGTAAGCTATCCAAATCTTCACGCGCCGGCAATGAAGCTAATCGCCAGGAGCTGCTCACCACGCTACAAAATTTGTCTAATGACGAGCTGCTGCCAGTTGCGCGCGCGTTTAGTCAGTTTCTGAACCTGGCCAATACTGCCGAGCAATACCACAGCATTTCGCCAAAAGGCGAAGCCGCCAGCAACCCGGAAGTGATTGCCCGCACTCTGCGTAAACTGAAAAACCAACCGGACCTCAACGACGCAACCATCAAAAAAGCGGTAGAGTCGCTGTCTTTGGAGTTAGTGCTAACCGCCCACCCGACAGAAATTACCCGCCGTACGCTTATTCACAAGATGGGTGAAATCAACAACTGTCTGAAACAGCTTGATAATACCGATATCGCCGACTACGAACGTCACCAGGTGATGCGTCGCCTGCGCCAGTTGATTGCCCAATCCTGGCATACGGATGAGATCCGCAAGCAGCGCCCAAGCCCGGTGGATGAAGCCAAATGGGGCTTCGCCGTGGTTGAGAACAGCCTGTGGCAGGGCGTACCTAACTATCTGCGTGAACTGAACGAACAACTGGAAGAAAATCTCGGCTACAAATTGCCGGTGGATTTTGTGCCGGTACGTTTTACCTCGTGGATGGGCGGCGACCGTGACGGCAACCCGAACGTGACGGCGGATATCACCCGCCACGTACTCTTGTTAAGCCGCTGGAAAGCCACCGATCTGTTCCTGAAAGACATTCATGTTCTGGTATCAGAACTGTCGATGGTCAACGCCACGCCGGAGCTGCTGGCGTTAGTGGGCGAAGAAGGCGCGTCTGAGCCGTATCGCTACCTGATGAAAAAATTGCGCGCCCGTCTGATGGCGACCCAGTCCTGGCTGGAAGCGCGTCTGAAAGGCGAGAAGCTGCCCAAACCGGCTGGCCTGCTGACGCAAAACGAGCAGCTCTGGGAACCTCTGTACGCCTGCTACCAGTCGTTACAGGCCTGCGGCATGGGCATTATCGCCAACGGCGAGTTACTCGACACGCTCCGCCGCGTGAAGTGTTTCGGCGTACCGCTGGTGCGTATTGATATCCGTCAGGAGAGCACCCGCCATACCGAAGCGCTGGGCGAAATTACCCGCTACCTCGGTATTGGCGACTACGAAAGCTGGTCGGAAGCCGACAAGCAGGCCTTCCTGATCCGCGAACTGAACTCTAAACGTCCGCTGCTGCCGCGTAACTGGGAGCCGAGCAACGATACCCGCGAAGTGCTTGAAACCTGCAAGGTTATTGCCGAAGCGCCAAAGGGGTCGATCGCCGCCTACGTGATTTCAATGGCGAAAACGCCGTCTGATGTGCTGGCTGTGCATCTGCTGCTGAAAGAGGCTGGTATCGGCTTTGCCATGCCGGTCGCGCCGCTGTTTGAAACCCTCGACGACCTGAACAACGCCGACGACGTGATGACCCAGTTGTTGAATATCGACTGGTATCGCGGGCTGATTCAGGGTAAGCAGATGGTCATGATCGGCTACTCCGACTCGGCGAAAGACGCCGGCGTTATGGCCGCGTCATGGGCGCAGTATCAGGCGCAGGACGCCCTGATCAAAACCTGTGAAAAAGCCGGCATCGAGCTCACCCTCTTCCACGGCCGCGGCGGCTCTATTGGCCGTGGCGGCGCGCCAGCCCACGCGGCGCTGCTTTCGCAACCGCCAGGCAGTCTGAAAGGCGGTCTGCGCGTGACCGAGCAGGGCGAGATGATCCGCTTCAAATACGGCCTGCCGGAAGTCACCGTCAGCAGCCTCTCGCTCTACACCAGCGCAATTCTGGAAGCAAACCTGCTGCCGCCGCCGGAACCGAAAGACAGCTGGCGTCATATTATGGATGAGCTTTCCGTCATCTCCTGTGAAACCTACCGCGGCTACGTGCGCGAAAATAAAGACTTTGTACCGTACTTCCGCTCCGCGACGCCGGAACAAGAGCTGGGCAAATTGCCGCTCGGCTCACGTCCGGCGAAACGTCGTCCAACTGGCGGCGTCGAATCGCTGCGCGCGATTCCGTGGATCTTCGCCTGGACGCAAAACCGCCTGATGCTGCCAGCCTGGCTGGGCGCGGGTACTGCGCTGCAAAAAGTGGTGGAAGACGGTAAACAAAGCGAACTGGAAGCCATGTGCCGCGACTGGCCGTTCTTCTCCACGCGTCTTGGGATGCTGGAAATGGTATTCTCGAAAGCCGACCTGTGGCTGGCCGACTATTACGATCAGCGTCTGGTGGCGAAAACGCTATGGCCGCTGGGCAAAGAGCTACGAGACCTGCTGGAAGAAGACATTAAAGTGGTGCTGGCGATTGCCAACGATTCTCACCTGATGGCCGACTTACCGTGGATTGCGGAGTCCATTCAGTTAAGAAACGTTTATACCGATCCATTAAACGTGTTGCAGGCCGAGTTGCTGTATCGTTCCCGTCTGACTGAAGAGCAGGGCAAATCGCCCGATCCTCGCGTCGAACAGGCGTTGATGGTCACGATTGCGGGCGTCGCTGCCGGTATGCGCAACACCGGCTAACGCCAAAAGAAAGCCGCCCTCACGCAGTTATGTGGGGGCGGCATGAAATACTGCTGTCATCCTCGTCATTTTTTCAATATATTCCTGTCTGCATTTTATGCATTTATAAATCTTTCTTAGCAAAACGTGCGGCATAAAGCAGGTTTGCTTCAGATTCTTTTAAGGTTCAGGCGTTACGTTTGGCGCTACGATTAAAGACAGGCTCTCATTATGCAATCCACATTACTCCAGACTAAACCCGCGTTTAGCTGGAAAGCCCTGGGCTGGGCACTGCTCTACTTTTGGTTCTTTTCCACCCTCCTGCAGGCCATTATTTATCTCACCGGATACAGCGGGACAAACGGTCTGCGGGATTCGCTACTGTACAGCTCACTGTGGCTGATCCCGGTCTTTCTGTTTCCAGGCCGCATCCGGGTTATTGCTGCCGTTATTGGCGTCGTACTCTGGGCCGCCTCGCTGGCGGCGCTGAGCTATTACGTAATCTACGGGCAGGAGTTCTCGCAAAGCGTGCTGTTTGTGATGTTTGAAACCAACGCCAATGAAGCCAGCGAATATTTAAGCCAATATTTCAGTCTGAAAATTGTTCTTGTCGCGCTGGCTTATACGGTGGCGGCGATTTTGCTGTGGACACGTCTGCGCCCGGTTTATATTCCATCGCCCTGGCGTTATCTGGTGTCGTTTGCCCTGCTGTACGGGCTGATCCTCCATCCCATCGCGATGAATACCTTTATCAAGCATAAGTCGATGGAGAAAACGCTGGATAGCCTGGCATCACGAATGGAACCCGCCGCGCCGTGGCAATTTATTACTGGCTACTATCAGTACCGTTTACAGCTCGCCTCGCTGAATAAACTGCTGAATGAAAACGATGCCCTGCCGCCGCTGGCTAACTTCAAAGACCACTCCGGCGATGCGCCGCGCACGCTGGTACTGGTGATTGGCGAATCGACCCAGCGTGGCCGTATGAGTCTGTACGGTTATCCGCGCGAAACCACGCCGGAACTGGACGCGCTGCATAAAACCGACCCCGGGCTGACCGTGTTTAATAATGTGGTAACTTCGCGACCGTACACCATTGAGATCCTGCAACAGGCGCTAACGTTCGCGGACGAAAAGAACCCGGACTGGTATCTGACGAAGCCATCGCTGATGAATATGATGAAACAGGCCGGGTATAAAACCTTCTGGATCACTAACCAGCAGACGATGACGGCGCGTAATACCATGCTGACCGTGTTCTCTAAGCAGACTGATAAGCAGTTCTATATGAACCAGCAGCGCACTCAAAGCGCACGCGAATATGACAGCAACGTGCTGGCGCCGTTTAAAGCGGTGTTAGCCGACCCGGCGCCGAAAAAATTCATTATTGTGCATCTGCTGGGAACGCACATTAAATACAAGTTCCGCTATCCAGAAAACCAGGGCAAGTTTGATGGTAAAACCGACCATGTTCCGCCGGGATTAAGCAGCGACGAACTGGAGTCGTATAACGATTACGACAACGCGAATCTGTATAACGACTATGTTGTCGCCAGCCTGATTAAGGACTATAAAGCGACCGATCCGAACGGTTTCCTGCTCTACTTCTCCGATCACGGTGAAGAAGTGTATGACACGCCGCCGCATAAGACGCAGGGACGAAACGAAGATTCGCCAACCCGTCATATGTATACGGTGCCGTTCCTGCTGTGGACCTCAGAGAAATGGCAGGCAGCGCATCCGCGCGACTTCTCACAGGATGTCGATCGTAAGTACAGCAGTTCCGAGCTTATCCATACCTGGTCGGACTTAGCGGGCCTGACCTATGATGGCTACGACCCGACGCGTTCCATCACCAACCCGCAGTTCAAAGAGACCACGCGCTGGATTGGCAACCCATATAAGAAAAATGCGCTGATTGATTATGATACGTTGCCGTATGGCGATCAGGTCGGTAATCAATAGCCTGTATGTTGCCCGATAACGCTAACGCTTATCGGGCCTGGCGTTCTTCTCTCCCGTAGTCCGGATAAGGCGCAAAGCGCCGCTATCCGGCAATAATCGCTTGAGGACATCGGTTTTCGACGTTACTGTTTCCTCTGTTTGCGATCGGCAGGGGATTATCATGTATCACGACGTCAGCCACCTTCTCTCCCGTCTCATCAACGGCCCGCTGCCGCTGCGCCAGATTTATTTTGCCAGCGCCAGCGGCCCAGCGCCGGAACTGGCGTACCAGGTGGATTTTCCGCGGCTGGAGATTGTGCTGGAGGGCGAGCTTACTGACATGAGCATTACCGCCCCGCTCATTCCTTGCGATGTTCTCTACGTTCCGGCTGGCGGCTGGAACATCCCGCAGTGGCAAACGCCCGTCACCACCCTGAGCATTCTGTTTGGCAAACAGCAGTTAGGTTTCAGCGTGGTCCACTGGGACGGTCAGCAGCATCAAAACCTCACGAAACAGCACGTTGCGCGCCGCGGCCCGCGTATCGGCTCGTTCCTGTTACAAACGCTTAATGAGATGCAGATGCAGCCGCAAGAGCAGCAAACGGCCAGATTGATTGTCGCCAGCCTACTAAGCCATTGCCGCGATCTGCTCGGCAGCCAAATCCAGACCGCCTCCCGCAGCCGCGCGCTTTTTGAAGCCATTCGGGAGTATATTGATGAACGCTACGCCGCGCCGTTGACGCGCGAATCGGTAGCACAGGCGTTTTATATCTCGCCAAATTACCTCTCGCACCTGTTCCAGAAAACGGGAGCCATCGGCTTTAACGAATACCTGAACCATACGCGACTGGAACACGCCAAAACGTTGCTGAAGGGCTATGACCTGAAAGTGAAAGAGGTGGCGCACCGTTGCGGTTTTGTCGACAGTAACTATTTCTGCCGCCTGTTTCGCAAAAATACGGAACGCTCGCCGTCGGAGTATCGCCGCCAGTATCACAGCCAGCTAACGGAAAAGCAGATTACTCCAGGATAAGGTGGGTATGTTGCGGCGCGGAAAGGAGTTTACGCACAGCGCTCATTACCCGCTGTGGCTCCCGCAAAAAAGCGCTGATCCCCGACTGGACATAGCGACTCCGGGTAAATCGCTCCACGCCCGCCAGCTCGATATCGGTAATGAGCAACACGACATCGGCACGGCGGATATCCTCTTCCGTTAAGCGGTTCTCTGTACCGAGTGCCCCTTGGGTTTCAATCTTGATGCTCCACTTCTCCTGCTGGCAAAGTTTTTCCAGCCGTTCAGCAGCCATATAGGTATGCGCTACACCGCTCACGCAGGCGGTCACTGCCACCAGATGCCGTACAGGTACTGCCATATTAACCTCCTGTGGTGACCTGAAATCCTGCTTGCTCCGCCATCTCCCGAAACAGAGCGATCTCTTGCACCGACGGCGCGGGAATATCTTTCATCATCCATGATTTTCCAAGCAGCCGGTATTTCGGCTCGCCGTACTGATGAAACGGTAGCAGGTGAACCTGCTTTATTCCTAATGATCTCAACAATGTTAACGCGCACTGCAGATTCTCTGCGTTAAGCGTAAAGCCAGGAATCAACGGCAAACGAGGGATCACCGTGATTCCCTCGCTAACCAGTAACCGTAAATTCTCCAGTACGCGCGGCAGATTCATGTTGATCACCTCGCGCGCCCGCTCCGCATCCATAATTTTCAGATCAAACAATACCTCATCACACGCCCTTGCCAACGGCAGTAGACGGCTGGCCGACGTATCGCCAGCCGTTTCAATAGCACAAGGAACGCCCCAACGCCGCAATCGCTGTAAGAAGCGCGTGGCGAACGGCGCCTGCATCAGCACTTCGCCGCCAGAAAGCGTCACCCCGCCGCCGGAAGTACGAAAGAAGATGTCGTCTTTCAGCACTTCGCGTTCCAGTTCATCCAGCGTAATATCACGCCCAATATGCTCAAACGCGCCGGAAGGACATTCGTCGGCATCCCGCAGACACGGCGTGCAACGCAGGCATTTATTTTCCCGGCGCACCGTTTCAATGCGCGGCGAGATAGATTCCGGATTAGCGCACCACGGACAGGTATGCGGACAGCCCTTAAAAAAGACCACCGTACGAATCCCCTGCCCGTCATTCAGCGAATAGCGCTGGATATTGAAGATACGCGCGGTCTCCTCATCGCGCGCCCCCACAACCTCACAACTGATGCGCGGTGCGGCGAATAATGTCATCCTGAATCTCCTTCGACAGCTCGACAAAGAAGGCGCTGTAGCCCGCCACGCGCACCACCAGCCCAGCGAAATCCTGAGGCCGTAGCTGCGCTTCGCGCAATGTGTCGGCATTCACCACATTAAACTGGATGTGCTGCAGTTTGAGCTGGGTAAACGCGCGCAGGAAATCCGCCAGCTTGCGCAGTCCCGCCTCTCCTTCCAGAGTCGCAGGAGTAAACTTCACGTTCAGCAACGTACCGTTCGACAGCAGCGTGTTATCCAACTTACTTACTGATTTTAGTACCGCCGTCGGCCCTTGCATATCCTGTCCGAGCATCGGCGACAGGCCGCCATCCGCCAGCTGTTCTCCGGCAAAACGCCCGTCCGGTGTCGCGCCGACCACCGCTCCCAGCGGGACATGCGCGGAAACCGTGTATGAACCCGGCGTAAACTGGCCGCCGCGCGGATTCTGGTATTTTTCCACCTCTTTGCAGTAATACCGCAGCAGTTCGGCGCTGATGTTATCGACATTATCAATGTCGTTGCCATATTTTTCGAAGCGGTTGATAAGCCTGGCGCGGATCTTTTCCCCTTCCGGCGTGGCGAAGTTGTTTTTCAGGATCGACAGCAGCGCATCAAAACTCAGGCGCTGCTGATCGAATACCAGCCCATTGAGCGCATGAAGGGAATCACTCAGGTTGGCGATACCGATGCCCTGTACGCCCGAAAAGTTATAGCGCGCGCCGCCGTCGGTGATGTCTCGCCCTTTCTCCAGGCAGTCGCTGATAAACGAAGAGAGCAGCGGCACCGGCGCCCAATCACGATGGCCGATATCGCAAATATTGCTGCCTTCTACCATTAGCGTAATGTAGTGACTGATTTTGGCGCGAATATGCGCCAGCAACGCCTCATAAGTAAGAGTGTCGTTGCCCTCATTTTCATACAAGCTGATTTCCATCACTTTCAGCAGATTAAACATGGCGATGTCATGCAGCCCGTAGGTTCTGCCCGGAATCGACAGCTCAACACATCCCACCACCGCATAATCGCGCGCATCCTCCAACGACACGCCACGGTTAAGGAACGCGGGAACCACCACTTCGTCATTGAAAATCTGTGGAATGCCGGTACCGAGGCGAATGGTCTCGGCGGTCTTGAGCAGGAACGGCGTATCAATCAGCGCGTTAGTGCGCACGCCGAGATTCGGCTGCGGCAACTGCACGCTCTGGTAGGCATCCAGGCAGAGAAAAGAGAGCACGTTTACCGCGCTGCGTCCGCTTTCCGTCAATCCGCCCAGCAGCGCGGTGTAACCCGTCGGGAAACCGGCAAAATAGCGCGCGCTACTGGTGGAACGCAGCAGCACGATATCGTTGCATTTCACCCACAGCGACTCGAGCAACTCTTTCAGGAACGCCGGATCGTCGCCCTGAGTGAGCGAAGTCTGATAAAACGGCAGCATGTACTGGTCGAAGCGCCCGAGCGACAGCGAACTGGCGTTGGACTCGTACTGCAAAATAATGTTCATGTACCAGAACAGCTGACATGCTTGCCAGAACGTCTGTGGTTTGTGCTGCGCGTTATGCCGCGAATTGGCGGCAATGGTGAGCAGTTCCTGACGACGACGAGCGTCCGGGCAGCGCTCCGCCTGCTGTTCCGCCAGTACGGCATAACGCAGGATGTGGCGTTGCGATGCCTCAAGTAACAACAGAGCGGCCTGATAAAAGTCGTTTTCCGGCTGTTGCTCGCAGCGCGCGCGCATCTGCGCCGCCAGTTCACCCAGCCCGTTATTGAGCAAGCGTGGATAATCAATAATGATATGCCCCTGCCCTTTATCCGTCTGGTTAATGCTAAAAATCTGGGTGCTGACGGCGGCTTTCACCTCATCGGTCATCTGCCCGTTAATAAAATCTTTCATCGACCGTTTTTCCCAGTACGGGAATAGAACCTCACGATAGAGGCGCTTATCCTCTTCGCTGATATCAAAACGGTCCTGCGGACGCGTCGGGAACCGATCCAGCTCGTTAAGCAGCCAATACGGGTCCATTTCCGGCGACATAATACCTGCGCGCGGCTTAACGGTTCGGTTTCCGGCAATCAGCTCCTCGTCACGAATCGAAATTTCAACATGTTCAAGGATATACGCCGTCGCTTTGGCGCGGCGCAAAATGACCGGTTCGCCCTCCGTCTGCTGATGGCTGGCGGTATAAAGCAGCGCGCGCTCCAGAGAAATTTCACGGTGATTCTGAAACAGAGCGGCTTTGAGGCGTTGAATACGATGGGTCATGAGGAGCTCCTGTGGACACGAGCGCCGGATGGCGGCATAAATCTCTTATCGGGCCTGTGAGCAGGCCCGATAAACTTGCGCCATCGGGCATTTTAACGTTACGCGGTTTGCGAAAGATGGGCGTCAATCTTGTTCATAATGGCGTCGGCGCGTTTTACCGCGTCGCTGATATTGACGCGAACGATAGTTTTACCCGCAAACCGCTCTTCGAACTTGATGCCGATATCTTTAGTCAAAATCACCATATCGGCGCTCGCCACATCCTCTGCCGTCAGTTCATTTTCCAGCCCAATCGAGCCCTGAGTCTCCACTTTCACATCCCAACCTTTCGCTTTGGCTGCGCTTTCCAGCGCTTCAGCCGCCATATAGGTATGCGCAACACCAGAAGGACACGCGGTTACTGCAATAATTTTAGTCATGGCTTATTCCTCGCTTAATTCATCTCAAAATCTAAATCCAGGTCGTCTTCTTTTTCGTCAACTTGCGACACATTCTTACGCGTCAGGCTTTTCAGCACATTAACGCAGACTGCCGTTACCACCGCGCCCACGGCGACTGCCGCGACATAACCCAGCTTGCCTTCCACGACTGGCAGAACAATTAAACCGCCCCAACCGGCATAACACTGCGCGCCAAACAGCGCGGCCATTACCGCACCGCAAGCGGAGCCCACCATAATGGATGGGATCACGCGCAGCGGATCGGCAGCGGCGAAAGGAATCGCCCCTTCCGTTACGCCCACGCAGCCCATGACCAGCGCGGCTTTACCGGCTTCGCGCTCTTCAACAGAAAAATTCTTGCGGCCAATCAGCGTCGCCAGCCCCAGTCCCAGCGGCGGTACGCAGATGCTCACCGCGGCGATAGCCACCACGGTATATACGCCCTGCGCCACGCAAATCAGCATGAACGCATAAGCGACTTTGTTAACCGGGCCGCCCATATCAAAAGCCAGCATCAGCCCCATGATCACCGCCAGCAGCACGATGCTGCCCTGCTGCATCCCTTGCAGCCATTGGGTCAGGCTGCTTGTCAGCGCACCGATCGGTTCGCCCAGCCCCCACATCATGATGCCCGCGGTGATAAAAGTGCCAACGATGGGAATCACAAAAATAGGCATCACAGAACGCAGCACCTTATGCACCGGGATTTTCTTCAAGTAATGCACCACGATCCCGCCGATAAGTCCGGCGATAAGTGCCCCGAAAAAACCCGCGCCGAAGCTGTTACCCACCCAGGCACCAATCGCGCAAGGAGCCAGCGCGGAGCGTTCGGCAATGGAGTAACCGATGTATGCGGCGAGGAAAGGCACCATCAGCGTCAGCCCGGCGACACCGATATCAAACAGTTTTTTAAGATTCGGATCGGTGGCGGCATCGGGTACGGCGCCCTTGCCATATAGCATGACGGAGACTGCCAGCAAAATTCCGCCAGCCACCACAAAGGGGATCATATGCGAAACACCGGTCATCAGGTGCTGGCGGGTATTTTTCAGGATCTGTACCAACTCTTTCATAAGTCGCTCCCGGGCTGGATAAAGCCCATGTCCATAAAGTTACTGCGGAAAACAATAGGCAATCCATTGCCGCGCAGACAGTGGATAAAAAGGCCATTTACTGGATTTTTGTAATATCAGTATAAAAATGCGATCCGCTTCATAACTTCTGAAAAAGGTAAAACCCGCGCTACCACGCTAAGTTGTGAGACAACTCGCACTTTTTGCGCTACATTACATTTATCCAGCTTTTGACAGATTTGTCACATGGCGTATTCCGGCTACCTCCTTTTATGCTGTAGCGAGAGAATCGTTATGGGAGAGAGGCAATGCCCCTGATTGTGGAATTTACCTGTGAACTGCCGAATGGCGTACATGCGCGCCCGGCAAGCCACGTAGAAACGCTGTGTAATACCTTCACGTCGCAAATTGAGTGGCACAACCTGCGCACCGATCGCAAAGGCAGCGCCAAAAGCGCGCTGGCGCTGATTGGCACCGACACGCTGGCTGGCGACCACTGTCAGCTGGTGATTTCCGGTGCCGATGAACAGGTTGCCTGCCAGCGTCTGAGTCAATGGCTGCGCGATGAATTCCCACTCTGCGACGCGCCGCTGGCGGAGATTAAAAACAGCGAACTGGAGCCGCTTCCGGCGTCGTTGACCCAGCTGAATCCGCAGATTTACCGCGCCCGTAGCGTGTGTAGCGGCAGCGCGGGCGGCGTACTGACGCCACTCTCTTCCCTGGATCTCAATGCGCTCGGCGAACTCCCGGCCGCCAACGACACAGAGACGGAACAAGCCGCGCTGGACAATGGCTTAGCGATGTTGATAAAGCATATTGAGTTTCGTCAGCTCGACAGTGACGGTGCCGCCAGCGCGATTCTGGAAGCCCATCGCTCACTAGCAGGCGACGCTTCACTGCGTCAGCATTTACTGGACGGCGTTCTGCGCGGTTTAAGCTGCGCGCAGGCAATCGTGGAAAGCGCGAACCATTTCTGCAATGAGTTCGCTCGCGCCAGCAGCAGCTATTTACAGGAACGCGCGCTGGATGTTCGTGACGTTTGCTTCCAGTTACTGCAACACATTTACGGTGAGCAGCGCTTTCCGGCGCCGGGCCAGTTGACCCGGCCATCTATCTGTATGGCGGAAGAGTTGACGCCAAGCCAGTTCCTCGAACTGGATAAAACCTTTCTCAAAGGTCTGCTGTTAAAAAGCGGCGGCACCACTTCGCACACGGTGATTCTCGCCCGCTCATTCAACATTCCCACCCTGGTTGGCGTGGAGATTGAGGCCTTAACACCGTGGCGTCAACAGACGGTTTATATTGACGGCAACGCAGGCGCGATTGTCGTTGCGCCTGACGAGCCTGTCACTCGTTACTATCAGCAGGAAGCCCGCGTGCAAGACGCCCTGCGCGAACAGCAGCGCATCTGGCTGACCCAGGAAGCGCGCACCGCTGACGGCATCCGCATGGAGGTCGCCGCCAACATCGCGCACTCCGTCGAGGCGCAAGCGGCCTTTAGTAACGGCGCGGAAGCGGTTGGCCTGTTCCGCACAGAAATGCTGTATATGGACCGCGCCTGCGCGCCGGACGAAAACGAGCTGTACAATATTTTTTGCCAGACGCTGGAGTCCGCAAAGGGACGCAGCATTATTGTGCGCACAATGGATATAGGCGGCGATAAGCCCGTTGATTATCTGAATATTCCTGCCGAAGCCAACCCATTCCTCGGCTATCGCGCCGTCCGTATTTATGAAGAGTACGCTTCTCTGTTTACCACCCAGCTACGCTCGATCCTCCGCGCGTCCGCCCACGGCAACCTGAAAATCATGATCCCGATGATCTCCTCTATGGAAGAGATTCTGTGGGTCAAAGAGAAGCTGGCGGAAGCCAAACAGCAGCTGCGTAATGAACATATCCCGTTCGATGAGAAGATCCCACTCGGCATTATGCTGGAAGTGCCGTCGGTGATGTTCATCATCGATCAATGCTGTGAAGAGATTGATTTCTTTAGTATTGGTAGTAACGATCTAACACAATACCTGCTGGCGGTAGACCGTGATAACGCCAAAGTCACTCGTCACTACAACAGCCTGAATCCCGCCTTCCTGCGCGCGTTGGATTTCGCGGTGCAGGCGGTACATCGTCAGGGCAAATGGATTGGTCTGTGCGGCGAACTGGGGGCCAAAGGTTCGGTTCTGCCATTGCTGGTAGGTCTGGGGCTGGACGAGATCAGCATGGGCGCGCCGTCGATTCCCGCCGCCAAAGCGCGGATGGCACAACTCGACAGCCGAGCCTGCCGCCAGTTGTTGAATCAGGCGATGGCCTGCCGCACCTCGCTGGAGGTGGAGCATCTGCTGGCGCAGTTCCGCATGTCGCAGCAGGATGCCCCGCTGGTTACCGCCCAATGCATAACGCTTGATAGCGACTGGCGCAGCAAAGAGGAGGTGATTAAAGGCATGACCGACAATCTGCTGCTGGCGGGCCGCTGCCGCTACCCACGCAAACTGGAAGCCGATCTATGGGCGCGCGAGGCGGTATTCTCCACCGGACTGGGCTTTAGCTTTGCCATTCCGCACAGCAAATCGGAACATATCGAACAGTCCACCATCAGCGTGGCGCGCCTGAACGCGCCGGTACGCTGGGGAGATGACGAGGCGCAGTTCATCATTATGCTGACGCTTAACAAACACGCCGCGGGCGACCAGCATATGCGTATTTTCTCGCGCCTGGCCCGCCGCATCATGCACGAAGAATTCCGCAACACGCTGGTTAACGCCGCTTCCGCCGACGCTATCGCCAGCCTGCTGCAACATGAACTTGAACTGTAAAGGAAAGACTATGGAACTCTATCTGGATACCGCTAACGTGGCGGAAGTTGAACGTCTGGCGCGCATTTTCCCGATTGCCGGCGTCACCACCAATCCAAGCATTGTGGCAGCCAGCAAAGAATCTATCTGGGATGTGCTGCCCAGGCTGCAAAACGCCATCGGCGAAGAAGGCACTTTATTTGCGCAGACCATGAGCCGCGACGCGAAAGGGATGGTGGAAGAAGCCAAACGACTGAATAACGCCATCCCCGGCATTGTGGTGAAAATTCCGGTGACCGCCGAAGGTCTTGCAGCGATTAAATTGCTGAAAAAAGAAGGCATCGTGACGCTGGGCACCGCCGTCTACAGCGCGTCGCAGGGCCTGCTGGCGGCGCTGGCGGGCGCAAAATATGTCGCTCCCTACGTCAACCGCGTTGATGCGCAGGGCGGCGATGGCATTCGTATGGTTCAGGAGCTGCAAACGCTACTGGAACATCACGCTCCCGACAGCATGGTGCTGGCGGCCAGCTTTAAAACACCGCGGCAGGCGCTGGATTGCTTACTGGCAGGTTGCCAGGCGATTACCCTTCCTTTAGATGTAGCGCAACAAATGCTCAATACGCCTGCGGTAGAGTCAGCAATAGAGAAGTTTGAGCAAGACTGGAAAAACGCTTTTGGTAATCTGAACCTGTAGGAGAGAAATGTATGGATCGCATTATTCAGTCACCAGGTAAGTATATTCAGGGTGCAAACGTCATCGCGCGTCTTGGCGATTATTTAAAACCAATGGCGAACAACTGGCTGGTTGTGGGCGATAAATTCGTGCTGGGATTTGCCGAAGAGACGCTGCGCAAAAGCCTGACGGGTGCCGGTTTGTCAGTAGAAATCGCCCCGTTTGGCGGCGAATGTTCGCAAAATGAGATCGACAGGCTGCGCGCCGTCGCCGAGAAAAGTCAGTGTGGCGCCGTACTGGGTATCGGCGGCGGTAAAACGCTGGATACCGCCAAAGCGCTGGCGCATTTTATGAACGTCCCGGTCGCTATCGCGCCGACCATCGCCTCTACCGACGCACCGTGCAGCGCGCTCTCGGTTATTTATACCGATGCCGGTGAGTTTGACCGTTATCTGCTGCTGCCGCATAACCCGAATATGGTCATTGTCGATACGCAGATAGTGGCGGGCGCGCCGGCGCGTCTGCTGGCAGCCGGTATCGGCGATGCGCTGGCGACCTGGTTTGAAGCGCGCGCCTGCTCACGCAGCGGCGCCACCACAATGGCGGGCGGCAAGTGTACACAGGCCGCGATGGCACTGGCGGAGCTATGCTATAACACGCTGATCGAAGAAGGCGAAAAAGCCATGTTGGCCGCCGAACAGCACGTCGTCACGCCAGCGCTGGAACGCGTCATCGAAGCCAACACCTACCTGAGCGGGGTCGGTTTTGAAAGCGGCGGTCTGGCCGCAGCGCACGCGATTCATAACGGTTTAACGGCGATTCCGGATGCGCACCACTATTATCACGGTGAGAAGGTCGCTTTCGGTACGCTGACGCAACTGGTGCTGGAAAACGCGCCGGTCGAAGAAATAGAAACCGTTGCTGCGCTGTGCCATTCCGTTGGCCTGCCGATTACGCTGGCGCAACTGGATATTAAACAGGATATTCCGGCAAAAATGCGCACCGTCGCGGAAGCCTCCTGCGCAGAAGGTGAAACTATTCATAACATGCCTGGCGGCGCAACGCCGGATGAAGTGTACGCCGCGCTGCTGGTCGCCGACCAGTATGGTCAACGCTTCTTGCAGGAATGGGAATAAGGTCTGAGCAATACTCCTGACGATAGTCAGGAGTATTTCAGCTTGCTGACACAACAGAATTCATTTGCCGAATGTCGACACAGGCACCTTATCTGGCCTTGTTATCCAATCATCCAGGCCGGGTAAGCGAAGCGCCATCATCAGGTATTCCATAGCCTGGAATCAGTCCATTTTGTCCTGAAATAGACTTTTTTATCACGCACCATTCTCTCCGCGGAAAGTCAAATGACGTACTGACACACTTCACGGACGAAGAAGATGAAATTCGCACAGGCGCTTATCGGTATTCTTGCTGCTTTTTTTATTAGCCATATCTCTCATCATTCGCCACGCTCTGATACCAGACCAATAACCGTTCAGGCGCAAACTAATGCTGCAATCGCCCAAAGTGCCGGGACGCAAATAGGTAAGACGCTATTTTATGATGCTGCCTATGTTCGTCTGGATTATCCGAATGGCGATCTTCCGCTGGAGCGTGGCGTATGTGCAGATGTCGTCATCCGCGCACTGCGCAGTCAGCAGGTTGATTTACAGAAACGGGTACATGAAGACATGCAGGCGCATTTCTCTGCCTATCCGAATAACTGGAAGCTGAAACGCCCGGACAGCAATATCGACCATCGCCGCGTTCCGAATCTGGAAACCTGGTTCCAGCGTCAAAACAAAGCGTTGCCGGTGACAGATAAATATAGCGATTATCAACCGGGAGATATTGTCTCCTGGCGACTGGATAACGGCCTTGCGCATATTGGCGTGGTATCCCTGAACGTCACGCCTGAAGGGGTGCCGCTGGTTGTGCATAACATAGGCGCGGGAGCACAGGAGGAAGATGTATTATTTAACTGGAAAGTAACGGGGCACTTTCGTTATTTTTCGCATTAAACGCGGAAAAAGTCAGCGACTACCGAATAGCAGCCGCTGACGAATTAACCTATCAGATTATTGCAGATCGAAACGGTCCAGGTTCATCACTTTCACCCATGCCGCGACGAAGTCCTTCACAAACTTCTCGTGCGCATCGCTACACGCGTAAACTTCCGCCAGCGCGCGCAGTACGGAGTTGGAACCAAACACCAGATCGGCGCGGGTCGCCGTGTATTTCACCTCGCCAGTCAGACGATCCCGGCCTTCGAACAGCTCATTAGATTCGTCGGTCGGTTTCCACTCGTAACGCATATCCAGCAGATTAGCGAAGAAGTCTGTGCTGAGCACGCCCGGTCTGTCGGTAAAGACACCGTTCTGGCTGCCGTCAAAGTTGGTTCCCAGCACACGCATCCCGCCAACCAGTACCGTCATTTCCGGCGCGGTCAACGTTAACTGCTGCGCTTTATCAATCAACAGCGATTCGGTCGTCGACACATCCAGACGCGCACGATAGTTACGGAATCCATCGGCAATCGGTTCAAGCAGCGAGAACATCTCGATGTCGGTCTGATCCTGACGCGCATCCACCCGGCCCGGCGCAAAAGGTACGCTGATGCTGACACCCGCAGCAGCGGCCGCCTGCTCGATACCGACCACGCCCGCCAGCACAATAATATCGGCCAGCGAGGCTTTATTCGTCGTTTTCTGGATCTCTTCTAATACCGGCAGAACGCGAGCCGCAACGGCGTTGACATCCCAGTCGCGCTGAGGCGCTAATGCCAGACGCGCGCCGTTAGCGCCGCCACGCTTATCGCCGCCGCGGAAAGTAGACGCGGATGCCCAGGCAACCGAAACCATCTCGCTAATAGAAAGCCCGGATGCAGCGATCGCCGCTTTCAGGTTGATAATGTCTTCCTGCGTTGGCTGGTAGAGCGGTTGCGGCAACGGGTCCTGCCAGATCAGATCTTCTTTCGGCACTTCCGGTCCGATGTAACGCGCTTTTGGTCCCATATCTCTGTGCGTCAGTTTGAACCAGGCACGAGCAAAGGCTTCATTAAAGGCCTGCGGATCGTTAAGGAAACGACGGGAAATCTTCTCGAACTCCGGATCAAAACGCAGCGTCAGGTCGGTGACCAGCATGGTTGGCTTACGTTTTTTCGACGGATCGAACGGGTCCGGGATGATGTCCGGCGCGTCTACCGCTTCAAACTGGATAGCGCCAGCCGGACTACGGGTTTGTACCCACTCATATTTGAACAGGTTCTCGAAGAAATAGTTGCTCCACTGGGTCGGCGTCTGCGTCCAGACCACTTCCAGCCCGGAGGTGATAGCATCCGCGCCAACGCCGCTACCATAGCTGCTGGCCCAACCTAAGCCCTGCGCTTCAATCGGCGCGGCTTCCGGATCGGCCCCTACATGGGATGCCGCTGCCGCGCCGTGGGTTTTACCGAGGGTATGCCCGCCAGCGATCAACGCCACGGTTTCTTCGTCGTTCATCCCCATATTGCCAAAGGTAGCGCGAATAGCGGCGGCGGCAGAAAGTGGTTCGCCGCTGTGATCCGGCCCTTCCGGGTTAACGTAGATAAGGCCCATCTCGGTCGCGCCCAGCGGCGCTTTTGCCAGCGCTTCAGGGTGTCGGTGAGTCAACCAGGCTTTTTCATCGCCCCAGTTCACATCCAGATCCGGTTCCCAGACATCTTCACGCCCGGCGCCGAAACCGAAGGTACGGAAGCCGGAGTTTTCCAGTGCCACGTTACCCGCCAGAATAAACAGGTCGGCCCAGGAAATTTTCTGGCCATATTTCTGCTTAATCGGCCACAACAAACGACGCGCCTTATCGAGGCTGACGTTATCCGGCCAGGAGTTAAGCGGCGCAAAACGCTGTTGACCACGACCCGCGCCGCCACGACCATCAATAGAACGGTAGGTGCCAGCGCCATGCCAGGCCATACGAATAAACAAACCGACATAGCTGCCCCAGTCGGCGGGCCACCACGGTTGTGAATCGGTCAGCAGCGCCTTGAGATCCCCTTTCAGGGCGGAGTAGTCTAACTTGCTAAACTCTTTGCGGTAGTCAAAGTCTTCACCCAGCGGGTTAGAACGGTTGGAATGTTGATTCAAAAGATCCACACGAAGCTGGTTCGGCCACCAGTCGCGGCTGGCTGTCCCTGCGCCTGCGCTTCGGTCATGCCCACCCTGATGGAAAGGACATTTTCCAGTGGATAACGTGTTATGGGTATCGTCGGTCGTGCTCATATCTCAGCTCCCTTTTAAAGTGTTACCGTTACGATATACACCAGGAGCAAATAGATATAGTTGAATTAATCCACAGATTCGATAGCTAATACCTTTTATATTTTTAGTTACAGAGATGTAGATCAATATGAGATGTAATAAAGCTCCCGGCAGGGAGCTGGAGGTTATAAACCCGGTCTTACGCCCAGCGTGTGGCAAATGGCATAACTCATTTCCGCACGATTCAACGTGTAGAAGTGGAAATCCTTCACTCCTTCGCGACTTAAAATTTTCACCATGTCCATCGCAATGTTAGCGCCCACCAGCTTGCGGGTTTCTGCGTCATCATCCAGCCCCTCAAACATCAGTGACATCCAGGACGGAATGCGGACATTGGTCATATCGGCAAATTTTTTCGCCTGTTTAAAGTTAGACACCGGTAAAATGCCGGGAATAATTTCTACGTCGATACCGGCAGAAACACAGCGGTCGCGAAAACGCAGGTAGCTTTCCACATCGAAGAAAAATTGGGTTATCGCGCGGTTAGCGCCAGCATCCACTTTACGCTTCAGATTAAGCAGATCGGCCTGCGCGCTT
The DNA here is from genome assembly GCF_051811585.1 of Salmonella sp. NW177. Lineage (NCBI taxonomy): Bacteria > Pseudomonadati > Pseudomonadota > Gammaproteobacteria > Enterobacterales > Enterobacteriaceae > Salmonella > Salmonella sp. NW177. Next base: position 109,065 of record NZ_JAMMZV010000010.1, on the reverse strand, counting down.
TTCGCTTCCGGATGTACCTCCGGATAGGCCGCTACTGAAATATCGAAATCGGCCACCTCTTTGAGCAAACCAACCAGATCGGCGGCGTACATCTCCGGCTTACCGCTGCCCGGCGGCAAATCGCCGCGCAAAGCGACAATGTGGCGGATACCGTTATTCCAGTAGTCCTGAGCAATCGCGCGCAGCTCGTCGCGGGTGGCGTCAATGCAGGTAAGGTGCGGCGCGGCCTCAAGCCCAGTACGCTCTTTAATGCCTTTAATAACGCTATGAGTGCGGTCGCGTTCCCCGGAGTTGGCGCCATACGTTACCGAAACAAACTTCGGTTTCAGACTGCTCAGGCGATCGATGGAGTTCCACAGGGTTTGCTCCATTTCACTGGTGCGCGGCGGGAAAAATTCAAACGAAACGTTAATCTGACCCTGTACTTCCGCCAGGCTCTGATTCAGGGCTTCCCGCTGGTTGGCGTGAAAAAAGCTCATACCTTACCTCATCAATCGCATGTTATTATTTGTCGTGTTGTAAACATCTATCCGTTTAGACGTCCAGATGTAAAAATGACGGAAAAGCGGAAGGACGTCAACTGAAAAATCACGCCAAAGAATGAGGAATATTCAGCAAAGTTGAATTTTCTTCATGTCACGCCGCGACACTGAACGCGCCGCGGCAGGGGAAATTACTTCTTCACATCCGCAACGCGCATCCCTTTGAGCTGCTCATCCGTGATGGTGTTGCCCGCCTTAAAGTAATCAACTATCGCATTCGACACATAGTAGCCGCCGGAGGTATTCCGCGCCTGGCCTTCCGTGAATGCCGCAAAACCATCGCCGCCGTCGGCAAGGAAGCTGTTGGTAGCGATGTGATAAACCGTAGCATCGTCAATCGGCTTGCCATTGAGCGTCAGCACGGTAACCCGCTGGCCGACAGGTTTGCTGCTGTCATACTTCATCTCCAGCCCTTTAGACACCTGCAATACGCCGTTGCTTAAGCCAGCGCCATGCTCCATCAGGCTGCGCAATTGTTTACCGGTTAAATCCATCGTGACCAGTTCATTAGGGAACGGGAAGGTACTGATTACCGCACCCATCGTCACCGCGCCAGCCGGGATTTCGTTGCGGATACCGCCAGAGTTAGTAAGCGCTAACTGGGTGTCTTTCCCCGCCGTAAAAAGCAGCGCATCCGCCGCCAGATTCCCCAGCGACGACGATTCGCCATACGCGCGCGTTAACTCGACCGGCGACTGGGCCACCGTTTGCTGCACGACTTTATCGAGCTTTTTGTTCCAGCCGTCGATCACCTGTTTCGTTTGCGGATCGGGCTTCCACTCATCAGCAAAAATGGTCTTCAGCTCAAAGTTCTTCACCGTAAAGTGGTGTGGTTTCTCTTTGTAATCCAGCACCAGTTTACCCACATCAATACCGCCGCTGTCCGTTGAGAGGATCAGCGTATTACCGACTTTAATCGGTTCCGGCGTACCGACATGCGCGTGGCCGGTAATCAAAATATCCAGCCCTTTTACCTGACTTGCGGTCTGAATATCTTTATCCAGCGCGCGTCGCACATCGGTATTTCCCATGCTGGACTGGCGGGCCGGGGTGCCTTCGTGAATCAGCGCCACGGTCAGATCGACTTTACCTTTAAGTTCATCAATGTAACGTTGCAGCCACTTAATTTCATCGCGTGCCTCAATGCCCACGCGCGTCGCGGCAGAAACCGTATCATTAAAAGCAAAAACACCGTGTAAGCCGATCACGCCAATCTTGACGCCATCTTTTTCAACAATGGTGTACGGCTTATCCCAGAAGGATTTACTGCTGTCCTCATAAAAAATATTGCCCTGCACGATAGGGAATTTCGCCCGGCTCAGTTGCAACAATGTATTGTCCCAGCCATGATCGAACTCATGATTACCGATAGTGGCAGCGTCATACTGCATGGTATTCAAAATATCGATAATCGCTTTACCCTTCGTCAGGCTGCTGATATACGGTCCGGTAAAGTAATCTCCCGCATCAAAAAACCACGTCGCCTTATTTTTGGCTTTTTCCTGCTTCACCAGCGTAGTGATATTGGCCCAACCGCCAATATCGCGTTTACCGTCAGCAATCCACGGTACTTTATAAGGCTCCACATGGGCGTGTAGATCGTTGGTGTAAATAATGGTGACATCTTTAGCGCAGGCCCAGAACGGCAGCGTGAACAAAATACCGGCAGCAAGCAGTTTTACTTTCATAAATAAGTCCCTTTCAGTCATATAAAGATTCGCTACGTTACGTTCTGAAAGGTTTTTTTATGTGAGAGTCCTCACACCCGCGTACCGTTTTATGAAGGCAGAATCAACGACCTGCCAAAATCGTTGGTAAAATGTATGCCGCCTCTGTTCACCATTAATGCCTGCAAAAGCGCTGGTTGTCGCAATCTTGGGCTGCCTGACTCGCCGGATTATGTGTGGCCGGACTATCGCCTGGGTTATCCGGCATTGCATTGTCGAGCCTGCGGCAGTTATCCGCCGCTCTTCAACGAGGGGGAATTTCGCCGCTGGGCGTCTGCTTATATCGCGCAATATGCCAAAGAGCATGGTCACTTTTGCCCCGATTGCTATCAAAAAACATGGATTCGTTACGGACGTAATCCCGGCGGAACGCAGCGACTTCAGTGCCAGTACTGTAAGAAGGTCTGGACGCCAAAACAGCACGCGCTGAATGTCGCCGAAACGCCGGAACAGATTTGCAGTATTCCGCTGCTCGTACCGTTTCAGGGAGCGAATGCCTTCCAACAATTGTACTTTTTATTCAGTTTTGACGCTGTTCGCGGCAATATTCTTCACCTTTCCAGCAATTTCACGTTACTGTCTGCCGGAAAAAGTTTGCATTACCACTGGAAAGGAATTGCGCCGCCCGAGGGCGAGAAGGGCGATATTATTCACCGTATCGCCATTAAAGAACGGCAATTTTTACAGCGCAGTCAGTTCGATGAGATTCAGTATGGCCCGGCGGCGCTTAAACGTAACGCGCAAGGAACAATACTTCGCCCGGTCATTACGGCGCATGGTCATTTTCGGGTGCTGAAAAACCGCTTTCCTGATGTCGCGACACACATCATTGCCCATGAGTGTTTTTTGCGCGGCGCGGTCATTACGGCATGGGCGGAGCGGTTTCGCCAGCGTCTCTCCTCGCTGTGGTTCGTTGAGGAAGAGATAAACGATGACGATTGCCGCGCAGAGTGGCAACTGTTAGGCAAAACATGGCAGGGATGGTGGCAAAATCAGTGGCAACTCTGGGGGCAAGGTCACAACCGCAAAATGGTCTGTTCGTTAACCGGTTCCCACTTAGAACAAGGTGTCGCCGTTAATCTGGCGGCTAGTCGCCGCTTTGTTACCTGGCTATGGCAACAACCTGAATTCCAGCAAAGCGCCCACTATTCCGCCAAACGCGTCACGCAAATTCTGTATTTGCTGACGGAAAAATATAACTCACAATGGAATCACATTTAACCCAATGATGTAATGCCACGCATAAAAAATCACAGATTATCATTCAGAAGGCGCTATAGATTTAATCACCTCACATCCTGCTTTTATACGCTGAAAAAGAATAGAACTATTTGATAAAATGGCCCTTCGTTTTAAGTTAAAATCGGCTATAAACGTTATTCACATAATCAATATTTATTATCAATTTGAATAGTTCTATACATTCTTATTTTCTATGGAAAACAAGGGATAAATATGGAAATTACTTTACCGTCAATGTCAGATAAAAAATGGACCTGCGCCGATCTCCTGAGTAGCTATCGATTCTGGGGGATCACTTTTTTCTTTTTGGTGCTCTCTTTTATCAGTTCGCTGGGATCGTCGTATGGTGTTTATTTTTGGAGTAAATCACTGTCTATTCCAGCCGATCGTATTGGTGTTATTCTCGTTTGCGGCCAACTGGGATACCTCCTGGGTATGGTTGCCAGCTGGTTTGTCTGCCGTATAAAAAATTGTTACCCCTTCTACTTTGTTGCGCTTCTGTTAATCATTGGCGTGGTCTGTTCCTTCTGCATAAATGGCCCGTCTGACGTAGTCAGGCTTATCATAGCGCAGTTTTTAATTAATCTGGGTATGGGGATCATAACGCTGTTAGTCCCCATGCTGCTTTTCAGCGCTATCGGCAGTGCTCAGACATTTGTTATTTTATTTAGCCTCTGCTTACTGTTCAAATTTATCATCGCTGGCTATCTGTCTATATTTATATACTCAATTCCTTATATAGGAATAATCGTAATTACTTTAGCGGTTATCGCGCTTTTGCTACTATTACCGCTCAAAAAAGAACTTTTCTATATTGCACCGCCCAAAAGGTTCTCATCAACCCAGCGACCTGAGTGCACAGAACCCCTTGTCGTCGCATTATTGGCCTTTTTCATTCCATTTTATATTATTTATTGGTTCTTCAGAATTCACCGGGAAATGCAATTTGTGGCGCCTTCGCCCCGACTCATGACCGCATGTGGCGCGGGATGGCTGTCAGCAATTATGCCGTTTGGCACAGCCATATTGTGTCTGACGCTTAGCGATGAAATCCGCGCTCTGCTGGCGAATAAAAACGAAGATGGCGGAATACGAACCGGCTGGACACTATTCTGGGCGTTACTGCTGCCACCCGTCGGCGCGGCGATTATCCAGGCAAAAATGAACCGTTTTATTACCGCTAATACCGCGGATACTGCTGACAGAGGATAAACATGGAAGGTTTTGAGTTATTTCCAAAAATTAAAGGCGCGATCAAATGGATGGCCGAGCACAGTGACTCGGTAATTCATTTTGGCTGGAATGTTGTTGCCGCCATCATTCTACTTTTCATCGGTAAGTTAATAGCTCGCTTACTATCGAGGGGGCTGGAAAAATTACTTCTCAGGCGGCAAGTGGATGCCACTATTGTCCACTTTTTCTCCGCGCTGGTTCGCTACATCACGATAGCTTTCACGGCAGTAGCCGCTCTTGGCCGTATCGGTATAGAAACCTCCTCAATTATTGCCGTTATCGGCGCGGCGGGTTTAGCCATTGGTCTGGCGCTGCAAGGGTCACTTTCCAACTTTGCCGCAGGCGTACTGCTTGTCTCCCTGCGTCCTTTCCGCGCCGGGGAAATTGTACAAATTGGCCTGGTTATCGGCACAGTAGAAAAGGTCCATATTTTCTCCACCACTCTGCTCACTGCGGATAGCAAAGAAGTTGTCATCCCGAATGGTAAAATTATTGCTGATAATATTATCAACTATTCACGACACCCCTATCGACGTATTGATCTGATTATTGGCGTGGATTACCAAAGCCGTATTGCTGACGTAAAAAGCGTGATACATCGTATTATTGAACAAGATCATCGCATTGATAAAACCCGCGATATTACGGTCCGCCTGGGCGAACTTGCGCCCTCTAGCCTGAATTTCTATGTTCGCGTATGGGTGCCCAACGCTCAGTACTGGAGTACTTACTACGATCTTCTGGAAAATATCAAGGAAGCAATGGATGAAAACGGCATCAATATTCCTTACCCCCGGATGGATGTCCGGGTTGAGAATGTAAAAAGCATCACGCCATAATGTTTCGTCAGCAATCGGATAGCGCTTCGTATATCAGTATCTACAGAATGACTGCATAACGTATTGATGAGGGAGCGAAGCGCAACCCGGCGCTTCGCTCACGAACTTGCCTTTATTACAGCAACTGCGCCAGGCGGTTGATATCCGACTGAATCGCCCCGGCGGTCACATCGCGACCCGCGCCCGGCCCACGGATCACCAGCGGGTTATCGCGATACCAGCGGCTTTCAATAGCAAAGACATTATCGCACGGCAGCAGCGCCGCCAGCGGATGTTCCGGACGCACCGCTTCAACGCCGACGCGCGCTTTGCCATTGGCGTCGAAACGCGCCACGTAACGCAACACCAGCCCCAGTTCGCGGGCTGCCTCCAGACGCTGCACCATCTGTTCATTCAGCGCGTCGCCGTTTTCGAAAAAGTGATCGATAGACCCTTCTTCACAGTGCGCCGGCACCAACGATTCTACACGCACCTGATCCGGCTCGATGTCGTATCCAGCCTCGCGCGCCAGAATCACCAGCTTACGCATGACATCTTTTCCGGAAAGATCGACGCGCGGATCGGGTTCGGTCAGCCCCTGCTGCCAGGCCTGATCCACCAGATCGGTAAACGGCACCGTACCGTCAAATTGCAGGAACAGCCAGGATAACGTCCCGGAGAAGATCCCGCTGATCGAGAGAATCGTATCGCCGCTGTCAATCAGATCCCGCACCGTGTGGTTGATCGGCAACCCCGCGCCCACGGTGGCGTTATACAGCCAGTAACGCCCGGTTTTTTCAAACGCGTCATGAATCTGGCGATACTTATCGCTGGCGCTTGCGCCCGCCAGTTTATTGGCGCTAATCACATGAAAACCGTGGCTGGCGAAATCCAGATACTGATCGGCCAGTTGCTCGCTTGCTGTCACATCCAGCACCACTAAATCATCATACGGATGCGCACGCATCCACAGGAATAGCGACTCTTCGTCCTGCTCAGCGGCTTCATCATCAAAGAATGCCAGCGCGCGGCTGGCGTCCAGCCCTTCATAATTCAACAGGCTACGGCGGCTATCCACCACGCCCGCCAGCACAAATTCAAAACCAGTACGCGCGGAAAGCGTGCTTTGTTCACGGGCAAACAGTTCCAGCCAACGGGAGCCGATGTTCCCCTTACCGAACAGCATCAGGCCAATGCGTTTTTCGGCGCGGAAAACCGACTGATGCAGCCCCTGAATCAGGCTCTCAGTTGGGCCGGTACGCAGCACCGCCACCAGACTGATGCCCTCCTCCGACTGCCAGGTAAATTCCACTGGCTGACCTTTAAGCTGCTGCCAGAAGCGATGGCAGTGTAGCGGATTGCGAGTAACGCCCGCACCGACCATCGCCACCAGCGCCAGCCCCTGCCGCAGGCGCAATTCGCCCGGCAGCCCGACATCGTCGAGGAGTTTCAGTACACTATCCGCTACCTCGGCGGTATAGCAGAACTGCAATAGCTGGCGATCGCGATGCACGCCCACCGCCAGCGGACGCGCCTGCGCCCGTTTTAAAATTTGGTCGAGCTCTTTGTGCGCCAGCCTGAAATCCTGGCTGGCGGGCACCTGAAACTCAATCAGACAGATATCGTCGTGACTGGTCACGATACGCGCGCCCGTCCCGGAAGCCAGCACCCGTTCAATTCGGGTTGACCCTTGATCCGGCGTGTAGCTACAGCGCAACTGCAAATCGATATCGCTGCCGGACACTGGCTGTAGCGTACGGGCGTGCAGAACAGGCGCCGCCAGACGCGCCAGCTCGCTGGCTTCGTCCAGACGCAGCAACGGCAGCAGGCAGGCATCTTTCACTTTGCGCGGGTCGGCGCTATAAACGCCCGCGACATCGCTCCAGATGGTCACGCGGGAAACGCCCGCCAGCGCGCCGATTTGCGTGGCGGAATAGTCGGAACCGTTCCGGCCTAACAGGACTGTTTCGCCGTCGTGATTGCGGCTGATAAAGCCGGTCACGACCAGACGTTTGCCAGGATGCTGCGCCAGTAGCTGTTGCAATAAAGGATAAGATAGCCCTTCATCAACCTGCGGCTGTGCGGCGCGTTCGGCGCGTAAAAATGCGCGCGCGTCCAGCCAGGCGGCATCCAGCCCCTGCTGATTCAGGACGGCGGACATCAATCTCGCCGACCAAATTTCGCCGTGTCCGACGATCTCAGCATAGACGGCATCCGTTACGCCGCCGTCGAGCAAGGCGGCAAGACGTTCCAGATCGCTGATAAAAGCGCTGGTTAAGTCATCTGCCGCGTCGGCGGGAAGCAGCCCGCTAATCAGATCGCACTGGTAGCGGCGTAACGTCTGTAATACCTGATGCGCAGAAAGGCGATCGGTCTGGCTTAACTTGAGCCAGCTAATCAACTGGTTGGTGGTACTGCCTGCGGCGGACACTACCATCATATCGTCAGGCTGCGAATACTCCGCCATAATGCCTGCGACACGCAGGTAACACTTCACATCCGCCAGACTACTGCCGCCAAATTTATGCAGTTGACGACCTTTCGCCCCTGCCTGCGCAATCACACTCATGTTTACCCCTTGTTTGCAGCCCGGAAGCCATTTTCCAGGTCGGCAATTAAATCTTCGCCATCTTCAATACCGGTGGAGATACGCAGTAGCGTTTCGGAGATCCCGGCGGCGGCACGCGCCTGCGGCGACATACCGGCATGCGTCATGGTGGCGGCGTGAGAGATCAAACTTTCCACTCCCCCTAAAGATTCCGCCAGCGTAAACAGCGACAGCCCGCCCAGAAAACGACGCAGCGTCTCCTCATCCCCATCCAGTTCAAAACTCAACATTGCGCCAAAGCCTTTTTGCTGGCGCGCGGCAATTTCATGCCCCTGATTTTCCGGCAGCGACGGGTGATACAGTTTTTTCACCAACGGCTGGGTTTGCAGATATTTCACAATCGCCTGCGCGTTGCGCTGCGCCAGCTCCATACGCGGCACCAGAGTTCGCAAACCGCGCAGCAGCAGATAGCTATCAAACGCCCCGCCGGTCACGCCAATATTATTCGCCCACCACGCCAGTTCAGTGACCATTTCCGGATCTTTAGCAATCACCACGCCGGCCACAACATCCGAATGACCATTGAGATATTTCGTGCATGAATGCAACACCAGATCGGCACCCAACGCCAGCGGATTTTGCAGCGCCGGGCTTAAAAACGTGTTATCAACGACGCTCACTGCGCCCGCCTCGCGCGCCAGCCGACAGATTTTCGCAATATCCACCACGCGTAACAATGGATTACTTGGACTTTCTACCAGTACCAGCTTCGGTTTTTCTTCCAGCGCCGCCTGTAAGGCGCGTTCATCGCCCTGATCGACAAACCGCACACGATAACAGCCGCGTGTCGCCAGACTGTCAAACAGACGATAACTGCCGCCATAGCAATCATGCGGCGCGACCAGCAGATCGCCCGGCTTGAGGAAAACGGTGGTGACCAGATGAATCGCCGACATGCCGGTATTCGTCAATACCGCGCCCGCGCCGCCTTCCAGTTCCGCTAATGCGCGCTGAACAACATCACGCGTGGGATTACCGCGGCGGGAATAATCATGCGCGCGCGGCTCATTGAAACCGGTAAAGTTATAAGTACTGGAGAGATGGATTGGCGGCACAACGCAGCCGTATTGTTCGTCATCGTTTAATCCGCTACGCACTGCGATAGTGGCCTGTTTACGCGTCATATGAAGATATTCCTGGCTGAGTCGGTGAAAGTCAGGCCACAGATTAACCACTACCACAATAGACGTCAATACATCTGGACATCTAAACTTCTTTGCGTATAGATTGAGCAAACCGCAAATAGCCGTTAAAATTATATGCATTAGCGCACATCTGCGACCGCTAACTTCGTGTCAGGGCCGCGCCACTACGGTAAACTACGCGCGATTATGGTCCGGGCTCAGGTTCAGACCTCAATATTAATGACGAAGAGGATTAAGTATCTCATGGCTGAATGGAGCGGCGAATATATCAGCCCATACGCTGAGCACGGTAAGAAGAGTGAGCAAGTCAAAAAAATTACGGTTTCCATTCCTCTGAAGGTGTTAAAAATCCTCACCGATGAACGTACGCGTCGTCAGGTGAACAACCTGCGCCACGCCACCAACAGCGAGCTGTTGTGTGAAGCATTTCTGCACGCCTTTACCGGGCAACCCTTGCCGGATGATGCCGATCTGCGAAAAGAGCGCAGCGATGAAATCCCGGAAGCGGCAAAAGAGATCATGCGTGAGATGGGGATTGACCCGGAAACGTGGGAATACTGATAGCAAAGCATGCGGTCAGAACGCCTCTGGCCGCGCTTTTTTAACGATTCCCCCTGTACACGGCTATCTCCGACATTTTTCTAACCGTTCATCTTCCCGAATAGCCCTCAGTGGATAAATTTGTCAGACATGATAAGTTTCTCTTCGTTATTTTCCTGCAAAAAATTCCCGACATGCCATAACCGATATAATTTTATTATATTTAAACTTCCAATATTTATTTAATGTTTCACGTAGCAAAGCGTACATGAATAATAATACACCGCCATATATTTACTGAACAAATAGTATAACGATAAGTATTGTTAAAAAGACCATGGACACCTCATATTTGTGACCAACATCATTATTCCCCTCCGCGGATTGTTTTACTTTTTTAAATGTTTTTTCATCTCCGATAAATAAGAAGGTTAATATACATTCATTTTATCGATAATATCGAATGGGGAAATAAATATGTTATTTACAAGGAAAGTCTTACCTGTATTATGCTGCCTGTGTTTGAGCGGCAGCGTTTTGGCCTCAGGTGTTTTAGACCCAAACAGGCCAATGGTCGCATCAGCAGATGTCATTCCAGTCCATGAGGGGCCATTAGGTATGGTCGATGTCGCCCCCTACGGCGGCGTTTTCCCATTAACAGCAATCATTAATAAAGCCAATCATAATGTACAGAACGTGAAGGTTACCGTTTTAGGGAAAGGGGAAAAAGGTATCCCGATCAGTTATGATGTCGGCCCGCAGGCTATAAATACCCATGACGGCATACCTGTATTTGGCTTGTATCCAGATTATGTCAATAAAGTTAAAGTTGACTGGACTGAAGAAGGTAAAAAACAAACTTATACGTGGTCCATTTACGCCGCACCGGTATCATTACCCTCTACTACCGGGCAAACTGCCGTTCTTCCTACGGTAGAACCGGTTAAAGTCGATAGCTCGCTTAAAAATCGCTTATATCTTTTTAACCATATAACGGGGATGCCAAGAGCTGGCCACATTATGCATGTCGCAGGCGGCGCGGCGAACTGGGATTATACCGGTATCAACTGGATTAGCGATACGAATGGCGATGTTCGCGGCTATATGAATATTGATAAATTCCGTAACCAGGATGATATAACGCGCTTTGGTTCCATGATGAGCTTCCATCAGGTTAACGATGGCAATCTTATTTTTGGCCAGGGTCAACGTTACTTTAAATATGATTTCTTAGGCCGCGTTATTTCTGATAAACGACTGCCAAAAGGATTTATTGATTTTTCGCACGCCATTACCGAAACGCCGAAAGGCACCTACCTGCTGCGTGTCGCAAAAGAAAATTATCCATTAAATGGTAAATACACCATCAATACGGTGCGTGATCATATTCTTGAAGTTGACCAGAACGGCGATACCGTCGATTACTGGGATCTGCCAAAAATCCTCGACCCCTATCGTGACGACGTTATTCTGGCGATGGATCAGGGAGCGGTATGTTTGAGCGTCGATGCCGAACATTCCGGTCAGGTCATGACCAAAGAGCAGCTTGCAAAACAACCCTTCGGCGATATCGCGGGCTCCGGCCCGGGTCGCAACTGGGCGCATGTTAACTCCGTCAGCTACGATCCTCGCGACGACAGCATTATCATTAGCTCGCGCCACCAGTCTGCCATCATCAAAATTGGTCGCGATAAAAAAGTGAAATGGATACTTTCCGATCCATCCGGCTGGAAAGGCGAACTGGCGAAAAAAGTGCTGAAACCCGTAGACAGCAACGGTAAACCGCTGACCTGCGAAGCGCACCACTGCGACGGTGGATTTGACTGGACATGGACACAACATACCGGTTGGTTAGTGCCATCCAAAAGCACCGGAGGTAAAACCGTCGTGACCGCCTTTGATAACGGCGATGCGCGCGGCATGGAACAACCGGCCATGCCGTCAATGAAATATTCCCGCGGCGTGGAATATCAAATTGACGAAAAAAATATGACGGTTTCCCAAATGTGGGAATATGGTAAAGAGCGCGGTTTTGACTGGTACAGCGCCATTACTTCCGTCACGGAATATCGCCCGGAAACCAAAACGATGTTCATGTACTCGGCTACAGCGGGAATGAGCGGTACAAAACCGATCGTTTCCGTTCTGGATGAAGTCAAAGACGGTACTCAGGATGTGATGCTGGAGCTAAAAGTACACAGTAACCGTGCCGGTATGCTGGGTTATCGGGCGCTGATTATCGATCCAGAGCAGATGTTTAAAAAATAAAGCGAGATAGTAAAAGTAAAACAGGCGGAAGCTAACTTCCGCCTGAATGGTTAAAACGTATTGTAGTTATGACATTCGCCTTATCCAGACTCAGATCGACCACCCGTTTCTTCAGCTGGAAGGTCAGAATTTGACATTGTCGCAGTTAGCCATTTATGTTGAAGGACGACTGAAGAATGTGATGCCGCTGTAGCATTTTTAACGTGACACATAATTCTGAACGCTCTCAAGATAATTTCTTCTCCAGATTTTATTTTAAAATTGTGTAATTAATAACTCACTTTAAAATAAATTATTTCTTTTTCTTTCGTCCTGTATCCCATCCATTTATTCTATAAACAACGCATAGCAACCATGCGCCAGTGGCATAAAAGAAAACAGGAGCAAAAATATCATTAATATTAAAATCAATTTTTGGCCATGTCGAAAATCTGAAATAATAGATACCTCTTAGAATCCATTCTCCCACAAAACACATAAGGAAAAATGAAAAGTACACATAAAAATACAATAGTATGAATTTAATCATTCCTTTCATTTTTTCGTCTCCTCTGTATCAAAAATCTCCTCTGATTTATCTCCTATATATTCAGAGAGGACTACACCGAACAGGCCACGTCCGTCGGCGCGCCAATCAGCACACCCGCTGCCCCCTGGACTATCGGACCGCCCACCGGGGTCATGTCACCCTGACGCGCCGCCGGTTTTCCGCTTATTGTTATATCCTTATGAGTTATAGTTGCGCAAAACCCTACAAGGAACAGGTGGTATACAAAAGATCAAAAATGGTTGTACGGTGAATTTTAGGAATATATCAAGATCGGCGGGCGAGAAAGGTTGTTCGAGTAATAAGCAGCGTTATTACCACTGGCTAGTTCTGGAATAGATTGACATATCTTCCTTTGTATATAAATAAAATGTGTCAACGTTATTATTCAGGACGGGTCATCCATAACAAAAAAGCGCCCTGCGGCGCTTTTTTTCTGGCGGTAACTTATTTGCTGCCAGGGATGCTGAAGCGCTTGTTGAAGCGCTCAACACGACCACCGGTATCAACAACACGCTGCTTACCAGTGAAGAACGGGTGGCATTTGCCGCACACGTCCAGGTTCAGGTCGTGACCCACGGTAGAGTGGGTTTTGATAACATTACCGCAAGAACAGGTTGCAGTAATTTCTACGTAATTCGGGTGAATACCTTTTTTCATGGGGAACCTCAGTGTAAGGCCGCGTCGCTCTTCCAGCCCTAACGCCAGACACCACGCGAAGTTAATAGTAAAGGGTTTGATGCTCACAACACGCACCAAAGGCGGCGAATCATACAGAATTTGACCACCGTATGCAAACTGATCCGCGCTCCCTTATCGTAATGTGTATACTACCCGACGAAATTTCAAGTCAGGAAGATGCTATGTCCGTCGCGCACGTTGCCTTGCCCGTTCCGCTTCCCCGAACCTTTGATTACCTGCTGCCGGAAGGCGGGGTCGCCAAAGCCGGGTGCCGCGTGCGCGTGCCGTTCGGCAAGCAGCAAGAGCGCGTGGGCATTGTCGTCTCGGTTAGCGACCACAGCGAATTGCCGCTCGATGAATTAAAATCGGTCATTGAAATCCTGGATAACGAGCCAATCTTTTCTCCCTCCATCTGGCGCTTACTCCTCTGGGCGGCGGATTACTACCACCATCCCCTCGGCGACGTTCTGTTTCACGCTCTGCCGGTTTTACTGCGTCAGGGAAAACCAGCCAGCAACGCGCCCCTATGGTATTGGTTCGCCACCGAAGAGGGGCAAGCCGTCGACATCAACAGCCTGAAACGCTCCGCCAAACAACAACAGGCGCTGGCGGCGCTGCGGCAAGGAAAGATCTGGCGCTATCAGGTAGCCGAGCTTGATTTTACTGACGCCACGCTGCAAACGCTGCGGCGTAAGGGGCTTTGTGAGCTTGCCAGTGAAACGCCCGCGTTTACCGACTGGCGGGAGCGTTATGCCGTCGCAGGAGAGCGCCTGCGGCTGAATACCGAACAGGCGACAGCAGTCGGCGCGATTCACAGCGCGTCGGACGGTTTCTCCGCCTGGTTGCTGGCAGGCGTAACCGGTTCCGGCAAGACCGAAGTGTATCTGAGCGTGCTGGAAAACGTCCTCGCCCAGGGCAAACAGGCGCTGGTAATGGTGCCGGAAATCGGCCTGACGCCGCAAACGATCGCCCGTTTTCGCGAACGTTTTAACGCGCCGGTGGAAGTGCTGCATTCCGGGCTAAACGACAGCGAGCGTCTTTCGGCATGGCTGAAAGCGAAAAACGGCGAAGCGGCGATTGTCATCGGCACGCGCTCCTCGCTGTTTACGCCGTTTAAAAATCTTGGCGTGATTGTCATCGACGAAGAGCACGACAGCTCTTATAAACAGCAGGAAGGGTGGCGCTACCATGCCCGCGATTTGGCAGTGTATCGCGCCCATAGCGAGCAGATCCCGATTATTCTCGGCTCCGCCACCCCAGCCCTGGAAACGCTATGCAACGTGCGGCAGAAAAAATACCGGATGCTGCGTCTGACGCGGCGCGCAGGCAACGCCCGCCCAGCCCTGCAGCATGTGCTGGATTTAAAAGGACAGCGTCTTCAGGCGGGACTGGCGCCCGCCCTTATCGCCCGTATGCGCCAACATCTCCAGGCCGACAATCAGGTAATTTTATTTCTTAACCGCCGGGGATTCGCGCCCGCGCTGCTTTGCCACGACTGCGGCTGGATTGCGGAGTGCCCGCGTTGCGATCACTACTACACGCTGCACCAGGCGCAGCATCATTTACGCTGTCATCACTGCGACAGCCAACGTCCGGTACCGCGTCAGTGCCCCTCCTGCGGCTCCACACATATGCTACCGGTTGGGTTAGGGACGGAACAGTTGGAGCAGGTGCTGGCGCCCTTCTTCCCCGGCGTGCCGATCTCACGAATCGACCGTGATACCACCAGTCGTAAAGGCGCGCTGGAGCAGCATCTGGCGGAAGTTCACCGCGGCGGAGCGCGCATTCTGATAGGCACACAAATGCTGGCGAAAGGCCATCACTTTCCGGACGTCACGCTGGTGGCGTTGCTGGATGTCGATGGCGCGCTTTTTTCCGCAGATTTTCGTTCGGCGGAACGCTTCGCCCAGCTCTACACTCAGGTTTCCGGCCGCGCCGGGCGCGCGGGCAAACAGGGCGAAGTGGTGCTCCAAACGCACCATCCTGAGCATCCCCTGCTGCAAACGTTACTGTATAAAGGCTATGATGCGTTTGCGGAACAGGCGCTGGCGGAACGGCAAACGCTCCAGCTTCCGCCGTGGACCAGCCACGTCATTATTCGCGCAGAGGATCACAACAATCAGCAGGCGCCCGTCTTTCTCCAGCAGTTGCGTAATCTGATTCAGGCCAGCCCGCTATCAGACGATAAGCTGTGGATCTTAGGTCCGGTTCCGGCCCTCGCGCCAAAACGCGGCGGCCGCTATCGCTGGCAAATTTTACTTCAGCATCCTTCACGGATTCGCCTGCAACACATCATCAGCGGCACGCTGGCGTTGATCAATACGCTCCCGGAAGCGCGGAAAGTTAAATGGGTTCTGGACGTCGATCCGATTGAAGGATAGTCCTCACGATGCGAGGCGGATCGTAAAATTAAAGATCCATCACACTTTTTATGAAAATTCTGTAACCGCTTCCACGCACTATCTGATAAAAATGTTTTCGATGAGTGTTACCAGGGATAGATCTGCGCCAGCAGTTCCCAGGCGAGGAGAAAGAGTGAAATCGAACAAGCAGGTTACTGCCGCTACGATGAAGGATGTTGCGTTGAAGGCGAAAGTCTCTACGGCAACCGTATCCCGCGCGTTAATGAACCCCGATAAAGTCTCCCAGTCGACCCGTAGCCGGGTTGAACAGGCCGCGCTTGAAGTGGGTTATTTCCCGCAGTCGATGGGGCGAAATGTAAAACGCAATGAATCCCGTACGATTCTGGTGATTGTCCCGGATATTTGCGATCCCTTCTTCAGTGAAATTATCCGCGGTATCGAAGTGACCGCGGCAGAACAGGGGTATCTGGTGCTGATTGGCGATTGCGCCCATCAAAACCAGAAAGAAAAAACCTTTCTTAATCTCATCATCACCAAACAGATCGACGGCATGGTACTTCTCAGTTCCCGACTGCCCTTTGACGCCAGCGTTGAGGAGCAGCGCAATTTGCCTCCGATGGTGATGTCGAATGAGTTTGCGCCGGAGCTTGAACTGCCGACGGTACATATCGATAACCTGACCGCCGCGTTCAATGCCATGAACTACCTGTTGGATTTGGGCCACAAGCGGATTGGTTGTATTGCGGGGCCGGAAGATATGCCGCTCTGTCACTATCGCTTACAAGGTTACGTACAGGCATTAAGACGCAGTGGCATTGTGGTCGATCCGCATTACATCGCCCGTGGCGACTTTACCTACGAAGCCGGGGCAAACGCATTAAAGCAGCTGCTTGAGCAACCGTTGCCGCCTACCGCCGTCTTTTGTCATAGCGACGTAATGGCGCTGGGCGCCCTCTCCTGGGCCAAGCGCCAGGGTCTGAAAGTACCTGACGATCTGTCGATTATTGGCTTTGACAATATCGCGCTGGCCGAGTTTTGCGACCCTCCGTTGACAACCGTGGCGCAGCCGCGTTTTGACATTGGTCGCGAGGCGATGCTGCTGTTGCTCGATCAGATGCAGGGGCAAAATGTGAGCAGCGGCTCGCGTTTAATGGATTGCGAGCTGATTATTCGCGGTTCTACGCGCGCTTTACCCTAAAGTAAATAGCTTTAAGACTCACCTGTCTGGTCAAAGGCCCGCCGCTTCAGTAACATGACGGGCTGACGAACGAATAAATACAGCGAAACGATAGTGGCACAACGAGATTATGTACGTCGCGGCCAACCGGCTCCTTCGCGGCGCAAAAAGAGCACCTCACGGAACTCACGGAAGAAGCAAAGCAACATGCCTGCCGTCTCGCCGGCAATGGTCGCGATTGCGGCAGCCGTCCTTGTGACCTTTATCGGCGGTCTGTACTTCATTACTCACCATAAGAAAGAAGAGTCCGAAACGCTACAAAACCAGAAAGTCACCGGCAATGGGCTTCCGCCAAAACCGGAAGAACGCTGGCGTTACATCAAAGAGCTGGAAAGTCGCCAGCCGGGCGTGCGTACGCCAACGGAACCGTCCGCCGGCGGCGAAGTCATGAATCCGAATCAGCTCACCAGCGAACAGCGTCAACTCCTGGAGCAGATGCAGGCGGATATGCGTCAGCAGCCAACGCAACTTAACGAAGTGCCGTGGAACGAGCAGACGCCAGAACAACGCCAGCAAACGCTACAGCGCCAGCGTCAGGCGCAGCAGCAGTGGGCTCAAACGCAGCCTGTTCAGCAACCACGTACGCAGCCGCGGGTAAACGAGCAGCCGCAAACACGCACGGTACAGTCCGCCCCGGCGCAACCCGCGCGCCAAAGTCAGCCGCCGAAGCAGACGGCCTCGCAGCAACCTTATCAGGATTTGCTGCAAACGCCGGCGCATACCAGCGCGGCAGCGCCAAAAGCCGCGCCAATTACGCGCGCGCCTGAAGCGCCGAAGGCGACAGCAGAGAAAAAAGATGAACGTCGCTGGATGGTGCAATGTGGTTCATTCAAAGGCGCCGAGCAGGCAGAAAGCGTCCGCGCTCAGCTGGCGTTTGAAGGCTTTGACTCCAAAATTACCACCAATAACGGCTGGAATCGCGTGGTTATCGGGCCGGTGAAAGGTAAAGAAAATGCCGACAGCACCATTAACCGTCTGAAGATGGCGGGCCATACAAACTGCATTCGACTCGCCACCGGGGGTTGAAACCCTCAAAATCTCCCCCATCTATACTTGCATTATGCCCCGTACGCCGTACGGGGCCGCAATTCAGCATTAGTAACCAAGGGGTCTGCTCGTGACAACAATAGTAAGCGTACGCCGTAACGGCCACGTGGTAATCGCCGGTGATGGTCAGGCCACACTGGGTAACACAGTAATGAAAGGCAACGTGAAGAAAGTCCGCCGCCTCTACAACGACAAGGTCATTGCGGGCTTTGCGGGCGGTACTGCGGATGCATTCACGCTGTTCGAGCTGTTTGAACGTAAACTGGAAATGCATCAAGGGCACCTGGTCAAAGCCGCCGTTGAACTGGCGAAAGACTGGCGTACCGACCGTATGCTACGCAAACTGGAAGCGTTGCTGGCCGTCGCGGATGAAACCGCCTCGCTCATCATCACGGGTAACGGCGATGTCGTGCAACCTGAAAACGATTTAATTGCTATCGGCTCCGGCGGTCCTTATGCCCAGGCTGCCGCTCGCGCTCTGTTGGAAAATACCGAGCTCGGCGCGCGCGAAATTGCTGAAAAGGCGTTGGATATTGCAGGCGATATCTGCATTTACACCAACCATTTCCACACCATTGAAGAATTGACCGCCAAAGCGTAAGGACCTCTCATGTCTGAAATGACCCCACGCGAAATTGTCAGCGAACTGAACAAACACATTATCGGCCAGGATAACGCAAAGCGTTCCGTGGCGATTGCATTGCGTAACCGCTGGCGTCGTATGCAGCTTGATGAAGAGCTGCGCCACGAAGTAACGCCGAAAAATATTCTGATGATTGGCCCGACCGGCGTCGGTAAAACCGAAATCGCCCGTCGTCTGGCAAAACTCGCCAACGCGCCGTTCATTAAAGTCGAAGCCACCAAATTCACCGAAGTGGGCTACGTCGGGAAAGAAGTGGACTCTATCATCCGCGATCTGACCGATGCCGCTGTGAAAATGGTTCGCGTACAGGCTATCGAGAAAAACCGCTATCGTGCGGAGGAGTTGGCGGAAGAGCGTATTCTCGACGTACTGATCCCACCCGCAAAAAATAACTGGGGCCAGGCCGAACAGCAGCAGGAGCCTTCTGCCGCCCGTCAAACGTTCCGCAAAAAACTGCGCGAAGGCCAGCTCGACGATAAAGAGATCGAGATTAACCTCGCCGCCGCGCCGATGGGCGTAGAGATTATGGCGCCTCCGGGCATGGAAGAGATGACCAGCCAGTTGCAGTCTATGTTCCAGAACCTGGGCGGTCAGAAACAGAAACCGCGTAAGCTGAAAATTAAAGACGCGATGAAACTGTTGGTTGAAGAAGAGGCTGCTAAGCTGGTCAACCCGGAAGAGCTGAAACAGGACGCTATCGACGCGGTTGAACAGCACGGCATCGTGTTTATCGATGAAATTGACAAAATTTGTAAGCGTGGCGAAACCTCCGGCCCGGATGTTTCACGCGAAGGCGTACAGCGCGACTTACTGCCGCTGGTAGAAGGCTGCACGGTTTCGACCAAACACGGGATGGTCAAAACGGATCATATTCTGTTTATCGCCTCTGGCGCGTTCCAGGTGGCGAAGCCGTCTGATCTGATCCCGGAACTGCAGGGCCGCCTGCCGATTCGCGTTGAGCTTCAGGCGCTGACCACCAGCGATTTCGAACGCATTTTGACCGAGCCAAACGCCTCCGTCACCGTGCAGTATAAAGCGCTGATGGCAACTGAAGGCGTCAATATCGAGTTCACCGATTCCGGTATTAAACGTATTGCCGAAGCCGCCTGGCAGGTTAACGAAACCACCGAAAACATCGGCGCGCGCCGTCTGCATACCGTACTGGAGCGTCTGATGGAAGAAATTTCCTATAACGCCAGCGATCTGCACGGCCAAAACATCACAATTGATGCGGAATATGTGAGCAAACATCTGGATGCGCTGGTCGCAGATGAAGATCTAAGCCGTTTTATCTTATAATCGCGTCCAATGCATTTTCATCACTGTTGATGGGGCTGAAAAGCCCCATTTTTATTGGCGCTAAATATGACTGAACAACAACAAATTAGCCGCACCCAGGCCTGGCTGGAAAGCTTACGACCCAAAACCTTACCCCTCGCCTTCGCGGCGATTATCGTCGGTACGGCCCTGGCATGGTGGCAAGGCTATTTCGATCCTCTGGTCGCGCTGCTGGCCCTTATCACCGCCGGGCTGCTGCAAATTTTATCCAACCTCGCCAACGATTATGGCGACGCTGTCAAAGGCAGCGATAAACCGGATCGCATCGGGCCGCTGCGGGGGATGCAAAAAGGCGTCATCACCCGACAGGAGATGAAGCGGGCGTTAATCATTACCGTCGTGCTGATCTGTATCTCCGGACTGGCGCTGGTGGCGGTCGCGTGCCATACGTTAACCGATTTTGTCGGCTTCCTGATTTTGGGCGGGCTGTCGATTATCGCCGCCATCACCTACACCGTGGGTAATCGGCCCTACGGCTATATCGGGCTGGGTGATATCTCTGTCCTGGTATTCTTTGGCTGGCTAAGTGTCATGGGGAGCTGGTATCTCCAGGCGCATACGCTGATTCCGGCGCTGATTCTCCCGGCCACCGCCTGCGGTTTACTGGCGACGGCGGTGCTGAATATTAATAACCTGCGCGATATTAATAGCGACAGAGAGAACGGCAAAAACACCCTTGTAGTACGACTGGGCGATGTCAACGCGCGTCGTTATCACGCCTGCCTGTTGCTAGGCGCGCTGCTCTGTCTGGCGCTGTTTAATCTGCTCTCGCTACACAGTCCGTGGGGATGGTTGTTTATTCTGGCCGCGCCCTTGCTCATTAAACAAGCGCGCTACGTAATGCGCGAAAGGGAGCCTGCGGCAATGCGCCCGATGCTTGAACGTACCGTTAAAGGCGCGTTGTTAACCAACCTGTTATTTGTGATTGGGATACTCTTAAGTCAGTGGGCCGTTTAACTGACAAATATCAATTAACAATTGATGATTTTGCCAACAGTATACTTAGCGCGATATACTAAAAATTCTCGCAGCAACTGAACGTTAAGCCTATGAAATACGATACTTCCGAGCTTTGTGACATCTATCAGGAAGATGTCAACGTCGTGGAACCGCTGTTCTCTAATTTTGGAGGGCGGTCGTCGTTTGGCGGACAAATCATCACGGTAAAATGTTTCGAGGACAACGGGTTGCTGTACGATCTGCTCGAACAAAATGGCCGTGGTCGGGTTCTGCTGGTCGATGGCGGCGGTTCTGTCCGCCGTGCATTAGTCGATGCGGAGCTGGCGCGTCTGGCCACGCAAAATGAATGGGAAGGGCTGGTTATCTATGGCGCGGTGCGTCAGGTGGACGATCTGGAAGAGCTGGATATCGGCATTCAGGCGATCGCCGCCATTCCGGTTGGCGCCGCAGGTGAAGGCATTGGGGAAAGCGATGTGCGCGTCAATTTCGGCGGCGTGACGTTCTTCTCCGGCGATCATCTCTATGCCGACAACACCGGGATTATCCTTTCCGAAGACCCGCTTGATATCGAGTGATCAAAAAAGGCGCCGTAAGGCGCCTTTTTTATGCGTTGTCGCTGATTGCCGGATGGCAGCTTACGCCTTATCCGGCCCACCGGTATCCGCATTCTAAATCCTCTATAGATTTCGCGTCAGGGCAAGGCGGCAAGTAAGTGAATCCCCAGGAGCATAGGCCGCTATGTGACTGGGGTGAACGCACGCAGCCAACGCCGCCATAACGTGAAATATGACGAGGATTAGACTTCTTCCATACGACCAAGCAGCGCCTGCAAACGTTCCTGCCAGCCGCTCTGCTGTTCCTTCAGAGAATTATTTTCACGCTCGAGTTCTTCACGCTGATGCTGTGCAGACTGCACTTCCTGCGTCAGGCTGTTGTTCTTTTCTTTCAGCTCTTCAATTTCCATCTGTAACAGGGTGATGGTGTCAATCGCCTGCTGTACTTTTGCTTCCAGTTTCTCAAACACTTCTAAAGACATGATCTTACCTCTCCTGAATTGCAAGGCGACGCTTCACGTAAACGCGCACAATATATAGTGTCGATTGTATGAAGCCCCGCTCTCGCTGTCCAGCGACATACCGCGTAGATCGCGGTTTGCAGCAATTTTCATCCATCTCCTGGTAACATTCATTCAATAACTTAAAAGTGTTAACATATTGGTTAATGAAATGATTCAATTCACTCTCTTCTGCTGTCTCAAAATGCGCCTCATGGCGCGATAACGCTCATTTTATTGACGCAGTACACACATTTTGATTTCGATATTTCTCGTTTTTGCTCGTTAACGATAAATTAACAGTGTGCCTACAGGGCATCGTGGATGTCCATGACTTCCTCGCATACCAATAATCATTACATACTCTTCAGGATCCGATTATGAGTCAAACATCAACCTTAAAAGGCCAGTGCATTGCTGAATTCCTCGGTACCGGGTTGTTGATTTTTTTCGGTGTGGGTTGTGTCGCTGCGCTTAAAGTTGCCGGAGCTACTTTTGGACAGTGGGAAATCAGCGTCATCTGGGGTCTGGGAGTAGCGATGGCTATCTACCTGACGGCAGGTGTTTCTGGCGCACACCTGAACCCGGCAGTGACCATCGCACTCTGGCTATTTGCCTGTTTCGACAAACGTAAAGTTGTTCCTTTTATTATTTCTCAAGTTGCCGGCGCCTTTTGCGCAGCGGCGTTAGTTTACGGGCTTTATTACAATCTTTTTGTGGACTTCGAACAAACCCACCATATCGTCCGTGGCAGCGTTGAAAGTCTCGATCTCGCAGGCATTTTCTCAACTTACCCGAATCCTCATATCAATTTTGTGCAGGCCTTCGCGGTTGAAATGGTGATTACCGCTATTCTGATGGGGCTGATTCTGGCGCTGACCGACGACGGTAACGGCGTACCTCGCGGTCCGCTTGCGCCACTGCTCATTGGTTTACTGATCGCCGTTATCGGTGCCTCTATGGGGCCGTTGACCGGGTTTGCGATGAATCCGGCGCGTGACTTTGGCCCCAAAATGTTCGCCGGGCTTGCCGGTTGGGGTGAAATTGCGTTTACCGGCGGTAGAGACATTCCTTACTTCCTGGTGCCGCTGTTTGGCCCCATCGTCGGCGCCATTCTGGGCGCGTTTGCTTATCGCAAATTTATTGGCCGTCATTTGCCGTGCGATACCTGCGTCGTGGAAGAGAAGGACTCCACCGCGACCACACAACAAAATGCTTCGCTGTAATCTGATTACGGGACAAAATTATGACTGAAAAAAAATATATCGTTGCGCTCGACCAGGGTACCACCAGCTCCCGCGCGGTCGTTATGGATCATGACGCGAATATCGTCAGCGTATCACAGCGTGAATTTGAGCAAATTTATCCTAAGCCAGGCTGGGTAGAACACGACCCGATGGAAATTTGGGCGTCCCAAAGCTCAACGCTGGTAGAAGTGCTGGCTAAGGCCGATATCAGTTCCGATCAGATTGCCGCTATCGGTATCACCAACCAACGTGAAACCGCGATCGTCTGGGAACGTGAAACCGGCAAACCGATATACAACGCTATTGTCTGGCAGTGCCGTCGTACCGCCGATATTTGCGAACAGCTTAAACGCGACGGTCTGGAAGATTACATCCGCGACAATACCGGTCTGGTCGTCGACCCGTACTTCTCTGGCACTAAAGTGAAATGGATCCTTGACCATGTGGAAGGTTCGCGCGAACGCGCGAAGCGTGGCGAGCTGCTGTTCGGTACGGTGGATACCTGGCTTATCTGGAAGATGACGCAGGGCCGCGTCCACGTTACGGATTACACCAACGCCTCACGAACCATGCTGTTCAACATCCATGATTTGGACTGGGACGATAAGATGCTGGACGTGCTGGATATCCCACGCGCGATGCTGCCCCAGGTACGTAAGTCCTCCGAAGTCTACGGTCAGACCAATATTGGCGGTAAAGGCGGTACACGTATTCCTATCGCCGGGATTGCCGGGGATCAGCAGGCCGCGCTCTTCGGCCAACTGTGCGTAAAGGAAGGAATGGCAAAGAACACCTACGGCACCGGCTGCTTTATGCTGATGAACACCGGCGAGAAAGCGGTAAAATCGGAAAACGGCCTGCTGACCACCATCGCCTGCGGCCCAAGCGGCGAAGTCAACTATGCGCTGGAAGGCGCGGTGTTTATGGCGGGAGCGTCCATTCAATGGCTGCGTGATGAAATGAAGCTCATCAGCGACGCATTCGACTCCGAATATTTCGCCACGAAAGTGAAAGATACCAACGGTGTCTACGTGGTTCCGGCCTTCACAGGTCTGGGCGCGCCGTACTGGGATCCGTATGCCCGCGGCGCCATTTTTGGCCTGACCCGCGGCGTGAACTCTAATCACATTATCCGCGCGACGCTCGAATCCATCGCTTACCAGACCCGCGACGTACTGGAAGCGATGCAGGCCGACTCCGGTATCCGCCTGCACGCTCTGCGTGTGGACGGCGGCGCAGTGGCCAACAACTTCCTGATGCAGTTCCAGTCAGATATTCTCGGCACGCGGGTGGAACGCCCGGAAGTGCGCGAAGTGACCGCGCTGGGCGCCGCCTATCTGGCTGGTCTGGCCGTCGGTTACTGGCAGAACCTGGACGAGCTGCAGGAAAAAGCCGTCATTGAGCGAGAATTCCGCCCCGGTATTGAAACCACCGAGCGTAACTACCGTTACAGCGGCTGGAAGAAAGCGGTTAAACGCGCAATGGCGTGGGAAGATCACGACAAGTAAGGTCGCCATCCGGCAGAATCTTTGTGCGGGGGCAACTCCGCACACACATCAATTATTCCCTCCTTCCCCTGTGCTACACTGCGCGCCACTCCTTTTTGCTACGAGTTTGTTATGAGACGAGAACTTGCCATCGAATTTTCCCGTGTGACCGAAGCGGCGGCGCTGGCTGGCTACAAATGGCTGGGACGCGGCGATAAAAATACCGCGGACGGCGCGGCGGTCAACGCCATGCGTATCATGCTCAACCAGGTCAACATTGACGGCACCATCGTGATTGGCGAAGGCGAAATCGACGAGGCCCCAATGCTCTATATCGGCGAGAAAGTCGGTACCGGCCACGGCGATGCGGTAGATATCGCCGTCGATCCGATTGAGGGCACGCGCATGACGGCGATGGGTCAGGCGAACGCGCTGGCGGTGCTGGCGGTCGGCGATAAAGGCTGCTTCCTGAATGCGCCCGATATGTATATGGAAAAACTGATTGTCGGTCCGGGCGCCAAAGGGGCGATCGATCTCAATCTGCCGCTGGCGGATAACCTGCGCAACATCGCGGATGCGCTGGGTAAACCGCTTGGCGATCTGACCGTGACCATTCTGGCAAAACCGCGTCATGACGAGGTTATCGCAGAGATGGCTAAACTGGGCGTACGCGTGTTTGCCATTCCTGACGGCGACGTCGCGGCCTCAATTCTGACCTGTATGCCGGATAGTGAAGTCGACGTGCTGTACGGGATTGGCGGCGCACCAGAAGGCGTAGTATCCGCAGCGGTGATCCGCGCGCTGGACGGCGATATGCAGGGGCGTCTGCTGGCGCGCCATGACGTGAAAGGCGACAGCGAAGAAAACCGCCGCATTGGCGAACAGGAACTGGCGCGCTGCAAAGCAATGGGCATTGAAGCGGGCAAGGCGTTATGCCTGGGCGACATGGCGCGTAGCGATAACGTTATTTTCTCCGCGACCGGCATCACGAAAGGCGATCTGCTGGAAGGAATTAGCCGGAAAGGCCATATTGCCACGACGGAAACACTGCTGATCCGCGGCAAATCACGCACTATCCGCCGCATTCAGTCGATCCACTATCTTGATCGTAAAGATCCGGATGTACAGGCGCATATCCTCTAGCGCATTTGTTAGTTAGAGCCTTCCAGCCTCGCGGGGCTGGAAATCTTTCTCCTGACGAACGAAGATAAGGTTAGCGATTCAGAACAGGAGAAAACCATGGCCGATTGGGTAACAGGTAAAGTCACTAAGGTGCAAAACTGGACTGACGCACTGTTCAGCCTGACCGTTCACGCCCCCATTAATCCTTTTACTGCAGGCCAATTTACCAAACTCGGACTGGAGATCGATGGCGAGCGCGTTCAGCGCGCGTATTCCTATGTGAATGCGCCTGACAATCCGAATTTAGAGTTTTATCTGGTGACCGTTCCGCAAGGAAAGCTCAGCCCGCGGCTGGCGGCGCTAAAACCTGGCGATGAGGTACAAGTGGTCAGCGACGCGTCGGGTTTCTTTGTACTGGATGAAGTGCCTGACTGCGAGACGCTATGGATGCTGGCGACCGGAACCGCTATTGGCCCGTATTTGTCTATTCTGCAATATGGCCAGGATGTCGCGCGCTTTAAAAATCTGGTCTTAGTCCACGCCGCACGCTTCGCCGCCGATTTAAGCTATCTGCCGCTAATGCTGGAACTGCAACAGCGTTATGAAGGCAAGCTGCGCATCCAAACGGTGGTCAGCCGGGAGAGCGTGCCAGGCTCGCTTACCGGACGCGTGCCAGCGCTCATTGAAAACGGCGAGCTGGAAAAAGCCGTTGGGTTGCCGATGGATAAAGAGACCAGCCACGTCATGCTATGCGGTAACCCGCAGATGGTGCGCGATACGCAGCAACTGCTGAAAGAGACCCGACAGATGACTAAACATCTGCGCCGCCGACCGGGGCATATGACGGCTGAACATTACTGGTGATGTTTTACCGAATGGCGGCTAGGGCTTATCCAGCCTGCAAATCATCACCAATCTGTAGGCCCGGTAAGCGTCAGCGCCACCGGGCAAATTACGGTTTACCGCCCGTTCACGGTTCTGCTTTAAACTTCACGTCCTGTGTCGCTTTCCCAAACTTATTTTCCCCCTGAACACCGACAAACGCGCCCAGATCGATAAGCATCATCACCAGGATCAGCGTCGGAATAAATCGCCCGACGACCCACTGCCACATCCCCGGCAGCATCACCCAGTTTCCGGCCAGCAGCATCCACGCCAGAATCATCAGCAACGCCCACGCGCCGGATCGCCCCCGGTCATGCAGACGTTTGACCATGACGGCGGCGGTCGGCCACAGCAGGCACACCAGGCAAAATGCCGCCGTTTGGATATCAAGCAGATTTTTCCCCGCCAGCGAAAATAGCGCCAGCATCCCGGCAAACCAGAGGCCGATCCAAATCCAGAAATCACGGCGTCCGATACGCCCTTTAAATGAGAATAACCATTGCTGTATGGTCATGTAAGTTCCTTATATTTTGCCTTCCGCTACAGTTTACCCTTTTGACAAGCCCGACAGTTATCGTTTTAATCGTGAGCAGTCCTAACGAAAGGTAAGATTGATGAAGCCAGGATGTACTCTGTTTTTACTGTTGTTTTCTGCTCTCACCGCCAGCATAACGGCGCACGCGCAGCTCTCTTCATCGACCACGACAGCGCCCTATTTGCTGGCGGGCTCGCCAACCTTTGATCTTTCTATTAGCCAGTTTCGTGAGAACTTTAACCGCCAGAATCCCGATCTGCCGCTCAATGAATTTCGCGCCATTGAGAATAGCCGCGATAAGGCGAACCTGACCCGCGCCGCCAGTAAGATTAACGAAAATCTGTATGCCTCCACGGCGCTGGAGCGCGGTACGCTCAAAGTGAAAAGTATGCAGATTACCTGGCTGCCCATTCAGGGGCCGGAACAGAAAGCGGCGAAAGCGAAAGCGCTGGAATATATGGCCGCCATTATTCGCACTGTCGCCCCGTTGCTGACAAAAGAGCAAAGCCAGAAAAAACTGCAAAAGATGCTTATCGCCGGTAAAGGTAAACACTATTACGCCGAGACCGAAGGCGCGGTACGTTATGTTGTCGCAGATAATGGCGAAAAGGGGCTGACCTTCGCGGTTGAACCGATTAAGCTGGCGTTATCTGAAAATCTGGAAGGGGCGAATTGATGACAAAAAGCAAAGCCTTTCCGGGGATGAATCTCTATACTGTTTCACAGACCATGCTGCTCTGACGAGCGGCCATCTTCCTTAATTCGCTGACTAAGCGTGGAGAAATGAAATGCGACATCCTTTAGTGATGGGTAACTGGAAACTGAACGGCAGCCGCCACATGGTAAACGAACTGGTGGCTAACCTGCGTAAAGAACTGACGGGCGTAGCAGGCTGCGACGTGGCAATCGCTCCGCCGGAAATGTATATCGATCTGGCGAAACGCGCTGCTGCCGGTAGCCACATTATGCTGGGCGCGCAGAACGTTGATCTGAATCTGTCTGGCGCATTCACCGGTGAAACTTCGGCTGAAATGCTGAAGGATATCGGCGCGCAGTACATTATTATCGGCCACTCCGAGCGTCGTACTTATCACAAAGAATCTGACGAGCTGATCGCCAAAAAATTCGCCGTACTGAAAGAACAAGGTCTGACGCCGGTACTGTGCATCGGTGAAACCGAAGCGGAAAACGAAGCGGGCAAAACAGAAGAAGTATGCGCACGCCAGATCGACGCGGTACTGAAAACGCAGGGCGCGGCAGCCTTTGAAGGCGCGGTTATCGCTTACGAACCCGTATGGGCGATCGGTACCGGTAAATCTGCAACTCCTGCGCAAGCTCAGGCAGTGCACAAATTCATCCGTGACCACATTGCTAAAGCTGACGCGAAAATCGCTGAACAGGTTATTATCCAGTACGGCGGTTCTGTTAATGCGTCCAACGCCGCCGAACTGTTCGCGCAGCCGGACATCGACGGCGCGCTGGTAGGCGGCGCTTCTCTGAAAGCTGATGCCTTCGCGGTGATCGTGAAAGCAGCAGAAGCTGCTAAAAAAGCGTAATTCGCTTTAGCGGGTCTTTCCCCGGTCGCGCTTCGCAACCGGGGTTATCGCCTGGTAGCCCGGACAGGTGCGTAGCACCGCCTCCGGGAAAATCCCCAAGCGGAACAGGCTACAGTTTCCCCAACGCCTGATACCACAGGTAGTCCAGCGGCAGCAGAATCAAATAGCTCACCACCGCTAGCGCGATACATAACAGCATTCCCGCCCGCGCAGGAACTTTCCCTAGTCCCATCGCCACCACAATCGGTGACGCCTGATACGGCAGCAGCGGCGTGGAATACCCCAGTACTTGAATCATGATCGCGCTCAATAGTGGAAAACCGGTAGCATCGGAAAAGCTCTGCGCGAAGGTGGTATACAGCGCCGGTACGCCATTAGCGGTCATAATAAAGTTCAGCGCGCTGGTAATTCCGGTCAGCGCGAGGAAGCTGGTAAACGGACTCTCTTTATCCAGCGGCATAATATGCAGCAGCGCATTTCCCACGACGCTGCCAATACCCGTGTGAGTGACGGTGATCGCCAGCCCCAGAATCCCGGCGACGTAAATACAGGTACGGATATTCACGCCGCTGGAAAACTCGTCGCCGTTGATAAAACCAACGCGCGGCAGAAGCGTTATCACCGCCGCCGCCAGCCCCGTCCAGGCTGGCCCCACGCCGTGCCAGCTTTCAGTCACCCAGAGCGTCAACACCACCGCCAGCAGCCATGCCAGGCGCTTCTCATCATGGCTCATCGGCGGCAGCGGCGTCATGTCGCGCGGCGGATGCGGTTTACCGGGAAACAGCCAGCATATCAGCGCAATCAGTACCGCCCCTTTTAGCCAACCGAGCACCGGCGTATGCAGAAGTAAATAAGGTACATAATTCAGATGGATGCCGTATGAACCTTCCGCCGCGCCGCTCATCACCAGATTCGGGACGTTAGCAGGCAAAATGGTGGCCGACAGCTGGAAAGTACCGAATCCCACCGCCAGCGCCAGCCCATACCAACCGCGTGTGCCATCCTCAATCCCCGCGCGTTTCGCCATGGCCGCCACAATCGGCATCAGCAGCGCAATGCGCCCCATATTTGAAGGCATAACAAAGGCCAGGGCATAGCTGAGCAGCACCACGCTGCCAACCATCAGCGGCCAGGAATCGGTGAGGCGCGACGAGAGCGAGCGGGCCGCCCTGTCCGCCAGCCCGGTTTTGCGAATGGCGGTCCCCAGCACAAAGCCGCTGAATACCAGCCAGAAGGCTGATGAAGCAAAGCCGCCGAAAATCACCTCCGGCGGCGCGATTTTGACGATCATCGCGGCGGCAAAAAACAGCAGTGCGGTCATAAACTCCGGCAGTAGCGAAGTCGCCCACAGAAGGATAGTAACGCCAACGATGATGGACGGGAGGAACAGAGGATGGGACAACCAGAGCGACATACCTGTCTCCTGACGATTTTTTCAGCAAGAATACGACGGACAGTCAGGCAGGTAAACGCCAGATATAGTGGGGTTATCGCAAGATTAAGCGGACAGATCAGTGATAATGAATTTCACCAAAGTATTCAGACAGCACGTAATAGCGGCAATACTCAAAAGGGCT
Source organism: Salmonella sp. NW177 (assembly GCF_051811585.1). Lineage (NCBI taxonomy): Bacteria > Pseudomonadati > Pseudomonadota > Gammaproteobacteria > Enterobacterales > Enterobacteriaceae > Salmonella > Salmonella sp. NW177. The sequence goes on along the minus strand of NZ_JAMMZV010000010.1, from coordinate 78,663 downwards.
GTCCTTCCCGGCCTGAAACGTCTGTCTGGCGACGGATAACAGCGGTTTATTGGCGGCGATTTGCAATTTTTCGCACAGGTCAGCGGAAGGTAAAATCGCCTCAACTTTTTCTATCGCCGAGTCGCTTGTGACGTTTAATAACGAATAGAGCGACGTATGCTCCAGCGCCTGCGGTGTGAGTTGCAGATCGGGAAAGAAGCTAAGATCGAGATAGATCTTTTCATGGTTAAACGGACGGTTATTCAGGCAACGAATACGCGAAATATAGAGATAGTGATGCTGTGCGGGCAGGCTCAAGCCGTCTGCCTGAGCGTCGCGCGCGCGGCGCGGCGCGATTTCCAGAATACGGTTCTCAATCGCCACGCTGGCGTCCTGGAGATCGCGGGTAATACCGCGAAACGTGTGCCCGTAGCTCACGCCTTCCGGTACCGAGCACACCACCGAACCGCTTCCGCGCTGGGAGGAAATAATGCCCGCATTGATTAATTCGCTCCAGGCCTGTTTAACCACAATCAGCGAGACGTTGTAGGCTCTGGCAATCTCTTTTTGCGTCGGCAGCTGGCTGCCTAAAGGCAGGGATCCATTTTGGATCTGCTGACAGATGATAAAAAATAGTTGCTTATAAAGCGGAGTAAAGCTCGTTTTATCAACCTGCAAGCTGCGCACCTCACGTCTTCGCCAGCAGGGGACGTTTTACCGTCCCCGGCAGGGTGAAGTCGCTACCCTGCGATTTGCCTGGCCAGTTCTGCCAAATCGAAATGATTCATACGATCCAAAGTCGTTAAATAATCGGCGGGAAAAGCCTCCACGCCATGGAATGCGCCGGAAATCGCCCCAACCATGGTGGCGACAGTATCAGTATCATTGCCGATATTAACGCCGGAGATAATAGCATCTACGGCAGAATTCGGACAACACGCGAACAGGCCAAAGGCCGCGGGCACCGCTTCACTCACGTGCAGCCCGGAGCCAATAATATCGGCAATATCCACTATCGCCGTTTCCCAATGGCGATGACGTTTACCGATATCCACGGCCAGTTCAATGCGTCGGGCAACGGAAGGCCCGGCGACCATCATCGCCCCTTGCTCCTGCGCCAGCAGATAGCCCCTTTGCGCACCGTAAATACCGGCGGCAATAATGCTGTCTGCATTGGTCTGCGCTCTTAACGCCTCGCTGGTTGCCGCCGCCATCGCCGCTGCGCCGGACATCGCCAGCACGTTATTATGCGTAAAACGGCAAATCTGCAGCGCGCAGTCAATCGCCGCGTCGATATCGCCAGGATGCAGCACCGCCGCTGGCCAAATCTTCATGGCGGCGCCGTTCGTTGCCTCCGCGTTACCCTTATTAATAATCTGTACCGACTGTTTCTCGCCTTCCAGCTCACCCTGTAAAGAGGCGCGGTTATCATTGAATATTGCCTTCATTGCCGCACGCGTCGTCGGGCCGGTAAAGTTGGCGTAGTACGGGTAATCCAGCCACTGCTGAAAAGCCTCGCGCATCGCCTCGTCGCTGACCTGGCGTTGATGGCGCAGCAGCGCATCCATGATGTACTTCGCCTGAATAAAATCATCCGTGCACATCCCCGCTTCATTGCAGCGGCCAAACGTGTCCGCAGGCGGTTTTTGAAAGGTCGTCACCCAGCCGCCAAAATAGTCTTTTATCTGCTGCTGGGTGCGTACTTCCGTCGCGGCTCCCATCGCGTCCGCGGCGGCGGCGCCAACCAGGCATCCCAGTATTTTGTTTTGATCAACGTGCATGATGACTCCTTATTTCACGGTCATGGCTTGTGCCAGCGAATGGCTGGAAAGAAAAGTGTTTAGCTGGTCGGGAAACGGTAAAGCGGTCATTGCGCCCTTTGCCGTCACCGCCATAGCGCCACAGGCGTTGGCATTGCTGATGGCCTCCGCCAGCAGGGCATGGTTCCAGCAATTTGCGCGGGAAAGGGTGAACAGCAGGCCGCCGACAAAAGCATCACCGGCTCCCGTGGTATCAACAACATCGACGCGCGGTGCGGGGAAATGGAATTCCCCCTCGGCGGTAATCAACAGCGCGCCATCGGCCCCCAGCGAAATGATCGTGGTGTCGCAGCCCAGATCGCGCAGGTAATAACGCGCATCCTGCCAGTGGCTGGCCCCGCTGAGCTGGCACAGCTCATCTGCCGAGACTTTGCAGATAGAAGCCAGCGCGGCGGACCGGGCGATCAGTTCAGGGATTTCATCAGTATTCCCCCACATTTTGCTGCGCAGATTGACGTCAAACAGTACGTAACCACCCGCTTCACGCATTCTTCTCGCTCCCTCAAGGCACGCCTCGCGAGCGGGCCTGTCGGTGAGGCCAATTGAGCTGAAGTAAAACCATTCGTACTGCCTGAACGGCGGCAAATCCTGCGGCGAAACGTAGGTATCAGCCCCCGGATGCACCAGATAGGTAAAGCTGCGCTCCCCATCAGCCGTCAGGTTGACAATCAGCACCGCGCTGGTCAGGTCCGCATCCAGCCGCAGCGAAGAGACATCCACGCCGTTATCCTGGAAAACCTGGCGCAGGAAGCGACCGGCGTCATCATCACCAAGACAACCGATAAAACCGCACTCCCCGCCCAGCCTGGCAACGCATACCCCCACGTTCGCCGACGCTCCGCCGGGACATTTCAGATAGCTGTTCTGTTTTTCCGGCACCAGATCAACGGAGGCATCGCCGATAACCCAAACCTTATTCATGGCCTTCATTTGCGCCTCCTTATGCCTGTTTCTGCGCCAGGGCAAGCTGAATATCTCGATAATATTCATTATTAATCAGATACTTTTTCATAAGCAGCCCAACCGCAAGGTGGAACAGAGCCGGAATGAGCGTCATCATCAGCGCAATACCGGTGAGCGAACGCGCGCTCTGTTCAACATCGGCTTGATAGCCAAAGTGGCTCAGCAGGAATCCGAGTATCCCGCCCGCGATCCCCATCCCAAACTTCTGGAAGAAGAGGATGCCGCCAAACGCCAACCCGGAAACGCGCAGACCGGTTTTCTTTTCTCCGTAATCCACCGCTTCGGCGATAGAGGACCAGAACACCGGCATTTGCATATCGCAGAAGAAATTAATGAGAAAATAGAACGCAAACGCCAGGATAAGATTTTCACGCCCGACAGAGAAATACATCAGCGCGCTCAGGATAAAGGTAATAATCTGGGTGTAGCGGAACATCTTAATTTTGTCCCAGAACTTGGTTATCCAGGTGGTGGCGATCATCGCTAAAATAGAGGCAACGACGCCGGTAGTCAGGAAGGGTGAAATCAGGCTATCTCCGCCGTTCAGATAATACTTGGCGTAATAAGCGGCAACGGAACCGCGAATAACATAACCGCACATCAGCAGCAGAATAACAACGCCGAGAATAATCCACTGATCGTTACGTAACAGATATTTAAACTGTTTCCCCACCGATAGCGAGGTAATTTCCGGCTCGCTGCGTTCACGCGTGGTAAGAAAACAGAAGATAAACAGCAGCGCACCCATTGCCCCCATTAAGCCCATCGAAAACTGATAGCCCAAAGCCTTATTACCCTGCCCCAGCCAGACGGCAAGCATCGGTACGACGATAGTCACCAGGAAAGCGGCAATCTTAGTCATCACAAAACGATAGCCGTTGGCGCTTAACCGTTCGACGGGGTCGCTGGTAATCACGCCAATCATCGAAATATAGGGAATGGTGATCGCGGTATAGACCAGGGTCATAAGAATATAGGTGCCATAGGCCCATGCCAGTTTGGCCATATAAGCCATATCAGGCGTAATAAACATCAAATAAACGGCGAAGCCAAAAGGAATAGCAAACCACAGCAGCCACGGGCGATAACGCCCCCAGCGCGTATTCAGTTTATCGGTAAGAACCCCCATGGCCGGATCGATAATGGCATCAATCATCCGCACAACCACAAACAGTACGCCAACATCAGCGGCGCTCAGGCCGTAGATATCGGTATAGAAATAGGCGAGGAGCAGCTGCATGGCGATAATCACAACGTTTATCGCCATATCTCCCGCGCCGAAGCCGATTTTTTCCACGATAGAAAGTTTCATGTTGATATTCCTTTACGCTTAACAGCGCAAATCTGGTGAACAATTAATGATGTCACTACATGAAATAAAAACGTTTTTATAAATAAGCCGCCTGTCCGACACGCAATGGAGGCTATGAAGAGAGTGTAACCATCCTCAAAAAGATATAAATGTATACCTTTATATCTTTTGATCGGTTTCACATATTTTTATAGACACGATCTTACCCCGGTTTTAAACCGGGATAAGAATCAATAAGATAATGAGCAGGGGGTGTAACGAAAATCAGCGGGAAGACAAAATGGCGCAACTATGGTCCTGAATCTCTTCCGCCGATGCGCGATTGAAGATCAGTAAATTACGCTCGGTCGCCAGCAGGACAAAAGAGCCATCGCTTTGGCGTACCACCGCCAGCGCATAGCGTCCCATATGATCGCGCGCTTCCGGCACCTCTTCCGCCAGCATCATAAACGGACTACGCTGCGCCAGCTCGCTCTCGGTTACCCGGCGCGCCAGGTATTCATGCCCCATCAGGTCGCCCGGTAGCGGAAGCCAGCGAGTGCTGATGCGCGTGAGATCGTTATCCAGTTGCTCCCGAACGTCAGGACGGATGCAAGAAATATGGATATGCAAATGGTCCTGTGAACGACCAAGCCGCGAATTAATCGCCAGCGAGACCGCGCTATCCGGAATATCATGCCCGTATTTTTTACTCATATAGCCGCGAGCCTGCCAGGCCAGCCAGAAAAAGTTGGGCGTAGCGGGTTCCAGCAATAGCGGGCTTTCTGTACCGTTGATACGGTAGGTGGGCATCAATAAATATTGCAACGGACCGTGACGATCTTTAAAGACGACATAGCCAGCGCGAGGTTTGACTTCCGCGCACGGCGCTGGGTTTTGATGCTGTAACTGATCGGGCAGGCATTGTTCAAGCACGATTTCCCGTAATGCATCAGGGTTGCCGGAAAATTTCCAGTAACCGACGCCCGCCGCGGCGACAATCACTATCACCGCCAGTAAAAAGTAGCCTGTTTTTTTCATGATATGCGTTCCCTGTGACCCATAGACGGGGAAGAGTAACGCAAAATTGTGGCAAAGAAAAAACCCGGTAACATAATACGTTACCGGGTTTATAAACGGTTTAGCGTTTGCTGATTTGGTCGAACGTACCGCCATTAGCGAAGTGATCTTTTTGCGCCTTCGCCCAGCCGCCAAACACCTCGTCAATGGTGAACAGCTTCAGCTTCGGAAACGCATCGTCGTATTTTTTCGCCACGTCAGCATCGCGCGGACGGTAGAAGTTTTTCGCTGCTATCTCCTGCCCTTCCGGCGAGTAGAGATACTTGAGATACGCTTCCGCTACCGCTTTGGTGTCTTTCTTTTCCACCACTTTGTCGACCACGGAAACGGTCGGCTCTGCGAGAATAGATTCACTCGGGGTCACTATCTCGAATTTATCTTTACCCAGTTCATTCGTCGCCAGCAGCGCTTCGTTTTCCCAGGCAATCAGCACATCACCGATACCGCGTTCAACGAAAGTATTGGTTGAGCCGCGCGCGCCGGAGTCCAGCACTTCAACGTTTTTAAACAGGGCTTTGACAAAATCCTGCGCTTTGGCCTGATCGTTATTGTTGTGGTGCAGGGCGTAGCCCCATGCCGCCAGATAGTTCCAGCGTGCGCCGCCAGAGCTTTTCGGGTTTGGCGTAATCACCGACACACCGGGTTTAATCAGATCGTTCCAGTCATGAATTTGTTTTGGATTGCCTTTGCGGACCAGGAAAACGATGGTGGAGGTGTAAGGTGCTGAGTTATCCGGCAGACGCTTAATCCAGTTTTTATCGATACGACCACGTTCCGCAATAGCGTCCACATCGTAAGCCAGCGCCAGCGTCACGACATCGGCTTCAATGCCGTTAATAACGGAAGTCGCCTGTTTACCCGAACCGCCGTGCGATTGGCGGATCACGACGGTGTCGCCGGTTTCCTGCTTCCAGTGCGCGCTAAACGCTTTGTTGTACTGCTCGTACAGCTCACGCGTTGGATCGTACGATACGTTAAGTAACTGAATATCCTTTGCCAGAAGGCTGGTTGACGCCAGCAATAATGTGAATCCCACGCCCCACTTTTTCATCGCCCGACTCGCTTATGTTGTGTTGTGATGAGCAAAGCGTGCCAGAAAGCGATCCAAACATTAAAGAATAAAAAAAGATTGGCTATAACTTCGAGGAATAAATCTGAGGGATTGCCGGATGGCGGCTAGCGCCTAATCCGGCCTACACGTTTCTGCAACCTGTAGGCCTGATAAGCGTAGCGCCATCAGGCGCGCAAAAACAATCAGTACAGTTTTTTCGCGCACTCCATCCAGTCGCTTTTGAACGGACGCTTCATGTTTTCAATCGCATCGATGATGTCATGATGAACAAGCTGCTCGTTCTGGATACCGACACAACGACCGCCATGGCCTTCCAGCAGCAGGTCAATAGCATACGCGCCCATACGGGAAGCCAGAATGCGATCGTAAGGTACCGGGGAACCACCGCGCTGAATGTGGCCGAGCACCGTCGCACGCGTTTCACGGCCCGTTTCTTTTTCAATAAAGTGCGCCAGTTCGTCAACATCGCACATATGCTCAGTAATAGCGACGATAGCGTGTTTTTTCCCTTTCGCGATCCCGGCTTTGATTTCGGCCACCAGATCTTCGCGATTAAATTCAACTTCCGGCACCACGATAAACTCACAGCCGCCAGCAATAGCCGCCGCCAACGTCAGGTCGCCGCAATAACGGCCCATCACCTCAACGATAGAGATACGCTGGTGAGAAGAGGAGGTGTCACGCAGACGGTCAATCGCTTCCACGACAGTGCCGAGAGCAGTGAAATAGCCGATAGTGTAGTCGGTGCCTTTGATGTCGTTATCGATAGTGCCTGGCAGACCGATGCACGGGAAGCCCATTTCAGTCAGACGTTTTGCACCCATATAAGAACCGTCGCCGCCAATAACTACCAGCGCATCGATACCGCGTTTTTTCAGGTTTTCGATCGCGACAGCGCGAATATTTTCGTCACGGAATTCCGGGAAACGGGCAGAACCGAGGAAAGTACCGCCACGGTTGATCATGTCAGATACGCTGTAACGGTCAAGCTGCACCATACGATCTTCATACAGGCCCAGATAGCCGTCATAAATGCCCATGACTTCCAGCCCTTCCGTCAACGCTGCGCGCACAACACCGCGGATTGCCGCGTTCATGCCCGGCGCATCACCGCCGCTTGTCAACACACCGATTTTCTTAATCATGACTACCTCTGAACTTTGGAATGCAAAATGAAATCTATTGCCGGAAGCCGATTTCGCACTTCGAAACGATCCAACGAATATACAGATAGTATAACAATCCCTTCCTGCTGAATTGATTCAGGTCAGGCCAAATGGCGGTAATTTATACACAAAATGCTGGCCTGGCTCACTTTTTAACAATCAATTATACAAGCTCGAACTTCCTGCCTTCCCTGGGGACAACTGAACAGGGATCCTGATGAATAATGACATCTGAACCCGGAAAACGCCGCAAAATCGCCTGCTCTACCTGGTCAGCCACAAAATGCGCCTGAACGAGCGGCAGATTATCTTCCATTTCCAAATGAATCTGAATAAAGCGAGTCGGCCCTGACTGCCGCGTGCGGAGATCGTGCGCGCCGCTGACTCCCGGCCATGACGTCACGATATCAATAATTTCCTGTCGTTCCGCATCGGGCAGCGCGCGATCCAATAATGACTGCACCGCCTCATACCCCATACGTAACGCGCTATACAAAATATAGATGCCGATACCTAACGCAAACAGGGCATCCGCACGATGCCAACCGTACCAGGATAACCCCAGCGCGATAAGAATCGCTCCGTTCATCATAACATCAGACTGATAATGAAGCATATCCGCCCGTACCGCCTGACTTTGGGTCTTGCGTACCACCCAGCGCTGAAACGTGACCAGTATAATAGTGCATATCAGAGCGATGACGGTAACGCCAATCCCCACGCCGGGGTCGTTCATTGGCGTCGGCTTAATCAGATTCTGGATACTGGTCAAAAACAGAAACAACGCCGAACCGGAAATAAACATACTTTGCGCCAGCGCCGCCAGCGACTCCGCTTTACCGTGCCCAAACGTGTGTTCATCATCTGCGGGTTGCAGCGAATAACGCACGACCAACAAATTCGTCAATGACGCGGCAATATCCACCAGCGAGTCCACCAACGCCGCCAGAATACTCACCGATCCCGTATACCACCACGCAAAAATTTTGATCAAAAGTAACGCTGATGCCATCGCCGTTGCCGCGATAGCCGCCCGGCTAACCAGCCGTCCATAGGTTTGATTCATAAATACTCCCGCTATCTTCTGCCGGTAGTATAACGGATGGTTTAAAACAGTAAGCTAATAACAGAATGACAAACTGGAGATAAAAAAAACCCCCACATCATGTGGGGGAAGACAGGGATGGTGTCTATGGCAAGGAAAACAGGGTTGTTACTGGGAACGTGAGTTGCTACTACTCAATAATTTCAACGATGAACTTTTTTGCCATTGCGCCACGTCGCGCAGTTGCTCCATTCGTTGCTGATGCTTTTCATTCAAAACCGCTTGCTGCTCCGGCGTTAACAGGCGATACATCTGGTTACGCACGCGGGCCATTTCGACCTGGCGGGCGACCTGCTCTTGCGCCATTTTTTCTGCCTGAGCGCGCACAGCGCTTTCATCAAATTTTTCTGCGGTGACAAGCCGATGCATTGTCTCCATTTCGCTAACATTAACAGGAGGCTGTTCGTGCCTTGCCTGTTGCATAAGATCTCGCATCTGCTGACGCTGATGTTCGGTTAAACTTATGCCGTCAAACATATGATTTTGCGCGCTACGCTGCGTGGCCCCGTCACCGGGGTGCCAGTTATCGCTTGTAACAACTTCAGCTGCGTGGCTTAAAAAACTGAATGCCAGCGTTGAGGCCATAACAGCAGCGGTAACTTTGCGCATCGCTTGCTCCCAAAATCTTTTCTGTCGCGATTCAACGAGAGACAGTTTACGATTCGGGCTGCAAACATGCGTCAGGGGGTGTAAAACAACGTAAAGTCATGGATTAGCGACGCCTGATGACGTAATTTCTGCCTCGGAGGTACGTAAACAATGAATAAAATCCTGTTAGTTGATGATGACCGAGAGCTGACTTCCCTGTTAAAAGAGCTCCTCGAAATGGAAGGTTTTAATGTCCTGGTGGCCCACGACGGCGAGCAGGCGCTTGAGCTTTTGGATGACAGCATCGATTTACTTTTGCTTGACGTCATGATGCCGAAGAAAAACGGTATCGATACGTTGAAAGCGCTTCGCCAGACACACCAGACGCCTGTCATTATGCTGACCGCGCGCGGCAGCGAGCTGGATCGCGTTCTCGGCCTTGAGCTGGGCGCGGACGACTATTTGCCCAAACCGTTTAACGACCGCGAGCTGGTAGCGCGCATCAGGGCTATTTTGCGCCGTTCCCACTGGAGCGAACAGCAGCAGAGCAGCGACAACGGCTCGCCGACGCTGGAAGTCGATGCGCTAAGCCTTAATCCGGGCCGCCAGGAAGCCAGTTTCGATGGCCAAACGCTGGAGCTGACCGGTACGGAATTCACCCTGCTCTATTTGCTGGCGCAACACCTCGGCCAGGTGGTTTCCCGTGAACATTTAAGCCAGGAAGTGCTGGGTAAGCGCCTGACGCCGTTCGATCGCGCCATTGATATGCATATTTCTAACCTGCGCCGCAAACTGCCGGAACGCAAAGACGGTCATCCGTGGTTTAAAACATTGCGTGGTCGCGGCTATCTGATGGTTTCCGCTTCATGATAGGAAGTTTAACCGCGCGCATCTTCGCCATCTTCTGGTTGACGCTGGCGCTGGTGCTAATGCTGGTACTGATGTTGCCCAAGCTCGATTCACGCCAGATGACCGAGCTGCTGGACAGCGAACAGCGCCAGGGATTGATGATAGAGCAACATGTAGAAGCTGAACTTGCGAACGATCCGCCCAACGACCTGATGTGGTGGCGTCGCCTGTTCCGCGCGATCGATAAGTGGGCGCCGCCTGGACAGCGGTTATTACTGGTGACCTCTGAAGGACGCGTGATCGGTGCTGAACGCAGCGAAATGCAGATCATTCGTAACTTCATTGGTCAGGCGGATAACGCCGATCATCCGCAGAAGAAAAAATATGGCCGCGTAGAGATGGTGGGGCCGTTCTCCGTTCGCGACGGAGAGGATAATTACCAGCTTTACTTGATTCGACCGGCCAGCAGTTCGCAATCCGATTTTATTAATCTGCTGTTTGACCGCCCGCTTCTGTTGCTCATTGTCACGATGCTGGTCAGTTCGCCGCTCTTGCTATGGCTGGCATGGAGTCTGGCGAAACCGGCGCGTAAGTTGAAAAACGCGGCTGATGAAGTGGCGCAAGGCAACCTGCGTCAGCATCCGGAGCTGGAGGCGGGTCCGCAGGAGTTCCTCGCCGCTGGCGCCAGTTTTAACCAGATGGTGACGGCGCTGGAACGGATGATGACCTCGCAGCAGCGTTTGCTGTCAGACATCTCCCATGAGCTGCGAACGCCCCTTACGCGCCTGCAACTGGGTACCGCGCTGCTGCGTCGTCGTGGCGGCGAAAGCAAAGAGCTGGAGCGTATTGAAACCGAAGCGCAGCGTCTGGACAGCATGATCAATGACCTGCTGGTGATGTCGCGTAACCAACAGAAAAACGCGCTGGTCAGCGAAACGATGAAAGCCAATCAGCTATGGGGCGAAGTGCTGGATAACGCCGCCTTTGAAGCCGAACAGATGGGCAAGTCGTTAACGGTAAATTATCCGCCGGGGCCGTGGCCGCTCTATGGCAACCCAAACGCGCTGGAAAGCGCGCTGGAAAATATTGTTCGTAATGCGCTGCGCTATTCACATACGAAGATTGAAGTCGGCTTCTCGGTGGATAAAGACGGTATTACGATCACGGTCGATGACGACGGGCCGGGCGTCAGCCCTGAAGACCGCGAGCAGATCTTCCGTCCGTTCTATCGCACTGATGAGGCGCGCGACCGCGAGTCTGGCGGCACCGGGCTGGGGCTGGCGATTGTCGAAAGCGCCATGCAGCAGCACCGCGGCTGGGTTAAGGCTGACGATAGCCCGCTGGGTGGGTTGCGGCTCACGCTGTGGCTACCGCTGTACAAGCGAACCTAATATTATTCATGGCTCGGTAATACTTTCTCTTACCGAGCCTTAACCATTTAAAGCGTATCGAGGATGCTGTCCAATTCATCACCATTCACGCCATACTTTTCCGTTATGAACTTAAACTGTTGATACAACTCAGCTAAAAACTCCTCATCCAGAGACCGCTCCCAAAGCTCCTCAATAGATTTGAGGTGATACTCTTCGAATAAGATGTGCTTAACTTCTTCCGTACAAGCCTCGAGAATATGTGCGTCCATAATTTACATATCTTTTGTGAATAATTAATAGGTTACCAGCGGAATAAGGCAAACGCCGTCATCCGGCAATGTACACCTGACTGCCTGACGGCGCTACACTTATCCGGCCTACGTACCGCGCTATCGGGAGATTTCCGGCGCTAAAATCCACTCGGCGCTGTCATTCCACACGTCCATCCGGGTAATTTTGCCATCGCGCACTTCGAAGCGGTCAATAAAGCGGTTATCGGCAAACGGGCGACCGTCGGGCCATTCGCCATACAACGTACCGTTGGAATAAATCACAACGTAATCATCATGCTGCACCGCATCAAACTCGCCCAGCGCCTTCTTCACCCACTTGTAGCGAGCGCCGTTAAACTGCGCGATATCTGCCGCGCCCGCCATCGCCCGGCCTCCGGTGAAGGTAATTTTCACCTCCGGGTGCATATACGTTGCGGCGCGTTCAGCATCGGGAATCATCGAGGCCACCAAAAATTCTTTTACGATCGCCACCGCATTTTCAGCTTCAGTCATAATCCTTCCTTTCATTTTAGCGGAGTTTTATCCCCCCACAGTCGTCTGGCGCTATCTTCAATTTTGCCGCTCAAACGACGCTTCTGCATGGTGCGGCTCCAGCTCGCCGACAGCCCGGCGGCGCTCAACAGCCGGTGATATTGTTCGTCATCAAACGGCATAGACCAGGCGATAACACCCGCTTCATGAACCGAGACATCGCTCAGACGCGACGCCAGTTCCAGCGGCGCATCGCTGGAGACCTTACCTGGCGCAATGACCCGATACAGCCAGCCGGTTTTTCCGCTGTTCTGCATAAGGAGGGCCATGTCGCTGATGGCAAAGTGGAAATTAAGTTTAAAGCATGGAGAGCGCGGCTGAGTGACCTGGATCAACGCCTCGCCCCAGCGGTAGATGTCGCCAATAAACACGTTGTGTTCGGTCATTCCGTCCGTCGACAGATTCTCGCCAAACGCCGGGGCGCAAAACAGCGTCGCCTGCTCGGGGAACTGGCGAATCCAATCAGCATAGTGTTCGCGGGGGTAATGGCATAGCGCGCGATCGGGGCCGCCGTGGATTTTCTTTTCGGCCTGCTCATCGCCTGCCAGACCCAGCTCGGTCAGCATGAGTTCGCCGTCGATTTGCACCTTGGCGATAGCACTCGGGCGGCTGCCGTCATAGTCACGAATTTTGCCAATAAACACGTCAACCGGATAATGCATCTGCTGCTCCTTACGCGGATACAAAAAAAGCGAGTCATCAGACTCGCTTCTACAGACGTGCAATGCAAATTATTTTTTAGCGGCGAAACGCGCTGCTGCTTCGTCCCAGTTCACCACGTTCCAGAACTCTTTGATGTAGTCCGGGCGGCGGTTCTGGAATTTCAGATAGTAAGCGTGTTCCCACACGTCCAGACCCAGGATCGGGAAGCCGGAAGCGCCGGAAATGGCTTCACCCATCAGCGGGGAATCCTGGTTTGCGGTAGAAACCACAGCCAGTTTGTCGCCTTTCAGCACCAGCCACGCCCAGCCGGAGCCGAAACGGGTTGCTGCTGCTTTTTCGAATTCAGCTTTGAAGTTGTCAACGGAACCGAAGTCACGCTCGATAGCCGCTTTCAGATCGCCCTGCAGAGTGGTGCCTTTTTTCAGCCCTTTCCAGAACAGGCTGTGGTTAGCGTGGCCGCCCGCGTTGTTACGCAGCACAGTTTTTTTGTCCGCTGGCACCTGGTCCAGTTTAGTAATCAGTTCTTCAACCGGCAGGTCAGCAAACTCAGGCAGATTTTCCAGCGCCGCGTTGGCGTTGTTGACATAGGTTTGATGGTGTTTGGTGTGGTGAATCTCCATCGTCTGCTTATCGAAGTGCGGTTCCAGTGCATCATAAGCGTACGGCAGGGATGGCAGTGTATAACTCATAATCATCTCCATTATTGTCGAGCGGCACAGTGTTAACGCCGCGTAAGCAGTTGGTTCATTATAGTTAATTAAATGATATTGAAAATGATTATCAATGCCGTACTTTTTCCAGGGTTATAAACGTTACGGCATCCGCTGAAAAAAACCGTTTTTTACGCGTCCAACCGAAACCGTCTGTTGATGAATTCCTGGAAATCATGAAATGTGAAACAGGGTTTCAAAATCTTTCTTTTGGTGCCAATTTTTGTCAGCGGTGGCAAAATCAAGAAGGTTATAATTTCACCATGCAATTACATTCCCGGTAAATTATTACAATTGCGAGGGAATCATGAAGCAACCTGGTTTTATACGTCTGGCTACGTTGGCCTTACTCTCCACACTTTCTTTCTTCTCCCACGGCGAAACCATTTTGCGCCTGGCCTACGCTGAAAATAGCCAGCCGGTAAAAGATGCGTTGCACTTCCTGGGGCAGCAAGTTGAAGAGAAAACGGGCGGCGATATCAAAGTACAGTACTTCCCGGACGGACAGCTTGGCGGCGAGCGCGAACTGGTGGAGTTGACGCAGGTCGGCGTCGTCGACATCACTAAAGTGTCGTCCGGGCTGATGGAGAGTTTTTCGCCTGAGTACGGCGTGTTCTCACTTCCCTACCTGTTTGCCACCGTCGATGAATACTACCGCGTAATGGATAACCCACAGGTGATGGAGCCTGTTTATCAGTCCACCGCCGCACAGGGGTTTGTCGGCGTAGGCTGGTATGATTCCGGCGCGCGTAATTTTTATATGAGCAAAGCGCCGGTTAAACGCATTGAGGATTTACGCGGGAAGAAGATCCGCGTCATGCAGAGTGAGACGGCGATCCAAACCCTCAAACTGCTGGGCGCTTCGCCCATCGCCATGAGCCAGGCGGAGGTCTATACCTCGTTACAACAAGGCATTCTCGACGGCGCGGAAAACAATGAGTTCGCTCTCACCATCGCCCGCCACGGCGAAGTCGCCCGTTATTACACCTACGATATGCACACCCGCATTCCCGATATCCTGCTAATGAGTACCCTCACGCTGGAAAAGCTGACGCCGGAACAGCAGCGCATCGTCGAAGCCGCCATCAAGGCGTCGATCGAATTTGAGAAAGCCGCATGGGACAAGGAAATAGAGAAAACCAGGCTGGCGGCGGTAAAAGATTTCAACGTTGAATTCTACGAGATCGACAAAAAACCCTTCCAGAAGGCAGTACAGCCTATTTACGACGGTCTGAAAAACAAACCGCGGCTTTACGGGCTGTATCAACGTATCCAGACAGCAAAAAATTAATCTAATCAGGAAATTAAGATGAACACATTCAGAAAAGGACTTGATTTATTGCTGGGCGCTATCTGTTGCCTGGTGCTGGCGATAATGGTTGGCATCGCCTGCTGGCAGGTGGTGAGCCGCTACATTCTGGGCGTTCCCAGCACCCTTACCGAAGAGATGCTGCGATTTCTCCTGGTGTGGGTATCAATGCTGGGCATGGCTTTTGTCGCCGGTCAGAAACAGCATATCAGCCTGACTCTCTTACTGGATAAGGTGTCGCCGACGATTCGCGGCTGGTGGGATATTATTCTGCAGGTCATTTTTATCGCGTTTTCCATTTGGGTATTGATTATCGGCGGCTTAAAGATTTCTGCGATTTCTATGCTGCAAATCTCCCCTGCGCTGGGCATTCCGATGGGAAAAATTTATTACGCGCTCCCCTGCGCGGGCGTACTGATCATCCTCTATGGGCTGCTGAATATCGTTGACGCCCTGAAAGCTATCCATTCCGCCACGGATACCACTGAGCACACTCTGGAGAAATCACATGATTGACCCTATTTTTGCGTCCTGTACGCTAATTGCCGTCTTTGTTGTTTTACTGGCCATGGGCGCGCCTATCGGGATCTGCATCGTTATCGCCTCTTTCAGCACCATGATGCTGGTACTGCCTTTCGATATTTCGATGTTCGCCACCGCGCAAAAAATGTTCTCCAGCCTGGACAGTTTTGCCTTGCTGGCCGTGCCGTTCTTCGTTTTGTCCGGGGTGATCATGAATAGCGGGGGAATTGCCGCCCGGCTGGTCAATTTTGCCAAACTGTTTACTGGCAAACTGCCCGGCTCGCTCTCTTATACCAACATCGTCGGCAATATGATGTTCGGTGCAATTTCCGGATCGGCGATTGCCGCCTCAACCTCCATCGGCGGCGTGATGGTGCCGATGAGCGCGCGCGAAGGTTACGATCGCGGCTTTGCGGCCGCGGTGAATATCGCCTCCGCGCCGACGGGAATGTTAATTCCGCCCACCACGGCTTTTATCCTTTATGCGCTGGCAAGCGGGGGAACATCGATTGCCGCTCTGTTCGCCGGCGGTCTGGTCGCGGGAGTGCTGTGGGGCGTTGGCTGTATGCTGGTCACGCTGGTGGTCGCTAAGCGTCGAAATTATCGGGTTTTCTTCACCGTCCAAAAAGGCATGGCGCTAAAAGTTGCCGTTGAGGCCATTCCCAGCCTGCTGCTGATCGTGATTATCGTCGGCGGCATTGTGCAGGGGATTTTCACCGCCATTGAAGCCTCCGCGATTGCCGTGGTGTATACGTTATTGCTGACGATGGTGTTTTACCGCACGCTGAAAATTAAGGATTTGCCTTCGATTTTGCTCCAGACAGTGGTAATGACCGGGGTCATCATGTTCCTGCTGGCAACCTCTTCGGCGATGTCCTTCTCGATGTCGATCACCAATATTCCTGCGGCGCTGAGCGATATGATCCTCGGTATTTCCGCCAATAAACTGGTTATCCTGTTAGTCATTACCGTCTTTTTGTTGATTATCGGCGCATTTATGGATATTGGTCCGGCCATTCTGATTTTTACCCCGATTCTGCTGCCGATCATGGCTAAACTGGGCGTCGATCCGGTGCATTTCGGCATTATCATGATCTATAACCTGGCGATTGGCACCATTACGCCGCCAGTTGGCAGTGGTTTATATGTCGGGGCGAGCGTCGGTAAGGTCAAAGTTGAGGAAGTGATTAAACCGTTGCTGCCTTTTTACGGCGCGATTATCGGCGTTCTGTTATTAATTACCTACATTCCGGAAATCACACTGTTCTTACCCCGTCTACTGGGCATCATGTAAGCGCATAGTTTCCTGCATATCTCGTTGCCGGATGGCGATTCGCGTCTTATCCGGCCAACGCACGATAATAATTATCCGCAGGTCATCACCAGGTAAAAAAAACCGGCTACCTATAAAGTAGCCGGAAAAGGGAATAAATAATAAACAGGGATAATGATTAGAATGTGTAGCCTATACCCACGCGGAAACGGGTTTGTCTTTCATCGCTGTTGCTATTGACGGAAACATTACCTACCTCAACGAATGGCGACCATTGATCAATAATATAGGCAGTTCTGAAGTTATATTCATAGTTATCTTTGCCGCCATCGTAAAGATCATATTTATCAGCTTTCTTATAAATTCCTTCGATTGTCCAGTCAAAGTTGTTCCATTTATAACCCGCCCAGACATCCATACGATTGATGGTATCATCATCACGGATATCAGAAGAACGGCGTACATATTCAAAACGATAGCGCGCACCAACCCACCAGCTTTCATTTAATGTCCACGTCGCGCGGAAGTAAGGCTTATAGGTAGAGTAACCGTTGCCTGTTTCCAGCACGAAACCCGGTTGCCAGGCGACATCACCGGTTTTAAATTGGTAGCTTATCGTATATTCGTTGCCCTGTGTTTCCAGGTCATTAAACGCTTTATTGGTGTCATCCCCGCCTGATTTTGAGATAGCTTCTATCGCAAAACCAACACCATTCGCAAACCGATGAGAAATATACGCACGGTCATAGTTAGCTTTACTGTCATCAAGATATTCATGACGAACATCGACATATACTGCATGCGCATTTGTTACAACAAGAGGTAATAGTAAGAAAAGAGATTTTCTCATAACAGAATCCATTTAATTTAAAATTAAAACGTTGTTTCATGTCAGACCATTACAACCATAATACGCAATGTGAATGGCGACAATATAGACAAAGATCTTTAATTTAAAATTGGGATAATGTTCAAAAAGCAAAATAAAATAAATGAAATTTATATTCGTAATATAAAATAAAAATCAAAACACCATCAACAACGCCAATATAGGGATTTCCTTATATTTATATTTCATTGATTCCTAACGTTAATTTCAATATATTTAAATTGTAAATACAAATAAAACAACTAAATAATTACTGTATAACTACCCTTTTATCAAACGGTAAGTCAGACTATTCCCATTATGTGAACTCACGCAGCGTTTTCTTTGCATTGTTGCCAGCTAAGTCGTTTCGTGTCGTTATGATGAAGGTATTTTAGAAAACAAATATTACCCACTGATTTAAATAACATCCAGACGGTCACGATGCGCTCCGACTTTTTTAAAACGTGAAGTTAATCACTTCATTAACGTGCTGATTGCCAGAATACACCCAACGGCGGCAATCGTTATAAGGTTACCAGGCTGCGTAATTTTTAAACTCATACAAACGGAAGGGGTATCCCGTCCATAAAAAATAATGAGGAACATGTCATGAGTAACGCGATTACGATGGGTATTTTCTGGCATTTAATAGGTGCGGCCAGTGCAGCCTGCTTCTATGCCCCGTTCAAGCAAGTGAAACAGTGGTCATGGGAAACCATGTGGTCAGTGGGTGGCATTGTCTCATGGCTTATTCTGCCGTGGACAATTAGCGCTCTGTTACTGCCTGATTTCTGGGCCTATTATGGACAGTTTAACCTCTCCACCCTTTTACCGGTTTTTCTGTTCGGCGCCATGTGGGGCATCGGCAATATTAATTACGGTCTGACCATGCGTTATCTCGGGATGTCGATGGGTATCGGCATCGCTATCGGCATTACGCTTATCGTCGGCACGCTGATGACGCCTATCATCAACGGTAACTTCGATGTGTTAATCCATACCGAAGGGGGACGCATGACGCTACTTGGCGTTTTTGTCGCGCTGATCGGCGTCGGGATTGTGACGCGCGCCGGACAGTTAAAAGAACGCAAAATGGGCATTAAAGCGGAGGAGTTCAATCTGAAGAAAGGGCTTCTGCTGGCAGTGATGTGCGGTATTTTCTCGGCGGGGATGTCTTTTGCCATGAACGCCGCGAAACCGATGCATGAAGCTGCTGCCGCGCTTGGCGTTGACCCGCTCTATGTCGCGCTGCCGAGTTACGTGGTGATTATGGGCGGCGGCGCGCTGGTGAACCTCGGTTTCTGTTTTATCCGCCTGGCAAAAGTGCCAAATCTGTCGATAAAAGCCGACTTCTCGCTGGCAAGACCGTTGATTATCAGCAATATTCTGCTGTCCGCGCTTGGCGGTCTGATGTGGTATTTACAGTTCTTTTTCTATGCCTGGGGTCACGCGCGCATTCCCGCGCAATATGACTACATGAGC
Source organism: Salmonella sp. NW177 (assembly GCF_051811585.1). Taxonomy (NCBI): domain Bacteria; kingdom Pseudomonadati; phylum Pseudomonadota; class Gammaproteobacteria; order Enterobacterales; family Enterobacteriaceae; genus Salmonella; species Salmonella sp. NW177. Next base: position 59,723 of record NZ_JAMMZV010000010.1, on the reverse strand, counting down.
TGGATGCTGCACATGAGCTTCTATGTGCTGTGCGGGGGGCTTGTCGGTCTGGTGCTAAAAGAGTGGAAAAATGCTGGCCGCCGTCCCGTTGCCGTATTAAGCCTCGGCTGCGTGGTAATTATTATCGCGGCAAATATTGTCGGTTTAGGCATGGCCAGTTAATCGCTTTGATTACTGAGATGACGCCATTGGCTCGGCGTCATCCCGGTTTCCCGCGTGAACACCACTGAAAAATAATTACTATCTTCAAAACCGCACTGCATCGAAATCTCGCTAATCATCAGCGGGCTATGCTGAAGCAGATACTGCGCGTGGCAAATACGGACCTGGCGTAAATATTGATTAATCGTCATCCCGGTTTGGGCGCGAAACTGCTGCCGCAGCACCCGTTCGCTGCATTGTTCCTGCTGGCAAAACGCATCCAGCGCAAAGGGACACTCAAGACTATTAGCCAAAGCGGTAATTAATTTATCCAACAGGGTTTCTCGGGAGGTTGCCGGAAGATCGTCGGTCGCGTAGCGATGCCGTTTTAACGTCATCACCAGTTGACCAAACAGCAATTCCGCCATCTCATTCGCCAGCGGATCGCGTCCATTACTCTCATGTTCAAGCTGGTTAATGACCTGCCGCGCCTGATTCATTCCCATACTGCCCAGCCGCCAGTGAGGATGCCACTGCGCTCCCTGAAAGCCGGGAATCATCGCCTGCCAGTTTACATTGAGTTTCAAACGCTCCGGGCAGTAAATGATATTTTGCAGCACCAGATCGTTAACGGAGGTATAGGAGTGTTTGTCTTCAGCACGAATGTAAAACAGATCGCCGCGGGTAATTCTGTATGGGCGCTCATTAAGAACGTGTAGGCCATTGCCCCGCCAGACCATCACCAGTTCACAAAACTCATGCGTATGTTCCGCAAAAACATCCTGTGGATAGCGATCGGCAACCGTAACGGCCTGCTGCTCATCAGTAAAAAAATCTTTTTTCAAAAGGATTAACTGATTTGCCACCGCAGCACCTCATGTTGAATGCTTGCCGGATGGCGCTACGCTTATTCTGTCTACCGCTCGCCGCCGTAGGCCAGGTAAGGCGCAGCCGCCATCCGGTATTAAAGGGTATAATTATCAGCATATTGGCGACGAAAAACGTTGATAGCGTTCGCGTTACTGGATCATCGCATCGCGTCCCTGACGGATATCCCGCGGCGACCAGTTAAATTCTCGGCGAAACAGAGTCGAAAAGTGGTTACTGTCGCCAAAACCGCAGCGGTACGCGATTTCTGTTACGCTATGATCGCTATGGCGCAATAAATGCCGGGCTTTGATCAAACGCAGGCGATTAAGGTAACGTTGCGGCGTCAGCCCGGTATGCTGTTTAAGCTGACGATGCAGCGTGCGTAGCGACAGCGAAAACTGTTCAGCTACCGCCTCCCAGCAGACCTCCTCCGCAAAATGGTCTTCCAGCCATGCCATCAGTTGGTTGAGTTTGGCGTCGTTATTGGTCGCGCCTTCCATCAGGCTACTGCGGCGTAACAACACCAGTAGTTGCATAAACAAAATTTCGCGATTCGCCACGGCAGGCGCATCCATGCCGTCTCCGGCGCGCTCCATCAGACCGACCAACTGGCGCACCTGCTGCAACACACTCTGATTCACCCGCCAGTGAGAAGGATAGTAACCATCCTGCTCCTGCGGCAGCAATTGATCCAACCCCGCCAGGAACTGGAAGGCGTCCGGTGAACGCCACAGTACATTCGTCAGGCATAGGTTGTCGGTATGTTCATATAAATGCCGGTCGTGATCGCGAACAAAACACACGGTACCGCCGCTGATGGTATACGGCTGCCCGTTGAATACATGAATGCCCGTACCGTGTTCCACAATCACGATTTCATGAAAATCATGATGATGTTCAGGGAAAGCGGCTTGCGGCAGACGAGGTTCAATCGCCACGGGCGCTTTACCTGATGGAAAAAAATCCACGCTATGCAGTACGGTCATGGTTGCTTCCTCCTGAATTCAACATGTCCGAATAGTAATTAAGGGTTATCGGCCTCACCTTAAATTTTTGACGCTAAAGCGCGCAAACATGGTCTTTTTTTCAAGAAAAGGCGGGAAAAAGCGGGAAATGCGGACGACATCACACCGGCCTATTAGTAGAAACTGTGAACGCTATCACGTTCATCTTTGCCTTGTTGCCAGCGGCTCATTTTCCTGTCAGTAACGAGAAGGTAGGTTTTTGAGGGCTTTTTTAGACTGTGCGCAATGACTCTAAGAAGGACCTGATTATGACTTTTCGCCATTGTGTCGCGGTTGATCTCGGCGCATCCAGCGGGCGCGTGATGCTGGCGCGTTACGACAGCAAACACCGTACCCTGACGCTACGTGAAATTCACCGTTTTGTGAACTGCCTACAAAAAACAGACGGGTTTGACACCTGGGACATCGACAGTCTGGAAAAGGATATCCGTCTTGGTCTGAAGAAAGTCTGCAATGAAGGCATTCTTATCGACAGCATCGGCATCGACACCTGGGGCGTCGATTATGTCCTGCTGGATAAACAAGGTCAGCGTGTCGGCCTGCCGGTCTCCTACCGCGATAACCGTACCACGGGCATCATGCCGCAAGCGCTGGTCCAGATCGGCAAAAGCGAAATCTATCGCCGCAGCGGGATTCAGTTTCTGCCGTTTAACACCATCTATCAGCTACGCGCGCTGACGAAACAACAGCCTGAGTTAACGGCGCAGGTCGCTCATGCGCTGCTGATGCCCGATTATTTCAGCTACCGCCTGACCGGTGAAATGAACTGGGAATACACCAACGCCACGACCACCCAGTTGGTCAATATCAATACCGATGACTGGGACGATACCCTGCTGGCGTGGACCGGCGCGAAAAAGAGCTGGTTCGGTCGCCCCTCGCACCCTGGCAATGTTATCGGCGACTGGATTTGCCCGCAGGGCAACCGTATTCCGGTGGTAGCCGTCGCCAGCCACGATACCGCCAGCGCCGTTATTGCCTCTCCGCTGGCAAATAAACATAGCGCTTACCTGTCTTCAGGCACCTGGTCGCTGATGGGTTTTGAAAGCAAAATGCCCTACACCACTGACGAGGCGCTGGCTGCCAATATCACCAACGAAGGCGGCGCGGAAGGGCGTTATCGGGTACTGAAAAACATTATGGGTTTGTGGCTGCTCCAGCGCGTGCTGAAAGAACGGCACATTACCGATCTGCCTGCGCTGATCGCCCAAACAGAAGCGCTGCCGGCCTGCCGTTTCCTGATTAACCCGAATGACGATCGCTTTATCAATCCTGACGATATGCGCGCTGAAATCCAGGCCGCCTGTCGCGAGACCGACCAGCCCGTTCCCGTCAGCGATGCCGAACTGGCGCGCTGCATTTTCGACAGTCTGGCGCTGTTGTATGCCGACATTCTGCACGAACTGGCAAATCTGCGCGGCGAAAAATTTACCCAACTGCATATTGTCGGCGGCGGATGCCAAAACGCGCTCCTCAACCAGTTGTGCGCCGATGCATGTGGTATTCGCGTGATGGCCGGGCCGGTTGAAGCCTCCACCCTTGGCAATATTGGTATTCAGCTTATGACCCTCGACGAATTAAACAACGTCGATGACTTCCGTCAGGTCGTCAGCGCTAACTACGACCTGACAACCTATATCCCTAATCCTGATAGTGAAATTGCCCGCCACGTTGCGCAGTTTCAACCCAAACGACAGACAAAGGAGCTTTGCGCATGACCACTCAACTGGAACAAGCCTGGGAACTGGCAAAACAACGTTTCGCCGCAGTAGGTATTGATGTCGAGGAGGCGCTGCGCCAGCTCGATCGCCTGCCGGTTTCCATGCACTGCTGGCAGGGCGACGATGTTGCCGGATTCGAGAACCCGGAAGGTTCGTTGACGGGCGGAATTCAGTCGACCGGCAACTATCCGGGCAAAGCGCGTAACGCCACCGAACTGCGCGCCGATCTGGAACAGGCGCTGCGTCTGATCCCAGGACCAAAACGGCTGAACCTGCACGCCATTTACCTTGAGTCGGATACGCCGGTTGCCCGCGACCAGATCAAACCGGAGCATTTTAAAAACTGGGTGGAGTGGGCGAAAGCGAACCGGCTGGGGCTGGATTTCAACCCCACCTGTTTTTCTCATCCACTGAGCGCTGACGGTTTTACCCTCTCTCATCCAGACGCGAAAATTCGCCAGTTCTGGATCGATCACTGCAAAGCCAGCCGCCGCGTCTCGGCATACTTTGGTGAGCAGCTCGGTACGCCGTCGGTGATGAACATCTGGATCCCGGACGGCATGAAAGACATTACCGTCGACCGTTTAGCCCCGCGCCAGCGCCTGCTGGAAGCGCTGGATGAGGTCATTAGCGAGAAATTCGACCCGGCGCACCACATCGACGCCGTCGAAAGCAAACTGTTTGGCATCGGCGCGGAAAGCTACACCGTCGGCTCCAATGAGTTCTACATGGGCTACGCCACCAGCCGTCAGACCGCGCTGTGCCTGGATGCGGGCCACTTCCATCCCACTGAAGTGATTTCCGACAAAATTTCCGCCGCCATGCTCTATGTGCCACGGCTGCTGCTGCACGTCAGCCGCCCGGTACGCTGGGATAGCGACCACGTGGTGCTCCTGGACGATGAAACCCAGGCAATTGCCAGCGAGATCGTCCGTCATAACCTGTTCGACCGTGTGCATATCGGTCTGGATTTCTTCGACGCCTCTATCAACCGTGTCGCCGCGTGGGTTATCGGTACCCGCAACATGAAAAAAGCGCTGCTGCGCGCTCTGCTGGAACCCACAGATCAACTGCGTCAGCTTGAAGCCAGCGGCGATTACACCGCGCGTCTGGCGCTGCTGGAAGAGCAAAAATCTCTGCCGTGGCAGGCCGTCTGGGAAATGTATTGCCAGCGTCACGACACGCCGGCTGGCAGCCAGTGGCTGGACAGCGTTCGCGCCTACGAAAAAGAGATCCTGAGCAAACGTAGCTGACAGCGACACCTGATCTGTAGGCCGGATAAGACGCCCGCGTCACCATCCGGCAATAAATGAAACACGATTGCCGGATGGCACTGCGCTTATCCGGCCTACGTAAGACCCGAATAACCTTCGGGCAATGAATGGGAACACGAACATGCAAAATATTACCGATTCCTGGTTTGTCCAGGGCATGATTAAAGCCACGTCTGATGCGTGGCTGAAAGGGTGGGACGAACGTAATGGCGGTAACCTGACGCTGCGTCTGGATGAAGCCGATATCGCACCGTTTGCAGCTAATTTCCACGAAAAACCGCGCTACATCGCGCTAAGTCAACCCATGCCGCTGCTGGCGAACACGCCGTTTATCGTTACCGGTTCCGGCAAATTCTTTCGCAACGTGCAGCTCGATCCGGCAGCCAATTTAGGCGTGGTCAAAATCGACAGCGACGGCGCAGGCTACCACATTCTGTGGGGCTTAACCCACGACGCGGTACCCACCTCTGAACTCCCGGCGCATTTCCTCTCCCACTGCGAACGCATCAAAGCCACCCACGGCAAAGACCGCGTCATTATGCATTGCCATGCGACTAACCTGATCGCCCTCACCTACGTACTGGAAAACAACACTGCGCTGATCACCCGCAAACTGTGGGAAGGCAGCACCGAATGTCTGGTGGTATTCCCGGACGGTGTCGGCATTCTGCCGTGGATGGTGCCAGGCACCGATGAAATCGGCCAGGCCACCGCGCAAGAAATGCAGAAACATTCGCTGGTGCTGTGGCCGTTCCACGGCGTGTTCGGAAGCGGACCTACGCTGGATGAAACCTTCGGTTTGATAGATACCGCAGAGAAATCCGCTGAGGTATTAGTCAAAATCTATTCGATGGGCGGTATGAAGCAGACCATCACGCGCGAAGAACTGGTCGCACTCGGCAAACGTTTTGGCGTGACACCGCTGGCCAGCGCCGTAGCGCTGTACTGATACCTCCCAACTCAACGCCGGATGCGGCTTTGCCTTATCCGGCCTACAGGACGGTGCGCATTTTACCGTAGGCCCGATAAGCGTAGCGCCATCGGGCAACAGGGAATTTTTTTAAGGAGAATAGTGATGAGCTTTATGTTGGCACTGCCAAAAATTAGCCTGCATGGCGCTGGAGCGATTGCCGATATGGTGAACCTCGTGGCGAATAAGCAATGGGGCAAAGCGCTGATCGTTACCGATGGTCAACTGGTAAAGCTGGGCCTGCTGGATAGCCTGTTTAGCGCACTGGATGAACATCAAATGTCTTACCACCTGTTTGATGAGGTGTTCCCAAACCCGACAGAAGAGCTGGTGCAGAAAGGTTTTGCGGCGTATCAGAGCGCAGAATGTGACTACATTATCGCCTTCGGCGGCGGCAGCCCGATCGATACCGCTAAAGCGGTGAAAATTCTGACCGCCAACCCAGGCCCATCTACCGCCTACTCCGGCGTCGGCAAAGTGAAAAACGCCGGCGTACCGCTGGTAGCGATTAATACTACGGCAGGTACCGCGGCAGAGATGACCAGCAACGCGGTGATTATCGACTCTGCCCGAAAGGTCAAAGAGGTGATCATCGACCCGAATATCATCCCGGATATTGCCGTGGATGACGCCAGCGTTATGCTGGAAATCCCGGCTTCTGTGACCGCCGCAACCGGCATGGATGCCCTGACCCATGCGGTGGAAGCCTATGTCTCCGTTGGCGCGCATCCGCTCACCGACGCTAACGCGCTGGAAGCGATTCGCTTAATCAATGTGTGGCTACCGAAAGCGGTTGACGATGGTCATAACCTCGAAGCCCGTGAGCAAATGGCATTCGGCCAGTACCTGGCAGGTATGGCGTTCAACAGCGCCGGTTTGGGTCTGGTTCACGCGCTGGCGCACCAGCCGGGCGCAACCCACAACCTGCCGCACGGCGTCTGCAACGCTATCCTGCTGCCAATTGTCGAGAACTTTAACCGTCCGAACGCCGTCGCGCGTTTTGCCCGCATCGCACAGGCGATGGGCGTGGAGACGCGCGGTATGTCTGACGAAGTCGCAAGTCAGGAAGCGATTAACGCTATCCGTACGCTGAGCAAACGCGTCGGCATTCCAGAAGGTTTCAGCAAGCTGGGCGTCACAAAAGAAGATATCGAAGGCTGGCTGGATAAAGCCCTCGCCGACCCGTGCGCGCCGTGTAACCCGCGCACCGCCAGCCGCGATGAAGTTCGCGAGCTGTACCTGGAGGCGTTATGATCCGCAAAGCCTTTGTGATGCAGGTAAATGCCGACGCGCACGAGGAGTATCAGCGTCGTCATAACCCAATCTGGCCGGAGCTGGAAGCCGTATTAAAATCTCACGGCGCGCATCACTACGCGATTTATCTCGATCAGGAGCGCAATCTGCTGTTCGCCACCGTTGAGATTGAATCCGAGGAGCGCTGGAACGCCGTTGCCAGCACCGACGTTTGCCAGCGTTGGTGGAAACATATGCGTGACGTTATGCCCGCGAATCCGGATAACAGCCCGGTCAGCGCAGAGCTAAAAGAGGTGTTCTATCTGCAGTAAGTCGTGTGCCCGGTGGCGCAAGCTTACCGGGCCTACGGTTTTATTTTTTGTCGGCCGGATAAGGCGGTTACGCCGCCATCCGGCAATTTCAATTCTGCTCCGCTACCAGGATAGCCTGTGTATCCGGTTCCAGCGCTTTAAAGATATGCGCCTGGTCGCCGGGATAACAAATGTAATCGCCCTCCGCCAGCTCTTCCGGCGCCTCGGTTAAGCCGACGAGGGCTTTTCCCTGCGTAACAATAATATGTTCCACCGACCCCGGCGGATGCGGGTGAGAGATCCGGTCGGCCCCCGGCTGCGTCAACAGCAGATAGATATCACGCCGCGCGCCGGGCGGACACGCCGCCAGTAATATCGCCTGATAATGCGCCTGCTCCGCCACGACTTTGGTGCCCTCTCCGCGGCGAATCACCTGCGTTTTTTGTACCTGCGGCTCCAGCAGCCTGGCAAAGGGAATGTCGAGCGCGACGCATAGCGACCATAACGTCTCCAGGCTGGGGTTGCCGTTCCCTGCTTCCAGTTGTGAAAGCGTAGATTTAGCGATGCCTGCGCGCCGCGCAATCTCCGCCAGCGACAGTCCGGTTCGCTGGCGTTCGCGTACCAGACTTCTGGCAATGACGCTAATAGGTTGTGTCATAAAGCATCCAACGTTCACTATAACGAACGAAATGTTCGTCTTGTAAAGCAAATCTGTTCCGTTCATTATAATGAAAATTCGTTCGATATGACTAAAGAAGATGAAACACTATTTTTCCTGTCTCAAGGGAGACACGATAAAAGCGATATTTTTAGTGTGCCTGGCCGTGGGCGTCGTCGGCATGTCCTATGGCTCACTGGCGATGGCCTACGGTTTCCCACTGTGGGTGCCGTTTGTCCTCTCTATTTTTGTACTGGCGGGCGCGTCCGAATTTATGTTTATCGGCATTGTTGCCAGCGGCGGCAATCCGTTAGCGGCAGCGGCGGCAGGACTGCTGGTGAATGCGCGCCACGTGCCGTTTGGCGTAACGGTGCGCGATTTGGTTGGCACCCGCGCCGCCAGCTTTTTCGGCTGCCATATTATGAATGATGAGAGCGTGGTGTTCGGCCTGTCGCAAAAAACACCCGAACAACGTAAAGCCGCCTACTGGCTATGCGGTCTGGGCGTCGCCCTATTCTGGCCGATTGGCACACTGATTGGCGCAGGTGTCGGCAAACTGCTCCCGGCCCCAGAAACCATCGGTCTGGATGCCGTATTCCCGGCAATCTTACTGGCGCTGGTGATCCCGGCGTTTAAAAACCGCACCACATTGATTCGTGGTTGCAGCGGCGCCGCGCTGTCGCTTGCCGCCGTTCCCTTTGTGGCTGCCGGATTGCCGGTGTTGCTTTCGCTGCTTGGCCTACTGGCGAGGAAAAAATAATGGGCAATATGACGCTATTTATTATCGGTATTGCTCTTTTATCTGCGGGGACCTATTTGATGCGCCTCGGCGGCGCGAAACTTGGCAGCCGTCTGGCGCTGTCTGAGCGTTCACAGGCGCTGCTCTCGGATGCGGCAACGGTGCTGCTATTCTCCGTCGCGCTGGCGACCACCTTTTACGAAGGCGAACATTTTGCCGGAATGGCGCGCGTTCTTGGGGTTGGCTTCGCCGTATTTTTAGCCTGGCGTAAAATGCCGCTTATTGTGGTGATTATCGCCGCTGCGGTAGTGACCGCGTTATTACGAATGGCGGGTATTAATTAACGTCTTACAGAACAGTTGGACGTGACACCCTATAAGTGATGAAGGCTGGGCCGCCCTATGCTGAAGTGGCTCAGAATTTTCGCATCAGGCGGGATAAATGCTTTCCATATAAATGCCGATCCTCAATTACACTACCAGTACCTTCCAGCGTGACGTCAACATCTTATGATAGCTTCAGATTACTGGTTTTTCTAATAGCTCTCTTTAGTTAATGTTTACGTCAGCTATTTTTACGGATATTGCCTGATGAAGAATACATAAACGAAAAAAGCGCCTGATCGGCGCTTTTTATTGGCGTTATAGCGTAATTTTATAGGCGCTTGCGCCAGCCTGCACGCAGTTAATGCGCCATCACTCAACGCAGGCGGTTATAATCATCCACCATCTCGTTATAACTTCTCAACGACGCCGGATAAGAATCCGCAACCATCCATCCTGTTGCAGGGTCCTGCACCCGTTTCTTTTCAAAATCAGAATACTCAACATTGTCTCTGATGCGACGAATATATTTTTTAGCTTGTAGCTGATAATCAGCCGCAGAGCTGATGAAAGAAGAATTACGGCCATCAGTATTCACTTCTTTCAATTGCGCAATCATTGTTTCCAGTTCCGCGACTTTTTTCATCATCGCTTCGGCATCAAAGGTATCGGCAGAAATAACCTTGTTGATCTGCTTTGCCGAGATCATGACAGCCAGAGAATAATAGTTAAATGTTTTACCTTCCGCTTCTTCTATTCTCTTCAACTGTGTCAATTGCCGCCTGTCATTTATCTCCTGAATAGCCTCATGATATTTTTCCGAGACGGGTTTAAAATCCTCGATATTCTTCAGTAATGTCTGATGCAGCGCCTTACCTTTAGCAAAGGCATCATCTTTATAGTTTTCCTGGGTATAATATTTTTCCATTTCGTTAATGGTATTACCCAGCGCGGCGGCGCTATCAATATAGCTAACGGCAACGCCATCAATAGGCTCAAGTAATGGCGTTAAGGCGGCCACCTGTTTCATCTCTTTCTGGCAATTCGTTATGTAAGACTCCGTAATACCATAAATGCCATAAACCAGGCTCTCTTTCCCTGTCGGACCTTTTTTAAAGTCTTTCACCCAATCCGCGTAACGCGCCAGACTGCGCTGAACGGGCAATTGAAGTTTATTAAAACAATCGATATAGACATCCATTTTTTCACTATAAACTTCTTCAGCGTCAACCTCCGGCTGAGCTGGCGTTTCTGGCTTCGCCGCCGGGGGCTGAGTTGCCGTTTCTGGCTTCGCTGCTGGGGGCTGCGCTGGACTTTCGCCAGATTGCGTTTCCGGCGTCTGAGAAGGCGCTGGCGTCGCAGGCTGACTGCTGGCGGCCGGCGTCGCCTCGGTTTTGACATTATTGTCATCACATCCTGTTGCGCCCAGGGTCATTAGCGCAATGATTATCGCTGAGGATAATAAATTCCTTTTCATTTAATTGCCTTCTGTATATTTACGTTGGGGTTCTCTTATTTTAACGAACACATTGATATTGATAATGTTAATTATAATGAAATATGGATTAAGTATTTTTTGTGTTGAATAAATCACATACCTGTTTTTTTTCATTAAAATGAATCTGTAAATTTCAATGATATTATTTATAGGTTATTCTAATGAAAAAGGATTTGTTATCATCAATTATTATCGCTATGCTGATGACTGCCGGGCTAAGCGCTTGTGATGAAAAAAAAGCGGACGAACAACCTGTAGCTCAGAGTGCGGATTCATCAGCGAGCAATACACAACCCACATCAGCGGAAAGCGCAGATGCGAACGATGTTCTTAACCAAAAGCTGAATGTTTACATTGATTGTTATAATAATCTCCAGGCAGATATTTACCGTGCTGTAAATCGTTATGCTAACACATTCGACGATTTCCGTACCGGTCCTACCGGTAAGGAAGACGATCCCTCTCCGCTGGTTCCTGTGTATCCTGCATTTATCCAGGACTGCCGGAAAGACATCAAGGCGGCGGCTGAATTAAAGCCGGCGTTTGCCTCTCTGGATAGTGCTGCTCTGGCATTTATTAATGCGGCTGGGCCACTAGCTGAAACAATCAATAGTATGAATAAATACTATGATCAAGATAACTTCAAGGATGATGCCTTTGCTGGCGCTAAAGCGTTCCATAAAACGTTTATAAAACAGTTCGATGAGTTTGATCCCATTGCGAAGAAATATATCGCCGAGATTACCATTATGAGTAAGCAGCATGCGGCTAATGAAATTAAGGCGACCGAGAAGAAAGAAGGTAAATCCATTAAGTACTATACGCTTTTGACGATGCAGGAAGCCGAGACGCTTAATGACGCTGTAGCTGATGCTTCTTTTGATGTGGCGGCAGTAAGCAAACAGCTCGCTGATTTTGAAGAGCATACTCAGAAGCTAAACGAGAAGATCAACGTTGATATAGATAAACATCGTAGCTTCCCTGGCTTTATTTCTGAGCTGGAAAAATTCCAGGGCAAGGTGAAAAAACGCATTCGGCGTGTGCGCGATAACGTGGCGTATACCTCGCATGAGCAGGACTACCTCAATAGCGGCAGCGGCGATATGGTAGATGGTTCTTATGAGGCTGTGGTTAAAGCTTATAACGAGCTCATCGATACCTATAATGGCTATCATCTTGAGCGTGAGTTCTAAGCTTTTCACGCTGCAAATCGCGTGCATATGACCGCTGAACTGAGCAAATAAGTCGTTAGCGACTGTCGAAAGAGCGCCCCAGAGGCGCTTTTTTCGTTCGAAGTATTACCGGGTAGCAAGCGCCTCGTGAATGGCTGGAATAAGCTGCGGCCCAGCATAAAAACGATTAAAACCTGTATGGCCTCGCCACTATACGTGATTCCGTTATCAAGAGAGGCTGTAAAATTGAGAAAATATATATTTTACGAAAATGTAGAGGGTACTATTTTAGTCTGCGATTAACCGCTGCGGATGGGTATAAATCGTCGCCCGACCCGGCTTACAGAACCCCACCAGCGTAAGATTACACCGTTCAGCGACGTCAACCGCGAGCGTGGTGGCAGCAGAAACCGCAAACAAAATTTCCACACCGCACATCGCCGACTTCTGCACCATTTCGTAACTCGCACGACTGGAAACCAGCGCCGCGCCTTGCCGCCATTCCTCACCTTCCGTAGCGCGGCGGCCGAGCAGTTTATCCAGCGCAACGTGGCGTCCGACATCTTCATGGCCCCCCGCCAGTTCACCCGACGGCATGACCCACGCCGCAGCGTGCGTACAACCCGTCAGCTTACCCGTCGGTTGAAAATCATTCAGATGTTTTAACGCGCGATCAAGGTTACCGAGATTAAACGTTTGGCTAAACGGCAGCGGTTGCACCGGCTTACCGATGTCATTGAGCTGTTCCACGCCACATACGCCGCAACCGGTACGTCCGGCCAGCGCGCGACGACGCGCTTTCAGCCCCATAAATCGACGGCTGGAAAGATCAATCTGCACTTCAAGTCCGTTACAGGACGGCACAACGTCCATGCCATAGATTTCACGCGGGCTGTCAATGATCCCTTCCGACAGAGAAAACCCTATTGCGAAATGCGTCAGATCTTTCGGAGAAGCCATCATAACGACATGCGAAATACCGTTATACACCAGTGCCACTGGCACTTCCTCGGCAACATCATCAAGTTGGGGGGACTGCAAATCCTCGCGTTTCCAGAGAGTCAACTGGCGTGAGGTTGTGAAATCAGTCACATTTAGGACTTCTTCAGACAGTATATTGTTCACTTTCTTTTAACCATATAAGAACACACACACCAACATTATGGTATTCTGTTACAACTCCTCCCGGATGGAGGAAAATTTATCCAATTCTGAACCTTTGCGGGCCCGTCCGCAAAGAAAAATAACAACCACTCCCTGAGCGTTTCGGATAGAGAAATGTGAAAGAGAAGTGACAATGTCGAAACAAGGAGCAAACCATGCAGGTCAGCAGAAGGCAGTTCTTTAAGATCTGCGCTGGCGGTATGGCAGGCACCACGGCGGCGGCACTGGGCTTCGCGCCCGGCGTAGCGCTAGCGGAAACACGGCAATATAAACTGCTGCGCACCCGCGAAACCCGTAACACCTGCACCTACTGTTCCGTTGGCTGCGGGCTGTTGATGTACAGCCTCGGCGACGGTGCGAAAAACGCCAAAGCATCTATTTTCCATATCGAAGGGGACCCGGATCATCCGGTAAGCCGTGGCGCGCTGTGCCCGAAAGGGGCCGGTCTGGTGGACTTTATCCACTCTGAAAGCCGCCTGAAATTCCCGCAATACCGCGCGCCGGGTTCAGATAAGTGGCAACAGATCAGTTGGGAAGAAGCGTTTGACCGAATCGCTAAACTGATGAAGGAAGATCGCGACGCCAACTATCAGGCGCAGAACGCCGAAGGCGTTACCGTTAACCGCTGGCTCACCACCGGGATGCTGTGCGCTTCCGCATCCAGTAACGAGACGGGTTATTTAACGCAAAAATTCTCCCGCGCGCTGGGTATGCTCGCGGTCGACAACCAGGCGCGTGTCTGACACGGACCAACGGTAGCAAGTCTTGCTCCAACATTTGGTCGCGGTGCGATGACCAACCACTGGGTCGACATCAAGAACGCCAACCTCGTCGTGGTGATGGGCGGTAACGCCGCAGAAGCTCACCCGGTCGGGTTCCGCTGGGCGATGGAAGCCAAAATTCACAACGGCGCGAAGCTGATTGTGATCGATCCGCGCTTTACGCGTACCGCGTCGGTGGCCGATTTCTATGCGCCAATACGCTCTGGTACTGACATTGCCTTCTTGTCAGGCGTGATGCTGTATCTGCTGACCAACGAAAAATACAACCGTGAATACACCGAGGCCTATACCAATGCCAGCCTGATCGTGCGTGAAGATTTTGGCTTCGATGATGGTCTGTTCACCGGCTATGACGCCGATAAGCGGCAGTACGATAAAACCAGTTGGCACTATGAGCTGGACGAAAACGGTTTTGCCAAACGCGATACGACACTGCAACACCCGCGCTGTGTCTGGAATCTGTTGAAACAGCATGTCTCACGCTATACGCCGGACGTGGTAGAAAATATCTGCGGTACGCCGAAAGCGGACTTCCTGAAAGTGTGCGAGTACATTGCAGAAACCAGCGCAAAAGATAAAACCGCGTCGTTCCTGTACGCGCTGGGCTGGACGCAGCATTCCATCGGCGCGCAGAACATCCGTACTATGGCGATGATCCAGCTTCTGCTCGGTAACATGGGGATGGCGGGCGGCGGCGTTAACGCCCTGCGCGGTCACTCCAACATTCAGGGACTGACCGACTTAGGACTGCTGTCGCAAAGTCTGCCGGGCTATCTGACGCTGCCGAGCGAAAAACAGACCGATTTGCAAACCTATCTGGCTGCCAATACGCCGAAGCCATTGTTGAAGGATCAGGTCAACTACTGGGGCAACTATCCGAAATTCTTCGTCTCGATGATGAAGGCCTTCTTTGGTGATAAAGCGACAGCGGAAAATAGCTGGGGCTTTGACTGGCTACCGAAGTGGGACAAAGGCTACGACGTGTTGCAGTACTTCGAGATGATGAAACAGGGTAAGGTCAACGGCTATATCTGCCAGGGCTTTAACCCGGTGGCCTCATTCCCGAACAAAAACAAAGTGGTCGCGTCGCTTTCCAAACTGAAGTACCTGGTGACTATCGATCCGCTCAACACCGAAACGTCCACCTTCTGGCAAAACCACGGTGAGTCGAACGACGTTGATCCCGCGAAAATCCAGACCGAAGTGTTCCGTCTGCCTTCCACCTGTTTTGCCGAGGAAAATGGTTCCATCGTTAACTCCGGTCGCTGGTTACAGTGGCACTGGAAGGGCGCGGACGCCCCGGGAATTGCCATGACCGACGGCGAAATCCTCGCCGGTATCTTCTTACGCCTGCGTAAGATGTACTCTGAACAGGGCGGCGCCAACCCGGAACAGGTGCTGAATATGACCTGGAACTACACCAAACCATACGAACCCGCCTCTGAAGAAGTGGCGATGGAAAGTAACGGTAAAGCGCTGGCCGATCTTATCGACCCGGCAACCGGCGCGGTGGTGGTGAAGAAAGGTCAACAGCTCAGTTCGTTCGCGCAACTGCGTGATGACGGTACGACGTCCAGCGGCTGCTGGATTTTCGCCGGTAGCTGGACGCCGGAAGGCAACATGATGGCGCGTCGTGATAACGCCGACCCGTCTGGTCTCGGCAACACGCTGGGCTGGGCATGGGCATGGCCGCTTAACCGCCGTATTCTGTATAACCGCGCTTCCGCCGATCCGCAGGGTAACCCCTGGGACCCGAAACGTCAGCTACTGAAATGGGAAGGCGGAAAATGGGCCGGATGGGATATTCCGGACTACAGCGCCGCCGCGCCAGGCAGCGACGTCGGACCGTTTATCATGCAGCCGGAAGGGATGGGTCGCCTGTTTGCCATCGATAAGATGGCGGAAGGGCCGTTCCCGGAACACTACGAACCGTTTGAAACGCCGCTGGGCACTAACCCGCTGCACCCGAACGTTATCTCTAACCCTGCCGCCCGTATCTTTAAAGACGATGCCGACGCGCTGGGTAAAGCGGATAAGTTCCCGTATGTCGGAACCACTTACCGTCTGACCGAGCACTTCCACTACTGGACCAAGCACGCGTTGCTTAACGCTATCGCCCAGCCGGAACAGTTTGTGGAAATTGGCGAGAAGCTGGCGAATAAGCTCGGCATCGCGCATGGCGATACCGTGAAGGTCTCCTCAAACCGCGGCTATATCAAAGCCAAAGCGGTGGTGACCAAGCGTATTCGCACGCTGAAAGCGGACGGCAAGGATATCGATACCATCGGTATTCCTATTCACTGGGGCTACGAAGGCGTGGCGAAAAAAGGCTTTATCGCCAATACGTTAACGCCTTTCGTCGGTGATGCGAACACGCAAACGCCGGAGTTTAAATCCTTCCTTGTGAACGTGGAAAAGGTGTAACGGAGACGACCTATGGCTTATCAATCGCAAGACATCATTCGTCGTTCCGCCACTAACGGTTTCACCCCCGCGCCCCAGGCGCGGGACCACCAGGAAGAGGTGGCGAAACTCATCGACGTCACCACCTGTATCGGCTGTAAAGCGTGTCAGGTGGCGTGCTCCGAGTGGAACGACATCCGTGATGAAGTGGGCAATAACGTCGGGGTGTATGACAACCCGGCGGACTTAACCGCGAAATCCTGGACGGTGATGCGCTTCTCGGAAGTGGAACAGAACGACAAACTGGAGTGGCTGATCCGTAAGGATGGCTGTATGCACTGCGCCGATCCCGGCTGCCTGAAGGCCTGTCCGGCGGAAGGGGCGATCATTCAGTACGCTAACGGTATTGTCGACTTCCAGTCCGAGCAGTGTATCGGCTGCGGCTACTGTATCGCTGGCTGCCCGTTCAACGTGCCGCGCCTCAACCCGGAAGACAACCGCGTCTATAAATGTACGCTGTGCGTTGACCGCGTGACCGTGGGGCAAGAACCGGCCTGCGTGAAGACCTGTCCAACCGGCGCCATTCATTTTGGCTCGAAAGAGGATATGAAAACGCTGGCGGGCGAGCGGGTGGCGGAACTCAAAACCCGTGGTTATGACAACGCGGGTCTGTACGATCCGGCGGGCGTAGGCGGTACGCATGTCATGTACGTGCTGCATCATGCCGACAAGCCGAATCTGTATCACGGCCTGCCGGAAAACCCGGAAATCAGCGAAACCGTTAAGTTCTGGAAAGGCGTCTGGAAACCGCTCGCCGCGTTCGGTTTTGCCGCGACCTTTGCCGCCAGCGTCTTCCACTATGTCGGCGTCGGCCCGAACCGCGCGGAAGAGGAAGATGACAACCTGCATGAAGAGAAAGACGAGGTGCGCAAATGAAACGACGTGACACCATCGTGCGCTATACGGCGCCGGAACGCATCAACCACTGGATCGTCGCCTTCTGCTTCGTGCTGGCGGCGGTGAGCGGGCTGGGCTTTTTATTCCCATCCTTCAACTGGTTGATGCATATCCTGGGCACCCCACAACTGGCGCGAATTCTGCACCCGTTTGTGGGCGTGGTTATGTTTGCCTCGTTTATCATCATGTTTTTCCGTTACTGGCACCACAATCTAATCAATCGGGATGATATCTTTTGGGCGAAGAATATTCGTAAGATCGTCGTCAACGAGGAAGTGGGTGACACCGGGCGTTATAACTTCGGTCAGAAATGCGTATTCTGGGCGGCGATTATCTTCCTGGTGCTGCTGCTGGTGAGCGGGGTAATTATCTGGCGTCCGTACTTTGCGCCTGCTTTCTCAATCCCGGTGATCCGATTCGCGTTAATGTTGCATTCTTTTGCCGCAGTAGCGTTAATTGTGGTTATCATGGTGCATATCTACGCCGCCCTTTGGGTGAAAGGCACCATTACCGCGATGGTGGAAGGCTGGGTAACCCGGTCGTGGGCGAAGAAGCATCACCCGCGCTGGTACCGAGAAGTCCGCAAGACAACGGAAAAAGAAACTGAATGAGTATTCGCATAATCCCGCAAGATGAGCTGGGGTCGAGCGAGAAACGTACGGCGGATATGATTCCGCCGTTATTGTTCCCCCGACTCAAAAACGTCTACAACCGCCGCGCCGAACGTCTGCGCGAGCTGGCTGAAAATAACCCGCTGGGCGATTACCTGCGCTTTGCCGCGCTTATCGCGCACGCGCAGGAAGTGGTGCTGTACGACCATCCGCTGGAGATGGATCTGACCGCACGTATTAAAGAAGCGAACGACCAGGGCAAGCCGCCGCTGGATATCCACGTGCTGCCGCGTGATAAGCACTGGCAAAAACTGCTGCATTCGTTAATTGCCGAGCTAAAACCCGAGATGAGCGGCCCCGCGCTGGCGGTGATTGAGAACCTGGAGAAAGCCTCAGAGCAGGAGCTGGAGCAGATGGCCAGCGCGCTGTTTGCCTCGGATTTTGCCTCCGTCAGCAGCGATAAAGCCCCGTTTATCTGGGCCGCGCTCTCCCTTTACTGGGCGCAAATGGCCAGCTTGATTCCAGGCAAAGCCCGCGCGGAATACGGTGAAGCGCGCCAGTATTGCCCGGTGTGCGGTTCGATGCCGGTCTCCAGCATGGTGCAAATCGGCACCACGCAGGGGCTGCGTTATCTGCACTGTAACCTGTGCGAAACCGAATGGCATGTCGTGCGCGTAAAATGCAGTAACTGCGAACAGAGCCGCGACTTACACTACTGGTCGCTGGAAAATGAGCAGGCTGCGGTGAAAGCCGAAAGCTGCGGCGATTGCGGGACTTACCTGAAGATTCTCTATCAGGAAAAAGACCCGAAAGTGGAAGCCGTGGCCGACGACCTCGCCTCGCTGGTGCTGGACGCGCGCATGGAACAGGAGGGCTTCGCCCGCAGTTCCATCAACCCGTTCCTGTTCCCGGGGGAAGGGGAATAAGTTCTCTGGTATACCGGCTAGCAATCTACGTTAGCCGGATCATTGCTCAATAACGCAATGCTTGTATAACGTTTCTCGGGTCGTTGGCAATGGCGCGAAGTAACGCTTTGGCTGGCCCTGTCGGTGAACGTCTTCCTTGCTCCCAGTTGCGCAGCGTATCCACGTTGACCGAAATCAGCTCTGCAAACTTAGATTGCGACAACCCAGATGCCTGCCGTATTTCTTTAATCTTCATTGCATCAATATGAAAGGTACGAGAAGGTTCACGGGTCCCTTCAATGATTTCATTCATTTGAGACATACTTTGAGTTAATCGCTCAAATAACACTTTATCCATCTACCACCTCTCATTCAGCATACGAAGCACCGCTTTTTCCTGCGGCGTGAGATCATCTTTAATGCCTTTTTGATAAATCAGAAGCAAGCGAATCTCATACCGTTGACTACGGTGAAAATAGATAATTCGCACGCCACTACGCTTTCCTTTGCCTCGCGATCCCCAGCGCATTTTTCTCAGGCCGCCCGTTTCCTGAATGACATCACCACAATCTGGATGCTGAGCCATAAAAACCTGAAGCTTATGGTATTCATCATCATCGAGCAGTTTTTTAACATCTTCAGTAAAGAGTTCCGTTTCTATAAATTGCATATTCCATACGCCATTGGCTTATAGTAGTGAAAATAATCTATACGTCAATGGCGTATAGCATCATCGTTTCACAGTACAAAAATTAAAAACCCAGCGCCAACCGCATTCCATTTTTTGCGAACCTCTATCCAGAATCATCATCCCCTCGTTTCACCACTTTCCATCCCCAACGAACCAGGTTATAAACTGTACATACATACAGTCAAAGGAGCGTTATATGCCACTGGAAAAAGGAATTGCCGAACTGGTCGCTGGGTTTATCGCGGCGGGACGCCCCTCTTCTCGCGAACAGAATATTGATGACCGGAGGGCGGGCTACATCGCCAGCACGACGCTGGCAGGAGAAACAGAAACCCGCGTCCAGGTTGAAGATATTGAACTCGATGCCATGACGTTTCGCGTGGTTTCGCCGCTCAATGCCACAGGGAAATTACCCTGCATCATTTATTATCATGGTGGCTGCTTTGTCAGCGGCGGTTTTGCCACTCACGATAACCAGTTAAGGCAGTTAGCTTTTTACAGCCGTTGTCGCGTGATTGCGGCACAGTACCGACTTGCACCAGAGCACACCTTCCCGGCCGCACATAACGATGCCGAAACCGGAGCTAATACTATCTGGAAATATGCCCAGAAACTGGGGATAGATCGCGAGAACATTACGCTTGCCGGTGACAGCGCGGGTGGGCATCTGGCGCTGGTCACCGCGCTACGCCTGAAAGCCGCCCGTCAATGGCAACCTGCACAGCTGATTCTGATCTACCCCATGCTGGACGCAACCGCCAGGTTTGCGAGCTACACCTGTAATGGGCTGGATTACATTATCACGCGTGACACGCTGCTTTCAGGCTACGAGATGTATATGCCGCGAACCGATCCACTGCATCCTGAAGCCAGTCTGCTCTGGCGTGAGGACTTCGCCGGACTGCCATCCACGCACATCATTACTGCCGAATTCGACCCACTGCGCGATGAGGGCGAGGCCCTGTATCAACGGTTCCAGGAACAGGGTGTGGAATGTACTTGCCAGCGCTATCTCGGTGTTATCCATGGCTTTTTCCAGCTCGGAGGCGTGAGCCAGGCGGCACGAAGCGCCATGCGAGATGTGGCCTGGCGTGTTGTAAGTCCATCAACAAGCAAAATGACCTAAAATTCAATTTTGTTTTCAACTTGAAAACTGGATAACGTTGCGCTAAATTGTTTTCAGGTTGAAAACTTTGTAATGGAACTACATTGTGCATGTTATCAGCCGAAAACCGTTCAATGAAGCGATGCTCATGTATCCAAACCATGAGCTTGCCCTCACTGAGTTGCTGAATGTTCTTGAGAAAAAAACATTCACTCAGCCTGAAGAGATGAAGCGGTATATTCCTTCACTGGATAATTTTAAGTACAGAGATCAATGGTGGGTGATTGATGTTTCTGGTAACAGCCTGAGACTCATTTCCTACATAGATTTCAGGTTACATAAGATATTTGTGAAACATATCGTTTCCCATGCCGAATATGACAAACTGACCGCATATTATCGGGGTAATAAAGAATGAGAACTCATCGTCAGATGGATGCAACCAGCGCAAAAAAGATCGTTGATACCTTCAGCGATGCGGTAAAAACCGTCCCACTGATGGGGGAAGACCGAAATAACAATGAGTATCGCAGGGCACTAGCGCTAGTGGAGTTTCTGGTCGACCACGACGATCTTGAAAACCCACTATTTGAATTGCTCTGTGCCCGAATCAGTGAATACGAAAAACATGCGCCGGAATTCAAAGCACTCAACCAACACCTGGAGAAAACGCCCCCTGGCGTTTCAGTATTGCGAACGCTCATGGATCAATACGGTCTCAAAGCAGCAGATCTTGCCAACGAACTTGGTTCTAAATCGAACGTCAGCAACATCTTAAATGGCCGCAGAGCACTAACGGTTAATCATATTAAAGCGCTTACACAACGCTTCAAACTACCAGCAGATGCCTTCATCGAGTAGTTGGATATGTCCAGCTACTCCTCCTCGTTGCCGCCCTCTTCATACGGGCCGAACGGTTTCGCAGGTAGTACGATATAAATGCCTTCGAAAATTGCCCCGGCGGTCTCGCCGCCCAACAGTTCAACCTGCAACTGGACACGCGCTTTTTTACCCCGCGCCAGCCTGTCCAAATCACCGCTTAGCGACCCCAAATCAGCCACGGCGTTTGGCTTTCCGCTAATGGGTTTACTGTAGCGAATATGGGCGTCAGCAAGAATAATCGTCCCGCCCAGGTGGCGTTCACGGAGCATCAGCCAGATAAGTCCCCATCCGGTCAGCGTCGCCAGGGAGAACAGGCTGCCGGCAAACACCGTGTGATGCGGATTTTGATTACCGGTTTCCGGCATCGTGGTGATAAATTTTTGCCCGGTGTACTGCTGAATGCGCACCCCCATCTTTTCACTCAATGGAATGTGCTCATACCAGGCCTGCTGAAGCTGCCCGCACCAGTCGCCGCGATGCAGGATATCATCCAGCGATGCTACCGGTTTAATCATCAGAAAATGGCGGATTGGCGTGGTTGTGGGCGTAGTAATCTCCCCCTGATTGACAAATCCGAGTTTGGCAAAGAACTCAACCGCATCTTCGCGCGCGCTGCAGGTGACGCGCTTAACGCCTTCCTGGCGGGCGACAGACTCCAGGGTCATCGCCATTAATGTCCCCAGCCCTTTATCCTGTACCGAGGGATGTACAGCCATAAAACGAATAGACGCCTCGTTATCTGCATTGATATACAGGCGGCCCACTGCAACTAAATTTCCTTCTTCGTCCACCACCATTTGATGGTGCGCCAACGCATCCCAGCCATCCCGTTCCGACCCTTTCGGCTGGTGCAGCGGTTTACGCAGCATCTCCCAGCGAAACTGGTAGTAACGTTCTAATTCTTCTTCTGTTTGCGGAACTCGAAGGTGATACATAGCCGTACTCTCTCTTGTTATCCGCGGCCACGCCGGAAGCTGACTCATACCTGGAGCCAGAATGTCACGGGACCGTCATTAACCAGCTCAACCTGCATATCGGCAGCGAAGCGTCCGGTTTGCGTGTTTATCGCCTGCTGGCGGCAGCGTTCGACAAAATATTCATAAAGCGCCTGCGCGCGATCCGGCGCAGCCCCGCCAGAAAAGCTTGGTCGCATACCACGCTCGGTATCTGCCGCCAGCGTAAACTGCGACACCACCAGCACGCTGCCGCCAGCCTGTTGTACATTCAGATTCATCTTGCCGTCAGCATCGCTGAAGATACGGTATCCCAGCACGCGCTCGCACAGACGATTCGCTTTTTGTTCGTCATCTTCTTTTTCGACACCCAATAACACCAAAAGTCCTGGGCCGATTTCACCCGTCACCTCATCCTCCACGGTGACGCTGGCACGGGTTACGCGTTGAATTAATGCAATCATGGTTGGTCAGCTTCTTGTTCTGCGGCTTGTTTGAGTTTTCGGTATTCCCCGAGAGTGACAGTTATTTCTGCGCCAAGCAAGACTATACACCAGGTCCAGTATACCCAGACAAACAGGATAGGGATCACTGCCAGTACGCCATAAATGAGCTGATATGACGGGAACATGGTGATATAAAGCGCGAAACCTTTCTTTCCGGCCTCGAACAGCAACGCTGCGACAAACGCGCCGACAAGGGCGTCACGGTTCGGTACGCGAGTTGTTGGGACAATACTGTAAAGTAACCAGAATGAGATCCACGAGAGCAGCAGCGGAAGGATGCGCAATACATTGTCGATGACCGTATTCAGATCGCTGGCCCAGCGTAAAGAAAGCAGGTAGGAGCTGATTGCCAGGCTGGCGCCGGCGAGAAGCGGGCCGAGCGTGAGGATCATCCAGTACACCGCAAAAGAGTACACTTTTGGCCGTGTGCGTTTGCTGCGCCAGATAGTGTTTAAGGCGCTATCAATGGCGTACATCAACAGCAATGCCGTCACAATCAGTCCACAGGCGCCCACCGCCGTCATTTTGTTGGAGTTAGCGACAAACTGCTCAATATAGCGCTGAATCACGTCTCCGGTGGCTGGCATAAAGTTAGCAAAAATAAAATGGCGTAACTGAATGCTGACATCAGAAAACATCGGAAAAGCAGCGAAAAGGGCAAAAACGACGGCAATAAGCGGTACTAAGGAGAGTAATGAGACATAGGCGAGATTTCCCGCCAGAGTCGTCATATTATCCTCATCGATACGCTGCCATAATAGCTTGAGCCAGGCCCGAACAGGGCGCGTATGGCGTCCAGCTTTTTGGTGAACGGTTTTTAGCATAACAGCTTCGCGAAATAGTCAGGGATGGTGGCTTTATCCTTCACCAGAATGCTGGTGATCCCCAACTGGTTGGCCCCTTCTATATTATCGGCATTGTCGTCGAAAAAGACCGCATCGGCAGCGGAAAAACCTTCTTTCTGCAGGACGTGCTGATAAATACGCGCTTCCGGCTTACGCATTCCCAAGTCCTGCGATAAATAGATATGGTCGGCGGCAGCGCGCACCTCCGGGTATTCCTCCGGCCAGAAGTGGGTATGCAGTCGGTTAGTATTGGATAGCACCACCACGCGATGCCCCTGCTCGCGCAGTTTATGCATGATAGCAATCACTTCGGGCCGTAACCCGACAAATACCGCCTGCCAGCCGTGCGCAAATTGTTCATAACTGAGCGATAACGCCATTTCATGACAGAAAGCTTCAGCAAACGCTTCGTCCGTTATCTCACCGCGTTCATGTTGGTGAAAAGTCTCGCCCATCGTAAATTTTTGCTTCAGCGAAGCCAGCGGTACTCGACTCAGATCGCTCCACACACCTAATACGCGGTTAAAGTCGATGTCGACAATCACATTACCTAAATCAAAGATGTAGAGCATGTCATTCTCCTTGCTAACCGGGGATGAATAACTGTAGCGGGAAAGGAGAAGTTTGACTATGTATCCCTTTATAAATCAATTAACAAAAAGACAATAGAAACGCAGACGATGCCCAATATCGCCTGCATCACAGCGCCGTTTTATTGGCCGGATAAAGCGCTGACGCGACCCTCCGGCGCAAGGGCGCTTGTCACGCTGAAACGGCGTCGTCCAGCGAAGGACTCACCTGAACCACTTCGATTTGCTGGGATTGAAGTAAATTCTGTAATGCCGGACCGGGATACTCGTCCGTAAACAGAGCGGTAATCTGTGACACATTGCCGATCTCAACCGCCGCAGAAGCATGGTATTTCGTATGATCGGCGGCCAGCAAAATATGTCGCGAGTGGGCCATCATGGTTTTCACTACGCTGGCTTCGTTGACATCAAACTCCAGTAACGCGCCATCGCTCTCTATCGCGCCTACGCTGGTGACGAGATAGTCCGCCCGGAACCCCGCGACAAACGCCGCCGCGGATGGCCCGATAATGCCGCTATTATGCGGGCGCAGCGTGCCGCCAGGCACCATCACTTCAAAGCGAGGGTTATTATAAAGAATGTGCGCGACGCGCAGGCTATTGGTGATAATGCGCAGATGATTATGGTTGAGCAGCGCGCGCGCCACCTGCTCAACCGTCGTTCCAATCGTGATAAATATCGTGGAGCCATCCGGAATATAGTCAGCCACGGCTTCCGCAATGGCTTTTTTCTCTTGCGTCCAGGAGACCTCTCGCTGCTCAAAGGCGGTATTGACCACACTGGACGCTCTGCCAGCGCCGCCGTGATGACGCGTAATCAGCCCCTGCTCGCTTAATTTACGAATATCGCGGCGAACCGTCTGGGTAGAGACCTCCAACAAACTGGCTAACTCATCGATATTCATATAGCCGCGCTCATCAATAAGCATTAACAGCCGATCGTGTCGCGGATTACCGGTCAGTTCGGTAAGACTCATGAGCATTCCTCTAAAAGCTTCCTACTGCTCATATTATACAAAAAGTGACAAGAAAGATCGGGTTTGCTCACAATCAGGGATACCCGCCCGGCCACCTGGGCGCGTACACTTCAGCGCGGCAACGCCGCTGGCGAATCTGACAGCCTCTTCGATGGCGTATCCGCTTGCCAGGCCAAATGCCAGTGCGCCATGAAAAACATCGCCCGCGCCGGTAGTATCCACCACCTCCACGGTAAAACCCGGTTGGTGGCGTACCGCCGCTTTTTCCAACCAGTTGCAGCCTTCACTGCCTCGCGTGACATAGACATGTCCATTTGTGAGCATTTGTGCTTTTTTTAGCGCATCAATGGCTTCGCTCATCCCCGTCAGGCGTGCCAGCCCTGGCTCGGAGAAGGCGGCGTGGTCGCTTAACGCCACCAGCTCGCTAATATCCTGCGGCGTAATATCGCCATCAAGAACAGTCATGACGCCAGCCTGACGCGCCAGCGTAAACGCCTGTTTTGCGCCGTCATGCCAGCGCACATCCGCCAACACCACATCCCACTGCGAAAAATCGATGTCGTTAAGCCAGTCGGCGTCAGGTAATAAATCCGGGCTGGGATAATTAACGATAATCCGCTCTCCTTTGGCATCCACCATAATCGCTGACTGCGACGACATGGCCTGCGTGTAGCGGCGGGTATAACGGGTATTTACCCCCAGGGATTCCAGTTCCGCCAGCAGGCTGTTTCCGGTGTCGTCATCGCCCACACGGCCAATAAAGTCCACCTGCGCGCCCAATTTCGCCGCAGCCACGGCAGCGGTCGCCGCAGGCCCGCCGCCCACTTCCGTATAGCGCTTCGCCACATATTTACCCCCTTCTGTCGGTAATCCTTCCACGTAATAGATGCGATCCATCACGGTAATACCTACACAAGCAATACGAACCATGGTCATTCCTCAAGCATTTTCGATGTGCTCATTTTAATTTCACGAAATGTTTAAAAAGTGACGGCTGTCAATTTTTTGACTATAAATTACAAATACGATCACAAACAGACAGAAAAAGGCTCATTAATGACAAAAAATGACACCACCGTGTTCAGGAGAACGATATGGCAGTTATAGCATTTATCGGGTTGGGACAGATGGGCTCCCCTATGGCGAGCAATCTGCTAAAGCAGGGCCATCAACTCAGCGTCTTCGATGTTAATCCCGACGCCGTACAGCGTCTGGTAGACAAAGGCGCGCAACCTGCAAGCAGCCCGGCTCAGGCAACCATCGGCGC
The DNA here is from genome assembly GCF_051811585.1 of Salmonella sp. NW177. Lineage (NCBI taxonomy): Bacteria > Pseudomonadati > Pseudomonadota > Gammaproteobacteria > Enterobacterales > Enterobacteriaceae > Salmonella > Salmonella sp. NW177. The sequence goes on along the minus strand of NZ_JAMMZV010000010.1, from coordinate 33,151 downwards.
TGAATTTGTTATCACCATGCTCCCGAACGGCGATCTGGTTCGTTCCGTTTTGTTTGGCGAGCAAGGCGTTTGTGAAACTCTTTCCCGTGAAGCGCTGGTCATTGATATGTCCACTATTCATCCGTTGCAAACCGATAAGCTGATTGCCGACATGCAGAGCAAAGGGTTCAGCATGATGGATGTGCCGGTAGGCCGGACATCCGACAACGCGATTACCGGCACATTGTTGCTGCTGGCAGGCGGTACGACGGAGCAAGTAGAGCGCGCTACCCCTGTTCTGATGGCGATGGGTAATGAGCTGGTCAACACCGGCGGCCCGGGAATGGGTATTCGCGTAAAACTGATCAACAACTACATGAGTATTGCGCTAAATGCGCTCTCCGCCGAAGCCGCCGTGCTGTGTGAAGCGCTGGGGCTTTCCTTCGACGTGGCTTTAAAAGTGATGAGCGGCACTGCCGCAGGCAAAGGGCATTTCACCACCACCTGGCCGAATAAAGTGATGAAAGGGGATCTGTCTCCCGCCTTCATGATCGATCTGGCGCACAAAGATCTTGGCATCGCGTTGGATGTCGCCAATCAACTGCACGTACCGATGCCGCTCGGCGCCGCCTCCCGTGAAGTTTATAACCTGGCGCGGGCCGCAGGCCGCGGTCGGGAAGACTGGAGCGCCATCCTGGAACAGGTGCGCATCAGCGCCGGGCTGACCGCCAACGTAAAAAAGTAACGACTGTATAAAGGAAAATTGAATGAACAACTACACCATCAAAGACATTACGCGAGCGTCCGGCGGGTTTGCCATGCTGGCTGTCGATCAGCGCGAGGCGATGCGTTTAATGTTTGCTGCTGCTGGTGCGAAAACACCCGTTGCCGATAGCGTGCTGACGGATTTCAAAGTGAATGCGGCGAAAATTCTTTCCCCGTATGCCTCTGCCGTTCTGCTGGATCAGCAGTTCTGTTATCGCCAGGCCGTAGAACAAAACGCGGTCGCTAAAAGCTGCGCCATGATCGTCGCGGCGGATGATTTCATCCCGGGCAACGGTATTCCCGTTGATAACGTGGTCATTGATAAAAAAATTAATGCGCAGGCGGTAAAACGGGATGGCGCGAAAGCCTTAAAACTGTTGGTGCTGTGGCGCAGCGATGAAGACGCGCAGCAGCGTCTGGATATGGTCAAAGAATTCAATGAATTATGTCACTCCAATGGTTTGCTGAGCATTATCGAACCGGTTGTTCGTCCGCCGCGCTGCGGCGACAAGTTCGATCGCGAGCAGGCGATTATCGATGCGGCCAAAGAGCTGGGCGACAGCGGCGCCGATCTTTACAAAGTTGAAATGCCGCTCTACGGCAAAGGCGCGCGTTCCGATCTTCTTACCGCCTCACAACGCCTGAATGGGCATATCAATATGCCGTGGGTCATCCTCTCTTCCGGTGTGGACGAAAAACTGTTCCCTCGCGCGGTCAGGGTCGCCATGGAAGCTGGCGCATCCGGGTTCCTGGCGGGACGCGCGGTCTGGTCATCAGTGATTGGTTTACCGGATACCGAGCTGATGCTACGTGATGTTTCCGCGCCTAAGTTGCAACGTCTGGGCGAGATCGTCGATGAAATGATGGCGAAACGTCGTTAATACGAGGATGAAAGAATGAAATGGTTTAACACGTTGAGCCACAACCGCTGGCTGGAGCAGGAAACCGACCGCATCTTTAATTTCGGTAAAAACGCCGTGGTGCCGACAGGCTTCGGCTGGCTGGGAAATAAAGGGCAAATTAAAGAAGAGATGGGCACCCATCTTTGGATCACGGCGCGTATGTTGCACGTTTATTCCGTGGCGGCGTCGATGGGCCGACCGGGCGCTTATGATCTGGTCGATCATGGCATCAAAGCCATGAACGGCGCGCTGCGCGATAAAAAATACGGCGGCTGGTATGCCTGCGTTAACGATCAGGGCGTGGTAGATGCCTCTAAACAGGGTTATCAACACTTCTTCGCCTTGCTGGGCGCGGCCAGCGCCGTCACGACCGGGCACCCTGAAGCCAGGAAATTGCTGGATTACACCATAGAAGTGATTGAGAAATACTTCTGGAGTGAAGAAGAGCAGATGTGCCTGGAGTCCTGGGATGAAGCCTTTAGCAAAACCGAAGACTACCGTGGCGGCAACGCCAATATGCACGCCGTCGAAGCGTTCCTGATTGTTTATGACGTTACCCATGACAAAAAATGGCTGGATCGCGCGCTGCGTATCGCGTCGGTAATTATTCATGATGTGGCGCGCAACGGTGATTACCGCGTCAATGAACACTTCGATTCACAGTGGAACCCTATCCGCGACTACAACAAAGATAATCCTGCCCACCGTTTTCGCGCCTACGGCGGTACGCCAGGTCACTGGATTGAGTGGGGCCGTCTGATGCTCCATCTCCATGCTGCGCTGGAGGCCCGCTTCGAAACGCCGCCCGCCTGGCTGCTGGAAGACGCGAAAGGTCTGTTCCATGCCACTATCCGCGACGCCTGGGCGCCAGATGGCGCAGACGGCTTTGTCTACTCAGTCGACTGGGACGGTAAACCTATCGTACGTGAACGCGTGCGCTGGCCGATTGTGGAAGCGATGGGTACGGCCTACGCCCTCTACACCCTGACGGGCGATAGCCAGTATGAAGAGTGGTATCAGAAATGGTGGGACTACTGCATTAAGTACCTGATGGACTATGAAAATGGTTCCTGGTGGCAAGAGCTGGACGCCGATAACAAAGTGACCACCAAAGTGTGGGACGGTAAGCAAGATATTTACCATCTGCTGCACTGTCTGGTCATTCCTCGTCTGCCATTGGCGCCGGGCCTGGCTCCAGCGGTCGCGGCGGGTCTCCTGGATATCAACGCGAAATAGGTCATGAGGATGGCAGCCATGCACAGCGGTGGAAAAACTATTCAGCTTAATGCGGGCCATTACCAGGCGAAAATCGTCACGGTTGGCGCAGGTCTGGCGGAACTGACCCATCATGGACGCCATGTGGTCATCCCGCATAAACCGGAAGAAATACCCATGGCGCATCTGGGGAAAGTATTGATTCCCTGGCCCAATCGCGTGACAAATGGCTGCTACTCCTATAACGGCAAGGTTTTCCAGCTTGCCGTTAACGACCCGGTTTCGCAGACCGCCATTCACGGTCTGTTAGCCTGGCGAGACTGGCAGATTAATTATCAGTCGGCGACGGAAGCGTCGCTAACGATTTTTCTGCCGCCCTCTTACGGCTATCCCTTTGCGTTGATATCGGAAGTGATTTATCGGTTAGATGCCGCCAGTGGGCTGCACGTATTTATTCGTACGCAAAACATTGGCGATGAATCAGCCCCTTATGGCGCGGGCGCACATCCTTATTTGACTTGTAATCTGCAAAGCATCGATAGCTGTGTATTAACACTGCCTGCAAGCGAGGAATTGCCCGCAGGCAGGGATTTTTCCGCATCATGCCTGCTCGGCGAAACGCGCCTTGATCATGCGGTTAAGACCGAGACTACCCCGGCTGAGTGGGAGGTCAGACTTACCAGCCCAACGCAGAACATGTCTACATTTTTACGCAGCAATCAACCCTGGCTACAGATCTATACCGGCGAAAAACTCAGCCGAAAAGGTCTCGCGGTAGAGCCTATGAGCTGCCCGCCCGATGCATTTAATTCCGGGATCGCACTGATTCATCTTGCCCCAAAAGCGATCCATCAACTGCATTTTTCCATCGGCTGCGACTAGCCCAAATGGATTACCGAATTACCCTACATTCACGGAGATTACAATGAATTCTCTACCACAACGGTCAACCGATTTTGAACTGACAACATCACAGGATGGTTTTGCGCTTAGCTGGCAACAGCGCCTGATTTTACGTCACAGCACCGAAAATCCCTGTCTGTGGATTGGCGCGGGCGTTGCCGACATTGACATGTTTCGCGGCAACTTTAGCATCAAAGACAAACTTAACGAAAAGATTGCATTAACGGAGGCCACCGTCAGCGAGCTACCTGACGGCTGGCTGGTACAATTCAGCCGTGGCGCAACAATTAGCGCCACCCTTCGCATCTCCACCGATGAGGCGGGACGCCTGCAGCTGGATCTGCAAAACGACGACCTGCACCATAACCGTATCTGGTTACGCCTCGCAGCTAATCCAGACGACCATATCTACGGCTGCGGCGAACAGTTCTCTTATTTCGATTTGCGCGGCAAGCCGTTCCCGCTGTGGACCAGCGAACAGGGCGTTGGCCGTAATAAAACCAGCTATGTCACCTGGCAGGCAGACTGTAAAGAGAACGCCGGCGGCGACTATTACTGGACCTTCTTCCCGCAACCGACCTTTGTCAGCACGCAGAAGTATTACTGCCACGTCGATAATAGCTGCTATATGAATTTCGACTTCAGCGCGCCGGAGTATCACGAACTGGCGCTGTGGGAAGATAAAACTACGCTGCGTTTTGAGTGTGCCGACACCTACATCGCCCTGCTGGAAAAACTGACTGCGCTGTTAGGCCGCCAGCCGGAGCTGCCGGACTGGGTTTATGACGGCGTCACGCTAGGCATTCAGGGCGGTACGGAAGTTTGCCAGCAAAAACTGGATACCATGCGCAACGCAGGCGTAAAAGTGAACGGTATTTGGGCGCAGGACTGGTCCGGTATCCGCATGACCTCCTTTGGCAAGCGCGTGATGTGGAACTGGAAGTGGAATAGCGACAACTATCCACAGCTGGATAGCCGTATCAAACAGTGGAAAGAAGAAGGCGTCCAGTTCCTCTCTTATATCAACCCATACGTCGCCAGTGATAAAGACCTCTGCGCTGAGGCGGCGAAACACGGCTATCTGGCGAAAGACGCCACGGGCGGCGACTATCTGGTCGAGTTTGGCGAATTCTATGGCGGCGTGGTCGATCTGACCAATCCTGAAGCTTACGACTGGTTCAAAGACGTCATCAAAAAGAACATGATCGCGCTCGGCTGCAGCGGCTGGATGGCGGATTTCGGCGAATATCTGCCGACCGACACGTATCTGCACAACGGCGTCAGCGCCGAGATCATGCATAACGCCTGGCCTGCGCTGTGGGCGAAATGTAACTACGAAGCGCTACAGGAGACCGGCAAGCTCGGCGAGATCCTGTTCTTTATGCGTGCGGGTTACACCGGCAGTCAGAAATATTCCACCATGATGTGGGCAGGCGACCAGAACGTTGACTGGAGCCTTGATGATGGTCTGGCCTCTGTAGTGCCTGCGGCATTGTCGCTGGCGATGACCGGCCATGGTCTGCATCACAGCGATATCGGCGGCTACACCACCCTGTTTGACATGAAACGCAGCAAAGAGTTGCTGCTGCGCTGGTGCGATTTCAGCGCCTTTACGCCGATGATGCGCACCCATGAAGGCAACCGCCCCGGCGATAACTGGCAGTTCGACGGCGACGCGGAAACTATTGCCCACTTTGCCCGCATGACCACCGTCTTTACCACGCTGAAACCGTATCTCAAGCAGGCGGTGGCGCAAAACGCGGCTACCGGTCTGCCGGTCATGCGTCCGCTATTCCTGCACTACGAGAACGATGCCACAACCTACACCCTGAAATATCAATATCTGCTCGGTCAGGATCTGCTGGTCGCGCCGGTTCACGAGCAGGGGCGTTGCGACTGGACGCTGTACCTGCCGGAAGATCACTGGGTGAATATCTGGACCGGCGAAGCTCACCACGGCGGTGAAATTACCGTGGATGCGCCGATTGGCAAGCCGCCGGTCTTCTATCGCGCGAAGAGCGAGTGGGTTTCACTTTTTGCTTCTTTACGGAATATCTAATACGGCTCGCCCGCAGGGAAACCTGCGGGCAGATGGAGAAGAATAATGAGTCAAACATCATCGAATCCGGCAACCCTACGCTTGCCGTTTAAAGAAAAACTTGCCTATGGACTGGGGGATTTAGGTTCCAATATCCTGTTAGATATCGGGACCCTCTATTTACTCAAATTTTATACCGATGTGCTGGGTTTACCAGGGACTTACGGCGGGATCATTTTCCTGATCGCCAAATTTTTTACCGCATTTACCGATATGGGTACCGGCATTATGCTCGACTCGCGGCGTAAAATTGGTCCGAAGGGCAAATTCCGCCCGTTCGTGCTTTACGCGGCATTTCCGGTAACGCTACTGGCGATTGCTAACTTTGTCGGCACACCGTTTGAGGTGACGGGAAAAACCGTCGTCGCAACGATGCTGTTTATGCTGTACGGGCTGGTTTTCAGCATGATGAACTGCTCGTATGGCGCGATGGTGCCCGCGATTACCAAGAACCCGGATGAACGCGCCTCGCTTGCCGCCTGGCGTCAGGGCGGCGCCACTCTCGGCCTGCTGCTGTGTACCGTTGGCTTTGTGCCGGTCATGAACCTGATCGAAGGCAATGCCCAACTCAGCTATATTTTCGCCGCCACGCTATTTTCATTGTTTGGCCTGCTATTTATGTGGCTGTGCTACGCCGGCGTTAAAGAGCGCTACGTCGAAGTGAAACCTGTCGATAACGCGCAAAAGCCCGGATTATTGCAGTCGTTCCGCGCCATCGCCGGTAACCGTCCGCTGTTTATTCTGTGTATCGCCAACCTTTGTACTCTCGGCGCCTTCAACGTCAAACTGGCGATTCAGGTTTATTACACACAGTACGTTCTTAACGACCCGATCCTCCTCTCCTGGATGGGCTTCTTTAGCATGGGCTGTATTTTTATCGGCGTCTTTTTGATGCCCGGCGCAGTCAGGCGTTTTGGCAAGAAGAAAGTCTATATCGGCGGGCTGTTAATATGGGTGGCGGGCGATCTGCTCAACTACTTCTTTGGCGGCGGCTCGGTCAGTTTTGTCGCCTTCTCCTGCCTGGCGTTCTTCGGTTCCGCCTTCGTCAACAGCCTGAACTGGGCGCTGGTTTCCGACACGGTGGAGTACGGTGAATGGCGCACCGGCGTCCGCTCGGAAGGGACGGTTTACACCGGCTTCACGTTCTTCCGTAAGGTCTCCCAGGCGCTGGCAGGGTTCTTCCCCGGCTGGATGCTGACGCAAATCGGTTATATCCCGAATGTGGTGCAATCGGCAGGCACCGTCGAAGGCCTACGCCAGTTGATCTTTATATATCCTTGCGTGCTGGCGGTCATCACCATTATTGCGATGGGCTGTTTCTACAACCTCAACGAGAAGATGTACGTGCGAATTGTGGAAGAGATTGAGGCCCGGAAACATACGGTTTAACAACAATAAAATATAACGCCCTGCGGGGCGTTTTGAGAGGCGATTATGTCTAATCATGATCCGCTAACGCTAAAGTTGAGCCTGCGGGAAAAATGCGCCTATGGCGTGGGCGATTTCGGCTCAAATCTGATGCTGTGTATCGGTACGCTGTATCTACTGAAGTTTTATACCGATGAACTCGGGATGCCTGCATATTACGGTGGAATTATCTTTCTGGTGGCGAAATTCTTCACTGCTTTTACCGATATGCTCACCGGCGTATTGCTGGATTCACGCCGTAATATTGGCGCAAAAGGAAAGTTTCGGCCTTTTATTCTGTATGCGTCATTTCCGGTGGCTCTGGTTGCTACTGCGCAATTCTTTGCCACTCACTTTACTTTACCCGTTAAAACAGCCTTCGCGACGGTGCTGTTTATGTTGTTCGGTCTGTTCTACAGCCTGATGAACTGCTCATACGGCGCGATGGTACCCGCTATTACCAAAAATCCGCATGAGCGCGCCCAGCTCGCCGCATGGCGACAAGGCGGCGCTACCATTGGCCTTCTTCTTTGTACCGTAGGTTTTATGCCCATTCAGGCGCTGTTTACCCGTTCCCCTTCGCTGGGTTATCTGATTGCAGCAGTCATCTTTTCGGTCTGCGGGCTGTTCAGCATGTGGTGGTGCTTTAGCGGGGTGAAAGAACGGTATATCGAAACCGTACCTGACACGCATAAACCCAGCATATTGAAGTCCTTCTGCGCGATTTTTCGTAATCCGCCGCTGCTGGTGCTCTGCGTTGCCAATTTGTGCACGCTGGCCGCCTTTAATATCAAGCTGGCCATTCAGGTTTATTACACTCAATACGTGCTGAACGATATTCATTTGTTGTCATGGATGGGTTTTTTCAGCATGGGCTGTATCCTGATTGGTGTTTTATTAGTACCTGCTGTGGTAAAACGCTTCGGGAAAAAACAGGTTTATCTTGGTGGTCTGATATTGTGGGCCGTTGGCGATATCCTGAATTTTATCTGGGGCGGAACGTCATTCCTGTTTGTTATTTTCTCTTGTATCGCCTTCTTCGGTACCGCTTTCGTCAACAGCCTGAACTGGGCGCTGGTTCCGGATACGGTTGACTACGGTGAATGGAAAACGGGTATTCGCGCTGAAGGCTCGGTGTATACGGGTTATACCTTTTCCCGCAAAATTTCCGCTGCGCTTGCTGGCTTTTTGCCAGGTATTATGCTGACGCAAATCGGTTATATCCCCAACATAGCTCAAAGTGACACCACGTTGCTTGGTTTGCGTCAGCTCATTTTTTTATGGCCTTGCGGTCTTGCCATTATCGCAGCACTAACGATGGGCTTTTTTTATAAGCTCAATGAACAACGTTTCGCTTTTATTATCGAGGAAATTGCCCAACGAAAGAAAACAGGTAATCAAATTGTCGCGACTAATAATAAACAAAGTATTTCTACTGTAAATAATTAAACGACGCTTGCCGCTTTATCCATCCCGATGGATGGCGGCTTCCCTATATTTGAAAAATGGATTTATTATGAAATCTCTGAATACTCTAGTGATATTAACTTCAGTAATATCCACCTCTGTTTTTGCTGGCGCTTATGTAGAAAACCGTGAGGCCTATAACCTGGCGTCTGACCAAATGGAGTTTATGCTGCGCGTCGGCTATAACTCCGATATGGGGGCCGGAATTATGTTGACCAATACCTATACGCTACAGCGTGATGATGAATTAAAGCACGGTTATAATGAGATTGAGGGCTGGTATCCATTATTTAAACCTACAGATAAATTAACCATCCAGCCTGGCGGGTTAATAAACGACAAAAGCATTGGTTCCGGCGGCGCCGTCTATCTGGATGTTAACTATAAATTTACCCCGTGGTTTAATCTTACGGTACGTAACCGATATAATCACAATAATTATAGTTCAACCGATTTGAATGGCGAACTGGATAATAATGACAGCTATGAAATCGGTAACTATTGGAATTTTATCATTACCGATAAATTTTCTTATACCTTTGAATCACACTATTTTTATAACGTTAATGATTTTAATAGTAGTAATGGTACGAAGCATCATTGGGAAATCACTAACACCTTCCGTTATCGTATCAATGAACACTGGCTGCCCTACTTTGAATTACGCTGGTTAGATCGTAACGTGGGCCCCTACCATAGAGAGCAAAACCAGATTCGTATCGGGGCGAAGTATTTCTTCTGATATTATCGCCTCTATTTTCCGAATCTGCATCACAGCGGGTAGTTGTTCTGCCCGCTCATTCATCCTGAATCAGACTCCCGATATCCCGCCCCTAAGCGCCATGATAATATTCGCAAAGCGTTTTACCATATTCATGCTTATAGAGAAGGGAAACAAATGAATAAGCGATTTAATATTGATTGGGACAATGAATTAACCCAGGAACAGCTCATTAATTTGATTTTAACCGATGAAGATCTGCCAAAGCTTCGCTCACTGACTATTGGTAACTGGGGTGATTGTTGGGAAGACGAAACCTGCCAGCCTATTATTGATATGATTGTGGAGAACGCCCCCCGTTTTTCTCACCTGGAATCACTGTTTATCGGTGATATGGAGAGCGAAGACTGCGAGATCTCCTGGATTAAACAAGGTGACTATTCCAGGCTCTATGCGGCGTTACCCAATCTGAAGGAACTGATTATTAAAGGCGCGTCGGATCTGCGACTGGGCGCTATACATCATGAGAAACTGGAGCACCTGGAAATCATTTCCGGCGGCATCCCTTCTAACGTGCTTGCCGAACTACAAAATGCGCAGCTCCCTGCATTAAAAACGCTGAAGCTCTTCCTGGGCGTAGAGGGATACGGTTTTGACGGTTCGCTGGATGACGTGATGGCGCTGGCATCGAAAGATCTTTTCCCTCAGCTCACCCATCTGGGGTTGATGAACAGCGAAGAGCAGGATGATATCGCCCGCCGGGTGCTGGAAAGTAATATCCTGCCGCAGCTTAACGTGCTGGAACTCTCATGCGGTACCTTAACGGATAACGGCGCAGAGGCGCTGCTGGAGCATAAAGACCGAATTGCGCATCTGGAAACACTCGATCTCCACCACCACTATTTGACGCCGGAGATGCAGGAAAAGCTAAAAGCCACACTGCCGATAAACCTGAATCTTTCAGAAGCTCTGGAGCCTGATGATTACGATGGCGATATTTATATGAATGCGATGTACACCGAGTGATTGTGTAGGGGAATGTGCACATTCCCCTACTCAACGATAAAGGGATTTATTGTGATTACGCTCATTGGCCCCCATCAGAGCAAGCGCACGCATTATTTTATGCAGGCTGCCGCCGTACTTGGGGAACCCGTCACGGCGCTGACTCATCCGCAAGCGCTGGACGCTTCGCTGACCTCTGGCATCGTTAAAATCGACCCGCCAGTACACAGTGAAACAGACATCCGCAAAATAAACGCGATCGGTCTGGACTATATCCATTTTTTGCAGAACATGGCGGCGCGTCCTGGCGTCACCTGGCTTAACCATCCGGCGGGCCTCATTCACCTGTTGGATAAAAAACGCTGCAAGCGGCGCTTAATGGAACACGGCATCCCCACGCCGCCGTTGGTAGCGGAAGACGTAAAAAGTTTTGCACAGCTCACCGCCATCATGGAGGAAAAAAGGGTCGCCAGCGTGTTCATTAAGCCCTCGCTGGGTTCTGGCGCGGCGGGCGTTATCGCTTTGCGCCGCCACCCCGATGGCATAAAGCAGGTGCTTTACAGCGCGATTGCCATATCAGGACAACAGCTATTTAACAGCAAAAAAATCCAACAGTATCGTCAGAAAGAAGATATCCAGCTCATTATTGATGGCGTTCTTCAGCAGGAAAACCTCGTCGAACAGTGGCTGCCCAAAGCCAGCGTAAAGCATAAAACCTATGATTTACGCATCGTCTGCCTGGATGGCGAAATTATCTGGCGAGTGGTCAGAACCTCCTCGCAGCCCATTACTAACTTACATCTGCAAAACCAGGCTTACTGCTTCGAAAGTCTGGAGTTATCTGCCGCAAAAGTGACTGAGATCGATACGCTCTGTCAAAATGCCATGCGACTTTTCCCTGGCATTCGCTTAGCGGGTATTGATGTTTTACTTACTACCAGCCTGACGCCGTATATTATTGAAATTAATGGCCAGGGTGATTTGATTTATCAGGATGCGCAGCAGAATAATCTAATTTATCAGGCGCAAATCCGGGCCATGAGGAAGAAAAATGTATAATTCAATGGATGAAGTCCCCGTCTCGCTACACGCGTCGATTGACACAGGCGATGGCGAATTCGATATGAATGCGCTAATTAGTAATAACGCTCATATTCTTTTTATTGTGCTGGACTCGTTACGCTACGATATTGCGCTTCAGGAACAAACCGCCGGAAATACGCCAAACCTTAATCATTATGGACAATGGACGAAATGCGAGGCGGCCGGTAATTTTACCTGGCCTTCGCATCACGCCATGTTTTCAGGTTTTATGCCAAAACCTATTGATGATACCGTTAATCAGACCATGCTGTTTTTCCCAAAAGATATCGGACTTGGTCGTAAAGGGCCGAAAAATGCATTTGCCTTTGATGACGCAACATGGATAAAAAGTCTGGAAAATAAAGGCTACCAGACCATCTGTATTGGCGGCGTCTCTTTCTTTAATAACCGCTCCGGCATGGGAAAAGTGTTCCCCTCGATGTTTAAAGAGAGTTACTGGCATCCACGATTTGCCTGTACGGTTAAAGAAAGTATGGATAACCAGATCCATTATATCCAGAAAATCATGGCCGAGCGTGCTGGCAGCCAACCGGTCATGATGTATATCAATATCGACACGATTCATTACCCTAACCATTTTTACGTTGAGGGCGCGGCCCCTGGCGATACCGTTGAGACCCATGCCGCCGCGCTACGCTATATCGACGCCCGCATCGACGGATTACTGAACATTTTCCGCCAAACCGGCGGCGAAACGTTCGTTATTATCTGTTCCGATCACGGTACCTGCTATGGCGAAGACGGGAAATATTTCCATAGTTTTAATCATCCGATCGTTAATACCGTTCCCTATATGCATTTCTTGCTGAGCTGTAATCATTAATATGAATAACAATGATATTTATCGTCAGTATATGTACAGTTATCCGCATAAGACGGCTTATCGGGAGCTGGAGAACGTCAGCTTTAGCGAAGTAAAACCGCGGATTTACGAGCACGACACACATCTGTATGTTCATATGCCGTTTTGTCAAAGTCGCTGCGGGTTCTGTAATTTATTTACCTGCACTGGCGCAGAGAATACGTTCATTGATAGCTATATCGACGCGATTATTACCCAAGGCCGACAAATGGCGCTGGCGCCCGTCCACTGGGCAAGCTTTACCGTAGGCGGCGGCACACCTCTGCTATTAAACATTGCGCAATTAGAGAAGTTATTTTTTTCCGTCTTTGATGTGCTCAATGTTGACTGGAATATTTATAAAACAATTGAAACTTCCCCTACGGATACCACGGCAGAAAAAGTAGCGCTATTAAACGCCTTTTCCGTTAATCGCGTCAGTATTGGCGTACAAAGTTTTCATGATAGCGAGTTACATACGCTGCATCGCCGCCACAATGCCGCCAGCGCGCATCAGGCGCTGGAATGGCTAAAGGCGGGTCATTTTCCATCACTCAATATTGATATTATTTACGGCATTCCCGGCCAGACTCACGCAAGCCTGACGGAATCGTTACATCAGGCGCTCGTTTATCAACCGGAAGAGCTTTTTCTTTATCCGCTTTATAATATGCCTCGCCAGGAAAATATGCATAGCTACTACGTTTTAGCCCGCGATCTTTTACGCAACGCGGGCTATACCCAAACGTCCATGCGCCGTTTCGTCCTTAATCCAGCGCCATCCGCCGCGGCGGAAAGCTGCGGATTTGAAAACTCACTGGCGCTCGGCGCGGGCGGCAGAAGTTATCTTGGCAATCTGCATTACTGTTCGCCGTGGTCGTCGAACCTGCAGACATCACGAAAAATCATTCAGGCGTTTATCGACAGCCCGGATAAAACCGTCATTAATCACGGTTATCTGCTCCCCCCTGATGAAATGAAACGCCGCTTTATCATTAAAAATCTATTTTTCTGGCAGGGACTTTCTCTTAGCGATTATCAGCAATATTTTGCCAGCGATGCGCTAAGGGATTTCCCCGACCTGGAACGCTTTATACAGCAAGGCTACTGTTATCAGAATAGCAGTCGCCTCCGGCTAACGGAGACCGGTATGGCATTATCCGATTGCCTTGCTCCTGTGTTCGTTTCGCCTGAGGTGATGCTACGGGAGAATCGGCAGAGATGAGCGCCCCTGCCCTGCGCGATATTCACACGCTGTTTTATCGCGGCTATCTTAAATCGTGTAATTATCATTGCGGCTATTGCCCGTTCCATAAACACGCCCGTAACGATAAAAAACGCGACGAAGCCGCGCTATGGCGCATGGTTGACCATTTGCCTCTTTTAGGTACGCCGTTGAATGTGATGATTACGCCTTATGGCGAGGCGCTACGCTTGCGTTATTACATGGCGGCGCTGGCAGAAATTAGCCGCTATCCTCATGTTCAGGCGGTCGGCATACAAACTAACGCCTCTTTTTCGTTAATGTCATTGCTGGAATCATTTCGTGCTGGCGGCGGAGATATCTCAAAGCTTCGGTTATGGTGTTCTTTTCATCCCTCACAAATTACCGCTGAGCGCTTTCTCCAGCAGTGTTTAGCGCTCTCTGCCGCCGGAATAACCTGGTGCGCGGGGGCTGTCGCCAGTATGAAAGATATCGACCAGTTTCGTTGGCTACGCCAGCGGTTGCCTGACCAGAATTATTTTTGGTTTAACGCCAACGAGTGTGCCAATACCCGGTATACCGTTGAGGAAACCATCGCCTTCAGCGAACTCGATCCGCTGTATGTGGTTGAAACGCAGCAGTGGCCAGCGCAGCTGGATATCTGTACCGCAGGAAGAAAAAGTATTTTTATGAATGCAGAAGGCGATCTTTTTGCTTGTCATATCAGCAAAATTAAAATGGGTAATTTATATCAGCAACGGCTTAATTCTCCCGCCTGCCAGGCAAAACAATGCCACTGTTTTCTCGCTTATCAGCACCGTCTCGATATTCCATTGCTGAATCACCTGGATACCTCACGCTGTTTTAGGATCGGGCGCTCATGCGATATCGTTTAATCGCTTTTGATCTTGATGGAACGCTGCTAAACCGTAATAAACAAATTCTGCCAGAGTCGCTAACCGCTATCCGTCAGATGCAGGACATGGGCTGCCGAATAATGCTTGTCACCGGTCGCTCTCATCGTGAAGCCTATGCGTATTATCAAACGCTGGCGCTCACCGAACCGATGATCTGTTGTAACGGAAGTTATATTTATCAACCGGCTCAACAGCAGATCCTTCATCCGCTGCCGCTGACGCACTTACAAACGGAAAAAATACTGGCGCGGGTATATCCGCTTAAACCGACAATTCGTGCTGATGATAAAATAATCTTTCAGGCTGATGAGCTAAGCAGTAGGGAGAATATTTGGCAAATCAGCATCGTTCATCGACACATAAAACAACTACAAAATATTGCTGAGTTTATACAGCATGAATTACAGCTAAGCTGTACCTGGTCCTGGCATCATCAACTGGATATTCTCCAGAAGGGGTGTAGCAAAGGGCAAAGCCTCGCCAGATATGCACAGCAACAGCATATCGCAATGCGCGAAGTGATGGCGTTTGGCGATAATGATAACGATGCGGAAATGCTACGTTTAGCCGGATTGGGCGTAGCGATGGGGAATGCCAGCGCCCGGGCAAAGGTTTATGCGGACAGCGTCATTGGTCGGCATAATACGCCAGCGATTGCTGATTTTTTGGCAACCTTATCCCTTTATCAATGTGAATAAAAAAACCCCGCCGAGTTTTCATTTCGGCAGGGTTTTTATCCGTAAGAACGTTAATTACTCTTCTTTCTGACCACGGTTCGCACGGCGGCGATCGTTTTCCGTCAGGTGACGTTTACGGATACGGATAGAGGTTGGGGTGACTTCTACCAGTTCGTCGTCATCAATGAACTCCAGCGCTTGCTCAAGGCTCATTTTAATTGGCGGAACCAGAATCACCGCTTCATCCGTACCAGACGCACGCATGTTGGTCAGTTTCTTACCGGTCAGGCAGTTTACCGTCAGGTCGTTGGAGCGACTGTGAATACCAATAATCTGGCCTTCATAAACTTCCGCGCCGTGACCCAGGAACAGCTTACCGCGATCCTGCAAACCGAACAGCGCAAACGCCACCGCTTTACCCTGACCGTTGGAGATCAGTACGCCGTTCTGACGCTGGCCCACTTCACCCGGACGAATATCGTCGTAATGGCTGAAGGTGGAGTACAGCAGACCCGTACCGGAAGTCATGGTCATGAATTCTGAACGGAAACCAATCAGCCCACGGCTTGGGATCACGTAGTCGAGACGTACGCGGCCTTTACCGTCCGGATTCATGTTTTTCAGGTCGCCTTTACGCTCGCCCAGCGCCTGCATGACAGACCCCTGGTGCTGCTCTTCGACGTCCAGCGTCACGTTTTCGTACGGCTCTTGTTTACGACCGTCGATTTCACGGAAGATAACTTTCGGACGGGAAACCGCCAGTTCGAAACCTTCACGACGCATATTTTCAATCAGCACGGACAGGTGCAGTTCGCCACGACCGGATACACGGAACGCATCCGCATCTTCGGTTTCTTCAACGCGCAGCGCCACGTTATGCACCAGCTCTTTGTTCAGACGGTCAAGAATCTGACGAGAAGTCACAAACTTACCTTCTTTACCGCAGAACGGCGAGGTGTTAACGCAGAAGAACATAGACACGGTCGGCTCATCAACGGACAGCGCCGGCAGCGCTTCAACGTTCTGCGGGTCGCAGATGGTGTCGGAAATGTTCAGCTCGCCCAGACCGGTGATCGCAATGATATCGCCCGCTTCGGCGATATCGCTGTCGATACGCTCCAGCCCCAGATGCGTCAGCACTTTACCTACTTTCGCGTTACGGGTTTTCCCTTCACTATCGATGATAGTGACCTGCTGGTTCGGCTTCACTTTGCCGCGTTTGATACGGCCGATGCCGATAACGCCAACGTAGTTGTTGTAGTCCAACTGGGAGATCTGCATCTGCAACGGACCATCGAGGTCAACGTCCGGCGCCGGAACATGATCAATGATCGCCTGATACAGCGGGGTCATGTCTTCCGCCATATCTTCGTGGTCCAGACCCGCGATACCGTTCAGCGCCGAAGCGTAGATGATCGGGAAGTCCAGCTGTTCGTCGGTCGCGTCGAGGTTAACAAACAGGTCGAATACCTGGTCAACAACCCAGTCAGGGCGCGCGCCAGGACGGTCAACCTTGTTGATAACCACAATAGGTTTCAGGCCATGAGCAAAGGCTTTTTTGGTCACGAAGCGCGTTTGCGGCATCGGGCCGTCAAATGCGTCAACCACCAGCAGCACAGAGTCAACCATGGACATGACGCGCTCTACTTCACCACCGAAGTCAGCGTGCCCGGGAGTATCAACGATATTGATACGGTAATCATTCCATTTAATAGCGGTGTTTTTAGCGAGGATAGTAATACCACGCTCTTTCTCCAAATCGTTGGAGTCCATCACTCGCTCTTGAGTTTCGGCACGCGCGTCGAACGTACCGGATTGCTGGAGCAGCTTATCAACCAGGGTAGTTTTACCATGGTCAACGTGCGCGATGATGGCGATGTTACGCAAATTTTCGATCACAACTTTGCCTCAGGCATTAGAAATAGCGCGTTATTGTACACGGATTAATCGCACTACAAAACAGGATCACAAACATCCTCCGCAAACAAGTATTGCAGAGTCTCTTTGTGATCGCTTTCACGGAGCGTTAAAAGGGTGGCTTGCGTTCTATTGCACCAATGTGGTGCTTAATGTTCACATTAAAGCACTATTTTGGTGCAACATAGTCACCATGGTGCAGCCCTTTTGCACGATGGTGCGCATGATAACGCCTTTTAGGGGCAATGTGAAAGTTGGCACAGATTTCGCTTTATATTTTTACGGCGACACGGCCAGCAGAATTGAAGATCTCGTTACCACGACGACCGACCATGACCAATCCGGGAGAGTACAAGTATGTCCGCTGAACACGTTTTGACGATGCTGAACGAGCACGAAGTGAAGTTTGTCGATCTGCGCTTCACCGATACCAAAGGCAAAGAACAGCACGTCACGATTCCTGCTCATCAGGTAAATGCCGAATTCTTTGAAGAAGGCAAAATGTTTGACGGCTCCTCTATCGGCGGCTGGAAAGGCATTAACGAATCCGACATGGTGCTGATGCCAGACGCATCCACCGCAGTGATTGACCCGTTCTTCGCGGACTCTACCCTGATTATCCGTTGCGACATCCTGGAGCCTGGCACTCTGCAAGGTTATGACCGTGACCCACGTTCCATCGCAAAACGTGCGGAAGACTACCTGCGCGCGACCGGTATCGCCGATACCGTCCTGTTTGGGCCGGAACCTGAATTCTTCCTGTTCGACGACATCCGCTTCGGCGCATCTATCTCCGGCTCACATGTGGCGATTGACGATATTGAAGGCGCCTGGAACTCCTCTACCAAGTACGAAGGCGGCAACAAAGGCCATCGTCCGGGCGTGAAAGGCGGTTATTTCCCGGTTCCGCCAGTCGACTCCGCGCAGGATATCCGTTCTGAAATGTGTCTGGTCATGGAGCAGATGGGCCTGGTCGTTGAAGCGCACCACCACGAAGTAGCGACCGCAGGTCAGAACGAAGTGGCGACCCGCTTTAACACCATGACCAAAAAAGCCGACGAAATTCAGATTTACAAATATGTCGTGCATAACGTGGCTCACCGCTTCGGTAAGACCGCGACCTTTATGCCAAAACCGATGTTCGGCGATAACGGTTCCGGTATGCACTGCCACATGTCGCTGGCGAAGAACGGCACCAACCTGTTCTCTGGCGACAAATATGCCGGTCTGTCTGAGCAGGCGCTGCACTACATCGGCGGCGTCATCAAACACGCCAAAGCCATCAACGCCCTGGCGAACCCGACCACCAACTCCTACAAGCGTCTGGTCCCGGGTTACGAAGCGCCGGTGATGCTGGCCTACTCCGCCCGTAACCGTTCCGCCTCTATCCGTATTCCGGTGGTGGCGTCTCCGAAAGCGCGCCGTATCGAAGTTCGCTTCCCGGACCCGGCGGCTAACCCGTATCTGTGCTTTGCCGCCCTGCTGATGGCCGGTCTGGACGGGATTAAGAATAAGATTCACCCGGGCGAAGCCATGGACAAAAACCTGTATGACCTGCCGCCGGAAGAAGCGAAAGAGATCCCACAGGTAGCGGGTTCTCTGGAAGAAGCGCTGAACGCGCTGGACCTGGACCGCGAGTTCCTGAAAGCAGGCGGCGTGTTCACGGATGAAGCGATCGATGCGTATATTGCGCTGCGTCGCGAAGAAGATGACCGCGTGCGTATGACCCCGCACCCGGTAGAGTTTGAGCTGTACTACAGCGTTTAATCGTATATTAAAAATCCGACGAATTTCGCGTTGCTGCAAGGCGGCAGCTGAGCACATCCCCAGGAGCATAGATAGCGATGAGACTGGGGTAAGCGAAAGCAGCCAACACAACAGCAGCGTGAAAGGCGTCAGGAGTTTTTGAGTTGCCGTGGAAACTTTCAGCCCATCCCAGGATGGGCTTTTTTCTCCACCAACAATCTGATCTCACGCGCTTTTTAGTGGTAAAAAGCTATAATGCACTAAAATGGTGCAACCTTTTCCAGGAGACTGCTGAATGGCAAGCGGCATACAGCCCGATGCTGGGCAGATCCTCAATTCGTTAATCAACAGCGTGCTGGTGGTCGACGACGCGCTGGCAATCCATTACGCCAACCCTGCCGCGCAGCAGTTGCTCGCGCAAAGCTCACGCAAACTGTTCGGGACGCCGTTACCTGAACTGTTGAGCTATTTTTCGTTAAACATTGACCTGATGCGCGAAAGTTTAGCGGCAGGGCAAGGCTTTACCGATAATGAAGTGACGCTGGTGATTGATAGTCGCTCGCATATTCTCTCTTTGACCGCCCAACGTCTGCCCGACGATTTTATACTGCTCGAAATGGCGCCGATGGATAACCAGCGTCGTCTGAGTCAGGAGCAGTTGCAGCACGCGCAGCAAATCGCCGCCCGCGATCTGGTGCGCGGTCTGGCGCACGAAATCAAAAATCCGCTCGGCGGCCTGCGCGGCGCGGCGCAGCTACTCAGCAAGGCGCTGCCCGACCCGGCGCTAATGGAATATACCAAAGTCATCATTGAACAGGCCGACAGGCTACGCAACCTTGTCGATCGTTTGCTGGGGCCGCAGCACCCGGGAATGCACATTACCGAGAGCATACATAAAGTCGCGGAGCGCGTGGTGGCGCTGGTGTCGATGGAACTGCCGGATAATGTCCGGCTTATCCGCGATTATGACCCCAGTCTGCCAGAACTGCCGCACGACCCGGAACAAATTGAGCAAGTACTGCTGAATATTGTCCGCAATGCCTTGCAGGCGCTGGGGCCGGAAGGCGGCGAAATTACGCTGCGTACGCGTACCGCCTTCCAGTTAACGCTGCATGGCGAACGCTATCGCCTGGCGGCGCGTATAGACGTTGAAGACAATGGGCCGGGCATTCCTCCCCATTTACAGGATACGCTGTTCTACCCGATGGTCAGCGGTCGCGAAGGCGGCACCGGGCTTGGGTTATCTATCGCCCGCAATCTTATCGATCAACACGCCGGCAAAATTGAATTTACCAGTTGGCCGGGGCATACCGAGTTTTCGGTTTACCTGCCGATTCGGAAATAGAGGTGTTTATGCAACGAGGAATAGTCTGGGTCGTCGATGATGATAGTTCCATCCGTTGGGTGCTTGAGCGTGCTCTCGCCGGGGCAGGGTTGACCTGTACCACCTTTGAGAATGGTAATGAAGTACTGGCTGCGCTGGCCAGTAAAACGCCGGACGTCTTGCTGTCGGATATCCGAATGCCGGGAATGGACGGGCTGGCGCTATTAAAGCAGATTAAACAGCGTCACCCGATGCTTCCGGTCATCATTATGACCGCGCATTCCGATTTAGATGCCGCCGTGAGCGCTTATCAGCAGGGGGCGTTTGATTATCTACCTAAACCGTTTGATATTGATGAAGCCGTCGCTCTGGTCGAGCGCGCGATTAGCCACTATCAGGAGCAGCAGCAGCCGCGTAATATCGAGGTTAACGGCCCGACAACAGACATGATAGGCGAAGCGCCCGCCATGCAGGATGTGTTTCGCATTATTGGTCGGCTGTCGCGTTCTTCGATTAGCGTGCTGATTAACGGCGAATCAGGGACCGGGAAAGAACTGGTCGCCCATGCGCTTCACCGCCATAGCCCACGCGCCAAAGCGCCGTTTATCGCGCTCAATATGGCGGCCATCCCGAAAGATTTGATTGAATCCGAACTGTTTGGCCATGAGAAAGGCGCTTTTACCGGGGCGAATACCATCCGGCAGGGCCGTTTCGAGCAGGCTGACGGCGGCACGCTGTTTCTGGACGAAATTGGCGATATGCCGCTGGATGTCCAGACTCGTCTGTTACGCGTGCTGGCTGACGGACAGTTCTACCGCGTGGGCGGGTACGCGCCGGTAAAAGTGGATGTGCGCATTATCGCCGCCACCCACCAGAACCTCGAACGACGCGTTCAGGAAGGGAAATTCCGCGAAGACCTATTCCACCGCCTGAACGTGATTCGTATCCATCTTCCGCCATTGCGCGAGCGCCGTGAGGATATTCCGCGCCTGGCGCGCCATTTTTTGCAGGTCGCCGCCCGTGAATTAGGTGTGGAAGCCAAATTATTACATCCGGAAACCGAAACGGCGTTAACGCGCCTGGCATGGCCTGGTAACGTGCGTCAGTTAGAAAATACCTGCCGCTGGCTCACCGTCATGGCCGCCGGACAGGAGGTATTGATTCAGGATTTACCGGGCGAACTGTTTGAAGCCTCGGCGCCGGATAGCCCGTCCCACCTGCCGCCGGATAGCTGGGCGACATTACTGGCGCAATGGGCGGACCGCGCCTTGCGATCCGGTCATCAAAACCTGCTTTCTGAAGCGCAGCCAGAACTGGAAAGAACGCTACTGACCACGGCGTTACGCCATACGCAGGGTCATAAACAGGAAGCCGCCAGGCTGCTCGGTTGGGGGCGAAACACCCTAACGCGGAAGTTGAAAGAGCTGGGAATGGAGTAAACATTACCCGCGAGTGTAAAGATTAATAATTGAGCGCAAAACGCTGCTATTTTGCGCTTTACTGTTCCGATGAGTTCAGTATGATCATGCCCGGCAAACGGGGGGATTCATTATGTTAGAATCTATTATTAATCTGGTATCGAGTGGAGCGGTCGACAGCCACACGCCACAAACTGCGCTAGCCGCCGTGTTGTGTGCCGCGCTGGTAGGACTGTTCAGCTGACAATGTGCCGGATGGCGCTAATGCTTATCCGGCCTACAGGTTGTCGCAACGTGTAGGCCCGGTAAGCGCAGCGCCACCGGGCAACCCGGCTAAATGACGCGCGAGAACTGCTGCATCCGCGCTTTCTGGCGCAGATACGCGTCAAAGCACATGCAGATATTGCGGATCAGCAAACGACCTTTCGCCGTCACCTGAATTCCCTTCTCGCTAATATCCACCAGCCCATCTTTCGCCAGCGGCGACAGTAACTGCAAATCTTCGGCAAAATACTCAGCGAAATGCAAACCCCACTGCTGTTCGACAGCGTTAAAATCCAGGCGGAAGTTACAAATCAGCGCCTTGATAACATCGCGACGAATGCAATCATCACGGGTCAGCGTAATACCACGCCATAGCGCATTGCCCCGCTCATCCACTTGCTGGTAATAACGCTTCAGCTCTTTCTGGTTCTGCATGTAGCCATCGCCAATCATGCTGATAGCAGAAACCCCCATCCCCAGCAGATCGGTATCGCCCTGGGTCGTATAGCCCTGAAAATTACGGTGCAGCACGCCTTCGCGCTGCGCGACGGCCAGTTCGTCGTCCGGACGGGCAAAATGGTCCATCCCGATAAACTGATAACCGGCCTGAGTAAGCGATACGATCGTCTCCTGCAAAATATCCAGTTTCTGCTGCGCGCTGGGTAAATCGGCATCTTTAATTTTACGCTGGGCGGCAAAAAGCGTTGGCAGATGCGCATAGTTAAAGACGCTCAAACGATCGGGGTTCAGTTCCGTCACACGCTTCAGCGTGAAAGCGAAGCTTTCCGGCGTCTGTTTCGGTAGACCGTAGATCAAGTCGATATTGGTCGAGGTAAAGCCGATATCGCGGGCGTGATTAAGCAACGCAAAGATGAATTCTTCATCCTGCTCGCGGTTAACCAGCCGCTGCACCTCTTTATTAAAGTCCTGCACGCCCATACTCAGGCGGTTAAAACCTTCCGCACGTAAATGATCGAGCACATCCAGCTCAATTTCACGGGGATCGACTTCGATCGAGATTTCCGCGTCGGTATTAAAGTGGAAATTTTCACGCAACAGCGTCATTAAGCGGCTGATTTGCGCTTTATTCAGGTAAGTAGGCGTACCGCCGCCCCAGTGAAGCTGGCTAACATGACGGTTTGCAAACAGCGGCGCGCGATGGCGAATTTCCTGCTCAAGCGCGTCAAGATACTGGTCAGCTTTATGCTGTTGGCGGGTGACAATCTTGTTGCAGCCGCAGAAATAACACAACTTGTGACAAAACGGGATATGCACATACAGCGAGAGCGGACGTTCAGGATAACGCGCCACAGCCTGCAAGAATGCGGCGTCCTCGAAGTCTTCAGAAAACTCCAGCGCGGTTGGGTACGAGGTATATCGTGGCCCGGAATAGTTATATTTCTGGATCAGGGCCAGATCCCAGTCTATTTGCTGTTCAGACATGCTCACTCCTTCCGATGGCGTCTCTGGCGGGTACGGCGTACCGGCTTCACGCCATGACGGGCGGCAAGCCGGCTGCGCAGCCATTTCTGTCGCCGCGACAATCGCTGTAGTTTAACGAATAACCACACCAGATAACATATAACCGGAAGGGTTATAAGCAGGACGGGCAAGCCCACGGTGTAAATCCGTTAGTTGCCGCCTCTTAGCAGGCGCATCATATCTTCCTGCTTCTCGTCCTCTTCGTCGTCTTCTTCGTCGTCATCGTAAGACAGACCAAGCTTCTGCATCAGTTCATCAATACGATCCAGTTTGGCATCTACCCAGGCTTGATCTTCCGCACTCAGGGTTTCGCCCGCTTCCAGACGTTCTAACAGCGCATCCAGGCGCTCATCCGTTTCCAGTAAATCCAACTCCGCCTGCGGTGAAAGCATAGGTTTCTCACTTTTCGGTTTATGCTGTTGGGTCACTTTTTCAGTCACGCCTAATGGAACAGGTGCTTTACTGCCAATACGTGGATCTTTTTGTTGATTCTGATTGCCGCCGCCCGAAGCGGAATTGCCGCCCGCCGCGCGACTTCCCGGCGCATGACCGCGATGTTTTTTCAGGCGTTTACGGTCGCGCGCCTCCTGGTTTAACTCTTCACGCGTTTTACGACGCTGTTTGCCAAAGGCTTTACTGCGCGGTGCAGAGGTTGGTTTTTTCATGATGTCAGATCTTTAAGCCGTTTTATTCAGTATAGAATTGAGGCGGAATCTAGCAGAAAGCAAGCAAAGAAAAAAGGCGACAGAGTAATCTGCCGCCTTTTTTCTTGACTCACGACCCTTAACGGGTTCCACCATCCCTGTTGGCTATCAACACGCCCTGTTTTTCCCTTAGCCTGGAACATTCCATGTTGTTTCCATTTCCTTTTACTAACGTCTCCGGACGTTTGTCTTCCTGACAATCCTGTGTCTTCGCCTCCTGGCGCTCCTGACCCTCATCCTGAGTCGTTGATCCTGTTAGCGTCCTCGCTATGTGCATTACTTTACTCTTTTGGGGTAAACTCACAAGATACCGACACGGCAAATCCCTTTTTTTCAGACAATTACCTTTCTATAAATTCATGATTTAACTATATTAACTGGCTTTGAGCCTGACAACGACTCTGTCATGTCGCATAAGTGCAATGGTCAATGTCTCACAAAGCGTATGGCTTTTACTTACAGCACCGCCGCGCCGAAAAATCCGTCTTTTGCTGGCGTTCAGGTATAATCGCCACAATGCTTTGACTGATGGAGACGACCGCTTTGACTAACCTGAATTATCAACAGACGCATTTTGTGATGAGTGCGCCTGATATTCGCCATTTACCTTCCGATTGCGGAATTGAAGTGGCTTTTGCTGGCCGTTCCAATGCAGGCAAATCCAGCGCCCTGAACACGTTGACCAACCAAAAAAGCCTGGCGCGTACCTCTAAAACGCCGGGCCGTACCCAATTGATTAACCTGTTTGAAGTCGTAGATGGCAAACGGTTGGTCGACCTGCCGGGCTATGGCTACGCGGAAGTCCCGGAAGAGATGAAACGCAAGTGGCAACGCGCGCTGGGGGAATATCTGGAGAAACGTCAAAGCCTACAGGGCTTAGTCGTTTTAATGGATATCCGCCATCCGTTGAAAGACCTCGACCAACAGATGATCCAGTGGGCTGTAGAGAGCAATATCCAGGTTCTGGTTCTGCTGACCAAAGCGGACAAACTGGCCAGCGGCGCGCGCAAGGCGCAGTTGAATATGGTACGTGAAGCCGTGCTGGCTTTTAATGGCGATGTGCAGGTAGAAGCGTTTTCCTCGCTGAAAAAGCAGGGAGTGGATAAGTTACGTCAGAAACTGGATAGCTGGTTTAGCGAACTGGCACCGGTCGAAGAGATTCAGGACGGGGAATAATCACCCGCTATGCCGGATGGCGCCGCTGCGCGTCTTATCCGGCCTACGGTGTGAGCGAAACTTTTCTTACGCCCAATAAAAAACGCCCCAGTCATAAACTGACTGGGGCGGCTAAAATATTCAGCCAAATCCGATTACGTGAAGTAAAAGGTCTGAAAGATAGAACATCTTACCTCTGTACCCTACGTGAATAACTTTACTCTTTTTTGAGCAACACAGAAAGACCTTTTCGTAATTTTTTTTCATTCTTTACATAGGGAATTCTAATACCCATCACAAAACTCCCGTGCTTATGTTGCTTAATTACGAAAAAAGCGCGTTATTCCTTAAATGCTTAGTGCGCTTGATCCCAATTTTCCCCGCTACCGACTTCTACCAGCAACGGCACATCAATACGCGTGCAGTTTTCCATCAACTGATGGATACGTTTTGCTACCGCATCTAAGTCGTCTTTATGCACCTCGAACACTAATTCATCGTGTACCTGCATAATCATCCGCACGCGCGGCTGCTCGGCCTGTAGCCAGGCATCGACGGCAATCATGGCGCGCTTGATGATATCGGCAGCCGTTCCTTGCATGGGAGCATTGATCGCCGCGCGTTCCGCCCCCGCGCGCCGCGCCGCGTTACTGGATTTAATATCCGGCAGGTAAAGGCGGCGCCCCTCCAGCGTTTCCACATAGCCTTGTTCTTTTGCCTGAGCGCGGGTGCGCTCCATATATTCCAGCACGCCAGGGTAGCGTTCGAAGTAGAGATCCATATACTTCTGCGCCTCTTTACGCGGAATATTAAGCTGGCGAGAAAGACCGAAGGCGCTCATCCCGTAAATCAGGCCAAAGTTAATGGCTTTCGCACTTCGGCGCTGTTCCCCGGTCACGCTATCCAGCGGCAAGCCAAAGACTTCCGCCGCCGTTGCGCGGTGAATATCCTTTCCTTCGGCGAACGCCGTGAGCAGCCCTTTATCACGGGAAAGATGCGCCATAATACGCAGCTCAATCTGTGAATAGTCCGCAGACACGATGAGATAATCCTCAGGCGCAATAAATGCCTGACGAATGCGGCGGCCTTCTTCATTGCGCACCGGAATATTTTGCAGGTTCGGATCGGTGGACGATAAACGTCCCGTCGCCGTTACCGCCTGATGATAGGACGTATGGACGCGCCCGGTTTTCGGGTTAATCATCAGCGGCAGCTTATCGGTATAGGTGGATTTTAGCTTCGCCAGACCACGATACTCCAGAATCACTTTCGGCAGCGGATAGTCCAGCGCCAGCTCTTCCAGCACCTCTTCCGACGTTGACGGCGCGCCGCCAGGCGTTTTCTTCAGCGGCTTAATACCCTGCTTTTCAAACAGGATGGTCTGCAACTGCTTCGTCGAGGACAGGTTGAACGCCTCGCCCGCAATGTCATGCGCTTTCTTTTCCAGTTCCGCCAGACGTAGCGTGATTTCTTCCGAATGTTTGTGCAGGACGGCAGGATCGATTTTTACGCCATTGCGCTCAACGCGTGACAGTACAGGCACCAACGGCATTTCGATGTTTTCGAAAACATTCAGCGGGCCTTTGTGCTGCTGGAGCTCAGGCCACATTTTGAGATGCAACTGTAACGTGACATCCGCATCTTCTGCCGCATAGCGCCCCGCTTCCTCCAGTGCGATCTGGTTAAAGGTGAGCTGGTTTTTACCTTTACCGGCAATGTCTTCAAAGGTGATAGTTTTGTGCTTCAGCCAACGATCGGACAAACTGTCCATATCATGGCGTCCGGCGACGCTGTTCAGAATGTAAGACTCAAGCATGGTATCGAAGGCGATACCGCGCAGCTCAATACCGTAATTTTGCAAGACGCCGCGATCGTACTTGAGGTTTTGCCCCACTTTGCGCACTTTTTCATCTTCCAGCAGCGGCTTCAGCAGTTCCAGAGCACGCTGGCGGGAGATTTGATCCGGAGCGTCCAGATAATCATGCGCGACAGGTACATACGCGGCAACGCCAGGTTCGATAGCAAACGAGAGGCCCACCAGGTTGGCGGCGATATTATCCAGACTGTCGGTCTCCGTGTCGAAAGCAAAAACTGGCGCTTTTTTCAGCTTTTCAATCCAGCTTTCCAGCGTAACGTCGTCCAGAATCGTGACATAATTTTCATAAGAGAGCGCCGCTGCCGGTTCGCTGGGCGATTCATCAATAACGACCGTTTCCTGCGGTTTGGCCGCCGGTTTCACGCCCTTTGCCTGTAGCCACTTGCCTGACTCAACGTCCGCCGTCCAGCGCTTAAACTCATATTTTTTAAACAGGCCCAGCAGTTCATCCGCAATCGGCTGCTGCACTTCAAGCTGTTCGCAGGTCAGCTCCAGCTCAACATCCGTTTTAATGGTGGCGAGTTTATAAGACAGGTACGCTACGTCTTTATTCTGCGCTAATTTAGCGGCCATCGTTTTGGCGCCGCGGAAAGTGAGACCGGCAATTTTTTCCGGCTCGGCGTACAGCGTATCCAGGCCGCCCAATCCCTGAAGCAAGGCTTGCGCCGTCTTCTCACCCACGCCTGGTACGCCCGGAATATTATCCGAGGAGTCCCCCATCAGCGCCAGAAAGTCGATAATCAGCTCAGGCGGCACGCCGTACTTATTAACGACTTCATCCGGGCCGAGGATGGTGTTAGTCATGGTGTTGATCAGCGTAATATTCGGCGTCACCAACTGTGCCATATCTTTATCGCCGGTGCTGATTAATACCGGACGCCCCACCTTCTCCGCTTCTCGCGCCAGTGTACCGATAACGTCATCCGCTTCTACGCCAGAGACTGCCAGCAGAGGTAACCCCATGGCTTTAACCATGGCATGTAACGGCTCTATTTGCGCTCGCAGATCATCCGGCATCGGAGGACGATGCGATTTGTAGTGTTCAAAGAGCTCATCACGGAAGGTTTTTCCTTTGGCGTCAAACACCACCGCAGCATGCGTCGGCTGATACTGCATGATCAGGCTGCGCAACATGTTGAGGACACCATACATTGCGCCCGTAGGTTCTCCCGCGCTGTTGGTTAACGGCGGAAACGCATGATAGGCGCGATAGAGATAGGATGAGCCATCTACGAGAATAAGTGGGTTTTCTGGGATCTGAACCATAATGTCCGTGCCTGTTTAACAGATTATGGTTAAAGGATGCCACATACAGGAGGAAAACTTGAGTTTTTCGCCGCATTTGCGGAAAAGTTTTGTCGATCTTCAGGATCGCTCGCAAAACAACCTGTGGATAACTTTGTGTGTAAATTCTTACCATTACTTTAAAATCAGCGCGATAGCCTTCTCGTCTTAATAATTACCCATTATTTTCAATGAGTTGTTAACATCACGTTTTTCTGATTATCTGATTCATGCCGTTATCATAATGTGGATAGTTGTTACGAGTGTTTCTATTTCACTCAGCGCCATCATTAGCATCGTTTTCTGATAGAATCAGCCTCTTGCGCCCTTTTCGCGCACCGTTTATGGCTAACTTTTGAATAATTTATTATGACGAGAATACTCGCGGCTATCACGCTCCCATTGAGTATCGTATTGACCATCCTGGTCACTATTGTTTGCTCAGTACCGATCATCGTTGCCGGTATGGTAAAGCTTCTTTTGCCTGTTCCCGGTATCTGGCGCAAGGTCTCCATTTTCTGCAATTTCATGATGTATTGCTGGTGTGCTGGTCTTGCAGCGCTGTTACGCCTTAATCCGCACTTGCAATGGGATGTAGAAGGGTTAGAAGGGCTGAGCAAGAAAAATTGGTATTTACTGATTTGTAATCATCGCAGCTGGGCCGATATCGTTGTGCTTTGCGTTCTGTTCCGCAAGCATATCCCAATGAATAAGTACTTTCTTAAACAGCAATTGGCCTGGGTGCCGTTCATCGGCCTGGCGTGCTGGGCATTAGATATGCCGTTTATGAAGCGCTACTCCCGTAGCTACCTGCTCCGACACCCCGATCGACGCGGCAAAGATGTTGAAACAACTCGTCGCTCTTGCGAAAAGTTTCGTCGGTATCCCACCACTATCGTTAACTTTGTTGAAGGCTCGCGATTTACGCATGAGAAACGTCAGCAAACGCATTCACCTTATCAACATCTGTTGCCGCCAAAAGCTGCCGGTATTGCAATGGCGATTAATGTTTTAGGCTCACAGTTCGATAAGCTGCTTAATATTACGTTGTGTTACCCAAACAACGATCGTCACCCCTTCTACGATATGCTAAGCGGTAGGCTGACGCGTATTGTTGTTCGGGTGCAACTGGAACCCATAAATGAAGAACTGCACGGCGATTACGTGAACGACAAAACATTCAAACGCCGTTTTCAACGTTGGCTTAATACGCTGTGGGATAAGAAAGATATACAGATAGAAGAGATTAAAACATCTTATAAAAACGCCGGTCAGTGACCGGCGTTCTTTTTATTTTTTATCAACCAAATATTTCACAGTATCAGCATACTGCTGAACAAAAACATCCATGCTGCTGGTATCCATGCCTTGTGGGTTAATCTGGTATTTGCCATTGACGAACATCGCCGGAACGCCCTGCAGTTGCAGGTCAGCCGCGGCTTTCTCCTGTTGCGCAACCAGTGATTTCACCACGAAGCTGTTCCATGCCGCATCGTAATCTTCGCCCTTGACGCCCGCATCAACGAACACTTTACGGATATCCGCGGCAGATTGTACTGTCTGGGTTTTCTGTACGGCTTCAAACAGCGGGACCGTGACTTTATCTTCTACACCCAACGCCATCGCCACCGCCCATGCCTGGGTGAGCTCCTTGCCCAACGGCCCCAGGAACTCAACGTGGTACTTGGTCATTTTGGTGCCTTCCGGCAGCTTTTTCTTCACATTGTCAGACACATGAAGCACTTCTTCAAACTGATAACAATGTGGGCAGTAGAAGGAGAAAAACTCCAGTACCTGGGGTTCGCCAGCGACCGGTTTATCCAGCGTGATATACTGTTTACCGTCGCTGATCTGTGCTGCCGAGGCGCTAAAAGCTAAAACCATACCAGCCAGCGCCAGCCAAATCTTTTTCATGATCAACTCTCTCCGATTAATACATTGGCGTTAATTGTAAAGGGGGTTCGTGCAAAATTTTAGTCTGCTCAATAAAAGTCGTTGTCTGTCGCTGCCAGTAATCTTCCCCTGTTAACCAGGGAAAGTTTTTCGGAAACGCAGGATCGCCCCAACGACGAATCAACCAGGCAAGATAATAAACTAAACGCATGGCGCGTAAAGGTTCAATGAGACCAATTTCAGCCGTATCGAACTCACTAACTTCTTCATAAGCTTCAATAATGGTTTCAAGCTGCATTCGCTGTTCGGCTTTGTCGCCGTTCAGCAGCATCCATAAATCCTGTATCGCCGGGCCGTTACGGGCATCATCTAAATCGACAAACAGCGGTCCATCACGCCATAGAATGTTGCCGGCATGACAATCGCCGTGCAATCGCAGCGTGGCGAAATCGGTGCGCCAGCATTCGGTAACTGCAGACAGTAGAGTATCAGTGGCTTTCAGGAAAGCCGCTTTTTGCCCGGAGGGAATCAGTGCGGCATCTTCGAATACCTGGCGAGGTTCAAAAAGATACTCTGCAAGCCCAATGTCAGGCCGGAAAGTGAAAGGACGTTTTCGCCCCGTCTGATGCAATCGACCAAGATAACGCCCTACCGCCTCCATCTGATCGATATTATCTGCTTCAAACTGACGACCGCCTACGCTGGGGAAAATGGCATAATGATAGCCCTGATGTGCTAACAGCGTCTGGCCATTAAACGCGAGCGGAGCAGCAACCGGAACCTCATCCTTCACCAGTTCAAGCGCGAATTGGTGTTCTTCCCGAATTTGATCAACAGACCAGCGTTCAGGACGATAAAACTTAACGACAAAACGTCGACGGTCTTCATCCTGAAACTGATAGACGCGGTTTTCATAACTGTTTAGTGGAGTCAGCCCGGAATCCACCCTGATCCCCTGTTCAAACAGCGCATCCATGATGGTTTCCGGGTGTAGCGTCTGGAAAGTAAAAGCGTTGTCGTTCATCCCATCATCCGGAAAATACTACGAATGATTCAGGATATCATTTCGTGGCGATTTCGGTGGCGCCGCTTACAAGGTTTTACTCTTTAATAACGCCGCGGGCGCGTAAAAGCGCCGTTTTAAAGTCCTCTTCATAGTCTTTTTGAATCCCTGGAATGGCGGCGTCTTTGGCGGAATCACGCATTTTCAGATGGTAGATCAGGATATCATCAGTTAAATCTTCCAGTTTGCCGTCAAAACCTGACTCTTTCGCCAGTTTCTGCAAAAATTGCGTCAGATTAAGATCAGGCTCTTTCTGCCAGGCTGGCTGGAGGAGTTCAATGACTTCATTCAGGCGTTTACATTTCATAGCTGTGCTCCTTATTCTTGATACAGACACGGTAGCAGGGTCAATCCCACAATAAAAGAGGCGATATCGGTGAATCTGGATGAAGTAATAACCGGCGTGGTGCTGGCAGGCGGTAAAGCCAGGCGGATGGGAGGTGCGGATAAAGGTCTGCTTGAACTGGACGGGAAACCGCTCTGGCGGCACGTTGCCGATGCGCTCGCGCCGCAACTGGCTACGGTCGTCATTAGTGCTAATCGCCATCTGGATATCTACCAGGCCAGCGGCCTGAAAGTCATTCCGGATTCAATCGCTGACTTTCCCGGTCCGCTGGCGGGTATGCTTTCCGTTTTTCAGCAGGTAGCAGGCGACTGGTTTCTGTTTTGCCCCTGTGACAATCCCTGTATCCCCCACAACCTGGTCGATCGTTTAGCAGCGCAGCGTCATGGTGCACCCGTGGTTTGGGTTCATGATGGAGAGCGCGATCATCCAACGATCGCGTTGATTAATCGTGCCGTTGAGCCCCAGTTGACAGCTTATTTGCAAGCAGGCGAGCGGCGGGTAATGATTTTTATGCGCCAGGTAGGCGGACACGCCGTTGATTTCAGCGATTGTAAAGAGGCATTTGTGAACGTCAACACGCCGGAGGAACTCGCGCAATGGCAAAAGAGACCATGATACCGCTACTCGCCATTGCCGCGTGGAGCGGCACGGGAAAAACAACACTGCTGAAAAAACTGATCCCAGCACTTTGTGCGCACGGTATTCGGCCAGGGCTGATTAAGCATACCCATCATGATATGGATGTTGATAAACCGGGTAAAGATAGCTACGAATTACGTAAGGCCGGGGCGGCACAAACGCTGGTTGCCAGTCAGCAGCGCTGGGCGTTAATGACTGAAACGCCGGGGCAAGAAGAGTTGGATCTGGCATGGCTGGTGAGCCGGATGGATGCATCAAAGCTGGATATGGTGCTGGTAGAAGGGTTTAAACACGAGGCAGTTGCGAAGATCTTACTTTTTCGTCAGGGATGTGGGCACAGCGAGGAGGAATTGATTCTTGATGAGCATGTTATTGCGGTTGCCAGTGATATTCCACTTGCCGTAGCGGTACCCGTTTTGGATCTTAATGATGTATCGCAGATTTCTGCCTTCATTTTGCGGTGGTTAGAGAAAGCACGTTCCTTGTAGGCCGGATAAGGCGAAGCTGCCATCCGGCGGTGCCGGTTGCCTGATGGCGCTGCGCTTATCAGGCCTACATTTTTACAGTTACCACACACGCAAAGAAGCCCGTCCGTCAGAACGGGCTTCTTCACTTGTCTGATGCCTGGCAGTTTATGGCGGGCGTCCTGCCCGCCACCCTACGGGCCGTTGCTGCGCAACGTTCAAATCTGCTCCCGGCGGATTTCTCCTCCCCAGGAGAGTGCTCACCGACAGACCACAGATAAAACAAAAGGCCCTGTCTTCCGACAGGGCCCTTCGTTTTATTTGATGCCTGGCAGTTCCCTACTCTCGCATGGGGAGACCCCACACTACCA
>NZ_JAMMZV010000009.1:0-197462 GCF_051811585.1 Salmonella sp. NW177 | reverse complement strand
CTTACTTCAGTAAGCTCCTGAGGACTCATTCAGTTGCCGCCTTGTCGCAATTCGAAATCCTGCGATTGGTGGTCTGTACTTAACAAGTACTTTCAAATTTTGGAGCGGGAAACGAGACTCGAACTCGCGACCCCGACCTTGGCAAGGTCGTGCTCTACCAACTGAGCTATTCCCGCAAATTTGTTGCTGTCGTAATTCGCATTTCTGCGTCGTTACGGGAGGCGCATTATACGAGAAATCCATTTAGCTGCAAGCCCCTGAACGCATTTTTTCGCGATTTTTGTTTGAATGCTGATTAAATCACCAAACAAGACAAAAAACGAGCAAAGCGTGCGCTATGCAACAAAAAACTTTTCACGCCACGCCTAAAGGCACAGAATCAGAATAGCACCCTGCGCCAAAAAAAGAATAGCACGGTGACCACAACATCCAATTGATATCAGGGATCAAGATGAAAAAAAAACTTATTGTCATGCTGTTAGCCAGCCTCTCCGTTCACGCCGCTTCCGTTTCCGCCAGAACATTACATTTTGGCACCTCCGCCACTTATGCGCCCTATGAGTTTGTCGATGCCGATAATAAAATTGTTGGTTTCGATATTGATGTCGCCAACGCGGTCTGCAAAGAGATGCAAGCGGAGTGCTCATTCACTAACCAGAGCTTTGATAGTCTGATCCCCGGCCTACGCTTCAAAAAGTTTGATGCGGTGATCGCCGGTATGGATATGACGCCCAAACGTGAACAGCAGGTCTCCTTTAGCCAACCCTATTACGAAGGTCTATCGGCGGTAGTCGTCACGCGTAAAGGGGCTTATCACACTTTTGCCGATCTGAAAGGCAAAAAAGTCGGTCTGGAAAACGGTACAACGCATCAGCGCTATTTGCAGGATAAACAACAAGCCATCACGCCTGTCGCCTATGACAGCTATCTAAACGCCTTTACCGATCTGAAAAACAACCGTCTTGAGGGCGTGTTTGGCGATGTCGCCGCGATTGGTAAGTGGCTAAAAAACAATCCGGATTACGCCATCATGGATGAACGCGCCAGCGATCCTGACTACTACGGAAAAGGGTTAGGCATTGCGGTACGCAAAGGCAACGACGCGCTATTGCAAGAAATTAATGCCGCGCTCGACAAGGTGAAAGCGTCGCCGGAATATGCGCAGATGCAGGAGAAATGGTTTACGCAGTAATTCAGTGGCGGGAGAGCTGCCGGATGAGACGCTGTGGCGTTGCCATCCGGCATGTTAAGCCTCACAGCTTAATGAAATGCTCGCGGTAGTAAGCCAGCTCCGCCACCGACTCGCGAATATCATCCATCGCCTGGTGCGTGCCCTGCTTGGTAAAGCCGGCCAGAATCTCCGGCTTCCAGCGGCGCGCCAGTTCCTTGAGCGTACTGACATCCAGATAGCGATAGTGGAAGTAGGCCTCCAGTTCCGGCATATATTTAAACAGAAAACGACGATCCTGACCGATGCTGTTACCGCAAATCGGCGACTTACCCGCAGGCACCCACGTTTTCAGAAATTCAATCGTCGCCAGTTCAGCGTCTCGTTCGCCCATCGTACTTGCCTTAACGCGATCCACCAGACCGCTACCGGTATGGGTGCGCACGTTCCAGTCATCCATTAACGCCAGTTGCGCATCGGATTGATGTACCGCAATCGTCGGCCCTTCCGCCAGAATGTTCAGGCTGGCATCCGTCACCAGCGTGGCTATCTCAATAATGCGATCGCGCTCGGGGTCCAGACCTGTCATCTCCAGATCGATCCAAATCAGGTTGTTTTCATCGGCACTCATGCTATTTTCCACCCTTCAGAGGTCACATTCACTGTGACTATATTCATCTACAATTGCGTGTATCATAGATGTTTTGCCCACTATGGGCGACCAGGAGCCAGTACGATTGAGCAAAAATAAACTCTCCAAAGGCCAGCAGCGCCGTGTGAACGCCAATCACCAGCGTCGTTTAAAAACGTCCGTGGAGAAAGCCGACTACGATGACAACCTGTTTGGCGAGCCTGCAGAAGGTATCGTCATTAGCCGTTTTGGTATGCATGCCGATGTGGAGTCTGCTGACGGCGAGGTTCACCGCTGCAATATCCGCCGCACTATCCGTTCGCTGGTGACGGGCGATCGCGTCGTCTGGCGTCCGGGCAAAGCCGCCGCAGAGGGCGTCAACGTAAAAGGCATCGTTGAAGCGGTGCATGAGCGCACCTCGGTATTGACGCGCCCGGACTTCTACGACGGCGTGAAGCCTATTGCCGCCAACATTGACCAAATCGTTATCGTCTCCGCGATTTTGCCGGAGCTGTCGCTGAATATCATCGATCGCTATCTGGTCGGCTGTGAAACCCTACAGGTTGAGCCGCTTATCGTACTCAATAAAATTGATCTGCTGGACGACGAAGGTATGGACTTCGTTAATGAGCAGATGGATATCTACCGCAATATCGGCTATCGCGTGCTGATGGTCTCCAGCCATACGCAGGATGGTCTGAAACCGCTGGAAGAGGCGTTAACCGGTCGTATCAGTATTTTTGCCGGGCAGTCCGGCGTCGGAAAATCCAGTCTGCTAAACGCTCTACTCGGCTTACAGAACGAGATTCTGACGAACGATGTGTCGAATGTCTCCGGTCTGGGTCAACATACCACTACCGCTGCTCGTCTGTATCATTTCCCGCATGGCGGCGATGTCATTGATTCCCCCGGCGTGCGCGAGTTCGGCTTATGGCATCTGGAGCCGGAACAAATCACCCAGGGCTTTGTCGAATTTCATGACTATTTGGGACATTGCAAATACCGGGACTGCAAGCATGACGCCGATCCAGGCTGCGCCATTCGCGAAGCGGTAGAGAACGGCGCTATTGCGGAAACCCGTTTCGAAAATTATCACCGAATTCTTGAAAGTATGGCGCAGGTAAAAACGCGTAAAAACTTTTCTGATACGGACGACTGACAGATACGCTAGGCGTCGTTAGAATCGTCCACTTTTTTCAGGATACCGGTATAACTGCCGGTTCAGGAACAACAATGGCCTGGAGGCTACCTTGTTAAACTCATTTAAACTTTCGCTACAATACATTCTGCCGAAACTATGGCTCACTCGCCTGGCGGGCTGGGGCGCAAGCAAACGAGCAGGATGGCTGACAAAACTGGTTATCGATCTCTTCGTAAAGTATTACAAAGTCGATATGACCGAGGCGCAAAAACCGGATACCGCCAGCTATCGTACGTTCAATGATTTCTTTGTTCGTCCGCTGCGTGATGACGTGCGTCCGCTCAATACCGATCCTAACATCCTGGTGATGCCTGCTGACGGCGTGATAAGCCAGTTGGGTCGTATCGAAGAAGATAAAATTTTGCAGGCCAAAGGCCATAATTACAGCCTTGAGGCGTTGCTGGCGGGTAACTACCTGATGGCGGATAAGTTCCGCAACGGCACGTTTGTGACCACTTACCTCTCCCCTCGCGACTACCATCGCGTGCACATGCCATGCAACGGCATCCTGCGTGAAATGATCTACGTACCGGGCGATCTGTTCTCCGTTAACCATCTGACCGCGCAAAACGTCCCCAACCTGTTTGCCCGCAACGAGCGCGTTATCTGCCTGTTTGATACCGAGTTCGGCCCTATGGCGCAGATTCTGGTCGGCGCAACTATTGTCGGCAGTATCGAAACCGTCTGGGCGGGGACCATTACCCCTCCGCGCGAAGGCATCATCAAGCGCTGGACCTGGCCAGAAGGCGAACATGAAGGGTCTGTCGCCTTGTTGAAAGGCCAGGAGATGGGACGCTTTAAACTGGGTTCCACGGTCATCAACTTATTTGCGCCGGGGAAAGTGAATCTGATCGAGTCGCTGGCAAGCCTGTCCGTTACCAAAATTGGCCAACCGCTGGCGACGTCGACCGAAACATTCGTCGCGCCGGAGGTAGAACCTGCTCCGCTGCCGGCAGAAGAAATTAAAGCTGAACACGACGCCAGCCCGCTGGTTGACAATAAAAAAGACGACACCTAATCAAGAGAGAATGCTGACGTGCGCCTGATTATCGCTTTTCTGATGGCCTGGTGCCTCAGCACGGGGGCGTTCGCCGCAACGGCCCCCGACGCCAAACAAATCACGCAGGAACTGGAGCAGGCAAAAGCGGCGAAGCCCGCTCAGCCGGAAGCCGTTGAGGCGCTCCAGACTGCGTTAAACGCGCTTGAAGAGCGAAAAGGCTCGCTTGAGCGCGCGAAACAATATCAACACGTTATTGATAATTTCCCTAAGCTATCCGCCACCTTGCGCGCCCAGTTGAATAATCTGCGCGATGAACCTCGCAGCGTACCGCCAGAGATGTCCACCGAAGCGTTAAATCAGGAGATCTTGCAGGTTAGCAGCCAGCTACTGGATAAAACCCGCGAGGCGCAACAGGAGCAGGAGCGCGTCAGGGAGATCGCCGACTCGCTCAGCCAGCTTCCCCAACAGCAAAACGACGCCCGCCGCCAGCTTAATGAGATTGAGCGACGACTCGGTGCCGCAGGCGGAAGTGCCGCGCTTAGCCAGGCGCAAAGTCTCAGTATGCAGGCGGAGTCCGCCAAACTAAAAGCGTTAGTCGACGAACTGGAGTTGGC
The DNA here is from genome assembly GCF_051811585.1 of Salmonella sp. NW177. NCBI lineage: Bacteria > Pseudomonadati > Pseudomonadota > Gammaproteobacteria > Enterobacterales > Enterobacteriaceae > Salmonella > Salmonella sp. NW177. The sequence continues at coordinate 192,848 of NZ_JAMMZV010000009.1, read as the reverse complement.
GCAACTGTCCGCCAACAACCGGCAGGAACTGGCTCGTCTGCGTTCCGAGCTGGCGGAAAAACAGAGTCAGCAATTGGATGCGTATCTTCAGGCGCTGCGCAATCAGCTCAATAGCCTGCGCCAACGTGAAGCGGAACGCGCGCTGGAAAGCACTGAGCTGCTGGCGGAAAACAGCGCCGGTTTGCCGGAAGGCATCGTCGAACAATTTAAAGTCAACCGCGAGCTGTCACAGGCGCTCAATCAACAAGCGCAGCGGATGGATCTGGTCGCCTCGCAGCAGCGACAGGCCACCAGCCAAACGTTACAGGTGCGCCAGGCGCTCAATACGCTGCGGGAGCAGTCGCAATGGCTTGGCGTGTCCAACATGCTTGGCGAAGCGCTGCGCGCGCAGGTCGCCCGTCTGCCAGAGATGCCTAAGCCACAGCAGCTTGATACGGAAATGGCGCAGCTACGCGTCCACCGTATGCGCTATGAAGAGTTACTCAATAAGCAGCCGCAGCTACGGCAAATACGTCAGGCCAATGGACAGCCGCTGACCGCCGAGCAAAACCAGATTCTTGACGCCCAGCTTCGCACTCAGCGCGAGCTGCTCAACTCGTTGTTACAGGGCGGCGATACGCTGATCCTGGAGCTGACCAAACTGAAAGTCTCCAACAGCCAACTGGAGGATGCGCTTAAAGAGGTTAATGAAGCGACCCACCGTTATCTGTTCTGGACCGCTGACGTTAGCCCGCTATCGCTCTCCTGGCCTGTTGATTTGGTTCAGGATTTACGCCGGCTTATCTCATTAGATACGTTTAATCAGTTAGGTAAAGCCAGCATCATGATGCTGACCAGCAAAGAGACGCTACTGCCGTTATTCGGCGCGCTGGCGCTGGTCGGGTTTAGCCTCTATTCACGTCAACACTTCAACCGGTTCCTTGAGCGCTCGGCCTCGCGCGTCGGGAAAGTCACTCAGGATCACTTCTCGCTGACGCTGCGAACGGTGTTCTGGTCGATTCTGGTCGCCTCGCCGCTGCCGGTCTTGTGGGCGACGCTCGGCTATGGTCTGCAGGAAGCCTGGCCGTATCCGCTGGCCGTCGCCATCGGCGATGGCGTGACGGCGACAGTACCGCTGTTGTGGGTAGTCATGATTTGCGCCGCTTTTGCCCGCCCTAATGGCCTGTTTGTGGCGCATTTCGGCTGGCCGCGAAACCGGGTAGCGAAAGCGATGCGCTACTACCTGATGAGCATTGGGCTGATCGTGCCGCTCATTATGGCAGTGATCATGTTTGATAATCTTAACGATCGGGAGTTTTCCGGCTCGTTGGGCCGCCTTTGCTTCATCCTGATATGCGGCGCGCTGGCGCTGGTCACGCTGAGTCTGAAAAAAGCGGGCATCCCGCTCTATCTTGATAAAGAAGGCAACGGCGACAACATGGTCAACAGCCTGCTGTGGAATATGCTGATGGGCGCGCCGCTTATCGCGATTCTGGCGGCGGCGGTGGGTTATCTGGCCACGGCGCAGGCGCTACTGGCGAGACTGGAAACCTCGGTCGCCATCTGGTTCCTGTTGCTGGTCATCTATCACGTCATTCGCCGCTGGATGCTGATCCAACGACGCCGACTGGCTTTTGACCGCGCCAAACATCGTCGGGCGGAAATGCTGGCGCAGCGCGCGCGCGGCGAAGAAGAACCGGCGCACTCCTCCAGCCTGGAAGGCGCGGTCGACATCGATGAAAGTGAAATCGATCTTGACGCTATTAGCGCCCAGTCGCTGCGTCTGGTCCGCTCAATTCTGATGCTTATCGCCCTGCTATCGGTAATTGTACTGTGGTCGGAAATCCACTCGGCATTCGGCTTCCTGGAGAATATTTCGCTGTGGGATGTCACCTCTACGGTGCAAGGCGTGGAAAGCCTGGAGCCGATTACCCTCGGGGCGGTGCTCATTGCGATTCTGGTCTTTATCATCACCACGCAGTTGGTGCGTAATCTGCCTGCGCTGCTGGAACTGGCGTTATTACAGCATCTCGATTTAACGCCTGGTACCGGTTACGCCATCACGACCATCACCAAATATCTGTTAATGCTGATTGGCGGGCTGGTCGGTTTCTCGATGATCGGCATTGAGTGGTCGAAGCTACAATGGCTGGTGGCCGCGCTCGGCGTCGGGCTTGGTTTTGGCCTGCAAGAAATTTTCGCTAACTTTATCTCCGGCCTGATTATTTTGTTTGAAAAGCCGATTCGTATCGGCGATACGGTGACCATTCGCGATCTCACCGGCAGCGTGACCAAAATCAATACCCGCGCCACCACCATCAGCGACTGGGATCGTAAAGAGATTATCGTGCCGAATAAAGCCTTTATCACCGAACAGTTTATCAACTGGTCGCTGTCTGACTCCGTTACGCGCGTGGTGTTAACCATCCCGGCGCCAGCGGATGCCAATAGCGAAGAGGTGACGCAAATTCTGCTGACGGCGGCGCAGCGCTGTTCTTTGGTGCTGGACAACCCGCCGCCTGAAATCTTTCTGGTGGATCTCCAGCAGGGTATTCAAATTTTCGAACTGCGTATCTATGCCGCGGAAATGGGACACCGTATGCCATTACGCCATGAGATCCACCAATTGATTCTGGCGGGCTTCCGCGAGCACGGTATTGATATGCCGTTCCCGCCGTTCCAGATGCGTCTGGAGAGCCTCGGCGGTAAACAAACGGGGAGAACGTTAACGTCAGCGGGTAAAACCAGCCGCCCGGCGGGCAGTTTGTAAACGCAATGGCGCCGGATGACGCTAAAAGACTCGATGACATAGGCTTATCAGGTCTTTTAGCATAGATCACACACAAAACTGATAGCGCAGGAAGAATTGCCAGGACCAGTAAGCAAATATCACCAACGCGACACAGTACAAAAACCAACTACGTATTTTCTTATACACAGTAACGTAAAAAAACGGGAAAAACAGGGGCAGCGTCATCATCGCGCCAAAACCTCTGGAATCATCATTTTCGACAGTTCTCATCACATCACAAATGTTGTTTATCCCACTCTCGCCAATCATCCACTCTTTATCCAGGACTGAAAATACAGCGATGAGTGGGATAGCCAGTAAAATCCAGATAGCGCACAATGCAAACATTTTCGGACTCATTATAAATATCCTTTTCATAAAGCCGATGAGCTAACGCTATCCGGACAAAGATTACTCCGCCGCCCACTCCGGATCAGCGCTCATGCGGCTACTGTAATTCTGATAAATCGCCATCGCCAGCAGCGAGAAGAAGATCGGGCCGCCGATCATCCACAAGGCGCTGTCCCAGTCCCCAGCTTCAATCACCGGCTGGATGATGGTAAAGACGTTGGCAAACGTCACCACCAGCACCACAACACCCGTCGCGACCAGGGTAGAGGCTTTGGTTTTAAAGAGAACAAATGGCCGCTCCAGATCCTGACGCGCTTTAAAGAAGGGAAATGCCAGCGCAAGGAACAGGTATGGCAAGGTCATTGAGACGTTCGCCATCAGAGTGAGTTTGTTATAAAACGCCGATGCGGTGTCACCGCCAAAAGAGACCAGCAAAATAAACAGACTCACCAGCACGCACTGTAGCCACATAGCGGTCGCCGGCATACCGTTAGCGTTCAGTGTCGTCATCGGCGCGGGCCACAACGCTTTTGGCGTCCCCTGAATAATGGCTTTCAGCGGTGAATAGCTCAACGTAAAAAACGCGCCGGTATAAGCCAGAAACATAGAAAGGCCGGTGATACGCGCAAACCAGACGCCCACCGTCATCGCAGCTTCCGGAGAAAGGTTTAACGCGTTACCTAATGTCGTGCCTAAACTCGACATCAGAATGTAGGTGATATTCCCTAAGTTAACGGCGCTATTACTTAATATCTGTTGCCAGTTAGTACTGACGCCCCATAAAAAGATCGCCAAAGAATAACCAATTGAAATCACAATGGCCGCGAAAACAATACCTTTCGCAAAATTCTTTTCCGGTTTCTCGGTTTTATCCACCAGTCCGCCGACAGCCTCAATACCGCCGTAAGCAAAAATAGCAAATACCACAAATGACAACATTGCCAGGCCGGAGTGATAACCCGGATTCGGTGACGAGGTAAAATTAATCTCTTGTGCAAAATGCCCACCATTTAATAACAAAATAGCGACACTCACTAACAATAAAACTAAATTAAGACACATTACGGCAATACCCCCGACCGCCGTAATTCGCGCAATTTTATTGATCCCTCTGGCGGCGACACACGTCACCAGAATCATCCAGCCGACGGCGAGCAGCCCGACAGCCTGCGTAGGCTCAAGCCCTGCAATACGCCAGTGCTGCGTCATATCGGCGCCAAAAACAAAAGTAGAAAACGGTACCCAAATTTTTGCCGCCGTACTTACCATCCATATGACATACGATGAAAACCACATAAACGTGCCAATAAACGCGTAACGTGGCCCCACGCTATTATTCATCCACGAATAGATCCCGCCCTCTTCTTTGCGATAAGCGGAACCCATTTCAGCCATCATTAAGGCGAATGGAATAAAAAACAGCAAGGCAGAAAATATATACCACGGGATTGCGCTATACCCCATTAAATAAAACGCCGACGGGCTATTCGCAAAACCAAAAACAGAAGTAAAAATCATCAGGATAAGCCCAATAAGGCTCATCTTTTTTATCGTGTGGGTCATTCAACCATCCCTTACGCTCGAGCGCGTTTGCCAGACGCCGCTCACCGATTGACGCCGCCTTCTTTTTTACAAAGGTCAGCGATAAAAAAATCAACACAGGATTGATACCTAAATGGCATCAAAGTTCCAGCCTTATGTTGTGGCAAATAGAGGATAATTGAAAAAATATGCTACAAAATGGCGCTTATTGCGCCATTTTATCTCGCGAAAGAGTGAATTTCAGATTTACGCCCGATCGACCGTAAAAGCAATCACGTCCGCCAGGCTTTCTGCTCCCAGCGCCAGCATCACCAGACGATCAACACCCAGCGCCACGCCGGAACAATCCGGTAGACCGGCGGCCAGCGCATCCAGTAGATTTTGGTCAATCGGCTGCTGCGGCAGACCGCGCGCGGCGCGCTTACGATTGTCCTGTTCAAAGCGCTGTTGTTGCTCACGTGCGTCCGTCAGTTCGTGGAAACCATTCGCCAGCTCAATACCTTTGTAGTACACCTCAAAGCGCTCGGCGACGCGATGATCCTCGGTACTGATTTGTGCCAGCGATGCCTGACTTGCCGGAAAGTGATAAATAAAGGTCGGCTTTTCTTTACCTATATGCGGCTCAACCCCCATCGTGAACAGCAGTTGCAGCAACGTATCACGGTCTTCTTCCGTATCGGCGATATTGCTTAAATCAAGCTTTGCCGCCGCCTCACGCAGTTGCGTTTTATCTGCTGATAACGGGTCAATCTCCAGATGGCGCTGAAACGCCTGTTGATAGGAGAGACTTTCCGCAGGTTGACAATCCAGCACTTGCTGAAGCAAATCATCCACTTCATTCATCAGGCGGTACATATCGTAATGCGGGCGATACCACTCCAGCATAGTGAATTCCGGATTATGATGTCGTCCCATCTCTTCATTACGGAAACTGCGGCATAGCTGGAAAACCGGGCCGCACCCTGCCGCCAGCAGGCGTTTCATATGGTATTCCGGACTGGTCATTAAATAGAGGTTGATCCCCTGGGAATGGCCAGGTCCGACGAAACGCGTTTCGAACGGGAACAGATGAATGTCTGTGACCGTCGCCTGACTCATGCAGGGCGTCTCAACCTCAAGCACTCCACGATCGGCAAAGAAACGACGGATTTCCGCCATAATCGCCGCACGTTTTAATAAATTGGGGATGGACGCGCTCGGCTGCCAGGTTGCCGTTTCGCTCATGATTCTTTCTCCAGTTTAAGACAAGGTCACGAAGTCTACTCGCAACGCGCGGGCGAAACAAATTTTGCGCAGGCGTATCGGGCGCCTTCTGGAGGGTAAAAAAAGTGATTTCAGATGGTTTAGTAATTAAATTAATCAAAATCAATGATAATTCATCCCTCTGATACGCTAAAAAAATCGAACACGTCAAATTTCCCTCACATCCCTGAGACTATACTGTTGTACCCATAAAGGAGCAGTGGAAACGCATTCATACTTCGCAGAACCCAGAGGCTTTATCTGGCTGCGCGAGGGTGAAATTACAATAATCTGGAGGAATGTCGTGCAAACCTTTCAAGCCGATCTTGCCATTATAGGCGCCGGTGGCGCGGGATTACGTGCTGCAATTGCTGCCGCACAGGCGAATCCCAATGCTAAAATCGCACTGATCTCAAAAGTGTACCCGATGCGCAGCCACACCGTCGCTGCCGAAGGGGGTTCAGCCGCTGTCGCCCAGGATCATGACAGCTTTGACTACCATTTTCACGATACGGTAGCAGGCGGAGACTGGCTGTGTGAGCAGGATGTCGTGGATTACTTTGTCCACCATTGTCCCACTGAGATGACGCAGCTGGAGCAATGGGGCTGCCCGTGGAGCCGCCGTCCGGACGGTAGCGTTAACGTGCGTCGCTTCGGTGGTATGAAAATCGAGCGTACCTGGTTCGCCGCGGATAAAACCGGCTTCCATATGCTGCATACTCTGTTCCAGACTTCCCTGCAGTTCCCACAAATCCAGCGCTTTGACGAACATTTTGTGCTGGATATTCTGGTTGATGACAACCATGCGCGCGGCCTGGTGGCAATGAACATGATGGAAGGCACGCTGGTGCAAATCCGCGCCAACGCCGTGGTCATGGCGACAGGCGGCGCAGGCCGCGTATACCGCTATAACACCAACGGCGGCATCGTCACCGGCGACGGGATGGGCATGGCGCTGAGCCACGGCGTTCCGCTGCGTGATATGGAATTCGTTCAGTATCACCCGACCGGCCTGCCAGGTTCCGGTATCCTGATGACTGAAGGTTGCCGCGGCGAAGGCGGTATTCTGGTCAATAAAAATGGCTACCGTTACCTGCAAGACTACGGCATGGGCCCCGAAACGCCGCTGGGCGAGCCGAAAAACAAATATATGGAACTGGGGCCGCGCGACAAAGTATCCCAGGCTTTCTGGCACGAATGGCGTAAAGGCAACACCATCTCCACGCCGCGCGGCGATGTGGTTCACCTCGACCTGCGTCATCTCGGCGAGAAGAAACTGCATGAACGTCTGCCGTTCATTTGCGAACTGGCGAAAGCCTATGTCGGCGTCGATCCGGTTAAAGAACCGATTCCAGTACGTCCGACCGCGCACTACACCATGGGCGGCATTGAAACCGACCAGAACTGTGAAAGCCGTGTCAAAGGGCTGTTTGCCGTTGGCGAATGCTCCTCTGTTGGCCTGCATGGCGCGAACCGCCTCGGTTCCAACTCACTGGCGGAACTGGTGGTGTTTGGTCGTCTGGCTGGCGAACAAGCAATGGAACGCGCTGCTACGGCAGGCGCCGCAAATAGCGCCGCGCTCGACGCCCAGGTTGCCGATATTGAACAACGTCTGAAAAATCTGGTGAACCAGGAAGGCAACGAAAACTGGTCGAAGATCCGCGATGAGATGGGTCTGTCTATGGAAGAAGGTTGCGGTATTTACCGTACCCCGGAACTGATGCAGAAAACCGTTGATAAACTGGCCGAGCTTCAGGAACGTTTCAAGCGCGTACGTATCTCCGATACTTCCAGCGTGTTCAACACTGACCTGCTGTATACCATCGAACTGGGTCATGGTCTGAACGTGGCGGAATGTATGGCGCACTCTGCGCTGGCGCGTAAAGAGTCCCGCGGCGCGCATCAGCGTCTGGATGAAGGCTGTACCGAGCGCGACGATGTGAACTTCCTCAAGCACACCCTCGCCTTCCGCGATGCTGATGGCACGACCCGTCTGGAATACAGCGACGTGAAAATCACCACCCTGCCGCCAGCCAAACGTGTTTACGGCGGTGAAGCGGAAGCAGCCGATAAGAAGGAGAAGGCGAATGGCTGAGATGAAAAACCTGAAAGTTGAGGTGGTGCGCTATAACCCGGAAACCGATACCGCGCCGCACAGTGCTTTCTATGAAGTTCCTTATGATGAAACAACATCGCTACTGGACGCGTTGGGCTACATCAAAGATAACCTGTCGCCAGACCTGAGCTACCGCTGGTCCTGCCGTATGGCGATCTGCGGCTCTTGCGGCATGATGGTCAACAACGTCCCTAAACTGGCGTGTAAAACCTTCCTGCGCGATTACACCAACGGTATGAAGGTGGAAGCGCTGGCGAACTTCCCGATTGAACGCGATCTGGTTGTCGATATGACGCACTTTATCGAAAGCCTGGAAGCGATCAAACCGTACATTATTGGCAACTCTCGCACGCCAGATCAGGGGCCGAATGTCCAGACCCCGGCGCAAATGGCGAAGTATCACCAGTTCTCCGGTTGCATCAACTGTGGTCTGTGCTACGCCGCGTGCCCGCAGTTCGGTCTGAATCCTGAATTTATCGGACCGGCTGCGATTACGCTGGCGCATCGCTATAACGAAGATAGCCGCGATCACGGTAAGAAGGAGCGTATGGCGCAGTTGAACAGTCCGAACGGCGTATGGACCTGTACTTTCGTGGGCTACTGCTCCGAAGTCTGTCCAAAACATGTCGATCCGGCTGCGGCCATTCAGCAGGGTAAAGTGGAAAGCTCGAAAGACTTTCTTATCGCCACCCTGAAACCACGCTAAGGAGTGCAACATGACGACTAAACGCAAACCCTATGTGCGGCCGATGACGTCCACCTGGTGGAAAAAACTGCCGTTTTATCGCTTTTATATGCTGCGCGAAGGCACAGCGGTGCCGGCAGTCTGGTTCAGTATTGAACTGATTTTCGGTCTGTTTGCGCTCAAACACGGCGCGGAATCCTGGATGGGATTCGTCGGCTTTTTACAAAACCCGGTGGTAGTGATCTTAAACCTGATCACCCTGGCGGCCGCGCTGCTGCACACCAAAACCTGGTTTGAACTGGCGCCGAAGGCGGCCAATATCATTGTAAAAGACGAAAAAATGGGGCCAGAGCCAATCATCAAAGGGCTTTGGGTGGTCACTGCGGTAGTCACCGTAGTCATTCTGTATGTTGCCCTGTTCTGGTAAGGAGTCCCGGATGATTAATCCAAACCCAAAACGTTCTGATGAACCCGTATTCTGGGGACTGTTTGGCGCAGGCGGTATGTGGGGCGCGATCATCGCGCCGGTGATCGTGCTACTGGTTGGCATCATGCTGCCGCTGGGGCTATTTCCGGGCGATGCCCTGAGTTTTGAGCGCGTACTGACGTTCGCCCAAAGCTTTATTGGTCGCGTTTTTCTGTTCCTGATGATCGTGCTGCCGCTATGGTGTGGCCTACACCGTATGCACCACGCGATGCATGACCTGAAAATCCACGTGCCTGCGGGCAAATGGGTCTTCTACGGTCTGGCGGCAATCCTGACCGTTGTGACGGCGATTGGCGTTATCACTCTCTAAGTTGCCACGACGCCCTCTTATCTACCCGATAAGAGGGCATTTTTTCTTTTCCTGCCTCTCATTTTCCCGCCAGGTTCTACACTTAGAAAAAACACTGGAAGGAAAAACGCTATGCGCTTGTTGCCCGTCGTTGCTGCGGTTACTGCGGCATTTTTGGTTGTCGCCTGTAGTTCGCCTACTCCGCCTAAAGGCGTTACCGTGGTAAATAACTTTGATGCCAAACGTTACCTCGGCACCTGGTATGAGATCGCACGCCTCGATCATCGATTTGAACGTGGACTGGAACAAGTCACGGCCACCTATAGTCTGCGTGACGATGGCGGGATTAATGTCATCAATAAAGGCTATAACCCGGATCGGGGAATGTGGCAAAAAACAGAAGGCAAAGCGTATTTTACCGGTAGTCCAAACCGCGCCGCGCTCAAGGTCTCTTTTTTCGGCCCGTTCTACGGCGGCTATAACGTGATTGCGCTTGATCGGGAATACCGTCATGCGCTGGTGTGCGGCCCGGATCGCGACTATCTGTGGATACTCTCTCGCACGCCAACGCTTTCTGAGGAAATAAAACAGCAAATGCTGGCCGTCGCGACCCGGGAGGGGTTTGACGTCAATAAATTAATTTGGGTAAAACAATCAGGTTCGTAGCAATATCAGCGACGAATTAATGCGCACTGAGTTTTAGCCCAATGATACCCGCGACGATCAAGCCAAGACTGAGCAAACGCGCCGGTGAGGCAGACTCGCCCAGCAGAAGGATACCGGTGATTGCCGCCCCGACGGCGCCGATGCCGGTCCAGATGGCGTACGCCGTTCCAACGGGCAGTGTTTTCATTGCCCAGGAAAGTAACGCCATACTGATAACCATGGCCGTAATGGTGATAATACTGGGGGTCAGACGAGAAAAACCGTGGGTATACTTCAGGCCGACAGCCCATACCACTTCAAGTAAACCAGCGATTAATAGAATAATCCAGGACATAGCAGGCTCCAGATAATTAATGGGGCCGTCCCCGGTGAGAATAGCGTTTACAGGTCGTCCTGTAACGTATACGGATGAAAAGCCATTCTTGCCTGAGAGAAAATGAATTTCAACCTTTTTATTTTTTTCCGCCTAAAGGCGGGAATTGGCCCTTTTAAGCCGCGTAGTTTTCGCATTTAGCGCCCACAGGAGTTCTCTATGATGGAACGCCTTCTGGGAAAGAAAGTGCTTTATCTACTTCCGGGTGCAAAAAACTATGTTGAAAATTTTAGTGATAGACCGATGCCACTTTACCCGTACGGGCATGGAGGCCTGGCTTAATCACACTGATGTGCTCAGTTCTTCACTGCTGGTATCCGGGATGAATAACCTTATACTGGCGAAAGAACATATTCTGCAATGGAAGCCCCATCTGGTTATCGCTGATTTATATGGTTTTCTCAACGATGCCTTACCCGAACAGCCTATCAATGCATTTTTTGCCGCCTGCAGGATGACGCCGTTGGTATTATTACAGTCAGGGAATATGCCGTACAGACCGCAATATGCCAGTCATGCAGTGTTATCTAAACACACGCCTTTACATGAGCTTGCACAACGAATTAAAGGAGCGCTATATACTCATCCACTGCAGGAAGCGCCGGAAAGCGCCACGCCATTGCTCTCTCCGCAGGAGGAAAAAGTGCTCGCGATGTGGACGGAAGGCACCAGCAATAAAGAGATTGCGTATGCGCTTGGCATTCACGGGAAAACGGTTTACACCTATAAGCGTAATATCCGTATGAAACTTCATATGGATAACCGATATTCTCCCTTTCTTATGCTTCCGGAGAAAATCGATTAACGGTACGACGCCATGCCGTACCGTTGATGATTACTGCTGAGCTCTGGTTGCAGCGCCAGAGATCGCACTACCACCGTCCGAGATGTCCTCGCCCACGCCGCGCGTGGTATTACAAGCAGTTAATACAGTGGAAAGTACCAAAACAGAAAAGATCGCTGCAATTGTCTTTTTAACCATAATGTCTTCCTTTTCTAGCCAATGTTGTTTGTGTATAGCAACTTAATAATAGACAACATCCCAGAAAATGACGGGCGATCGACTAATTTTAGGAAGACGAGAAGCGATTAGCTGGCTGCGCGGGAGATGGCGTGGCCAAGATGCTGAATATCTTCGCCGAAGCCGCGGGCGGTATTACATGCCGTTAATAATGTGCCGGTAAGAAGAACCAGCGCGACAAGACCGATAAAGCGTTTCATCATTGAGGTGCGAAAAATAGGATGGCGCAGCATACGCTGCACCATTTTTCCCGATAACGTAAATTATTTTACGCGGGATACGTATTCGCCGGAACGGGTATCGACTTTGATCACTTCGCCAATCTGCACGAACAGCGGAACTTTAACCACTGCGCCAGTAGACAGCGTGGCTGGTTTGCCGCCAGTACCTGCGGTATCGCCCTTCAGACCTGGGTCGGTATCAACAATTTCCAGTTCAACAAAGTTCGGCGGAGTGACAGAGATAGGCTGACCGTTCCACAGGGTCACGATGCATTCCGCCTGATCCAACAGCCATTTTGCGTTGTCGCCGATAGCCTTGGCATCTGCAGACAGCTGCTCGAAGGTTTCGTTGTTCATGAAATGCCAGAACTCACCGTCGTTGTACAGGTAAGTCAGGTTCATATCGACTACATCCGCGCCTTCTGCGGAATCGGTCGATTTGAAGGTTTTCTCAACACGCGTGCCGGTCAGCAGACGGCGCAGCTTAACGCGGGCAAACGCCTGGCCTTTACCCGGTTTCACGAATTCACTGGATTCAACCGCATAAGGTTCGCCATCCAACATGATTTTAAGACCGGAACGAAAATCGTTGCTATAGTAAGTCGCCATAAGGCCCTCTGAAATTGTTAACTGGTAGCTAAGCCACAAAATGGCGCATATTGTAACCCTAAATACCCCATTGCGAGAAGATTGGTTAGCGCAACTTGCCGATGTTGTGACCAATCCCGACGAACTGCTGCATCTTTTACAGATTGAAGCTGATGAAAACCTCCGGGCAGGACAGGACGCCAGGCGCTTGTTTGCCCTCCGCGTGCCGCGCGCTTTTATTGCGCGCATGGAGAAGGGCAACCCTGACGATCCTCTTTTACGTCAAGTGCTGACGTCCCGGGATGAATTTATTGTCGCCCCCGGTTTCTCCACCGACCCGCTGGAAGAGCAACACAGCGTGGTGCCAGGATTATTGCATAAATACCAAAACCGGGCGCTATTGCTGGTAAAAGGCGGATGTGCGGTAAATTGCCGCTACTGTTTCCGTCGTCACTTCCCGTATGCGGAGAATCAAGGCAATAAGCGTAACTGGACAGTCGCGCTGGAGTATATCGCCGCACACCCGGAACTGGATGAGATCATCTTTTCCGGCGGCGATCCGCTGATGGCGAAAGATCATGAGCTGGACTGGCTGCTCACGCAACTGGAAGCCATAAAGCACGTCAAGCGGCTACGCATCCACAGCCGGTTGCCTATCGTCATCCCGGCACGCATTACTAACGAACTGGTCGCCCGCTTTGACCAGTCACGTCTGCAAATTTTGTTGGTGAACCATATCAACCACGCTAATGAAGTGGACGAGGCGTTCTGCCTGGCGATGAAGAAACTGCGCCACGTGGGCGTCACGCTTCTCAACCAGAGCGTCCTGCTGCGTGGCGTGAATGATAACGCGCAAACGCTGGCGAATCTGAGCAACGCGCTATTTGACGCCGGCGTGATGCCCTATTACCTGCATGTGCTGGATAAAGTGCAGGGCGCCGCGCATTTTATGGTCACCGATGACGAAGCCCGGCAAATCATGCGCGAACTGCTCACGCTGGTATCCGGCTATATGGTGCCAAGACTGGCGCGTGAAATCGGCGGCGAACCGAGCAAAACACCGCTGGATTTACAGCTTCGGCAGTGCTAATCCTCGCGGGCACGTCAGGGACGACGAAAAATATTACCGCGCAATATTACGAGGAGATTCCCCCACGATTCTCCTCACCCTCTGGCGAGGATAAACTAACCTTCGTTAAATACACCTTTCCGGTCCTCTCTTTTCAATAAAGTCCGTTTTAGGACTCGCTTAGCGTGTACTGCATTTTCGAATTATACTGGTTCTCCTTTTTATAGGACGGCATAAACAATTTATATATCAAATACATTGCAGTAAAACATTTAATTATTTTATATTTGTGGAGAATTGACATGGCCTTAACGATTAAGGGACTAAATACCGGCGTTATTCGTCACAATGATAAGTTTATCGCGCTGGCGCTTAAGGTGAAGTCACTGAGAAATAAAGAAACACTGCTTTTCTTTCCTGTGCTCGCGCTGCGAGACTTGTTGATCGGCCTTGAACACCGGCTTTATCTACAACACTCGCTTCCGGAACAAGAGCAGGAAAAACGCCAGAAAGCTAAAAGCAGTCATGTGCTTAAAATGCATGAGAATATTCCGGCAATACTCCGTGAAGAGCTGGAAAACGCCGATGTTAATCAGCGTGTTGAATCTTTAGCGTTGAGCGATAATACAGAAAAAGTATTAACCTTTACGTTAAAGCTGCACAATGGTAGCCATCTTGATTTACAGGTCGGTGAGTGGCAGGTTGAAGTTCTGGTGATGGCTATTATTCACGCCATTAATAATGCCGAAATGCGTGAGCTCGCATTGCGTATTTCTTCAATGCTGGACTTTTTACCATTATACGATGCTGACTGCCTGGAAAACGGTAATATCGAATTCGATACCTATAACCAGCCTGACTGGAAACATAATCTGTATAACCATTATTTAGCGCTCGTTTATCGTTATACGGATGAGGCAGGACAATCGCATGATTGCGGCACCATCATTAAGACCCGTAGTCAGTCAGGCTCTAAAGAAGCTGAAGCGATATCACGCCGCTTGCTGAATTTCAGCCCGCGTCTTAAAAAGCTGGAAGGAAAACCGTGTAAGGTTTTTGTCAGAACGCTTGGAACCGGTAAAGCAGCGCGTCTGACGCAAGATCAATGCATGCGCGCGTTGCATAATCTACGCATGGCGTCATCGCAGGAAAAACGCTAACCATATCGCCCTCTGAATCTTTCAGAGGGCGTTACGATTCAGACATATCAGTTCGGACATTTATAAACCTGGCCGTTCATCTCGCTGGCCGTCGGGACAAAACTGGACAACATGCCCTGCGACGGACTACTTACGCCATACAGCACGTTTCCACCCATCGCGGCCGCCTGATTACGCAGATCGTTCGCTGCGCCACGCATTGAGCCACCCTCTTCGCCGTGCTGGCCTGAAAACCAGTTACTCTGTTTACCGGTTGCCGTACCAATAAGCTGGCATTCCGCGCCTGGCTTATCTTCGACAAAGCGTACATTTTGGCCGGCAGCGGTGAGTTCGTTGCTGGAGCTACAACCCGCCATCAGCAGCGCGGCGCCAACGATCCCTGCTAAATATTTCACGTGCATGTTATTCCCCATAATCAATGAGCTGGACGTTTTGTCCGTATCTGAATCTTATACTAAAAAGATGACTAAAAGAAAAACCCCCGGTCATTTCTGCCCGGGGGTTTCTCAATTCTGGGAGATAAACATCCAAATCATTCTGGTTGCAGGAAGGCGGCCAGTTTGTTAATCCCCAGTCACTTACTCAAGTAAGTGACTGGGGTTAGCCAACGCATCTGCAGCCTGAAGGATGCAGGGTATGGGCAATTACATCATGCCGCCCATACCACCCATACCACCCATGCCGCCAGCAGCGCCTAAATCAGGAGCATCGCTTTTCGGCAGGTCGGTCACCATGCACTCGGTAGTGATCATCAGACCAGCCACAGAAGCCGCATACTGCAGCGCAGAACGGGTAACTTTGGTTGGGTCCAGGATACCCATATCGATCATGTTGCCGTATTCTTCAGTTGCTGCGTTGTAACCGTAGTTACCGTCGCCGCCTTTAACGGTGTTAGCGACAACAGACGGCTCTTCGCCGCAGTTCAGCACGATCTGACGCAGCGGAGCTTCCATTGCGCGCAGCGCAACTTTGATACCCACGTTCTGGTCTTCGTTCTGGCCTTTCAGGTCAGCAATTTTAGAAGCAACGCGGATCAGCGCAACGCCACCACCAGCAACCACGCCTTCTTCTACCGCAGCACGGGTCGCGTGCAGGGCATCTTCAACGCGGGCTTTCTTCTCTTTCATTTCAACTTCGGTCGCAGCGCCAACTTTGATTACCGCAACGCCGCCTGCCAGTTTCGCTACGCGCTCCTGCAGTTTTTCACGATCGTAGTCGGAGGTCGCTTCTTCAATCTGCTGACGGATCTGAGCAACACGGCCCTGGATGGCAGCTTCTTCACCCACGCCATCGATGATGGTGGTGGTGTCTTTGTTGATCACAACGCGTTTCGCCTGACCCAGGTCTTCCAGGGTTGCTTTTTCCAGCTCCATACCGATCTCTTCAGAGATTACGGTACCGCCGGTCAGGGTAGCGATATCCTGCAGCATCGCCTTACGACGATCGCCGAAGCCCGGTGCCTTAACAGCAGCCACTTTCACGATGCCACGCATGGTGTTAACAACCAGGGTAGCCAGCGCTTCGCCTTCAACATCTTCAGCGATGATCAGCAGCGGTTTGCCTGCTTTTGCAACGGCTTCCAGAACCGGCAGCATTTCGCGGATGTTGGAGATTTTCTTATCAGCCAGCAGGATGAACGGGCTTTCCAGCTCTACTGCGCCAGTTTCCGGCTTGTTGATGAAGTAAGGAGACAGGTAGCCGCGGTCAAACTGCATACCTTCAACCACGTCCAGTTCGTCCTGCAGACCGGTACCGTCTTCAACGGTGATGACGCCTTCTTTACCGACTTTATCCATCGCTTCCGCGATCAGTTTACCTACGGTTTCGTCGGAGTTAGCGGAGATAGTACCTACCTGAGCAATCGCTTTAGAGTCGGAGCACGGTACGGACAGGGCTTTCAGCTCTTCAACCGCAGCAGCAACCGCTTTGTCGATACCACGTTTCAGGTCCATCGGGTTCATGCCCGCAGCAACGGCTTTCAGGCCTTCGGTAATGATGGACTGCGCCAGTACGGTCGCGGTGGTGGTGCCGTCGCCTGCAGCGTCGTTCGCTTTAGAGGCAACTTCTTTCACCATCTGCGCGCCCATGTTTTCAAACTTGTCTTCCAGTTCGATTTCACGCGCTACGGAAACACCATCTTTAGTGATAGTCGGCGCACCGAAAGATTTATCCAGAACCACGTTACGGCCTTTCGGACCGAGGGTTACTTTCACTGCATCTGCCAGTACGTTTACGCCGCGCAGCATTTTCACACGAGCGTCGTTACCGAATTTTACGTCTTTAGCTGCCATTTTCTCTTTCCCTTAAATTCGTATGTTCAGTGTCGTTCGCGGATTACGCTTCAACAATTGCCAGAATGTCGCTTTCAGACATGATCAACACTTCTTCATTGTCGATCTTTTCAGATTTCACACCGTAGCCATCGTTAAAAATAACGATGTCGCCAACTTTCACGTCCAGCGGCTGTACAGTACCGTTGTCCAGGATGCGACCCTTACCGACAGCGATGATTTCGCCACGAGTTGATTTACCCGCTGCGGAACCGGTCAGTACGATGCCGCCAGCAGATTTGGACTCAACTTCTTTACGTTTGACGATCACACGATCATGTAACGGACGAATACTCATTGATAGCTCTCCTTTGAGAAAGTCATTATCAGTTATGGGTGACGCCGGCCCGTAAACGGTTTCCCGGCTGGTGACCAGAGAGATGGGGATGGGGTTTTGCCCCTTCAAGGGGGGAGATGAAAAAAAATTCTTCTGAGCGAAAAAAGCGGTAAAAACGCTACTTATCTCACGTTTACCCAAGGTTTAGAACATCCTGCTATAAGAAAAGGCGTGTGTGATACGCTTAAAAATGCCTGTTGTCACCTGACGTTACAATGCCGCCGGATAATGAGCTGATGAATGAACTAAAAAAAGAGCTTGGGTTGGTTCAGGGCGTTATCTTGTTAACCACATCATTATTAGGGACTGGCGTTTTTGCGCTTCCGGAGCTGGCTGCGCTGGCGGCAGGCGACATCAGCCTTTGGGCATGGCCGCTGCTCATTATTTTGATTTTCCCTATTGCGATTGTCTTTGCTGTGCTGGGGCGTCATTTTCCACACGCTGGCGGCGTAGCGCATTTTGTCGGGATGGCATTTGGCCCGCGTCTGCAACGGGTGATCAGTTGGCTGTTTTTATCAGTCATTCCTGTTAGTTTTCCCGCAGCCTTGCATATTGCGGTGGGTTTCGGCCAGGCGCTGTTTGGCTGGCAAAGCGAACAGCTCTTATTTGGGGAGCTGGGTACTCTAGGTTTGCTATGGTTTATGGGATCGCGCGGCGCCAGCTCCAGCGCCAACCTGCAAGCCATTATCGCTGGATTAATTATCGCGCTTATTGCCGCCATTCTGTGGAAAGGCGCGATTAAACCTGCAGATATCACCTTCCCAGCCGCAAACGAAATCACCTTTTCCCGGCTGTGTACCGCCCTGGCGATCATGTTCTGGGGATTTGTGGGAATTGAGGCGTTTACGCATTTGTCGTCTGAATTTAAAAATCCTGAACGTGATTTTCCGCGCGCATTGATCATTGGCCTGATGCTGGCCGGCGCCATTTATTGGACCTGTACCGCCGTGGTGCTGCATTTTGGCGTCTATAGCGACAAGATAGCGGCAACAGCCTCGCTACCGCTTATTATTGTTCATCTCTTCGGTATCCAGGCGTTGTGGGTAGCCTGCATTATTGGTTATCTCACCTGCTTTGCCAGCCTGAATGTGTATGCTCAGAGTTTTGCGCGTCTGATATGGACGCAAATGCAATATCAGCCCGATCACTATCTGGCTCAACTCTCTCCCGGGCGCCTTCCCTTGCACGCGTTAAACGTTATTCTGGTCTGTTGTTGCGTGAGTTCCCTGGTCGTCTACGCCCTGAAGATTAACCTCAATGCGCTGATCGTCTATGCTAACGGTATTTTTATTATGCTCTATCTGCTTTGTATGCTGGCGGGCTGTCGACTGTTGAAAGGGCGCTGCTATGCACTGGCGGTGACGGGTTGTCTACTGTGCCTGTTATTGCTGGCAATGCTGGGGTGGAAAAGCTTATATGCCATTATCATGCTGGCTGCATTATGGCTATTTTTACCGAAGCGAAAACGCATGGCGTAAGACGCATCCGCTGGCCGGATAGCGCCTCACGCGACTTATCCGACCAACATCTCTACCTTTAATCCCGACGATCGTCTTTATGTTCAATACGATCGCGATCGTCATCTTTACGCTGATACTCGCCGTCAAATGTTTCGCCACCGCCAGTACCCGCGCTAAACCCGCCGCCCGGCATCCGGGAAAAACGTAAATGCGGCAGCAACTTCAGCGTCAAATGTTTTTGCACCGGCGGTAACAAAAGGAGAAGGCCGAGAAAATCGGTGAAAAATCCCGGCAACAGGAGCAGTAAGCCAGCGATGATCAGCGATACACTCTTAATCATTTCTGCCGCCGGGCTCTCACCGGCCGCCATTTTTTGTTGCATCAGCAAAAAGTTTTTAAAACCCTGGTTACGTACCAGCGACATACCGATAACAGACGTAAAAATCACCAGGATTAACGTCATCAGGACGCCAAGCACATGGGCGACCTGGATAAAGATAGAAATCTCAATGTAAACATAGAGAAAGACAGCTAAAAAGGGTATCCAGCGCAAAGGACTCTCCTGTAAGTCATGGCCGTCTGCGACGACCATTTGAATGGGGGTGCGATTCGCATCGATTCGATATGGTGGTGCGTAGCAAAATTTCAAGTGGTTTGTACACCTATTTTAGGTAGTAATACTAAAGCGGTGACCTATTTCACAAAATAATAAATAAGGGGTAAATTCCCACACTTTAAGTGATCCAGATTACGGTAGGAATTCTGAACCAGCATATGATCTCGTTTATCAGGCCGATGGAGGGGATAATCGTCGGTCAGAAAACATTCGAAATCACATATATCCTGTGTGTTTTAAAGTAAAAATCATTGGCAGCTTGAAAAAGAAGGTTCACATGTCAAACAACATTCGTATCGAAGAAGATCTGTTGGGTACCAGGGAAGTTCCAGCTGAAGCCTACTATGGTGTTCACACTCTGAGAGCGATTGAAAACTTCTACATTAGCAATAACAAAATCAGCGACATCCCTGAATTTGTGCGTGGCATGGTTATGGTAAAAAAAGCGGCGGCGCTGGCCAACAAAGAGCTGCAAACCATTCCTAAGAGTGTGGCGAACGCCATCATTGCCGCATGTGATGAAGTCCTTAACAACGGTAAGTGCATGGACCAGTTCCCGGTAGATGTCTACCAGGGCGGCGCGGGCACTTCCGTCAACATGAATACCAACGAAGTGCTGGCCAATATCGGGCTGGAACTGATGGGTCATCAGAAAGGTGAATATCAGTACCTGAACCCGAACGACCACGTGAATAAATGTCAATCCACTAACGACGCCTATCCGACAGGCTTCCGTGTAGCGGTTTACGCCTCTATCGTCAAACTGATCGATGCCATCAACCAGTTGCGTGAAGGTTTCGAACGTAAAGCGGTTGAATTCCAGGACATCCTGAAAATGGGTCGTACCCAGTTGCAGGACGCCGTACCGATGACGCTTGGTCAAGAATTCCGTGCGTTCAGCATCCTGCTGAAAGAAGAAGTGAAAAGCATCGAGCGTACTGCTGAGCTGCTTCTGGAAGTCAACCTTGGCGCAACGGCAATCGGTACCGGTCTGAACACGCCGAAAGAATACTCTCCGCTGGCGGTGAAAAAACTGGCTGAAGTCACTGGTTTCGCCTGTGTTCCGGCTGAAGATCTGATTGAGGCGACATCTGACTGTGGCGCGTATGTTATGGTTCACAGCGCGCTGAAACGTCTGGCAGTGAAGATGTCCAAAATCTGTAACGACCTGCGCTTGCTCTCTTCTGGTCCTCGTGCCGGCCTGAACGAGATCAACCTGCCGGAACTGCAGGCGGGCTCTTCCATCATGCCAGCCAAAGTGAACCCGGTTGTACCGGAAGTCGTAAACCAGGTATGCTTTAAAGTCATCGGTAACGACACCACCGTTACGATGGCGGCAGAAGCCGGTCAGTTGCAGTTGAACGTTATGGAGCCGGTTATCGGTCAGGCGATGTTCGAATCCATCCACATTCTGAGCAACGCGTGCTACAACCTGCTGGAAAAATGCGTTAACGGCATTACCGCGAATAAAGAAGTGTGCGAAGGGTACGTTTATAACTCCATCGGTATCGTCACTTACCTCAACCCGTTCATCGGCCACCACAACGGCGACATCGTCGGTAAAATCTGTGCTGAAACCGGTAAGAGCGTACGTGAAGTTGTGCTGGAGCGCGGCCTGTTAACGGAAGCCGAGCTGGACGATATTTTCTCCGTACAGAACTTGATGCACCCGGCTTATAAAGCTAAACGTTATACTGATGAAAGCGAACAGTAATCGTATAGGGTAGTACCAAAGAGGCACGTCACGATGACGTGCCTTTTTTCTTACAAGAAGTTACCAAATAACAACAATTTAATATCAACTTGTTAAACAACAAGGAAGGCTAATATGATAGTTGTCGAACTTATCATTGTTTTGCTGGCAATCTTTTTGGGCGCCAGACTTGGGGGCATCGGTATTGGATTCGCAGGTGGGCTGGGTGTTCTGGTACTTGCCGCCATCGGCGTGAAGCCAGGGACAATTCCATTCGATGTCATTTCCATCATCATGGCGGTTATCGCCGCGATCTCTGCTATGCAGGTCGCGGGCGGTCTGGATTATTTGGTAAACCAGACAGAAAAACTGCTGCGTAAGAACCCGAAATACATCACTATCCTCGCACCGATTGTGACCTATTTCCTGACTATTTTTGCTGGTACCGGGAACATTTCCCTGGCAACGCTGCCAGTTATTGCTGAAGTCGCGAAGGAGCAGGGAATCAAACCTTGCCGTCCGCTCTCGACCGCCGTGGTATCCGCGCAGATTGCGATTACCGCCTCGCCGATTTCTGCGGCCGTGGTGTATATGTCTTCTGTTATGGAAGGTCATGGCATTAGCTACATTCACCTGCTGTCCGTGGTTATCCCCTCTACGCTGCTGGCGGTGCTGGTGATGTCCTTCCTGGTCACGATGCTGTTCAACTCCAAACTGTCGGACGACCCGATTTACCGCAAGCGTCTGGAAGAAGGGCTGATTGAACTGCGTGGTGAAAAGCAGATTGAAATCAAACCAATGGCAAAAAATTCCGTCTGGCTGTTCCTGCTGGGCGTTATCTGCGTGGTTGTTTATGCGATTGTCAACAGTCCGAGCCTCGGCCTGGTTGAGAAACCGCTGATGAACACCACCAACGCTATTTTGATCATCATGTTGAGCGTCGCAACGCTGACCACCATCCTGTGTAAAGTGGAAACTGACGCCATCCTCAACTCCAGTACCTTTAAAGCAGGGATGAGCGCCTGTATCTGTATTCTGGGCGTGGCGTGGCTGGGCGATACCTTCGTATCCGCTAACATCGACTGGATCAAAGACACTGCGGGTAGCGTCATCCAGGGGCATCCGTGGCTGCTGGCCGTCATCTTCTTCTTTGCTTCCGCGCTGCTCTACTCTCAGGCGGCAACGGCGAAAGCGCTGATGCCGATGGCGCTGGCGCTGAACGTCTCTCCGCTGACGGCAGTCGCTTCCTTCGCCGCCGTTTCCGGCCTGTTCATTTTGCCGACCTACCCGACTCTGGTTGCGGCGGTACAGATGGATGACACCGGTACAACCCGTATCGGTAAATTCGTCTTTAACCACCCGTTCTTCATCCCAGGCACCCTGGGCGTCGTTCTGGCTGTCTGCTTCGGCTTCCTGCTGGGCAGCTTTATGCTGTAAGTGTTTCACCCGCGGGGCGTATCACGCCCCGCATTCTCCCGCCCTTTGACTAACATCCTGCCCTCGTCCGTTGTATAGTGACCGTTCACTTGCGGGTCTTTTTGTTCTTTCGAGGTGTTTATGCTTGATGTTAAGAGTCAGGATATTTCCATCCCCGAGGCCGTTGTGGTGCTTTGTACCGCCCCGGATGAAGCTACCGCCCAGGATCTGGCCGCCAAAGTGCTGGCGGAAAAACTGGCCGCCTGCGCCACCCTCCTCCCCGGCGCGACATCGCTGTACTACTGGGAAGGCAAGCTGGAGCAGGAGTATGAAGTTCAAATGATCTTAAAAACCACCGTTTCACATCAGCAAGCGCTTATCGACTGCCTGAAGTCTCATCACCCGTATCAAACGCCTGAACTTCTGGTTTTACCTGTTACTCACGGAGATACTGATTACCTCTCATGGCTCAACGCATCTTTACGCTGATCCTGCTGCTGTGCAGCACATCCGCCTTCGCCGGATTATTCGACGCGCCGGGTCGCTCGCAGTTCGTCCCGGCAGACCGGGCGTTTGTTTTTGATTTTCAGCAAAATCAACACGATCTTACCCTCTCCTGGCAGGTAAAAGAGGGTTACTACCTTTACCGTAAACAAATCAGTATCACGCCGACGAAAGCGGATATCGCCGCAGTCCAACTCCCGGCAGGCGTCTGGCATGAAGATGAGTTCTACGGGAAAAGCGAAATCTACCGTAAGCGGCTAAACGTTCCGGTAACGGTTAACCAGGCGGCGGCTGGCGCGACATTAACGATAACGTACCAGGGGTGCGCCGATGCGGGATTCTGTTATCCGCCGGAAACGAAAACGGTGCCGCTAAGTGAAGTCGCCGCGGCAATAGACGCCACGCCGACGCCTGCTGTCACCCAGACGAGTGAGACGTCAAAACCCGCCGCCCAGCTACCTTTTTCCGCGCTCTGGGCGCTGCTGATCGGCATCGGTATCGCCTTTACGCCCTGCGTTTTACCCATGTATCCACTGATTTCCGGTATTGTCCTGGGGGGAAGGCAACGTTTGTCGACGGGGCGCGCACTGCTGCTGGCCTTTATCTATGTACAAGGGATGGCGCTGACCTATACCGCACTGGGTCTGGTCGTCGCCGCGGCGGGATTACAGTTTCAGGCGGCGCTGCAGCACCCTTATGTGTTAATCGGCCTTGCCATCGTGTTCACCCTGCTTGCGTTGTCGATGTTTGGCCTGTTCACACTACAGCTCCCCTCCTCACTGCAAACCCGGCTGACATTAATGAGTAATCGTCAGCAAGGCGGCTCGCCCGGCGGTGTTTTTGTTATGGGGGCGATTGCAGGATTAATTTGCTCGCCCTGTACCACAGCGCCATTAAGCGCGATCCTGCTTTATATCGCTCAGAGCGGCAACATGTGGCTGGGCGGCGGTACGCTGTATTTGTATGCATTAGGTATGGGTCTGCCGCTAATGCTGGTCACCGTGTTTGGCAACCGTCTGCTACCGAAAAGCGGCCCGTGGATGGCGCATGTTAAAACCGCTTTTGGTTTCGTGATCCTTGCGTTACCGGTCTTTTTACTGGAGCGGATTATTGGCGAGGCTTGGGGTTTACGTCTGTGGTCGCTGCTGGGCGTCGCTTTCTTTTGTTGGGCCTTTATCACCAGCCTTCAGGCCAGACGAGCGTGGATGCGTATCGTACAGATTATCCTGCTGGCGGCAGCGCTCATTAGCGTGCGGCCTCTACAGGATTGGGCGTTCGGATCGCCATCCGCGCAAGCTCCAGCGCACCTCAATTTCACGGCTATTTCTACCGTGGACGAACTCAATCAGGCGCTGGCGCAGGCCAAAGGCAAACCCGTTATGCTGGATTTCTACGCCGACTGGTGCGTGGCCTGTAAAGAGTTTGAAAAGTATACCTTCAGCGATCCGCAGGTCCAGCAGGCGCTCGGCGACACGGTGCTCTTGCAGGCTAACGTCACCGCTAACAATGCGCAGGACGTCGCGCTGTTAAAGCATCTGCAAGTTCTCGGGCTGCCCACCATTCTGTTCTTTGATGCCCAAGGCCAGGAACAGCCGCAAGCGCGAGTCACCGGCTTTATGGACGCCGCCACCTTTAGCGCGCATTTGCACGATCGCCAACCGTGAGCGACACTTGCAAAAGCAAAGACGGAGGAGAATACCGTGCAACGTGAAGATATTCTGGGAGAAGCCCTGAAATTACTGGAGACGCAAGGGATAGCCGATACTACGCTGGAAATGGTGGCGGAGCGCGTAAATCGCCCACTCGACACATTACAGCGTTTCTGGCCAGATAAAGAAGCCATTTTATATGACGCGCTACGTTATCTGAGTCAGCAGGTAGATATCTGGCGACGCCAGCTTCTTCTTGATGAGACGCTTTCTGCTGAACAAAAGCTACTGGCACGCTACAGCGCGCTTTCGGAATGTGTCAGTAATAACCGTTATCCTGGTTGCTTGTTCATTGCCGCCTGTACGTTTTATCCCGACCCAACCCATCCTATTCACCAACTGGCTAATCAACAAAAACGCGCGGCACATGATTTTACCCATGAGCTACTGACCACGCTGGAAATTGACGATCCGGCGATGGTTGCAAGGCAGATGGAGCTGGTGCTGGAAGGTTGTCTCAGCCGAATGCTGGTCAACCGCAGTCAGGCTGATGTAGATACCGCTCAGCGGTTGGCGGCAGATATTCTGCGTTTTGCACAGTGCCGTCAGGGTGGAGCGCTCACCTGACGGGTACTGATTTTATGCATTTTGCCTGAAAAGCAGGCAGTCAGCGCGCTTTTATCACTTTTTTCGTGTAAAGCCGTTGACGACCGCGCCCCTTTACGGTTTAATGCGCCCCGTTGCCCGGATAGCTCAGTCGGTAGAGCAGGGGATTGAAAATCCCCGTGTCCTTGGTTCGATTCCGAGTCCGGGCACCACTTATTCAGAAAACCCAGCCTATGGCTGGGTTTTTGCTTTTCTGGGAATGGAAATCCGTAGCCCCCATCTCTGGCCTGACTAGCTATAACGAGAAGGCCAGATTTTCTCTGGCGCAACGCCCAGCGCTTCGTCGATCAGCTTTTCCCCTTTGGGCCAGGGTCAAAAGCTTACTTAGCTACAGGGGGATTATTACCAGTAATAACGCGTATCACTCCATCTGACGGTTCGCTAACCCCGACAAGTGAGTCCAATATCTCCGCCATGAACTTTTCCATCACTGACAACAATAATCCCTTCGCCAATTTTGGTATTTTTCTTTTTCGGTTTCTTTATTCTTAAATACTGCTTTCGACTCTTGTTCATAATCATAAATTAATACTCAGCACATCATGACTGATGGTAGTTACCGGGGTAACAGAGCACATACTTTAAAATACTTATTCATAGTTTGTTATTACGGAAAGATTTTAACCTAATGCGTGTCAGTCAGGCACGCAGATAAAAAATAACCGGGGAGAAAAGTTAAACAAAATGCTGTTAGCCGGAAGTACCAGTATTGTTCTGTTGTCCGTTGCAGTCAGTCCGGTATGGACAGACGATAATGCCAGTACAGCGTCCTGCTTTTTTACCTGTATGTTGAATAACCATTGCAATAAATCATTATAGGATTACATCTGTTTATTATTGCCTGATCCGGAGTGAGTCTTTATGAAAAGTCGTTATTTAGTATTTTTTCTACCACTGATCGTAGCTAAATATACATCAGCAGAAACAGTGCAACCCTTTCATTCTCCTGAAGAATCAGTGAACAGTCAGTTCTACTTACCACCACCGCCAGGTAATGATGATCCGGCTTTCCGCTATGATAAGGAGGCTTATTTTAAGGGCTATGCGATAAAGGGTTCCCCACGATGGAAACAAGCTGCTGAGGATGCAGATGTAAGCGTGGAAAATATAGCCAGAATATTCTCGCCAGTAGTGGGTGCTAAAATTAATCCCAAAGATACGCCAGAAACCTGGAATATGTTACAGAATCTTCTGAAAATGGGCGGCTACTACGCTACTGCTTCGGCAAAAAAATATTATATGCGTACTCGTCCCTTTGTCTTATTTAATCATTCTACCTGCCGTCCTGAAGATGAGGATACTTTGCGAAAAGATGGCTCTTACCCTTCCGGGCATACTGCTTATGGTACACTTCTGGCATTAGTATTATCCCAGGCCAGACCGGAACGCGCGCAGGAGCTCGCCAGACGAGGATGGGAGTTCGGGCAAAGCAGAGTGATATGTGGTGCTCACTGGCAAAGTGATGTTGATGCTGGCCGTTATGTGGGAGCAGTAGAGTTTGCAAGACTGCAAACAATCCCGGCTTTTCAGAAGTCACTGGCAAAAGTCCGTGAGGAGCTGAACGACAAAAATAATTTATTGAGTAAAGAAGATCACCCCAAACTTAATTACTGAAAGTGAAAGTCTTCCCGCAAACTGGCCACAGCAAATGAAAGGAAGTGCAACTGCGTAGGGGCGACCGGGCGTGAGACTGTAATTAAAATTGTGTAAGTGCCTGTTTTTGATATGTTCACTCCAACAACAGAGACAGGCAATTATGGACGAAAAGAAACTTAAAGCCCTTGCGGCTGAAGTGGCTGAAGGCCTTAAAACCGAAGCCGATCTCCATGCTTTTTCCCGCATGTTGACGAAGCTTACCGTCGAAACAGCGCTCAATGCGGAGCTGGCTGACCACCCCGGGTATGAGAAAAATGCGCCCAAAACAGGCTCAAACACCCGCAATGGCTACTCGTCAAAAACGATGTTATGCAATAACAGCGAGATCGAACTGAACACGCCGCGTGACCGTGAAAATACCTTCGAACCACAGCTGATTAAGAAGCACCAGACGCGCATTACGCAGATGGACAGCCAGATTTTATCCCTCTGCGCCAAAGGCATGACTACCCGCGAAATCGTTGCCACCTTCAAAGAAATGTACGACTCCGATGTGTCGCCCACGCTGATATCTAAAGTCACCGACGCCGTAAAAGAGCAGGTCACTGAGTGGCAAAACCGACAAATGGATACGCTGTATCCCTTTGTTTATATGGACTGTATGTTGTCAAAGTTCATCAGAATGGCAGTGTGATAAACAAAGCAGTTTTCCCTGCGCTGGGGATCAATACCGAAGGTCAGAAAGCGTTGCCGGCATGTGGCTGTCCGGAAATGAAGGCACAAAGTTCTGGCTAAGCGTGCTGACGGAGCTGAAAAAGCGGGGCCTTCAGGACATCCTGATTGCCTGTGTGGACGGTCTGAAGGGCTTCCCAGATGCGATAAACAGCGTCTTCCCGAAATATCCGCAAATCAGCAAAAGCTGGCATGCGCACTGGGAAAACCTCAATACGCTCTTCAGTTATCCGCCGGATATCTGCAAGACCATCTACCATCTACACTACAAACGCAGTCGAATCCCTGAACAGCGAGATCCGTGCCGCGATTAAGAAACGCAAAGTGTTCCCGACGGATGACTCGGTACGAAAGGTTATTTATCTGGCAATCAAGGATGCATCAAAAAAATGGGGTATGCCGATCCAGAACTGGCGACTGGCGATGGGCCGCTTTATTATCGAATTCGGTGACCGCCTGAGCGATCACCTTTAATATATTGGCAGTTATATAGAATTACTGACAGGCTCAAAAAAAGAGACCAGATTTCAGTCTCTTTTTTATCACCCATAATAATAGTCAGTTATTTTCTTTTATTTAGCTCTTCCATAAAATTTACCCAATTTTTATATTGATAATCAAGATTGTGAATCTCGTCTGAGATGGTTGATTGCTGCTGTATGAGACCTCGTTTCTTTGCTATCAACTCTTGTAAACCATCATCGAGCACCTTCATTTTAGATTTTATCTTCTCATTAATTTCATTATATTTTACGGAGTATTCTTCTTTATGTTTTTCTAATACAGCACGTTTCTCCGCCCTTATGTCATCAAAATCACTCAACCTGTAATTCTTTAATTTTTCCCGGCGAGCCTTCATTGCTGGGTCGAAAACTTCAGTATTGTACTTCTTCTCAAAATAATAAGGAGCATTTTCTTTATTAAAGAGTTCCAGCTCTTTATTCAAATCACGCTGAACAAAATAACGGCTTTGTGTTTTTCCATCTTCCCCTTTCCCCCAATACTCATCGATTTCTTTATTAATAACTAATATATTAGTTTTAACTTTTGCGATATCATTATTTAATTCGTTTAGTTTTGATTTCTTCCTGGCATATTCATCTTTAATTGCATTTATTTTATCATCAAAACCTGCTCCATCCATGATGATATATTTACCGTCAGTTTCAACATTAGGAATTGGATTGCCTTTTGGTGTTTCTGACATTTGTAATGAAGAAAATATTGTTTTCCATCCAGTATCTTTATTACCAAGACTGTTCAAAGTTGCTGAGAATTTAATATCTTTGCCTTTATCCCACGATTTTTGAACAACAATATAATCA
Organism: Salmonella sp. NW177; assembly: GCF_051811585.1. Taxonomy (NCBI): domain Bacteria; kingdom Pseudomonadati; phylum Pseudomonadota; class Gammaproteobacteria; order Enterobacterales; family Enterobacteriaceae; genus Salmonella; species Salmonella sp. NW177. The sequence goes on along the minus strand of NZ_JAMMZV010000009.1, from coordinate 163,944 downwards.
GTTAACGAGGCAACTGGCGTATACAGATCGTAGCCAGTAGAAAGTAAGCCATCAGCAGCATATGTTCTCTTATTTCCATCAACCGATGTTTCCTTGATATCAATTGAATCAAGGATAAGACGCCCATGAAATTGATTACTAAATTGTTCTTTCAAGACTTTCTCTGTAGGGGTGTTATCGTCACCGCATCCGCTAATTAATAGCGAAACCAATAAACCACACAAAAATTTTCCATTCATAACATTCATCCCAGAAATTAATAATATGCAATAAAATCATTTCAGCATCACACAACGAGTTAGCAAATTCAATATTTAATGATGTGTTATTTTCATTATAATACTGTGTCTTTATTTTTAAACCACCAGGACTCGCTATCTTAATGAAAGACAATACCTCTAATAAATCAGATAGTTGGAAAGTAATTTTTTAATGGGCTGGCTGAAGCCATTAAAATGATTTTTTCAATCATCCTTACTGTAGCCGGAGGTAAAGCTGTTACTTCAACTGACGATGAAGAACAACAGGCAGACTACAGAAATGGACTGATCCTACCCGCGTAATATGGACACAACCCTAAGCAAGGTTCTGGTTTTCAAATTGTTCCGGACTGAGACTGCCACAGGCACTGTGACGACGCCATTGATTGTAATCACACTCGATATCATTAAACACTGCTGTCCACATTATTTCCCAGCTGGCAAAGTCCTCTCCGTAGATACATTCCACCTTCAGCGTGTGAAAGAAGCTTTCTGCACAGGCATTGTCATAACAACAGCCTCTGGCGCTCATACTCCCCCGCAGATTATGTCGTTTCAGTAAGCTCTGCTAATCCGTTGAATAGTACTGACCACCTCTGTCTGTATGCACGCTGACTTTTCCCAGTCGTTTACGCCGCCATTGCACCATCTGTAACGCATCGCAGGCTGGCCGCCACGGTTTTTATGTTATACATCCGTCAGGCGTGGCGCACCATAGCGCTGTTTGCGTCACTGAATGCCTCCCGGACGACGTTATCACAGACAAGGCCGAACTGCTGACGCTGGTTTATCTGATGACGACGCTGATGCCAGACGTACCAGCCACTACGGGCAACCTGAAGTACACGGCACATGGCTTTGATACTGAATTCAGCCTGATGTTTTTCAATGAAGACATACTTCATTTCAGGCGCTTCGCGAAGTATGCCGCGGCCTTCTGGAGAATGGCCAGTTCCTCATCCCCTTCTGCCAGTGGACGTTTTAGATGGGCGATCTCTGCGGGCATCGCCTGTTCGCGGTCAGAAGAAGAGAGCTGATTTTGCTGTTTGCTTCGTCAGTTATAGAGTTGTGATTCATACAGGTTAAGCTCGCGGACGGTAGCGGCCACCCCAATGCGTTCAGCCAGTTTCAGGGCTTCCTGACGAAATTCAGGCGTGTGCTGCTTGCGTGGCTTTTTGGTGGTTGATGCTGGTTTTTTCATATGAGTCACCTCTTGCTTGAGAGTTTACTCACTTAGTCACGTGACCACTATTGCTGGGTAAGATCAAAGATCCTCACTAGCGTGTTACACCGTTTTTCATAAAGCCAACCATACGATTGAATGCTTCCCCTCCCCCTCAAACTTCCGGATATCGCCACGCCATCTACCCGCCGCCGTATATATTTACCGCGTTGTATGCCTTTCCTAACCGAGAGCGTTAATATTTACCTCCAGGATAAACCTTATCACAAATTAACATCAGATCTTATACCTCATGCTAACTACCTCCATGAAATTAAAGAGCTATTCTCTAAAAGAATAAAGGCAATTATTACTTAATTCAAATTTTAAAGAGATAATTTGATAATAACATGAGCCAATTCTTGTAAATTTCCATCTTTTTTTTATACGCGACATAGTTTTTTAACGATACTATAATATGTAGAAATGCAATATAAAATAGCATTTTCCATAGAAAATGAAAAGATCGCCACCTGATACCTTAAGTTCGCAAATAATTATATAGCTATATATTAGTTTTTTTGAAATATTTTTCAGAATAATTTTTGATTTACACGCACATTTAATAAAAGGAAATTATCATGCTAAAAGTGTTTAATCCCTCACCTGTCCAGGTGGGGAGCATTGAATGTTTACAATCAGCGCAAAACTGGCAGAGGAAATCCTTATCACTTCAGGGATTAAATTTACTGCAGTCCGTACTCATCAAGCTCACCACGGGTAAAATTTCAATTACGACATCGTCCGGGGAGTATATTACGGCATCAGGGCCAATGTTAATATTTTTAGCTAAAGATCAAACCATTCATATCACAATGGAAGAGACTCATGAACAGTTAAATTATAATTTAATTGAATTAGATTCAGCGTCAATAAAAAATGCTTATAATTTTTTTCTGTATGAACATGCAGACTTTTCGGCCCCATTAACAAAACCGATGACAAAACATCTGTTAGCGCCAATAGAAACAGGCGTAGCAAGAGTATTCAACCTCTTACACTCTTCAAATAAAAGCCAAAAACTATCCCAAGATAAAAAGGAATATTTAATAAGATTTCTCCTTTCAGAGTTCATCTATGAACCCGAAGCATTTGCTCTCTTCAGAGAACTATCGCAAAATACATTAGCCGAAAACATTTATAATATTATTATAAGCGACATAAGTCGAAAATGGGCACTCAAGGATATTTCTGACTCACTCTATATGAGTTGTTCCACATTAAAAAGGAAATTGAAACAAGAGCACACTTCATTCAGCGAAGTTTACCTTAATGCGCGAATGAATAAAGCGACAAAACTTCTACGCAATAGTGAATATAATATTACCCGAGTGGCTTATATGTGTGGTTATGATAGTGCTTCTTATTTTACATGCGTTTTTAAAAAACACTTCAAAACTACACCATCAGAATTTTTAGCGTTTTTATCTTTCTCTCGTCATCAATATGTTAATTGAGATATCTGACAATGCAGTATAAGAACAAAGCAAAACACATTAATATAAGAGATGGGATTTTGTTGCTCGCTAAAAAATTCGATCTAACGTTGAGCGAGAAAAAAGTTATTTATTACGTGGCAGCAGGATTATCTGTTAAAAGTTGCTCAAATTTATTAGATCGAAATATAAAAACGATTTCAACACAAAAGAGAGCAGCCTATAAAAAAATGGATATTACTACTGATGTTGAATTAATCCATTTGATGCTGAATGAGTTTTACATATCAGTCGATATTACGTAATTTTTCTAAAATGTTGCCAGAGTGGTAGGCAAGGCAATTCTGGATATCATCTTCAGAGATCTGTGTGATATCAACATTGTATAATTTAACTGATCCCGTATAGCAATGACTGGAATTTGATAGTGCTTTGATTAAAGAAGATTTACCTGAACCTGATGTACCGATAATACCCACAAAATCTCCGGGAACAGCAGTGAATGAAAGCTGATCAATCAGTGTTCGTTCCACAAACGCTATGGGTAATTCTTCGCTGTCTATCGGCTGGCTGACGATCGACTCTACTCCGCCAGTGTTGATAACGATACCGGTAACTGGCATGTTTCTGTTCCGCAATCCGCTATTCTGTCGGGGGGGAGAATCAGTACATCATTACGGCCACCGATCCCGCCGGGAATAGCGCCACCGCCAATGGAACATTTACAGGCACATCGCCGACGGAAAACCCGGTTAACAAGAGTTCCGGCGTAGATGAAATGATTTCGCTTAGCGAGGCGACATGGCATTCGGTAAGTGTTGATGAAGAATATTATGCCTGATAACTAAACATCACCCTGCGAGGTCTCTTCGAAGGCCTCCTGAAAAAAACAGAGTAATATTTATTGTCTGTTAATTATTACAGGGAGAGTTAATTTATAAAAAAAAGCGGCAGACTACGCTGCCGCAAATATGAGGAGGACAATTACCGTTACGCTACACCACAAAGTAATCCGTTACTGAGGTAAGTAAAACATAAATATCCCCAACAATGAATCAACGAATCAAGCAATCGTCAAATCATGGTATTAATAACCTTGTTCTGTTTTAGCATACTGTGACAGTAAAAATAGATTTTAGTCATTCTGTATATCACACGAAAATTTATAAAACAGATTTGGTTCACTCACAATATACAAATTATTTTCATTATCCATGGCAATCCCTTCTGGCTGGGGGATATCGTCTCTGAGCCCTGACCACTCCGCCGTCAGGAACAATCGATCGCGCACCCGCCACTCGGAACTGACCTCAAGAATCATTTTTGACTCGTCCGACAACACCAGCAGCGAATCCGTTGGGGCATGGTATTCAAGTCCGGAGACATCGCTCACACTTGCAGTGATGGCAGAAGGCAACGCTCTGGTGATACCATTTTTGCTCATCTCTACTTCTTTGATCATTATGGGTTTTCTTTCTTTGGCGGCATATAATCTCTCATTTTTCGCATCCCATGCCGTACCTTCCAGCCCTTTATTTTTTGCTTTGTCATAGCCCTCAAGCTTCACCATGGAGATTATCTGCATGGTGCCGCGCTGAATATCCACCTGTGTTTTATAGACCGCGCCATCTTTCTCACTGCCTATCTGGAACTGGTTGCCCCCACTCCATGCAATAGACTCCGGGTCGTGGATGCCCTGCAGCGGCATCCGCCCTACCAGCTGCCCTTCTGTCGTTAACCAGACCAGTTCAGGGGGATTATTAATAACGGCGAAAAGCATCCTGTCTTCGGCGGAGTAGGTCAAACCTGAAAGGTTACTCTTAACTCCTGCGACTGGTTTTTGCTGAATAACCGCTTTATAGCTACTCAGTGCCAGCGCCGAGGGTTTATCACCATATTTGAGGATCAGTTGATAAACATAGCGTATATCGTCCCTGACCATAAATAAAATCACGCCCAAGAGTACAACCACAATAACGCGTTTTAGTAATCTCATAAAAAATCCATAGCAGATCGCGTCACGACTGATGTCGTAACGCATTTCTTAAAAATAAAGCCGATGTCCGATAGAATCGTTATTCGGTTATGGCGAGCGCCATTAGCATAGGCAAAATGAAATAGTGAGGGTTATCACAAAAAGCCCGATTTTAATCACTAACGTACCCTTTTTGTAAATTGACATAATCAAGAGGAGGGTAGTTTCGGCTAATTATTTAAATAGTACGTCTGCAAATTCGCCCCTGTATGCAGGGCAAATGACAAAAAGTGATAATTAATGAGATGTAACACCGCAATCTGATCTGCTATTGCTGCTCCCACTTCTATTCAACCGGGCAGCAAAAAAATGAAACTCAACCTTATTACCGTCAGCCTGGCTACGCTCGTTGCCGCTGGCGCATTCCCGGCCCATGCCGATCCTCAGGCACATGTCGTGTGCGGCTATCACCACACGCTGGGCGATGACGCGATTATGATGTTTGGTAAAGCGAATCAGGCGATGTGGCATGACTTTTTTGGCAACACCCACACCGACGCGGTCTCTACCTACCAGACGTTGCGCGCGCAACCCGATACCACCTGTGATAATAAAGCCGACAGCTCCGCTTACTGGGCGCCGTCCATGAAATTACCTGATGGTGAAATCGTAAATCCGGCCTACCAAAAGACCTATTATCAATCCACAAATGTAGCGCAATATCCGCTCCATCCATTCCCGGCCGGGCTGGAGTTACTGGCAGGCGATCATCACGGTACTGGCCCCAGTTCCGCAATCACCTTTTTATGTGCCAACGGCAAAGGTTACACCAACAAGGTAGGCGAAATATGCGGCCTGCGTAAAGCGGGCGATGCCGTCCAGTTTAATATCGGGATCGCTTTCCCCAACTGTTGGGATGGCGTCAACCTGAAACCGACCCATAGCCACAATAACGCTATCTATGCCGACCACGGGAAATGTTCCGCAGACTATCCGGTCAAAATCCCGACGGTGAATATGAACATCGCCTGGGTACTCCCGCAGATCTCCTCGCTGGATACGTCCAAAGTAGAATTGTCGATGGACCCGGTAATGCATGGCGAAACCCGGGAAGAGCGCTGGGGAAGTCTTTATACCGCCCATGCCGATTTTATGAATGGCTGGACGGAAGATGGCGCGCAGTTTATGACGGATCTGTGTATGAATCAGGGACTGGATTGCGGCACTACGGTTCCTTACGCCTACAGTAAAGCGGAAGAAAATACCTGGGTAAGCAGCGAAGACGACAAGCCTCATGCCAGCGTCGATACCTTGTACGTACAGGATGACTGGACAAATGGCGGACGCACGCAGCACCCGGAAACGCTCACGCTGGTGAAATTTAAGATCCCGCCCCTGCCTGCCAATATGGACGCTTCGCTATTCAAATACCGTATTCGCCTTTTTGGCGGCAAAACGGAAGCGAACGGCGCCGATCAAATTTTCTTTTACCCGACCAGCAGTGACTGGCACGTCAGTACCGTGTCCTGGAACAATAAACCGGCGATCAACTACCGTTCCGATGCCGTATTATATCTGGACCATTCACATGAGTATCGTATGGTTGATGTCGATAAAGCGGTGCGCAAAGCGCTGGCGGAAGGGAAAACGGAAATATCCTGGTATATCGGCGGCGACCGTCAGGGAAATCACTACGATTTCATGCCAGCGGACTCAAAACAGAGCCTGGTGCTGATGCTGACCGGTTTCAAAAAGACGCCGGCGCTGTAATAGTAAACTGTGCCCGCTGACGCAACAGCGGGCACGATGGCGGCACAAGCATTATGGCACGCCATCAAAACCTGACCAATACCTCAGAAAAACAACCGTTTATTCTCAGGCTGTAGTCCCTGTTGCTGCTGAACATCCTGCAGATAACAGGTCGCTACGACGGCAAGCCGGGCATAGAAGGCGCTGACGGTATTGCGTTGCAGCAATTCCAGATAGCGGAATCCCCAGGGCAGCAGATGCGCCTCCAGTAACCGGTTGGCCGCCACGTTGTCGCCTCGTGCCAGCAGATCGCTACAGGCTAATAGCATCAGGCCAAACTGATCTTCCGGCTCGCGTTCACGGTCAGTGAATACCATTCCCTGCGACTGTAAAAAAGCTCGATAATCGGCGGTGGTTTCCCCCATCAGCAAATTATCTTTTTCCAGATAGACCGATCCCCAGGGCGGGACGGGCATCTTTCCCTGGCCTTCAAACAACACAGAAAATTGCCATGTAAGCGCATCATCATCCGGTAGCGACCATGACGCACACAGTGATTCAATAGGTCCGCGATCGCGCCAGGGGTAAAGCTCAGGCAACGTTGGCAAACAATCGAACAACGCTTTCACCTCCGGCCTCTCAGGGGAGTAGTAAAACAGTGCGCCGAGGATACGCGGCAAAACAGCACGGGAAAGCATAGCAATAGCTCCTGAAATATCTCGCCTGATGACGCTACGCTGATCAGGCTTACATGGCATAAGCCAGGCAAAAACTACATTGGCAGCGTCCACAGATTGTAAAACGCAATCCTACCCGCCAACTCCGCCGCGATAACCACCACAGCCGTCATGGCCAGCACCGTAGCACTCGATTTCAGGCGCGCGCAGACCACCACCCCGACCACACCCGCCGCCAGCAATATCGCCTGGGCGGTAAACCAGCTATGCTGCGCAGCGGTCAGAGCGCTATCGGCGCTCATCAGCGTCGCCATATAGCCCGGGCGCAGACAAAAGCTCACCAAAATCGCCAACACGCTGACCAGTAGCCCCAGACGGCGCACGCCAAACAGTGCCGCCAACGCGCCGCCGCCAATCAACGGCGTCAATATCATCATTGCCGTAGTGTAAGATGAACGCCAGGTCGCCACCGTCGGCAGTTGGTAAATCTGCGGAACGGCGTATAAGAAGACCACCCCGACTATCGCCGCCAACCAGACCAACGCGTTACACAGCGGCGTCGCCCGGTTCAGCAACAAACCGACCGCCCCCAGCCCGCCGAGCGCCGCAAAAGCCGCCGACAAGACAATCTCGTTACTCATCGGCGAATGTCCGACGCGCAGCAGCATATTCAGCGCACGCAGCGGTTGCCCGACGTGGAAGGTGCCGACAATGACGCCCAGCCCAAACAGGCACATCACCGAGAACAGACCAATAGCCTTGCGCCGCGGCGCGACCAGCCCCATTGCGCCGCCAATCAGCAGCAGAATAAACGCGCCAACCGCGCTCTGGGTAAACACCGTAAAAAAGACCAGCGGTAACTCATGCATGGCGCACCTCCCGAATGTTCATGATTGCGCCTTCCGTATCGCCCGTGGGTCTCGCTTTCGGATGCGGTTTAATAATGAGGTTAGGATGGGTGAACGACGCTGAAGGCAGCGGCGCGATTTGATTCTCCGTGCCATATTTTGCCCGTAATTCATCGACAGGGCCGAAATCCAGCGCTCGCTGCGGGCAAGAATCCACACAGATAGGGCGCAGATTGTTCTCCAGTCGGTCAAGACAACCGTCGCATTTACGCATCACGTTCGCCTGCGTATCAAACTGCGGCGCGCCGTAGGGGCAGCGCATTTCACAATAGCGACAGCCGACGCATACGCTGTCATCCACCACGACCAGACCATCTTCTTTGCGTTTATGCATCGCCCCGGTCGGACAGCCGGAGACACATACCGGCTCATCACAATGGTTACAAGCAATAGAGAGGTAGTAGGTAAAGGTGTCGTGATGCCAGCTTTCCCCCTCTTTCACCCAGCTTCCGCCGCCATATTCATAGACGCGGCGCAGTTTCGGACCGACATCCAGATCTTTATTATCCTTGCAGCTTACCTGGCAGGTTTTACAGCCTGAACAGCGCGAGGAGTCAACATAAAAGCCATACTGTTTCATCGTACATCACTCCTTAAGCGCGTTTAATTTCAACCAGATTGGTATGCTGCGGATTGCCTTTCGCCAGCGGCGAAGGATGGTGGCTGGTCAGCGTATTGATACAGCCGCCGACATCAACGCCGTTGCCGTCAAGCCGCGTCCACGCGCCCTGCGGCATCGCCGCCACGCCGGGTAAAATGCGCTGGGTCACTTTACAGGGAAGCTCCACCACGCCGCGGTCATTGAATACATGCACCCGATCGCCGGACTTCAATTGGCGGGCGCTGGCGTCAATCGGGTTAATCCAGACCTCATCCGGCACCGCCTCATGTAGCATCAGCACATTGCTGTAGGTCGAGTGGGTATGCCCTTTGGTATGGAAGCCGCTTAACTGCAACGGATACTTCGCCGTCAGCGCTTTGTTAAGGTGCGACTCTTTCGCCGGACAAAATTCCGGCAATGCGGGAATTCGCTCGCCTTCTGGCAACGTCCACGCTTGCGCCAGATCCGCCAGCGCCTGGGAGTAAATTTCAATTTTGCCCGACGGCGTGGAGAGTGGATTAGCCTCGGCGTCGGCGCGGAAATCGGCAAACGCAAGGCTCTGCTGCTCGGTAGCGATACGCTGGTCAATCACGCCCATCTCTTTCGCCACGCTCCACTCCGGCAGGTATGGACGTTTTTCACGGATCTGCTGATAGTGCATCTCCGCCCACTGCGCCTGAGTTCGGCCCTCGGTATATTGCTCGCGCAGTCCAAGATGCCCGGCGATATCCGCGCAGATGTCATACGTGCTGCGCACTTCCCACATCGGTTTAACGGTTTTCTGAATCGCAATCATATAGTTATGCGATCCCGCCGCATAGGAGCTGTCCACCAGGTCTTCCGCCTCAAGATAGCTGGTCTCCGGCAACAGCAGATCCGCATACATCGCGCTGGGCGTCATATGGTTTTCAATCACGATAATGGTTTCACACAGCGATTCATCCGCGAGAATTTGTCGGGTGCGGTTCGTTTCGCCGTGCTGATTCAGCAAGGTATTACCGGCCTGGTTGAAAAACAGCTTAATCCCGGTTTTTAGCCTGTCCGCGCCTTTCACACCCATTGTCGTCGCGGTCATTTTCTCCGGATGCTGAATGGCGTCCGTCCACAGATAGCAAGGAATAGAGGTTGTGATCGGATTCTTACCGACAGGCAACAATGGCACGCCATACGGCGTACCGTAAGGCCAGTTGCCATTGTTGGTGCCGGGCCGCCCGAAGTGGCCGGTTAACGCTGGCAGCGTCTGAATAGCACGCACGGTTTGTTCGCCGTTGGCATGACGCTGCGGACCCCAGCCCTGGCAAATATAGCAGGCGCGCGCCGAGGCGATTTCGCGCGCCAGTTGGCGAATACGCGTTGCCGGAATTCCGGTGATATCCGCCGCCCATTCCGGGGTTTTCGCGATACCGTCATCGCCCGTGCCAAGAACATAATCTTTATAGCTGGCGTTAGGCGCAGCCGTGTCCGGCAAGGTGCTACGGTCATAACCGACGCAATAGCGGTTTACCAGCGCCTCGTCGAGAAGCTGTTCGGTAATCAGCGTATGCGCTATGCCGGCGACTAACGCAGCGTCCGTGGTTGGGCGAATCGGTAGCCATTCGGCGTGTTCGGTAATCACCGAATCGGTATAGCGCGGATCGATAATAATGACCCGGGCTTTCGAGGTCTCCAGCGCCCGGCGCAGCTCTTCAACCTGACCGCCGCCGGACATCCGCGTTTCTGAGAGATTCAGGCCAAATAGCACCACCAGATCGGAATGCGCGATCTGCGTAAAATGGCTACCGACATAGGTACCATGCATATAGGGCGTTGCCGTCGCGATTTGCGCGGTCGAGTAGGTATTATGGTAATTTAAATAGCCGCCGGTGAGATTTAACAATCGTTTCCATGCGGGCGATCCCTGCGTATGATAATATGCCCCGGATTGATAATTATAATAAATAGCTTCCCGGCCATATTTTTCGCTAACGCGCGTTAATTCCGCCGCAATAAAGGCCGTAGCCTCATCCCATGAAATACGTTTAAATTTTCCTTCACCGCGTTTTCCCACTCTTTTCATCGGATACTTAATGCGATCCGGGCTATAGACGCGCCAGCGACTGGAACGCCCACGCAGGCAGGGACGAATCTGATGCTCGCCGAATACCGCGTCATCTTTCGCGTCTTCCGGTTCAATACGCACAATGCGATCATTTTTCACGATAACCTTAAGCGGGCATCGACTGCCACAGTTGACCAGACAGGCGCTGTGCCTGACGGTTTCGCCGTTGGCATCCTTCGATATCGGGGTATCCTGCGCCTGGGCAGTGGTAGCAAAAGGCAGCGTAATCGCCTGGCTTAGCGTCACCGCCGCCCCTACTTTTGCAGTAGCGACAATAGCATCACGTCGGGTTATGGTTGTGTTCAGCCATTTTTTTATTTCCATTTTTTATTTCTCACATTGCTTCCATAATTATTAATAATATGTAATGAAAACTAATCATAATAGATTAAATATTTGTGCTGATTGATTGTGATCAAACGCATTCTGAACGTCAGTAAAAATAAAATGTGATACCGCATACGTTATTATAAAAATTAATGAAAAATTATTTTATGTAATTCTGATGAAAATAAATTACCCATCACGGTATCCGGCGATATTAATTAACGACATGACGTTTGCCAGTCGACATGAGCAGGTAGCGCCCCCTGCAAGGCAAGACGGGCCTTTCAACACTGGAGCAACATCGCCTATGCCTTTGAATTAGACGCCTCATCAGGGATAATAACCTTACGATTCGTCCGCTCAGGTCCACTATGAAACACTCCCTGCCATGCCGGGCGTTACGCAAACGCCCCATGAAACTCGGCACTACCGTCATTCTGATGGTCAGCGCTGTTTTGTTTTCGGTGCTCGTTGTGGTCCATCTGATCTATTTTTCGCAAATCAGCAGCATGACGCGCGACGCGCTGGCAGATAAAGCGCTGGCGGTGGCGCGCTCGCTGGCGGACTCTCCGGCAATTCGCGAGGGGCTGAAAAAACCGCCTGCGGAAAGCGGCATTCAGACGCTCGCCGAAGCGGTGAGCCAGCATAATGGCTTTTTGTTTATTGTGGTGACCAACATGCAGGGCATCCGTTATTCGCACCCAGAAACGCAGCGAATCGGTCAACCGTTCAAAGGCGATGACATTCTGCTCGCGCTGCAGGGAAAGGAAAACGTTGCCATTAATCGCGGCTTTCTTGCCAAAGCGCTGCGCGTTTTCACACCGGTTTATGATGAACGCCACCGGCAGATCGGCGTGGTAGCGATTGGCCTGGAACTCAGTCACGTTACGCAGCAGATCAACAATAGCCGCGGCAGTATTATCTGGTCCATTCTGTTCGGCGCTCTGGTGGGATTATTAGGCACGTATGCGCTGGTCAAGGTGCTAAAACGTATCCTGTTTGGCCTCGAACCCTATGAGATCTCAACCCTGTTTGAACAACGCCAGGCAATGCTGCAGTCAATCAAAGAGGGCGTTATCGCCGTGGATGATAGCGGCGAAGTCACGTTAATTAACCATGCGGCGCAGGCGCTGCTCGATTATCGAAAAACGCAGGATGACGCCAGATTATCCACCCTGAGTCATGCCTGGTCGCAGGTGGTGGACATTAGCGAAGTGTTGCGTGACGGTACGCCGCGCCGCGATGAAGAGATCATCGTCAAAGGCCGCCTGCTGCTGGTGAATACCGTTCCGGTGCGCAGCAACGGCGAAATTATCGGCGCGATATCCACCTTCAGGGATAAAACAGAAGTTCGCCAACTGATGCAGAGGTTGGACGGGATGGTGAACTACGCGGATGCGCTCCGTGAACGATCCCACGAATTCATGAACAAATTACATGTGATTCTGGGATTATTGCACCTGAAGAGTTATAAGCAGCTTGAAGCGTATATTATCAAGACGGCCAATAACTATCAGGAAGAGATCGGTTTGCTGCTGGGTAAAATAAAGTCGCCGATTATCGCTGGCTTTTTGCTCAGTAAGATTACTCGCGCCTCTGATTTCGGGCACAGCCTGGTGATAAGCAGCGACAGCCAGTTACCGGATAATAACAATGAAGATCAGGTTACGGTGCTGATTACGGCGCTGGGTAATTTGATTGAAAACGCGCTGGAAGCGTTGAGCCAGGAATCCGGCGGCGAAATCAGCGTCTCGTTACACTACCGCCATGGCTGGCTGCATTGCGAAGTGAGCGATGACGGTCCGGGTATCGAACCTGAGCGCATCGAGGCGATTTTTGAAAAAGGCGTCTCGTCGAAAGGCGCCGAACGCGGCGTCGGTTTAGCGCTGGTTAAACAGCAGGTTGAAGCGCTTGGCGGCGTAATTTCCGTGGAATCCGAGCCTGGGATCTTCACACAATTTTTTGTACAGTTACCCTGGGATGGAAAAAGGACCAGCCTATGATCAATGTATTAATTGTCGATGACGATGCGATGGTCGCGGAGTTAAATCGCCGCTATGTCGCGCAAATCTCCGGTTTTCATTGTTGTGGAACCGCTTCGACGCTGGAAAAAGCGAAAGAGTTTATCTTCAACAGTGAAAATCACATTGACCTAATCCTGCTGGATATCTACATGCAGCAGGAAAACGGATTGGATCTGCTGCCTGTCCTGCACAGCGCAGGCTGCAAAAGCGACGTTATTGTCATTTCTTCTGCCGCTGACGCCGCCACCATTAAAGATTCGCTTCACTACGGCGTGGTGGATTATCTGATCAAGCCTTTTCAGGCCACGCGCTTTGAAGAAGCGTTGACCGGCTGGCTACGTAAGAAAACGGCGATGGAAAAACGCCAGTATTACGAACAGTCTGAGCTTGACCTGCTCATTCACGGTAATTCATCCAGCGAGCAGGAGCCTCGTCGGCTACCAAAAGGGCTGACGCAGCAAACGCTACGCACCTTATGCCAGTGGATTGATGCGCATCAGGAGCAGGAATTTTCTACCGACGAGTTGGCCAACGAAGTGAATATCTCGCGCGTCTCCTGCCGTAAATATCTCATCTGGCTGGTAAATTGCCATATCTTGTTTACCAGTATTCATTACGGCGTGACCGGCAGGCCGGTTTACCGCTACCGTGTTCAGCCGGAACATTACTCTTTACTGAAACAATATTGTCAGTAAGGATACCGCATAAAGCCGACGCGAAACGTTATATCCTGGTAACATTTATTATAACAATGCCAATAAAAACGCTATCACATTAATAACAAACCTGGGAAATTGTGTCAGATCAAATATACTCACCCCAGGCCTGTTAACGTTATTTTCTATTATTACAGCGCTATGCGCTGTTTTTAATTTCAAAACGCTAACAAAAGTTAATTAAGTATTATCCCATGCCGAGAGTGTGTATTTTTATTAAAAAAGGGATTTGTCCGGAATTTTCCTGACACTTAAATAAAATTATGTTTGTAGCAATGGAGCTTGTGCTACGCCTATGGACAATACGTATATTGGTGAGCAGATACGCGTCTCCACACGCCATACTAATAATTTAAAAAAATGGCGTGACAATGATCACATAAGTCACATTCTGTTCGCTTTATCTCGTGATTTACCTGATGGCGAGACACAAAAATTAAATAATAAACGCCTGTTTTTAAAACAGACAAATCATAATTTACTGCTCTCGCTGACTCCACCTGCCCATCGCCAGAGGGTACTCCCCTCTGAACATCACCATCGCAAGAAAATAATTACTTAAAGCAACTCTGTAAAAAGCTTAATCGTTAATCGTCGCCACTGGCGCATTGAATATTCGCCATTTCCTGATGCTCATTCACACAAATCAGAAGATGGCTGTGATCCATTTATCAAAATTGACTGGGTTTATCGCGAGGATAAATAAAAATGTTATTTAGTATACAGCTTCTCATAATATTAATATGTCTGTTTTATGGTGCCCGAAAGGGCGGGATCGCGCTCGGGTTGTTGGGCGGTATTGGTCTGGTCATTCTGGTGTTTGTTTTCCATCTCCAGCCAGGTAAACCGCCCGTTGACGTAATGCTGGTCATTATCGCGGTAGTCGCCGCGTCGGCGACGTTGCAGGCGTCAGGCGGGCTGGATGTGATGCTGCAGATTGCCGAAAAGCTGCTGCGTCGCAACCCCAAATACGTCTCTATTGTGGCGCCGTTCGTCACCTGTACCCTGACGATTCTGTGTGGGACAGGCCACGTGGTCTACACCATTTTGCCGATTATCTATGACGTGGCGATCAAGAATAATATCCGTCCGGAACGTCCAATGGCGGCCAGTTCTATTGGCGCGCAAATGGGCATCATCGCCAGTCCGGTTTCCGTCGCCGTTGTTTCTCTGGTAGCGATGCTGGGCAACGTGACATTTGCCGGAAAACATCTGGAGTTCCTCGATCTGCTGTCGATCACCATCCCGTCTACCCTGCTCGGTATCCTGGCAATCGGTATTTTTAGTTGGTTCCGCGGTAAAGATCTGGATAAAGACGAAGCGTTTCAGAAATTTATTTCCGTACCGGAAAACCGTCAGTACGTGTACGGCGATACCGCGACGCTGCTGGATAAAAAACTGCCGAAAAGCAACTGGCTGGCGATGTGGATCTTCCTGGCGGCGATTGCCGTGGTCGCTCTCCTGGGCGCGGACTCCGACTTACGTCCAACCTTCGGCGGCAAACCGTTGTCGATGGTGCTGGTCATTCAGATGTTTATGCTGCTGACCGGGGCGCTCATTATCATCCTGACCAAAACCAATCCTGCGTCTATCTCAAAAAACGAAGTTTTTCGTTCCGGTATGATTGCGATTGTCGCGGTATACGGGATCGCCTGGATGGCGGAAACCATGTTCGGCGCGCATATGTCGGAAATTCAGGGCGTGCTAGGCGAAATGGTCAAAGAGTATCCGTGGGCCTACGCCATCGTTCTGCTGCTGGTCTCCAAGTTTGTTAACTCCCAGGCCGCGGCGCTGGCGGCGATTGTTCCCGTCGCGCTGGCTATCGGTGTCGATCCGGCGTATATCGTGGCCTCTGCGCCGGCATGTTATGGCTACTATATCCTGCCGACCTACCCAAGCGATCTGGCGGCGATTCAGTTTGACCGTTCCGGCACAACCCGTATTGGCCGCTTCGTCATTAACCACAGCTTCATTCTGCCGGGTTTGATTGGCGTGAGCGTCTCCTGCGTCTTTGGCTGGATCTTTGCCGCAATGTACGGATTCCTGTAATGGCCGCGCGTGCCGCCCGGTTATGCGCGGCGCGCGACTTAGAGCCTGGCCTATGAGGCTCTTAATACATTTTCTTACTATTAGGCTGGAAGCACATGTCGAAAAAAGAGTTTATCTATCAGGCGCCTTTCCCGATGGGAGAGGACAAAACAGAGTATTATCTGCTCACCTCCGATTATGTCAGCGTCAGTGAATTCAACGGAGAATCTATCCTCAACGTTGAGCCGCAGGCGTTAACGTTGCTGGCTCAGCAGGCCTTCCATGATGCGTCTTTTATGCTCCGTCCTGAACACCAGCAGCAAGTCGCCGCCATTCTCCATGACCCCGAAGCCAGCGAAAACGACAAATATGTGGCGTTGCAATTCCTGAGAAACTCCGAGATCGCCGCCAAAGGCATTCTGCCGACCTGCCAGGATACCGGCACGGCGATTATCATGGGTAAAAAAGGCCAACGCGTCTGGACGGGAGGCGGCGATGAAGCCGCGCTCTCCAAAGGCGTGTTTAATACCTATACCGAAGATAACCTGCGCTACTCGCAGAACGCCCCGCTGGATATGTACAAAGAGGTCAATACCGGCAGCAACCTGCCAGCGCAAATCGATCTTTATGCCGTCGACGGCGACGAGTACAAGTTCCTTTGCGTGGCGAAAGGCGGCGGTTCAGCAAACAAAACGTATCTCTATCAGGAAACCAAAGCGCTGCTCACCCCAGGCAAGCTGAAAAACTTCCTCGTTGAGAAAATGCGCACGCTGGGCACCGCGGCCTGTCCGCCATACCATATCGCCTTTGTCATTGGCGGCACCTCGGCGGAAAGCACGCTGAAAACCGTTAAGCTCGCCAGCACCCACTATTACGACGCGCTGCCGACGGAAGGTAACGAGCACGGCCAGGCATTCCGCGATCTCCACCTGGAACAGGAACTGCTGGAAGAAGCGCAAAAACTTGGCCTCGGCGCCCAGTTCGGCGGGAAATATTTCGCCCACGATATTCGCGTAATTCGCCTGCCGCGTCACGGCGCTTCCTGTCCGGTGGGGATGGGCGTCTCCTGCTCGGCAGACCGTAACATCAAAGCGAAAATCAACCGCGAAGGCATCTGGATCGAAAAACTGGAACACAATCCGGGCCAGTATATTCCGCCAGCGCTGCGTCAGGCGGGCGAAGGCGACGCGGTGAAAGTCGATCTCAACCGTCCGATGAAAGAGATCCTCGCCCAGCTATCGCAGTACCCGGTCTCGACTCGCCTGTCGCTGACGGGCACCATTATCGTAGGTCGCGATATCGCCCACGCGAAGCTAAAAGAGCGTATTGAATCCGGCGAAGACCTGCCGCAGTATATTAAAGACCACCCCATCTATTACGCAGGCCCGGCAAAAACCCCGGCAGGTTATCCATCTGGCTCATTAGGCCCCACCACCGCAGGTCGAATGGACTCTTATGTCGATCTGCTGCAATCCCACGGCGGCAGTATGATCATGCTGGCGAAAGGCAACCGTAGTCAGCAGGTCACGGATGCCTGTAAAAAACACGGCGGCTTTTATTTGGGCAGTATCGGCGGCCCGGCGGCGGTACTGGCACAGCAGAGCATTAAGCATCTGGAGTGCGTCGAGTATCCGGAACTCGGCATGGAAGCTATCTGGAAAATTGAAGTAGAAGATTTCCCGGCCTTTATCCTGGTGGATGACAAAGGCAACGATTTCTTCCAGCAGATTGTCAGCAAACAGTGCGCTAACTGCGCGAAATAACCTGGCAGGCTCGGCGTTCTCCCGGGCCGCGTTATCGGTTAATTGCCGGATGGCGCTACGCTTATCCGGCTTATCCGGCCTGCACGAGAGACCATGCTCACGCTTTTACATCGCTGGTCGCTACCACAGAAATCGCCGGGCTATCCGGCTGTTCGACGAATGGCGGCGTTTTCCGGTATTTATCCAGCAGGTGGATCTGAATCTTGCGCAACATATCGCCGTTCAAACGGTAGTAGCGGAAGTAGAGAACCAGCGTCATCATGAAAAACAGTACCGGCAGGACAATCATAATAAACTGCATCCCCTGCAGGGTTTGCGCAGACTGCGCCACGTTCGGCGTGTAGCCAATCAGCCCCAGCACCAGAGCGATAAAGAACGCCGCAAACGCCGAGCCGCCCTTCACAACCATCGTCTGTACGGAATAAGCGATACTCTCGCAGCGAATATTGAGCTTAAATTCCCCATAATCGACCGTATCCGCCACCATGATTACCTGAAGCACCCAAAAGAGCGCGGTCCCGATATTCAGGAAAATACCCGCCGCCACGATTAAAGCGGCATTATGGACATCCGCCAACGCCATCGCGAAGAGCCCTGCGCAACTCAGAACGGGCATCACGGAGGCGCCCGCCCACAATATCCGCCGCGATAACATTTTCACCAGCCGGGGGAAGACAATCAGCGTCAGCAGATTCGCCGCGCCGGCGTAAGAAAGGTAATAGGGAAAAAGATCGGCATCGCCAATCACATAGGTGAAGTAGTAGATCGCAAAGCCATTGATAATATTGGAGGCAATGTTATACGCCAGCGCCATTCCCAACAGGCAAGAGAGCTGATCGTTTTTGTATATCAATCCAACGATCGTTTTTAACGTCAGATGTGGGCGGCCCGCCGTTACACGGTTGTCGGAGGAGTACACCTCATGTACGTTGCGTAATGTCACGATAGTCGAGGCGATAAAGAACGCAATCAGTACCAGCGTAAACATCTGAAAGCCGAACCCACGATCCGCTCCGCCAACGTAGTTCACAAACGGCAGCGTTATACCGGCAGTGACGAAGCCAGCCAGACTGGCGAAGAAACGCGGGAACGGCACCAGTTGTTCGCGTTCTCGCTTATCAAGCGTAATGGTCGGCACCAGCGACCAAAATGGGATATCCATAATGGTATACGTCATGCCCCACAGGATGTAAGTTACGCAGACAAATACAACCTGCGCGGTTCCCTCAAAAAGATGGGCGCTGAACAGCAGGAAAAGCACCAGCGAATTGGTTAAGGTGCCGATCAATATCCACGGCTTAAATTTCCCCCACCGCGAACGCGTGGCGTTGACAATCCAGCCCATGATGGGATCGTTTATCGCATCCCAGATTCGCGCGACCAGAAAGAGGGTGCCGACGAGGCCGACCGAAAGTCCCACCACATCGGTGTAGTAATACATCAGGTACATATACACAATGCCGATGGCGAAATCCTTACCAAACGCACCGAACCCGTAACTCAGCTTTGTTGTCAGAGAGATGCTCATAGGGTACCGGGTCGCTGTTACCAGCGCCCGCCTTCTGTTAGTAGAGGTTAAACGCCGGATCTGCCGTCCAGCGCGGCTGGAGATTAACGGCGTAACCAGGCCGGAAGCCAGTCGCCATGCGCGGCGATCAGATCGTCAACCAACGCATAGATTTCTTCGATACCCAGCACCGCCGCGGTATGAGGGTCCATCATCGCCGCGTGATACACGCGATCGCGGTTTTCCGTGAGGATGGCTTCGGTCAACAGCGTTTGCACGTTGATGTTGGTCTGCATCATCGCCGCCAGATGGGAAGGGATCGTCCCCACCTTCGTCGGTTGAATGCCGTTGGCATCCACCAGACAAGCCACTTCCACGCAGCTTCCCTGCGGCAGGTTATCAATCAGCCCCTCATTACGCACATTGCCGTAAATCACGCTCGGCTCGCCGGTCCACAGAGCGTTCATAATGGTGCTGGCGTACTCGCGGGACGGTTTGATGTCGATACGCTCGGCGGTTTTATACTCCTCCAGTTCTTTATGCCAGTTCGCCAGTTGTTCTACGCAGCGTTTCGGATATTCATCCAGCGGCACCTTGTAGCGCGCAATCAGATCTTCGCGTCCCGGTTTAATAAACCACGGCGTGTACTCGGCAAAATGCTCTGATGACTCGGTGACGAAGTAGCCCAACTTTTTGAACATCTCGTAGCGCACAATGTTCTGGCAGCGTTCATTGCCGTGAATATTGGGCTTCGGCGCCTGTCCGGCGTCATAGGCTGCCAGCAATTCAGGATAGAGATCGACATAAGTCCCGTCAGCCGTTTTGCGCTCCAGTTCGAGGTAAAACGCCATGTGGTTAATGCCGGCGCAGCGGTAGCGCAGCGAGGCGGGATCGATATTCAGGTCGCGCGCCAGTTCTTCCGCCGTTCCCTGTACCGAATGGCACAGGCCGACCTGTTTGATATGCGGATAGCGGGCATACATCGCCCAGGTATTCATCGCCATCGGATTGACGTAATTGAGCATGGTGGCTTTCGGACAGACTTCCGTCATGTCTTCGCAAATCCGCCACAAATGCGGGATGGTCCGCAGCGCGCGCATAATGCCGCCCGGCCCCAGCGTATCGGCGATCGTCTGTTCCAGGCCATGACGCTTACAAACCTCAAAATCGGTCACGGTGCAGGGTTCATAGCCGCCAATCTGAAAGGCGACCACCACGAAATCCGCATCCTGTAGCGCCGCTTTCTGGTGGGTATGGCAGGTAATCCGGCCAGAAGCGCCCGCTGAGTCCATCAGTTTCCGTACCACAATGTGCGACTCTTCCAGCCGGGTTTCGTCAATATCCATCAGGGCGACATGCGCTGATTTTAGCGCCTCGCGGTGAAACACATCGCCGAGGATATTTTTGACGAAAATCGTAGAACCTGCGCCGATAAAGGTAATTTTGGGTGCCGTCATCATGACTCTCCAGAACAGTAGTGAACACCTTCATGGTGGCACGCGTTCCCGGTGAAAACCTCCGTCTTCCCCGATGAGCATTCCCGAAAACTCAGATCGTATGCTGGCGCGCGGAAGATCTGAGTTTTTGGGACAAAATGGCGTAAAAAGCAGAGTATTCGGCCTGATAGTCAGGCTACGCTCTACAATATCGACGGATTCTGTGTCCGGATTCCCGGTTTCCTCCCGGCTAAAGGGGCATAATTCTGATAATTCAGGAAATGGAGTGACGATGAGTACGCAAGCAATATCCCTCCTCCCGCCCGACCCGCACATGTGCAACGGCGATGAAAAGCAAACCCGTAGCCCGCTGTCGCTCTATTCCGAATATCAACGACTGGACGTTGAACTGAGGCCGCCGCACAGAATGGCCAGCAGTCACTGGCATGGACAAGTAGAAGTGAATGTTCCATTTGACGGCGATGTGGAGTATTTAATCAACAATGAAGTCGTGCAGATAAAGCAGGGGCATATCACCCTGTTTTGGGCCTGTACGCCACACCAGCTTACCCGCCCCGGCAACTGCCGCCAGATGGCGATTTTCAGTTTGCCGATGCACCTGTTTCTCTCCTGGCCGCTGGATCGCGATCTTATCAACCACGTCACGCACGGGATGGTGGTTAAATCACTGGCGACCCAGCAGCTTAGCACCTTTGAAGTGTTGCGCTGGCAGCAGGAAACAAGCAGCCCGAATGAGCAAATTCGCCAGTTGGCGATCGATGAAATCGGCCTGATGCTTAAACGCTTTAGCCTTTCCGGCTGGCAGCCCATTTTGCTCAATAAAACATCACGCACCCACAAGAATAGCGTCTCACGCCATGCGCAGTTTTACGTAAGCCAGATGCTGGGATTTATTGCCGATAACTACGATCAGGCGCTAACCATTAACGACGTCGCGGAGCATGTCAAACTCAATGCTAATTACGCGATGGGAATATTCCAGCGGGTTATGCAATTGACGATGAAGCAGTACATCACGGCGATGCGCATCAATCACGTACGTGCCTTATTGAGCGATACTGACAAAACGATCCTCGATGTCGCTCTGACTGCCGGGTTCCGATCCAGCAGCCGTTTTTACAGTACTTTTAGCAAATTTGTCGGTATGTCGCCGCAACAATACCGCAAGCTAAGTCAGCAACGACGCCAGACGATGCCCGGCTAAAGCCGGATACCACTATCAGCCAAAAAAATAATTCACCTGTCGATAAACCGCGGGTGAAATCGCTCGACATCAATAATTAACCCATTGTTTATTAAAAAATAATATCAATAATTGACCATTATTCCATCACTTTACACCCCCTATTTGACGGGGTAATACTTGCCCACGTCACATTCATACGGCGGGTCGGCAAGGCGTAAATTGCACGGCCTCCACAACCGGGTAAAAGATGATGAAAGTATTAATTGTTGAAAGTGAGTTTCTGCATCAGGACACCTGGGTTGGCAACGCGGTTGAGCGTCTGGCGGATGCCTTGAGCCAACAAAATGTTACCGTCATTAAATCGACATCCTTCGATGACGGCTATGCCATCTTGTCCGCGAACGAAGCCATTGACTGTCTGATGTTTAGCTACCAAATGGAACAACCGGATGAGCACCTGAGCGTCAGGCAATTGATCGGTAAGCTTCACGAGCGTCAGCAAAACGTGCCCGTTTTCCTGTTAGGCGACAGGGAAAAAGCGACGGCATCGCTGGACCGCGACCTGCTGGAGCTTGTCGATGAATTCGCCTGGATTCTGGAAGACACCGCTGACTTTATCGCCGGACGCGCCGTTGCCGCCATGACCCGGTATCGCCAGCAACTGTTACCGCCGCTGTTTAACGCGTTGATGAAATACAGCGACATTCATGAATATTCATGGGCGGCGCCGGGACACCAGGGCGGCGTCGGTTTCACTAAAACGCCTGCCGGTCGCTTTTATCACGATTATTATGGCGAAAACCTGTTCCGCAGCGATATGGGGATTGAGCGTACCACGCTCGGTTCACTCCTCGACCATACCGGCGCGTTTGGCGAAAGCGAGAAAAACGCCGCCCGCGTATTCGGTGCTGACCGCTCCTGGTCCGTGGTTGTCGGGACCTCCGGTTCTAACCGTACTATTATGCAGGCCTGTATGACGGATAATGATGTCGTTGTACTGGATCGTAACTGCCATAAATCCATCGAGCAGGGGCTGATCCTCACTGGGGCCAAACCGGTATATATGGTGCCAAGCCGTAACCGTTACGGCATTATCGGGCCAATCTACCCGCAGGAAATGCAGCCTGAAACCTTGCAGAAAAAAATCAGCGCCAGCCCGCTGACCAAAACCAAATCCGGACAGAAACCGTCTTACAGCGTGGTGACCAACTGTACCTATGACGGCGTATGCTATAACGCCAAAGAGGCGCAGGATCTGCTGGCAAAAACCAGCGATCGCATTCACTTCGACGAAGCATGGTACGGCTATGCGCGCTTCAACCCGATTTATTGCGATCACTACGCGATGCGCGGCGAGCCAGGCGACCATAACGGTCCGACCGTGTTTGCCACCCACTCCACGCACAAACTACTGAATGCGCTTTCACAAGCTTCCTACATTCACGTCCGTGAAGGCCGTGGCGCGGTGAATTTCTCCCGCTTCAACCAGGCATATATGATGCATGCCACCACCTCTCCGTTATATGCCATCTGCGCATCCAACGATGTGGCGGTATCGATGATGGACGGTAACAGCGGTCTGTCCCTGACTCAAGAGGTGATTGACGAAGCGGTTGATTTCCGTCAGGCGATGGCGCGTCTTTATAAAGAGTTTACCGATGAAGGCGACTGGTTCTTTAAACCGTGGAATAAAGACGTCGTCACCGATCCACAAACCGGTAAAACATATGACTTCGCTGACGCGCCGGCAAAACTGCTGGCAACCGACCAGAACTGCTGGGTCATGCGCCCCGGGGAAACCTGGCACGGCTTTAAAGACCTGCCGGATAACTGGAGTATGCTGGACCCGATTAAAGTCAGTATCCTGGCGCCGGGTATGGGCGACGATGGCGAACTGGAAGCATCCGGCGTACCTGCTGCGCTGGTCACAGCATGGCTTGGCCGCCACGGTATCGTGCCGACCCGCACCACCGACTTTCAGATTATGTTCCTGTTCTCTATGGGGGTAACTCGCGGGAAATGGGGAACGCTGATCAACACGCTGTGCTCCTTCAAACATCATTACGACGCGAATACGCCGCTGGCGCAGGTGATGCCGGAACTGGTGCAGGATTATCCTGACACTTACGCGAACATGGGTATTCATGACCTGGGCGATAAAATGTTTGCCTGGCTACGTGAAAATAACCCGGGCGCCCGTCTCAACGCCGCCTATTCCACCCTGCCGGTTGCGGAGATTACCCCGCGCGACGCCTACAACGCGATTGTGAACAACAATATTGAAATGGTGGCGATTGAAAATCTACCGGGTCGCATTGCGGCGAACTCCGTTATTCCTTACCCGCCAGGCATCCCGATGCTGCTCTCCGGCGAAAACTTTGGCGATGAAAACAGTCCGCAGGTGGGTTACTTACGCTCACTGCAATCCTGGGATCATCACTTCCCTGGCTTTGAGCATGAAACCGAAGGCACGGAAATTATTGATGGCGTATATCACGTTATGTGCGTGAAAGCCTAATCACAAAGAGTCTTTTTTTTGAGGATGGCATGTATTCCCTGAGTATTGCTGCAAAACAATAATACTGTCATACCTTTTTGCGCGGGCCCCATCCCGCGCTTTTTTTATACAAAAATGACAAGTTGCCACTCGCGTACAACTTTTTGTACACCCTAATTCATCGTACAAATATTGTAATATTATTCAGGAAAGTTATTTTAGTGCAGTTTCAATTCATCACACAATTGACTCAGTCCCCGTTATCTCTCCCGTTTGGCGAGATCCGGTCTTTTATGTTCATATTCCAGGAGTTCGGGTATGAGGATTTGCAGCAACGAGCCTTGCATAGTGTTATTAACCGAAAAAGATACATGGTTACGAGTAAATGGTAAGGAGCCAATCAGTTTAAAAGCGAATTATATGGCCATTCTGGCTTGTGAAAATAACGTTATTGACATTTCATCATTAAATAGCGTGCTAGTAATACAAGTGAGTCGCAATAATATTAAAGACTATTTACAATTCCTGAATAAAGATCTCTCACACCTTCCCGTCTGGCAACGCCGATCCCTTATTGACCGCCAACTGTCTGACGCCGGATATCTTCAGGGTCGCCGCCCGCTACAGCGCGATGGAAGCACCGGATGAAATTGTTAGTGAACGTACCCGTGCGCTCCTTTTCACCGTTTTATCCCGCTTTCTTGACCACAAAAAATTTATTTCTTTGTTAATGCACATGCTGCGCAGCCGCATCAGTGACAGCGTTTACCACATCATTCAGAGCGATATTCATAAAGACTGGAATCTGAGCGCCGTTGCCAGTTGCCTGTGCCTGAGTCCAAGCTTGTTAAAGAAAAAGCTCAAAAACGAGAATACCAGTTATAGCCAAATAATCACGACCTGCCGAATGCGTTATGCCGTAAACCAATTATTAATGGACGGAAAGAATATCTCTCAAGTCTCACAGCTGTGTGGGTATAACAGCACATCGTACTTTATTTCCGTGTTTAAAGAGTTTTATGGTATGACCCCCCTGCATTATGTTAGCCAACATCGGGAACGATCGGCTGCCTAATTTTTCTACACTCAACGATAAGACACGATAATAACAGCATTGGCGATAACCCGTCTCCGACATAATTCAGCGGCATTCTGAGGGGGTATGATACGACGTAATTTATCGTAACGAAGTCACCTTTTCAGGAGTCCAAATTATGTCTTCGGATGCTGATGCTCACAAAGTGGGCCTAATCCCCGTCACCTTAATGGTATCGGGGAATATTATGGGTTCAGGGGTATTCTTACTCCCTGCCAACCTGGCGGCCACTGGCGGGATTGCAATCTACGGATGGCTGGTCACTATCATCGGCGCCCTGGCGCTGTCGATGGTTTATGCCAAAATGTCGTCCTTAGATCCCAGTCCCGGCGGTTCCTATGCCTACGCACGCCGCTGCTTCGGGCCGTTTTTGGGCTATCAAACGAACGTGCTGTACTGGCTGGCATGCTGGATCGGTAATATCGCGATGGTCGTTATCGGCGTCGGCTATCTGAGCTATTTCTTCCCGATTCTGAAAGATCCGCTGGTATTAACGCTTACCTGCGTCGCGGTGCTGTGGATTTTTGTTCTGCTGAACATCGTCGGGCCGAAAATGATTACCCGCGTACAGGCCGTCGCCACCGTACTGGCGCTGGTGCCTATCGTAGGGATTGCGGTCTTCGGCTGGTTCTGGTTTAAAGGCGAAACCTATATGGCGGCCTGGAACGTGAGCGGCATGAATACCTTCGGGGCGATTCAAAGCACGTTGAACGTTACGCTGTGGTCATTCATCGGGGTAGAAAGCGCCTCCGTTGCGGCCGGTGTGGTCAAAAACCCGAAACGCAACGTGCCTATCGCCACCATCGGCGGGGTACTGATCGCCGCCGTCTGCTATGTGCTCTCCACAACGGCGATTATGGGGATGATCCCCAACGCGGCGCTGCGTGTGTCGGCATCGCCTTTCGGTGACGCGGCGCGTATGGCGCTGGGCGATACCGCAGGGGCTATTGTTTCCTTCTGTGCGGCAGCGGGTTGCCTGGGCTCTCTCGGCGGCTGGACGCTGCTTGCCGGTCAAACCGCAAAAGCGGCGGCGGACGATGGTCTCTTCCCGCCGATCTTCGCGCGGGTTAATAAAGCCGGTACGCCAGTGGCTGGGTTGCTTATCGTCGGCGTGCTGATGACTATCTTCCAGTTCAGCAGTATGTCGCCGAACGCCGCGAAAGAGTTTGGTCTGGTCTCCTCCGTGTCGGTTATCTTCACCCTGGTGCCTTATCTTTACACCTGTGCCGCGCTGTTGCTGTTGGGCCACGGTCACTTTGGTAAAGCGCGCCCGCTGTATCTGCTGATCACCTTCGTCGCGTTTGTGTATTGCATCTGGGCGGTCATCGGTTCCGGCGCCAAAGAAGTGATGTGGTCGTTCGTCACGTTGATGGTGATCACCGCGCTGTATGCGTTGAACTACAACCGCATTCACAAAAACCCGTATCCGCTGGATGCGCCGGTTAAACAGGATTGACCACGTGTAGTTAATGTTATCGCAACAGGCCGGATAGCGCAGGTTATCCGGCCGCCTCCAACATTAAGTTCTTAAGGTTCACTTAATTTTACTTTGTCACGATTAGCGTCACCGAATCGATGGACGCATCAACATGTTAAAGCGCTTTCTTAAAAGACCTGTTCTTGGGCAAATCGCCTGGCTTCTGCTTTTTTCCTTTTATATTGCCGTCTGCCTGAACATTGCGTTCTACAAGCAGGTACTACAAGACCTACCGTTAAACTCGCTGCGCAATGTGCTGGTGTTTATTTCCATGCCGGTCGTCGCGTTTAGCGTGGTCAATAGTGTGCTGACGCTGGCCTCATTTATTTGGCTAAACCGACTGCTGGCCTGCGTTTTTATTCTGGTCGGCGCTGCCGCGCAGTATTTTATTTTGACTTACGGCATCATCATCGATCGCTCCATGATCGCCAATATGATGGATACCACGCCCGCGGAAACCTTTGCGCTGATGACGCCGCAAATGGTGCTGACTCTGGGATTAAGCGGCGTTCTGGCAGCCGTGATTGCCTTCTGGGTCAAAATCCGCCCGGCAACGCCGCGCTTACGTAGCGGGCTTTACCGCCTGGCCAGCGTCCTGATCTCTATTTTATTAGTTATTCTGGTCGCCGCCTTTTTCTATAAAGATTACGCCTCGCTATTTCGAAATAATAAACAGTTGATCAAAGCGTTAAGCCCATCGAACAGTATTGTTGCCAGTTGGTCATGGTATTCGCATCAACGGCTGGCGAATTTGCCGCTGGTACGCATTGGCGAGGATGCCCATCGCAATCCATTAATGCTGAAAGGCGATCGCAAAAACCTGACGATTCTCATCGTTGGCGAAACCTCGCGCGGCGATGATTTCTCTCTTGGCGGCTATCCGCGCGACACCAATCCGCGGCTGGCGAAAGACGATGTGATCTACTTCCCGCATACCACCTCTTGCGGTACGGCGACCGCGATCTCCGTTCCCTGCATGTTTTCTGATATGCCGCGCAAACATTATGACGAAGAGCTGGCGCATCACCAGGAAGGGCTGCTGGATATTATCCAGCGCGCGGGGA
Source organism: Salmonella sp. NW177 (assembly GCF_051811585.1). Taxonomy (NCBI): domain Bacteria; kingdom Pseudomonadati; phylum Pseudomonadota; class Gammaproteobacteria; order Enterobacterales; family Enterobacteriaceae; genus Salmonella; species Salmonella sp. NW177. The sequence continues at coordinate 135,876 of NZ_JAMMZV010000009.1, read as the reverse complement.
TTAACGTACTGTGGAATGATAATGACGGCGGCTGTAAAGGCGCATGCGATCGCGTTCCGCATCAAAATGTCACCGAGCTAAACCTGCCCGGACAATGTATCAACGGCGAGTGCTACGATGAAGTGTTATTTCACGGTCTGGAAGACTATATCGACCATTTGAAAGGCGATGGCGTTATTGTATTACATACCATCGGCAGCCACGGCCCAACCTATTACAACCGTTATCCACCGCAGTTTAAAAAATTTACCCCAACCTGTGACACTAACGAAATTCAGAACTGTTCCCAACAGCAGTTGATCAACACCTATGATAATACCGTGCTGTACGTGGACTATATTGTAGATAAAGCTATTAACCTGCTGAAATCTCATCAGGATAAATTCACCACCAGCCTGGTCTATCTTTCCGATCACGGCGAATCATTGGGTGAAAATGGCGTTTATTTACACGGTTTGCCGTATTCCATTGCGCCGGATACGCAAAAACATGTCCCGATGCTCATTTGGCTTTCTAAAGATTATCAACAGCGTTATCAGGTGGATCAGGCCTGCCTGCAAAAACGGGCGAGCACGCTGGATTATTCACAGGACAATCTTTTCTCAACCATGCTGGGATTAACCGGCGTACAAACGACGTATTACCAGGCCGCAGATGATATTCTGCAACCGTGCAGGAGACTAAGCGAATGAAGATACTGATTGTTGAAGACGACACGCTATTATTACAGGGGTTAATACTCGCCGCGCAAACCGAAGGCTATGCGTGTGATGGCGTTTCGACAGCGCGTGCCGCCGAGCATAGTCTGGAGTCTGGTCATTACAGTCTGATGGTGCTGGATTTAGGGCTGCCCGATGAGGATGGCCTGCATTTCCTGACGCGAATCCGACAGAAAAAATACACCCTGCCGGTACTCATTCTGACCGCCCGCGATACGCTCAACGATCGCATTACCGGGCTGGATGTCGGCGCAGATGATTATCTGGTTAAACCCTTCGCCCTGGAGGAGTTGCACGCTCGCATCCGCGCGCTGCTGCGCCGCCATAATAATCAGGGTGAAAGTGAACTGACGGTTGGCAATCTGACGCTCAATATAGGCCGCCATCAGGCATGGAGGGATGGACAGGAGCTGACGCTGACGCCTAAGGAGTACGCGTTGCTCTCACGGTTGATGCTCAAGGCAGGCAGTCCGGTGCACCGGGAAATTCTTTATAACGATATCTACAACTGGGATAACGAACCCTCGACCAACACTCTGGAAGTGCATATACATAATTTGCGCGACAAAGTCGGCAAGTCGCGCATTCGCACGGTTCGCGGGTTTGGCTACATGCTGGTTGCCACTGAGGAAAGCTAAGTGAGCCTGATGCGTTTTCAGCGAAGAGCGATGACCCTTCGCCAGCGTTTAATGCTGACAATTGGTCTTATTCTGCTGGTGTTCCAGTTAATCAGTACCTTCTGGTTATGGCATGAAAGCACTGAGCAAATCCAATTGTTCGAGCAGGCGCTGCGGGATAATCGCAATAACGATCGCCATATCATGCACGAAATTCGCGAGGCGGTCGCCAGCCTGATCGTCCCCGGCGTATTTATGGTTAGCCTGACGCTGCTAATTTGTTACCAGGCGGTACGGCGTATTACCCGTCCGCTCGCCGAACTGCAAAAAGAGCTGGAAGCGCGGACGGCGGATAATCTGGCGCCGATCGCCATTCACAGCTCCACGCTTGAGATTGAGTCCGTCGTCTCGGCGATCAATCAACTGGTTACGCGTTTGACCACCACGCTCGACAATGAACGCCTTTTTACCGCCGATGTGGCCCATGAGCTACGCACGCCGCTGTCGGGGGTACGTTTGCACCTGGAATTATTGTCAAAAACCCACAATGTTGATGTCGCGCCGCTTATCGCCCGTCTTGACCAGATGATGGATAGCGTCTCCCAGCTTCTGCAACTGGCGCGCGTGGGCCAGTCATTCTCTTCCGGGAATTATCAGGAAGTAAAACTGCTGGAAGATGTGATCCTCCCCTCCTACGATGAGCTGAACACCATGCTGGAAACGCGCCAGCAAACTCTGTTGCTGCCGGAAAGCGCGGCGGACGTGGTGGTGCGCGGTGACGCGACATTACTGCGTATGCTGTTGCGAAATCTGGTGGAAAACGCGCATCGCTATAGCCCTGAAGGAACCTATATCACTATCCACATTAGCGCCGACCCCGACGCTATTATGGCGGTCGAAGACGAGGGGCCGGGTATTGATGAAAGCAAATGCGGGAAGCTAAGCGAAGCGTTCGTGCGGATGGACAGCCGTTATGGCGGAATTGGCCTGGGGCTGAGTATCGTCAGCCGCATCACCCAGCTACATCAGGGACAGTTTTTCCTGCAAAACCGTACGGAAAGAACAGGCACCCGTGCCTGGGTGCTGTTGAAAAAGGCATAACAGGCGTTTAATACGTCGTGACCCACACATAGATAAAACTGCTGACAATCAGCACACTACACAGGGTCGTCAAACTTTTATAAATATAGCTTTTCATGACGCTCTCCTCCAAAGGTATGGAGGAGAGTATGCCCGCGAGAGATTAAGCGAACCTTAAGCGCGAAATTTATTCATCGATACGCGGATGTTGCTGTACCAGACGCGAACGTTTGATCTGCAGCTCCGCAATTTCCTGATCGATGTCGTCGATTTTCTGCTCAATATTATCGTAATGCTCACCCAGAATTTCCTTCGCTTCCTGGATGTCCGACGCCGCTGGCGTTGCGCCTTTTAGCGGACGATTGGCCGTCTCTTTCATGGAAATACCGGTAACCAAGCCTATCACCGCGATGACCATCAAATAATACGCCGGCATCATCAGATCCTGCGAGCTTTCCACCAGCCAGGCCGCCAGCGTTGGCGTCAGACCGGCAATCAATACAGAGATATTAAAAGCCGCCGCCAGCGCGCTGTAACGAATATGCGTCGGAAACATCGCCGGCAACGTCGAGGCCATCACCCCGGTAAAGCAGTTCAGAATCACCGCCAGCATCAACAAACCGGCAAAAATCAGGCCAATAACGTTACTGTTAATCAGGATGAAGGCCGGGATCGCCAGCGCGAACAGCGCAATGCTGCCCATAATCACAAACGGACGACGACCGAAACGGTCGCTCAGCAGCCCCATCACCGGCTGCACAAACAGCATCCCGATCATAATGGCGATGATAATCAACACGCCGTGATCTTCAGAATAGTGCAGGTTATGCGACAGGTAGCTCGGCATGTAGGTGAGCAGCATGTAGTAGGTCACGTTGGTGGCAATCACCAGACCGATACATGACAACAGGCTACGCCAGTGTTTGGTGGCAATCTCTTTAAAGGAGACTTTCGGCCCATCCTGCAACCCTTCGCGGTCGCCCTGCTCCAGTTTATCCACGTGCTGCTGAAACGCTGGCGTCTCCTCCAGCGCATGGCGTAAGTAGAGACCAATAATCCCCAATGGCAGGGCGATAAAGAACGGAATACGCCAGCCCCACTCAAGGAAATTCTCCTCGCCGACAATCGTCGAGATCAAGACCACCACGCCCGCGCCCAGCACGAACCCGGCGATGGAACCAAAATCCAGCCAGCTTCCCATAAATCCGCGTTTACGATCCGGCGAATATTCCGCGACAAAGATCGACGCGCCGGTATATTCCCCGCCAACCGAGAAGCCCTGCGCCATTTTACACAGCAACAACAGTATTGGCGCCCAGATACCGATCGTCGCGTAAGAGGGGATTAACCCGATACAGAAGGTACTGATCGACATAATCACAATCGTGATCGCCAGGATCTTCTGGCGCCCGTATTTATCGCCGAGCATACCAAAGAATAACCCGCCGAGCGGACGAATCAGGAAGGGAACGGAAAACGTGGCCAGCGCGGCAATCATCTGGACGCTGGGATCGGCGCCGGGGAAAAAGACTTTACCCAACGCGTAGGCAACAAATCCATAAACACCAAAATCAAACCACTCCATCGCGTTGCCCAGCGAGGCGGCGGTAATTGCTTTGCGAAGTTTACCATCATCAATGATGGTCACATCGCCCAGTGTAATCGGTTTTATTTTTTTCCTTTTCAGCATAGCTGTCCTCATAGGCTAAGCCCTGTAGCGCTATATACGGCGGGCACTGGCATACCGCGCCAGCGTCGCCGTCGAGCGGAGGGAGGGGCGCGAACGCTATCCCTCATACAAGCGTAGCAGGTTTACTTACACTGTCCGGTTACGGACTGTACAACCGAACCTGTTGACGCCTGAATGGGCAGTTAATGACCTTTTTACCCTAACAGGGTTTAAATATGTGATCAACTTCACACATATATGTCAATTCGGTCAAAAGGTGTAAATAAGGACGCCCTAATGCGCTGTGGTGACAGTAAAAAAGCGGTTATTCGAGTGTAAACCATTGCTGACTGGCGTGGCGCAGACCCTTTTATAAAAGCGGCAATAGTCCCGACAACGCTAAGGATTTTGTGTATAATTGCGGCCTTTTTCGGCGATCTGCCATTTTTGGGCGCGTTTGCCCCTGCTGACTTTTTGAGGATACCAACATGTCATTACCCCACTGCCCGCAATGTAACTCCGAATATACCTACGAAGATAACAGCATGTTCATCTGCCCGGAATGCGCTCACGAATGGAACGATGCGGAACCCGCTCAGGAGAGCGATGAACTGATTGTCAAAGACGCCAACGGCAACCTGCTGGCGGACGGCGATAGCGTCACCATCGTGAAAGATCTGAAAGTAAAAGGCAGCTCTTCCATGCTGAAAATCGGCACCAAAGTGAAGAACATTCGTCTGGTTGAAGGCGACCATAACATCGACTGCAAAATCGATGGTTTTGGCCCGATGAAACTGAAATCCGAGTTCGTGAAAAAGAACTGATTTACCGTGTCATTGCCCGGTAGCGCCTTGCTTACCGGGCCTGAGCGGCCCTTCCACCGACAATATTGTGCCAATTTCGAACTACACTTAACGAGCATCTCTTACCTGAGGTAACCATCATGCCGTTAAGTCCCTATCTCTCTTTTGCCGGCAACTGTGCCGACGCCATCGCGTATTATCAACAAACGTTAGGCGCAGAACTGCTTTATAAACTCAGCTTCGGTGAAATGCCCCCCTCGGCGGCGGATAACGAAGAGGGCTGCCCGTCAGGAATGCGCTTTCCCGATACTGCTATCGCCCACGCCAACATGCGCATTGCCGGCAGCGATATCATGATGAGTGATGCCAGCCCGTCGGGAACGGCGCATTATTCCGGCTTTACGCTGGTGCTTGATACCCAGGATGTAGCAGAAGGGAAGCGCTGGTTTGATAACCTTGCCGCACAAGGGCAAATCGAAATGGACTGGCAGGAGACTTTCTGGGCGCAGGGTTTCGGCAAGGTCAGCGATCGTTTCGGTGTGCCGTGGATGATTAACGTGGTTAAACATCAGCCTGCCACCTAACTCCCCGGGAGGCTCGCCCTCCCCCTTGCCATCAGAGTGATCTTTGGCTGCACGTTATCCGCCGTTTAACTGCCATAGAATAAATAATGACGGTAGTTTGCTACAGTCTGTCGAAAGATGGTTGATCCTGATGAAGCGTCGGGAGGACATTATGCCAGTCTGTGAATTACGCCACGCGACAACAGAGGATACCGATTCTGTTTACGCGCTTATCTGTGAGTTACTTAAAAATGAGCTTGATTATCAGGCTTTCAGGGATGGATTTGCCGCTAATTTACTGGCCCCCAACGTTCATTATCGTTTAGCGCTGCGCAACGGAGAGGTAGTCGGCATGATCAGCCTGCATATGCAGTTTCATCTCCATCATGCCAACTGGATTGGCGAAATTCAGGAGCTGGTGGTATTACCGCCGATGCGGGGACAAAAAATTGGCAGTCAGCTTCTGGCCTGGGCAGAAGAAGAAGCACGTCAGGCGGGCGCCGAGCTAACGGAGCTTTCCACAAATATTAAACGCCGCGATGCACACCGTTTTTATCTTCGCGAAGGTTACAAGCAAAGTCATTTTCGGTTTACGAAAGCATTGTGATCTGGCAGCCGTCATCGGGAGATAAGGCATAACGTAATCAACCGTCACCGGGTGAAGTAGCGGAGTCATCTCAATTCTACTGTCGGCAAGCCTGGATAAAGGTTAAACGGGCTGACTCGCTTCTTTAGCAAAAATGGCCCTTTTAAGTTGTAGAAATGTAAATTTATTGTCAACGAACTACACTTTTCTCTTTGGCATCACCGGGAGGGTTGCCTGAAAATCCCGGGATGAGGTTTTCTTAGAAGGACAGTGACGTTATGTTCGCAGCAATCATTATCGGTATTTTTATTATCAGCGTCATTTATGCGCATTCACGCGGGGTGGAAAAACAAAAACTTTCCCGTCAGCTCTTTGACCACTCGACGTTTATGGCGCCGATCAATATGTTCATGACTCGCTTCTCAACGTTACCGGCAAAGCAGCCGTACTTTGATACCACGGCATTTCCAGAGCTGCAGAAGCTGACGGAAAACTGGCAGGTGATTCGTGAAGAGGCGCTACGGCTTCAGCATCACATAAAAGCCGCGCAGTCCAATAACGACGCCGGATTCAACACCTTTTTCAAGCGCGGCTGGAAACGGTTTTACCTTAAATGGTATTCCGATGCCCACCCGTCGGCGGAAACGTTATGCCCGATAACGACAAAGCTGGTCAACAGCATCCCCTCTATCAAAGCGGCGATGTTCGCCGAGTTGCCTCCCGGAGCCTATCTGGGAAAACATCGCGACCCCTATGCCGGTTCAGTACGTTACCATCTTGGATTAAGCACACCGAATGACGACCGCTGTTTTATTGAAGTTGATCGACAGCGCCATAGCTGGCGCGACGGCGAAGCCGTCATCTTCGACGAAACCTACGTTCATTGGGCGGAAAATAAAACTGAGCAGACGCGTATTATCCTCTTTTGCGATATTGAGCGTCCAATGAAATGGCGCTGGGCGCAGAGCGTAAACCACTGGGTCGGCGCATCGTTGATGTCCGCCGCCAGTTCGCCAAACGACGAGAACGATCGCACCGGTGCGATTAATCGCATCTTTAAATACGTTCACGCAGCACGCGATGCCGGGCAACGGCTGAAAAAGAAAAACCGCACTCTCTATTACGCGCTGAAATATCTCGTTATTGCCGCTATTTTTGCCGCGATAATCCTTTTCAGCCTCCTCTGAAGCCGGGCCGCGGTATGGAACTGCCTGCCGCGGCCTGTTCTATCCTGGCGTTAGTCTCAACGCGTTCCCTGGCCTTGAATCTATCCATCCGGGTAATTTCCACTTCAGGCAGAGCAGATTGCCGGATGGCGGCTCCGCCTTATCTGGCCTGCGCTCCGCGTTTCTCCCCATAATAAATGTCATGCGGCATTTTCTTTCGACACGTCAAAACTGACGATAGCCTGTTTTTCGTCAGGGTTTTGAGCAAAATTCGCCCGTAATATCAGGGAAAGCCCATACTAAAAAAGTGGCATAAAACATGCATACTGAGGGCGACAGCGCGTATGCGCGATTTGATTAACTGGAGCGAAACCGATGAAAAAAGTCGTCACGGTTTGCCCGTATTGCGCATCAGGTTGCAAAATCAATCTGGTGGTCGATAACGGCAAAATCGTCCGGGCTGAGGCGGCGCAGGGGAAAACCAACCAGGGTACCCTGTGTCTGAAGGGCTACTACGGCTGGGATTTTATTAATGATACCCAGATCCTGACCCCGCGCCTGAAAACCCCAATGATCCGTCGCCAGCGTGGCGGCAAACTGGAATCTGTTTCCTGGGATGAAGCGCTCAATTACGTCGCTGAACGTTTGAGCGCCATCAAAGCGAAGTACGGTCCGGATGCAATCCAGACAACCGGCTCCTCTCGCGGTACCGGAAATGAAACCAACTATGTAATGCAAAAATTCGCACGCGCCGTTATTGGTACCAATAACGTTGACTGCTGCGCTCGCGTCTGACACGGCCCATCGGTTGCAGGTCTGCACCAATCGGTCGGTAACGGCGCAATGAGTAATGCGATTAACGAAATTGATAACACTGATTTAGTGTTCGTCTTCGGGTATAACCCGGCGGATTCCCACCCTATCGTGGCGAATCATGTGATTAACGCTAAACGCAACGGGGCGAAAATTATCGTCTGCGATCCGCGCAAAATTGAAACCGCGCGCATCGCTGACATGCATATCGCGTTGAAAAACGGCTCGAATATCGCGCTGCTCAACGCCATGGGGCATGTCATTATTGAAGAAAACCTGTACGACAAAGCGTTTGTCGCCAGCCGTACCGAAGGTTTTGAAGAGTACAGTAAGATTGTCGAAGGCTATACGCCGGAGTCCGTCGAAGAGATCACTGGCGTGAGCGCACAGGAAATTCGTCAGGCGGCGCGGATGTATGCCAGCGCGAAAAGCGCAGCGATCTTGTGGGGTATGGGCGTCACCCAGTTCTATCAGGGTGTGGAAACCGTGCGTTCACTGACCAGCCTCGCGATGCTGACCGGCAACCTCGGCAAGCCAAGCGCGGGCGTTAACCCGGTTCGCGGCCAGAACAACGTTCAGGGTGCGTGCGATATGGGCGCGCTGCCGGATACTTATCCGGGCTACCAGTACGTTAAGTTCCCGGAAAACCGCGAGAAGTTCGCTAAAGCCTGGGGCGTAGAAAGTCTGCCTGCGCATACCGGCTATCGCATCAGCGAGCTGCCGCACCGTGCGGCGCATGGCGAAGTGCGCGCGGCGTACATTATGGGTGAAGATCCGCTGCAAACCGATGCGGAACTCTCTGCAGTACGTAAAGCGTTTGAGGATCTGGAACTGGTCATCGTGCAGGATATCTTCATGACCAAAACCGCGTCGGCGGCGGATGTGATTTTACCCTCCACCTCCTGGGGCGAGCATGAAGGCGTCTTCTCTGCGGCTGACCGTGGCTTCCAGCGCTTCTTTAAAGCCGTTGAACCGAAGTGGGACCTGAAAACCGACTGGCAGATTATCAGTGAAATCGCCACCCGGATGGGCTATCCGATGCACTACAACAACACCCAGGAGATCTGGGATGAGTTGCGTCATCTGTGCCCGGATTTCTACGGCGCCACTTACGAGAAAATGGGCGAGCTGGGCTATATCCAGTGGCCATGCCGCGACACGTCGGATGCCGATCAGGGAACCTCGTACCTCTTTAAAGAGAAGTTCGATACCCCCAACGGCCTGGCGCAGTTCTTCACCTGCGACTGGGTAGCGCCTATCGATAAACTCACCGAAGAGTACCCGATGGTACTGTCGACGGTGCGCGAAGTCGGCCACTACTCCTGCCGCTCAATGACCGGTAACTGTGCGGCGCTGGCCGCGCTGGCCGATGAACCGGGCTATGCGCAAATCAATACCGCCGACGCCGCGCGTCTGGGCATTGAAGATGAAGCGCTGGTGTGGGTTCATTCGCGCAAAGGCAAAATCATCACCCGCGCGCAGGTCAGCGATCGCCCGAACAAAGGGGCAATTTACATGACCTACCAGTGGTGGATTGGCGCCTGTAACGAGCTGGTGACTGAAAACCTCAGCCCGATTACCAAAACGCCGGAGTACAAATACTGCGCCGTACGCGTTGAGCCGATCGCCGATCAGCGAGCCGCCGAGCAGTATGTGATTGATGAGTACAACAAACTGAAAACCCGCCTGCGCGAAAGCGCAATGGGTTGATCTGCCGGATGGCGGCATCAGAATGCTTTATTCGGCCTGCGTCTACTGTAGGCCTGATTAGATGCATTAGCATCGCCATCAGGCATTTTCCCTATAACAGCCTCCGCCCGGAGGCTGTTTTTTTATCCATACGATCTCTTTATACTGTCTTTTCCGTACCCTAAATAAAATTCAAAATGAAACCACTTCTTGCATTGATGTTGTTTATGACATTCTTTGCCCATGCCGCAGATCCTGAGCCGGGTAGCCAGTATTTGCAGGCAGCAGAGGCAGGTGACAGACGCGCGCAATATTTTCTGGCCGACAGTTGGTTGAGCTATGGCGATTTGAACAAAGCTGAATACTGGGCGCAAAAAGCCGCCGACAATGGCGACGCCGACGCCTGCGCGCTACTGGCGCAAATCAAAATCACTAATCCTGTAAGCCTGGATTATCCCGACGCGAAAAAGCTGGCTGAAAAGGCGGCTAACGCGGGCAGTAAAGCGGGCGAAATTACGCTGGCGCGGATCCTGGTCAACACCCAGGCCGGGCGTCCGGACTACCCAAAAGCCATCTCGCTGCTGCAAAAGGCCTCTGAAGATCTGGATAACGACTCCGCGGTGGATGCGCAAATGTTGCTTGGCCTGATTTACGCCAACGGCGTGGGCATTGCCGCCGATGATGAAAAAGCCGCCTGGTATTTCAAACGCAGTTCCGCCATTTCCCGTACCGGCTATTCAGAATACTGGGCGGGAATGATGTTTTTAAACGGTGAACCGGGCTTTATTGAAAAGAACAAGCAGAAGGCGTTGCACTGGTTGAATCTAAGCTGTCTGGAAGGGTTTGATACCGGTTGCGAAGAGTTCGAAACGCTAACAAATGGCTGATGTTTATTGTCGGATGAACGTAGTCGTTGTAGGCCTGATAAGCGTAGCGCCATCAGGCAACCCGGAGCAGGTTGTCGGATGGCAGCGTGAACGCCTTATCCGGCCTACATTCTCTTTCGCTGTAGGCCGGATAAGCAAAGCGCCATCCGGCAATCCGTTATTGGGCGGTTTTATCAAATTTGCCCAGCACGTCGCGCTCGTAGGCCAGCGCTTTTTTGCGGTCAAACTTGTGTTCCCACTTGGCGATCACCAGCACCGCCAGCGCATTCCCCACCACATTTAGCGCAGTACGCGCCATGTCGAGGATACGGTCGACACCGGCGATAAACGCCAGCCCTTCCAGCGGAATGCCCACGCTGCCCAGCGTCGCCAGTAACACCACGAAGGAAACGCCAGGCACGCCGGCAATCCCTTTCGACGTCACCATCAGCGTCAGCACCAGTACAATTTCCTGCCACAGCGACAGGTCGATACCATATAGCTGCGCGATAAAAATGGCGGCGATGCTCTGGTATAACGTGGAGCCGTCGAGGTTAAATGAGTAACCGGTCGGTACCACGAAACTGGTGATAGAGGCTGGCGCGCCGTAAGCTTCCATCTTCTCGATAATGCGCGGCAGCACGCTCTCGGAGCTGGCGGTCGAGTACGCCAGAATCAATTCATCTTTCAGAATGCGAATCAGAATCCAGATACTTAACCCGCACAGGCGCGCCACGATGCCCAGCACTACAAGCGCAAAGAAGATAATGGCAAAGTGTACCAGCAGCACCAATTTCGCCAGCGGCCACAGCGACGCGAAACCAAAATTCGCCACCGTGACGGCGATCAGCGCAAAAACGCCCACTGGCGCATAGCGCATCACCATATGGGTGACTTTAAACATGGTCTCAGAGATGGAACGAAATACCGTCACCAGCGGTTCGCGGTGCGTTGCCGGCAGGGATGACAACCCCAGTCCAAACAGGACCGAGAAAAAGATAATTGGCAGCATATCCCCTTTGGCCATCGATGCGATGATATTGGTCGGCACCAGCGACAGTATCGTCCCCATCAGCCCATGCGCATGACTTTGTACTTCCGCCGTGGTGTTCTGGTATTTCGAAATATCGACGGTCGCCAGTTGCGACATATCAATGCCTGAGCCTGGCTGAAAGACATTCGCCAGCGTAATGCCGAGGATAATCGCCACCGTGGTGATCAGTTCAAAATAGAGAATGGTTTTGGCGCCGATACGGCCTAGCTGTTTTGCATCGCCAACGCCGGCGATGCCGACAATCAGAGTCGAGATCACGATCGGCACGACGATCATTTTAATCAGATGGATAAAAATATCGCCAGCAGGCGACAGCAGGTTGGCAATCAGCCATTCACGACTGTCACTGTGATAATGCAGATAGCTGCCCAACAGAATGCCCAGCACCATAGCCAGCAAAATTTGCCAGGCCAGGCTGACTTTCAAATTTTTCATAACAACAGACTTCCTCGATGAAGCGTTGCTCTCCGCCGAAAGCATGAGAGCAATACATACTGAAAGGGTATGATTTGTGTTGCGTTGGTTTGTAGAGTTTTTTAACGCGCATAATCAGTATCATTTGCATAGCGTCTTGCGCAACCCTTTCATAACAGGGCTTTTGGCTGTTTTTATGCATAATAACGCGAGTTTATGGCGTTAATGATGAATAACTATTTGTTATGGAAAGTTTTTTACTTCGTCAAAAACGAATAATACACTGAGGTAATTAATTTTTACTTGTGTCTCATTCGCCGTTTTTTTAAACAGCACACATGACAAAAGTCACAAAAAAGAAAAAATTATTTCTGCCGATTTTGTAACAATTTAGCCAAATTAATGGCCTCTACCAGCTGCGCGCGGTTCACTCGCGGCGAGTTGGCATCCAGTAAGGTTTGCCACAGCGACACGGCTTGCGCATAATCCGCCTGCATAAACGCATCCGCCGCCAGCAGCATCTGCGCGGTCACTTCTGTTGCATCCAGCGCTAACGCTTTATTAATCATTTCACGCGTCGCAGGCGTCATATGTTGCCCGGCCTGGTAATACAGCACCGTTGCCAGCGCGGCGAAAAGCTGCGCGTTATCGCCTCGCAGACGCAACGCCTGACGATATGCCAGCAGCGCATTGTCATACGCATTGCGATAGAGATAATACTCGCCCAGCCGCGCCCATTGCTCGCTATCCTGCGGATTGGCGCGGATTTTTTCTTGCAGCCTGGAAAGCTGCGCCTCTGGCGTTTGCGGGTTCGTAAAGTCACGTAGCGGATCGGCCAGACGCTGTTGCTCGCTACGCACAGCCTGCCATTTCGGCGTCAACAGATAGCCGCCGACACAGGCAGCCACCATCAACACCGCCGCAGCCGCCAGACGCTTTACGGGCATGGGACGTAACGGCGCAGTGGAGTGTTCAGACTGGCTCATTGTTCCCCCTCTCCTGCGTGCTGACGCTTTCTCACCCGCCAGACTACCACGCCCACCAGCAATAACAGCAGGTACGGCAGCGCCCACAACAGCAGCGTTTGCTCATTCAACGGCGGGTTGTAGCGCACGAAATCACCATAACGGTCGGTCATCCAGGCGGTGATTTCCGCTTCGCTTTTACCTTCGGCCACCATGCTGTAAACCTGATGGCGCATACTGACCGCCACGGGCGCATTGGATTCCAGCAAATTCTGGTTCTGACACTGCGGACAGCGCAGTTGACTGGCAATAGATAGCGCTTTTTCCTGCTGTTGTGGATTGTCAAAGCGCCAGGTATCCACCACCTGGGCGTGGGTGCTAAAAGGCAGAAAAATCAGAAAAGCCACAAGTAACATCGTCTTGCCGGATGGCGGCGTAAACGCCTTATCCGGCCTACCATGCTTTTCACTCGTAGGCCTGATAAGCGCAGCGCCATCAGGCAATAACTCAGGATGCTTCCTCCCCCGCCATCCGCTCAGCAGCGCTCCACACACCATCAACAATCCCCCTCCCCAGATCCAGCGCACGCCGGTCTGCACGTATAAGCGCATGGCGTAACGATCCGGTCCGGTTTTTTCGCCCATCACCGCGTACCAGTCATGTAGCAGGTTCCAGTGAATCCCCGGCTCCATCATCTGTTGACGACGCGCGGCATAGAAGCGCCTTTCAGGCTGCAGACTGCCAATGCGTTTTTCATTCCGCCACAACGTGATCCGCGCTTTTTCACTGGTGTAGTTGCCTTTGGCTTCCAGATCCAGACGCTCAAAGCGGAAAATGTAGCCCGCCAGTACCACCTGCTGACCGGGGCTGAGGTTAAGGCTGATTTCATGCCGACTGCCGCTGGAAACCATGATCCCGGCGGCGAAGATAAATACGCCCGTATGCGCCAGCAACGCCGGAAGCTGACGATGCACAGAGACTTTGCGGCTTCTGATTGTCGCCAGCACGATAACCACCAGCATCAGCAGGCCAAACGGCAGCGTGACGCGATTAAAATAGGGCGCGCCCACCGAAAGCCTTCCCCAGCCCATCAAACCATAAATCATGGGGTAGAGCGTCCCGACCAGCACGATCAACAAGACGGCGCTAAAGAGCAGCAGCGTCGTCAGAATGAGCGTTTCGCACTTTCCGCCGCCCAAACGCGTCGCCGGATACGGCTCCCGCGCCCGCCAGCCGTACAGAGCAAGCGATGCCAGACTTAACGCGGCAAAAAGGGTAAACAGCGGCACCGCGCGCACGTTATCTAACGCAAAAGCATGTACCGAAACAAGAATGCCGGAACGCACAATCAGCGTTCCCAGCAACGAGAGGATCAGCGTCAGTATCGCCAGCAGCAACGACCAGTGACGGAAGCTCCCGCGCTGGCGGCTGACATACAGACTGTGCAGCAACGCGCTGGCGGCAAGCCACGGCAACAACGAGGCATTTTCCACCGGGTCCCAGAACCACCAGCCGCCCCAGCCCAGTTCGCAATACGCCCACCACGATCCGAGAATAATCCCCAGCGTCAGAGCGCACCAGCCGGGTAACGCCCAGCGCCAGCACACCCAGGCGGTTGCCGCGTTAAAGCCGCCGCACAGTAGCGAGGCCAGCGCTACGCTCGCCGCGGTCATCAGGCCGCCATAACCCAGATAGAGCAGCGGCGGATGTAAGATCAGCCCCAGATGTTGCAGCATGGGATTAAGGTCGCGCCCTTCCATGGCGGGAGGGAAAATACGCAGGAACGGATCGGACCACAGCACAATAAATAGCAGCAGCGAAGCCATAATGAGGGACAAGATGCTCAGGGTCAGCGGAAAAAGCGCGTCAGATTCATGCCGGGAGCGCCAGGCGAATAGCGCCGTCCATCCCGAAAGAAGCAGCGCCCACAGCAGGAGCGAGCCTTCATGACCGCCCCATACCGCCGCCAGTTTCAGTCCCCATGACAACTGACTATGGCTATGCTGCGCAACATAAACGACCGAAAAATCGCTGGTCAGAAAACAGCTAACCAGAATCGCAAACGCCAGTAGCAGCAGCGTGAACGCCGTCCACGCGCCGCAGGTCGTCAGGCGCATGACGCCGCGCCAGTGCAGCCCCATCCCGCACCACGTCGCCAGCGGGGTCAGCACGTTGACCCCGAGACCCAACAACAGCGCCAGAAATCCGGCTTCAGGAAGGAAGATGTCCAGATTATGCAACCGTTAGCTGTCCCGCATAAAGAATGAAAAAGCGCAGCAACAGCACGCCGGTCAAACTGGCGCCGCAAACGGCCAGCACGCCGTGAAACGTGACGCTACGGTTTGCCCAGGGCTTCAGCAGCAGCGGGATAATCAATCCCAGCCCTACGACCCCAAGCCAGAACCACCAGCTCCAGAATCCGCCGCCCAGCGCCGCCGCCAGCGCGCGCATTTTGCCGTCATCGCCCAGCGCCAGCCCGATAAAAAAGGCCGCCAGCAGGAAGATCTCCAGCCATACCACCGGGGTTTCCATGCGATGTACAAAGCGCGCCTCGGTGCTGTGCGGGTTGCTACGATGGCGTAACGCCATAGCGATCAGCGCCACCGCCGCGCCGGAGGAAATTCCAGAGAACAGGAATAGTACCGGCAGGATCGGGTTATTCAGGAACGGATAGGATTTCAGCGCCGACAGCAGAAAGCCGGTGTACGCCCCGAGCAGGACCGCCAGCACCAGCATTAACGTCTCCAGCGCGCGATGAAACGGCGTTATTAGCGCCAACACTTTCTGCACGATCTCTAACCGCGGCAGCCAACGCTGCTGCAGGGCAATCACCTCTTTTTCAAAGATTTTCGCCAGCCACAGCACCAGCACTACCATGTACAACTGGAACAGCATCACCCCCATCGACATCACCGAGGTAAAGCTGTAGTGGAACATCAGCTTCCAGAAGGTCCATGGCCGCGTCAGGTGGAAGACCAGAATCAGCAGACCAAGAATAATCGCCCCCGGCCCTAACACCAGCGTAGTGCGCAGCAGCGTACTGTCCGAACCGCCCGCCTCCGGATGGAAGCGGCGCAGCAGAATCGCCAACGTAACCAGTCCGGCGGAGATGCCAATCAGAAACAGATAGATGGCGATGGGCCAGTCCCACACCAGTGATGCAAAATGAAATGCAGAAGCGCATGTCATTGGCTCACCTCCCCATAGTTAAAGGGAACGCGGTAGACCTTCGGTTTTGTGCCCAGCGCCAGCTTGTAACGATAGGTGATTTTTTGCCGCAACAAACGGGAGATATCGCTGTTGGGATCGTCCAGATTACCAAACGTCAGCGCCTTCGTCGGGCATGACTCAACGCAGGCGGGCTGTTTGCCCGCTTTCAGGTTGGTTTTCCGGCAGAAATCGCATTTATCCGCCGTCTTACTGACCGGATGGATAAAGCGCACGCGGTAGGGACACGCGGCAATGCAGTACTGGCAGCCGACGCAAAGGTCCGGGTTCACGTCGACAATACCGCTGGCGGCATCGCGGAATGATGCGCCGGTCGGGCAGACGTCAACGCAGGGGGCATGGTCGCAATGCTGGCACGAGTGGCGGAAGAAGCGATATTTCACATCAGGAAACGTCCCCTGCGGCTCGCTGCGAATAATCGTCAGGCGCGATACGCTGTCCGGCACGTTGTTGACTTCCCGACAGGCATCCATGCAGGCCGTGCAGCCGATGCATAATGACTCATCGTGTACCATGCCATAACGCACGCCATTAATATTCAACGTGTTCGCTACAACGCGTCCTGCCATCCCACTGACCGCCGCCAGCGCGCCGACGCGGGTAATAAATTGACGTCGGGTGCAACTCATGGCTGCTCCTTAAGCAACGGAACGGACGCCGGATTAAAGTGCGGGTTAGTACGCTGATCGCTGTGGCAATCGACGCAAATCTTGATCCGTCCTTTATCGCTTAGCGTCTGCATCGTGTCTTGCTGCGGATGCAGGGAATGGCAACTGGCGCAGGTCACTTTAGTAACATGAACATCGTGCGGCCAGAACGCTTTTTGCAGTTGTTCAGGCAAGTGGCAGGACATACAGACGCTGTTCTGCTGATCTACCGTATACATCGGGTCGTTAAAACGCATCACATCTTTCACCCCTTCACGGTGGTGAAGCGACGGTTGACCGTGGCAGTTGGTACAGGTTATCGGCAATTTATTGTTCGGGTTGATAGCGCCCGTATGTTTACCGTGCATACCTTCGGTGTCCGGTTTGTGACAGTCCAGACAGGCAGCATCCGGATTACGCTGCTGGGTGACCGTCCAGCGTTGATCCGACTCCTGCGGCGTTGGCGTGGCAGTAATTCCACTCAGGCTCCAGAACAGGCCTGACGCCAGCACCCCAGCAGTTAATAACGAACGTAATACGCTCATATTCACTCCGTTGAGTTATCCGCCCCTTATGGGGCGGAATGGGGTTATTGGCTTAACAGACCGTTTTTACGCGCCTGATCTTCCCACTGCGGTACGACCGTTTTCAGGAAGTCCTGCTTCTCCGCGTTGATTTGTTGCATATTCAAACCAATCGCTTTCTGCGCCTTCTCTTTCGTTGAAATATCCGGCAGCGGAATTTCATGGGTAATACCTTTGGTCGCCAGCAGTCGCGCCAGTTTAGTACGGGCATCCGCGGCTTTATCCATCGCGCTACCTAACATCCGTAGACCTTCTTCCGGGGCATGCATATGAATACCGTGTGACGCAATCGCCAGATCCCAACGCCACTGCGCGTGGCGAATATCGTTCAGAATCGGTTTCATTTCCGCGTCTGTCGCCCCCGCATCCCATGCGGCTTTCGCTTCGAAGTGCGCATGTACCAGCTGATCTTCAACCTTGATTTTCAGGTCATGAATCGCCTGTTTACGCTCGGCGACCACTTTTTGCAGGGACGCTTTGTCCTGGGTGTGGCAGTTGGCGCAGGTTTGCGCGAAATTGTCGAACGGGTTGCCGATTTTATGGTCGGTGTAGAGCTTGCCTTCGGCGTTCTGTACTTTCGGCATGTGGCAGTCGATACAGGTCACGTTGTTCCTACCGTGAATGCCCGCGCTCCAGGTTTCATATTCCGGGTGCTGCGCTTTGAGCATCGGGGTTTTCGACAGAGAGTTAGTCCAGTCAGAGAAGGCGATAGTGTCGTAGTATTGCTCCATATTTTCGACCTTCATGCCCTCATCCCACGGGAACTTAACGGCTTTGTTTTTACCGTCAAAGTAGTACTCCACGTGGCACTGACCGCAGACCATCGATTGCTGATCAAATCGTCCCGCTTTATCAAACGGTTTGCCGATAGCCTCCATCGCCCGTTCGGCATAGGGGCGCGACAACGTTAACGCTGGCTTCCCCTGGGCGAAATCGTCCGACGCGGTGTTATGACAGTCGGCACAGCCCAAATCGTTGACAATTTCCGGGCCGCCGCGCGCCCATTTGCCATGGAAGTAGCCGTCTTCGCCTTCTTGTTGGATAAGGCGCGCGACATCGGGGCTTTTACAGCTCCAGCAGGCCATCGGCAGCGGGCCGTCTTCCGCCGTTTTTGGCGCGCCGGTACGCAGCGTTTCGCGCACGTCGGTTACCGCATACGCGTGGCCGCGTGGTTTGTTGTAATCACGGGAGAAGGGATAGCCCGCCCACAGGATCACCAGACGAGGGTCTTCCGCCAGCGCATCTTCACGGGCAGACTGTTCTGACGTCGCTTTCCATGACTGATATTGGTCGGGGTGTTGAGGCGCGAACGTTTCATTTTTCGCTTCAACAGTAACGGTTTTTGCGGATTCAGGCGTTTGCTCAGCGTAAACAGAGGTAATGAAGAAAAAAGGAAATATAAGGCTGAAGAAACGGCGTGCGCGTAGTGTTTTCCTTGCCATAGAGGTCTCATCCAGATTGCGCCATTATCTTTAATGGCGATTTTTTATCGTTTTCCATAACAGCAACCGCACAAATACTGTTATTACATTGATCTCCTCTATGTGTAACAAATAACCACACTTAAAATGTTGTCTTTAATCAATTGTAAGTGTATGTAAAATACCACTTTAGAGTTAGTAACCTGGACAAAACTCCCTCTCTTTTCTGATTTCCGGACACGGATCACTTTTTTAAAAAATTTCATATAACGTCATGTTATCCCGAAAATTTATCTAATTTTGCGGGACACAATCAAAAAATAGATTGCTGCTTATTTGCACAGTTCCCTTTTTGCGTGATCTGTCGCCCAAATACTAAACAAAACTTATTAAGACCCTACATTTAACGTTTATGCGACATATTATTAACATCCTACAAGGAGAACAACAGCATGAGCCAAACACATAAACACGCCATTCCCGCCAACATTGCGGATCGTTGCCTGATAAATCCAGAGCAGTATGAGACTAAATATAAACAGTCTATTAACGACCCCGATACGTTTTGGGGCGAACAGGGAAAAATTCTCGATTGGATCACGCCGTACCAAAAAGTGAAAAACACCTCCTTTGCGCCAGGCAATGTGTCGATTAAATGGTACGAGGACGGCACGCTGAATCTGGCGGCGAACTGTCTTGACCGCCATTTGCAGGAAAATGGCGATCGCACCGCCATTATCTGGGAAGGCGATGACGCGTCGCAGAGTAAACATATCTCTTATCGCGAACTGCATCGCGATGTCTGCCGTTTCGCGAATACGCTGCTGGATCTGGGCATTAAAAAAGGCGATGTGGTAGCGATTTATATGCCGATGGTGCCGGAAGCGGCGGTGGCAATGTTGGCCTGCGCCCGCATCGGTGCGGTGCATTCGGTGATCTTCGGGGGCTTCTCGCCGGAAGCCGTCGCCGGACGCATTATCGACTCCAGTTCGCGGCTGGTGATCACCGCTGACGAAGGTGTACGTGCCGGACGCAGTATCCCGCTGAAAAAGAATGTCGATGACGCGCTGAAAAACCCGAATGTCACTAGCGTTGAGCATGTGATCGTCCTGAAGCGCACCGGCAGCGACATTGACTGGCAAGAAGGCCGCGACCTGTGGTGGCGCGATTTGATTGAAAAAGCCAGCCCTGAGCACCAGCCTGAAGCGATGAATGCCGAAGATCCGCTGTTTATCCTTTATACCTCCGGCTCCACCGGCAAGCCGAAAGGCGTGCTGCACACCACCGGCGGTTATCTGGTCTACGCCGCGACCACCTTTAAGTATGTCTTTGATTATCACCCTGGCGATATTTACTGGTGTACCGCCGATGTGGGTTGGGTGACGGGGCACAGCTATCTGTTGTATGGCCCGCTGGCCTGCGGCGCGACCACCTTAATGTTTGAAGGCGTGCCGAATTGGCCAACGCCCGCTCGCATGTGCCAGGTGGTCGACAAACACCAGGTCAACATTCTCTATACCGCCCCGACGGCCATCCGCGCGCTGATGGCGGAAGGCGATAAAGCCATTGAAGGCACCGACCGTTCTTCACTACGCATTCTGGGTTCCGTCGGCGAGCCGATCAATCCCGAAGCGTGGGAATGGTACTGGAAGAAGATCGGCAAGGAAAAATGTCCGGTCGTCGACACCTGGTGGCAGACTGAAACAGGCGGTTTTATGATCACGCCGCTACCGGGCGCTATCGAACTGAAAGCCGGTTCCGCCACCCGTCCTTTCTTTGGCGTACAGCCTGCGCTGGTGGATAACGAAGGCCATCCGCAAGAAGGCGCGACGGAAGGCAATCTGGTCATCACCGATTCCTGGCCGGGCCAGGCGCGCACTCTGTTCGGCGATCATGAACGTTTTGAGCAGACCTATTTCTCTACCTTTAAGAATATGTATTTCAGCGGCGACGGCGCGCGTCGCGATGAAGACGGCTATTACTGGATCACCGGTCGCGTGGATGACGTGTTAAACGTCTCCGGCCACCGTCTGGGTACGGCGGAAATCGAGTCAGCGCTGGTGGCGCATCCGAAGATCGCCGAAGCGGCGGTGGTGGGTATTCCACACGCTATCAAAGGCCAGGCGATTTACGCTTATGTGACGCTCAACCACGGCGAGGAGCCGTCGCCAGAACTGTACGCGGAGGTGCGCAACTGGGTACGTAAAGAGATTGGCCCACTGGCGACGCCGGACGTTCTGCACTGGACCGACTCACTGCCAAAAACCCGTTCCGGCAAAATTATGCGCCGCATTTTGCGCAAAATCGCGGCGGGCGATACCAGCAATCTGGGCGATACCTCGACTCTCGCCGATCCTGGCGTGGTGGAGAAACTGCTCGAAGAGAAGCAGGCCATCGCGATGCCGTCATAACCATAAATGCCGGATGGCAACGCGAAAGCGTTTTATCCGGCCTACGACCCTACCCCTGCCCTCTCTCAAACCGGGAGAGGGAAATATAAAAAACCCTCCCCCAAAGGATTTCGTGTTACAGGAAGGCGGCAAGCGAGCACACCCTCAGCAGCATAGTTCAAGTTCACTATGTGGCTGGGGCGCGCGAGTGCGGCCAACGCGCCTGTAGCGCGAAAGACGCAGGGGGACCTCTGGAGAGCTCTGTGATGAATGACAAAATTTATCAGCGGATAGAAGACAGTGCGCGTTTCAGGGAATTAGTTGAAAAACGGCAACGGTTTGCCACGATTCTGTCGGTTATCATGCTGGCGGTTTATATCAGCTTTATTTTACTGATCGCCTTCGCGCCTGGCTGGCTGGGCACGCCTCTACATGCGGGAACCAGCGTCACCCGAGGAATTCCCATTGGCGTCGGGGTGATTGTGATTTCTTTTGTGTTGACCGGAATTTATATCTGGCGGGCGAATGGCGAATTCGATCGTCTTAATAACGCCGTACTGCATGAGGTGAAAGCATTATGAAGAGAGTTCTGACGGCGCTCGCCGCCGCTCTCCCCTTCGCCGCTCATGCGGCGGATGCCATTAGCGGCGCGGTTGAACGCCAGCCCACCAACTGGCAAGCGATTATCATGTTTTTGATTTTCGTCGTGTTTACGCTCGGTATTACCTACTGGGCCTCTAAACGCGTACGTTCCCGTAGCGACTACTACACGGCTGGCGGCAATATCACCGGGTTCCAGAACGGGCTGGCGATTGCCGGCGACTATATGTCCGCCGCGTCATTTCTCGGCATTTCCGCTCTGGTGTTTACCTCCGGTTATGACGGGCTGATCTATTCGCTGGGCTTCCTTGTCGGCTGGCCAATCATCCTGTTTTTGATTGCCGAGCGCCTGCGTAATCTGGGACGTTATACTTTTGCTGACGTTGCCTCTTATCGCCTGAAACAGGGGCCAATCCGTATTCTTTCGGCCTGTGGCTCCCTGGTAGTGGTGGCGCTTTATCTCATCGCCCAAATGGTCGGCGCCGGTAAACTGATTGAACTGCTGTTCGGCCTCAACTATCACATCGCCGTAGTGCTGGTCGGCGTGCTGATGATGATGTACGTGCTGTTCGGCGGGATGCTGGCGACAACGTGGGTGCAAATTATCAAAGCCGTCCTGTTGCTGTTTGGCGCCAGTTTTATGGCCTTTATGGTGATGAAACACGTCGGCTTTAGCTTCAATAATCTGTTTACCGAAGCCATGGCGGTACACCCGAAAGGCACAGCGATTATGAGCCCAGGAGGGTTGGTACAAGATCCGATTTCGGCGTTGTCGTTGGGTCTGGGGCTGATGTTCGGCACCGCCGGCTTGCCGCATATTCTGATGCGTTTCTTTACGGTCAGCGATGCCCGCGAAGCGCGCAAGAGCGTGTTCTATGCCACCGGTTTTATGGGCTATTTCTACATTCTGACCTTTATTATCGGCTTCGGCGCTATCATGCTGGTGGGGGCGAATCCCGCCTATAAAGATGCCGCGGGCGCGCTGATTGGCGGCAATAACATGGCGGCGGTGCATCTGGCCAACGCGGTAGGCGGTAACCTGTTCCTCGGCTTTATTTCGGCAGTGGCGTTTGCCACCATTCTGGCGGTGGTCGCCGGTCTGACGCTGGCGGGCGCATCGGCGGTGTCGCATGATTTGTACGCTAACGTGTTCCGCAAAGGCGCAACCGAACGTGAAGAGCTGAAGGTGTCGAAAATCACCGTCCTGGTGCTGGGCGTGATCGCCATTATCCTCGGCGTCCTGTTTGAAAATCAGAACATCGCCTTTATGGTGGGCCTGGCATTTGCTATCGCCGCGAGCTGCAACTTCCCCATCATTCTGCTTTCCATGTACTGGTCAAAACTGACCACGCGCGGCGCTATGCTGGGCGGCTGGTTAGGTTTACTGACAGCGGTGGTGCTGATGATTCTTGGCCCTACCATTTGGGTGCAGATCCTCGGCCACGAAAAAGCGATCTTCCCGTATGAGTATCCGGCGCTGTTCTCTATCAGCGTGGCGTTCCTGGGGATCTGGTTCTTCTCGGCCACCGATAACTCGGCAGAAGGCAACCGTGAACGTGAGCAGTTCCGCGCTCAGTTTATCCGCTCCCAAACGGGATTCGGCGTACAACAAGGGCGTGCGCATTAATCTTACCGTTTCCTCCGGCCCTGTGGGTCGGAGGAAAATCAGAACATCACCCTCGCCACCAGCGGGGCTGCCAGCACCATCACCACGCCGGACAGCATCATTACCAGACTGGCGACGACGCCCTCCTGCTGACCAAGTTCATAGGAACGCGCCGTGCCTGCCCCATGTGACGCCGCGCCGAATCCTGCCCCTTTTGCCATGCCTTCCCGGATAGAGAGACGCAAAAATAGCGCGTCGCCGACCGCCATGCCAAACACGCCAGTGACGACCACGAACAGCGCCACCAGATCCGGCTGCCCGCCCAGGGGTTCTGCCGCCGCCAGCGCAAACGGCGTAGTAACGGAACGTACCGCCAGACTACGCTGAATCTCATCCGATAACGTGAACAGACGCGCCAGCCAAACGGAACTGGTGACCGCCACCACCGTCGCCGTCACTACGCCCGCGGTGAGCGACATCCAGTGACGTTTGATAATCGCGAGGTTATCGTACACCGGCACCGCAAAGGCAATGGTCGCCGGGCCGAGCAGCCACAATAGCCAGTGCGATTCGCCAATATAGTTTTGCCAGGAGATATGACCGAACACCAGCATTAACACCAGCAGTGCCGGCGTCAACACTAATGGCATCAACGGCAGTTTGCGAAAACGGCGATACAGACGCTTATTGGCGAAGTAAATTCCCAGCGTAATCACCAGGCACAGTATGCTTAACTGAACGTTATTCACGGTTTAGCCTGCTCATCTCATAGCGATACACTTTATCCACCACCCACGCCGTCGCGCCGAGTACCATTAAGGTACTGATCGCTATCACCGAGAAAATGCGCCAGCCGTCCACCAGTAACAGATGGGCATAGTTCACTACCGCCACGACGGCGGGAACAAAGAATAACAGCATCTCCGCCAGCAGCCAGCGTGCGCCTGCGCGTACCCAGCTAAGCGGAATAATCCGGCAAACGATCAGCGCCAACATAAGCACCATGCCGACCAGATTCGCGGGCAACGGCAGGTGCAGCCAGGAGACAAGATATTGGGAAAAAATGAATAAACCTGCATAGAGCAGTACCTGAACCGGTACCTGGAGTCGTTGCACAACGGCAGGCGTAACGCGGCTTATCGCCACAGCCATGAGGGAATGTCCTGAAAAATAATACGGAGCGCCAGTATAGAGAACCTCCGTCACGGGCAGAAATGAATTAAAATCATTGCAGGCATAGTCGGAAGGAATAATCATGGATATCAGAACGCTGCGTTATTTTGTCGAGGTGGTGCGCCAGCAAAGTTTCACCCGCGCAGCGGAGAAGTTATTTGTCACCCAGCCCACCATTAGCAAGATGCTGAAAAATCTTGAAGATGAGCTTAACTGTACGCTACTGATCCGCGACGGACGTAAGTTATTGCTGACCGATACCGGACGCGTGGTGTTTGAACGCGGTCTGGCGATCCTCGCTGAGTTCCGCCAGTTAGAGGCTGAGTTGAGCGATATTAACCATCTCAATAAGGGCGTGCTGCGGCTGGGTATTCCCCCGATGGTCGGCATGTTGATGGCCGGGCCAATCAGTTTGTTTCGACAACGCTACCCTGGCGTTGAACTCAAAATTTCGGAGTTTGGCGGCCTGACGGTACAGCAGGCGGTAATGAATGGCGAGCTGGATGTTGCGATGACCGCGCTCCCGGTGGAAGAAGCAAGCGGGCTGACGACGTTATCGCTGTTCAGTCATCCGCTGTGCGTGCTGGTTCCCCGTTCCGGTCAGTGGACAAGCTGCGACTCCATCGCGCCTGAAGCTCTGGCGGAGCATCCTCTTCTTATCTATAACGAAGACTTTGCCCTGAGCCGCCAGTTGATGACCTTATTTAGCCAGCATGACGTAAAACCACGGATTGCCGTGCGCAGCGGGCAATGGGATTTTCTCGCCGCCATGGTGCAAGCGGGCGTCGGCATCGCCATTTTGCCGGAGCCGATTTGTCAGCGTCTGGATAAGGCCACGCTGCGCTGGCTACCGCTGGAAAGCGATCTCCGCTGGCAGTTAGGCATGATTTGGCGAGAGGGCGTGTATCTGTCGCACAGCGCCCGGGCATGGTTAACCTGTTGCGAAGGGTTTTGGCTGAAACAACCGTAAACCATGGGTTAAAACCCTTGCCGGATGGCGGCGCAAGCACCTTATCCGGACTACTTGTAGGCCCGGTAAGCATGGCGCCACCGGGCCACAAGGACTACTGATTTTCTATCAGTAGCGCTTCCATCAAATCCAGGTCGTGCAGCAGCTTTTGCAATGTTTCATTGCTGATTTCTCGCGTGGCGCGCAGATGATACAACTCGGCGCGTTCGGAACGCAGCGCCGCCAGACGGAAACGTCGCTCCAGGTTTTCTTCCTGTATGGAGCTTTCGACATCGTTTCGCCCATCGGCACGGCGACGCAAGTTACCAATGACACGCGAGCTTACTTCAGTAAGCAACTGATTATCGATGTTTTCTTCAGTATCCGCCGCCAGACGCTCTTCCATTTTCTGAATGGCGACAATCGCCACTTCCGCCGTCGCCGCGCGGGCGATACGCTCCTCTTTCAACTGTTGCGCATGATCGGCGACTTCCAGATGTTGCAACAGCAGCGGCAGCATGATCACGCCGACAAATAACGAGAACAGAATGACGCCAGCCGCCAGGAATACCAGTTCATAACGCGCCGGAAATCCGCTGCCATCCGGCAAAAGTAACGGTATAGAGAGCACACCAGCCAGGGTGATCGCCCCACGAACGCCAGCGAAGGAAGCAATCAGAATTTCACGCGACGTCCAGCTGGCGAACTCCATCGGTTTCTTCTTCAAAAAGCGTAGGCTGAACTTTTTCATGGTCCACAGCCAGCCGAAGCGAACCAGCATCAATGCTGCATAAATCAGCACGATATCGGTAAAAAGCATCCAGGTTTCGACATTCGGGTCAGCTTCCGCCGCCGCCAGCGAAGATTCCAGAATACCCGGCAATTGCAGTCCCAACAGCAGAAAGACCATACCGTTAAAGACAAATTCCAGCATCGCCCAGGTACTGTTCGCGCGCAAACGCATTGCCAGCGGCGCGCGGCGCATTACGCCAGAACGGGTGATGGTCATCCCGGCGGCAACCGCGGCCAGGATGCCTGAGACGCCAATATGCTCGGCAATCAGGTAAGACGCGAAGGGCAGCAGAAACAGCAGGACAATTTGCGTCGCGGGTTCATCGCCGCCCCAGCGGCTCAAAAAACGCAGCGAGCGGCCATACAGCCAACTGACCACAAAACCCGCCAGAATACCGCCGATAGCGACCTTAAAAAATTCCAGCGTCGCGCCGCCGACGGTAAAGACCATCGTCCCCATCGCCACCGCGACGGCGAATTTCAGCGATACCAGACCGGAGGCGTCGTTCATTAACGCCTCTCCCTGCAGAATGCCCATGATTTTTTTCGGGATGCGCCCCTCGCCCACAATTCCGGAGAGCGCTACCGCATCGGTCGGCGACAGCACGGCGGCCAGTGCAAAGGCGGGGAGCAGCGGAATGCCGGGCACCAGCCAATAAATCAGGAAGCCGATTCCCACGACCGTTACCAGGACCAGCGCCAGCGCCAGCCCGAAAATCTCTCGTCCATGCTCAAGAAATTCACGGGTCGGCGTCTTCCAGCCATCCGCAAACAGCAGCGGCGGAATAAACAGCACCAGGAAGAGTTCCGGGTCGAATTCCACATGCAAACCAAACGTCGGCCACGCCAACAGCGCGCCAATGGCGATCTGCATAAGGGGTAAAGGAAGCTGGAAGGGTAATACACGCGTAAATACCCCCGACAGCGAGACCACAAGGGTCATGATGAGTATTGTGAAGAAAATTTCCATGCGTTCCCTGTTTGCGATGTTTTTTATGATGGAGAGAGGCATCATGCCTCGGTTTCACCTTCTTCAGATTAACGCAAAAGGTAACGTGATGTGTCCTGAAAATGAAAACGGGCGACCAACGCCGCCCGTTTTTCAGAATGAAGGCAGAACTAGATAGCCCAACCGCCGGCATAAAAAGCGACCAGCGCGACCGCAATGACGACAGTTCCGATATTCAGCTTACGCCATTCGCCGGAAACCAGACGCCCGACGACCAGCGTGGCAAAGCCGATCATAATCCCGGTGACAATGTTACAGGTCAGTACAATAAATACAGCCGTTACCAGCCCCGCCATCGCATCGACGAAATCAGCAAAATCGATTTTCGCCACGTTACTCAGCATCAGCAGACCGACATACATGAGCGCCGGGGCAGTTGCGTAGACGGGAACGAGATAAGAGAGCGGCGAAAGAAACAGGATCAGCAAAAACAGCACGCCCACGGTAATCGCCGTCAGGCCCGTTTTACCGCCCGCCGCCGTACCGGCCGCAGACTCGATATACACCGCGGCTGGCGCCGCCCCGACCAAGCCGGAGAAAACGCTACTCAGGGAGTCGGTGGTTAGCGCTTTGCCGCCATCGATAATTTGTCCGTCTTTGTCCAGCAGATTAGCCTGCCCTGCGACCGCACGGATCGTGCCGGTCGCATCAAACACCGCCGTCATCACCAGCGCCAGTACGCTTGGCAGAACGACAGGGTTTAACGCGCCCATAATATCCAGGCTGCCGATCAGCGAGTTGCCGTTTTCATCGCTCAACGAAGGCATGGCGAAAATGCCGGAAAAATGGACGTTAGGATCGAAGAGCAAACCCACAATAGAAATGCCAATAATGGTCAACAGAATGCCGCCGGGGACTTTCAGCTTTTCCAGACCGAGAATAACAGCCAGCCCTACAAGCGACATAATCACCGGGAAGGTATCAAAATCGCCCAGCGCGACCGGCAGGCCATCCAGCGGGTTTTTAATGACCAGACCGACGCCGTTGGCGGCAATCAGCAACAAAAACAGGCCAATACCGATACCGGTTCCGTGGGCCACGCCCTGCGGCAAGTTACGCAAAATCCAGCTACGAATGCCGGTGGCGGAGATAACGGTAAACAGTACGCCCATCAGGAATACGGCGCCAAGCGCGACCGGGACGCTAATATGCTGCCCCAGGACCAGGCTAAACGCGGTAAACGCCGTCAACGAGATAGCGCAACCGATAGCCAGCGGCAGATTCGCCCATAGCCCCATAACAATAGAGCCGACGCCTGCGACCAGGCAGGTCGCTACAAAGACGGCGGCAGGCGGGAACCCGGCTTTACCCAGCATCCCTGGCACCACGATGACGGAGTAAACCATCGCGAGAAACGTGGTTAAGCCAGCAACGACTTCCTGGCGAACGGTGCTCCCGCGTTGTGAAATTTTAAACCAGGCGTCGAGTGAACCGCCGGTACGCGCTGAAGGCGTAGACATAGAAAACATCCCCTGAGAATTTATTATTCGTCGGTATACGTGGGAGGTAATCCACTAACAGCGCAACGTTATCTCCTTGTGCTACATTTACGACAACCGGGGCGCCGCAAAAAAGCAAACGTTTAGCTCCACGTATACAAAACGGGTGGCAAAAAAAAGCAAACGATTATCCAGCGATCATCAACGCTTTTTCAACTGAACTTTGCCGCTTTTTATGCTTTTCTGCTTAGTATGCTCAATAAATCGCCAGACGATGCGCAAACGTTATCGTCCCTGCGCAATCCAGCAACAATTTTTCGCATCGCTGTTAGCAAATACGTTGCGCAATCTGCTCACAAAAACGCCATTATCCGCCGGGAATGGTAAACGGACCGCCCTGCTGAATCGCTCGCTGCCAGGCTGGACGCATTTCTACCCGCGCTTTCCATGCGTTGATATGGTCGAGATGAGCGATTCCGCCTCGGGCAAGCAGCGCAAATAGCGGGAAGCTCATCTGGATATCCGCCATACTTAACTGCTCTCCGGCAAACCAGGGGTGATTTGCCAGATGCCCGTCAATAAAGCGCGCATGGGTTTCCAGTTGCGGATTGAGGTACGCTTTTTGCGCGCCCTTACCGATAACGCCGCCCAACGTTCGCAGGCCCAATGGTACCGGCGGTTTACCCAAAGAGGTAAAGAGCAGTCTCATCAATAGCAAGGGCATGAGCGAACCTTCAGCGTAATGTAGCCAGAATCGATAGTGTTGTTTCCCCTGCGCATCCGCAGGTTTAAAGCGTCCGATACTGTCGTAAGTGTCCTGCAAATATTCCAGGATGGCGCCCGATTCCGCAATAACCATACCGTGATCTTCGATAACCGGAGACTTGCCCAGCGGATGCACTTTTTTCAATGCCGGCGGCGCCAGCATGGTCTTTTCACGCTGGTAACGCACAATCTGGTAAGGCAACGCCAGCTCTTCCAGCGCCCAGAGGATGCGCTGCGAACGAGACTGATTTAAATGGTGCACCGTCAGCATGGCTGTCTCCTGTAAGGTATGCCAACTAACTATAGAAAATTATGGCAGTTGCCGTAAAAATTTCGGCTAAAAAATCAGCATTTCGCTGGCGAACAGGGCGTCGTCGCTTACACTTACAGTATCAACACAAACCGGAACCTCCACCACGTGCTCGATATGAGGGGTGTTGACGTCGGGGGAAACCCTCCTGTAATCAGCGGGATAGAGCGAAAGACAAAGACCGGAAACAAACTAAAGCGCCCTTAGCGGCGCTTTAGTTTTAGGTGAACTCAGCCCGATGGCCGAGTGCATGTTAATCATCTTCAAGCAGCCGGGCGCCCGTCCCGTGTTCGCCAAGCCTGTCGCCTGGATTTCGCAGCGGACAGTCGCTACGCGATAAACAGCCGCAGCCGATACAACCGTCCAGCTCATCGCGCAACGCCACCAGCGTATGAATACGTCGGTCTAACTCTTCGCGCCACTGCGAGGAGAGCTGCTTCCACTCTTTCGCGCTTAACGTATGTCCTTCCGGCAAGATACCAAACGCGTCGCCGATAGTTGCCAGCGGGATGCCGATACGCTGGGCGATCTTGATAATCGCGACATAACGCAACACGTCACGCTTGTATCGCCGTTGGTTACCGCTATTACGGATACTGGTAATTAGCCCTTTGCTTTCATAGAAGTGCAGGGCGGACACAGCAACACCGCTACGTTTCGCAACTTCCCCCGGCGTCAGTAAGGCTTTTAAACGGGGAGATTTTTTTTCCATAAATCGCTTTACCTCAAGTTAACTTGAGGAATTATACTCGCCAGCAGACAAAACGACGAATCGAATACTGTTTAAGAGGCAACAATATGTCGCATCAGCAGATAATTCAGACCCTTATCGAATGGATTGATGAACATATCGACCAACCGCTAAACATTGATGTGGTGGCAAAAAAATCGGGCTACTCCAAGTGGTATTTGCAGCGGATGTTTCGTACGGTAACGCATCAAACATTAGGCGAGTATATTCGCCAGCGCCGTCTCCTGTTGGCGGCCGTTGAGCTACGAACGACCGAGCGCCCGATTTTTGATATCGCGATGGACCTGGGCTATGTATCGCAGCAAACCTTCTCGCGTGTATTCCGCCGCGAGTTCGATCGCACTCCCAGCGATTACCGTCACCGCCTGTAGGGCGTCTGCCCGCGTATCGTCAGAGGCGCGGGCGTTTGTTGTAACCAGGCGATGAATTCCTGCGGTGGCAACGCCTTCGCAAAGTGCCATCCCTGACAATACTGAACGCCGCGTTTTAGCAACCAGCTAACCTGTTCAGCCGTTTCAACCCCCTCCGCAATGATTTTTAGCCGCAAACTTTGCGCCATTTCAATAATATGTTCCACAATCAAATGGCTGGCGCTATTAGTGGTTAGCGTGTCGACAAAAGATTTATCAATTTTTAAAAGGTCGACATTTAATGAGTACAGGTTATGCAAGTTCGAATAGCCGGTACCAAAGTCATCAATTGCCACCTCGTATCCCGCCTGGCGAAACGCCTGAATAATCGGCGTCATTTTAGGCACATCAATAAATCCGCGCTCGGTCACTTCAACCTTTATCTGTTGCGCAAGCACTGAATGCTGACGCGTTTTTTCATGAATCATCACAATTAGTCGGGAAGAGAGAAAATCGGCGGCAGAGAGATTGATAGAGACATAAAGATGCGGGTGCGCGGCCAGAAAACCACCTAAATCATTAAATACCTCTTCGACGACATAATCGGTGATCTGCTCAATCATCCCCTCTTTTTCCGCCAGCGGAATAAATTCGCACGGGCTCATCACCGGACCGTGATAGCCCGGCCAACGCAATAGCGCTTCGGCACCTACACATGTCCCGTTTCGGATATCAATGATCGGCTGATAATGAAGGCAAAGCTGGTGCCTGGTAATGGCCCGTTGCAGCAATCGACGCGGTGAGTAATATGCCTGCCGGGATCGTGACCACATAAATAAGATGATAATGCTACAGATGATCCCTAACGGTAGCGTTAACGTAAGCTGATGAAAGAGGTTCTGGTAAAAGCGTTGCTTTGAGGTTGAAACAATCGCGGCAACCGGTCGTTTTGCTGATTTAACCAGAGTATAAAAACGCTCACCCTGTTGGAACACAGGTTCACTCCGTCGTACCAAAGGTAATAGCTGATCAGCCTGCGCCTGTTCACTCAGGGAGAAAAAGGTGTTGGTCACCGTATCATACATTCCCCAGGCCAACGCCGGATCGTCTGACATCACCTCGCTATAAGATAAGGGATTGATAACCGCGACATAGTTTCCCCGCTGCATATATGTCATTTTATAACCGTTGAAAAAAGGCGTATCACGATAGTAATAAATAGCGATGTCAGGCTTTCGTTTATAGTCAGCGCGGGGAATAAAATAAGGACTTGTTGGCGTCATAACCGTAGAGCATAGAAAACGCTGGCCCTTAGCATAAATCAACTCATTAATGTACAAACGACCGCGGATAATATTCAGCATTCGCTGTTGATGGGCTGGCGTACAGGCTTGCCCCTGATATTGTTCAGCGGCATCGCGGGCTAAATTCGCTTGCAGGATAACCCGCTCCGTTTTATCTAATACCAACTGCGCAAATGAATGTAACTGATTTCTGGTTTCAGAGACTGCCCGGATATGAGCAAACCAGATCGCCAGCAATACAGGAAGTAACACCACAATGATCGTACCGAGAAATCTCAACACCTTGCGTCGTGTGCTTTGACTCATTTTCAGCCTATTTCCCTGCATTATTTGTGACTATTGTTGGCAAAATAAGACGTGAACCAAATGGAGGTTTACGGTGCATGAATTTATCAATATTAGCAACAGACTTTTACCGATCAACATTTACCATTAATAACTACGCGCAATCTCTTTCGCATACCAGGCAGGACACTAAATATTTTTGATAATATCAGATTTATACTCAAGTAAACGATGGGGTATACATCTTTACTCCTTTCTTTTGATAAATAACTTGATATTTTTATCAGGTCTGAATTTCACGAAAAAAATAAAAGAGTAGTAATAATACATCTTTGCTTTCCGGCAGTTTCTCTACGGACGCGTAGAAGTCACACAAAAAATACGGTTATAAAACGCACAAAAAATACATTGCCGATCTGGCGAACAAGCTGGTTTTTGTGATATAGTTCACAAAAACAATGAAATAGAAACAATGTTTCATTCGATGTTGATGTGACGTCCGTCGATAGCCAGAATATCCCATGCTTCCCGGGAGCAACGCCGCGCTGTCCTGGACAAAGGTCTATTCAGAGGAAATGTTTCATGGCTGCCATAACCACTGGTGTCGTTCTTCTCCGTTGGCAACTGCTGAGCGCCGTGCTCATGTTTTTAGCCAGCACGCTCAATATCCGTTTCCGTAAATCAGATTATATTGGTCTGGCGGTGATCAGTAGCGGTCTGGGCGTGGTATCCGCCTGCTGGTTTGCCACCGGTTTACTCGGTATTACCATGATGGATCTCGCTGCGATCTGGCATAACATTGAAGCCGTAATGGTCGAAACGATGAGCCAGACCCCGCCAGAATGGCCGATGGTGCTGACCTGATACGCTATCGCTGCCGCTGAAGCCGCCCACCGGTTATCTCAACGCGGAATCGCGCGCCAGGGGTAGCCTTGCGAACCATCACGTCCCTCGCATTGCCGTTGATGAGGGCCGCCAGGTGTGGTTATCCAAAAATGGCAAGTGGAATAGCCCTAACAGAATCGAGCTAAACTTATTGAAGACGTTGCCGACTCGTTAAATGACAAAAAAGACCCGTTTGTGCAACGGGTCTTTTTTATTAAGCAGTACCACCTGATAACAGCGACAAGCGCTGCTTATTTTACATTAATAATTTATCCGGAGAACAATCACGGATTATTTTTCCACCTTTCATTACCAGGACCCGGTCAAAATACTTTATCAGATATCGACGATGCGTCACCATGATCAACGTTTTCCCATGAATAAACTCATCTAAGTTATCAAAAATTTGCTTCTCGGTATTCTCATCCAGATTTGATGTTGGTTCATCCCATAAAAAGACGCTGGCGTCACTACTCAGACTACGTGCTAATAATAACTGCTGCTGCTGTCCGGATGACAGGTTTTTAGCCATAAAATTCACCGGAAACTTCAGCCCCATAGGATGTTGCAAGATAAAACCACAGTTCGCCAGCTGAAGCGCCTTGAGTACCCGGCCCCTGTCGTTTTGCGGTTTTAACGCGAAATTACTTTCAATGGTTCCGGTGAATAAAACATCATGTGTCGTCACCACGCTTAAATGCTGAGAAAAAAAGTTCTGCGATAAATGTCCTAAGTTATATCCATCATATAAAATGGCACCGTCTGTTGGCGAAAGGTAGCCAGATAGCATTCCCAGTAATGAGCTTTTTCCTGCTCCGCATTCGCCTACCACCGCGACACGTTGCCCCGCAGGTATGTCTATAGACAGTCGGTTAATAATCATCGGAGATTGAGCATCATACTGATAACTCACGCCCCGAATAGAAATATCGCCATTGCACTTTGATATTGACTGTAATGCCGGTGTTTTTTCTGCCTGATCTTCATCAAAAAAAGAAAGCAGATCCTTACCGGTTTTTTCTGCTGATAAAATAGAGATTAATGTAGAAGAAAAATTCGAAATGATCCCGGAAATACGACCAGAGACAATGACAGATGAAACAATTGCGCCAGTAGTAACATCACCCTTGATTACCATAAAAAAGGCTATTACCATAATAGTTATTTGGGTAATAGATGACATACTCCCCAATATAGATTGATAGATAAGATTTAATTTCCTTATCTTCAGGTTAAGATACGACTGTTCATTTGATGTATTAACCCAATCAAAAAGTAAACCTTGATTATTTAAGGTATGGATCATTTTAATAGATAAGAAAACTTCTGAGATAAAAATATTCCTGTTCTTCTGTCCTTCTTTTTGTTTGTTCATTAACTCATTAGTATAATGGTGGTTAACGAGGGAAATAATAATAGAGACGATAAACATGGTAATAGGTACAATAACGACCAGACCTAAATTTACATATATAACAATGAGAAATATAATAAATATTGGAATATCGGCTATACGTTGAAAGATCGAGTTTAATAAAACGGGTTTAATTTTCTGAAACTCATTCCATAGCACAAATGCTGATGACATGGATCTGCCATTTTTCTTTTTACTATAAAGTACCGCTTCAAGAAAGGCGATATCAATATCGACGTCATCCTGCCTTGCTGTGATAGACTGATAAATATCTTTCGAAGTACGAAGGATAAACTCAAAAACAATAAATACAGCAACAATTATAGCCACGCCAAATAAAGATGAAACCGAAGCACTTGGAACAAGCTTATCATAGAATAGATTACTAAATACTGGGATAGTTAACGCAAAAATTGCCATAAAAAGAGATGAAAAGAAGTATTTAGTATAAAAAATCTTGTTCATCGATAAAGAGTTTTTTATGATATTTTTTACTCTTATACTATCAACAACTTTATTTAAAGGTAGTATGCTAAATGCAGATAACTCTTTTAAATATTCATCTTCAATTTCAACATAACAGAGTTCACCGCGCGCGTTTACCAACTTTATTTTTTGCCCGCCGCTCACACACACCATCCACTTCATTTCTGGTGTTAATAGTAAAATCGGCATAGGCTCATTTAGTAAATCCTCACCATTATTAAATAATATATCCTGTAGAGAAAGCCCTAACGACAAAAAGAAATTCTTCATTTGTATAGAGTCGTCAGTGTTATTTCTGTCGTACTTTTTAAATCTTAAATTTATATCATCCTCTTTGATGTCAATTTTTATGTTGAATTTTTTAGACACTATAGATAATGCCGTTTCCGCACTTAAATAATAAGGTTCTAGTTTTTTATCCATAAGTAAACCCCCTCACCCAAAGGTGAGGGGCCTCCGTTATTATGCGTGTTCTTCTTGATTATCTACAGGTAGCGTAACTTCATTAACGGCGAAAACATCAATAGCGCCGTTATTGTGCCCTACAGAACTCGTTGAAGGGGAATCATTAATATCATCCTCGGTCTTTCCTCTTGCATTCATTGCGTTCACAATATCCGCCGAGGAGTGATCGACTGAGAATGTTTTCTCCTTAATCAGGAAATCATCGTCCTTATCAATGAATTTCACGTCCATAGTATATTCACCATCTTCCAAAGATAGCGGAACTTCGAATATTGCTTTCTGGTTAGTTATCGGCAGAGTAAACTCTTCTCCTTCAAACATAACACTGACATTAACAATATTCTCAGGTACTGATATTTCAAAAGAAGGTGTCTGACTAATTGAACGATCTATTTCATCCCCAGAGTCAGCGTTTAACAATGTAATACTATAGGCTGTCTCCTTCACCACGCTTTCTTCCGCCGCCGACGGCACTGTACGAAGATGCGTAGCGCTTTCGGCATTCACTGTTTCAGACTCCGGTGGAGTAACCGCTGTTGCCGTGGCGTCATCGCTCGCATCGTCATGCTGGCTATCCGCTGTTACCGTCACCGTTGAGTCAACCGTCACCTCCAGCGAAGCAGATTGCAGTGAGTTCCCCGCGCGATCCACCACCGTCACGCTCAGCGTGTAGGTACCATCATTCCAGGCGGCTGGCGGCGTGAAGGTCCAGCCATCCGCGCCTTGCGTCACCTGATAGATGTCTGTCACGCCATTATGCGTCACGTTTACAGTCACCCCGGTCACATCAGCATCAATATGCTGCAGCGTGAACTTAGGCTGGGTGTGATTGTGATTCGTCACGTTATCGCTGTCTGAAGCGCCATTGTCTTCACCTGCTGCCAGCGCAATCTCCGGCACGGTCAGCGTACTGTCGATCGTAACGGTAATGGGTAACGAGTTTTTCTGATTACCCGCGGCATCGCTTGCGATTACCGATATCGTATAGGAACCATCAGCTAACGGTGTACCTGGCGTAAAGAACCAAACGCCATCGGCATTTTTTTCAGCATTATATACGGTCCCATTGATATCGACCTGAACGACCACAACATCGCTTTCCAGATTCCCGATAATAAAGGTAGGTTGCTTATCTCGCGTAATATTATCGCCCACCGTACCACTGTCCGAGTCTGGAGATAATGAAATAACGGGAACCTCTTTCATGATATCGAGAGGGACATCATCACTCCGGTTACCAATCGCATCCACACTCGTAATGGTAAACTTCCCTTCCGATGGATACGGAATCGCCATACTCCATTTACCATTATCAGGAACGGTTAACGTATAAGTATTTCCATTACTATCGGTTATTATTAGCTGAGATTTGGCTTCCGCCGTTCCCTGCATAATAATTAGATCGTTGACAATATCTGAATAAGTTACGACCGGAGCGTTTGGCGGCGTTCGATCAATAAATATTTCATGTACCTCTTCCTTACGGTTGCCTGCGTTATCCTCAATACTCAAAGTGATATCGTATTTCCCTTCCGGAAGCTGATCGGTCGATAACTCCCACTGCCCATTAGCCGCAACGACAGCGGTTGCCAGCGTGACCCCTGCCACGATTAATGATACCGTAGCGCCAATTTCCCCCATACCTCTCATGGTAATAGTGGAGCTATTACTCCACCAGTCCGTTTTCGATGATGATTTATTGTCATCAAGCTCGCTGGTAAATACCTGGATATGCGTATCGACCCAAATGGAATACTTTTCCTGATTGACGTTACCAGCACGGTCCGTAGATTTAACAGTGATATCCAGCTGGCCTTCTGTGAAATAAAGCGGGTTCACCGGCATCTGCCAGTGGCCTTTGTCATTAACCCAAACTTCCCCCACATTTAAGCCATTAATGATGATTTCTATTTTACTATTGGGCTCGGCACTGCCACTAAACAATAAGTTACGTGTCGTGTCCGTTATATATATTTTGCCATCACTACCGGTCATCTCTGCTAACGTTTGTCCGCCGATAGAATCAATGGCGACAGGCGTCGTATTAAAGGTATCGATAGTAAAGTTTAGCGTTTTCGAGGTAGCCGTGTTGCCTGCTTTATCGGTGATAACATAATAAATGCTATGGGAACCATCGCCCAACGGTGACTCAGGTCGATAAACTTGATTTCTGTCCGTCACCGTGATCGTATCGACTAGCACTCCATCAATGAAAATCTGAACACTCTGGTTCATTTCTCCAAAAATACTAAACGCAGGCCGGGTTTGACTCGTTATACTATCATTACTGAAAATACCGTTATCAGAACCTGCCATCATAACAGGATTATCGATAAACGTACTGGTATCTATCGTGACGAGTAAGCGAGGCGATTCTGCCGTATTACCTGCCGGGTCTTCGGCAACCACTCGGATAGAATATTCACCATCTTTTAACGCATTATCAAACTGATAGGACCAGGTTCCATCTTCAAGCACAAGCACATTTGCCACGATCTTTTCATCCACATAAATATGGATTGTGGCTCCCGCTTCTGCGGTGCCTACTAACACAGGCTTGTTGTGACTAGTAATCAGATCGTCAAGTGAACCAGAGTTGCTCGCATCTTCAAGGTTGAGCGTTGGGAAGTCGGTTGATGAATCGACATCCACGCTATAATCCTTGCTCACTTCAGTGTTACCAGCAACGTCAGTAATGCTGAAATGAATATTAAACTTACCATCATCTTGCAGCAGTATCGGCGCGCGCCATGTGCCATCAGCCTCAACCATAACAACGTTGACTAATTTACCATCGACAAAGATGCTGACCTGAGAACCAGCCTCCCCGACACCTGAGACTGACAACGCCCGGTTATTAGAGAGGGCCGGTAATGAATCTTCATCAATGTCAAAGACAGCAATTTGAGAATCGATTGTCACGGTTGTAATCGCAGACTCAACCCGGTTACCAGCAGTATCCGTAGCAACAAATTGCACCTGATACTCGCCGTCGGCGCTATTTGCCGGCATGGTATAGCTAATATTACCTGACGAACTCGCCTCTACTGTGCCTTGTAACACACCATTAATATAAACCTGTACCGTCGCGCCGGGATCGGTCATGGCAACCAGTACCGGAGACTTATTATTGGTAATCAGATCATATTTATCACCGCTATTAGTATCCCGACTTAATGAAATATCGCTGATTTCAATCTGCGTATCATGTTCTATCAGAATATCTTTTTGTTGGCTGTTGCCCGCTTTATCTTCCGATACCACGACAAAGGCATTACTACCTTCACGCAGATCTAATTCTGCGCTCCATCGACCATCATTGCCTACCACCAGGGTAGCAATAACCACCCCCTGCGGATTCCTGATGGTTAAAGTACTTCCGGCTTCGGCAGTACCATCGATGGTGACATGAGATTTATTGGTGATCCAGTCGCCAACTTTGCCACTGTCATCAGCTTCGCGTAATACCACGGTTAACGGCGAAATTACCGTATCCAGTATCACATTCTGCGGACCAAACTCTCTGATATTGCCGGCAACATCTTCAACTTTAAACGTTAATTCATAATTACCGTCATTACCCAAAGCGGGTAATACTACGCCCCAGTGTCCTGTTCCTGTGGTATAAGCAATCGCTTTTTCAACGCCATTCACAAAGATAGTGATTTTGCTGTTTGGCTCACTGGTGCCGCCAATCTCCGGCGTCACCGTGTTGATATATCCGCCCTCATGCATTCCAGATATATTCCATACCAGTTCAGCAACCTCGGTATCGATAGTGACATCAACGGCGGTAGAACGCAGTTCGCTATTATCGCGAGGGTTGACGATACCCACCTGGACGACATAATGACCATCTTTCATTTCCGATAACTGGAAAGTATATCGACCCGCTGTATCCGCTGTCGCCTCGCCGACCTTCACGCCATCCACATAAATACTCACAATCGCATTAGGTAACGTGTTCCCAACCAGGGTCGGCGTTTTATTATTCGTGGTAAAGTCTCCTAAGGCACCACTATCGCTCTCCTCGCTGAGCTTTATGGTTGGAGGCGTGACATCAATAACAGGTATTACGACAGGAAAGTCGACCTGCGACGATTCATTACCCGCTTTATCTTTGGCAACAATGCTCACAACATAGGAGCCTGGCGCTAATACTGATGGCGGCGTCCAACTCCATTCGCCATTCGCATTGGCGTTTGCCGAGCCGACCACTTTCCCATCCCACTGAATCATAATCGTCGAGAACGCTTCGGCGAGCCCTTTGAACTCAGGACGCAGGCTGGTTGCCTCATACTGATCATCAATAGATGGATCCGAAAGGCGAATGGTAGGATCGATCGTAACCGTATCGATAGTGAATCTTTCCTGCGTTTGCGCAGTATTTCCCGCGACATCTGTTGCGACGACGTTGATGGTATACATGCCATCCGGCAGTATATTCGGCGTCACACTCCAGTTGCCATCGGCGCCAACCGTAATCGTGTGTTTTAAAACCTCCCGACCTGACTTATCGTCAACAATGGTAATCACCAGTTTCGCATTAGACTCTGCAGTACCTTCGAATTTGGGATTTTGCTTATTCGTAAGGTTATCGCTATTGGAGCTGCCGGTATCAGACGCTGGCTCCATTCTGACACTGACGCTTGTCGTGGTATCAATGGTAAAGGGCAGCTTAGTTTCAGAAGTATTTCCGGCAATATCTCTGAAGACAACAACGGCTTCATATACGCCATCGTTTAACGCAACGGGAACCTGAAATTCCCAGAGGTTATTGCCATTTGCCGTAACCGGATAAGAAACGCCGTTAATTCTGATTACCACAGTATCAATATCGGCGGGTACATTGCCAATAACGAAACGTGGTTTAGTGACACTCGTAATATTATCAACAGCGCTTTCGCCAGTATCATCCGCATCCAGCAAATCAATACGGGGATCAGAAACAACAGTGTCTATTGTGAATGATACCTCTTTGCTAATTTTATTACCTGCGATATCTTCAGCCACTATTTCTATTTTGTAAGTTCCATCCACTAACGGTGTATCAGGGGTAAATAGCCATTTATTACCTGCCCCCTGAGTCAGTGTGCTGGATTTCCCGTTTAAAATTACCGTCACGCTCTGCAGCGGTTCTCTGGCTGAAATTTCAAAACGTGGAGAGGTAATATTCGTAATACCATCCGTAGAATCCTTTCCGGCGTCGTCCAGCATCACGACGCTCAGGCCGTCAATCTGCGTATCCACGGTGAAGCCCAGCGTGGAATTTGCCGTATTCCCTGCCCGATCCGTCGCCTGGACATGGAGAGTATAATGACCATCAGACAATGCGCTACCTGCAGTAAATTGCCACTGCCCGGCCGCATTTTTACTGACAGGCGTCCAGTTTACGCCATCGAAAGAAACCAGCACCGATGTCACATCATCAGGCGTTGCAATTTCAAAAGAGGGACGGGTAGCATTGGTGACATTATCGTGATCGTTGACGCCGCTATCTGTTGTTAACGTAACACTGTCAATCTGAACCTGCGTGTCGATTTCAATCTTCAGTTCGGCTGATGTTTTGGTATTACCAGCAATATCCGTTACGGTAACAGAGATCGTATGCTGACCGTCAGACAGTGGTTGATCCGGCGTAAAGGTTAAATTCCCCCCTGTGTTTTCAATGGTGTAATCCCGACCATCAATATGAACCACAATGTGTGATACATCATTATCGACATTACCGATAATAAACACCGGTTTGTTAATCCTGGTAAGATTATCATTAGTATCATCACCAGTATCATGGGTGGGATCGAGTACAATTGTCGGCTCTCGCAGAGTCGTATCAATCGTAAACTGCAGCGTTTCTTGCGCAACGTTGCCGGCGATATCAGTCACATCAACCAAGAGAGTGTGTTGCCCATCAGGTAATGCCGAACCGACATTAAATATCCAGCGGCCATCCCCTCCTTTTGTGAGTTCAATCCAATTAGCGGCGTTATCGATTTTAACGCGCACATGGGTAATATCATCAGCGGTAACAATACTAAACTGCGGCTTGTCGACTTTGGTAATGTTATCTACATCGCTATCACCGCTATCTGTAACCAACGTGACGCTTTCAATTTCAGCCGTCGTATCTATCACAACAGGTAATGGTTTCGATGTCGCGGTATTTCCGGCCTTATCTTCAACCGTAACGGTAATATTATAAGAACCATCCGGAATGGCATTGCCTGGTGTAAATTGCCAACCAGCCCCAACCTTAGTCGCGTTATAATCATGACCATCAATCGTCACCACGACTTTGATAACATCGGGGTCAACATTACCAATCGTAAAGGTGGGTCGTGAAATATTAGTGATATTATCGGCGGTATTCGCTCCGGTATCTTGTCCTGCGTCTAAAGCAATAGTCGGAACCTGTATATTAGTATCGATATTAAATACTAAATCTTTATTCGCAATATTACCTGCCTGATCCGTGGCCTCTACGCGAAGGGTATATGTGCCGTCAACCAGAGTATTCGGGGTGTCAAAAATCCACTGTCCGTCGGCATTTTTGCGTATCACATTCCAGTTAGCGCCACCATCCAGGGTTACGCGTACCTGGATGACATCACCGGGAACGTCAATTCTGAATGACGGTTTGGCAACATTCGTTAATTGATCATTCTGCACGCCAGTATCATTAAGCAATACGATATTGTTAATGGTTGTCGTGGTATCAATACGCACCTCTAACGGTGCAGATTCTTTTACATTCCCCGCCAGATCTTCCACCACAACGGCTAACTGATATGAGCCATCAGCCCAGCTCGCAGAAGGCGTAAAGCGCCATTGACCATTGGTGAATACCGCCGCTTCCTCGTGCGTTTTACCGTTGTAAGTTACTTTGACCATCACGCGCGTAACGTCAGAATCAACCTGGCGTATGTCGAACACAGGCCGATCGTGTTTGGTGAGGCGATCGCCAACAGTACCGCTATCTTCGCCGGCCGCCAGCTCAATCACCGGCGTAGTCAACGAAC
The DNA here is from genome assembly GCF_051811585.1 of Salmonella sp. NW177. Lineage (NCBI taxonomy): Bacteria > Pseudomonadati > Pseudomonadota > Gammaproteobacteria > Enterobacterales > Enterobacteriaceae > Salmonella > Salmonella sp. NW177. The sequence continues at coordinate 93,000 of NZ_JAMMZV010000009.1, read as the reverse complement.
CGTCTATCGTCACCTTTAAAGGCGCGGATGTTTGCTGGTTGCCTGCCACATCTGTTACCGTCACGGTGAATGTGTAGCTACCGTCCGCCAAAGCAGAATCCGGTCGATAGCGCCAGCCGTCGGCTGATTCGGTGAGTACCACCGTTTTAAACGTGCCGTTATGCTCAATACTCAATTCCACGTGTCGAACATCTTTATCGATACTCCCCAACACAAATACTGGTTGAGTGACGCTGGTCAGATTATCGTTCTTATTCTGTCCGGTATCCTGATCGGGCGCCAGCTCAATGGTTGGCGTCAACAACGTGATGTCGATAGTGAAATTGAGCGTCTCCGTCATCTTATTACCCGCACCGTCAGTCACTTCCACGGTCAGGGTATGCTGTCCCTCTGGCATATCCGTCGGCCAGGTGTAATCCCAAATGCCAGCCGTCGAACTCTTGATTGCAGTAACCCAGGTCGTGCCGCCGTCAATACTCAGAAGAACCTTTTCCACATCATCCGGTACCGAGATCTGGAACTGCGGACGCACATGTTTTGTCACATTATCGCCAGGGACGCCGCTATCGTTGACTAATTCAATACGATCAATGGCTATTTGCGTATCCACTGTCACCGTCAGCGGCGTAGACGGACGCGTATTTCCCGCCCGATCCTCCACTGTCACCGTCAGCGTATAATCACCGTCGCCCCACGGCGCTGGCGGTGTAAAGCTCCATCCTCCAGCCCCCTGTGTCGCGGTAAACGAGGTTGTCGTTCCATTATGCGTGACGCTGACTGTAACGTTGATAACATCCGAATCGATATTCTGCAGAATAAAGGTCGGTCGGGTGCGATTGGTCATATCATCGCCAGGCGTACCGGTATCATCCGTGCTATCCAGCGCAATGGTCGGCGTCGACAACCGGGTGTCGATGAAAAATTCAAGCGTTTGCGTCGCCGTATTGCCCGCTCTGTCGGTGACCATGACGGTTAGGGTGTGTTTTCCATCGCCCATATCCGTTGGCCAGGTATAGCCCCAGACGCCTTCGATACCCTGCGCCGCGCTCACCCAGTTTGCGCCCCCATCAATGCTCAGTTGCACAGAATTCACATCCGCCGGCACCGTGATCTCAAACTGCGGACGGGTACTGTTAGTTAGATTGTCATCAGGCACGCCATGATCATTGACCAATGTAATATCAGTAATGCTGGTTTGCGTATCTACCGTCACTATCAGCGGCGTGGACTGGCGGACATTCCCCGCGTTATCCTGGACTTCTACCGTTAGCGTATAGCTACCGTCCGCCCAGTCAGCATCTGGCGTAAAGCGCCACTGTCCTCCAACCTGGGTTAGTGTCACTTCCTGGCTATTGCCGCCCTGTGTGATCCGCAAAATGACCGAGTGCGCATCGGCGTCAATATTGCCAATGGTAAAGCCCGGTCTTTTGACGCTCGTAATATGATCGCCAATGGCACCTGTATCGTCCCTGCTATCCATAGCGATGGTAGGCGTTGACAGCCGGGTATCAATGGTAAAATCGAGCGTCTGCGTCGTCTGGTTTCCCGCCTTATCGGTCGCTTCTACCGTCAGGGTATGTAGCCCGTCGGTCACATCTTTCGGCCAGGTGTAATCCCAGATCCCTGCCGTGCCCTGTGTTGCACGAACCCACGTATTACCGCCGTCGATACTCAGACGTACCTCGTTGACATCCCCTGGCACCGTGACGCGGAAGTGTGGACGAACGTCATTGGTCAGGTTGTCGCCGGGAATACCGTTATCATTAACCAGTTCAATATCATCAATGGCAATATGGGTATCGACCGTAACCGTCAGCGGCGCTGAGTATTTTACGTTACCCGCATCATCCTCCACCCTCACCGTCAGCGTATGACTGCCATCCGCCCACATACCGGTCGGTGTCACGCTCCAGATGCCGGTCGCGCCTTTGGTGGCCGTCAGCACCTCTTTCGTGCCGCCATGCTGTACCTCAACCGTGACATACCGTGCGTCCGCGTCAATATTGCCCAGTATAAACGTCGGCTTATTCACGCTGGTCAGGTTATCGCCTTTTGTTCCGCTGTCGTCCGTGCTGTCCAGAGCGATAGTCGGTTCTGACAGTAGGGTATCGATGATGAAGTCCAGTTTCTGCGTCGTCTGGTTTCCCGCCTTGTCGGTCGCCTCCACTGTCAGGGTATGCTTACCCTCTCCCACATCAGCCAGCCAGGTATAATCCCAGACGCCCGGCGTCGCGCTCTGGGTAGCGTTGAACCACGTCTTGCCGCCGTCAATGCTCAGGCGTACCTCGTTAACATCCGTCGGTACCTTCACCTGGAACTGCGGACGCACGTTATTAGTCAGATTATCGTCGGGAATACCGCTGTCATTGACCAGTTCAATGTTATTAATGGCGATTTGCGTGTCCACCGTCACCGTCAGCGATGCAGAATGGCTGGTGTTCCCCGCTTTATCTTCGACTGACACACTCAGGGTATAATCACCCGCCCCCCATGATGTCGGCGGCGTAAAGGTCCATCCTCCTGCGTCTTTAGTCACGTCAAATGTGGTGGTGACGCCGCCATGCTCTACGCTGACCGTAACGCGAACGGCATCATCATCAATATGTTGCAGGTTAAATGTCGGCTGGGTGCGATTGGTCATGTTATCGCCCTGGATGCCGGTGTCGTCCGCGCTATCCAGTACGATGACCGGCGTCGACAGCGTGGTATCAATAGTGAAGTCGAGCGTCCTGGTCACCGTATTGCCTGCGTTATCAGTCGCTTTCACCGTTAACGTGTAGTCATCATCTGCCAATGTCTTTGGCCAGGTATAATTCCAGACGCCCGACGTCGAGCTTTGCATCGCCTTAACCCAGGTTACACCGCCGTCAATACTCAGACTGACTTCGTTGACATCCCCTGGCACCGTGATGCGGAAATGTGGATTGGCGTCGTTAGTTAGATTGTCGCCCTTAGTACCGCTGTCATTAACCAGTTCAATATCATCAATGGTGATTTGGGTATCGACCGTAATCGTCAGCGGCACTGAGTATTTTACGTTACCCGCTTCATCCTCCACCCTCACCGTCAGCGTATGACTGCCATCCGCCCACATACCGGTCGGTGTCACGCTCCAGATGCCGGTCGCGCCTTTGGTGGCCGTCAGCACCTCTTTCGTGCCGCCATGCTGCACCTCAACCGTGACATACCGTGCGTCCGCGTCAATATTGCCCAGTATAAATGTCGGCTTATTCACGTTGGTCAGGTTATCGCCTTTTGTTCCGCTGTCGTCCGTGCTGTCCAGAGCGATAGTCGGCTCTGACAGTAGGGTATCGATGTTGAACTCCAGGTTCTGTGTTGCCTTGTTTCCCGCCGCGTCGGTCGCTTCCACCGTCAGAGTGTGAGAACCGTTAGCCACATCGGTCAGCCAGGTGTAATCCCAGACGCCCGGCGTCGCGCTCTGTGTGGCGTTAAACCACGTTTTGCCGCCGTCAATGCTCAGGCGCACCACGTTGACATCCGTCGGTACCGTCACCTGGAACTGCGGACGCACGTTATTAGTCAGATTATCGTCGGGAATACCGCTGTCATTGACCAGTTCAATATGGTCAATGGCGATTTGCGTATCGATGGTGACCGTCAACGGCGCTGAGTGGCGAATATTACCCGCCTCATCTTTCACCGTTACCGTCAGCGTATAGTCGCCATCAGTCCACGCGCTGCCAGGTACAAAACGCCACTGCCCGTTAGTCTGCGTCAGCTCCACCTCCTCGCTGTGACCATCGCGCATCACCTGCACGACGACCTGAGTCACGTCAGAATCAATACCGCCGATAATAAAACCCGGCGTTTTAACGTTAGTCTTATTATCGTTGGCGGTGCCGCTATCATCTGCGCTATCCAGCGTGATGGTCGGTGTCGACAATGTGGTATCAATGATAAAATTGAGCGTTTCCGTCGCCGTGTTGCCTGCAACATCGGTTGCTTTCACTGTCAGGGTATACGTATTTTCGACCAGATCTGTCGGCCATATATACTCCCAAACGCCGTCAGACGTCAGCGTTGCGTTAACCCAGTTGATGCCGCCATCAAGACTCAGTTGCACAGAGTTCACGTCCGTCGGTACCGTAATATGAAACTGTGGACGTGCTTCATTGGTCAGGTTATCCCCGACAATACCCGTGTCATTAAGAAGCTCAATGCGATCAATAGACGTTTGCGTATCGATAGTCACCGTCAGCGGCGCAGAATAATTTGTATTACCCGCCTTATCTTCTACCTTTACCGTCAACGTATAGTCGCCATCGGTCCAGGCTGCGCCCGGCGTAAAGCGCCACACACCGCCGTTCTTAATCAACTCTATCTGTTGGTTCTTACCATCATGCGCCACCGTCACCACCACTTTGGTCACGTCGGCGTCAATATTACCGAGGGTAAAGCCTGGCATCTTAACGTTGGTGATGTTATCGCCAGCGGCGCTATCATCCGCACTGTCCAGGGTAATCGTCGGTTCTGACAGCAGGGTATCGATGATGAAGTCCAGTTTCTGCGTCGTCTGGTTTCCCGCCTTGTCGGTCGCTTCCACCATCAGGGTGTGAGGGCCGTTAGCCACATTCGTCAGCCAGGTGTAATCCCAGACGCCCGACGTCGCGCTCTGCGTGGCGTCAAACCACGTTTTGCCGCCATCAATACTCAGTCTTACACCGTTAACATCCGCCGGTACTGTCACCTGAAAGTGCGGGCGCGCTTCATTGGTCAGATTATCGCCGGGGATACCGCTGTCGTTAACCAGTTCAATACGGTCAATGGCGATATGCGTGTCCACTGTCACCGTCAACGGCGCGGACTGCTTCACATTTCCGGCCCTATCTTCTACCTTCACCGTCAGGATATAGTCGCCGTCCCCCCAGTCGCTGGTCGGCGCAAAGCGCCACTGTCCGCCGGTCTGAACCAGTGGCACCTCCTGTTTAATGCCATTGTGCATTACCTCCACTATCACCCGGCTGACATCGGTATCAATATTGTTGAGGGTAAAGCCCGGCGTTTTAACATTGGTGATATTATCGCCCGCGATGCCGCTGTCATCTGCGCTGTCCAGCGAGAGGGTCGGCACAGACAGAGTGGTATCGATGGTGAAATCAAGTTCCTGCGTCGTCTGGTTTCCCGCCTTGTCGGTCGCTTCTACCGTCAGGGTATAGCCTCCGTCGGCCACATCATCCGGCCAGATATAATCCCAGGCGCCCGGCGTCGCGCCCTGAGTAGCGTTGAACCACGTCTTGCCGCCGTCAATGCTCAGGCGCACCACGTTGACATCCGTCGGTACCGTCACCTGGAAGTGCGGACGCACGTTATTAGTCAGATTATCGTTGGGAATACCGCTGTCATTGACCAGTTCAATGTTATTAATGGCGATTTGCGTGTCCACCGTCACCGTCAGCGATGCAGAATGGCTGGTGTTCCCCGCTTTATCTTCGACTGACACACTCAGGGTATAATCACCATCCGCCCACGCCCCTGTCGGCGTAAAGCTCCATCCGCCTGTGCCTTTCGTGGCGTCAAATGTGGTGGTGACGCCGCCATGCTCCACGCTGACCGTAACGCGAACGGCATCATCATCAATATGCTGCAGGGCAAATGTCGGCTGGGTGCTATTCGTCATGTTATCGCCCTGGATGCCGGTGTCGTCCGCGCTATCCAGTACGATGACCGGCACTGACAGCGTGGTATCCACCGCGAAATCGATGGTCTTCGTCACTGTATTGCCTGCTTTATCAGTCGCTTCCACCGTTAGCGTGTATTGACCATCTGCCAGGTCTGTCGGCCAGATATACTCCCAGCTTCCTGCCACGCCCGGAGTTGCCTGAACCCACGAATGACCACCGTCAATGCTCAGACGGACTTCATTGACATCCGTAGGTACCGTCACACGAAAGTGGGGACGGTCGTCGTTGGTCATATTATCGCCTTTCACGCCGCTATCGTTGACCAGTTCCACCCCATCAATGGCGATTTGGGTATCGATAACGACCGTCAGCGGCGCTGAGTAGTTGGTATTTCCTGCCTTATCTTCTACTTTCACCGTTAACGTGTAGCTGCCATCCGCCCACGTATTCCCTGGTATAAATAACCAACTACCATTGAGGTGGGAAAGTTCGATCTCTTCGCTCACGCCATTGTGCATCACCTGTACGACGACCCGATGCGCATCAGCATCAACACCGGAAATAGCAAAACCTGGCTTATTGATATTGGTCAGGTTATCGCCTGTAACCCCCGTATCATCCTTAGAAAGCAGGGAAATCACCGGCGTTGATACTGTGGTATCGATAGTAAAATCGAATACCGCGCTGTTCGCTTTATTACCCGCAATGTCCTCAACCTTGACATAAACCTGATGCAAGCCTTCCGTTAAATCTGAAGTAAAGGTATAGGCCCATGAACCATCAGGTTGTTGCGTGGCAACACCGATCTGCGTATCAGACGCGGCATCCCATACCTGAACACTGATAATGTCCGGATCAATATCTTTTAGGTGCAAGGTAGGTTTAACGATATTCGTTAAATTATCATCTGAAATTCCCGAATCTGAATCCGGGCTCAATGAAACTATCGGTATTGAAATAGCAGTATCGACGCTAATTAAGAAAGGATCCGAATGAGCAATGTTGCCAGCGATATCTTCAACTGAAGCGGTTATTCTATGATCGCCATCAACCAAACCTTGATCGGCTTTCAGGGTATACTCCCATCTGCCATCTTTATTTGTTCTGACCTCAGCGATCAGTGCACCATCAATATAGAGTTTAACCGTTGAATAGGGTGCAGCGGTTCCTGTCAGTGCAGGATTCTTTTCATTAATAATATGGTCTGTATTATCAACCCCCGTATCGTTGACCAACTCTATTGTTGGTTTTTGCGTTTGCGTTACGATTTGGAAATTATACGCTGATGAGGAGGCAGTATTACCGGCAATATCTTCTACCTTTACCGTTACGTCATGCGAGCCATCGGATAACGCTGTGGTAAATTGAAAATTCCATACACCATCATCGCCAGCAATAGCCTCACCACTTAACACACCGTCAACATAGATGGAAACCTTAGCATTAGCTTCAGCCATCCCGGTAAACAACGGCGTATTAATTTTAGTAATCATATCGCCTTTAACGCCAGAGTCAGCGCTATCATGCAACATAACAGTAGGGATCGGCGTAAAGCTATCAATGGTAAGCTGATAATCTACAGATGACGTTCTTCCTAAAGGATCGATGGATTCAACCGTAATCTTATAAACATTGTCAGACAGATTTCGGGAAATATCAAAATTCCAGTTACCGTCTGCATCCGCAGTCGTCACGCCTATCGTTTTACCATCAATAAGGATATTTACGGTAGCAAACCTATCCGCTGTTCCCAGTAATGTCAGAGCATTATGTTTATTGGTAATCCAGTCGCCTTTTGCACCGGAATCATCACTGGCATCGAGTTCCGCTTTTGGAGGTACAACTTCAGTTTGAATAGTAAAAGAATATTTAACAGTAGAGGATTTATTGCCGGCGGCATCCTGAGAAATGATTTCAATATCATAGGAGCCCTGAAGAAATTTATTACTAAACTGATAATTCCAGGTCCCGTTTGAATCAACCTCAATGCTGTCATATAATTTACCATCTCGCATCAATAAGATGGTAGACTTTGGCTCTGCCGTACCGACTAAAGCCGGTAAATCATTCCCTGATAAAATTATACCATTCGGTAAAACAACAAAGTCCTCCAAAGAAACCGTCGGAGGTACAGGGGCAATAGTATCGATAACGTAACTAAAGGAAAAATCCTTTTTGTTGCCAGCGACATCTTCAACAGTGAACGTAAGATTGTTAATCCCTTCCACTGAGTCGGAAGTGAAATTGAACGTCCATTCGCCCTTGTCATTCGCTTTAAAAATAACCTCTTCGCCAGTCTCACTATTTATGACACTGATAATAGCATTTGGCTCAGTTTTACCTGTAAAGGTTGGGCGAGTATTGTTAGTAACGTTATCTCCGACAATACCGCTATCATTCGTCGTTTCAATCTCAGCGCTGAAATAGCTGATACGTGTATCAATAGTAAAAGGCAGATTTGCCGTCGCTGAGGTATGCCCGGCAATATCAGTAGCTGTTGCTGTTATATTGTATTCGCCATCCTTGAGCGGCGTAGTAAGCGTATAGCTCCATGTCCCATCTTTAGCAACAATGACCTCACCAAGATGCTTAAGTCCAAGATAAATAGAGACTGTAGAACCGGGTTCCGCCACACCAATAAATGTTGGCAGGGTGCTATTTGTAATGTTGTCATTTTTAATGCCGGAATCACTACTATCATCCAGCTCAATCGTCGGCTTTTCCGGAGGAATGGTGTCGGTTATGATACTATCCGTCGTTTCGTTTTTATTACCTGCTTTATCTACAGCAACGACTTTTATACTATTTTCGCCCTCAGATAATTCATTATCCTTAAATTCATAACTCCAGTTTCCATCTTTATCGACATCAACGCTGGCAACCAGTTTATTATCTACATAAATGTCAACCTTAGCATTCTCTTCCGCCGTACCAACAATTGAAGGCGTCAAGGTCGGCGTTAAGCCCTTATGACCGGACACACTACTTTCAGGCGAAAGTTCAAATGTTGGTTTATCGGTAACGGAATCGATAGTAATGACAAGTTTGGCGCTACCGCTCCCATCAGCAGTCTTGGCCTCTGCCTCCAGATTATATGTTCCATCAGTCAATGTTTCAGGTGCAGTGAAGGTGAAGTTACCCAAACTATCCGCTACAGCCTGACCGACAGCAATACCATTAATTTTAATAATGACCGTGGCATTGGGAGCAGTGCTACCTACAAACTGAGGTTTGGTAAAATTAGTTATACTATCATCTTTGCTACCGCTGTTACTTTCGGCCGCAAGCGCTAATGTGACTTTAAGCGGCTCTTTAACAGACTCGGCATCGAGCTTATTTTCCTCATTTTTACTGCTATTACTTTTGCCAGTGCTGGTATTTTTATTAATAGGTTGAGGAAGAACTTTTTCAGCATCGTTCTGTTTAGAAGCCTGCGTTGCTTTAGCCTGTGTATTTTGCTGGGAAGCATCGCTTTGCTGAGCCAGGTTGTCTTTTGCTACATTGTCAGCCAAAAATTCCTGCAGCATTTCTTCCATTTGCTTTGACGAGTTCTGTACTTCAAACGCTTCATTGAGCGCTTTTTCTGCAGCCTCCTTAGCTTTCTCTGCTTCTTCCTTCGCCTTATCAGCTTCTTTCTTTGCGTTTTCAGCATCGTCAAGCTGCTTTTTTAATTCCTCTTCTTCCTTCTTATTTCGTCGTTTGCCATTACCTTTCTTTTCTACCTGAGCAGAATCAACCAATGAGCTGTCAATTCTCTCTAGTTGAATATCTTTTAAATCTACGCTGCCCAGAATTTTAGCGCCAGTAATAGTCTTATCTTTAAATTTAACAGCGAGGTTATTGCCTTTGATACTTGAATAAAGAGCGCCATTGACAATGATCACTGAACCACGCGGCGTGGTAATGTTCATGTCTGGCCCGGAAAGAGAAACTTTTGCGCCTTTGGCATTACCCAAAGAAGATAAATCAATTACAGAATTTTGATCGGCAAAAAACTTTTGTATGCTTTTATTTCCCATAATATTATATTCACTCTCAAGGTGTATCTAATCGTTTAGTATTAACTGGTTCTGAAAAGGCTTTGTCCACGCCTTTCATCAAGGGAGATAACAGGTATTCCATAATGCTGTGTTTTCCGGTAATTACACTGGCGTCAACAGTCATACCTGGTTTTAACCACCGTAAATCATCTTCATTAACATCGAATGCAATAATTACTTTATAATAACGCTGAATTGTTCCTCCGGTATTTTCCTCATAGGAATCAGGGCTAATATTATCGATAGTCGCATTATACGATTTTATCTTTGGTTGGATAATTGACTGCACATCCAGTTTAACGGCTTCATCTACATATATTTGGTCACGGTATTTGGGTAATATTTTCACATCAGCCAGCATAGTCCTTACTTTTGGTTTTATTTCAAAAAGTAAGTCCGCCGCCTGAATCACACCACCATGAGTAGTGGCACTTTTATTGATTTTATAAATTACACCGTCAACCGGTGAATAGATATCCTCCTCATTTATCTGCTTCTCTATTACTTTTAATGTAGAGTTAACAACCTCAAGTTCCTGAAGATTTTTAGATATTATTTTAGATAAAGATAAGCGCAATTCATTATTAAGCGCCTCAATATCATTAACAACCAGCTCAATATCATCTTTTTTTAAAGTGATGCTACTTTCAATATCATTAATTTCAGACTTAACTTTTATATACGCCTGTTTCTTGTTAAGAAAATTGGTATATGGGCTAATTCCTTTTTTTACCAGTGGAGAAAGAATATTTATTTCTTCGGCAAGCAATGCAAGTTCTTTTTCTTTCGAACTCAGCTTCTCTTGTAATCCGCTAATCTCAGAATCAAGAGAGGTTTTTTTTAACTCTTTAGCTCTTATCTGACTATGCACTAATTCAATATTCGCTTTTACCTCTTTATTGCTTAAAGAACGGGTACCATCCAGGGTAATCAACCCACTCTCATTTTCTTTATCAAGAATGAAAGATATTTCGTTAACATCTTTATCCAGATACCCTTTTTGAGTTCTATACCTTTGATATTCTTTTTGCAGATCAAGGTTAACGACCTTTGCAAGGAGTTCTCCTTTTTTTACAGTATCACCCTCGGCCACATAAATATCTTGTATCGTCCCTCCTTTAGAAAGAGATATTAACTGAGCATTATCTTTAGTAGTGATAACGCCCTGACCATGAACTACTGAATTAATTTCTATAAAGTAGGTAAGGATAATAATTAAGATCGTCAAAGAAATAATTATCATCATGAGATGATCGCTTTGTCTTCTATTCATTTCATTACATTTAACTCACTTTCAGTATTTCCTTTTAAATAATCCATTAAATGAAAAATCAATGAGAGTTGCTGTAACTTTAAAATATACAGGCTATATTTGCTGTCGATCATGCTTACATATGCCTGAAATGCTTCATTACGGCTTGAAATTAAATCAAGCAAACTTTTTTGCCCTAACTGAAACTCCTGCTCATATAATTCAGTAAGCCGTAACGCGTTTGTATGTGAACGTTCCGCCACTGAGTAAGTCTCTTTTGCAGCGGCGTATCTTGAAAGTTGTGAATCAATGTTATAACGCGTTTTAATCAAAAAATCGTCAATTTGCAGCTTAGCCTGCGAGTAACTTGCCACCATTTTTCTTTCCTGGGCTGAATTTCTGAACCCATTAAAAATGTTGAAACTGACATTGATACCCGTTTTAAATTCATCTTCATAATCACTTTTTTTGGCACTACCGCTCGGGTTATTCTGTACATAGCTGGAAACGAGATCTACAGTCGGAAAATAGGATGATTTTGCGGCATTAATATCTTCGGTCGCGGCTTTTCGGGTATTGACAAGCATCTTATAGTCATCGTTGTATTTCATCACCATGTCTATAAGTTTTTCAGGGCTTTCGACAAAGATATATTTTTTGAAGAGGTTGAATTTTTCATCGCTTTGAATCTGATCTGGTGACAAATTCAGACCAGTCATATTCTGCATTTTATACATTTCATCATCCAACATCGACTGATACATAATGCTTCTGGTATTTAATGCATCGATAGATACTTGTACTTTACGCATATCAGATTGCATAGCTACACCGGAAGATACCAGCAGCGAAAAAGTTTCCAGCATCTTTTTATAAAACTCTTTCTCCAGATTTACGCCATCAATCATTTCACGATATTTACTGATGTTATAATAGGTTGTCACAACCTCCTGAGACACTATATTCTTTGTTTTTTCATAGTCAGTCTTACTATTATCTCTTTCATATTCAGATTTCCTGATATTAGCCCCCCTCACTCCAAAATCCGTTATTCGGTATGATAAGGACACCTTATTTTCAACGTTTCTCTCGGTACCTGACGACTCCTTTCTGTTATTATTAAGGCCAGATGTTAGATCCAGGGTAGGATAAAGTGCTGCCCGTGAAAGATCTAAGTCACTGTTTTTCTTTTCAGTCTCATAATATGAAACAGCAACAGAGGGCTGATGCGTTAATGCGGCATTAACTAAATCTCTTAGAGGAATGACCGGAAGCTCGCTGGCGTATGTGCTTTGTGTAATAAAAGCAGTCGTCAGAAAAAACATCTTAATCTTCATTTTTTTCCTCCTTGTTTAACAAACGTTGCTTTACTATTTCCTGATGCATAGATGTTATTTTTTCCATTAATGGCATATAGGTATCACGGTAGCTAACCATTTCAGCACTAATCTCTTTAGTATTAGTAATAATCTTTTTATCAGTAGCCGATAGATCGGATAGCGCTAAATGAACATTATTCATATCCTCATCCATTTCTTTTCTCAGCCCATCGAGAGTATGGGAAATATCGGCACTGCCAGCGGCAATATCGTTTATGGTCTTACCATGTGAAAGAGATTCCTGATAACATTTATCAACTGATGCCATTATTGAATCATTCTTTTTATCTATAATATTTTGTATTGTACTCATTGCCTCCAGTCGTGCATTATTATCAGCAAGCAGGATATTACCTTCAGATAAACGCGAGGTAATTGTTATTACACCGTCAGATAATTTTTTGAGATTTTCGTTACTGCTTACCAGATAACCATCAATCAGCGTAGAAAGTTGCTCTAGTTTTGCTGAGTTATCCAATAGCCGGTTTTGCAAAGTGACAAAGCTATCTGATAGCATCTCTCGTTTCTTTTCTTCATCCTGCGTCCGTAAATTTTCAACTGACAGATAGTTATCAAAAAAAGCTTTAAACAACTCTTTAAATTCTACAAGCGTCTCTGATTCAACCCGCAGGCTTCGCTGTTTATTATTGGATCTGTTGCTTATGATTTTTAATTTTTTGATTTCCGTAGAAACAAGGGAATAGGAGCTGCGAACAAAAACACTTTGTGAGGTCAGGAGGATGGCGCAAACAACACCATAGATAGAAGATACAAATGCGGTATTCATCCCTTTCAATGGTTCAGAAAGCGACGCTACCATTGTCACGATCATATTGAGTGTATTACTTGCATTATCACCGCCAACATCTGATGGCGAGCTCAATAAGTTCCCGATTGAACCAATCGTAATAGACAGACCCGCAAACGTCCCCAACAGGCCAACAAGCGTCGACACATTGCTACAGCTCATAATAAATGACAATCGTTGGTTACGGGCGGTAGACACATTGTCATCTAATTCCATCAGCAAATTGAAATCACACTGTTTGGGTTCCCCGGCAAACAAAACCTGATTGAGGTTAGAAAGAATGCTATTTTTTCTACTGGCGTCCTGAGCTATTAATATGTCTTTTGCTGAAATATTTTTAAGAATAGTGAATAATGCACACAAAGAACCTGTAATATAAATGGCAATAATGACTCCATTGTAAATTGCAGAAACCATGAAGTTATCAAAAACATACTCTCTTATACCGGGAAAAGATAAAGCGAAAAAAGGGAGTATGGCAAGGAAAAAACAGACAAACAAATAGCGGTAATGATTTATATATTTCACTCTGACACCTTTTTATTAATAGTCGTGATAATAGCTTTACTCGTTGTACTTGATGCTGCGGAGTTAACACTCATGTCAATAACTACATCAGGATATATTTTTTTAATCTCTTTCATCAAAATAATTCCCCGTTCATATCCCAGTCGTAGAGAGTCAGAGAAAGAGATGTCTGCCTGAGGAATAACCATTTCTATCAATAAATTACTATTGATTTTGTCTTCTAACCAAGCCTTTATTTTATGAGTGTCCTCTTCTGAAAAGCTTCTCAGCCTGCCATGATACGTAATAACAAGCTCATTTTTTGTAGACGTTATATCAGTTTTCTGACCATCGGCGATATCGTATACTCCAACCTCCTTACCTGACATTGTAGTCATTCCGTCCGACACATCTTGGGTATTCACTTCCTTATTAATTATTTCATTAGCATTTGAATTGTCATTGGCTCCGCTATTTTGAGCAGTAGATTTAGTCTTACTCTCTATATTTGCTTTATAAACTTTAATTGAGTTGTCATACATAATAATCATATTATTAAGTGCAAACACCAACATAAGAAATATAAAAATGCACAATACCGTAGAGAATGTATCAACAAAACTAGGCCACGGATTACTTTCGTCTTCCATGTTGTCTCCTGATATTACATTGTGAATAAAATGTTTTTGTAGATTAGAAAGGATAAAGGATGCTCAACTTATTCAGAAAGTGAACGCTACCGCCCTTGGCTTCCTGCTACCAATACGCTTTATAGATTTCAGTTTTCTTACATCTCGTAATCAGAAAAATAAAAACAACGACGCCATTTTTATGCGCCCACAACAAAGATGAGTGCTTTAATTAAAAACACTCTTCATTTTTTTAATTAGGTAGACATCAATTATTGCACTAACTATATTTTCCCCAATAATAGGTATCGCATAAGCTCTCAGCTCATAAATAAAAAATAGTCATCAGCAAATTAAAACCACCCGCCGATAAATAGATTTGTTAGCTAATCATTAAAACTCTAAATCATTTTAAGGACATATTTCTTTTTAATACGCGTTATAACAATACGTATTTAATAAATTTGCCTCCAGAGGATAAAATTAATTTTCACAATTAAAACATAGGGTCATAGGGACTTCAATATAACTTAAATCATTAAAAATATAATAAGTGGGGAGTAAAAAATCAGAATTGCGTAAAAACACACACAAATAAAACCATTTTTTATATAAAGCCAGCTATAAGTAACAACTTTATCTTCAGCAATTAAAAATAAAGCAAGATGCACATATCATATTTGAGCCCATCACAAGCTAAAGCAAACATTTAATTAACTATTGATAATACCGACCATTCTCTAACGTTATTTTATAATATCTTTTTGTTGTCAAAAAATGGCTATAAATTATATATTTTGCAGATGAGTTTTCTCTTTCATATTTAAGACAATCCGGGTTATTGCAGTACATTTATGAACTTCGGCTGGATAATGATGTGCCGAGGCGAGTCGGCCAGAGGCGATAAGCGACATTTTTCCGTAAGATATGCGCTTCTCTTTTTTGAAAGGGATACTAAGAGCCTATCCCATTAGGGCTATTTTACTTGCCATTTTGGTCCTGGGCAGTGCTCGCCAAAACGCGTTAGCGTTTTGAACGCCGCTTGCGGCGGCCCGAAGGGCGAGCGTAGCGAGTCAAACTTCACGTACTACGTGTACGCTCCGGTTTTTGCGCGCTGTCCGTGTCCAAACTGGCTGCAGGGATAGGCTCTAAGACAATAATACCAGGTAAGAAAATGCCTGGTTTACACCAGGCATTTCAGCAGACGAGAACTATAGCGAAAATGCAAATAACGCTTTGAGTTTTTTACCAAAAATCAGAACGGAATGTCGTCGTCAAAATCCATTGGCGGTTCGTTAGACGGCGCTGGCGCGGATTGCTGTGGACGCGACTGCGCGCCGCCGCTGAACTGGTTGCCGCCCTGCGGCTGCTGAGGTTGTTGCGGTTGACCCCACCCCCCCTGCTGCTGACCGCCTGCCGGTGCGCCGCCGCCCTGGCGACCACCCAGCATCTGCATCACGCCGCCGATCTGCGGAACGTTAATTTCAGTCGTATAGCGTTCCTGGCCACTCTGATCGGTCCACTTGCGGGTACGCAATTGACCTTCGATATACACCTGAGAACCTTTACGCAGATATTCGCCGGCCACTTCCGCCAGTTTGCCGAACATCACCACCCGGTGCCATTCAGTCTGCTCTTTCATTTCGCCGGTCTGCTTATCGCGCCAGGATTCAGAAGTAGCCAGCGTTAAGTTGGCGACAGCGCCGCCACTCGGCATATAGCGTACTTCCGGGTCCTGGCCCAGATTACCAACGAGAATCACCTTGTTTACGCCTCTGCTGGCCATAATTGAGTCTCCTGAATACGTTTCATAAATAGTGTAAACGCGTGAGTGTACCATTTCCACGTAGCATTTTAATAGCTGCGATGCAGGTTCCAGGTCACTCGCGCGAACCTCATATTGTTGCATACTTTAGCTGAAGATGCATTCCAATACTGTATATTCAAACAGGTTAAATTGTGTCATAATTAGCCGTTTCTGCCGTTTGTCCTTCAAACAAACCAGGCATCCGAGTCTCTACCGGGAAAGGTGAATGGATAAGATCGAAGTTCGGGGCGCCCGCACCCATAATCTCAAAAATATTAACCTCGTCATCCCCCGCGACAAACTGATTGTCGTGACCGGGCTTTCGGGTTCAGGCAAATCCTCACTGGCTTTCGACACTCTGTATGCCGAAGGGCAGCGTCGTTACGTTGAATCGCTCTCCGCTTACGCGCGGCAGTTTTTGTCGCTCATGGAAAAACCGGATGTCGACCATATTGAGGGGCTATCGCCCGCGATCTCAATTGAACAGAAATCGACATCTCACAACCCGCGCTCTACGGTGGGTACTATTACCGAGATCCACGACTACCTGCGCCTGCTGTTTGCCCGCGTGGGCGAGCCGCGTTGTCCGGACCATGACGTGCCGCTGGCGGCGCAAACCGTTAGCCAGATGGTCGATAACGTACTGTCACAGCCGGAAGGCAAACGTCTGATGCTGCTGGCGCCGATTATTAAAGAGCGTAAAGGCGAACACACCAAAACGCTGGAAAATCTGGCAAGCCAGGGTTACATTCGCGCCCGTATTGACGGCGAAGTCTGCGATCTCTCCGATCCGCCGAAGCTGGAACTGCAAAAGAAACATACCATTGAGGTGGTGATCGATCGCTTCAAAGTTCGTAACGATCTTTCCCAACGCCTGGCGGAGTCGTTCGAAACGGCGCTGGAATTATCCGGCGGCACGGCGGTTGTTGCCGATATGGACGATGAGAAAGCGGAGGAGCTTCTGTTCTCCGCCAATTTTGCCTGTCCGATTTGCGGCTACAGTATGCGCGAGCTGGAACCGCGTCTGTTCTCATTCAACAACCCGGCAGGCGCCTGCCCGACCTGTGACGGGCTCGGCGTTCAGCAATATTTCGATCCGGACCGCGTGATCCAGAATCCCGACCTGTCGCTGGCAGGCGGCGCGATTCGTGGTTGGGATCGTCGCAATTTTTACTACTTTCAAATGCTCAAGTCGCTGGCGGAACACTATAAGTTCGACGTAGATGCGCCGTGGGCAAGCCTCAACGCCAACGTACACAAAGTCGTGCTGTACGGTTCCGGCAAAGAGAACATCGAATTTAAATATATGAACGATCGCGGCGATACTTCCGTGCGCCGCCATCCGTTCGAAGGCGTGCTGCATAATATGGAGCGCCGTTATAAAGAGACGGAATCCAGCGCGGTGCGCGAAGAGCTGGCGAAGTTCATCAGTAATCGCCCCTGCGCCAGCTGTGAAGGAACGCGACTGAATCGCGAAGCGCGCCATGTATTTGTGGAAAATACGCCGCTGCCTGCTATTTCCGATATGAGCATTGGCCATGCGATGGATTTTTTCACTAATCTCAAGCTTTCCGGGCAACGGGCGAAAATCGCCGAAAAAGTGCTAAAAGAGATCGGCGATCGCCTCAAGTTTCTGGTGAACGTCGGCCTGAACTATCTCACGCTCTCCCGCTCGGCAGAGACGCTTTCCGGCGGCGAAGCCCAGCGTATTCGTCTGGCGAGCCAGATAGGCGCCGGGTTAGTCGGCGTGATGTATGTACTGGATGAACCGTCCATCGGTCTGCACCAGCGCGATAACGAACGGCTGCTGGGTACGCTGATTCATCTGCGCAATCTTGGCAATACCGTGATTGTGGTGGAACACGATGAAGACGCCATCCGCGCCGCCGACCATGTGATTGATATTGGCCCCGGCGCGGGCGTTCACGGCGGCGAGGTGGTGGCGGAAGGCCCGCTGGAAGCCATTATGGCGGTACCGGAATCGCTGACCGGCCAGTACATGAGCGGTAAACGCAAAATTGAAGTGCCGAAACAACGCGTGCCGGCAAATCCAGAAAAAGTGCTCAAACTCACCGGCGCACGCGGCAACAACCTGAAAGATGTGACCCTTACGCTACCGGTAGGGCTGTTTACCTGTATCACCGGCGTCTCGGGTTCCGGTAAATCGACGCTGATTAACGACACGCTGTTCCCCATCGCCCAGCGTCAGTTAAACGGGGCGACTATCGCCGAACCGGCGCCGTATCGGGATATTCAAGGGCTGGAACATTTCGATAAAGTGATTGATATCGACCAGAGCCCGATCGGGCGCACCCCGCGTTCCAACCCGGCGACCTATACGGGCGTCTTTACCCCGGTTCGCGAGCTTTTTGCTGGCGTGCCGGAGTCTCGCTCGCGCGGCTACACGCCAGGGCGATTCAGCTTCAACGTGCGCGGCGGTCGCTGCGAAGCGTGCCAGGGCGATGGCGTCATTAAAGTCGAAATGCACTTTCTGCCGGATATTTACGTGCCGTGCGACCAGTGCAAAGGCAAGCGCTATAACCGGGAAACGCTGGAGATTAAGTACAAAGGCAAGACCATCCACGAAGTGCTGGATATGACCATTGAAGAAGCGCGTGAGTTCTTTGATGCGGTTCCGGCGCTGGCGCGTAAGCTGCAGACGCTGATGGACGTGGGGCTGACCTATATCCGTCTTGGTCAGTCGGCGACGACGCTTTCCGGCGGCGAGGCCCAGCGCGTGAAGCTGGCGCGCGAACTGTCGAAGCGCGGCACCGGGCAGACGCTGTATATTCTCGACGAGCCGACCACCGGCCTGCACTTTGCCGATATTCAGCAGTTGCTTGACGTTCTGCATCAGTTGCGCGATCAGGGCAACACCATCGTGGTGATCGAACACAACCTGGACGTCATTAAAACGGCGGACTGGATTGTCGACCTCGGCCCGGAAGGCGGCAGCGGCGGCGGCGAAATTCTCGTCTCCGGTACGCCGGAAACCGTGGCGGAGTGCGAGGCGTCGCATACCGCCCGCTTCCTTAAACCTATGCTCAAATAACCTTCACGCCGCTTTCCGATTCGCCGGGAAGCGGCATCATTTTTCCTCATCCCACCTCATTGTATCCGTGTTGAGCATTTGTGATTTGCGTGCCGCCTCGCTCTGACATGTGATAGCGCAAACGGTCTGTTATGGAAAACACCATGAAGTTGCCCTACGCAATCACACTACTGCTGTGCCTGTTTTTATCCGCCTGTACGCTGCCTGACCGCTTTAGCGCCGTGGCTTTTCAACAACTGACGCTATTACAAGCGCGCTCAACCCGCTTCCTGCAGGACGCGGCGCGAATACCGTGGCAAAAAGAGACACTGCTCAAGGATGACCGCGATATCCGCCAGACATTTTTTCAGGCTGAGCGGGTCGCCCGTCAAGGTGGGGATAAACACCGACTCGAAAATCTGGCGCTGCTGAAAAATCACTATTTGCGTCTTTATGCGCGGGTTATGCAACGTAAGCAACCACTTACTTACATCCAGACTGAGAGATACCAACAGCAAAATAATCAGGTCTGGAAATTAGCCATACAGGGTGAGTGTCTGCATTTGGGCGCTCGCTGCACTCAGGGAGAAGAAAATGGCGTCTATTAACGAAATACATTACCTGATGACCACCGCCCGGGCCGAACATCCTGTAGCCTCCTCGGCGATTGCCGAGTTTATCCAGGCGTATAAGCAGGCAAGAGAAGACAGCGACGACGGTATACGCGAGTCCGCCGCGTTTATCGCCCGCGCGCTTCAGGAACATGCTCGCGGCTGGCTGGACGACGACGATATGATTATTCTGCTGGAAGGACAGCGGGACCTCGCCAGGCTACGCGCCAATAATGCGCAAATCGCCCTCGGCAGCCGTATCCGGTCTACGGTCATCCGCCTCATTGATATCGCCCTGGCGTTGTTGGTCGGCGCGCTATAATCAGGAATGCGGCAACTGCTTGCGTTTATCTTCCGGCAGCGCATTTACCGCCTGTTGATAAGAGGCATCGACCAGATAATAGAGTTGTGAATCCGGCAGCGATCCGTCCAGATAGACCGTGCTCCAGTGCGCTTTATTAAGGTGCCGACTCGGTCGTACATCGCTGTGCTGCTGGCGTAACAACTCTGCCAGTTCCGGGCTGGTTTTGAGAGAGGCTGCCGGGCGTCCTTCAACTTCTTTTACCATCGCGAAAAGTACATCTTCCACTTTAATTTGCGTCGCTTTCCAGTCGCTGTGGACGCTCTGCTCTGCGCCAGGTTTTGCCATGCAGTATTGCAGTAATTCCGAAATGGTCATTATCATTCCCCTTGTAGTGTCGCGATGATTTTACGTGGACCGCCGTGAATACGGTGTTCTCCCAACCAGATACCTTGCCATGTTCCTAACTGTAAACGCCCCTGGCGTACAGGCAGCAGCAACGAGACGCCCAATACTGACGACTTAATATGCGAAGGCATGTCATCCGCGCCTTCGTAGTCATGTTCATACGCCGCATTATCGGGAACGGTTTTCAGGAAATGGCGCTCCATGTCAGCGCGCACGGTAGGATCGCAGTTTTCGTTTAACGTCAGCGAGGCCGAGGTATGTAGCAACAACAGATGCAGCAAACCCGTTTCGACAGGCGGTAAGCCAGACAATTTATCGGTAATTTCATCTGTTATCAGATGAAACCCGCGCGGCTTCTCGCTCAGTGTAATGGTGCGCTGATACCACATAGGCTGCTCCTTCCTAAAAACAAACGTCTCCTGAATAGTGTGCAGCAAGTCTGGAAAAGGTAAAAGCCAGCGGGGCAAGTTTGTGCAAAAATCATGCAAAAAAGGAGAGCCTGACGCTCTCCTGATTTTTAGTACTCCGAGTTGACAATGACTTCCTCGCCAAACGCTCCTGCCTGCGGCAGCGGTTTGTAGGTGGAGTTAGCCGCGCGCAGGATGCGAATACCGCGGATACCACAATCACGAGCCGCGGTAATATCGTTATCCGAATCGCCGTAGAAGATACGCATGTTCTTCTCCTGCAGCCACTGTACTTTCGTATTTTGTTCCGGTTTATCGCCGGCGAAAATCACCGGATTCATATTCGCCGCCGGAATATGGAAGTTATCCGCCAGCGTTTTCGACACGGTTTCCGTTTTCGTCTGACTACGACCAGTGACAAAGTAAATACTGTCGCCACGGCGAACATGCATATCAATGAGCTGTCGGGCCACTTCTTTTGGAATACTGAACTCATCCCAGCCGTTGTTCATTTTTTCCCAAAAGGCCGGATTTTTCAGATAATCGTCGCTGTCCGGGGAATAGGTTTTCTTTCCGCGCCAGAATCCGGGGCTGGAAAATAACACGGTGTCGTCAATATCAAAGCCGACCGCCATCGGCGGGCGTCCGGTGAGGCTGTTTTCAATCTGGGCGACAGAGACCCAATGGACAGGCGCTTGTTCCGCGAGTTTTGCAACATTAGTGCCCGGATTGAGCGTCGAAGGGGAAGATACTAACGCATTCGCGGAATGGTTTAGCGTAAACAACAAACAGACGGCACTCAGCGCCAGGGTTATTTTTTTCATGCTTTTCCCTTAAAATTCAAAATATTATAATTATTAAGATGAGTCTTTGCTCAAAAAACTATCTGACCATAACGCCAGTAACGGTCAAAAGGAAGGATTATCTGCGGTTTTGTTACGAAAAAAGAGGATGATCACAACAGCTATTGTCAGGCCGGAGGGCACTGTTATCGCCGTCCGGCCTGAATATTACATGACAGCGGCAAATGCCTTCGCCACGCGGTGTACATTTGAAGCATTAAGCCCGGCGACACACATGCGGCCACTGGCAATCAGGTAAACGCCAAACTCATCGCGCAACCGATCGACCTGCTCCTCGCTTAACCCGGTATAGCTGAACATACCGCGCTGCTGTAACAAGTAATCAAAGTTGCGGTCAGGCATCTCCGCCTTCAGCTCCTTCACCAGCGTCTGGCGCATCGATATAATGCGGTTACGCATCGCGTCGACTTCCGCCAGCCAGCCCGCTTTTAACGCCTCATCGCCCAGGACCGTAGCGACCACCTGAGCGCCGAAACACGGCGGACTGGAGTAAATTCGGCGCACCGTCGCTTTTAGCTGTCCCAGAACCCGCGCGGCAATTTCAGCATCTTCACACACCACGGACAGGCCGCCGACGCGCTCGCCGTACAGCGAGAAAATCTTCGAAAAAGAGTTACTGACTAACGCAGGTAACCCGGCGCTGGCAATGGCGCGAATAGCGTAAGCATCCTCGTCCATGCCTGCGCCAAACCCCTGATAGGCAATATCAAGGAACGGAATCAGATCGCGCGCTTTCACTATTTCAATCACCGCATCCCATTGCGAAGGCGTTAAATCCGCCCCGGTCGGGTTGTGACAACAGGGGTGCAGCAGCACGATACTGCGCGCAGGTAACGTATTCAGCGTGGCCAGCAGATCGTTAAAACGGATGCCGTTAGTCGCGTCGTCATACCAGGGGTAAGTACTCACTTCGAATCCTGCCCCGGCAAATATCGCAATATGGTTTTCCCAGGTGGGGTCGCTCACCCATACGCCTGCGTCGGGGAAATAACGCTTCAGGAAATCCGCACCCACTTTCAGCGCGCCGGAACCGCCTAATGTCTGGATAGTGGCCACGCGCTGTTGCTGAAGAACCGGGTGATCGGCGCCAAAGAGCAAAGGCGCGATAGTATGGCGATAAGTATTGAGTCCTTCCATCGGCAGGTACAGCGAAGCGCCATGCGGCTGCGCGTTAAGCCGGGCTTCGGCTTCGGCCACCGTTTTGAGCTGTGGGATAATCCCGTCTTCGTTGTAATACAGGCCAATGCTCAGATTTACTTTGTCGTGACGGGAGTCGTCTTTAAAACGCTCCATCAGTGAAAGAATCGGATCGCCGGCATAGGCGTCAACTTTTTGAAACACGCGATGGTTCTCCAGGTTTACAGAGGGCAGGAAATAACACAATAAACCGGAAGGACGAGAAGATCGAGAGGATGTTGTGGTGGATGCGCATATTACCGGATAGCGGCATGAACGTCTTATCCGGCCTACAGCCAATGCGCGATACAAGCCGGATAAGCGCAAGCGCCACCCGGCCCGCCGCGTATTTAATCAATATACTTCATCGCCACCCTTGAGGTCAGGCGCGTGATAAGTTCGTAAGCACTTACTTTTGTTATTTCAGCGATACGTTCAACCGGCAGACCTTCACCCCATAAGACCACCGGATCGCCCGCGTTATCCTGCGCGTTTGGCCCCAAATCCACGCAAATCATATCCATCGCCACCCGCCCGACAATCGGAACTTCACGGCCATTGACCAGTACTGGCGTACCGGAAGGCGCCGCTCGTGGGTAGCCATCGCCATACCCCATCGCCACCACGCCCAGGCGCGTGTCGCGCTCACTCACCCATGTCCCGCCGTAGCCCACCGGTTCGCCCGCTTTGTGGTCACGCACCGCGATCAAACTGGAGGTTAAGGACATCACCGGCTGAAAACCAAAATCCGGCCCCCAGGGTTTGTGCTCCAGCGGCGATACGCCATACAAAATGATGCCCGGACGCGCCCAGTCAAAGTGAGACTGCGGCCACAGCAGGATACCGCCAGACGCGGCAATAGAGCGCTGACCGGGTTTACCCTGACAGAAGGCATTAAAAATGTCGAGCTGATGTTCGGTAGCGCCGCATTCCGGCTCATCCGCACGGGCAAAATGGCTGACGATATTCACCGGCTGGCGTACATTTTTACAGTGCGTCAGACGCTGGTAGAACGCCTCCGCCTCTTCGGGACGCACGCCGAGACGATGCATACCGGTATCCAGTTTCATCCAGACCGTTACCGGCTCCGCCAGCTCCACCGCCTCCAGGGCGGCAAGCTGCTCTTGATTATGTACGGCGGTATGCAGACATTGCGCGGAAATGGTCGGCAAATCGGCGGCGTCGAAAAAACCCTCCAGCAGCAGGATAGGCTGCGTGATCCCGCCCGCTCGCAGACGTAGAGCCTCTTCAAGACGCGCCACGCCAAAAGCGTCAGCATCAGGGAGCGTTCGCGCGGTCTCCAGAAGACCGTGTCCATAAGCGTTCGCTTTCACCACCGCAACCAGCTTACTGGCAGGCGCCAGTTCACGCAGACGTTGCAGGTTGTGTCGCAGAGCGCGGCGGTTAATGACGACTGTTGCCGCTTGCATTTGAATTCCTTGTTAAAAGAATGACGGAGAGTTACTCATCATCGTATTGCGGTCCCGCATAGTTATCGAAGCGCGACCACTGACCATTGAACGTCAGACGAACCGTACCGATAGGACCGTTACGTTGCTTACCAATAATAATTTCAGCAATGCCTTTTAAGTCGCTGTTCTCGTGATAAACCTCATCACGGTAGATAAACATAATTAAGTCGGCATCCTGTTCAATAGAGCCGGATTCACGCAGGTCGGAGTTCACCGGACGTTTATCCGCGCGTTGTTCCAGAGAGCGGTTAAGCTGCGATAGCGCCACGACCGGCACCTGGAGTTCCTTCGCCAGCGCTTTCAACGAGCGAGAAATTTCGGCGATTTCCAGAGTACGGTTATCAGAAAGCGACGGCACACGCATCAATTGCAGGTAGTCGATCATAATCAGACTTAACCCGCCATGTTCGCGGAAAATACGCCGCGCGCGCGAACGGACTTCTGTCGGCGTAAGACCTGAGGAGTCGTCAATATACATATTGCGTTTCTCCAGCAGAATGCCCATCGTGCCGGAGATTCGCGCCCAGTCTTCATCATCAAGTTGACCGGTACGAATACGTGTCTGATCGACGCGGGACAGCGAGGCCAGCATACGCATCATGATCTGTTCGCCGGGCATCTCCAGACTAAAGATCAGTACCGGTTTATCCTGCAACATCGCCGCATTTTCGCAGAGGTTCATCGCAAAAGTGGTTTTACCCATGGAGGGGCGCGCCGCGACGATAATCAAATCCGAACGCTGTAACCCTGCCGTCTTTTTATTGAGGTCCTGATAGCCGGTATCCACGCCTGTAACGCCATCGTGCGGTTGCTGGAACAACTGCTCAATACGCGCCACGGTAGCGTCGAGAATCTGGTCGATGCTTTTCGGACCTTCGTCTTTGTTGGCCCGGTTTTCCGCGATCTGGAAGACGCGCGACTCCGCCAGATCCAGCAGTTCGTCGCTATTGCGCCCCTGTGGATCGTAACCGGCGTCCGCAATTTCATGCGCCACCGCGATCATATCGCGGACCACGGCGCGTTCGCGCACAATGTCCGCATAAGCACTGATGTTCGCCGCGCTTGGCGTGTTTTTAGACAGCTCCGCCAGATAGGCGAAGCCGCCGACGCTGTCCAGTTGGCCCTGCCGCTCCAGCGATTCCGCGAGCGTAATCAGGTCGATAGGACTGCCGCTTTCCTGCAAGCGCCCCATCTCCGTAAAGATATGGCGATGCGGACGGGTATAGAAATCTTCCGCCACCACGCGCTCGGCCACATCGTCCCAGCGCTCGTTATCCAGCATTAAACCGCCCAACACCGACTGTTCCGCTTCAATCGAGTGCGGCGGCACTTTTATCCCGGCAACCTGCGGATCGCGGTCGCGGGCATCAGTCTGTGGTTTGTTGAAGGGTTTATTTCCTGCCATAGTGAATGGAGTTACCGAGATAGTGATTGGGTCGAAAGATTACCACATTTCTTTTGGAGGAAGCATGGCAACGCGTATTGAATTTCACAAGCATGGTGGTCCGGAAGTGCTTCAGACCGTGGAGTTTACGCCAGCGGAACCGGCGGAACACGAAATCCAGGTTGAGAACAAAGCCATTGGTATCAACTTCATCGACACCTATATCCGTAGCGGACTCTATCCGCCCCCGTCGTTGCCTGCGGGCCTGGGAACCGAAGCTGCGGGTGTGGTCAGTAAAGTCGGCAACGGCGTGGAGCACATTCGCGTGGGCGATCGCGTCGTCTACGCGCAGTCAACGCTCGGCGCTTACAGTTCCGTCCATAACGTCCCCGCAGATAAAGCCGCGATTTTACCTGACGCCATTTCCTTCGAACAGGCGGCAGCCTCTTTTCTCAAGGGGTTGACCGTTTTTTACCTGTTGCGCAAAACCTATGAAGTGAAACCCGACGAACCCTTCCTGTTTCATGCCGCTGCGGGCGGCGTCGGTCTGATCGCCTGCCAGTGGGCGAAAGCGCTGGGCGCGAAGCTTATCGGTACCGTCGGTAGCGCGCAAAAAGCGCAGCGGGCGCTGGACGCTGGCGCCTGGCAGGTAATTAATTACCGTGAGGAGAGCATTGTCGAACGGGTAAAAGAGATCACCGGCGGCAAAAAAGTCCGCGTGGTCTATGACTCCGTGGGGAAAGATACCTGGGAAGCCTCACTGGACTGCCTGCAACGTCGGGGACTGATGGTCAGTTTCGGCAATGCGTCCGGCCCCGTCACTGGCGTGAATTTAGGTATTCTGAATCAGAAAGGTTCCCTGTATGCCACGCGACC
This sequence comes from Salmonella sp. NW177, assembly GCF_051811585.1. Classification (NCBI taxonomy): domain Bacteria; kingdom Pseudomonadati; phylum Pseudomonadota; class Gammaproteobacteria; order Enterobacterales; family Enterobacteriaceae; genus Salmonella; species Salmonella sp. NW177. The sequence continues at coordinate 66,407 of NZ_JAMMZV010000009.1, read as the reverse complement.
TTCACTACAGGGGTATATTACGACACGTGAAGAACTGACCGAAGCCAGCAATGAATTGTTCTCATTGATCGCCAGCGGCGTGATTAAAGTTGATGTGGCTGAAAATCAACGCTATGCGTTAAAAGATGCCCGTCGCGCACATGAGGTGCTGGAAAGCCGGGCCACACAGGGCTCAAGCCTGCTGATTCCGTAATAGCTCTGCAAAGAAATTGGGCTTCCACCCGGGAAGCCCTTTCTTTTTTTGTTCGGCTGTATGTAGGGTACAGCGCGATGAATTCGTTACCTGCGCAATCATGACAGATTTAATAATCGATTCCTATTTGCCTGTGAGGGCAAAGTTCCAGGTTGTGACGAACCGCTCAATACCTTAGTAAAACCGACGGTTATTGCGCTGATACTGTGGGATTTTTGGCGTTTTTACTGCTTTGATCACCCACACCACAGCCACCGCCAGCAGTAGCCACGGTAACAGTTTGATCATCAGGGCGAACATTCCGCCCAGGAACATGACGGCAGTCGCTACAACCAGCGCGGCCAGAATGCCCAGCAAGGAGACGCCCGTCACCATTAACATCAGAAAAAAGCCAAGCACAAAAAGTAGTTCCAGCATAGTCGCTCCCCATAAAGATGGCATTGCCCGGCGGCACGGCGCTTACCGGGTTTGGTCAGGTAAGCTATTACAAAAATCATGCCAATATTTATATTTTTGATATATAAAGAAAAAGCCCTGCAAGACTGCACAGAGCGTGGTGAGATTGACTAATTTTTGGCGAACTTTTAACGCTTGTCTGCCACCAGTTTTAGCGCCTGCTCCAGTACAGCAACATCCGCGCCAGCTTTATGGGCGTTTTCGCTCAGATAGCGACGCCACTGCCGCGCGCCGGGGATGCCCTGGAACAACCCCAGCATATGGCGAGTGATATGCCCCAGATACGCTCCCTGGCTCAATTCACGCTCAATATAGGGATACATCGCGCGAACCACCGCAACCGTGTCGGCATCGGTGGTATCGGCGCCAAAAATCTCCCGATCCACCGCGGCCAGTATACCCGGATTCTGATAAGCTTCGCGGCCAACCATGACGCCATCCATATGGCGCAGGTGCTCCTTCGCCTCTTCCAGCGATTTGATGCCGCCGTTAATGGACATGGTCAGGTGCGGAAAATCCCGCTTTAGCTGATAGACGCGCGGGTAATCCAGCGGCGGGATCTCACGATTTTCTTTCGGGCTTAAGCCAGAAAGCCAGGCTTTGCGCGCATGGATAATAAACATCTCGCATTCGCCCTGACCGGAAACCGTATTAATGAAATCACACAGGAACGCATAACTGTCCTGATCGTCAATACCAATGCGGGTTTTTACCGTTACCGGAATCGAGACGACATCACGCATGGCTTTAACACAATCGGCGACCAGTTGCGCATTGCCCATCAAACAGGCGCCAAACATACCGTTTTGCACGCGATCGGAAGGGCACCCCACGTTGAGGTTAATTTCATCGTAGCCACGCGCTTCCGCCAGCTTTGCACAATGCGCAAGCTGAGCCGGATCGCTTCCACCAAGCTGTAGAGCGACCGGATGCTCTTCTTCGCTATAAGCCAGATAGTCACCCTTACCGTGAATAATCGCGCCCGTGGTCACCATTTCGGTGTAGAGCAGCGTCTGGCGAGACAGCAAACGCAGGAAATAGCGGCAATGTCTGTCCGTCCAGTCGAGCATAGGCGCGATGGAGAAGCGATAAGCAGGTAAAGCGGAGGACTGGGTTTCAGGCTGCATGGCGAATAAATAAGCATCCGGTTAAAAAAGGGGCGTTACTATAGCATAACGCTAAACCGGAGGCGTAGCGCCTCCGGTGAAAGCACCTCAGAATGTCATTGTAAGCTGCGCGCCTGCCCCCCAGGTTTCATCTTCGCCGTACAGTCCCATTAAATCGAGATGCACACGGTTAAAGGGCGCAAAGCCAAGACCGCCGGTAACCACATTGCTATCGTTATTTTTCACATCCGCACGATACCCTGCGCGCACCGCCAGCCATGACAACGGTCGAACTTCAGCGCCGACACCCACGTACTGTGAATTGTCTTCGCTCTTAAAGCCTTTCGTTTCCGTCAGATCGCCATCGGCGCTTACGGTCAGCAAATCGTTATGCCATGCGACGCCCGCGGTAACCAGGGGGCGGATTTGGTATGTATCTTTGTAGTTGGTGGTTTCTCCCGTCATACCATTAGTGATGTAAATATCTTTCGTATCGATATCGCGAGATACCAGATTTTGCCCGCTCAGCCCCAACGTCCAGTTTTCACCGATATCGGCAGCAAGCCCCGCATCAATGTTAAAACCCGTATCGTCATTGCGATAACGGCTGCTATTCCAGTCGCTACTGTCGTAGTTATAAATTGAGGTGGTGTAGTTATAGAGCCAGGTTTTTTGCAGTTTTGGCGTAACGCCAATGGAAACAGGCACCTCGCCCACCACAAACTGCTTCGCCAGCGCAATACCGTAGTCAGATACAATCGCTACCCGCCCCGACGCGGTAGAGTTTAAATGCTTTGTAATTTCGTCAGACCCCAGCAAAGCAGCGCGTCCTGCTTCACGAAGCGCGACACGTTCATCATGCTGGATATCGCGCAGATACTGAATATCGTTCTGATCAATGGACGAACTCACGCGCCCATGCGCATAACCTTTGGCGATAAACGCCACGGAAAGCGTTTGCCCTGGAATACTTACCGCCAACCCGGCGCCGGCATTGGCGCGGGCGGTTTTTCCGTTGAGATATTCCAGCTCATCGGCCAGGTCGCGCGCGGCGCCCTGAAATTGATTCAGCACGCCTCGCGGATTGAGCAGAATTTGCCCCAGCGTAAGGTTATCGACGACCTCATCGTAGTAATCCACTTTATCGCTGATATCGTCAATTTCATCCTGGAGATTGTCTTTATCCGTAATCTGGACGCCGACCGCAGGAAGGACAACAGTGATATTGTCTTCCGGTTTGGCTTTTGCCAGTAACGCCGGATTTAATAGTACTCCGCTGCCATAATTCGCGGACGCAACGCCCGTCCCGCCCATTGCGTCATTACGCGCTTCCGTCCAGGTATTGGCGGCGCCCGCCTGCTTTGCCATAAAAAGCGAGACCGCGATAGCAATCAGTGAAAGTTTGACGTTTTTGTTCACAGTTAGCCCATCTTATTATCAGGTGAAGTAATCCCTCCGCCACGCTTTACCGGACAGAGGCGAACTATTGCTGTGAAATAGTGATGTTAAATCCTGTTGTTATAATATCGACCCTCATTAGGTATAGATGAGAATACTGGCGCGGAAAAGCTTAGCAGGCGATATATTGTCGCGGGGTAATTTCAGAGTTTTAAGCAGCTCGTGGTAAAGTAACGGATTAGACTTTCATGCCATTCGAGGTGCTACATGGAAAAGACCACAACGCAAGAGTTACTGGCGCAAGCTGAAAAACTCTGCGCGCAGCGCAACGTGCGCCTGACGCCTCAGCGCCTCGAAGTGCTGCGCCTGATGAGTCTGCAACAGGGTGCCATCAGCGCATACGATTTGCTCGATTTGCTGCGCGAAACGGAACCACAGGCCAAACCGCCCACCATCTACCGCGCGCTGGATTTTTTGCTCGAACAGGGTTTTGTCCATAAAGTGGAATCCACCAATAGTTATGTGGTTTGCCACCTGTTCGACCAGCCGACGCACAGCTCGGCCATGTTTATCTGCGATCGTTGTGGCGTGGTGAAGGAAGAGTGTGCCGAGGGCGTGGAAGACATCATGCATACGCTGGCGGCTAAAATGGGCTTTGCGCTACGACATAACGTTATTGAGGCGCACGGTCTGTGCCCTGCGTGCGTAGAAGTGGAAGCGTGTCGCCATCCGGGCGACTGTGGTCACGATCACTCGGTGCTGGTGAAGAAAAAACCACGTTAGCCTGAACGGAAAAACGGGCGGCAGTAGAGAGGGGCACGCCCGCATTCACAGGCAAACAGGGGGAAGCACATCCATGTACTCCTGGTAGGGGAAAACATATTACCAGCGATAGTTGTTACGGGTTTCCCAGTCAACAACCTCTTTTTCCGCCTGATCTTTCTGGTAACCGTAACGCTCCTGGATTTTACCTACCAGTTGGTCGCGTTTACCTTCGATAACGGTCATATCGTCATCGGTCAGTTTACCCCATTGTTCTTTCATTTTACCTTTAAACTGTTTCCAGTTACCGCCGGCTTCGTCTTTATTCATCATCTTGTCCTCATCATTCGGTTAGGAATAGCAGGTGTTATTCGCCCAAATGCACTGCAATTTCTGCTGGACGTGATAATAATTGTAGGCAGGAATTCGGCCTTCGGTTTTATATTCAGAATTTTTAACCGTCACGATCTGGCAAACCATGTACCCTCGCGCCAGTGACGACGCCAGATAAGGCTCAACGACAGACCGCGAAGCGCCAGGAACACGGTTAATGCCAGCCATAAACCATGATTTCCTAATACCGGCAGGGCGAAGAGCGTCAGCGCGAATCCTCCCGCGGCGACTGCCATGCTATTGCGCATTTCGGCGGCGCGCGTCGCGCCAATAAACATACCGTCGAGCAGATAGCACCATACGCCCACCAGCGGTAATACCACCTGCCAGATAAGATACCGATCCGCCAGTAGCTGTATTTGCGGCAATGAGGTCAGTAACGCGACAATATGTTCGCCTGCCAGGGCATAGACTGTGGAAAACAACAAGGCCACAATTCCTGACTGACGACACGCCGCTCGCCAGACGTCCAGTAGCTTGCTACCGTCACGCGCGCCGTAAGCCTGACCGGAGTGCGCCTCCACCGCATAAGCAAAACCGTCCAGCGCATAGGCCGTAAAGGTGAGTAAGGTCATCAGGACTGCATTTACCGCGATAATATCGCTGCCCAGCCGCGCGCCTGACACCGTGATTGCGCCAAAACAAAGCTGAAGGAGCAATGAGCGCAGCATGATATCGCGATTGAGCGCCAAAAGGCGGCGCACGTTGCCGCGCCAGGCCTGTTTTAGCATATCCAGCGACACACCGCGGAGATGGAGAACTTTACGTACCATCATGAGGCCGATCAGTAACGTGGCATATTCTGCGATGACCGTCGCCAGGGCGGCACCCTGCACGTTCATATGAAGCCCCATTACCAGCCACAGGTCGAGCGCGATATTGAGGATATTGCCCACGACCAACAAGATAACCGGCGCCCGCGCATACTGAACGCCTAACAGCCAACCGAGCAGCACCAGATTCGCCAGTGACGCGGGAGCGCTTAGCCAACGAATTTCAAGGAAGCGTCTCGCTTGCACCAGGACAGCGTCGTTCCCGCCGACAATATGTAAAGCCAGCTCGATAAGCGGCGTGCGAAATAGCACAATCATCACGCCAGCGCCCAGCGCCAGTAATAACGGTTGAATGAGCGCCCGGGCTAACGCCTGCGGATTTTTGGCGCCAAATGCCTGCGCCGTTAGGCCGGTGGTGCTCATACGTAGAAATAGCAGCAGCATGAAAAGAAAGCTGGTGGCAGTCGCGCCCACCGCCACGCCGCCCAGGAAAACCGGGCTGTCCAGATGACCAATCACCGCCGTATCGACCAGCCCCAGTAAGGGGACGGTGATGTTAGAAAAAATCATCGGCAGCGCGAGACGCCAGAGAGCTTTATCAGAGGAGGTAAAAAGCGGCATGGAGAAAAGCCTGACAAGGAGTTAAAGGAAACGAGCGCATTGCCGGATGGCGACGTAACGCCTTATCCGGCCTACAAATTAATCATCTCAGGAACTGCATTCCCGTAGGCCTGATAAGCGCAGCGCCATCAGGCTGCACGATTGCCGGATGACGGCTTACAAGGAGATTAAAAAGAGACTACAACCATTCCCCGTTGCGAATGACGCCTACCGCCAGCCCTTCAATCGTAAAGCTTTGTTCGCGCAGATCCACCACTATCGGTGTAAACTCGCTGTTTTCCGGCAGCAGCTCTACTTTATTGCCCTGCTTTTTCAGGCGTTTTACTGTCACTTCATCATCAATGCGAGCGACAACCACCTGGCCATTACGGACGTCCTGCGTTTTATGTACCGCCAGCAAATCCCCATCCATAATACCGATGTCTTTCATCGACATACCGCTCACGCGCAGCAGGAAATCGGCGCTGGGTTTGAACAGCGAAGGATCGACCTGGTAATGGCCTTCAATATGCTGCTGCGCCAGAAGCGGTTCACCCGCCGCGACACGCCCGACAAGCGGTAATCCGTCCTCTTCTTCCTGTAACAGACGGATACCTCGCGATGCGCCGGAAACGATTTCAAGCACCCCTTTGCGCGCCAGCGCTTTAAGGTGTTCTTCCGCCGCGTTTGGGGAACGGAACCCCAAACGCTGCGCGATTTCCGCACGCGTCGGTGGCATACCTGTCTGGCTGATGTGATCCCGGATGAGATCAAACACCTCTTGTTGCCTGGCCGTTAACGCTTTCATTCCGCCCCCTGGGTGTATATACAGTCATGCTGTGAGTATATACAGTTAAAGGTGATTTTGGAACCACAAACGGCGCAAAAAACAAGAGATTTATAAAATTTGGAACCTTTATCGAAAATGTGACCATAACAGGATGCCCCAGGTCATCAGGGCAACGAAAATAGACAGTAGCACCGCAGCCGATCCCATATCTTTCGCACGGCCGGAAAGCTCATGGTATTCAGAACCGATGCGGTCCACGACCGCTTCAATAGCGCTGTTGAGGATTTCAACAATCATGATAAGTAAAACGGAACCTATCAATAACACACGGGTAATCGCATCCACATCCAGCCAGCAGGCGATGATGACGCCCAGCAATACCGCGATACTTTCCTGGCGAAACGCCGCTTCGTGAGTCCATGCGGCGCGAAATCCTTTCCAGGAATATCCTGCCGCTTTGATAATTCTGGTGAATCCAGTGGTATTATTGGCCATCAAAAGAACCTTTTTACATTATTAACGTCAATGACATTATACGGTTGCCCTGCACGATTCGGACTGCCGTAACGCAGCGCGAAGTATGACGGGATACAACAGAAATTCGCTAAACTTTCTGATATCCTTGCACCGCATTTGCATTATTAACCAGAGGCTTTACATCGTTTATGTCCGGCTGGCCACGAATTTACTACAAATTACTGAATTTACCATTAAGCATACTGGTAAAAAGCAAGTCTATTCCGGCGGAACCCGCCCAGGAATTGGGGCTCGATACTTCTCGCCCCATTATGTATGTCTTGCCATACAACTCAAAAGCGGACTTACTGACGCTGCGGGCGCAATGTCTGGCGCACGATCTCCCGGATCCGCTGGAGCCGCTGGAGATCGACGGCGCGCTGCTGCCACGCTATGTATTTATTCACGGCGGACCGCGTGTCTTTACCTATTACACGCCAAAAGAAGAGTCGGTGAAACTTTTTCACGATTATCTCGATCTGCATCGGAGTAATCCGGCTTTGGACGTGCAGATGGTGCCCGTTTCCGTGATGTTTGGCCGCGCGCCGGGTCGTGAAAAGGGAGAAGAGAACCCGCCTTTACGCATGCTGAACGGCGTACAGAAATTCTTTGCCATCTCCTGGCTGGGTCGCGATAGCTTTGTCCGATTCTCGCCGTCCGTCTCATTGCGTCGCATGGCTGATGAACACGGCACCGATAAAATCATCGCGCAGAAGCTGGCTCGCGTGGCGCGTATGCACTTTGCCCGCCAGCGCCTGGCGGCGGTTGGCCCACGCCTGCCCGCCCGTCAGGATCTGTTTAACAAACTGCTGGCCTCGAAAGCGATCGCCCGCGCGGTAGAAGACGAAGCGCGCAGTAAAAAAATCTCTCATGAAAAAGCGCAGCAAAACGCCATTGCGCTGATGGAAGAGATCGCGGCGAACTTCTCTTACGAGATGATTCGTTTGACCGACAGGATTTTGGGGTTTACCTGGAACCGACTGTACCAGGGGATTAACGTGCATAACGCCGAGCGCGTACGCCAACTGGCGCACGACGGGCATGAAATCGTCTATGTACCCTGTCACCGCAGCCATATGGACTACTTGCTCCTTTCTTATGTGCTGTACCATCAGGGACTGGTTCCGCCGCACATTGCCGCCGGTATTAACCTTAATTTCTGGCCCGCTGGCCCGATTTTCCGTCGTCTGGGCGCGTTCTTTATTCGTCGCACCTTTAAGGGGAATAAACTCTATTCCACCGTCTTTCGCGAATACCTGGGCGAGCTGTTCAGCCGCGGTTACTCGGTTGAGTATTTTGTCGAAGGAGGACGTTCGCGTACCGGACGTTTGTTAGATCCGAAAACCGGCACCCTGTCGATGACTATCCAGGCGATGCTGCGCGGCGGTACCCGTCCAATTACGTTAGTGCCTATTTACATCGGCTATGAGCACGTCATGGAAGTGGGCACCTATGCGAAAGAGCTGCGCGGCGCGACAAAAGAGAAAGAGAGTCTGCCGCAGATGCTGAAAGGCTTGAGCAAGCTGCGCAATCTGGGTCAGGGCTACGTTAACTTTGGCGAACCGATGCCGCTCATGACGTACCTGAACCAGCATGTGCCGGAGTGGCGCGAATCTATCGACCCTATAGAGGCCATACGCCCAGCCTGGCTGACGCCGACGGTAAATAGTATCGCCGCCGATCTGATGGTGCGTATTAACAACGCTGGCGCGGCAAACGCGATGAACCTGTGTTGTACCGCGCTGTTAGCGTCGCGTCAGCGCTCGCTCACCCGCGAGCAGCTCACCGAGCAGCTTGATTGCTATCTCGATCTGATGCGCAATGTCCCCTATTCCACAGACTCAACCGTTCCTGCCGCCAGCGCTGGCGAGCTCATCGCTCACGCGCTGCAGATGAATAAGTTTGAGGTCGAGAAAGACACCATTGGCGATATCATCATCCTGCCGCGCGAGCAGGCGGTGTTGATGACCTATTATCGTAACAATATCGCGCATATGTTGATTATGCCTTCGCTGATGGCGGCGATTATCACCCAGCATCGTCGCATTTCGCGTGATGCGTTGCAGCAGCATGTTGAAGCGCTCTATCCGATGTTAAAAGCGGAGCTGTTCCTGCGCTGGGAGCGCGAGGAGTTAGCCTCGGTCATCGACGCGCTGGCCAGTGAAATGCAGCGTCAGGGGCTAATTACCCTGCAGGATGATGAACTGCATATCAACCCGACGCATTCCCGTACGCTGCAACTGCTGGCGGCAGGCGCGCGTGAAACGCTACAGCGTTATGCCATTACGTTCTGGCTGTTGAGCGCCAATCCGTCCATCAACCGCAGTACGCTGGAGAAAGAAAGCCGTACCGTGGCGCAACGTCTGTCTGTCCTGCACGGTATTAACGCGCCGGAGTTTTTCGACAAAGCAGTGTTCAGTTCACTCGTGTTGACGCTACGGGATGAGGGTTATATCAGTGATACGGGCGATGCCGAACCGGCAGAAACGATGAAGATATATCAGATGCTTGCCGATCTGATTACCTCTGATGTCCGTCTGACGATTGAAAGCGCGACGCAGGGCGAGTAAGCCAGTGCCTGAAATGCCCGATGGCGTAAGCTTATCGGGCAACTGATATGACGTATTGAATATTTTGGCTTTGTAGGCCGGGTCCGCCCGGCATGACATCAGAAGTGCCAGTAACTCATCGCCAGCCCTAAAAATAGCACCAGGCCAACGTAGTTATTGTTCATAAAGGCTTTAAAGCAGGCTTCACGTTCACGGTTCGCAATCAGTTTTTGCTGGTAGACAAACAGCGCGCCCGCCACCAGCACAGCCCAGTAATATCCCCCTCCCAGACCATTCAACCAGCCGATCAGCGCCATTAACGCCATGACGCCAAGCTGCAGAATCCCGATAATCAATGTGTCATAACGACCAAACAGGATCGCCGTCGATTTAATGCCTATCTTGATATCATCATCTCTGTCGACCATCGCATATTGCGTATCGTAAGCCACTGCCCAGAGAATATTGGCGAGGAACATCAGCCAGCAGCTCAACGGCAGGGATTCGCTCACCGCGGCGAACGCCATGGGGATTGACCAGCCGAAAGCGGCCCCCAGCACGACCTGCGGCAGGTGGGTGTAGCGTTTCATAAAGGGATAAACCCAGGCCAACGCCAGCGCCGCCACGGAAAGCAGAATCGTCATGGCGTTCAGCGTCAGCACCAACAGAAACGCCAGCAGCACCAGCACCACAAACAGGTTGCGCGCTTCTTTCTCTGTCACGGCGCCGCTGGGTAAAGGCCGGTTGACCGTACGTTTTACATGTCCGTCAAATTTACGATCGGCGTAATCATTCACCACGCAGCCCGCCGCGCGCATTAACCACACGCCAGCGACAAAAACCGCCAAAATCCACAGCTGAGGCATACCCGGTGTCGCCACCCATAGCGCCCAAAGCGTCGGCCAGAGCAGCAGCAACGCGCCAATAGGCTTATCTGTACGCATCAAACGGTGAAACGCCAGCAGCTTACTCTGCGTCAGACTCCACTCCATCTTTATCTTCCTCTCAGTACAGCGGCGATGCAGGTAAAAAAAGCTCGGTAAGCAACAGCGGTTTTCCGCTCAACCGCAGTCGAGAGCGGCGCCCCCACAGCGTTGCATCGCGTCCAATTTCAATAAAATCGCGGGTCAGTGTCGATGATGTAAATAGATAACGTCCAAGCGGGGTTTTACCCAGATGTTGTAAGACCTGTTCAGGTCCGCACAGCGTGGATTCCGGTACCACGGTACGTCCGGCAAGCCAGGGCTCGCCGTCAGCGCAAAGCAGTATCTCACGTAACCAGTAGCGGGATTCGGATGGCAGTAAACCTGATGCTTCCTCGACCTCACTTTGGCCGACAAACGCTTCCCGAATCAGCGTCACGCTTACCCGCTTTCCCTGCTGCTCAAAACGTTTAGTCATAGAATCTTCCAGCAACAGCCAGTCCAGCAAATGGGGTTCAAGCGCAGGAATCGCATCAAAATAGCGCAGCGCACGCAGTCGCGTTAACGCAGGGTGTGACATGCCTTACTCTCCGATTCATAACCTAAAGTCATTGTATCTCAGAAAAGACATTACGGGGGGCGTAATCACAATTAAGTGATCTGTTGCGCAACAAAAAAATAACAATTCGCATGAAATGATAAAAAAAGGTGCGCCAGGAGACGCACCAGTTGCTGCAAAATCAGCACTGTGGGGAAACAATTACCCCTTGCCTTTTACACTGCTGATAAAGGTGGAACGGGCAGATGTCGATCCCAGACGTTCAGCCTCATCAAGCAGTTTCAGCGCCTTATCGACGTCGCCTTTCGCTACGGCATCCTTAATCGCTTTATTAAAGTAGCTTTCCGTATCGTTCAACATCGGTTCGCTTTTCTTCGGCGCGACTGGCGCTGGCGCCGCGACCGGCGCGGCGGTATTGCCTACCGTTACCGGCCCGGTACCGGACGAGCCAAACAACGGCCCGACCAATACGCTGGAGCTGCTGTTGGTTTTCACCTTCAGTTTCACCACGCCGTCAGTGGTATGGCGAGCAACTGGATCGGGAATATCCGGGATAGAGTTACCGACGCCTTTGGCATAGGCTTTTGCCGGATCGAGCAGCGTAGTGGTTTGCTGAAGATCTTTTTCGGTCGTAAACACCAGAACATAGAGTTTCTGCTGCCCCAACGCAGGCGTCAGGCGCATCACGCCTTCCAGCCGGTCTGCGCTCATGACGCCCGGCTGCTGATAAGTAAAGTAACTGCTGGGGAAGAACGCCGAAGGCGTCATATTTTGGTCAAGAATCAACACGTTTGGCGCAAAAACGCTGGCTTGCTTATTGACCTCGCTGGTCAGAGTTAATGTCAGCTCGCCGATATTCGCCGGAACACTATAAGCGGCGACCGGGCCGGTAATGCCGGCGACGTCAAGGCGCTGGCCGCCCGTCGCCAGTTGGGTAGACTGCGTTTTTGACTGATCTACAGGCGTCCAGGTTAATTGCTGTAGCGCAGCAGCAGGAATAGCGGGCGCGGCGCTGGTATTTTGCGGTACATAGTTCACTTCCGCCAGGCTGATACCCGGCACGCTGGCGAACAGCCCTGCGGTTAAACAGAGGGCGACGAGACTTTTCTTCATTTTCATTATTCTCACCTCAATAAGGCGGGTTCAGCGGTAGCCAGGCAATAGCGCGCCAACCCAAACATATCGCCGAATGGCGGCTGGCGCCTTATTCGGCTTACAAGCATCATCAGACCTGATGTTTCAGAGGGGCTTGCGCCCCTCGTTACGTCAGATGACCATCGTATTACCACCAGATTTCCATCTGGGCGCCGAAGGTCCACTCATCGCTATCGCCACGGCTGTTGGTGGAAATGCCGGAGTTAGTCGCTGCGGCATAACGGGAAATGTTATCGCCGTCTTTGATATAGCCCCATTTCTCATCCCATTTCGCGTAGGTGGCGAAAATACGGATAGCCGGACGCGACCAGATGCTGTCGCCCGCCTGCCACTGTTGCGCCAGGGTGATTTTGTATTGGTTGTTACGATCGCCGGTCTGCTGAGATTTCACGTTGTCGTAGCCGACTTCCAGCAGGGTACTCATGATTGGCGTCCACTTGTACATTGGACGTACGCCCACGGTCCACCACTCAGTACCCAGGTTATTATCCCAATCGATATTCTGGTACATACCGACGTACATCAAATCCCATTTATCACCAAGCGAGATGGCGCCATGATCCAAAATACGCCACATATCGCCATTATTATTGATGACCTTATTGGCATAATTAATTTTGGTTCCATCAGGCAATTCTTCAGTGAAAGATGAAGAACCGTCGGAACCGCGCGCCTGGCCTTTACCCTGCGTGGTCATGGCATCGGTGGCATATTGCACGACAAACTTGTTATAGCCTTTCAACATGCTTTGCGTGTGTTCGGCGGTGAACATCCAGCCGTCTTTCGATGCCCCATCCGCCAGCTTATAACCATCGGTCGTATTGGCGCGGCCGTAATCAACGCCCAGCTCCAGTACGCCGTCCGGGTTCGTTTGCAGACCAGCCAGACGTACGTCAAAGACGTCGTTAGCGGTATCTTTCACTTCATCATAAATATTCTGGCTGCTGAAGGTGTAAGAGCCGCCCGCTTCAGTAGACCGGGTCGCCGCCAGCGAAAGCTTACCGAAGCCCAGATCGATATTTTCGATACCTGCGCCAGGACCTGAAATATCCCAGTAGTAGAAGTCGATCATGTGTACGTCATGACGCTGATAGAAGCGCTTACCGGCCCAGATGGTAGAGCCCGGCAGCCATTCAATCAGGTTTTTACCCTGCACGTTCGCTTCGCGGAAGGCGGGATCGGTCGATTCCCAGTCGTTCTGCTGGTTAACCGAATAGGCGACGTTGGTGTCGAAATAGAAGCTCTTATCGCCCTCTTTCCACACTTCCTGGCCCAGTTTCAATTCCGCATAGGTTTCACATTCGTTACCAAGACGGTATTTACTTTGGGCACCCGTTGCCTGGAAACACTGTTGTTCGCCGCCGCTTCCCGTCCAGCCAATACCGGAACGGGCGTAACCGTGGAAATCGACAGCCATTGCCTGAGCGGACATTACGCCCGCTGCGACAGCAACCGCCAGTGGGAGTTTGCGCAGAGTAATCATCATTCTATCTCCTGAGATCATTGCTTTTCTTTAAACGCTGCCACCTTCTAAAACTGCGAATGGTTTTGCGTTTCGTTTTTTTATGGAGGCCTTAAACACCCGGCTCTTGATGCAGACGACGACATGCGCTGCCATCCTCGCGGAACAGATGACAGCGCTCTGGCGGCAGGCCGATAGCGAATGTGGCGCCCTCTTCTACCAACACCACGTCATTCTGGCGATAAACCAGGTTTTGACGGATGGCGGGGATCTGGATATGAATTTGTGTTTCGTGCCCTAACTGCTCGACCACCTGGACTTCACCTTCCAGGGTGACATCGGCGATATCGCTCGGCAGCAGGTGTTCCGGACGAATGCCTAAAGACATATTGGCGCCGACCTGCACGCCGCGACTTTCGACCGGCAGCCAGATTTGCTGGCGATTCGGCAGTTCGACCTGGACTTGTTCAATTGCGGTGGCGGTCACTTTCACCGGCAGGAAGTTCATCTTCGGCGAGCCGATGAAGCCCGCGACAAAGCGGTCCGCCGGATAGTGGTACAGCTCCAGCGGTTTACCGACCTGCGCGACGCGACCGGCGTCCAGCACCACGATTTTGTCGGCCAGGGTCATCGCCTCGACCTGATCGTGGGTGACGTAAATCATCGTGCGGCCCAGACGTTTATGCAGGCGAGAAATTTCAATACGCATCTGCACGCGCAGCGCGGCATCCAGGTTAGAGAGCGGTTCATCCAGCAAAAACACACGCGGCTCCGCCACCAGCGTGCGGCCAATCGCTACGCGCTGACGCTGCCCGCCGGAAAGCGCTTTTGGCTTACGTTCCAGCAGATGCGCCAGTTGCAGCACTTCCGCCACCTGATTGACGCGTTGATTCATTACCTCTTTTTTGGCGCCCGCCAGCTTGAGGCCGAAAGACATGTTTTCTGCAACGGAGAGATGGGGATAGAGCGCATAAGACTGGAATACCATGCCCACGCCGCGCTCGGCAGGCGGAATATCATTCATACGGGTTTCCCCGATAAACAGGTCGCCACTGGTGATGGTTTCAAGCCCGGCGATCATACGCAGCAAGGTCGATTTACCACAGCCTGACGGTCCGACAAACACCACGAACTCCCCGTCATGGATATCGAGGTTAATATCTTTCGATACCACCACGTCACCCCAGGCTTTCGTTACATTTCGTAGCTGTACGCTCGCCATGCCCTTCTCCCTTCGTTACAACCTGTCATTGACAGCAACATTCATGATGGCCTGACTATGCGCGATCCCTGACTGGGGTAAATCCTCCACCCCCCGGCTTTTTTATGGGGGAGGAGGCGGGAGGATGAGGACACAGCGCCTGAGACCACGGGCGCGGACAGAAAAGGAATTTCGTGATGCCGCCCGCAAAAATCGGCGTGTTTTTATGTGCGCCAGCACGCATTACTCACATTTATGTAACACAGATCACATAAAGCCGGGGTGGGGCGTAGGGGCGGGGAGGATGGAAAGAGGTTGTCGTATAAAGAAACTAGAGACCGTTAAACCACCTCTGTGTACATCACCAAAAAGGATGGGAGATATGAAGATTAAAACTGGCGTAGGCATCCTCGCATTATCCGCACTTACGACGATGATGATTTCCGCCCCGGCTCTCGCCAAAATTGAAGAAGGTAAACTGGTTATCTGGATCAACGGCGACAAGGGTTATAACGGTCTGGCCGAGGTCGGTAAAAAATTTGAGCAAGACACCGGCATTAAAGTGACCGTTGAGCACCCGGATAAGCTGGAAGAGAAATTCCCGCAGGTGGCAGCCACCGGCGACGGTCCTGACATTATCTTCTGGGCGCACGACCGTTTTGGCGGCTACGCGCAGTCTGGTCTGCTGGCGGAGGTCACTCCGGATAAAGCGTTTCAGGACAAACTCTATCCGTTTACCTGGGATGCGGTACGCTATAACGGCAAGCTGATCGCCTACCCCATCGCCGTTGAAGCCCTCTCCCTGATTTATAACAAAGACCTCGTCCCGAACCCGCCGAAAACCTGGGAAGAGATCCCGGCGCTGGATAAAGAGCTAAAAGCGAAAGGGAAGTCGGCGATAATGTTCAACCTGCAAGAGCCGTATTTCACCTGGCCTTTGATCGCCGCTGACGGCGGTTACGCGTTCAAATTTGAAAACGGCAAGTATGACGTGAAAGACGTTGGCGTCGACAACGCCGGCGCGAAAGCGGGCCTGACTTTCCTGATCGATATGATCAAGAACAAAAATATGAGCGCCGATACCGATTACTCCATCGCCGAAGCAGCCTTCAATAAAGGCGAAACGGCAATGACCATCAACGGTCCGTGGGCATGGTCGAACATCGACAAGAGCAAAGTCAACTACGGTGTCACCCTGCTGCCGACCTTCAAAGGTAAACCCTCGAAGCCGTTCGTCGGCGTGCTGAGCGCGGGGATTAACGCTGCCAGCCCGAATAAAGAGCTGGCGAAAGAGTTCCTCGAAAACTACCTGCTGACCGATCAGGGTCTGGAAGCGGTGAACAAAGATAAACCGCTGGGCGCCGTGGCGCTGAAATCTTTCCAGGAGCAGTTAGCGAAAGACCCCCGTATCGCCGCCACCATGGATAACGCCCAGAAAGGCGAGATCATGCCGAATATTCCGCAGATGTCCGCCTTCTGGTATGCGGTACGTACGGCTGTGATCAACGCCGCCAGCGGCCGTCAAACCGTGGATGCCGCGCTGAAAGATGCACAAAGCCGTATCACCAAGTAATGCCGCGAGCCTGTGCCGGATGGCGGCATAAATGCCTTATCCGGCCTACAACACACCGTAGGCCTGATAAGCGCAGCGCCATCAGGCACATCTCCGGCCAGGAAGTTTCAACGCTGTAGAGGAAAACCCCCATGGATGTCATTAAAAAGAAACACTGGTGGCAAAGCGACCAGCTTAAATGGTCAGTAATTGGTCTGCTGGGCCTGCTGGTGGGTTACCTTGTAGTTTTAATGTACGTACAAGGGGAGTATCTGTTCGCCATCATGACGCTGATTTTAAGCTCTGCTGGCCTGTATATTTTCGCAAATCGTAAAACCTACGCCTGGCGCTACGTTTACCCTGGCCTCGCCGGCATGGGGCTGTTTGTGCTATTCCCGCTGGTGTGCACCATCGCCATCGCCTTTACTAACTACAGCAGCACCAACCAGCTCACCTTTGAACGCGCCCAGCAAGTGCTGATGGACCGTTCTTATCAGGCAGGAAAAACCTATAACTTCGGTCTTTACCCGGCCGGCGACGAGTGGCAACTGGCCCTCACCGACGGAGAAACGGGCAAACATTACCTGTCTGACGCATTTTCCTTCGGCGGCGAACAAAAATTACAGCTGAAAGAGACCGATGCCCTGCCGGGCGGCGAACGCGCCAATCTGCGGATAATCACCCAGAACCGTCTGGCGCTGAACCAGATAACCGCCGTCCTGCCGGATGAAAGTAAAGTGATTATGAGTTCGCTGCGTCAGTTTTCCGGTACCCGTCCGCTGTACACACTGGCTGATGACGGCCTGCTGACCAATAACCAGAGCGGCGTAAAATACCGGCCAAACAACGATAGCGGTTATTATCAGTCGATCAACGCCGACGGAAGCTGGGGTGATGAAAAACTCAGTCCTGGTTATACCGTTACTATCGGCGCAAAAAACTTTACGCGCGTCTTTACCGACGAAGGGATCCAGAAGCCCTTTTTCGCTATCTTCGTCTGGACCGTGGTCTTTTCGGTCCTCACTGTGGTGTTAACCGTGGCGGTTGGGATGGTATTGGCCTGCCTCGTACAGTGGGAAGCGCTGAAAGGTAAAGCTATCTACCGCGTCCTGCTGATTCTGCCCTACGCCGTACCGTCGTTTATTTCAATTTTGATTTTCAAAGGGTTATTCAACCAAAGCTTTGGCGAAATCAATATGATGCTGAGCGCGCTGTTTGGCATTAAACCTGCCTGGTTCAGCGACCCCAACACCGCGCGGGCAATGGTGATTATCGTGAATACCTGGCTGGGCTATCCCTACATGATGATCCTGTGCATGGGACTGCTGAAAGCGATTCCGGACGACCTGTACGAAGCCTCCGCAATGGACGGCGCCGGTCCATTTCAGAATTTCTTTAAGATCACCTTACCGCTGCTGATTAAGCCGCTAACGCCGCTGATGATCGCCAGCTTCGCCTTTAACTTTAATAACTTTGTCCTGATTCAACTGTTGACCAACGGCGGGCCAGACCGTCTCGGCACCACCACGCCTGCCGGTTATACCGATCTACTCGTCAGCTACACCTACCGTATCGCCTTTGAAGGCGGCGGCGGTCAGGACTTCGGTCTGGCGGCGGCCATTGCCACGCTGATCTTCCTGCTGGTAGGCGCGCTGGCAATAGTGAACCTGAAAGCCACGCGTATGAAGTTTGATTAAGGGAGATAATAACAATGGCTATGGTCCAACCCAAATCTCAGAAACTGCGTCTCCTCATCACGCACCTGGGGCTGCTGATTTTCATCGCAGCGATTATGTTCCCGCTGCTGATGGTCATCGCTATCTCGCTACGTGAAGGGAACTTCGCCACCGGAAGCCTGATCCCGGATAAAATCTCCTGGGAACACTGGCGGCTGGCGCTGGGTTTCAGCGTGGAACATGCGGATGGTCGGGTAACGCCGCCTCCCTTCCCGGTCCTGCTGTGGCTGTGGAACTCGGTGAAAATCGCCGGTATTACCGCCATCGGCATCGTGGCGCTTTCCACCACCTGCGCCTACGCTTTTGCACGAATGCGTTTTCCAGGTAAAGCAACACTGCTTAAAGGGATGCTGATTTTCCAGATGTTTCCGGCGGTTTTGTCTCTGGTGGCGCTGTATGCGTTATTTGACCGCCTGGGACAATACATTCCATTTATCGGTCTGAATACGCATGGCGGCGTGATCTTCGCCTATCTCGGCGGCATTGCGCTGCATGTCTGGACGATTAAAGGCTACTTCGAAACTATCGACAGCTCGCTGGAAGAGGCCGCCGCGCTGGATGGCGCAACCCCGTGGCAGGCATTTCGCCTGGTGCTGCTGCCGCTTTCTGTACCGATTCTGGCGGTGGTGTTTATTCTGTCGTTCATCGCGGCGATTACCGAAGTTCCGGTCGCCTCGTTGTTACTGCGCGATGTGGACAGCTATACGCTGGCCGTGGGTATGCAGCAATATCTCAACCCGCAAAACTATTTGTGGGGCGACTTTGCCGCCGCCGCCGTCCTTTCCGCTATTCCTATCACCCTGGTGTTCCTGTTGGCGCAACGTTGGCTGGTCAACGGCCTGACGGCAGGGGGTGTGAAAGGTTAAGTTTTATCGAAGTACCTGCCCGGCAACGGGCAATGCCACTGCCCTCAACTTATGTTATCCCCACTTATGGTCGTATTTTGGCGCTCTTCGGAGCGCTTTTTTTATGCGTTATAGACAGAGGCTAATTTATTGACACGCCGTACGTCCGTTACGGTGTGGCGACGCCTATTCTCGCCGTAGTCGGTTCGAATTACATAACCACAACGTGATAACCAACAGGAGGATCGCCGCCGAATAGAGTAATACATCCATTGGCGTTTTATGATCGACAATGATCAGGCGCACAATCGCCGTGATCCCAATGTACACGAAATAGCGCAGCGGAAAGTGAAGGCCAGACTTAAAGTACTTCACAATCAGCGCAATAAATTCGAAATAAAGAAAGTAGATCACCAGCCCTTCCACCAGTTCATATTTGCTGGCTTGCTCAGGCACGAATAATGCATCCGCCAGATGCACCGTCTCTTTACCGAGAAAAACGACCAGGATCAGACCGAGGGTAAGCAGCCCCAAATTTAGTACGTTTTGTAAAATCGTGGCGATAAACTCAAGACGTGAGCGCGATAATGGCATCATAACAGCCCCCTCTTTCTCTGCGGCGAGGTTTCTGTATAACGCACAAATGTGACGGGCATCTATATTTTTTATTTATGTTTATATTTTGTTCAATAAGGTAATTTGCCGGATAGCGCCGTGAACGCCTTATCCGGCCTGAGTATTAACGGAAATTTACGCTCCTGTCACTGGTCATATCATACAGGCCAAACTTACGGCCAAGCTGTTGACCACCGTCACGCGTCAGCGGCGTCCAGCCAATTGCCGCACGACTTCGGGTTGGGCCGGACGAGAAGAGATCCAGCGGCACGGAAACATATACGCCTTTGGTAAAATCCCCTTCCCCATATTCATCCGGCGACGCATCGGTAATCGTCGCGTAACCGCCGACAACGACGCCGCTATCGAAGCGTTTGGCGATCTCCAGCGTACCGCCTTTATCGCCCGCCAGATACTGACCAACGCTGGCTTTCACCAGCACATCCTGGGCGAACGACGGCGTCCAGTATGCGGTCAAATGTCCGGTCTTCACGCTGTAATCGGTAAACTTCATCATATCCTGCGCGCTACGCCAGTCACGCTGTTTCACGTAGTTGGCATCCAGGCCAAACGCCCAATTGCTGTCTACCGGGCGATACAGGACTTCCGCCCCGGCACCGCCAAACATGGTCTCCAGATAACCGCCATAGACCTGCCCATAGAAACCATTGCCAAAATACTGGAAGTAGTTGGCCTGTAGGTTATTCACATAAACATCGTTCTGCACATACTCACGGACATGCGTACGCACCCGCGGCAGATGCGAGTCCTTCGGCGGATTGGTGTAGTTAAATTTGTCGTAGTTGTTGGCGATATTGGCAAACACGCTGCCCGTGGTGAGCAGATGATCTGTGACCCACAGATCCGCAGTTCCCATTACGCCCAACTGATACATATAGAAGTTTTCCGGGCCGCCTACCGACTGATTCAGCACGGGATCAAGATGAAAATCAACGCGCGACTTGTCGATATACCAGCCCTGTTCAGTACTCTCTGGCACGATCGGCTCCACGCGTTTTTGCGCCAGCGGGGTTTCATGTCCCAGCGGTTCGCCTTCCAGATGGCGTTTCAGGCTGGCGACATCGGTTTCAGTGGTGACCTGCGGCAGATTAAGGCGGTTTTCCGTCACGCGGATCGTGCGGATCCCCTCCGGCAGATCGTTCATGACGATCCGGTTAGCGCGCACGATCCCTTCACGGGAGTCGCGGTACTTCACCTGTTCGCCGGTAACGTATAGCGTATCGCCTTTGACCTGGATTTTCGGGTCCGCCAGACCGGCATTATATTTCAATAACGTTAATTGATTAGCCACTACCGAATGTTGCAGGATAGCATCCTGCGGCTGTGGTCGGTATTGCGGGCGTGAATTGTCATGATACGCGGGACGTAAGTCGTTGAAATTGGTGCGCAGCGTAACGCCAAACATAAAGGTATTGCCGCGCTCGTAGCTGAGGTTAACGTCGGCCCAATCGGTGACGCGGTAAATGGCGCCGACGTTAAACTTGCTCTTCTGCTCCAGTTTACCCGCAAAATCCTGCTGATAGTTATTGCCTTCATACTCCAGCTTCAGGCGTAGCGGTTGCCACGGGGTCTGGTATTCCACGCCGCCAAACAGCGAAGCCGGGCCGTGAAACATATCGCTACCGTCGACGGAACCTGCCTCTTTATAACTGTTATCACGCGAACAGAATTTATCACTATACGAACAGAAAGGATTAGACACATTGCCGCTGGTGCCAAGATAGCCCCAGCCGAGACCTAATGAAAAATCAAACGGCCCCCAGGCCTTACTCGCTACAATATATTCCGCATCAAACAGCCCCGTTCCGCCGATATCGCGCGCGCCAACCGCCACCTGCGGCATCCAGTAACTCTCTTCCCACAACCGCAGTTTCACATCAAACGCTTTATCTTTGTAAGTCTGGTCGCCGGAGAATGATTCCACGCTGCTATACTTTTTCGTACGGACATCGGTATAGCGCAACGTGGTTTCCAGCCACGGGAAAAGCTGAACCGAAGCCGAGTAGTAGCGGTACTGATCGTTATCGCGATAGTTCAGGCTCATCTCCCCTTCACGCGCCATACGCGCTGTCGGCGTTTGCAGCAGGCCCACGCCGCCAAAGTCAGATTGTGAAGGCCCAACAGGGGCTGGATATGTTTCGGCATGGCAGGCCGCGCTAATACCCAGCGCCAGCACGCTGAGCAGATGTGTTTTTTTCATTATTCCGGTATCCGCTGCGTCAGGGTATGAAGAATGTCGGCATTTATCGCCTCCGGCGTGCCGCGCCAAAGGGAATCGGCAAAACCGACAAAAATAATGCTGCCGGGCATCGGCTCGATATGACGTTTATTCCAGTAAGCCACCGGCGCTTTTTGGCTGCGTCCATCAGGGTAAACCACCCAGGCATAGCTACGATCCGCGCCGCTGAGTAAGCGCTGACCCTCAAGATAACTGGCGACGTCCCGCCCAGGGACGAACGGCTGGCTGCCCGGCTGGCTAATCAAGCCAAAGAGCGTCACCTGCGTGGGTTGCGGCCCGACCCAGAGCGTGTAGTGACCTTGCAGCGGCGGGTTACCTCGTTCGCTTACCCGCACCACGTCAGGATCAAGATTCACGAATTGTCTGCCCGTCACCTTCACCGCCTGAATCTGTCGGCGCAGTGTGTTTATCGCCGCCGCCGCATCGCCGTCTTCCTCAGCGCTGAGCGCCGCCAGTCGCCCGAGAAGTTCCTGCTGCTGCTGACGCGCCGTCACGGTCGCCTGTTCTTCGCCTATCACCGCCGCAGGCCACCAGCTCGTTGCCAGGCGCGGCTGTCCGACTAAATCGAGCAGACGCTCAGCGTCTGTCAGCGTTTTAGGCTCGCTATTACCCTGGGTAAAAACGGTAACAGTGCCGCTGGCAAAGGCGGATGACGCGATAAAGGCCAGCGCCAGCGCGCTTATCGTCCTTTTCATCATGATTTTGCCGCCTTAATCAGCGTGGTTTTCACCGGAAAGTAATTCGCGCCCAGATACTGTTCCGTCTGGCGAATTTGGCCTTCGCTATCAATCCAGTAGCGATTACGCCAGCGCGTTTGATCGGTCGTCACTTCTTCATCCAGCACCCGCACGGCGGTCTCTTCACTGCCGACGCTAACGCTATCGGTCCCTCGCCATGTAAAAACGGAACGGGCGGTGGCGTAACGCACCTGGCGATGTTCGGTCCAGCCCAGGGTGCGAGTCCAGGTCGCACCATCGATAATCTGTCCTGGTTTCGCCAGCGGGTCGGCCGCCAGATTATTCACATCGATCAGGTTGTCGCCGCTAAGCAGCGTTTTGACCAGACGGCCATGCTGCGTCACGATCGTCGCGCCATCCTGCGTCACCCATTTCTGCTGCCCGTTTTCCGAGAAAGCGAGCACCACAAACAGTTGAGGGCCGCCGTTAAGCTGCATGTACTGGCTGGCATACGGCATGTTTTGAATATCGTCATCCGTTAGCTGTACGCCTGGCGTACCGAACAAACTGTCCCACAGTGAATCGCCCAGGCCTTTGGTGGTGGCCGAACACGCCTGTAATAGCAGGCAAATCAGGATAAGTGCGAGTCGCTTCACGACGCTTCTCCAGAGGGGCAAAATAACCACACCGGAGTGTGGTTATGGTTAAACGTACCGATACTACTGGGTACTGGTGGTCGTGGTGGTCGTGGTTCCGGTATTAGAACCATCGCCGCCGCCGGTTGCCGCTAACGCGACGCCCACCGCCGAACTTACGGTGCTAACGCTGGTGGCGGAGGAACTTCCCGCCGATACCGACGTCGCTGCCGACCCTGCCGCTTCACCCACCTGAACGGGGGCTGCCGAGACAGATGTCGCCGCAAGCGCGGTTATGGCAAAAATGCCATACAGTACTTTTTTCATCATAATTTCCCTTCATTGAATGAATGGAGATTTACCCAAAAGAATTTCGGGCGCTACCGAGTATACACAACCAAAGCAGGCGAATTATGTCCGGGAGAAATAACAGCGAAGTTTTAGGATAATTAAACTTTAAAGAAACAACACATCCTCTATTTAATTAATAAATAAATTAAATCAATAAGTTATAATTACATAAAAACACAAACACATCCGTATAATCTGAAAATAACGCAGAGTGATTTTCTGGTTATTGCTTATTTTAGGATTAAGCTCAATATAAAATTGTGGGGATAAAGACGGACAAGCGGAATTATCTTATAAAAAAAGCCGATGTGAATATCGGCCTTTTTATTATCTTATTCTCTTTTTGCCGGATGGCGGCGAAACGCCTTATCCGGCCCACAGACGCTATGCATTACGTAGACCGGATAAGCGCAGCGCCATCAGGCGCGCCAGGCTTTATAACGGTTAATCAGACCGTTGGTAGAGCTATCATGGGACGAAATAGCTTTATCATCGCCCAGCTCCGGCAGAATACGGTTAGCCAACTGTTTACCCAACTCAACGCCCCACTGGTCGAAAGTAAAGATGTTCAGGATGACGCCCTGCGTAAAGATTTTATGCTCATACAACGCAATCAGCGCGCCCAGGCTGAACGGCGTAATTTCGCGCAGAAGGATAGAGTTGGTCGGGCGGTTGCCTTCAAACACTTTGAATGGCACAACGTGTTCAAGCTGCGCCGGATCTTTACCCTGATCGCGATATTCCTGCTCAACCACCTCGCGGGATTTACCAAACGCCAGCGCTTCGGTCTGCGCGAAGAAGTTAGACAGCAGCTTCTGATGATGATCGGATAGCGGGTTATGGGTGATAGCCGGGGCGATAAAATCACACGGCACCATTTTAGTACCCTGGTGAATCAATTGATAAAACGCGTGCTGACCGTTGGTGCCTGGTTCGCCCCAGATAATTGGGCCTGTCTGGTAATCCACGGCGTTGCCGTTACGGTCAACGTATTTACCGTTGGATTCCATGTTACCCTGCTGGAAGTAGGCGGCGAAACGGTGCATATACTGGTCGTACGGCAGAATGGCTTCGGTTTCCGCGCCGAAGAAATTGTTGTACCAGATGCCAATCAACGCCAGCAGAATGGGTAGGTTTTTCTCCGCCGGAGTGGTGGAGAAATGCTTGTCCATCGCGTGCGCGCCGGAAAGCAGCTCGACAAAGTTGTCGAAACCGACGGACAGAATAATGGACAGTCCGATGGCAGACCACAGCGAGTAACGACCGCCGACCCAGTCCCAGAACTCGAACATATTGGCCGTGTCGATACCAAATTCGCCGACCGCTTTGGCGTTGGTGGAGAGCGCAGCAAAGTGTTTCGCCACGTGTTTTTCATCGCCTGCACTTTTCAGGAACCAGTCGCGCGCGCTGTGGGCGTTGGTCATGGTTTCCTGGGTGGTGAAAGTTTTAGAAGCGACCAGGAACAGCGTGGTTTCCGGGTTCACTTTTTTCAGCACTTCAGCGATGTGGGTGCCATCAACGTTAGAGACGAAGTGCATGTTCAGATGGTTTTTATACGGACGCAGCGCTTCGGTCACCATGAACGGGCCGAGGTCGGAACCGCCGATACCGATGTTCACCACGTCGGTGATGGCCTTACCGGTGTAGCCTTTCCACTGACCGGAGATAATCGCTTGCGAGAAAGTTTTCATTTTCTCAAGCACGGCGTTCACTTCCGGCATCACATCTTTGCCGTCCACAATGATCGGCGTATTGCTACGGTTACGCAGCGCCACGTGCAGCACGGCGCGGTCTTCGGTGCGGTTGATCTTCTCGCCGGAGAACATGGATTTAATCGCGCCGGCCAAATCGGTCTCTTTCGCCAGATCCTGTAATTTTGCCAGCGTCTCTTCGGTGATGCGGTTTTTGGAGAAATCCACCAGCATCAGATCGTCAAACGTCGCGGAAAATTTAGCGAAACGGTCGCTATCGTTCGCGAAAAGCTCAGCGATCGTAACGTCTTTCATTTCATCGTAGTGTTTCTGGAGCGCCTGCCAGGCAGAAGTCTGCGTTGGATTGATGTTTTTCATTAGCAATACTCTTCTGATTTGAGAATTGTGACTGGGATCGATTGTAACGCCAGTCACAGAAAAGTGTGATTGTTTTAGTGCCGTTGCCCCAGGCACTGTCGAATGAGGATAAAAAGTATATACCCTAAATAATTCGAGGTGCAGAAAGGCGGCAAATGGGTATCGGGGTTATAAGCGCTGTTACTGAGCCTAAACTCAGCATAAAAAATCCGCATAATCCCAACGTTGACAGTCCAGGCCACAACTTTTATTTATAAATACGTTACTTGCATTTGCGCCTGCACCGGTTTCTGTTCTGCCCTTGTGCCATGGTCGCGTTTTTCATTTCCTGACACGAGGTTGATATGACAGAGATCGTTGTTTCCAAATTTGGCGGTACCAGCGTCGCTGATTTTGACGCCATGAACCGTAGCGCGGATATCGTACTTTCCGACGCCAATGTTCGTTTAGTCGTGCTTTCCGCGTCTGCCGGCATCACTAATCTGCTGGTGGCGCTGGCCGAAGGGATGGAGCCCGGCGAACGTTTCGCTACGCTCGACGCCATCCGTAAAATCCAGTTCGATATCCTTGATCGTCTGCGTCATCCGAATGTCATTCGCGAAGAGATTGAACGCCTGCTGGAAAACATCACTATTCTGGCGGAGGCGGCATCGCTGGCGACATCGGCAGCCCTGACCGATGAACTGGTCAGCCACGGCGAGCTGATGTCTACCCTGCTATTTGTTGAGATCCTGCGTGAACGCGACGTACAGGCCCACTGGTTCGACGTGCGCAAAGTGATGCGTACCAGCGATCGCTTTGGTCGTGCGGAACCGGACGTCGCAGCGCTTGCGGAACTGGCCGCGCAGCAGTTGCTCCCGCGCCTGAACGAAACGTTGGTCATTACTCAGGGCTTTATCGGCAGTGAAAGCAAAGGCCGCACCACGACGTTAGGCCGCGGCGGCAGCGACTATACGGCAGCGTTGCTGGCTGAAGCGCTCCATGCCGCGCGGGTTGATATCTGGACAGATGTGCCCGGTATTTACACCACCGACCCGCGCGTGGTGCCCGTCGCGCAGCGAATTGATGAAATCGACTTTGAAGAAGCGGCGGAGATGGCAACCTTCGGCGCAAAAGTACTGCATCCAGCCACCTTACTCCCGGCCGTGCGTAGCGATATCCCGGTCTTCGTTGGCTCCAGTAAAGATCCGCAAGCGGGCGGTACGCTGGTGTGCAATAAAACCCAAAACCCGCCGCTGTTCCGCGCGCTGGCGCTGCGCCGCAATCAAACGCTATTGACGCTGCACAGCCTGAATATGCTGCACTCACGAGGTTTCCTGGCAGAGGTGTTCGGCATTCTGGCGCGGCATAATATTTCGGTAGATCTGATTACCACTTCGGAGGTGAGCGTCGCGCTGACGCTGGATACTACCGGCTCCACCTCCACGGGCGATACGTTACTGACCCAATCCTTATTGATGGAGCTTTCCGCGCTGTGTCGGGTCGAAGTTGAAGAAGGACTGGCGCTGGTCGCGCTGATTGGCAACAACCTGTCAAAAGCCTGCGGTGTTGGTAAAGAAGTGTTTGGCGTCCTGGAACCGTTCAACATTCGCATGATTTGTTACGGCGCCTCCAGCCACAATCTGTGCTTCCTCGTGCCGGGAGACGATGCCGAGAAAGTGGTGCAAAAGCTACATCAGAACTTATTTGAATAATCGCCCTGACACGGCAGCGGGTGAGCGCTATCAGGCAATACGCTGCCGGATGGCGACGCAAGCGCCTTATCCGGCCTGTCGCAGCTCCCGGCGTATAGCGCTTGTCGCTATACGCCATACCCGATATCGCTTACAGCATACGCCGCTGGTGCTGTTTTTCCGTGTGGACCCGCTTAACGATTTTATAGATCCACTGCAGTGTCAAATTGTACTTTTTGGCCAGCTCCGCATAATTACGCCCATCGCACTCGCTGTAAATCTGATAATCCCGTTCCGAAGCCCGACCAGAGATACCTTTGGGAAAATAAATGCTTTGCCCGCCCCAGTTGCGCATCATTCTGTCAGCAATTGCCTGACCAGCATTTTCGGCTGACGCGCTATCAATATTCATGCTTTCAATAAGTACCTGCGACGCATGAAACGCCAGATCGTTAATAATCTCCGGAAGCCGAACCATTTCTTTTGATTTCTGAATCATATTTTATCTCCATATCCAGCACCATGCTCCCCGTGACGGCACCAAAAAGGGAAGCGTAAAAAACGGTGCAATAACTACCTATCAATACATTCAAAATATATATAAATATTTACTATCAACGGCATTTAATTATAAATTAAAAGAATGTATATATTGCTTTCAATTTATAATATGTATTTATTTTATAGGTGAAGTAAGCCTTCACTGATGTCATCATTTTACACAATACTGTATGTATATACAGTTAATTTTTTGCATTTTTTTCTGCGTTCGATCAAAAAGATCGCTTTCCTCACGATCGCGTGAATTTTTAAACTGACTTTAAAAATCAATAAGATAATTTTAATCAAAGATTATTATGACGCAGCAATACCGCCATCATTGCCTGCCACAGACACATACTGACTCTCCGCAGGCAGCCTCTCCCCCCGGCCCCGAAAGCTTTATTTATTCGTTTATTTGTTGGCATTTGACACCATGCGCTAAACATTTTTTAAAGTTATTTATTAAAGCCCTTTTCGTTCTTCCGCTATGGGGAAAAGCGATACTTCTCTCTCAATTATCAGGAGATAGAGTATGCGAAAAATTATTGTTCCCCGACTTTCCGGCTGGCTGATT
The DNA here is from genome assembly GCF_051811585.1 of Salmonella sp. NW177. NCBI lineage: Bacteria > Pseudomonadati > Pseudomonadota > Gammaproteobacteria > Enterobacterales > Enterobacteriaceae > Salmonella > Salmonella sp. NW177. Next base: position 38,041 of record NZ_JAMMZV010000009.1, on the reverse strand, counting down.
GCCTCTGTCGTACTGTTTGCGCTTATCGGCTGGACATCATCAGCGCAAATTCCGGTCGTCATCTATAAACTCAGCCTGGTTTCGTTATCAGCGGTGCTGGGTTACTGGCTCGACCGCAGTCTTTTCCCCTGGGCGCGTCCCGACTCCTTTTGCCCCTGGGAAGAATCGCTGTGCTGCGCCGCGGCGATGATTCGTCGCGCGATCATCGTTGCGGCAATTTGCCTTGCCGTCGCGCTGGGGCTGTAACGATGCGTTATCAATACGTATGCCTGGTCTGCGCTATGACTTTCTTGTCTGCCGACGCTGCCGAACCGCCGCGCGCTTCTCTGCAATGGCGAAACGAAGTGATTCGTACCGCGCGCGAAATCTGGGGGCTTAACGCCCCCGTTGCGGATTTTGCCGGGCAACTACATCAGGAATCCGGCTGGGCGCCTGACGCGCTTTCTCCGGCTGGCGCGCAGGGTATGGCGCAATTTATGCCCGCAACGGCAAAATGGGTAAGCCAGTTGTACCCAGCGCTTCGCGAGAACAAGCCGTTTAATCCCGCCTGGGCGATACGCGCGCTGGTACAGTATGACCGCCAGTTGTGGAAAAGCGTGTCAGCAAAAAATAGCTGCCAGCGAATGGCTTTCACTCTGAGCGCCTATAACGGCGGGCAAGGATGGGTTAACAGAGATAAAAAGCTGGCCGCCGCAAAGGGGTTAGATGCGTCCATCTGGTTTGAACATGTAGAACGCGTTAACGCCGGGCGCAGCGCCGCAAACTGGCGCGAGAATCGTCACTATCCCAAAGCGATTTTATACCAATATGCTCCCCGTTATTTGCAATGGGGGCAGGCTAGCTGCATTCATTAATCAGAGGGAGTAATGAAACTCAGTATCGATTTTTGGGAAGTCATCTCCCTCTTACTTTCGTTTGTTGGATTAATGTTTGCTGCCGGTAAATTGCTGCTGGCGCAAATTGAAAAACGGCTGAATGAACGTTTTGAAGCACTGGAAGCTGCCCGGCGCGAATCAGAAGCGGGCTGGTCCAGGCTGGAGAGAGAATTTCTGGAATTTCGCGCCGATTTACCGCTGCATTATGTCCGCCGCGAGGATTATCTTCGCGGCCAGGCCGTTCTGGAAGCAAAACTGGATGCGCTATATAGCAAAATAGAACTGATTCAACGAGGTAACCATTAAACAAATCCCCGGCGTATAAACGACGGGGATTTTTTATTTGTTTTAACTTTTTTCTCTAAAGGAGATTAAAAGACGCCTGATGCCTGATACATCAAAATACGTCTGAACGATAACGAAGAGAGAATATTATCTCTCCCGGTAAATCAAGGAAAACCGTATATGGAAACATTATCTGTTATACATACCGTGGCGAATAGACTACGTGAATTAAACCCTGATATGGATATACATATTTCATCAACCGATGCGAAAGTATATATCCCAACAGGACAGCAGGTAACGGTATTAATTCACTACTGCGGTTCGGTTTTTGCCGAACCAGAAAATACGGATGCCACGGTACAAAAACAACTAATCCGGATTTCCGCCACTGTTATTGTTCCGCAAATAAGTGACGCGATAAACGCGCTGGATCGTCTACGTCGTTCGTTGGGGGGCATTGAACTTCCCGACTGTGATCGTCCGCTCTGGCTGGAAAGCGAAAAATATATCGGCGACGCCGCAAACTTCTGCCGTTACGCCCTGGATATGACCGCCAGCACCCTGTTTATCGCGGAACAGGAAAGCAAGGACTCCCCCCTGCTGACAATCGTTAATTATGAGGAAATTCAATGAAATATATCTACAGTGGCCCGGCAAGCGGCGTCACGCTCGCCGACGGTCAGGAAGTCTTACTGTGGCCCAATAGCGAAATCTCGCTGCCGGAAGATAACGAGTGGGTAATCACCATGATTGCCCGCCGTCACCTGGTGCCAGTGGTTACGCAAGAAGTAGAAACTAATGAAGAGGAAATTGTCCATGGCAGCTAATTACCTGCACGGTGTAGAGACCATTGAGATCGAAACCGGCCCACGTCCGGTTAAGGCGGTTAAATCTGCGGTTATTGGTCTGATCGGCACCGCGCCATGCGGCCCGGTTAACCAGCCAACGCTGTGCCTTTCTGAAAGCGACGCGGCGCAGTTTGGCCCAGGCCTGGCAAATTTCACCATCCCGCAGGCGCTGAAGGCGATCTACGATCACGGCGCGGGGACGGTCGTGGTGATTAACGTGCTGAATCCGGCGGTACACAAAAGTACCATTCCCAGTGAAACCGTGAAGGTTGATGACAACGGTCAGATTCAACTCAAGCACGGGGCCGTGCAAACGATGAACATTGGCCGCAGCACGAACGCCGGAAACGCTTATATCAAAGGCACCGATTACACCATTGATATGCTGACCGGTAAAATCACCTGCATGGGGACCAACCTGAAACCCGGCGTTCAGGCCTATGTAAATTATACTTACGCGGACCCCACCAAAGTGACTGCCGCCGATATTGTTGGCGCGGTAAACACCGCGGGTGACCGTACCGGCATGAAGCTGTTACAGGACACCTGGAACCAGTTTGGTTTTTACGCAAAGATCCTGATTGCGCCGGTCTTTTGTACGCAAAACTCGGTCGCCGTTAAGCTTATCGCTCAGGCAGAAGCGCTGGGAGCCATTACCTACCTTGATGCGCCCATCGGCACGACTTTCCAGCAGGTTCTGGCAGGGCGCAGCCCGCAGGGGGCGATTAACTTCAATACCAGTTCCGATCGCGCGCGTCTGTGCTATCCGCACGTTAAAGTGTACGACAGCGCGACGGACAGCGAAGTCCTGGAGCCGCTCTCCTCCCGCGCCGCTGGCCTGCGTGCCAAAGTGGATCTGGAAAAAGGCTTCTGGTGGAGCAACTCCAATCAGGAAATTCAGGGCATTACCGGCGTAGAGCGCTCGCTGTCAGCGATGATCGACGATCCGCAAAGCGAGGTGAATCAACTGAATGAAAACGGCATCACCACCATCTTCAACAGCTATGGCTCCGGTTTGCGCCTGTGGGGCAACCGTACCGCCGCCTGGCCGACGGTTACTCATATGTGTAACTTTGAGAACGTGCGCCGTACTGGTGATGTGATTAACGAATCCATTCGCTATTTCAGCCAGCAGTATATGGATATGCCGATTAATCAGGCGCTGATCGACGCGCTAACCGAATCGGTGAACACCTGGGGCCGCAAGCTGATTGCCGACGGCGCGCTGTTGGGTTTTGAATGCTGGTACGACCCGGCGCGTAACGAACAGACTGAACTGGCCGCCGGGCATCTGTTGCTGAGCTACAAATTCACCCCGCCGCCGCCGCTGGAACGTCTGACGTTTGAAACCGAAATTACCTCTGAATATTTAGTTTCTCTGGAGAGCAATCGCTAATGGCTGGAAAAATTCAAATTAACCGTATTACCAACGCCAATATTTATCTCGATGGTAATAATCTTTTAGGTCGCGCGAGTGAAATTAAACTGCCTGATATCAGTATAATTATGCAGGAGCATAAAGCGCTGGGGATGGTCGGTAAAATTGAACTGCCTGCCGGTTTTGACAAACTGGAAGGTGAAATTAAATGGAACTCATTTTACCACGACGTCATGCGTAAAACGGCAAACCCGTGGCAGGCGGTGGCATTGCAGTGCCGCTCCAGCATCGATTGTTATAACTCGCAGGGTAAAGCGGATCAGTTAGCGCTGGTGACGCATATGACCGTAATGTTTAAAAAGAACCCGCTGGGAACGTTTAAACAGAATGAAAACCCGGAATTTAGCAGCGCCTTCGGCTGCACTTATATTAAACAGGTGGTTGACGGTGAAACGCTTCTTGAACTGGATTATCTGGCGAATATTTTCCGCGTAAATGGCGCGGATCAATTAAATGCCTACCGCAATAATATTGGCGGTTAATTACTTCGGGGCTACGGCCCCGAATTTAACACGACGAATAAGGACTACACCATGAACGAAAAATATACCCTGCAATTCCCGTTTACCTCCGCCGCCGGGGAACGTATCGACGTTTTGCAATTACGTCGCCTGAAGGTAAAAGATATGCGCGCCGCGCGACGCGCCAGCGATAAACCGGAAGAGTGGGATGAGCCGCTGATGGCGGCTATGACCGGGCTGGTAGCCGAAGATCTGGCGGAAATGGATCTGCTGGACTATCAGGCATTGCAGAAACGATTTCAGGCCATGCTTAGCATGGCTACAGAACCCACAGCAGTTGTGGCAGGCAATGGCGCTGCTGGCGAGGTGGTTTCGCTTTCCGCCCAGTGAAATTGACGCGCTGTCGGTTGACGATTTTACCTGCTGGCTGGACGAAGCCAGCGCGCAAATTAAACACGAATACGACTCGCAGACTTAATGCCTGCGGGTTTCCTGACCCAAGCCCGGTTCACTCCTTCCCTGTCCTTTTTCCGGCAAGCAGCCTGTTACCGGGCAACTTATACGAGACACTATTTTGGCCAACGACATTATTACTCAGCTTCAGGCGCGTAATGAGACGTTGACGCAGGCAATAGCCCGTTACGGCTCACTCAACGCCAGCACGCTGCACACGCTCAGCTTTGAGCAAACAAAAATCACCCGGCTTACGCAACAGCTCGCTAACTCCGCCCTTCGCCGGGAAGAGAACGATAAACAGCGCGCCGGGTTGCTGGAAAAAACACAAACGTTCGCCGGACAGCTCGGCAAGCTCCTGAACGTTGAGACTCCCGACTGGAAGCTGCCTTACGAATTTCAGGGCAACATGGTCGATATGGCGGCGAAAGGCGGTATGGATAACACCGCGCGGGACGCTCTGAGCCTGAATCTCCGCGACTGGAGCCTTGATTTCAATCAGGATCAAAAAGATCTGCAAAGCGCCGCCGCCACGATGATCGAAGGCGGCGTCAGCGCATTGCAGGATCTTAGCCGCTACATGCCCGATATCGCCAAAGCCGCGACCGCCTCCCGCGACAGCGCGCAAAGCTGGGCGCAGGCGGCTCTGGCCACTCGCGACAAACTGAACATCGCCCCTGACGACTTCCGTTTTGCGCAAAGTATGCTGTACAGCGTGGCAAAAAGCGGCGGCGGCTCCGTTGCAGAACAAACTCAGTGGATTAACGCCTTTGCCGGAAAAACCGGCGCTCAGGGGAAAGAAGGCATTGCGGAACTGACCGCAACGATGCAAATCGCCATGAAAAACGCCCCTGACGCAAGCGTGGCGGCAGCGAATTTCGACCATTTCCTGAAATCCGCCTTCTCGAAAGAGACGGACAGTTGGTTTGCCCGTCAGGGCGTGGATCTTCAGGGATCGCTGCTGGAGCATCAGCAAAACGGGATCGGTGTGACGGAAGCGATGGCCCACATCGTGCAGATGCAACTGGAGAAAATGAACCCGCAGATCCTCGACACCTTCAGGCAAACCATGAAGATTGAGGATCTTTCCGCGCGCGGCGACGCGCTACAGGCCATGACGGAGAAATTTAACCTTGGCGCGATGTTCGGCGATGCGCAAACACGGGATTTTCTCGCCCCGATGCTGGCGAATATGGACGAATATCGCCAGCTAAAAGCCTCCGCAATGCAGGCAGCGGGGCAACATTTTATCGATGATGACTTCGCCGCGAAAATGACATCGCCCGGAGAACAGACCAAAGCGTTACAACTTTCACTTAACGATCTGTGGCTGACCGTCGGCCTGGCGCTGATGCCCGCCATTGGCGAACTGGCGCAAAGCATCACGCCGCTGGTGCGGCAGTTCAGCGCCTGGCTGCGGGAAAACCCGGCGCTGGTGCAAGGGGTCGCTAAAGTCGTTGGCGTTATCTGGCTGTTCAACGGGGCGCTGAATATTCTCAGGCTGGGAGCAAACCTCATTGCGTCACCGTTTATTCGCCTGATCGATATCTTCCTGAAGGTCAAAGCCGGTCTGGCGCTGGGCGGCGGCAGTCGCGCGCTGTCGGTTCTGAAATCGTTTGGCAACGGTGCGAAAAGCCTGACGATGCTGCTGGGAAACGGCCTGATAAAAGGGCTACGGCTGGTCGGCCAGACGTTTATCTGGCTGGGTCGGGCGCTGCTGATGAACCCTGTCGGCCTGACTATCACCGCTATCGCAGGCGCCGCCTATTTACTTTATCGCTACTGGGAACCGATTTCCGGTTTCTTTGCCGGAGTCTGGGAGCGCATCAAAACCGCCTTTGACGGAGGCATTGCCGGCGTCACGCGTTTGATTCTCGACTGGTCGCCGCTGGGGCTGTTTTACCACGCCTTCGCCAGCGTACTGGACTGGTTTGGCATTGAACTCCCCGCCAGCTTCAGCGAATTTGGCGGCAATATTCTGGATAGCCTGATCAACGGCATTCTGAACGCGCTTCCTTTCCTGAACGGAGCGATTGAGAAGATAAAAGCGCTGATCCCCGATTGGGCGAAAAGCGCGCTGGGCATCAGCACTGAAATGCCGTCTGTCGCCGCCGCCGTCCCCGGTATTGCCGGAACAATGGTCGCGCAACAGGCCAGCGCGCGGCTGGCATCGGGAGCGAAAGCGGTGACAACGCCGCTGGCGTCCACGGCCAAAACGATGGCCTCGCCGCAGCCTGTGAAGACGAAAAGCGCCGCCACGCCGCCGACGCCAGCCGCGCTTCCCGGCAAATCCGGCGGGAAACCTTATACGCTGCCCTCCCGCGCGCAAAGCAACGTGCAGGTACACTTTTCCCCGCAGGTTACCGTGCAGGGAAGCGGCGCGAATGCCGCCAAAGATATCAACAACGTGCTGTCGCTGAGCAAACGCGAGCTGGAGAGAATGATTAACGATGTCATGGCGCAACAACGGCGCCGGGAGTACGCATAATGTATGCCGTATTAGGCGAAATAGAATTTGACGTCGTCGCTTACTGGGACGAATTTGAAAGCACGATGGGCGTGGATTATACCAGCCATGCCCGTATTGAAGGGAAACCGGGCGTGCAATTTATCGGCGATAAGCTGGACAAAATCACCCTGAAATTCAACTTTCATAGTCAGTATTGCCAGCCGACCACCGAGCTGAACCGTCTGCGGGAAGCGATGACCGCGCACCAGGCGATGGCGCTGGTGTTCGGTAACGGCGATTATCGCGGCTGGTTCGTGATTACCGATCTGACCGCTACCCACCAACACACCGATCCTTACGGTAACGTCATTGCCCAGGGCGGCAGTCTGTCGCTACAGGAGTACACCGGCGATCCGAAGAGCCCGCTACTGCCTCCGGCCATCACCACCCAGGAACCGAACATTGATGAGATGTTGGATGAGCTTCCCGACGTTAGCGATTTCTGGTTCGATGAACTGCTGAGCGCCGTTGAAGACGGTATGCGTGAAGCCAAAGAGATGATGGATGAGGTGGCCGACGCCATTGATGACATCAAAAAAACGATCGCCCAGGCGAAAGAGCTGGTGAAGGAAGCCAAAGCGCTGAAAGAAAAATGCGGCGATATTGTCGATTCGCTGAAAAAAACCATTAGCGCGATAGACGCGCTGTTCCAGCAGCCGCTGGATTTGCAAACGCTGGCCGGGCTGCCGAAAGCGCTGGCGGCAAAAATGCAGGAACTGATCGACAGCCTGCCGGGGATCCGCGAATGCGCGGGCGATGCCGGCACGCTTATCGAACACGCCGAATCGCTGTTTGACACTATCACCAGCAGCGTCGCGGAAGCGACTTACGACAGCGCCGCGACGCTGGTCAATCAGGCGCGCGGCACGCTGCAAACAAGCGCCCCTGACGTGAGCCAGCTTGCCGCCGCCGATATTACGAGGAGTCTGTAATGCGCTACCTTGAACATGTCACCACCGACGGCGAACGCTGGGATAATCTCGCCTGGCGCTATTACGGCGATGCGCTGGCCTACGAACGCATCATCGCGGCCAATCCGCACGTCGCTATTATGCCGGTTTTGCCATCAGGCGTGCGGCTGGTCATCCCGGTTATCAGCGTCACGCAAACGACCCCGGAGCTACCGCCATGGCTGAGATAACGGTATCCGGCGGGGTGTTCGCCACCCTGACGCCCATTTTTACCCTTTGGTACGGACATAAAGAGATCACTTACGACATCGCGCCTTATGTCACCAGCATCAGTTACAGCGACAGCATTAAAAACGAGTCGGATGTCATTGCCATTGCGCTGGAAGATAGCGCCGGGCGCTGGGTAAACGAATGGTATCCGGGAAAAGGCGACACGCTGGCGCTGCGCCTGGGCTACCAGGGCGAAGATCTGCTCGATTGCGGAACCTATATCATTGATAAAATTGATATCAGCGCGCCGCCTTCGACGGTCAATATCGACGGTATCGCTACCTCGGTCAGCAAAGCGCTACGCACCAAAAACAGCCAGGGCTTTGAGGAGACGACGCTTTCCGCCATCGCCAGTCGCATCGCGCAAAAACACGGTTTAACGCTGGCGGGCAAGATTGCGCCGCTGACGATTGATCGGGTCACGCAATATGCCGAAACCGACGTGGCGTTTCTCAAACGGCTGGCGAGTGAATATGGCTATACCGTGAAAGTGACGGCGACGGAGCTGATCTTTTCGCATCTGCCGACGCTACGCTGTCTGGCGCCGGTGAAGACGCTCAGGCGGACGGATATTTCGCACTACACGTTCAAAGATACCATCAACCGGATCTACAAAAACGCCACCGTGCAACATCAAAATAGCAAGCAAAAAGAACTGGTTATCTACACCCATGATAGCCAGGAAAAAGCCCCGGCGCGCGGTGCGGCGACCAGCGCCGATACCCTGAAGATTAACAGTCGCGCTCCGGATACCGGCGCGGCGCAGGCTAAAGCCAATGCCGCGCTGGACAGCCACAACGAATACCAGCAAACCGGCACGCTCACCCTGATGGGCTGCCCGCAGTTGACGGCGGGCAACAAGATAGAACTGAGCGATTTTGGCGTACTTTCCGGGCAGTGGCTGATTGATAAATCCATGCACAAACTCACGCGCAGCGGCGGCTACACTACCGAAATCGACATTTCACGCGGACCGGCAACCAGCCAGTAAGGAGACAATATGAAAGGCGTTACCCGCCAGACGGGCATTATCAGCGATATTGATGAGGCGGTCGTGCGCGTCAGAGTCACTCTGCCGGAGTGCGATAACCTGCGCAGTAACTGGCTTGCGGTGCTGCAACGCAACACGCAGGACAACAAAGATTACTGGTTGCCGGATATTGGCGAACAGGTCGAAGTGCTGCTCGACGACAACGGCGAGGATGGGGTGGTGCTGGGCGCGGTTTACTCCAGCGTGGATACCGCGCCGCTGGCCTCGCGCGACAAGCGCTACGTGCAGTTTTCCGACGGCGCGGCCTTTGAATATGACCGTGCGTTACACCAGCTCACCGTCAACGGCGGCATAGAAAAAATCGTCATTGAAGTGAAGGAACGTACGCAGCTTACTTCACCGCAAGTAGAGGTCAGGGCGCAGCACGTCACGGTGATATCAGAAACCGTAGACGTGGCGGCCACCTCCGTGGGCGTCAAGGCGGTAGATGTCAACGTGGAAGCGCCCCATACGGGCATTAAAGCGCTGAATGTCACCGTCGATGCGCCGCTCAGCACCTTTACCGGCGACGTTACCGTGATGAAAAAACTCACCTGGCTTGGCGGTATGGCAGGCAGCGGCGGCGTCGGAAACAGCGCGGTTATCACGGGCAACGTGAATGTTCTCGGCAATGTTAACGCCAGCGGTTCAGTGATGGACAGCGGCGGCAACTCCAACCACCACTCTCACTAACCTGCAAATTGCTGCTGGATGGTGGCTTCGCCTTATCCAGCCTGCAAAAGGTGCATAAACACAGGCCCGGTAAGCGCAAAAGCGCCACCGGGCAAATTGCTGGAGGATATTTATTTTCAGCGCAACGTGATTAGTCCCTTTTCGCGCGCTATTTCCGATGAAAATGTAATCACTTTGCGCTGCAAATATTGCATATATGTATATTGGAAAACTAACGCTATTTTTTACTTTAACTTCGCCCTGTTTACATAAAATCTGCTGTTCAGGAATGATCCTCTCAGTTTTGTCTGGTAGACTTCGCTGAATTACAACTTCTTGATTGCTATAATGATAAAATTATTTATAAAGTACGTTTCGATAGGCGTACTTAATACTGCTTTGCACTGGGCTATCTTTGCCCTTTGCGTCTATGGATTTCAAACAAGTCAGGCTTTGGCAAACGTAACGGGCTTTGCTGTCGCTGTCAGTTTTAGTTTTTTCGCTAACGCCCGGTTTACCTTTGGAGCCAGCGTATCAACCGGACGTTATTTGCTGTACGTCGGTTTTATGGGCGTGCTGAGCGCCGTCGTGGGATGGACAGGCGACAAGTGTGCTATGCCTCCCATTTTTACGCTCATTGTATTTTCCGCAATTAGCCTTATTTGCGGATTTTTATATTCCAGATTCATTGTTTTCAGGAATGAGAAATGAAAATTTCATTAGTGGTTCCCGTCTTTAATGAAGAGGACGCGATCCCTATTTTCTATAAAACGGTCAGAGAATACAGTTCACTTAAACCTTATGACGTTGAGATTATCTTCGTTAATGATGGGAGTCACGATGCGACTGAATCAATCATCAGCGCATTAGCTGTTGCCGATCCTCTTGTTGTTCCGATCTCATTTACCCGCAATTTTGGTAAAGAACCTGCACTTTTTGCCGGATTAGATCACGCGACCGGAGATGTGGTGATCCCTATCGATGTTGATTTACAAGATCCCATCGAAGTAATCCCACATTTGATCAATAAATGGCAGGCTGGTGCAGAAATGGTGCTGGCTAAGCGTATCGATCGTTCAACGGATGGCCACCTGAAGCGTAAAAGCGCTGAGTGGTTCTACAGGCTGCATAACAAAATCAGTACGCCAAAGATTGAAGAGAATGTCGGTGATTTTCGATTGATGTCGCGCGAGATTGTAGAAAATATCAAGCTATTACCAGAACGTAACCTTTTCATGAAAGGTATACTTTCATGGGTTGGAGGTCAAACAGATGTTGTCGAATATGCCCGTGCTGAACGTGTCGCAGGTAGCTCAAAATTTAATGGCTGGAAACTCTGGAACCTGGCGCTGGAGGGGATTACAAGTTTTTCTACTTTCCCTTTGCGTATCTGGACGTATATAGGAGTGAGCGTTTCTGCCCTCTCCCTGATATATGCCATGTGGATGATCATTGATAAATTGATGTGGGGAAACCCTGTTCCTGGTTATCCTTCGCTTATGACCGCGATTCTCTTCTTAGGCGGCATCCAGCTTATCGGCATAGGCATCATGGGTGAATATATCGGACGCGTTTACACGGAGGTAAAGCAAAGGCCTCGCTATATCGTGAAAAACAAAAAAACAATGATGGAATAATGATTACTATGCTCAAGATATTACCGAAAACGGCGATGATACTACTGGCTTTTTTGGCCATTTTTCTTATTGAATGGTATACCCCCATTCACTCTGATGATTACCGCTATTACCTTTTAGGAATTTCGCCGGAATCACATTTTCATCATTATATGACATGGAGTGGCAGGATTATAGCTGATTACACCAGCGCACTCATCCTGTATACACGTTCTCAACTCGTGTATTCCATCAGCGCTGCCGTTTCGACACTGGTATTTTGTTATTTCATTGTGAAGACACCCTCAGGTACATTACGCTGGAATAAATCCGACTACTTATTATTCCCACTAATATTCTTCACTTACTGGATTTCGAACCCGAATTTGGGTCAAACCACTTTCTGGATCGTTGGTGCTGCGAATTATTTGTGGACGAATCTGTTCGTTGTTGCATGGCTGTTCTTCTTTTACACCATAACAATAAAAAACAGTAAAGCGATCAGCCCGTGGGTTGCATTACTAAGTTTTATGGCAGGCTGTTCCAATGAAAGCGTCTCACCTTTCGTCTCGCTTATTTCTGTTCTGGCCATTGCATACGAGTTATGGCAAAACAAATCTGTTTCGCGCAATAAGATAGTTTATAGTCTCTGTGCAATCGCAGGTTCATGCGTATTGATACTTTCTCCGGGCAATTTCATCCGCGCCAGCGGCAAAGAATTCTGGTATGGAAGGCCGATTTTTGAACGTATTTTCATTCACTTAACAGAACGCGTTCATAACCATCTGGCGCTGATCTGGATAGCTTATGTTGTTTTGTTATTGCTGGTCTTACTGGTCATATTCAATAAGCAGATTCGCGCCAAAATTGATAAAACGTCCCTTATCTGCGCTGCGTTAGTCGTATGTATAGGTATTAGCACTTCCTTAATTATGTTCGCGTCGCCATCCTACCCCGATCGGGTTATGAACGGTACGTTTATGTTTTTCCTTTTAGCTATCTCCTTCATCGCTTACGCCCTGTTGAAAAGCGGCGTTAAGGCTGGAGTCGTCGGCGTAACTGCCGTGACTGTTCTCTGTGGTATCGTATTCCTTTGGTCCTATTCATTGATGCTTAACGGTTATAAAAAAACGGCCGGACAGGAAATCGTAAGACAAAAAATCATTACTAAAGAAATAGCGGCAGGTAAACAGAAGTTTATCATCCCTGACTATTATTTCGTCAAGTTGCAAAATAGCGGTGGTCATTTTGGTTTATTCCATGATCCTGCTGTTTACGGCGAGTATTATCATGTACAAGCTATTTTCAAAAAGAAAGTCAATTTTGATTATTCTGTAATCGCTAATGGAGCGAAGCACAGCCTTTCCAATGAAACGACGGCTTATAGCAACACCCGCGGGGATTTCGCTATTATCAGCCGGGAGCAGCTAACGGGTTCGATCACACTCTCGGTTAATGGACGGCAGAAAACGATTCCAGTTGAAAAAATGAAGCACGCAGAAATCAATGATGAATTCTGGTACTACGCTTCTGTAGACAAAGGTGAAATTACAGCAATTTCATTTTAACTTTACGTAAAACGCGATCTTCGCCATTTAACAAAATGTGTATCAACACAGGCCCGGTAAGCGCAGAAGCGCCGCCGGGCAAAACACATTCTGACCCCGCCATCAATTATTTCCTTAAAGCGCTTTAATATCTCTCCCCCCGCCGGAAGGCGAAAATAGCCTCATGAACACGAAAACACGACCCTCGCCCCTGCACTGGCAACCTGCCTTGCAACGTCCTGAAGAATACGTCTGCGGGCTGGATGATATTCATCAGGCAATACACATCATTCTGCGCACGCCGCGCGGCAGCGATCCCCACAGGCCGCTTTTTGGCAGCAATCTGTGGCGCTATATCGATTACCCGATCGAGCGGGCCATTCCGCACGTTGTTCGCGAATCGGTGGAAGCGATTCGCATGTGGGAACCCCGCTGCCGGTTGCTGAAGGTGACGCCGACGATTGACGGCGAACACCTGACGTTACGCGTGCAATGGCGCGCCGCAGACGGCGTAATCAACTCAACGGAGGTGTTATGGCGATAGCCGAACCCGACTTTATTGACCGCGATCCCGCGCAAATCACCAGCGAGATGATTGCGCAATATGAAGAAGCCAGCGGTAAAAAACTCTACCCGGCACAGGCTGAGCGGCTGCTCATTGACCTGTTTGCTTATCGTGAAAACCTTGTCCGCATCGCCATCCAGGAGGCGGCGAAGCAAAACCTGGTCGCGTATTCCCGTGCGCCCATGCTGGATTATTTAGGCGAGCTGGTTGGCGTTCATCGTCTACCCGCTCAGGCGGCGAAAACCACGCTACAGTTTTCTGTTACTCAAGCGGCTAAAAGTAACCTGGTGATTCCACAAGGGACTCGCGCCAGCGCGTCGGATAGCGTGATGTTCGCCACCGACGAAGATGTTGTGTTGCCTGCGGGCAGCCTGAGCGTTGCGGTAACTGCAACCTGTGTAGCGACCGGTGAATCCGGCAATAACTGGCAACCTGCGCAAATCAGCGCGCTGGTGGATCGGGTAGGCAATTACGATCTCAGCGTCACCAATCTGACGGCCTCAAGTGGCGGCTGCGGCGAAGAGAACGACGACGCGCTACGTAAACGCGTCCAGCTAGCGCCGGAAAGTTTCAGCAACGCGGGCAGCTATGGCGCCTATCGCTTCCATACGCTCTCGGTCAGCCAGTCGATTATCGACGTGGCGGTGCTGGGGCCGGATGAAGGGCTGGCGGAAGGCTGCGTGGAACTCTATCCGCTGACCCTGAACGGACTGCCGGGGCCGGAGCTTCTTGCCCAGATCGAACGGGAGGTGAGCAAAGAGAAAAAGCGCCCGCTAACCGATAAGGTGAGCGCTAAATGTTCTCCGCGCGTACCTTATCAGATCCGCGCCCGGTTGACGCTGTTTACCACCGCCGATCAGGAGACGACGCTTGCCGCCGCGCGTGAAGCGATTAATACATGGACGCGCTCGCGCCAGACCCGGCTAGGCCAGGACATTGTGCCAAACCAGATAATCAAAGTGCTACAAGTGGATGGCGTTTACGACATCGCGCTGGATATGCCCGCGAAAAAGGTACTACAGGCGCACGAATGGGCGGAATGCACGGACATTGACGTGACGATTGCCGGAGTCAGCGATGGATAAACTGCTTCTGCCGCCGCCGCTGGCCAGCGACGAACGTTTCTCAATTCTGGCAAATATCGCCGCCGAACGCTTTGCGCAAATCGACCTGACGGCGTTGCTGGTCTATCTGGTGGATATCGTTGATGTCTCGGCACTGCCCTCGTTGGCCGAACAGTTTCATGTTCAGGGGCTGGAGGGCTGGCTATTTGCCGCCAATGAGCAGGAGAAACGAGAATTAATTAAGCAGGCGATTGAACTGCATAAATATAAAGGAACTCCCTGGGCCGTTCGCCGCGTACTGGAAATATTATCCTTACCCGGCACGATTTCCGAATGGTTTGAGTATGGTGGTAAGGCTTATTTTTTTAAGGTTGAAATTGAGCTAATTAACCAGGGCATGGATGAAAATCTGTTTAATAACCTGGTCGATCTTATTCATGAGTATAAGAACGTGCGCTCAAAGCTGGAAGCGTTAATTGTCTGGATAATTAACCAAAGCGCTATTCCTGTTATCGGCAGCGCGCTTTACGGTGGAGAAATAACGACCGTCTTACCCTTCCAGGTTCTGGAAGTTCAACAAACTAAACCGATCTATTTCGGTACAGGGCAATGGAGCCTTGAAATTACATCTATTTACCCGGAGTAATTATGGATAATGAGTTTTATACCCTCCTGACCGACAGGGGAATGGCGAAAATCGCCAGCGCCCTTGCGGACAAAAAACAGCTACATCTACAAAAGATGGCGGTTGGCGACGGCGGCGGACAATATTATGAACCGACCGCCAGCCAGGCCAAATTACGCCACGAAGTCTGGCGCGGTGAGATGAATACGCTGACCGTTGCGCCGAATAACCCTAACTGGCTGATTGCCGAGTTGGTGCTGCCGGAGGATGTTGGCGGCTGGTACGTACGTGAAGTGGGCGTATTCGACGACGAGGGCGAGCTGATCGCCATCGGCAAATTCCCGGAATCCTACAAACCGCTGCTGCCGGGCGGTTGCGGCAAGCAGGTCTGTATCCGCCTGATTATGGAGGTCTCCAACACCACGGCGGTGACGCTGACGGTCGATCCGAGCATTGTGCTGGCGACGCGCGACTATGTGGATGTCCGGCTGGACGAGCATGAACATTCGACAAATCACCCGGATGCGACATTAACGCAGAAAGGCTTTACGCAGCTCAGTAACGCCACTGACAGCGATGACGAAACCAAAGCGGCTACGCCAAAGGCGGTGAAAGCGGCGATGGCGGAAGCGCGTAATCACACGCATACCTGGAACCAGATCACTGGCGTTCCGGACGGTACGCTGACGCAAAAGGGGATTGTTAAGCTTAACAGTGCGACGGACAGCACCAGCACAACAGAAGCGGCAACGCCGAGTGCAGTCAAGGCGGCGATGGATAAGGCGAATGCGGCAGCTCCGGCGAACCATACTCACGTCTGGAACCAGATTATCGGCGTCCCGGACGGTACGCTGACGCAAAAAGGGATCGTGAAGCTTAACAGCGCGACGGACAGCACCAGTACCACAGAAGCGGCAACGCCCAGTGCGGTAAAGGCGGCGATGGATAAGGCAAACGCGGCGGCCCCGGCCAGCCATACTCACGCCTGGGGGCAGATCACCGGCACCCCGGACGGTACGCTGACGCAAAAAGGGATCGTGAAGCTTAATAACGCCACCGACAGCACCAGTACGACGGAGGCGGCGACGCCGAGCGCGGTAAAGGCGGCGTATGACAAGGCCAGTACGGCGGCTCCGGTTAATCATACCCATTATCAGTTTTTTACGGCTAACGGGACTTTTACTGCGCCTGATGGGGTAACGCAGGTATTTGTGGAAATGCTGGGAGGAGGTGGTGGAGGAGGTGGTGGTGCAATAACCAATGGAGGAATTGCGGGTGCTAGTAGTGGTTCAGGAGGAACCTGTGGAAGCACAAATATTTCCATTGTTCCTGTAACTCCGGGAGGAAAATACGCGGTTATAGTTGGCGCAGGAGGGGTTGGCGGAGCCGCAGCTAGCTATTCGTCTACGGCACAATCAGGAAAATCCGTGGTGCTAATTAGCAAGCCTGGATTCCCCGGTACTGATGGCGGAGATTCAACTTTTGTTAATGTTACCGCTAAAGGTGGCCCAGGAGGGGCCGGCGGCGTTACCTCAACTGCGTCAGTAATAAATCCAGCTCCATCTGGTAATGGCGCAGCAGGGGAAAACTCATCGTACGGTACGGGGGGGAGCGGTGGCAGTAATACTGACGGGGGCAATGCTAGCGGTTATGGTGCCGGGGGGGGCGGAGGCGCTAGTGGCAAAACCACTGTCACCACCACTGGCAGTACTTATACCTCTAGTGGGTCTGGCTTTCCTGGAGGGAAAGGCTCAAACGGCTTTGTAAAAATTTCATGGTGAATATATGACTCAATATGCATATTACCATCCGGCAACCTTTGAGGTTATAGACTGGATTGATACTTCTTCATTGAACGTAGTGTTGCCTGACTCAGTAATTTCTGTAAATGATAAGCAGTGGCAACTAAGAGATAAAAATTGTTGGGTGTGCCTTAACCCTCTTGAGTTTATTACCACACCGCCACCCGGAAAATTTTACCGATTACAGGGGAGCGAGTGGGTATATGACGAAGCGTTATTTATCTCGGTACTTGAAAGTGTAAAAGCACAAGTTATACAGGCAATCAAAACCCAGCGCGACACCGTTACCGCCGATTACATCATTATCGACGGCAACCACTTCCACAGTGACGCTAACAGCCGTATTCAGCAAATGTCACTCACCAGAATGGGCCAGGCAAAACAGGTGCCAGAAGGGTTAATGTGGCAGACCAAAAATAACGGTTTGACTGAACTGACCAACGAAATCGCCGCGCAGTTTGAAACCGTCACTATGGATCACGACATGCGCCTGTTTGCCAACGCGCAGCGGCATATTGCGGCGGTAGAAGCGCTGGGGGATATCGAGGCTGTGCTCGACTACGACTACTCATCAGGCTGGCAGCCATGAGTCAAACCACCGTCTGGCTCGCTTGCTATAAGGGGCGATCGGAGTATCGCGGCATCGCCAGGCTGGCCGACTGGCTCACGCGCAAAGTCACGCGCGGTATCTACTCTCACTGTGAACTGGCGGTAGAACACGGCGGTAATGAATACCTCTGCTACTCCGCGTCGTTTCGCGATCGCGGCGTGCGGGGAAAGATAATACCGTTACCGGACGATAAGTGGGATAAGCTACCGTTAAAGGCCACGTTGCCGGAAGTGGAGGCCTTTTTCCGCAAACATAACGGCAAACGCTATGACTGGCAGGGCGCGCTCGGTATCGCGCTGTATAACCGGGAGCGCAAAGATAAACTGTTTTGCAGCGAGTTTTGCGCTGAATTTCTCGGACTAAACGATAGCTGGCGCTACTCCCCCAGCCACCTTTATGCCTTAGTCAGTAGCTGGCAATACGATTGTTGAATCTCTCGCCGGGTATAAAGCCCGGCGGTGTTGAATTAAGTAATACCCGTTAGTATTTATTTGTTAGTATCAAATGTTCAGTTTGCATAGCAAATGAAGTATTATAAAAAACCATCTTATAGTATTTTTACCAATTGATACGTGAACCCCCTACGATAATAACATTTATTTAACAAGCTAGCTTTCTTCGTTGGAGGAAGAAAAAATCAAACTCTTACATTGCTTATTATTTTCCATATCTAAAAAAGGAAGTGGATTACGGAAATACTGGCGGCATGAGATCATTCGCAGGAATGAATTTTTATTATATCGATTACTTATGCAGGCCAATAACAATCTCCGTCGTAATTTTTTATTTTGGTGGCGTCTGGAAAATGAGATGTATATCTATGGTTCAAAAAAAAACAGAAAAAACTGGATTATGGATTAATCGCAAGCCAAATTCCAAATTTGGAATTGATATAGAGCTGGGAGCAGTAAAAAGGGGAAATAAGATCACTCCCATCCCAACTCTTATTTTATATCTCCCCATGGAAATATAAAAGACAAAACAATCACTAAACCATTTATCAACTTACATTACATATATTAATAACATTATAAACAAATTAATTACATTCACATCTTGAATGTAATTAAACTTCAATAACCATATGAACACTAATTTTGTTGCAATATAAAGCACATTAAATATAGTGGAACATGGCTAAAAACACCTAATATTCACCGGGGAATATAATGATTATTGTTTCTGTGCTCAGACAAAGCAAAGACTTCACCACAAAACATGCTCAATGGTTACATAAGCAGCTCAAAGGTTATGATTCTGTTTGTTTAACAGATGCGCTAAAGATAAAAGGGGTAAATACAGCGCCTCTTTTGTATGATTGGCCAGGATGGTGGGCAAAACTAGAACTTTTCAATCCACTGCATCCTGTTCTTGGTAATGAGGATATTCTCTATATTGATATAGATAGCGTTGTTGTGGGAGATATTACTCCTCTGACAACTATGAAAAAAATAACATTACTTAATGACTTTTCTCAGCATGGTGCTTCAGTTGCGCCAGCAACAGGTATTATGTTTATTCCTGCACCCGCAAAAAAAAATGTGTGGGATGAATTTATGAAAAATCCTGAAAAGGAAATCAATGCCATAAGAACCCCGCCCTATCATGGCGATCAAGGATTTATCGGCAGAATATGTCAAGATGCTGAAAGATGGCAAAACATCTTACCCGGAAGAATTATTAGTTATAAAGCTAATATAGCAACACCAAAAATGATTGGTTTTAACCCTGAACTATACGATGGGACAGGTAATGGAAAATTACCTGACGGAGCAAGCATAGTCTGTTTTCATGGTTCCCCTCGCCCCTGGAACACAGCATTGCCCTGGGTGCCTTATTTTAGTTTAAAAAACACAATCCAAAGCAAAGTGAAACAATATAAGTTATCACTGCGTTAAAGCTTCCTTCTCTTCAATGCCGGCGCTTTTCTTTACGCCACCAGAACCTCTATATATTTCTAATACGGTAGCGTAAGCGCCATCGGGCGATGCGTTGCCGGATGGCGACGCAGGCGCGTCATCCAGCCTGCCACGTGCCCACACTGGATCATGAGCGTAATTTGTTTGAATAATCTTCCTTCACGCGATAAACAATAACTATGGTCTGGCTCGATCCTGACCCGTTGATAACAAACACAACATACTTGCAAGGAAAACAACATGCTCGCCGTCATTACCCGGCTGTTCCCGTTATGGGCGCTGCTGCTCTCTCTCATTGCGTATTACACACCATCCACCTTTACTCCTGTTGGGCCGTGGGTCGCGACACTACTGATGTTGATTATGTTCGGTATGGGGGTCCATCTTAACGTTGACGACTTTAAACGCGTGCTCTCCCGACCAGCCCCTGTCGCCGCAGGGATATTCCTGCACTATCTGGTAATGCCGCTCGCGGCATGGCTGCTGGCGTTGCTGTTTAAGATGCCGCCAGATCTGTCCGCCGGGATGGTACTGGTCGGCAGCGTAGCCAGCGGCACCGCCTCTAACGTAATGATCTATCTGGCGAAGGGAGACGTCGCGCTCTCAGTCACCATTTCATCGGTCTCCACGCTGGTCGGCGTGGTCGCCACACCACTACTCACGCGCCTGTACGTCGATGCCCATATTCAAGTCGACGTGATGGGTATGCTGCTGAGCATTCTACAGATTGTGGTCATTCCAATCACGCTGGGGCTGGTGATTCACCATCTGTTTCCGCGCGTAGTGAAAGTGGTAAAACCTTATCTGCCAGCATTCTCGATGGTGTGCATTTTGGCAATCATCAGCGCGGTGGTCGCGGGTTCAGCTTCACATATCGCCTCCGTCGGCTTTATGGTGATCATCGCGGTGATCCTGCATAACACCCTTGGCCTGCTTGGCGGCTACTGGGGTGGACGTCTGTTCGGTTTTGATGAGTCAACCTGTCGAACGCTGGCGATCGAAGTCGGGATGCAGAACTCTGGTCTTGCTGCTGCATTGGGTAAAATCTACTTTGGCCCGCTCGCAGCGCTGCCTGGCGCGCTGTTCTCAGTGTGGCACAACCTTTCAGGGTCACTACTGGCTGGTTACTGGTCCGGGAAACCGATTGTTGAAAAATCGGGCGAAACGGCAAAGGTAAATTAAAATATTGCCGGGTGGCGCAAGCTTACCCGGCTTACACGCTATCCGCCCGTTGCGTATTGCCGTAGACTAAATGCATCGGCTAACTGAGGGCACCCGTATGGCACTCCCCCGCATTACCCAAAAAGAGATGACCGAGCGCGAACAGCGCGAACTGAAAACGTTGCTGGACCGCGCCCGTATTGCGCACGGACGTCCGCTGACCAATTCTGAGACCAACAGCGTAAAAAAAGAGTACATCGATAAGCTGATGGCGCTGCGTGAGGCTGAAGCGAAAAAAGCCCGCCAGTTGAAGAAAAAGCAGGCGTATAAACCCGATACGGAAGCGTCATTCTCCTGGTCGGCGAATACGCCGACGCGCGGCAGACGTTAACGTCCTTTTTTCTTTCGTCCCGGCGAGGTAAAGCGCTTACCGCTTGATGTCGGGCGTGCTTTCTCATTGCTTTTTTCGATCGCCACGACCGGTCGCTTAATACCCGTGGTCTTCGGCTTCGCTTTGGCCTTTGGTTTGGCTTCGGAAGAGGAACGCTCAATCAATTTAAACAGATCGATCAGCTCATCGTCCGTCAGATCGCGCCACTCGCCCAGCGGAATCCCGCTCAGGCTGACGTTCATAATGCGCGTACGCTCCAGTTTCGTCACTTCATAACCAAAGTATTCACACATACGACGGATCTGACGGTTTAATCCCTGCACCAGGGTGATGCGAAAGACAAACGGCGCCTCTTTTTTCACCTTACATTTTTTGGTGACGGTACCCAGAATCGGCACGCCAGCGCCCATACCACGAATAAACTCGTCGGTAATCGGTTTATCCACCGTCACCAGATACTCTTTTTCGTGATCGTTACCGGCACGCAGAATCTTATTGACCAGATCGCCGTGGTTAGTCAGAAATATCAGCCCCTGCGAGTCTTTATCCAGACGACCAATCGGGAAGATACGTTTGCTGTGGTTCACAAAATCGACAATATTGTCTCGTTCGCCGTCTTCAGTGGTACTGACAATGCCAACCGGTTTATTCAGCGCAATCAGCACTAAATCATCCGCTTCTCGCGGCTCAATCAACCGACCATTTACTTTAACAACATCCCCGGCGACCACCTGATCGCCAATGGCGGCGCGTTTGCCGTTGATAAAGACATTGCCCTGTTCGATAAAACGGTCCGCCTCGCGACGCGAACAGATGCCGCTTTCACTGATATATTTATTAAGCCGGGTAGATGTGTCGGTCAGCATATTTACTCTCTGAGAAATTTTTCTACATAAACGTCGGGAATGTGACTTACCACATCAAATCGTCAGGAACTTTAAAATCGGCATACGGATCATCTTCGTCCTGCTCTTCCTGACTCAGCGCACTGTTTACGACAATACTGTCCGCATCTCGTTGTGCGATTTTATCGGCGACGCTCGCGGGAATAATCGCATATTCACATTCACTGCTGTTATTGATAACCAGACGCGCAATCGCGAGACGCCCATTAATCAGTTGCGTCTGAGTGAGTTTATCCACGTCTATTTTTTTGATGACGTTATTATCGGTGAAGTTAAAACCAATATCGCCTTTAGATACATTGATTCTATTCATTTCAATAAGTTGCTTAACCTGAGCTTTAAACTCTTTCGCTAAAACCGCTTGTTTTTGCTGTTCACTGAGTTGTTTATCACGCTCAAGTTGCGCCTTTTTATTTTCTTCCACCGCCTCTCTGGCCTCACGAGCCTGAACGCGTGATTTTTTAGCCGTGCGTTGGACTTTGGCCATTTTTTTGCTGGTCACTAATCCCGCTTGTAGCAGTTGCTCTTGTAAGGTCAGTTTTGCCATTTTCGTCTCTAAACGTGTTAAATAATTTTGCGGATTATACCTGTAATTTTTCAGGCGATACCAGATAGCAGATCTGGCCTGGCGTCACTTTTAGCGACCGCGCGTTGCCTGTAACACGCGCAACATCATGAGCCATATCAGTAAGACATTAAATGGATAATGGTAGCATTATTACGTTTTGACATTTCCTGATGAGATGGAGAAGTAATGGAACTGCTTTTATTAAGTAACTCGACGCTGCCGGGTAAAGCCTGGCTGGAACACGCTCTGCCGCTGATAGCGAATCAATTGAACGGTCGACGCTCAGCCGTGTTTATTCCGTTTGCCGGCGTCACGCAAACATGGGACGAGTACACGGATAAAACCGCAGAGGTACTTGCGCCATTAGGGATAAACGTCACAGGGATTCATCGTGTCGCCGATCCGCTTGCAGCGATTGAGAAAGCGGAAATCATTATTGTCGGCGGCGGAAATACCTTTCAGCTACTGAAAGAATCGCGTGAACGCGGGCTGCTGGCGCCGATGGCGGACAGGGTAAAACGCGGCGCGCTGTATATCGGCTGGAGCGCGGGCGCCAACCTTGCCTGCCCGACTATCCGCACGACCAACGATATGCCGATCGTCGATCCAAACGGTTTCGACGCGCTGGATCTGTTCCCGCTGCAAATTAATCCTCACTTCACTAACGCCTTGCCGGAAGGTCATAAGGGCGAGACCCGCGAGCAGCGTATTCGCGAACTGCTGGTGGTCGCGCCGGAACTGACAGTGATTGGTTTGCCGGAAGGTAACTGGATTCAGGTGAGCAACGGCCAGGCGGTTCTCGGCGGCCCGAATACCACCTGGGTGTTTAAAGCAGGCGAAGAGGCCGTGGCGCTGGAAGCGGGTCATCGCTTTTAATCCCTGGCCACATTGAATGCCGAATGACGGGCCTACACGCATGTTCTCCGTAGGCCCCGCCATCCGGCATTTCACTTAATACTCGCCCCGTTCCTCGTCCTGATCCGGCTGTTCCAGTACGCTATAGGCGACCGAACAGAACAGTGAGTTAAGACGCTTCATATCGCCCAGCAGCCCTAAATGGAGCGAGCTGGTTTCAATGCTTTGCACGTTCTGCTGGTGCAGGCGGTCGACATGCGCATGTGAGTATCGGCGATTAAGTATACGGAAGCGATGTTTACTGCGGCGCAACCGACGGGCGCTGGTGACATCGCCGGAGAAAAAGACCGACATCGCCAGTTGCAGATTACTGAGCAGTTGATCGTAAAGCGCATCCAGCTCTTTCAATCCTTCTTCTGAAAATGCCCGACGCGCCGCCAGCGACTTGTCGGCAATCTCACTGCCCATTCGCTCGATAATATCCGACGCCTGTTCGAGGTTCAGGGCCATCTCAATAATCTCCGCCCACCGGCGGGACTCCTCCGCCGCCAGCTCGTCTTTTGGCATTCGCGCCAGATAAAGCTTAATCGCGGTGTAGAGCACGTTAACGTCATCCGCCAGCTTGCGCAGCGCTTTCTCTTCACGCGGCTCGCCGTGCATGACCTTTTTTAGCCCTTCCATCATCTGTTCCATCGCATCGCCAATGCGCAACACCTCGCGGGCAGCATTAGCCAGCGCCAGCGTTGGCGTATCCAGCGCGCTGACATCCAGATGTTTCGGCTTCAGATGGGTATCCAGTTCAGGCTCATCACGAATAATTCGTTTACAAAAACGCGCCATCAGCTCGGCAAATGGCACCATCGCCAGGCAGCGCACCAGGTTATAGAAAACGTGGAAATAGATCACCAGCTCTGACTTCGGTAGCGATAGCTCATCCATCAGATTCGCCAGCGGATGGACAAACGGCAGGATGACCAGGCTGCCGATCAATTTGAACAATAGGCTGCCGAGCGCTACGCGACGCGCGGCAGCATTGGCGGCGCTGTTATTGAGCATCGCCAGCAGCCCCGATCCCAGATTGGCGCCGATGACCAGGCACAACGCCACCGGGAACGATATAATCCCCGCCGCCGTCAGGGTCGCCGTCAGCAACACCGCCGCCAGGCTGGAATAACTGATAATAGCGAACATCGCGCCAATCAGCGCATCCAGCATAATGTCGCCCGTCAGCGACGCGAAAATGACCTGCACGCCATTAGCCTGAGTGATCGGCGTCACTGCCTGCACAATCAGCTCCAGCGCCAGTAGAATCAGGCCAAGCCCGATACCGACGCGACCCAGCTGCCCGGCGCGGGACTGCTTACGCCCCAAAAAGAAAATCACGCCGATAAAAATCAGCAGCGGCGATAGCCACGACAAGTCAAAGGTGAGAATACGCGCCATTAGCGCAGTACCCACATCGGCGCCCAGCACGATCACCAGCGCGGGCGTCAGGGCGACAAGATCCTGGGCGACAAACGACGTTACCAATAAAGTGGTGGCGTTACTGCTTTGTACCAGCGCGGTAACACCGATACCCGCACAAAAGGCGAGCGGTTTCTTTTCCACGCTGCGGCTGAGGACAGTACGTAGACGCGCGCCAAACACGCGCATTACGCCAGTACGAACGATATGTGTTCCCCATACCAACAGCGCAACGGCAGAAAGTAGATGGAGCAAAGTTAACACGGCGTCAGGTTCTCCTTATCGTTATACGTTTTCCTGAAGCTCACTTGCGATAAATTGCCTGATGGCGCACAGCGTTAAGGCCTGCTGGCGTTACACGCCACCGGGCTTACCATACGTAATACGGTATGCTGGATAAGGCGTTTACGCCGCCATCCGGCAAATTCAGCGTAGAGCCTTCCTTCAGTATAAGGGTTTAATTGTAAGAAAGAGACAAGGCACCCAATGAGTGCCTTGTATGTTGTAAGGAAAAGTGACGATTTTATGAATCAGTCCGCATCGTAACCCAGGTTCGGCGCCAGCCACCGCTCAACGTCCTCAACGCTCATTCCTTTACGGAAAGCATAATCTGTCACCTGATCGCGTTGGATCTGCGCTACCGCGAAGTATTTGCTCTCAGGATGGCTGAAGTACCAGCCGGAGACCGACGCGCCAGGCCACATGGCGAAAGATTCGGTGAGCTTCATCCCGGTGTGTTTTTCGACATCCAGTAGCTGCCAGATAGTGCCTTTTTCGGTATGTTCCGGGCAGGCAGGATAACCCGGCGCCGGGCGAATCCCCTGGTAGTTTTCGCGGATTAATTCGTCGTTACTCAGGCTCTCGTTCGGCGCATATCCCCAGTAAACCTTACGTACACGCTCATGCAGATACTCGGCAAACGCTTCCGCCAGACGGTCGGCAATCGCTTTCACCATGATCTTGTTATAGTCGTCGTGTTGCGCTTCGTAAGCATCAGCCAGATCGTCTTCTTCAAGACCGCCGGTGACTGCGAAAGCACCGATGTAATCCGCTTTTCCGCTCAGTTTCGGCGCGACAAAATCCGCCAGACAGTAGTTGGCAAAACCGACTTTCTCGGTCTGCTGGCGCAGGTGGTGGCTGACCGTCAGAACATGAGTACGGGTTTCGTCGCGATAAATTTCGATGTCATCGCCAATGCGGTTCGCCGGGAACAGGCCCACCACGCCACGCGGATTCAACAGTTTCTCGGCGCTGAGTTTATCCAGCATATCATTGGCGTCTTTAAACAGACGCTGCGCCTCAACGCCCACCACCTCATCTTCCAGAATGCGCGGGTATTTGCCGGCCAGCGACCAGGTCATAAAGAACGGCGTCCAGTCGATGTAGTTGCGCAGAGTTTCGATGCTGGCTTCCACCTCCTGCACGCCCAGACGGTGGGCTACCGGCGGGGTGTAGCGTTCCCAGTCGAACGCCAGATCGTTATCGCGCGCCGCTTCCAGCGTGACCGGCGGCGTGCGCGGTTTTTTGCGGGCGTGCTGAATACGCACGGTTTCGTACTCTTTGCGGGTACGGGCGACAAAGTCATCGCGCTGGTTGTCGGAGAGTAGCGCCGCCACCACGCCCACGGTACGCGAAGCATTCTGCACGTAGACCGTCGGACCGCTGTAGTTCTGCTCGATTTTCACCGCCGTATGCGCTTTCGAAGTGGTTGCGCCGCCGATCAGTAGCGGGATAGTAAAGCCCTGTCGCTCCATCTCTTTCGCCACGTTGACCATCTCGTCCAGCGACGGGGTGATAAGCCCGGAAAGACCGATCAGATCGGCATTCACTTCACGCGCCGTTCTGAGGATTTTCTCCGCTGGCACCATCACGCCAAGATCGACGATTTCGTAGTTGTTGCATTGCAGCACCACGCCAACGATGTTTTTGCCAATGTCGTGCACATCGCCCTTCACGGTGGCGATGACCATCTTGCCGTTGCTGGAGCCTTTTTCTTTGCTGGCTTCAATAAACGGCTCCAGGTAGGCCACCGCTTGTTTCATCACACGAGCGGATTTCACCACCTGCGGCAGGAACATTTTCCCTTCGCCGAACAAGTCGCCGACCACGTTCATGCCGTCCATCAGCGGCCCTTCAATCACCTCAATCGGACGCGTAGCCTGCTGGCGGGCTTCTTCGGTATCCTGTTCGATAAATTCGGTAATGCCTTTCACCAGCGAGTATTCGAGACGCTTTTTCACGTCCCAGCTACGCCATTCCGCCTGCTGGGCGTTGGCAGCTTCGTCGGTTTTGCTGCCGCGGTATTTCTCCGCCAAATCCAGCAAACGCTCAGTGCCGTCATCGCGACGGTTAAGAATGACATCTTCAACCGCATCGCGCAGTTCGGCAGGCAGGTCGTCATAAATCGCCAGCTGTCCGGCGTTGACGATACCCATGTCCATGCCGTTGCGGATGGCGTAGTAGAGGAATACCGCGTGGATAGCCTCACGTACCGGGTCGTTGCCGCGGAACGAGAAGGACACGTTAGACACGCCGCCGGAGATCAGCGCGTGCGGCAGCTCGCGTTTGATGTCTTCGCAAGCGCCGATAAAGTCCTGCGCGTAGTTGTTGTGCTCTTCAATACCGGTGGCGACGGCAAAGATATTCGGGTCGAAGATGATGTCTTCCGGCGGGAAACCCACCTCTTCGGTGAGAATTTTGTAGGCTCGGCGGCAAATTTCGATTTTACGCGCGCGGGTATCGGCCTGCCCCTGCTCATCAAAGGCCATCACCACCACTGCCGCGCCGTAGCGACGCAGAAGCTTCGCATGATGAATAAAGGCTTCCACGCCCTCTTTCATCGAAATAGAGTTGACGATGCCTTTACCCTGAATGCACTTCAGCCCTTTTTCGATAACCTCCCATTTGGAGGAGTCGATCATGATTGGTACACGGGCAATATCCGGCTCACCGGCAATCAGGCTGAGGAAACGCACCATCGCCGCTTCGGCGTCGAGCATCCCCTCATCCATATTGATATCAATAATCTGCGCGCCGCTTTCTACCTGCTGACGGGCGACATCCAGCGCTTCGCTGTATTTCTCTTCTTTGATCAGGCGCTTAAATTTGGCCGAGCCGGTGACGTTAGTACGTTCGCCGACGTTGACAAACAGGCTATCGTCGCCAATGTTCAGCGGCTCCAGGCCGGAAAGGCGGCAGGCGACCGGGATATCCGGCAGCTGGCGCGGCGGCAAACCGGCAACGGCGCGGCTCATGGCGGCGATATGCTCCGGCGTAGTGCCACAGCAGCCGCCAACGATATTCAGGAAGCCCGCTTCCGCCCATTCGCGAATCTGTTTCGCCATGGTGTCGGCGTCGAGGTCGTACTCGCCGAAAGCGTTCGGCAGGCCGGCGTTCGGGTGCGCGGTGACGTAGCATTCGGCAATCCGCGACAGTTCCTGGACGTACTGGCGCAGTTCATCTGGCCCCAGCGCGCAGTTAAGGCCAAAAGTGAGCGCCTCGGCGTGGCGCAGCGAGTTATAAAAGGCTTCGGTCGTCTGGCCGGAAAGCGTACGGCCAGAGGCGTCGGTGATGGTGCCGGAAATCATGATCGGCAGATCAACGCCCAGCGCTTCAAACTCTTCTTTCACCGCAAACACCGCCGCTTTCGCATTCAGGGTGTCAAAGACGGTCTCAATCAGAATCAGATCTACGCCACCTTCCACCAGCGCTTTAGTGGATTCACGGTAGGCCGCCACCAGCTGATCGAAGGTGATATTACGAAACGCCGGGTCGTTGACGTCCGGTGAAATGGAGGCCGTGCGGTTAGTTGGACCAAGCACGCCCGCAACAAAGCGTGGTTTTTCTGGTGTTCGCGCCGTCCATTCATCGGCGCAGGCACGCGCCAGTTTGGCCGCCGCATAGTTAATTTCCGCCGACAGGGATTCCATCCGGTAATCCGCCATCGCAATGGTTGTCGAGTTAAAGGTGTTGGTTTCGATGATATCCGCGCCAGCCTCAAAGTAGGCGTTGTGGATAGCGGCGATCACCTCCGGCTTGCTGAGTACCAGCAGGTCATTGTTGCCTTTCAGGTCGCAGGGCCAGTCGGCAAAGCGCTCCCCGCGGAAATCTTCTTCATGTAGACGATAGCTCTGGATCATGGTGCCCATACCGCCGTCCAGCACCAGAATACGTTCATTTAACTGCGCACGCAGTTGTTCAACTTTGCTGCTCACACTCGCTCCCGACAACGCTCCACGTAACGAGCCATACTGGCACAAAGCGTGCTGGCGGAAAAGAGAACAACGGGCAACATGAGACATGTTCAGCTTGCCACCCACTTCTGTCGCTTTGCCGGATGGCGGCGCAAGCGCCTTATCAGTCTACAAATTACTTTGGCGGCTCCCAAAGCGTAGGCCTGATAAGCGCAGCGCCATCGGGCATCCTGTGATGTCACTCATCCGATCAGTTCAGGAACTCTTGCATTATAATTGAATAAAACGAAAATGATTTCCACGATACAGAAAAAGGAGTCTGCCATGGTTGCCCCTGTTCCCGCGAAACGCGGGAGAAAACCTGCCGCTACCACTGCACCCGTAACCGGGCAGGTTCAGTCTTTAACTCGCGGTCTGAAGCTGCTGGAGTGGATTGCCGAGTCCAACGGCAGCGTCGCGCTGACCGAACTGGCGCAACAGGCGGGTTTGCCTAATTCCACGACTCACCGTCTACTCACCACCATGCAGCAACAGGGTTTTGTCCGCCAGGTTGGCGAGCTGGGCCACTGGGCCGTAGGCGCACACGCGTTTATCGTCGGCAGCAGCTTCCTGCAAAGCCGTAATCTGCTGGCGATTGTCCATCCGATTTTGCGCAAGCTGATGGAGGACTCCGGCGAAACGGTAAACCTTGCCGTACTCGACCAGAGCGACCATCAGGCCATTATTATCGACCAGGTGCAGTGCACACAATTGATGCGCATGTCCGCACCGATTGGCGGCAAGCTGCCCATGCACGCCTCTGGCGCGGGCAAGGCGTTTTTATCACAGCTCAGTGAGGAACAGGTTACCAGTCTGCTGCACCGCAAGGGGTTGCACGCTTATACCCATGCGACGCTGGTGTCGCCGATCCATCTGAAAGATGACCTCGCCCAAACACGCAAGCGCGGCTATTCCTTTGACGACGAAGAACATGCGCTCGGTCTGCGCTGCGTGGCCTCGTGTATTTATGACGAACACCGCGAACCGTTTGCGGCCCTCTCTATTTCCGGCCCCTGCTCACGCATTACCGACGATCGCGTCACCGAACTTGGCGCCATGGTGATTAAAGCGGCGAAAGAGGTGACGCTGGCCTATGGTGGGGCGCGGTGATGCGCGCCTTACCCTCAGGCTGGCGCACATCACCGCAAAAAATGCTAAATAATCAAAAATATACAGACATTACATTTCCGCCCGATCGATGGCTTCCTGTAATAGCGCACAAAACACATCTGCCGATATGATAGACGGGAACATCATTGAGAATTTTTTATTACCGTCTCTATCAATAAGATGTAAATTATCAACCCAGCTAGCGGTGTTAATCTTATCAGATTTGTTGATAATGATGCTTTTATCATCTTTGATGATATTGTCTTTAGTCAGATAAAACTTCCGCAGTGAGGAATCTATATTTGCTGCGCCCGCAACGTTAAGCGAAAATGCCCTTTTAAACCAGATCATCTTTGCATCTACATAATTAAATTCTAATGTAGCCCCATGTTCCAGTTGCGCACGTAATGTCTGTACTCTTTGTTCTGAATACAGGCTCCTGAAAGTGGAGATTAGTTTGTCATAACCTGAATTTCGTGGTGAAATCAAAGTCCAGGTATCACTTTTATTTTTTCTATATGCCAGAGAGTTTATAGAACCTGTATAGCTGGTTCTGCCCACTGAAAAGAGATAAACATCAGAAATGTCCTTAAAAAGGGAAAGAGTTTCTTTACCCTTATATTTACAAATAATACCCTTTTCGGTGATGGTAAATGTGGGGACATTTTTTTGCATTAATGCTATTGCTGCAGCAACCAACCCCAGGATGATTAGTCCGCCGCCAATGAGTGAGAACAGCATCATCGGACTCACCCCCCCTGGCTCAACAGTAAAATAAATACCACCTCCAGCTTCCTCTCTTGAGGTTGGCATATTCATAAGTGTCAGACAAAAAATACCAATCGCTATAAATATAGCAGAGCAGATTATTAGGCCGATAAATACAAACTTATTATAACCATGTGTAGTTAATTTCTTGCCATGAATATCAAACATCATTGTTTCTCATTAAATTCCCTAAATTACAGTGTATCATACATAATTTACGGTTTTCATCAGAGTAACTATTCCGTGTCCGGACATCCTTGTGGGAAAGATGCTTATAAATATGAAGTTTTCCTCATATCATAACGCACGCTAAAGCGCTGGCGACGACGATAGGCATACACATCTTCTACATGCCCTTCTTTAATACGCGTCTGTAGCGCGCGCCAGTAATCGGCGCGAAACAGGTCGGCATGCATCTCTTCAAACAATGGCCCGATACGCGGATCGGCACACAGCCAGTGGCGAAACTCCTCCGGGAAAACATCACCCGGCGAGACGCTATACCAGGGTTCGCTGGCCAGTTCGTCTTCCGGATAACGCGCTGGCGGAATATCGCGGAAATTCACTTCCGTCATGTAGCAAATTTCATCGTAGTCATAGAACACCACGCGACCATGACGGGTAACACCAAAGTTTTTAAACAACATATCGCCGGGGAAAATATTAGCGGCGGCAAGCTGGCGAATCGCATTACCATATTCTTCTATCGCATCGCGCAACTGCTGGCCTTCTACCTGTTCCAGCCAGATATTGAGCGGCACCATGCGCCGTTCAATATAGAGATGGCGAATGACGATATGTTCCCCAAGATCGGTAATCTTCTCTGGCACTTCTTGCCGTAAAAGCGCCATCAGCGCCGGATCAATTTGCCGTTTATCCAGTACGAAATTCTCAAACTCCTGGGTATCCGCCATACGACCGACGCGATCATGCTCTTTTACCAGTTGATAACAGGCACGCACATGAGCGGCAGACATCTCTTTCTGCGGGGCGAATTTGTCTTTAATGATTTTAAATACCCGGTCGAAACCTGGCAGGGTAAACACCAGCATCACCAAGCCGCGGATACCAGGCGCCTCAATGAATTTCTCATCACTTTCAGCCAGATAACATAAATATTCGCGGTAGCTTTCGGTTTTCGCATGTTTCTGGCAGCCAATCGCCATATACAGTTCGGCAGTGGTTTTACCCGGCAGGATTTCACGCAACCACTCAACCAGCGCGGCAGGCAGCGGCGCATACACCATAAAATAAGAGCGGGCAAAACCAAACACAATGCTCGCTTCTGCCGTGGTGGTCAGGCAGGTATCGACAAACAGTTCACCCTCATCAGTGCGATGAATCGGCAGTAAAAACGGCAGCGTACCGTCAGGTGTGGTTAATTTACCTACCAGCCAGGCCGCTTTATTACGGTAAAACAACTCGTTCGCCACCTGGACATGGCAGCGAGGTAGCGCGTCCTCGCCCAGTGTTTCAGTCAGGTGCGCGATAATATAGCGGATATCCCGGCTTTTATTCTGCCAGGGCAGACGCAGCGGTAAGTCACTGAGTATGCGCATCAACAGCGGCTCCCAACCGTGATCGGGAAAGAAGTCTTTGGCCAGCGGGCGCGGGATAGTACGGAAGCGACGCTCCGGTTGCGAACTGAAAATAAACAACCGCTCGGGTGTTAACGAGCGGTGGTCAAATAACCGGCAATAAACGGAGTTGAAAAAGCTCTCCGCAATCTCGAAGCGCGGGTAATCCGGCAACAGCCGGGTGTAATGCTCTTTAACGCGTAAAAGGAAATCCGCGTCGGTACTTTTGCCATCGGTAATACAGCGCAGTTGCTCCACCACCAGACCCACATGATGATCATAGAGGTGGATACGGCTTTTCATCGCCTGCTGGACGGCGTGCCAGTCGGCCTGTTCAAAACGCTGCTGCGCGCCGGAAGTCACTTCCAGAAATCGACCATACTGCGCGTCAAAGCCTTGCAGGATGGTTTGAGCAATCAGTAATTCCAGGCCACGCGGCATTTTTTTCCCTCATCCGGCACCACGTCATGCCGGATGGCGCGTTCGCTTATCCGGCCTACGCTATCTGTAGGCCCGGTAAGCGCAGCGCCACCGGGCATCAATCAAAACTGCGATTCTTCGGTGGAACCCGTTAACGCGGTAACGGATGACGCGCCGCCCTGAATAATGGTGGTGACTTTGTCGAAGTAACCAGTGCCCACTTCCTGCTGGTGGGAAACAAAGGTGTAGCCATCTTTCGCCGCGGCGAACTCGGGTTGTTGAACCTTCTCAACATAGTGCTTCATGCCCTCGCCCTGCGCGTATGCATGCGCCAGGTCGAACATGTTGAACCACATGCTGTGGATGCCCGCCAGGGTAATAAACTGGTATTTGTAACCCATGTCCGACAACTGCTGCTGGAAGCTGGCAATGGTCTTGTCGTCCAGATTCTTCTGCCAGTTGAAGGATGGCGAACAGTTATAGGCCAGCAGTTTGCCCGGATACTTCGCGTGGATAGCATCGGCAAAACGACGCGCCAGTTCGAGATCCGGCGTAGAGGTTTCGCACCATACCAGATCGGCATACGGGGCATACGCCAGACCGCGGCTGATCGCCTGCTCAATGCCCGCATGGGTGCGGTAAAAACCTTCGCTGGTGCGTTCGCCGGTAATAAAACCGCTGTCATAGGGATCGCAGTCGGAGGTGATCAGATCTGCCGCATCCGCATCGGTACGCGCAATCACCAGCGTCGGGACGCCCATCACATCAGCGGCCAGACGCGCAGCAACCAGTTTCTGAATCGCCTCCTGCGTGGGGACCAGCACCTTGCCGCCCATATGGCCGCATTTCTTCACCGACGCCAGCTGATCTTCGAAGTGAACGGCCGCTGCACCGGCTTCAATCATCGATTTCATCAGTTCGAAGGCATTCAGAACGCCGCCAAAACCGGCTTCCGCATCAGCAACGATCGGCAGGAAGTAATCCACATAGCGCGGATCGTTGGGTTCAATACCGGATGCCCACTGGATCTGATCTGCACGACGGAAAGTGTTGTTGATCCGATCCACTACCGCCGGAACAGAGTTTGCCGGGTACAACGATTGATCCGGATACATGCTGGATGCCAGGTTGGCATCTGCCGCCACCTGCCAGCCTGAAAGATAAATCGCCTCAATACCAGCTTTCGCCTGCTGCAACGCCTGACCGCCGGTCAGCGCGCCAAGGCTGTTGATATAGCCTTTTTTCGCTTCACCGTGCAACAGCCGCCACATTTTCGCGGCGCCGAGCTGCGCCAGCGTGCATTCCGGGTTAACCGAGCCGCGTAATTTCACCACCTCCTCCGCGCTGTACGGGCGGGTGATGCCTTCCCAGCGCGGTTGTGTCCACTCTTTCTGTAATTCTTCGATTTGTTGAGTACGGGTTTTCATGTGCAGATGCTCCATATTGTTATGTGGTGAATTAAGCCAGTAAGCGATAGCCCGGCAGGGTGAGGAAGTCGATTAAGTCATCTGAGGTGGTGATTTGCTCCATCAGACGTGCGGCATCGTCGAAGCGCCCGCTGCTGTAGCGGTGCTCGCCCAGTTCGTCCTGGATTACCCGCATCTCTTCCGCCAACATTTCGCGGAAAAGCGCTTTCGTTACGGGTTTTCCATTGCTCAGTGTTTTCTCATGGTGAATCCACTGCCAGATAGAGGTTCGTGAGATTTCCGCCGTCGCGGCATCCTCCATCAGACCGTAAATCGGTACACAGCCATTGCCGGAGATCCACGCTTCAATGTACTGCACTGCCACGCGAATATTGGCGCGCATTCCCGCTTCTGTGCGTTCGCCTTCACATGGCTCCAGTAACTGTTCAGCGGTAATCGGCGCATCTTCATCACGGGTAATGAACAGCTGATTTTTGTGCTCGCCCAGTACCTCGTTAAAGACGGCCATTGCGGTATCCGCCAACCCAGGATGCGCAATCCACGTGCCGTCGTGGCCGTTGTTCGCTTCCAGCGCTTTATCCGCTTTCACTTTGGCAAGGACCTGATTGTTGCGTTCAACGTCTTTGCTCGGGATAAACGCCGCCATACCGCCCATCGCGAACGCGCCGCGCTTGTGACAGGTTTTGATCAGCAGGCGCGAGTAGGCGCTCAGAAACGGTTTGTCCATCGTTACCACCTGCCTGTCCGGCAGGACGCGATCCGGGTGATTTTTCAACGTTTTGATATAGCTGAAAATATAATCCCAGCGACCACAGTTGAGACCGACAATATGATCACGCAACGCATGAAGAATCTCATCCATCTGGAAAACAGCAGGAAGCGTTTCAATCAACAGGGTCGCTTTGATCGTACCGCGCGGCAGGTTAAAGCGGTCTTCGGCGTAGCTGAAGACTTCGCTCCACCAGGCTGCCTCCTGCCAGGCTTGCGTTTTCGGCAGGTAAAAATACGGGCCGCTACCTTTAGCGAGCAGCGCTTTATAGTTGTGGAAAAAGTACAGAGCAAAATCAAACAGGCTGCCGGGAATGGCTTCCCCCCGCCAGGTAACATGTTTTTCTGGCAGATGTAGACCACGTACACGACAAATCAATACGGCCGGATCGGGCTTGAGCTGATAGATTTTTCCGGCTTCGTTGGTATAGCTAATGGTGCCGTTCACCGCATCACGCAGGTTGATTTGACCATCAATAACTTTATTCCAGTCCGGCGCCAGCGAGTCTTCAAAATCCGCCATAAACACTTTCACATTTGCGTTCAGGGCATTAATCACCATTTTACGTTCAACCGGCCCGGTAATTTCTACTCGGCGATCCTGTAAATCCGCCGGAATACCACGAATCTGCCAATTACTTTCTCTAATGGAAGTGGTTTCCGAAATAAAATCAGGCAACTTACCGTTATCAATATCCTGCTGTTGCTGGATACGTGCAGCCAGGAGTTTATTGCGTTTTGGCGTAAAACGGGTGACTAACTCCGTCAAAAACTCGACTGCCTCAGCGGTCAGGACTTGCTTTTCCAGCTCGCCTTGCGGCCTGGTAAAGGTTAATTCATCAGTTGTGGTTGCCTGTGGATTCATCATGCAGCTCCTCGTTGTTGATCCAGATACATCCCCAATGCGAACGAAGGATCACTGTGCGCTTTTCGTTCAACACAACTAAGACTACTCAATTAAATTTCAAAATCAAAAACAATTTCCATTTTTAATTTAATTATGCATTAACCTATTGATAACAATGTAAATTAAATTTAATTACATGATGAGGTGCGTTTCGGAAATAAAAAAGGCACCCGAAGGTGCCTGATTCAACATGCTGAAACGCTTTAGGATCGTCAGAAGCAGAAGATTAATCCAGGGTTGGATTCATGTGACGCAGATCATATGGCGTAATCTGGTAGACATAATAGTTGAGCCAGTTAGTAAACAGTAAATTACCGTGGCTGCGCCAGGTTGCGCGCGGTATGTTTTGCGGATCGTTTTTTGGGAAATAGTTGTACGGAACCTCCGGATTTAACCCGGCCTCAACGTCACGAAAATATTCACCCGCTAACGTATGAGCGTCATATTCAGGATGACCGGTGACAAACGCAATACGTTTATCTTTGCTGGCAAACAGGTACGCATCCCCCTCTTCTGTTTCCGCCAGAATTTCAAGATCCGTATAATCCCGTATTAGCGCCGCCGGGAAATCGGCATAGCGTGAGTGTGGCGCAAGAAACGAATCATCAAAACCACGCGTCAACAGAGCATGTGGATGAAGGATGTGATGTTCATAGACGCCGGAAAGTTTATCTGTACGGGTCTGCTTAGGGATACCATAAAGAATATTGAGTGCGGCCTGAACGGCCCAACAGACAAATAGCGTCGAAGTAACGTGATCTTTCGCCCATTCCAGCACCTGCCTAATCTGCGGCCAGTAAGCCACGTCATTAAACTCCACCAGACCCAGCGGCGCTCCGGTCACGATAAGCCCATCAAAGTTCTGATCGCAGATATCGTCGAAGTTACAGTAAAAGTTGTTCAGATGCTCGGCTGGCGTGTTCCTCGACTCGCGGGCATCTATCCGCAGCAGTTGAATATCGACCTGCAATGGCGAGTTCGATAGCAAGCGCAGAAACTGATTTTCCGTTTCAATCTTCTTCGGCATCAGGTTAAGGATAAGTACCTTTAGCGGGCGAATTTCCTGACCTGATGCGCGAGAAGTCGTCATGACGAAGACATTCTCCTCACGTAAAAAATTGACGGCGGGTAGCTCGTCCAGCACGCGAATCGGCATAACCTGATAACCTCACGACATACGTTTAAACGTTTAGACATCCAGATAGCTGAAGATACTCAGAAATCAGGCGAATGTCGAGTCTGCAAGTTCAAGGTGAGAAAGTTTCACGACAGCATTTGCATTAGAATAGAAGTAAGCAAAAAAGGAGTGAAGATGATGATTAACATTCGTCGTTCAAGGCATGAGGAAGGGGAAAAACTGATTGCGATCTGGCGTCGCTCAGTCGATGCTACGCACGATTTTCTGTCAAACGCTTATCGGGCCGAACTGGAAGAACTGGTGAGCGATTTTCTGCCAGAAGCGCCACTATGGGTTGCCGTGACCGATCAGGATGAGCCGGTAGGATTTATGCTGCTTACCGGTGAACATATGGATGCGCTGTTTGTCGATCCGGACGTGCGTGGTCAGGGTATCGGTAAGAGATTAGTTGAACATGCGTTAACACTGGCGCCGGGGTTGACAACCAATGTTAACGAGCAAAATACACAAGCTGTTGGATTTTATAAGAAAATGGGATTTAAGGTGACGGGACGTTCGGAGGTTGACGATCTTGGGAAACCGTATCCATTGTTGAATTTAATTTATCCGTGAGTAGTGGCGCTGCCTGATAAGTGCATGCAGGCCAGATAAGGCGGAGCCGCCATCCGCCGGTGCCGGTTGCCTGATGGCGCTGCGCTTATCAGGCCTACATTTTTACAGTTACCACACACGCAAAAAAGCCCGTCCTGACGGACGGGCTTCTTCACTTGTTTGATGCCTGGCAGTTCCCTACTCTCGCATGGGGAGACCCCACACTACCATCGGCGCTACGGCGTTTCACTTCTGA
>NZ_JAMMZV010000008.1:0-240333 GCF_051811585.1 Salmonella sp. NW177 | reverse complement strand
GGCGAACAGAGACTGGTGGGCGTCGCGCAGGACAACATCGGTAATGGCAATGGTCATGGATTCCTCCGTAAATTAAGCGTTAAGGCGGTGATGGTGAATGGCGGCGGCAATCACCGGCTTTAAGCGGGTGAAGTCGTCCACGACGGGAACGGCGCGCGGTGCGGGCGCGGCGACGGGTTCCGGGAAGAAGCGAGTAATCACGGCAGACATGCCGCGAATGGCAAAGATGAGCAGGAACAGAAAGCTCAGTACGAACCCCATCCCTAAAAACATCAGGGTGAAACCTTCACCCAGTAGTACAGCTTCATTCATGAATCATTTTCCATAATGAGAGGCACGACGGTGGCCTTGACGACAACCTTCCTGGTGAATCCGGCTAAGGAGTAGAGTGGATTTCCCTTGGCCACCTCTGGCTTTGGCCTCTACTTTTCTCCAGGTCGTTTGCGGCAAAGACACCGCCGTGCGTTTTTTTACACCATCATGCTGAACACGATGCTAGCGATAACCAGCACAATACCGCCGCCCAGACGAGAGGAAATTTGTGCATATGAAATGAGGTTCATACGGTTACAGGCGGAGAGCACTTCCAGATCGCCGGAGCCGCCGCGGTTGGCCATACAAAGACCCGCAGTAATGGATGATTCAATCGGGTAGAAGCCAATCAACCAGCCCCCGATAGCTGCGCCAACGACAGCACCGACCACAATGATTGCGGCGATAACGACGTTCGCGAACGTCAGGGCATCGATGATCTCTTGCAGATCGGTGTAGCAAACCCCCACACCTACCATCAACACCCACAGCAGTTGCTTGGAGAAGAAGTCAGAAAGACGTTTCGCCCCGGCTTTAATCTCCGGTGAGCAAAGACCTGATGCGTTCAGCGCAGCAACAATCAGGACCATCCAGGCGAAGTAGTGAATAGAGACGCCGCCGATGCTTGGCAGAATTTTTTTGGCAACGACATAGGCCAGCAGGAAGCAGGTGGTGGATAGCACCATGCCAACCGCCGTTTCACGATGGGTAATCTGACCGGCCTTTTCATCATCTTCGGTTTTGAAGGAAGCCTTACGAACCAATTCACCTTCACCGCTAAGCCAGGTGTATTTTTTGCCTATCATATCGAGGAGGGCGGCGAAAATAATGGCGAAGATATTCGCAATGGTCAGAATAGCAATAGCCGTTGAGTAATACTCTTCGCGAGAACGTCCGGTAACCGAGTGATAAATTTCAGACAGAGGCACGGCGCCCGCGCCGTTACCACCGCCCATAATCGGCAGAACGTACAGCATCATGATACGGTCGACCGGGATACCGAAGCACAGACCAATGACGATACCGAAAAGGGAAGCGCCGACAATCCCGGCGAGGATGGTTGG
This sequence comes from Salmonella sp. NW177, assembly GCF_051811585.1. Taxonomy (NCBI): domain Bacteria; kingdom Pseudomonadati; phylum Pseudomonadota; class Gammaproteobacteria; order Enterobacterales; family Enterobacteriaceae; genus Salmonella; species Salmonella sp. NW177. The sequence goes on along the minus strand of NZ_JAMMZV010000008.1, from coordinate 238,957 downwards.
GATATAGCCCAGCAGTGATTTTAATAGCAGCTTACGGTTTACCGACAGGATCGCGCCTGTGATCAACACTGCGATAAACAGGTTAAGGAAGTTGCTTTTATCCATTACGTTGCTGATCGCATCAATTTCTTTCTGCGTAAATATGCCAGCATAGACAAAATAAGCTGCAACCAGAAATATCATAACCGGTGCGCCGCCAATATATTTATTGAAGATCGGTAAACGTTTGCCGATTTCACCAAAAATGGCCCCCATAACAAACATAAGAGCAAAACCACCGACTAAGTCAGTCGGTATAGCGTTATAGAAATGAGACAGTAATAAAGTAATTAATGCAAAAGCATAAAGCGGTAGCGGCATACCAAAGATTTTGAATCTGAGTAAATCGCCAGCCCCCTTTTTCTCCGTCGCCGAAGCCTGGGTCATGTTGGTCATAAACATTTTCCTGTGTATTGATGGGTAACAAGACCCGCGCATACTAATAAATTCAATGAACCGTGAGATGTGACTATCTTCACTGAATGGTTGTGTTTTTAATTAATTTAATTATTTTTATTAACTCTGGTTAATTAAGGAAATAAAAACCATAAAGCTTATAAAAGCAAGGGGGAAAGTGTGATGTCTATTCCAGACGAGTAATACAAACGCTGGCGAAATATGCGACGTTATTTGCTGACGGATGCAGAATAGAGTGAATCTAATATTTAAACGCATTTATTTGCAAAAGAATGTATTGCGTCGCGAGTCGGTCGCCATGTTTCTGGAGGGCGTGGGACTCGCCTTGGAAGATGATTGTGAAATCGCGGTATGCGCATATTGGCAGGGTGAGATAGTTGGATGCGGCTCGCTGGCCGGAAACGTACTGAAATGCATCGCCGTTTCCCCGGTTTTACAAGGGGAAGGGCTCAGCCTCAAACTGCTGACTGAGCTGCTTACATTGGCCTACGAGTTAAACCGCAGCGAGCTTTTCCTGTTCACTAAGCCGCAAAATCGGTTGCTGTTTTCTGGCGCGGGGTTTTGGCCCATTGCGCAGGCAGGTGAGCTGGCGGTGTTAATGGAGAACAGCAGTGAACGGTTAGCGCGCTTTTGTCGCCAACTGGCGCTTTATCGTCAACCGGGAAAAACGATCGGCGCCATCGTCATGAACGCCAATCCGTTTACCTTGGGCCACCGTTACCTGGTGGAGCAAGCGGCTGCGGCCTGTGACTGGTTGCATCTGTTTGTAGTCAAAGAAGATGCTTCATTTTTTTCCTATACCGACCGTTGGGCGCTGATCGAACAAGGAATCGCGGGCATTGACAACGTCACGTTGCATTCCGGCTCCGCTTATATGATCTCGCGTGCGACGTTTCCCGGCTATTTCCTCAAAGAAAAAGGGGTTGTGGACGACTGCCATTGCCAGATCGATCTGCAACTCTTCCGTGAACATCTGGCTCCAGCGCTGGGGATTACCCATCGTTTTGTCGGCAGTGAGCCGTTTTGTCCTCTGACCTGTGCCTATAACCAGCGGATGCACGACATTTTACACGATCCGAAGCGCAGCGGCCCGGTTATTGAGGTCGTCGAGCTGGCGCGGGTGGAGAAAAACGGCACGGCTATTTCCGCCTCTCGCGTCAGAAAACTGTATAGCGAACGTAATTGGCCGGCAATAAGCGCGCTGGTGCCTGCTGGCACCCTGGCATATCTGCAGCGGCATGCCGCCAGACACACTGAAACCATATGACGTAACACCGTTAACAAGGAACATAACTAATGAAAATCATTAAAGATGCCCTGGCAGGCACGCTGGAATCCAGCGATGTGATGATCAGGATTGGTCCATCCAGCGAGCCAGGAATTCGGCTGGAGCTAGAGAGTCTGGTGAAGCAGCAGTTTGGCGCGGCGATTGAGCAGGTGGTTCGGGAAACGCTGGCGAAGCTGGGCGTTGAACGCGCGCTGGTTAGCGTCGATGACAAAGGCGCGCTGGAGTGTATTTTACGCGCCCGAGTGCAGGCGGCGGCGCTGCGCGCTGCAGAACAAACGGAAATTCAATGGAGTGCGTTATGAGACCACGTCGCAGTATGTTGTTTATCCCCGGCGCAAATGCGGCCATGTTGAGCACCTCGTTTGTCTATGGTGCGGACGCGGTGATGTTCGACTTAGAAGACGCCGTAGCGTTACGTGAGAAAGATACCGCCCGTCTTTTGGTTCATCACGCGCTTCAACATCCGTTCTATCAGGATGTTGAAAAAGTGGTGCGCATTAATCCACTGAACACGCCATTCGGTCTGGCCGATCTTGAGGCCGTCGTGCGTGGTGGCGCGGATATCGTGCGTCTGCCGAAAACCGACAGCAAAAACGATGTGCTGGAGCTGGAAGCGCAGGTTGAACGGATCGAACGTGAATGTGGACGTGAAGTCGGCAGTACCAGGCTGATGGCGGCGATCGAATCAGCGAAAGGCGTGGTCAATGCCGTCGACATCGCCACCTCCAGCCCGCGCATGGTGGCAATTGCGCTGGCGGCATTTGATTACGTGATGGATATGGGCACCAGCCGGGGCGATGGCACCGAGCTGTTCTACGCCCGCTGCGCAGTGCTGCATGCGGCGCGCGTTGCGGGTATTGCCGCCTATGATGTCGTTTGGTCGGATATCAATAATGAAGAAGGCTTCCTGAAGGAAGTGCAGTTGGCGAAAGGGCTTGGTTTTAACGGTAAGTCCTTAGTGAATCCACGTCAGATTGAACTGTTACATCAGGCTTATTCTCCGACACGTAAAGAAGTTGAGCATGCGTATGAGGTGATTGCCGCCGCTGAAGAGGCTGAGTCTCGCGGTCTGGGCGTCGTTTCACTCAACGGCAAAATGATTGACGGCCCGATTATCGACCACGCGCGCAAAGTGGTGGCGCTGTCGGCTTCCGGTATTCGTGATTAAGGAAGGAACCATGAAAGAGACTGTAACCATGCTCAACCAGCAATATGTCGTACCGGAAGGATTACAGCCCTACCAGGGGGTAACAGCGAACAGCCCGTGGCTTGCCAGTGAAACGGAAAAGCGTCGGCGTAAAATTTGTGACTCGCTTGAAGAGGCTATCCGTCGTTCCGGGCTTAAAAATGGCATGACGATATCCTTCCACCATGCGTTTCGTGGTGGCGACAAAGTCGTCAATATGGTGATGGCGAAGCTGGCGGAAATGGGATTCCGCGATCTGACGCTTGCCTCCAGCTCATTAATCGATGCCCACTGGCCGCTTATCGAACACATTAAAAATGGCGTGGTGCGGCAGATTTATACCTCCGGGCTGCGCGGCAAGTTAGGGGAAGAGATCTCCGCTGGCCTGATGGAAAACCCGGTACAGATCCACTCTCACGGCGGCCGCGTAAAACTGATTCAGAGCGGTGAGCTGAATATTGATGTCGCTTTCCTCGGCGTGCCGTGCTGCGACGAATTTGGTAATGCGAACGGCTTTAGCGGCAAGTCACGCTGCGGCTCTTTGGGGTATGCGCAGGTTGATGCGCAGTACGCTAAATGTGTGGTGCTCCTGACTGAAGAGTGGGTCGAATTCCCCAATTATCCGGCCAGTATCGCGCAGGATCAGGTTGATTTAATCGTGCAGGTGGATGAGGTAGGGGATCCGGAAAAAATCACCGCGGGCGCGATTCGTCTGTCCAGCAACCCGCGTGAACTGTTGATCGCCCGGCAGGCGGCCAATGTGATCGAACACTCAGGTTATTTTTGTGACGGTTTCTCGCTGCAAACCGGCACCGGTGGCGCATCTCTGGCGGTCACCCGTTTCCTGGAAGACAAAATGCGTCGCCACAACATTACGGCGAGTTTTGGCCTGGGCGGGATCACCGGCACCATGGTGGATCTACATGAGAAAGGGTTGATCAAAGCGCTGCTGGATACGCAATCATTCGATGGCGATGCCGCCCGTTCGCTGGCGCAGAACCCGCATCATATTGAAATCTCAACCAATCAATACGCAAACCCCGGCTCTAAAGGCGCGGCATGCGAACGCCTGAACGTGGTGATGCTGAGCGCGCTGGAAATTGACGTGAATTTCAACGTTAACGTGATGACCGGTTCAAACGGCGTACTGCGTGGCGCATCGGGCGGCCATAGCGATACGGCAGCAGGTGCGGATCTGACTATTATCACTGCGCCGCTGGTGCGCGGGCGTATTCCTTGCGTGGTAGAAAAGGTGCTGACTACCGTCACGCCAGGGGCAAGCGTTGATGTGCTGGTTACCGACCATGGTATTGCGGTAAACCCCGCGCGTCAGGATCTGCTTGATAACCTGCGTGCTGCGGGCGTGGCGCTGACGACCATCGAACAACTGCAACAGCGCGCCGAGCAACTGACGGGCAAACCGCAGCCGATTGAGTTTACCGATCGGGTGGTGGCTGTGGTGCGTTATCGCGACGGTTCAGTGATTGACGTGATTCGCCAGGTTAAAGGCTGATGAAGGGCACAGACCTGCTGTACCAGGGCCAGGCAGTTACGCTGGAGGAGATGCTACAAGCGCGCGATAAACGTGCCGCCAGGCAGCGTCAGGCGTTGAACTGCTATCGGCTACCGTTGATTTCCCTCACGCTGGTTGCACCGGGCGCCGTTAAAAACTCAGCGGTCTGGCGGCGTGTCGCCGATTACGCAATTGCCGAAATACTGGCGCTTTGCGAACAGAAGGAGTGGGTCAACGTCTGGGAAATGCAGGTAAATGAACGCAGCGGCCCGGAATGGATGGCAGCGGTCTGTGCGCCGGCAATGGCGTTGAAACAGCACATGTCGACACTAGAGATGAGCCATCCGTTAGGGCGGCTTTGGGACATCGACATTATTGATAGCGACGGTAAGTCGCTATCACGCCGTGAACTCGGGCATCCTGCCCGGCCATGTTTGATATGCCAGCAGGATGCTCATCTCTGTGCCCGGGGCAAGCATCACACCCTTGACCTTTTGTTGGATGAAATTGCACGAAGGATTGAATGCTATGAACGTGAGCGTTGTGACTGAACGGCGTACGCCAGCGTACTCATCGCTGGCGGCTGGCGAACTTAATGGGTTGGTTGCAAGAGCGCTGCTGACGGAAGCCAGGCTGACACCAAAACCCGGTCTGGTCGATATTCGTAATTCGGGAGCGCATAGGGATATGGATCTGGCGGCATTTGAACGTAGTACTACCGCCATTGCTCCGTGGATGGAAAAGTTTTTTATCATGGGCAACAACACGGCGGCGCTGGCGGCAGAAAATGTCCTGGTGATGCTGCGTCCGCTGGGGATGGCCTGTGAGAACGATATGCTACAGGCGACCAATGGTGTGAATACCCATCGCGGGGCGATTTTCGCTTTTGGCCTGCTGAGCGCAGCGATTGGCCGACTTCTCGCGCGGGGAGAACCGTTGGAGCAAAATCGTATCTGCGACCAGGTTGCCCGCCTGAGTCGGAATATTGTTGCCCACGAGCTCTCAGCAAAAAAAGCGGGAAAACTGACAAAGAGTGAAACCCATTTCCAGTGTTATGGCCTGTCGGGCGCGCGGGGAGAAGCGGAAAGCGGTTTTCGAACCGTCAGAACGCAGGCTTTGCCGGTGTTTAACCGGGTCGTGCAGGAGCATGACGATACCCATCTTGCCCTGCTGCAAACATTGTTGCATCTGATGGCGTGGAATGATGATACCAATCTGGTGTCACGGGGAGGCCTGGAAGGGCTTTACTACGTGCAGCAGCAGGCACAAAAATTGTTGTGGCAAGGGGGCGTATTGGTTGAGGGGGGCATTGAAGCGATGCAGTCCCTCGATGATGAACTCATCCTGCGTAACTTAAGCCCTGGCGGTAGCGCGGATTTACTGGCAGTGACCTGGTTTTTAAGTCATTTTCCTGCCGGTTCCCTCTATCCTGAGTAAGTTTCTCTTCTTTCATTCTCTCCAGCAATGATTCATCCTGCGGGATGAATCATGTCTTTTACTGATATCGCTCCCTGTTTATCATTAATTTCTAATTATCGGCGATTTTAGATGGCGGCCTCCGGGCGCGCTGGTTACTCTGAAAACGGTTTACGCAATTTTTACAAAAGAGAATAGCTATGCATGAAGCACAAATCCGCGTCGCCATTGCCGGCGCCGGTGGCCGCATGGGACGGCAGTTAATCCAGGCCGCCATGGCGATGGAAGGTGTTCAGCTGGGTGCCGCGCTGGAGCGCGAAGGCTCTTCCTTGCTGGGCAGCGATGCTGGCGAACTGGCAGGGGTGGGAAAGTCCGGCGTGACCGTTCAAAGCAGCCTTGAGGCGGTAAAAGATGATTTTGACGTTTTCATCGATTTTACCCGTCCGGAAGGCACGTTGACGCATCTGGCGTTTTGCCGCCAGCATGGTAAAGGGATGGTGATTGGTACTACCGGCTTTGACGACGCCGGTAAACAAGCCATTCGCGAGGCGTCACAAGAGATTGCGATCGTTTTCGCCGCAAACTTTAGCGTCGGTGTTAACGTCATGCTCAAGCTGCTGGAGAAAGCCGCGAAGGTAATGGGCGACTATAGCGATATTGAAATTATTGAAGCGCACCACCGCCATAAAGTGGATGCACCGTCGGGTACGGCGCTGGCAATGGGCGAGGCAATCGCCGGGGCGCTGGATAAAGATCTGAAGGACTGCGCGGTCTACTCGCGTGAAGGTTATACCGGCGAGCGCGTAGCGGGCACGATTGGCTTTGCGACCGTTCGGGCGGGCGACATCGTCGGCGAACATACCGCGATGTTTGCCGATATTGGCGAGCGCGTAGAGATTACGCATAAAGCTTCCAGCCGCATGACGTTTGCAAATGGCGCGTTGCGATCGGCGTTATGGCTAAAAACGAAGAAAAATGGGCTATTTGACATGCGGGATGTGCTGGGGCTGGATGTATTATAGCGACTAAATACCTTCGTGATGTGGTTGTGGTAATCAAGATTAATTGATTACAAAGGGCAATATATTATTGCCCTTTTGTTTTTTGCCCCCCGGTTATTCGGTCAGATAAATAACGCCTTTCACCATTCATGTTTCGACAGTTTCTTCGCCCACGACATGTTCTGCCGTTGTTTTCGCGTTAAGAATAGTCAGTTTAAAGACATCCGGGCCAACGGCATCCATTTGCGTGACGTAATTGCCATTACGATAAATACGGTTAATTAGCCCTTCGGGCGCATCGGTACGGGTCATTACGTTCAACAGGAAAAAATTACTGCCTGAACTGACATTAGTCATATTCAGCCGCAGCGGCTTACCGTATGCAAAAGGCACCTCGACCAGACTGATAAGACTGATATCCATCGGGGGGTAGTGCTGTTCCACGGGGGCGTTTTATCTCTTTTGTTTCAATAGGTTGGCTTTTTTATGCTGTAGTGAGGCTGATTGTGTTCCAATCTTATGCGCTAGTCTTAAAGAAAAAGAAGTTTGATCTTTATATCGCGATTGTAATTCTTATTACATTGTCTTAATTTGCTGTTTTTTGTTGATTTTATAATGCATTTGATTTGTTTTTATATTTTTAAGATATTGATTTTTAAAATGTTTTTGTCGTTAATTTGCTTAATTTTGAATTTTTATGCATTTAATGGCATTAATGGTTATTAAATGAATTTTTATCGTTGTTTTTTGTTGTTTTAATGTGAAATTTGACCATTTGGTCCACTTTTTATCATGCCAGTCAATTTTTTGCGAACTCAAGGAAGCGCAAGCGTTTTCTATCGTCACTTAGTTGATCTTTTTGCCTCTTAAACAGAATAACTTCCTTATAATGTGCAAAATAACATAAAAAATACCCTCTTTAAGTTGACTTTTATCCGGCTTAACTTCAGAATGCCGCCGTTTGCCAGAAATCCACGGGTAAGCAAATTTGCATTGCTTCATACTGACTGAATGAATTAATATGCAAATAAAGTGAGTGAATATTCTCTGGAGGGTGTTTTGATTAAGTCAGCGCTATTGGTTCTGGAAGACGGAACCCAGTTTCACGGTCGGGCCATAGGGGCAACAGGTTCGGCGGTTGGGGAAGTCGTTTTCAATACTTCAATGACCGGTTATCAAGAAATCCTCACTGATCCTTCCTATTCCCGCCAAATCGTCACTCTTACTTATCCCCATATTGGTAATGTCGGCACCAATGAAGCCGATGAAGAATCTTCTCAGGTTCATGCGCAAGGTTTAGTGATTCGCGATCTGCCGTTGATTGCCAGCAACTTCCGTAACACCGAAGACCTCTCTTCTTACCTGAAACGCCATAACATCGTGGCGATTGCTGATATCGATACCCGCAAGCTGACCCGACTGCTGCGTGAGAAAGGCGCACAGAACGGCTGCATCATTGCAGGCGATAGCCCGGATGCGAAGCTGGCGCTGGAAAAAGCGAAAGCATTTCCTGGACTTAACGGTATGGATCTGGCGAAAGAAGTGACCACGACGGAAACTTACCGCTGGACGCAGGGTAGCTGGACGCTGAAAGACGGTTTACCGGAAGCGAAATCTGAGGATGACCTGCCGTTCCATGTGGTGGCCTATGATTTCGGCGCCAAACGCAACATCCTGCGCATGCTGGTGGATCGCGGCTGCCGCCTGACGGTGGTGCCAGCGCAAACCTCTGCTGAAGAGGTGCTGAAAATGAATCCGGACGGCATCTTCCTGTCGAACGGCCCTGGCGACCCGGCTCCGTGCGACTACGCCATCGAGGCGATTAAGAAATTCCTCCAGACCGACATTCCTGTGTTCGGCATCTGCCTCGGCCATCAGCTGCTGGCGCTGGCGAGCGGTGCGAAGACCGTTAAGATGAAGTTCGGCCATCACGGCGGCAACCATCCGGTAAAAGATATGGACCGAAACGTGGTGATGATCACCGCGCAGAACCACGGCTTTGCGGTGGATGAAGACTCGCTGCCCGCCAACCTGCGCGTGACCCACAAGTCGCTGTTCGACGGCACCCTGCAGGGCATTCACCGTACCGACAAACCGGCGTTCAGCTTCCAGGGACACCCGGAGGCGAGCCCGGGCCCGCACGATGCGGCGCCGCTGTTCGACCACTTTATCGAGCTTATTGAGCAATACCGTCAGTCCGCGAAATAATCAGGAGTAATAAGAGCCATGCCAAAACGTACAGATATAAAAAGCATCCTGATTCTGGGCGCGGGCCCGATTGTTATCGGTCAGGCGTGTGAGTTTGATTACTCCGGCGCTCAGGCGTGTAAAGCGCTGCGCGAAGAGGGCTACCGCGTTATTCTGGTGAACTCCAACCCGGCCACCATCATGACCGACCCGGAAATGGCCGATGCGACTTACATCGAGCCGATTCACTGGGAAGTGGTACGCAAAATCATCGAAAAAGAGCGTCCGGATGCAGTGCTGCCGACCATGGGCGGCCAGACCGCGCTGAACTGCGCGCTGGAGCTGGAGCGGCAGGGCGTGCTCGAAGAGTTCGGCGTCACCATGATTGGCGCCACCGCCGACGCCATTGATAAAGCCGAAGACCGTCGTCGCTTCGATATCGCGATGAAGAAAATTGGTCTCGACACCGCGCGTTCCGGTATCGCGCACACCATGGAAGAAGCGCTGGCGGTTGCCGCTGACGTCGGCTTCCCGTGCATCATCCGTCCGTCCTTTACCATGGGCGGCACCGGCGGCGGTATCGCTTACAACCGTGAAGAGTTCGAAGAAATCTGCGAACGCGGTCTGGACCTCTCGCCAACCAACGAGCTGCTGATTGATGAATCGCTGATCGGCTGGAAAGAGTACGAGATGGAAGTGGTGCGTGATAAAAACGACAACTGCATCATCGTCTGCTCTATCGAAAACTTCGATGCGATGGGTATCCACACCGGTGACTCCATCACCGTGGCCCCGGCACAGACGCTGACCGACAAAGAATACCAAATCATGCGTAACGCCTCGATGGCGGTACTGCGTGAAATCGGCGTCGAAACCGGCGGTTCTAACGTCCAGTTCGCAGTGAACCCGAAAAACGGTCGTCTGATCGTTATCGAAATGAACCCGCGCGTCTCCCGCTCCTCGGCGCTGGCGTCGAAAGCCACCGGCTTCCCGATTGCCAAAGTAGCCGCCAAACTGGCGGTGGGTTACACCCTTGACGAACTGATGAACGACATCACCGGTGGCCGTACGCCGGCGTCGTTTGAGCCGTCTATTGACTACGTTGTCACCAAAATTCCGCGCTTTAACTTTGAGAAATTCGCCGGTGCTAACGACCGTCTGACCACCCAGATGAAATCGGTCGGGGAAGTGATGGCGATTGGTCGCACGCAGCAGGAATCCCTGCAGAAAGCGCTGCGTGGCCTGGAAGTGGGCGCCACCGGTTTCGACCCGAAAGTCAGCCTCGACGACCCGGAAGCGCTGACCAAAATCCGCCGCGAGCTGAAAGATGCGGGCGCAGATCGTATCTGGTATATCGCCGATGCCTTCCGTGCGGGCTTGTCTGTGGATGGCGTCTTTAACCTGACCAACATCGACCGCTGGTTCCTGGTACAAATTGAAGAGCTGGTGCGTCTGGAAGAGAAAGTGGCTGAAGTCGGTATTACCGGCCTCAACGCCGACTTCCTGCGTCAGCTCAAGCGTAAAGGGTTTGCCGATGCGCGTCTGGCGAAACTGGCGGGCGTACGCGAAGCGGAAATCCGTAAGCTGCGTGACCAGTATGACTTGCATCCGGTCTACAAGCGTGTGGATACCTGCGCGGCGGAATTCGCCACCGATACCGCCTACATGTACTCCACTTATGAAGATGAGTGCGAAGCGAACCCGTCCGTTGACCGCGACAAAATCATGGTCCTCGGCGGCGGCCCGAACCGTATCGGCCAGGGCATTGAGTTTGACTACTGCTGCGTCCATGCCTCGCTGGCGCTGCGCGAAGACGGTTACGAGACCATTATGGTCAACTGTAACCCGGAAACCGTCTCCACCGACTACGACACTTCCGACCGTCTGTACTTCGAGCCGGTGACGCTGGAAGACGTGCTGGAAATCGTGCGTATCGAGAAGCCGAAAGGCGTTATCGTGCAGTACGGCGGCCAGACCCCGCTGAAGCTGGCGCGCGCGCTGGAAGCGGCAGGCGTGCCGGTTATCGGCACCAGCCCGGACGCCATCGACCGCGCGGAAGACCGCGAGCGCTTCCAGCACGCGGTTGACCGTCTGAAGCTGAAGCAACCGGCCAACGCCACCGTCACCGCCATTGAACAGGCTGTCGAAAAAGCGAAAGAGATCGGCTACCCGCTGGTGGTACGTCCTTCTTACGTGCTGGGCGGTCGGGCGATGGAAATTGTCTATGACGAAGCCGACCTGCGTCGCTACTTCCAGACGGCGGTCAGCGTGTCTAACGATGCGCCGGTGCTGCTGGACCGCTTCCTTGATGACGCGGTTGAAGTGGACGTGGACGCTATCTGCGACGGCGAAATGGTGCTGATTGGCGGCATCATGGAACACATCGAGCAGGCGGGCGTACACTCCGGCGACTCCGCCTGTTCCCTGCCAGCCTACACCCTGAGCCAGGAAATTCAGGATGTGATGCGCCAGCAGGTGCAGAAGCTGGCCTTCGAGTTGCAGGTGCGCGGCCTGATGAACGTGCAGTTTGCGGTCAAGGACAACGAAGTCTACCTGATTGAAGTCAACCCGCGTGCGGCGCGTACCGTACCGTTCGTCTCCAAAGCCACCGGCGTGCCGCTGGCGAAAGTGGCGGCGCGCGTGATGGCCGGCAAAACGCTGACCGAGCAGGGCGTGACCCAAGAAATTATCCCGCCGTACTACTCGGTGAAAGAAGTGGTGCTGCCGTTCAACAAATTCCCGGGCGTTGACCCGCTGTTAGGGCCAGAAATGCGCTCCACCGGGGAAGTGATGGGCGTGGGCCGTACCTTTGCGGAAGCGTTCGCCAAGGCACAGTTGGGCAGTAACTCCACCATGAAGAAACAGGGCCGTGCGCTGCTCTCCGTTCGCGAAGGCGACAAAGAGCGCGTGGTGGACCTCGCCGCTAAGCTGCTGAAACAAGGCTTCGAGCTGGATGCCACCCACGGTACGGCGATTGTGCTGGGCGAAGCCGGTATCAACCCGCGTCTGGTGAACAAGGTGCACGAAGGTCGTCCGCACATTCAGGACCGTATCAAGAATGGCGAATATACCTATATCATCAACACCACCGCAGGCCGCCGCGCGATTGAAGACTCCAGGGTGATTCGCCGCAGCGCGCTGCAGTATAAAGTGCATTATGACACCACGCTGAACGGCGGTTTTGCCACGACGATGGCGCTCAATGCCGATGCCACCGAGAAGGTAACCTCGGTGCAGGAAATGCACGCGCAGATCAAAAAGTCGTAAACAAAGGGTCCGGTGGATATTGCTCTAACCGGACCTGTAATATAATGTTGAAAGGGTTTCTGTAAAGAAACCCTTTTTTATCTTGTGTAAGGTCATTCCTGGAGAAGTCCGTTTCCGTAACCACATTTTCAATGTAATAAGCACGATATTGCTCACACTAATCAATATTTAAGTCGCATACTATCTTGCATATCCACAATTTTAATATGGCTTAGTTTTTATTAGTTTGGACAGGCCGTAGCCAGATTTTTAATTTGTGAAATGGTGTGCTTATGTGTGAAAAATATGTTGAAAGACCGCTTTATTTGTTAATTGCTGACTGGATGATGGCAGAGAACCGATGGATCACTGCCAGGGAGATTTCCCGTCAATTTGATATTGAACATTGCAAAGCAATTAATACGCTCTCCTATATTCTGTCAGAAGTGGGGGAAATTGTTTGTGAAGTGAAGATGATCCCTAACCAAATTGCAGGACGAGGCTGCCAGTGCCAGCGTCTGGTGAAAGTCGTGAGTATCGACTCTCAACTCTATCGCCGATTGAATCATAATTTGCAGGAAAGAAAAGTGAGCGTGGCGAAAGCGCCGCGGCTGTCTGCCGTTCCCCCCACAGAGCTAAACCGTGAGCAGAAATGGCAGATGATGCTCTCCAAGAGTATGCGTCGCTAATTGTCTGTTTAACCTGTTGGCGGGGTAAACGGTAATTGACGCGTAGGCCGGATAAGCGTGAGCGCATCCGGCATCAATTACTGTGCTGATTTTGGCTTCACGTCAGTCGTGCCTTTCAGGCGCGGTCGGTTTTCTTCGACCTGTGTTAACGGCTTCGTTTCAGATAACCCCGTTCGACAACGGATCGCAAGATCCTGATATTCTTTGGTATTGAGGCGTTTCCAGTGCAGCTCCTGGTCCGTAACCTGGCGTAGTACGCGCGCCGGTGATCCCACCAGCAGTTGCCTTGCCTCACCCTGAAATCCGGCTTTGACAAAACTCATGGCGGCGACAATGCTCTCTTCGCCAATCACTGCGCCGTCCATAATGACGCTATTCATGCCGACCAGGGCGTCCCGTCCCACCACGCAGCCATGTAGAATAGCGCCGTGGCCGATATGGCCGTTTTCATGCACGATGGTATCGGTATCGCAGTAGCCATGCATAATGCAGCCATCCTGCAGATTAGAGCCTGCCTCCAGGATCAGGCGACCATAATCCCCACGCAATGACGCGAGTGGGCCAATATAAACACCGGCGCCCACGATGACATCGCCAATCAGCACGGCGCTGGGATGGACAAACGCGTCCGGATGCACCACCGGGATCAATCCTTCAAAGGCGTAATAGCTCATAGTTGTACCTCGGTTTTTTTGCCGGATGGCGGCGTAAACACCTTATCCGGCCTACGGTTGCGCATGTGCTGTAGGCCGGATAAGCGAAGCGCCATCCAGCATAGTCACATTAACGACCTTTCCACACCGGATCGCGTTTTTCGGCAAATGCCTGCGGTCCTTCGAGCGCATCTTCTGAATGCAGTACCGACGGATAATGCTTCAGTACGCCGCTGCGGATGTAGCGGTAGCCTTCTTCTACCGGCATTTCGCTGGTCGCGCGATAAATCTCTTTCAGCGCCGCGATAGCCAGCGGGGCGCTATTGACCAGTTGTTGCGCCAGTTCGCGCGCGCTATCCATCAGTTCGCTCTGGCTGACAACGCGGTTCACGATCCCCCAACGCAGCGCTTCTTCGGCGCTCATTCGTCTGCCGGTCATCACCATTTCGTTGACGATAGCCGGTGGCAGCAGCTTAGGCAGACGCAATACGCCGCCGCTGTCAGGCACGATGCCGAGCTTGGCTTCCGGCAGCGCGAAGCTGGCGTTTTCGGCGCAGACAATAAAGTCCGCCGCCAGCGCCAGCTCAAAACCGCCGCCAAACGCGTAGCCGTTCACCGCGGCGATAACCGGCTTATCGAGGTCAAATATTTCGGTTAAACCGGCAAAGCCGCCGGGACCAAAATCGGCATCCGGCGCTTCACCTTCCGCTGCCGCTTTTAAGTCCCAGCCAGCAGAAAAGAATTTCTCCCCGCCACCGGTAATGATTGCTACGCGTAATTCCGGATCGTCACGGAAATTAAGAAAAGCTTCACCCATTGCAAAGCTGGTTTTGGCGTCAATGGCATTCGCTTTAGGTCGGTCGAGGGTAATTTCCAGGATCGGGCCGTTACGGGTCAGATGTAATGACTCACTCATAGTTCATCTCCAGATAAATAGTTTTCCGGCGGGAGGGATTCCTGCCGGAAGGTTTATTTCAGATTTTTTTTGATTATTTTTCCTGAACAGTTGCGCGGCAGGTCGGTTCTGATCTCCATAAAAGAGGGAACCTTGAACTTCGCCATATTGTTTTCGCAAAAGCTGAAAAACTCGGCTTCGCTTAATGTTTCACCTTCATTAAGGACGATAAACGCTTTAATGGCCTCATCACGGATCGCGTCTTTAATACCAACCACCACAATGTCCTGAATTTTCGGATGCGCAGAAATAATATTTTCCAGCTCGACGCAGGAGACATTTTCCCCGCCGCGTTTAATCATGTTGCAGCGCCTGTCGACGAAATAAAAATAGCCATCCTCATCCTGGTAACCCGAATCACCGGTATGTAACCAGCCCTCTGGTTCCAGCGCCCTGGCGGTTGCCTCCGGCTGCATGTAATACTCTTTGAAGATAGTCTTGCCGGGAATGCCTTTAATACAGATTTCGCCAATTTCTCCGGCGGGCAGCGGGCGATTTTGATCGTCGCGAATTTCAGCTTCATAGCTAAAACCCACGCGACCAATGGAAGGCCAGCGCCGTTTGTCTCCGGGACGGTCGCCAATAATTCCGACAATGGTTTCAGTCATACCATAAGAGGTCAGCAGCCTGACGCCAAAGCGTTCGGTAAAATCGTCTTTTTCCTGCTCGGATAAATTGAGATAGAACATCACTTCGCGCAGATGATGCTGCCTGTCCGTTGGCGCGGCGGGCTGGACCATCAGCGTGCGGATCATCATCGGGATGCACTCGGTCACCGTCGCCTGATATTTACGTACCTGATCCCAGAAGGCCCTGGCACTGTACTTCTCTAGCAGGACAAAGGTGCTGCCAGCGGAGAATGCAGGCATTGCGGCGGTACACTGACAATCGATATGAAACGCGGGCATCACCGTCATGTACACGTCATCATCGCGCAGGGCGATTTGCCAGGCAGAGTAGTAGCCTGCAAAACGCAGGTTGTAGTGGGTAATTACCACCCCTTTAGGCCGTGAGGTGGTGCCTGAGGTAAACAGAATTTCCGCCGTATCGTCAGTGGATAACGCGGGCGTATAGCACAGCGTGGTGGACTGGCGGGATTGCAGTTGGGTAAAGTGACTCACGCCGTCGTCAGCCGGAAGCTGCTCGCCAATCAGACAGATATGATTAAGCGGAGTGCTATTGTCCTGGCGTATTTCACGGTACATAGGATAAAACTGGGCGCTGGTAACCAGCAGACTCACCTGGCTGTTTTGCAGGATCCAGGCGCTTTCTTCGCCCAGTAAGCGGGCATTAATCGGCACCATAATGGCGCCGATTTTTGCCAGTCCAAACCAGCAAAAGATGAATTCCGGACAGTTATCCAGATGCAGCGCGACCCTATCACCCTTGCGGATCCCTAAGGAGTAAAAAAGGTTCGCCGTGCGGTTAATCTCTTCATTGAGCGAAGCATAGCTAAACTGCCGAACGATTCCCTCACAGGATTCGAAAATTAACGCCGTTTTATCTCCGTACACCCCGGCCAGGTCGTCCCACATCTGACGTAAGTTTTGTCCGCCAACGATATCCATATTGCTTTATCCACTGAAATCAGGCGTGAGCGCTAACCGGAAAACCGATTAGCGCATCGCGTTTAATCCTCAACTTTGGCCAGGCCTTTGCCGACCAGTTCCTTAATATCTGCTTCGCTATAACCAATGTTTTTCAGAATGGCGGCGGTATCCATGCCGTGTGACGGCATGCCACGCCAGATTTTCCCCGGGTTGTTTTTAAATTTCGGCATGATGTTCGGCCCTTTACAGGTGCGACCGTCCATTGTTTGCCACTGAGTAATCGATTCGCGGGCAACGTACTGCGGATTACCTTCCAGTTCCGGAATGGTGAGCACCTTCGCACAGGCGATATTCAGCTCAGCAAAGCGCGCCTGAACGTCGGCGATAGTGTGTGTTGCCAGCCAGGCGTCCAGTTTCTCTTCGACGAGCGGGCCGTAAGGGCATTCCACGCGATGGATGAGCTGCGTGCCTTCCGGAACTTCCGGCGTACCGAGAATATGGGCCAGGCCAATATCTTTAAAACACTCGTTGATTTGCGTGATGCCGACCAACTCCATGACGATGTAACCATCGGCGCATTTATACAGGCCGCAACCGGCGTAGTAGGGGTCTTTCCCTTTCGTCATACGTGGACAGATTTCGCCGCCGTTGAAGTAGTCCATCATGAAGTACTGACCCATGCGCAGCATCACTTCGTACATGGCGATATCGATGCTTTCACCTTTACCCGTTTCGCGTACTTTGTGCAGGGCTGCCAGCGCGGCTGTCGTCGCGGTCATCCCGGAGAAGTAATCGGCGGTATACGGGAAGGCTGGCATCGGCTGATCAACGTCGCCGTTTTGGATCAGATAACCACTGAATGCCTGCGCGATGGTGTTATACGCCGGAAGATTGGTGTACTCCTCGGTACCATACTGGCCGAAGCCGGAAAGGTGGGCAATGACCAGTTTCGGGTTATGTTCCCACAGCACTTCATCAGTAATACCACGGCGGGCAAAGGCCGGTCCTTTACTGGCTTCAATGAAAATATCGGTGGTTTCCATCAGTTTCAGAAACGCTTCCCGACCTTCATCTTTGAAAATATTCAGCGACAGGGCGTGCAGGTTGCGGCGTGAGAGCTGCGGGTAGTTAGGCTGTACGCGGATGGTATCGGCCCATGCGACGTTTTCAATCCAGATAACCTCGGCGCCCCATTCGGCGAACATCTGTCCGGCGAATGGACCGGCGATTTCGATTCCCGAAAAAACAACGCGTACCCCAGCAAGCGGGCCAAAGGTTGGCATTGGTAAATGATTCATCATTTTTCTCCTGGCATTTTTTGCGGTATGTAGGCCGGATAAGCACAGCGCCATCCGGCATGATTGCCTGATGGCGACGCCCCGCGTCTTATCAGGCCTACAAGGGATCGATTAGCGGTATTGCTTGAGTACCGCACGACCCAACGTCAGGATCTGCATTTCGTCAGAACCACCAGAAACACGGTCAACGCGCAGGTCACGCCAGAAACGCGTGATGCGGTGGTTGCCCGCGATACCAACACCTCCCAGTACCTGCATGGCGGTGTCTACCACTTCAAACGCGGCGTTGGCGCAGAAGTATTTGCACATTGCCGCGTCGCCGGAGGTAATAGTGCCGTTATCTGCTTTCCACGCGGCTTCCAGCAGCATATTTTTCATGGAGTTCAGTTTGATCGCCATATGCGCAAACTTCTCCTGAATCAGCTGGAAACGGCCAATAGCTTCACCAAACTGCACGCGCTGATTCGCGTAACGCGCAGCGTCTTCAAAAGCGCACATTGCGGTACCGTAGTTGGTCAGCGCGACGAGGAAGCGCTCATGGTCAAACTCTTCTTTCACGCGGTTGAAGCCGTTACCTTCCCGACCGAACATGTCTTTCTCGTCCAGTTCAACGTCGTCAAAGGTGATTTCACAGCAGCTGTCCATGCGCAGACCGAGTTTCTCCAGTTTGTTGACCTTGATACCTGCTTTGCTCATGTCCACAAACCACTCGGTGTAAACCGGTTTATCCGGCGATGCACCGTCTCTCGCCATGACCACGATGTACGGGGTATAGGCGCTACTGGTGATAAAGCACTTACTGCCATTGAGATAAACCTTACCATTTTTGCGCGTATAAGTGGTTTTCAGACTACCAACATCCGATCCCGCTCCTGGTTCGGTGATAGCAGAGTTCCACATCTGCTTACCGGTGCCCCGGAAGGCCATGATTTTATCAATTTGCTCCTGAGTCCCTTCACGCAGGAAAGTGTTAAAACCTCCCGGCAATTGGTACAACACGTAAGTTGGCGCGCCAAGACGTCCCAGCTCCATCCAGACGGCGGCGACGGTAACAAAACCCGCTTCCAGACCGCCGTGTTCCTCCGGGATCAGCAGGCTATCAATACCCATATCCGCCAGCGCTTTTACAAAACGCTCAGGGTAGACGCTGTCACGATCGCACTCGGCAAAATAAGCTTCCCAGTTCTCACTGGCCATCAGTTCGCGAATACCGGCGACAAACAGCTCCTGTTCGTCATTTAAGTTGAAATCCATCTTTCAGCCTCTTGATCAATTGGGTTAATAAGAATTACTTGTCTTTCCAGTGCACTTTGGCGTCTTTAATAAAGGACAGCGTCACCATAATGTTGACGAAGAACAGCGGACATCCTCCGGCGATAATCGCGGTCTGAATCGGCTTCAAACCACCCAGCGCCAGCAGAACGATACCGATGATGCCGACCAGCACCGACCAGCCGATACGCACTAACAGAGGCGGCTCTTCACCATCGCGAACTTCGCGACAGGTCGACATCGCCAGGGTGTAAGAGCAGGCGTTAATCAGCGTGACGGTGGCAATAAAGCAGAGGATGAAGAAGCCCCACATGGTGGCGGTGCTGAGCGGCAAGGCGGCCCAGGTTTCGATAATGGCGCGCGCCACGCCGTGTTGCTCAATCAGTTGCGGAATGTTGAGGATGTTTTTATCCATCAGCAGCAGCGTGTTGCTGCCCAGCACTGTCCACAGGATCCAGGTAGACGCGGTCAGACCCATCACCATCCCGAAGCACAGTTCACGTACGGTACGACCACGGGAAATACGGGCCAGGAAGATACTCATCTGGATGGCGTAAATAACCCACCACGCCCAGTAGAAAACGGTCCAGCCCTGTGGGAAGCCGCCTTTACCGATGGCGTCGGTATAGAACAGCATCCGTGGCAGATGCATTAACAGCATCCCGACGGAGTCGGTGAAGTAGTTCATGATGAAGCTGGCGCCGCTGACGATAAACACCCAGCCGAGCATCAGGAAGCTCAGGTAGCTACGCACATCGCTGGCGATTCTGACCCCTTTTTGCAGGCCGCAGGCCACGCAAATCGCGTTCAGAATGATCCAGCAGGTAATGATGATGGCATCCAATTGCAGCGTATGCGGAATACCGAACAGCCATTGCATACACTCGGTGACCAGCGGGGTAGCCAGACCGAGGCTGGTGCCCATCGCGAAGATCAGCGCCACCAGGTAGAAGTTATCGACGATGGTACCGAACAACCCTTTCGCATGCTTTTCACCGACGAGCGGTACCAGCGTGGAGCTGGGGCGGATGACATCCATCTTGCGTACAAAGAAGAAGTAGGCGAAGGCCACGGAAAGGAAGCTATAGGTTGCCCACGGTAGCGGCCCCCAGTGGAACAGGCTGTACGCCAGGCCTATCTCTTTCGCGCCCGTGGAATTTGGTTCCAGGCCGAACGGCGGGGTGGAGATATAGTAGTAGATCTCAATAGAGCCCCAGAACAGAACCGCAGCGGATGTACAGGAGGCGAACATCATGAAAATCCAGCTGGCGGTGCTAAACTCCGGTTTTTCGTCACCTAATCTCTTTTTGGCATAGGGGCCAAAAACCAGCCAGAACCAGCCGAAGAGCATGACGACCATATACCATTCAAATGCCCAACCCCAGACGTTGGTGACATAACTGAATACCGCATTAATAACGACGTTAGCGGCATCAAGATCTCTGACTGTTAGCCAGCAAAGTATCCCGACAATTATTAATGGCGGAAAAAAAACCTTCGGTTCAATTCCCGATTTTTTCTTTTCATTTTTCATAAGTGAATTCCAGTGTGAAAACGAAATTTATTTAGCGTGCCAGTCCATGAACGTTTGTTTATTTATTATTAATGATTTGTTGATAAGTTTTTAACCTCTGGGACGCCTCAATGAGTAACTCATGATGGGTATTCACTTCGGGGGATTCTGTTATCTTCGTCACACTTTTTTGCGTTGATTATTTTGTGTCTAAATTTTTATTTTTGCTTTATTTATCAATTAGTTGATTGTGATTTTTTAAGTTTTTTAAGTGTCTGACGTTCAATATTGTTGAGCCAGCAAACAATATTGAAAATTTTCATATTTGGCATATTTCTTTCAATATTGGTGAGGTGCGTAACACTATTGAAAGTTACGAATATCAATGTGTGACATTTTCAATATTGGTGATTAAGGTTTTATTTCCGAATTAAAGAGCGTGATATCTGTATTTAACACCGCCGATATAAATACGTTTCCTTCATGATTTCTGGAGATGCAATGAAGATAATTACTTGCTACAAATGCGTACCTGATGAGCAGGATATTGCGATTAATAATGCTGACGGAACACTCGATTTCAGCAAAGCGGATAGCAAAATCAGCCAATATGATCTGAATGCAATTGAAGCTGCTTGCCAGTTAAAACAGCAGTTGGGAGACGCTCAGGTTGTCGCCATGAGCGTTGGCGGCAAAGCGCTGACTAATGCAAAAGGGCGCAAAGATGTCCTCTCTCGTGGCCCTGATGAACTGATTGTGGTCATTGACGATCAATTTGAGCAGGCGCTGCCGCAACACACCGCTACCGCGCTGGCCGCCGCGGCGCAAAAATCAGGTTTCGATCTACTTATCTGCGGCGACGGTTCTTCCGATCTTTATGCTCAGCAGGTTGGTTTGCTGGTGGGCGAAGCGCTGAACATTCCGGCGATTAACGGCGTGAGTAAAATCCTCTCTCTTACCGACAGCACATTGACAGTAGAACGCGAACTGGAAGATGAAGTTGAAACGCTGAGCATCCCGCTCCCGGCGGTGATCGCGGTTTCCACCGACATTAACACCCCACAAATCCCTTCGATGAAAGCCATTCTTGGCGCGGCGAAAAAACCGGTTCAGGTCTGGTCGCCTGCGGATATCGGGCTGAACAGCGTACCCGCGTATTCCGCACAACAGGTTGCCGCACCGAAGCAGCGCGAGCGTCAGCGTGTGGTGATTGAAGGTGACGGTGAAGAACAAATCGCCGCGTTTGTCGAGAATCTGCGCAAAATCATTTAATTATCAGGGGATGTTATGAACAAATTTTCCAGTGTCTGGGTATTCAGCGATACCCCTTCTCGTCTGCCCGAACTGATGAGTGGCGCGCAGGCTGTAGGTGAAAAAGTTAACGCGTTCGTACTGAACGAAGCGGACAGCGCGACAGCATGCCATTTGGGCGCGGATCATGTCTGGCTGCTCAGCGGCAAACCAGAAGACCGCATGATCGAAGACTACGCTGCTGCGATGGCTGAGACTATTCGTCAGCATAGCGAGGGCGGCGCGGTGCTGCTGCCGAATACGCGTCGGGGCAAGCTGTTGGCGGCAAAGCTGGGCTATCGCTTGTCGGCTGCGGTTTCCAATGACGCCAGCGACGTCGCCCTGCAGGATGGAAAAGCGGCGGTTAAACATATGGTCTACGGCGGTCTGGCGATAGGGGCAGAAACCATCGCTTCGCCGTTTGCCGTGATCACACTCAGCAGCGGAACGTTTGACGCACAACAACCGGATGCTTCTCGCAGCGGCGAGATGCACACCGTGCAGTGGCAGGCTCCGGCCATTACCGTGACCCGCACCGCAACCCAGGCGCGTCAGAGCAACAGCGTTGACCTCGACAAAGCGCGTCTGGTGGTCAGCGTGGGACGCGGCATCGGCAGCAAAGAGAATATCTCGCTGGCCGAAGCGCTGTGCCAGACCATCGGCGCCGAGCTGGCCTGTTCCCGCCCGGTGGCGGAAAACGAGAAGTGGATGGAGCACGAGCGCTACGTCGGTATCTCCAACCTGATGCTCAAACCTGAACTGTATCTGGCGGTGGGGATCTCCGGGCAGATCCAACACATGGTCGGCGCCAACGGCGCGCAGACGATTTTCGCCATCAACAAAGATAAAAACGCGCCAATCTTCCAGTATGCGGATTTTGGCATCGTTGGCGATGCGCTGAAGATCCTGCCTGCGCTGACGGCTGCCTTAGCGCGATAAACCATTTCGGGCAGGATGCGAAGGTATCCTGCCGCTGACAGGAGTACGTATGTCCGAAGATATCTTTGATGCCATTATCGTGGGTGCAGGTCTGGCCGGTTCGGTTGCGGCGCTGGTGCTTGCTCGCGAAGGTGCACAGGTGCTGGTTATCGAGCGCGGCAATTCTGCTGGCGCGAAGAATGTCACCGGTGGGCGTTTGTATGCACATAGCCTGGAACGCATCATTCCCGGCTTTGCGGATCAGGCCCCCATTGAACGCATGATCACCCACGAAAAACTCGCCTTTATGACCGACAACGGGGCGATGACTATCGACTACTGCAATGGTGAAGATGCTTCAGCGTCGCAGGTTTCCTATTCCGTCTTACGCAGTAAATTTGACGCCTGGCTGATGGAGCAGGCCGAAGAGGCGGGGGCGCAACTGATCACCGGTATTCGCGTGGATAACGTTGTTCAGCGTGATGGCAAAGTCGTGGGCGTG
The DNA here is from genome assembly GCF_051811585.1 of Salmonella sp. NW177. NCBI lineage: Bacteria > Pseudomonadati > Pseudomonadota > Gammaproteobacteria > Enterobacterales > Enterobacteriaceae > Salmonella > Salmonella sp. NW177. The sequence goes on along the minus strand of NZ_JAMMZV010000008.1, from coordinate 216,024 downwards.
GAAGCCGATGGCGATATTCTGGAAGCCAAAGTCGTGATCCTCGCTGACGGGGTGAATTCTCTGCTGGCTGAAAAGCTGGGCATGGCCAAGCGTGTTGAGGCATCGCATGTTGCCGTCGGTGTGAAGGAACTGATCGAATTGCCGAAGTCGGTCATTGAAGATCGTTTCCAGCTACAGGGCAACGAAGGTGCCGCCTGTCTGTTTGCCGGGGCGCCAACCGATGGTCTGATGGGCGGTGGCTTCCTGTATACGAATGAAACAACCCTTTCCCTGGGGCTGGTCTGCGGACTTCATCATCTGAAAGACGCGAAAAAATCGGTCCCGCAAATGCTGGAAGATTTCAAACAGCATCCGGCAGTTGCGCCGCTGATCGCCGGTGGCAAGCTGGTGGAATATGCCGCACACGTTGTACCCGAGGCGGGAATGAATATGCAGCCTGAACTGGTGGGCGATGGCGTACTGATTGCCGGGGATGCTGCCGGCATGTGTATGAACCTCGGCTTTACCATCCGGGGTATGGATCTCGCCATATCCGCAGGCGAAGCGGCGGCGAAGACGGTGCTTTCGGCGATGAAGCGTGACGATTTTAGCAAGCAGTCGCTGGGGGAATACCGTCAGCATCTGGACGAAGGTCCGATGCGCGATATGCGTATGTATCAGAAACTACCGGCTTTTCTTGATAATCCCCGCATGTTTACCGCTTATCCCGAAATGGCGGTCAGTATCGCGCGCGACCTGTTCACCGTGGATGGCTCCGCTCCGGTGCCGATGCGTAAAAAAATCCTGCGCCATGCGAAGAAAGTGGGCTTCATCAACCTGATGAAAGATGGCCTGAAAGGAGTGACCGTATTATGACATCTCCCGTTAATGTGGACGTCAAACTGGGCGTCAATAAGTTCAATGTGGATGAAGACAGTCCGCACATCATTCTCAAAACCGATCCTGATAAACAGGCGCTGGAGGTACTGATTAAGGCCTGTCCGGCGGGACTGTATAAAAAGCAGGACGACGGCAGCGTTCGTTTTGATTACGCCGGGTGCCTGGAGTGCGGAACGTGCCGGATCCTCGGCCTTGATATGGCGCTGGAAAAATGGGAATACCCGCGCGGGACGTTTGGCGTGGAGTTCCGCTACGGCTAATAAGTACGAAGTTGTGCCCCCGTAGGCCGGATAAGATGCGGTAGCGTCACCATCCGGCAATCATGTGGCGCCAATGCCGGATGGCGGCGGAAACGCCTTATCCGGCCTACAGATGCGCTTTGCCCGTGTTGAAACAGGACATCACCATGCAGCAGCCCAGGAACTTTGATGACCTTAAATTCTCCTCCATTCATCGCAGAATTATGCTGTGGGGAAGCGGCGGCCCGTTCCTTGATGGCTACGTGCTGGTGATCATTGGCGTGGCGCTGGAACAACTGACGCCGCTATTGCACCTTGATGCTGAATGGATTGGCGCGCTCGGCGCGGCTACGCTTGCCGGACTGTTTATCGGCACCTCGTTGTTTGGCTATATTTGCGATAAAGTCGGGCGGCGTAAAATGTTCCTGCTTGATATTATCGCTATCGGCGTTATCTCCGTGGCGACCATGTTTGTTTCCACGCCGCTTGAATTACTGGTGATGCGCGTTTTAATTGGCATTGTTATCGGCGCGGATTACCCTATCGCCACTTCCATGATTACGGAGTTTTCCAACACCCGCCAGCGCGCGTTCTCCATCGGTTTTATCGCCGCGATGTGGTACGTCGGCGCGACCTGCGCCAACCTGGTGGGCTACTGGCTGTATGACATGGAAGGCGGCTGGCGTTGGATGCTTGGCAGCGCCTTTATCCCGTGCTTAATCATTTTGATTGGCCGCTTTGACCTGCCGGAATCGCCACGCTGGCTATTGCGAAAAGGACGGGTAAAAGAGTGTGAACAAATGATGATCAAACTGTTCGGCGAACCGGTCTGCTTTGACGATGAGCCGCCGCAGGAGACCCGCTTCCTGCAGTTGTTTAACCGCCGTCATTTTCCGTTTGTACTGTTCGTTGCGGCTATCTGGACCTGTCAGGTAATCCCGATGTTCGCTATCTATACCTTTGGGCCGCAGATCGTCGGGTTACTCGGCTGGGAACAGGGGCGCAACGCGGCGCTCGGCAATGTGGTGATTAGCCTCTTTTTTATGCTGGGCTGTATACCGGCGATGTTTTGGCTAAACAGTATTGGCCGTCGCCCTCTGCTTATTGGCAGCTTCGCCATGATGACTATCGCGCTGGCGCTACTGGGGCTGGTGTCAAATCTGGGCATCATACTGGTCGTGGTGGCGTTTGCGGTATACGCCTTCTTTTCCGGCGGACCGGGCATACTGCAATGGCTTTATCCTAATGAACTCTTCCCGACGGATATTCGCGCTTCGGCCGTGGGGGTCATCATGTCATTAAGCCGCATCGGAACCATTGTCTCCACCTGGGCATTACCGATTTTCATTACTCGTTACGGTATTAATAACGTCATGCTGATTGGCGCGTTGATTTCGTTAGTCGGGCTTGGCGTATCGGTGATGTTTGCCCCGGAAACTCGCGGCTTGACGCTAACACAGACCGGAAACATGACTTTGCGCGGAACGCCATCGGATAACCCTCGTTAAGAGTGTTCTGCATTTCTCCCTGCTTTTCGCCAATAACGCTACAGTTAACAGTCACATGCTAAAACAACTGAAAAGCAGGGAGAACACCATGCAAAAACGTCTTATGACCGCACTGTTTACCGCAGCAACACTATTCACCGTCGCAGGATGCTCTTCTAACCAGGCGGTTGAAACCACGGATGGCAAAACTATTGTCACCGACGGGAAACCCGAGGTCGATAACGATACCGGTATGGTGTCTTACAAAAACGCCGCCACCGGGAAAACCGAACAGATTAACCGCGATCAGCTGAAAAATATGAGCGAGCTGGATAATTAATTCAATTTTTTCTGGTTAGCCGCGCAATAATATTCTCTCTTTATGCGCATCCATTTATTCCCATGCGAATAAACGGATGCCTGAACAGGCAGGGACGCCGGAAAACGTCGAAATACGTTAGACCATTCGCCCGTGTTCCCGCTTTCCCCACCGCGCTGTCCGCTTACATGAGGTTACACTCATCGACATTTCTCTGAACAGCGGCTCAACATTTCCCGGAAAAAAACATATCGCAGGGCATTTATCCTTATGATTAGGTATAAATGATGAGGTATAAGGAACAGGAGTCTGTAATGAAACTGAAACTAATACCTTTTTATTTGCTCGCGCTATTTTCTGCCGCCTCCGGGGCTACGGAGATAAACGCCTGCAAAGACCTGATCGGAACATGGAAAACCACGGCAGATAACCCGCCTTATACCATGACAATATTGCCGCCAGTAGAAGGCTGCGGGGAAAAGTGTGTGAAACTGAACGTACGGTATGAACTTGACGTGACTCACCGCAACGCGCTTTATTGCCATGAAGGACAAGAGGGGGTAAAAGGGCAGGGACCCATGGTGATAGCATTTGAAGGGGCGTATGGTGGACACGCTATTGGAACCTATAACCGACAGCTGCAATTACTTTGGGCTGGCGTAATACCGAAAAATAAAAAGGGGAAATGGATAACGAAAATGGAAAATTACTGGTTCAGGCAGGTAAAAGCGCACTAAATATTACCTTAAAACAGCCCGCAAAACCGTCTTATTTACGAAGGGCTTACTGCCTGCGCGCGCACATTCCAACGGCTTGCCTGCCCCGGATGAACTGTTGATAAAAAAGAGGGCCAGCATCTGTTTCCAGACGGCCCTGAGTGGATTGTGACGTAACATGGCACCTTGCTGGCGCTCTCTTATTATTTCATGCCTGTGCCCTCGTTATGGCGCAATCAGAGCTTTATTTCGTCGCATCGTTATAAACCTCGGCAACGGCTTCAAAATTCGGACCATGCTCACGTGCAGCGATAATATGATAATATTTTCCGCCTTTCGCATCGGCTAATTCTGACAGTTTTTCGCGTAGATCAGAGGGTGAGGAAATCTGCCCGCCACTCTGGGACACATTTATGGTGCCGACCTTAACCAGTTTGAAGTGGCTGATTTCTTGCTTAGAGACCTGCTCTGCCGCAAGCGTGCTGAATGAAGCAACCGTTGCCAGTAATGCGGCGGCAATAATGCATTTTTTCATGGTTCTGTTCCTGTTGCATTGATGATAAGGTTTGCGCAATATCAGTAATCCGTAACGAAATTATTTATCCCCTTCATACTTCAAGTGGCTTACGGGTTGGCTACGGATTACTCGGCCCACCCATGGGCCTCGCCCTGACGGGCCGTCGCACGCGACGTTCAAATCTGCTCCCGGCAAATTTGTCGCTCACCTCAATCACATAATTATCTATGCTCCTGGGGACTCACTCCCTTGCCGCCTTTAAGCAACTCGAATTATTTTGGGTAATAACCTCGGTTGATTATCTGAAAATAGCCTTATTTGGTGTGACCGTCTTATATCTTGTTATAGTCACCTCTTTATGTTGTTGTCAATGTAAAATAATGCACTGCCAGCTAAAAAGAAACTTAACCCCCTGTAAATAATAGTTTTTATATTATTTTTTTTAATGGCGTAATTTTTATTGAATCACGCGGCAATACGCTAGTTTTATTCATAAGCAACATAACAGAATTGAGTTATGTTTTAATTTCCCAGAGTGATATTACCGGTTGTATGTCTATGGTTGCGCGGCCTGTTACTGATAGTGTTTCTTTCGGGGCGATTTTATTGTAGCGGCATAGGGTAATCACCGTAGTTGAAGGGAAAAGGCACGAACACAGAGCTATAGAGTATGTTTAATAATGTATTTTTTTATGAAGTAATGTCTGCAGTTGTATCTCTAAAATAAAAACAATGAACTTTTCATCTAAATAATTTTTCAATGAATTATGCTCATTTATTAATATATTTCTAATTTGAAATACAAATCAATTTATAACACATATTCTTACCCGGAAGGCATTGATACATATCCACGCTTCCTCGTACAGTAATAAATGAATATGTGATAAAGTTACTGACTACAGGTATAATAATATGAGTAATAAAAAAAATCTGTCCGCAGAAGAGACGGATCTTACGCGTAGGAAACTGTTAACCAGCGCCGGTATTCTTGCCGCCGGCGGTATGCTATCCGGCGCGGTAAAAGCTGATGAAAAATGTGCCGTCAAGGCGAAACCGGCGTGGGATAAACCGTTTACCGGCGAAATCCCGGAAAAATTGCCAGAAGGATATAATATTCTGTTAGTCGTGACCGACCAGGAGCGTTTTTTTCCTACGTTTCCTTTCCCGGTACCCGGCAGAGAGCGGCTCATGAAAACGGGGGTGACATTCTGTAATCATCAGAATACCAGTAATGTCTGTACGCCTTCCCGCTCCGTATTGTATACCGGCTTACATATGCCCCAGACAAAGATGTTTGATAATCTGGGATTGCCCTGGATGCCTTATGACCTTGACCCCGCTCTTGGAACCACAGGCCATATGATGCGGGAACTGGGATACTATACGGCCTATAAAGGTAAGTGGCATCTTACAGAAAAACTGGAGAAGCCTTTGCCTGACGAAAAAGATGAGGATATTGATGTCGGGGATATTCCCGAACCAGAATTACATAAAATTATGGAAAAATATGGTTTTGCTGACTATCACGGCATCGGCGATATTATAGGCCATAGTAAAGGCGGCTATTTTTATGATTCAACCACCACGGCTCAGACTATAAATTGGTTAAGATGCAAGGGGCAGCCCTTGAATGACCAACACAAGCCCTGGTTCCTGGCCGTTAACCTCGTTAATCCTCATGACGTCATGTTTATTGATACCGATAAAGAGGGAGAAAAGGTACAGTGGCGTGGCGAGTTGGATCAGGATGATAATACCCTGGCGCCCACGCAGCCGCCGGAAAACGAGCTTTATCAGGCAAGCTGGCCGAACTATCCGCTGCCGGCAAACAGGCATCAATCATTCAATGAGCAGGGAAGACCGCCGGCGCATCTTGAATACCAGACGGCGCGCGCTGCGCTGGAAGGGCAGTTTCCTGATGAAGATCGTCGTTGGCGTAAACTGCTTGACTACTATTTCAACTGTATCCGCGATTGTGATACTCACCTTGACCGGATATTAAATGAACTTGATGCCCTCAAGTTAACTGATAAAACGATTGTTGTATTTACTGCCGATCATGGCGAATTAGGCGGAAGCCATCAGATGCACGGTAAAGGCGCTTCCGTTTATAAAGAACAGATCCATGTACCGATGATTATTTCCCACCCGGCGTACCCCGGTAATAAGAAATGTCAGGCGTTGACCTGTCATCTTGATATCGCGCCGACATTAGTTGGACTGACCGGTTTGCCGGAAGAAAAACAGCACCAGGCGTTAGGCAACCGCAAAGGCGTTAATTTTAGCGGATTGCTAAAAAACCCGGAGGGCGTTGCGGTTAATGCGGTGAGAAATGCCAGCTTATATTGCTATGGCATGATCTTGTATACCGATGCCCATTATCTCCACCGCGTTATCGCGCTACAAAGAGATAAACAAAAAACGGTGGCGCAAATCAAGCAGGAAATATCCCATTTGCATCCTGATTTTAGCCATCGTTCAGGGACGCGGATGATTAACGATGGCCGTTATAAGTTTGCGCGTTATTTCTCGCTAAGGGAGCATAATACGCCGGAAACCTGGGAGGATCTTATTAAGTACAACGATCTTGAACTTTACGATCTTAAAAATGATCCCGATGAGAACCATAACCTTGCTGCTGATAAACAGAAATATCAGGATCTCATTCTTACGATGAATGAAAAACTGAATAAAATTATCAAGGACGAAATTGGCGTGGATGACGGCAGTTTTATGCCGGATGCGGCCCGTGAGCCGTGGGATCTTACCATTGAGCAGTTTAACCGCATGGCGAAAGATTAAGAGCCTGGCCCATTAGGCTATTTTATTCGCCATTTTGGGTCCGGGCAGTGCTCAAAATCCTCACGTACTACGTGTACGCTCCGGTTTCTGCGCGCTGGTCGGCCCCAAACTGGATTCAACAATTACGCCTGGTGGGCCAGGCTCTAAGTACCTGACCCATTAGGTTAATTTATGCGTCGGCGATCTGGCATCCAGCGTGTCTGGAGGTTCAGATGCTGTTGGCGCTGCGCTTATTGGGCCTGTGTCATCATGTAATGGATTGATATTACAGTCATTACAGGCAAATTTAGCGCAGCGCCGCCCGACAAGAAGGCCTTAAACCGGTTGGTCAGCGATTTAAGGCTGCCATCATCACCAACCTTTCCACACCGGATCGCGCTTTTCCGCAAACGCCTGCGGCCCTTCGAGAGCGTCTTCCGGGGGCAGGATGGCGTCAACTCCTGGCTGGCGTTAATTCAATTTTTTCTGATTAGCCGCTCAATAATATTCACTATTAGCCTGGCGAATTTGTCACTACACTTTGTAATAAAAAACAGATCATCACAGGCTAATCATGATCCTCATTATTTATGCGCATCCGTATCCGCATCATTCTCATGCGAATAAGCGGATGCTTGAACAGGCAGGGACGCTGGAAAACGTCGAAATACGTTCGCTTTATCACCTCTATCCCGATTTCAATATTGACGTTGCCGCCGAACAGGAGGCGCTGTCGCGCGCGAGTCTTATCGTCTGGCAGCATCCGATGCAGTGGTATAGCGTCCCTCCTTTACTCAAATTATGGATGGATAAAGTCCTCACCCACGGCTGGGCTTACGGTCATGGCGGTACGGCATTGCACGGTAAACATCTGCTGTGGGCGGTAACGACCGGCGGTGGTGAAAACCACTTTGCTATCGGCTCCCATCCCGGATTTGACGTCCTTTCTCAGCCGCTACAGGCGACGGCGCTCTATTGCGGCCTCAAATGGCTGCCGCCGTTTGCCATGCACTGCACGTTCATTTGCGATGACGACACCTTACAGGCGCAGGCGCGTCAGTATAAACAGCGTTTACTGGCATGGCAGGAGGTGAATCATGGATAGCCATACTCTACTGCAGGCGCTGATCTATCTTGGTTCGGCGGCGCTGATTGTGCCGATTGCGGTACGTTTGGGCTTAGGATCGGTGCTGGGGTATCTGATTGCGGGTTGCATTATCGGCCCCTGGGGGCTACGGCTGGTAACGGACGCCGAATCTATTCTGCATTTTGCGGAAATCGGCGTCGTGCTGATGTTGTTTGTTATTGGGCTTGAGCTGGACCCGCAACGGTTATGGAAGCTGCGCGCCTCGGTATTTGGCGGCGGCGCGTTACAAATGGTGGTCTGCGGCGGACTGATTGGTCTGTTCTGCATGTTTCTTGGCCTGCGTTGGCAGGTGGCGGAACTGATTGGCATGACGCTGGCGCTTTCGTCCACGGCTATCGCCATGCAGGCAATGAATGAGCGTAACCTGACCGTTTCGCAAGTAGGGCGTAGCGCATTTGCAGTGCTCTTGTTCCAGGATATCGCGGCGATCCCGCTGGTGGCGATGATTCCGCTGCTGGCCGCCAGCGGCGCATCCACCACGCTTGGCGCGTTTGCGCTATCGGCGTTGAAAGTCGCAGGCGCGTTGGCGCTGGTGGTGTTGCTGGGACGCTACGTTACGCGCCCGGCGCTGCGCTTTGTCGCGCGTTCTGGTTTGCGGGAGGTGTTCAGCGCCGTGGCGCTATTTCTGGTGTTTGGTTTCGGCCTGTTGCTGGAAGAGGTTGGGCTGTCAATGGCGATGGGCGCGTTCCTGGCGGGCGTTCTGCTGGCGAGTTCAGAATATCGTCATGCGCTGGAAAGCGATATTGAACCCTTTAAGGGGTTGCTGCTGGGGCTGTTCTTTATTGGCGTCGGCATGTCGATTGATTTCGGCACGCTGGTGGAGAATCCGCTGCGCATTCTGCTGTTGTTGGCCGGTTTTCTGGCAATCAAAATCGTCATGCTGTGGCTGGTCGCGAGGCCCCTGGGCGTACCGGCAAAACAGCGTCGCTGGTTTGCCGTCTTATTAGGCCAGGGAAGTGAGTTTGCGTTTGTGGTTTTTGGCGCGGCGCAAATGGCGGATGTACTTGAGCCGGAATGGGCAAAAGCGCTGACGCTGGCGGTCGCGCTGTCGATGGCGGCAACGCCGATTTTTCTGGTGCTGCTGACGCGCATGGAGAAGACCGCGACGGGGGAAGCGCGCGAGGCGGATGAAATCGACGAAGAGCAACCGCGGGTTATTGTGGCCGGGTTTGGACGATTTGGTCAGATAGCCGGGCGTTTGCTGCTGTCGAGCGGGGTGAAGATGGTGGTGCTCGATCACGACCCCGATCATATCGAAACGCTGCGTAAATTCGGCATGAAGGTTTTTTATGGCGACGCGACGCGTATGGATTTACTGGAATCTGCCGGAGCGGCGAAGGCGGAGGTATTGATTAACGCCATTGACGATCCGCAAACCAATTTGCAACTGAGTGAACTGGTGAAGTCGCATTTCCCGCATCTGCAGATTATCGCCCGCGCCCGTGATGTCGATCATTACATCCGCCTGCGCCAGGCTGGTGTGGCGATGCCCGAACGTGAAACCTTCGAAGGCGCGCTCAAAAGCGGGAGACAGGCGCTGGAAGCGCTGGGGCTGGGGCGTTATGAAGCCCGCGAGCGCGCGGATCTGTTCCGTCATTTTAATACCCGGATGGTGGAAGAGATGGCGAAAGGGGAAAACGATCCGTTATCTCGTGCCGCCGCCTATAAACGTACCAGCGCGATGTTGAGCGAAATTATTACCGAGGACCGGGAGCATCTGTCGTTGATTCAGCGCCACGGCTGGCAGGGAACGGCTGAGGGCAAACATTCCGGGGAGGCCGCTGATGAACCCGAGGTCAAACCGTCAATCTAAAGTAAAAAATGTGATGTTCTGCAAACTTTACTGCTAATTGGCTGTTTTTGAACTACTGTAATGCTGGCGCTCCACATCAAATGAGTGGCGTCGCCAGCAGAACGAAAAATTTTCGTGCTCATCCTCTTTTCGTCAGTCGACGAAAGATTGCGCTTTACGTATAGTGGCGGCAATTTTTTTTGTATCAGGAAATAATTAATGATCAGTCTGATTGCGGCGTTAGCGGTGGATCGCGTCATCGGTATGGAAAACGCCATGCCGTGGAACCTGCCTGCCGATCTCGCCTGGTTTAAACGTAACACGTTAAATAAACCTGTCGTCATGGGACGTCACACCTGGGAGTCCATCGGACGCCCCTTACCGGGACGTAAAAATATTGTTATCAGCAGCCAGCCGGGCACCGACGATCGCGTGCAGTGGGTGAAGTCTGTCGATGAGGCGATTGCCGCTTGCGGCGATGCGCCGGAAATTATGGTCATTGGCGGCGGGCGCGTGTACGAGCAGTTCCTGCCAAAAGCGCAGAAGCTTTATCTGACGCATATTGATGCGGAAGTCGAAGGCGATACCCATTTTCCGGATTATGAACCGGATGACTGGGAATCGGTATTCAGTGAGTTTCACGATGCCGACGCGCAGAATTCTCACAGCTATTGTTTCGAGATTCTGGAACGTCGTTAACGCTGTAGTGCCGGATGGCGGCGAAACGCCTTATCCGGCCTACTCTTGAGCCAGATGTAGCCGGATGTAGGCCTGATAAGCGTAGCGCCATCAGGCATAAACCTATCAGGCGTTGACCGCTTCGCCTTCGCCCATATCCATCTGGCGGTTTGACGGCTGCACAAAATACTGTTTATCTTCCCAGCGTAAACAGGTCAACTCCCCGCCCCAGCAGCAGCCGGTATCCAGCGCGTAAATACCTTCCGGCGTCCCTTTCCCTTCCAGCGACGCCCAGTGCCCGAACGCAATACTGTAAGCCTCGCTCACCGGCCCCGGAATGGCGAACCACGGCTTCAGCGGCGCAGGGGCATTTTCCGGCGACGCTTTACTGTACATATCCAGTTGACCGTTAGGAAAGCAGTAACGCATACGGGTAAAGGCATTAGTAATAAAGCGTAGCCGCGCCAGACCGCTTAACTCCGGCGACCAGTTATTCGGCATATCGCCATACATCGCGTCGAGGAAAAACGGGTACGAGTCGCTCGACAGCACCGCTTCAACATCGCGGGCGCACTCTTTTGCCGTCTGCAAATCCCACTGTGGGGTAATACCCGCATGCGCCATGACCAGCTTTTTCTCTTCATCTACCTGTAACAGCGGCTGACGGCGTAACCAATTCAACAGCTCATCGGCGTCCGGCGCTTCAAGAAGCGGGGTCAGCCGGTCTTTAGGTTTGTTGCGGCTAATCCCGGCGAATACGGCCAACAGGTGTAAATCGTGATTCCCCAGCACCAAACGCACGCTATTGCCAAGCGATTTGACGTAGCGTAACACGTCCAGCGAACCGGGACCGCGGGCGACCAAATCGCCAGTCAGCCACAGAGTGTCTGTATCTGGCGTAAATTCCACTTGCTGTAATAAGGCGATCAGTTCGTCGTAGCAACCGTGAACGTCGCCGATGAGATAAGTTGCCATTGTTATAATTTTAGTGAATGAGTGTAGGGACGGCGAGTCGAAACACGGGAATGTCGATGGTAAAGGCGTCGCCATTTTCATCGATCATTTCGTAATGACCCTGCATGGTGCCCAGCGGCGTTTCAATTACCGCGCCGCTGGTGTACTGATACTCTTCGCCAGGCGCAATGCGCGGCTGGACGCCAACCACACCTTCGCCCTGGACTTCGGTTTCACGGCCATGACCATTGGTAATCAGCCAGTAGCGGCCCAATAGCTGCACTGGCGCCCGGCCCAGATTGCGGATGGTTACGGTATAGGCAAAAACGTAACGTTCATCGTCAGGTGAGGATTGCGCCTCAATGTAGACGCTTTGCACCTGAATACACACTCTGGGCGAATTGATCATGTTTAACTCTCCTTCAAAGGCGCGTTTTCCGACAGATAGTTGGCCATCTGGCAGTACTGCGCGACAGAGATATTTTCCGCGCGCATTGCCGGGTCAATACCCATTTCCGTCAATGTCTCAACGCTAAAAAGATTGCCGAGACTGTTACGGATCGTTTTACGGCGCTGGTTAAAGGCCTCGGTGGTAATACGGCTCAACACGCGAATATCTTTAACCGGGTAAGGCATTGTTGCGTGTGGAACCAGACGCACCACGGCGGAGTCCACTTTGGGCGGCGGCGTGAAGGCGGATGGCGGCACTTCAAGCACCGGGATCACCTGACAGTAATATTGCGCCATCACGCTTAAACGACCATACGCTTTGCTGTTCGGCCCTGCAACCAGACGATTTACCACTTCTTTTTGCAACATAAAGTGCATGTCGGCAATGGCATCAGTATAGCTAAAGAGATGGAACATCAGCGGGGTGGAGATATTATAGGGCAGATTGCCGAACACACGCAGCGGTTGGCCCAACTGCGCAGACAGTTCGCCAAAGTTCATGGTCATGGCGTCCTGCTGATAAATAGTCAGCTTCGGCCCTAAAAACGGATGGGTTTGCAAACGCGCCGCCAGATCGCGGTCAAGTTCAATGACCGTGAGCTTATCCAGTCGTTCGCCGACCGGCTCCGTCAGCGCCGCCAGACCGGGGCCGATTTCAACCATCGCCTGGCCTTTTTGCGGATTAATAGCAGAAACAATACTGTCGATCACAAACCGATCGTTGAGAAAGTTTTGCCCGAAGCGTTTACGGGCTAAATGGCCCTGATGGACTCGATTATTCATTGGGTATTAACAATCATTTTGATGGCGAGATTAAGCGCCGTAATAAAACTGCCGACATCCGCTTTTCCACGACCTGCCAGTTCAAGCGCGGTACCGTGGTCAACGGAGGTTCGAATAAAAGGTAGGCCGAGCGTAATATTCACTCCCCGACCGAATCCCTGGTATTTTAGCACGGGCAGGCCCTGATCGTGGTACATCGCCAGCACCGCGTCGGCATTATCGAGATATTTGGGTTGAAACAGGGTATCAGCAGGTAGCGGCCCGTTGAGTTTCATTCCCTGCGCCCGCAGCTCGTCGAGCACCGGAATGATGGTGTCTATCTCTTCCGTGCCCATATGACCGCCTTCGCCCGCGTGCGGATTCAGGCCACAGACAAGAATGCGCGGTTCGGCAATACCAAATTTGGTCCGCAAATCGTGATGCAAAATAGCAATCACTTCGTGCAAAAGCGCAGGGGTGATGGCGTCTGCAATCGCCCGTAGCGGCAGATGCGTGGTCGCCAGCGCCACGCGAAGTTCTTCGGTTGCCAGCATCATCACGACTTTTTTCGCCTGCGAACGCTCTTCGAAAAACTCGGTATGACCGGTAAACGGAATGCCTGCGTCGTTAATAACGCCTTTGTGCACGGGGCCTGTGATCAGCGCGGCAAATTCACCGTTCAGACAGCCATCACACGCTCGCGCCAGCGTCTCTACCACGTAGGGGCCATTTTCTACCGTCAACTGACCGGGGATGGCAGGCGCGCGCAGTGAGACCGGCAATAGGGTCAGCGTTCCCGCGGGCTGCGGCGCAGCGGGGACATCAGGCGAGTAAGGGAGAAGCGAGAGGGGCAGGCCGAGCATGGCGGCCCGCTCCGTCAGGAGCGCGCCGTCCGCACAGACGACCAGTTCAATCGGCCACGCGCGTTGCGCCAGTTGGACGACAAGATCGGGGCCAATCCCGGCGGGTTCGCCGGGAGTGATAACAACGCGTTGCGCACTGCTCATTAGTTACTCAAAATCTTAACGTAAGCGCTGGCGCGCTGTTCTTGCATCCAGGTCGCCGCTTCTTCTGAGAATTTACGGTTCATCAGCATACGATAAGCGCGATCTTTCTGCGCCGCATCGGTTTTGTCTACCTTACGCGTATCCAGCAATTCGATCAGATGCCAGCCAAAAGAGGAGTGTACCGGCGCGCTTATTTGGCCTTTATGCAGCTTCGTCAGCGCGTCGCGGAACGCCGGATCGAAAATATCTGGCGTAGCCCAACCCAAATCACCGCCCTGGTTAGCGGAGCCCGGGTCCTGAGAGTACTCTTTCGCCGCAGCGGCAAATGTGGTTTTACCACTCTTAATGTCAGCCGCGATTTCTTCCAGCTTCAGGCGCGCCTGCTGATCGTTCATGATAGGCGACGGCTTAAGCAGAATGTGACGAGCGTGAACTTCGGTCACGGAGATACTCTGGCTCTGACCGCGCAGGTCATTTACTTTCAGAATGTGGAAGCCGACGCCGGAGCGAATCGGGCCGACAATGTCGCCTTTCTTCGCGGTGCTCAGCGCCTGGGCGAAAATCCCCGGCAGCTCCTGGATACGGCCCCAGCCCATCTGACCGCCTTTTAGCGCCTGCTGGTCGGCAGAGTAGGTAATCGCCAGTTTGCCGAAATCTGCGCCGTTACGCGCTTCTTCAACAATGCTTTCCGCCTGGCGCTGCGCGTCGTTAACCTGCTCGGAGGTTGGGTTTTCCGGCAGAGCAATCAGGATATGGCTCAGGTTCAGCTCGGTGCTGGCGTCGTTTTGGGTGCCAATCTGTTTTGCCAGCGCGTCAACTTCTTGCGGCAAAACGGTGATACGGCGACGAACCTCATTGTTGCGCACTTCAGAGATAATCATCTCTTTACGAATCTGGTTACGGTAGGTTGAATAGTTCAGCCCATCGTAAGCCAGACGGCTGCGCATCTGATCCATCGTCATATTGTTTTGTTTGGCGATGTTGGCGATGGCCTGATCCAACTGCTCATCCGTGATCTTCACCCCCATCTTCTGACCCATCTGCAGGATAATTTGATCCATAATCAAACGTTCCAGGATCTGGTGACGCAGCGTGGCGTCGTCCGGAAGCTGCTGACCTGCCTGACCCGCGTTGAGTTTGACTGATTGCATTAAGCCATCAACGTCGCTTTCCAGCACGACGCCATTATTGACGACGGCTGCGACTTTATCGACTACCTGGGGGGCAGCGAAACTGGTATTCGCGATCATGGCGATACCGAGAAGCAGCGTTTTCCAGTTCTTCATACTTTTTCCATTTCAATTAACCGCAATGCGGATTACGTTGTAAATCAATCAGATTACATAGAGCTTTGGTACGGCAGAATGTTCGAACGCAACATTTCTTGCGTGCCGAGGCCGTAGTTAGAGCTCAAACCGCGCAGCTCAATGTTGAAGCCAATCGCGTTATCATAAATCGCGTGTTGTTTATCGTTATCCCAACCGTTCAGCTTACGTTCGTATCCGACGCGGATCGCATAGCAGCAAGAGTTGTACTGCAAGCCGAGCATCTGGTCTGCAGGTTTGCTCGAATTGGTATCGAAGTAGTACGCGCCGACAATCGACCAGCGATCGGCAATCGGCCAACTTGCCACCGCGCCCACCTGATTGATGCCGTTTTTATACTGCTCTGCCGTGGAATAATACGAAGGCAACGTAGCCTGAATATATTCCGGGCTGGCATAGCGGTAGTTCAACTGTACCAGACGATCCTGATCCCGACGGTATTCGAGGCTGCTGCTGCTGGTAGCGACGCTATCCAGACGGGTATCGTACTGCACTCCGCTACGCAGCCCCCAGCGTTCTGAAATACGCCAGTAAGTGTCGCCTGCCCAAACCAGCGAACCGGTTTTGTCGTCATTCTCCCATTTAATGTTGTCATCGCCGGTGCGAGACTCCGTGAAATAGTAGATTTGACCAACAGAAACGTTAAAACGTTCAACGGCGGCATCATCATAAATGCGTGTTGTGACGCCGGTCGTGACCTGGTTGGCGGAAGCAATACGGTCGAGACCGCCATAAGTGCGGTCGCGGAACAGGCCGTTATAGTCGGATTGCAGCAAAGAAGAATCGTAGTTATAGATGCCGCTCTGGTCGCGGTACGGCACATACAGGTACTGCACGCGTGGTTCCAGCGTCTGGGTATACCCCGGCGCCAGCATCGCCATATCGCGTTCGAAGATGAGCTTACCGTCGACTTTAAACTGCGGCATGACGCGGTTAACCGAATCTTCCAGCTTATTTTTATTGTTTGGATCGCTGTTATAGCTGTCCAGATTCGTTTGCTGATAGTGCGTCGCCATCAGCTTCGCTTCGGTGTTCAGGCTGCCCCAGCGGTTGGAGAGCGGCAAATTGATGGTTGGCTCCAGGTGGACGCGGGTCGCTTCCGGCATATTGTCTTTGGTGTTAACAAAGTGCACCGCCTGGCCGTAAATCCGGGTATCAAACGGCCCGAGATCGTTATGGTAGTAGTTAACGTCTAACTGCGGCTCCGCAGAGTAGCTGCTGGTGTTTTGATCGTTAAAGACCTGGAATTGTTTGGTCGACACCGTAGCGTCAAAGTTTTGTACGGCGTAGCCGACGCTGAATTTCTGCGTTGCGTAGCCGTCGGTACTGGAACCGTACTTACTGTCGAAATCATTAAAGTAGCTGGAGTCGCTGACTTTGGTGTAATCGACGTTAAAACGCCACACCTGATCCATCACGCCTGAGTGCTGCCAGTAGAATAACCAGCGGTGCTTATCGCCCTCTTTGGGATGATCGTCCTCGTAGACTTTATCAGAAGGCAGATAATCTAATTCCATCAACCCGGCGCCTGCCTGCGTGAGATAACGGAATTCGTTCTCCCACATAATATTGCCGCGGCGGTGCATATAGTGCGGGGTGATGGTGGCGTCCATATTGGGCGCGATGTTCCAGTAATACGGTAAGTAGAACTCGAAATAGTTCTTGGTCGTGTATTTCGCGTTCGGGATCAGGAAACCTGAGCGACGTTTGTCACCGACGGGTAGCTGTAAATAGGGGCTATAAAAGATCGGAACCGGACCTACTTTAAACCGGGCGTTCCAGATCTCCGCAACCTGTTCTTCACGGTCATGGATGACTTCACTCCCCACCACGCTCCAGGTATCGGAGCCAGGCAGACAGGAGGTAAAGCTGCCGTTTTCCAGAATGGTATAACGGTTTTCGCCGCGCTGCTTCATGAGATCGGCTTTACCGCGCCCCTGACGGCCCACCATCTGGTAATCGCCTTCCCAGACGTTCGTGTCTTTGGTGTTCAGGTTCGCCCAGCCCTTCGGCCCTTTAAGGATGACCTGATTGTCATCATAATGCACATTACCCAGCGCATCGACGGTGCGTACAGGTTCCGGCTGACCTTCCGCCTGCTTCTGATGAAGCTGCACTTCATCCGCTTGCAGGCGGCTATTCCCCTGCATAATGTCCACGTTGCCGGTAAAAACGGCATCGTCCGGGTAGTTACCTTTAGCGTTATCGGCATTGATAGTAACCGGCAGATCGTTGGTATCGCCTTTTACCAGAGGACGATCGTAGCTCGGCACGCCCAACATACACTGTGAGGCGAGATCGGCTGCCAGCCCCTGATGACTATAAAGGGCGCTGGCGATCATGGTGGCCAGAAGAGTGGGAATACGTTTTTTCATACGTTGTATTTATTGTTCCATCATCGGTAGCGTTGCGCGTGACAAACGGTCACAGCCTAACTTACTCATCTTCGCTGCGCCAGTGTTAATCCTGCCGTTTAGCGTCTGTGGTGTTAGGCACGGCATTGAATGACAGGTATGATAATGCAAATTATAGGCGATGTCCCACAATTGACCGTAGCCTTCATTCGCAGAAAAGCACCTTATTTTGTGGGAGATAGCCTCACCGATAGCGTAACGTTTTGGGGAGTCTATGCAGTACTGGGGAAAGATAATTGGCGTCGCCGTAGCCCTGATGATGGGCGGCGGCTTTTGGGGCGTGGTCCTGGGTCTGCTGGTGGGCCATATGTTCGACAAAGCCCGCAGTCGAAAAATGGCGTGGTTTGCCAACCAGCGGGAACGGCAGGCGCTGTTTTTTGCCACCACCTTTGAGGTAATGGGCCACTTAACCAAATCAAAAGGACGGGTGACGGAAGCGGATATTCATATCGCCAGTCAGTTGATGGATCGTATGAATTTACACGGCGATTCACGTACTGCCGCGCAGAACGCCTTTCGGGTCGGAAAAGCGGATAATTACCCATTACGTGAAAAGATGCGGCAGTTTCGTAGCGTCTGCTTCGGGCGTTTTGATCTGATCCGGATGTTTCTGGAAATTCAGATCCAGGCGGCGTTTGCCGATGGCTCGCTACACCCTAATGAGCGGGAAGTGCTGTATGTGATTGCGGAAGAGTTAGGTATTTCCCGCATACAGTTCGATCAGTTTCTGCGCATGATGCAGGGCGGCGCGCAGTTTGGCGGCGGTTATCATCAACAGTCCGGCGGCGGCTGGCAGCAGGCGCAGCGCGGCCCGACGCTGGAAGATGCCTGTAATGTGCTGGGGGTTAAAACCACCGACGATGCAACCACCATTAAACGCGCTTATCGCAAACTGATGAGCGAGCATCATCCGGACAAACTGGTCGCGAAAGGTTTACCGCCGGAAATGATGGAGATGGCGAAGCAAAAAGCGCAGGAAATTCAGAAAGCGTATGAGCTAATCAAAGAACAGAAAGGCTTCAAGTGATTGAATTGCCGGATGCGACTAGCGCCTTATCCGGCCTACGTTAATGAATGTAGGCCGGGCAAGCGAAGCGCTCCGGCATAAATTGGCTCTGAATTTAAAAATCTGCCGGGACTTTAAACGTCATGCTGGTGCCGTAAGCGGGATGGGTAATGGTCAGCATTTCGGCGTGTAACTGCAAACGCGGCGCCAGCGACAACGCTTCCGGCGAGGCGTAAAACCGATCGCCTAAAATCGGGTGGCCTAACGCCAGCATATGCACACGAAGCTGATGCGAACGTCCGGTGATCGGTTTTAGCACCACGCGGGCGGTATTATCCGCCGCAAACTCCACCACGTTATATTCCGTTTGCGCCGGTTTGCCGGTTTCATAACACACTTTCTGCTTTGGCCGGTTCGGCCAGTCGCAGATGAGCGGTAAGTCGACCAGTCCTTCCGCCGGGGAGGGATGCCCCCATACGCGCGCCACATACTGCTTTTTCGGCTCACGTTCGCGGAACTGGCGTTTTAGCTCCCGCTCCGCGGCTTTGGTCAGCGCCACTACAATCACGCCGCTGGTGGCCATATCCAGACGATGCACCGATTCTGCCTGCGGGTAGTCGCGCTGGATACGCGTCATAATGCTGTCTTTGTGCGCTTCCAGACGCCCCGGCACGGACAACAGGCCGCTGGGCTTATTGACCACCATAATGTGCTCATCCTGATACAGGATAACCAGCCAGGGTTCCTGCGGCGGATTGTAGTTTTCCATCCCCATGTACGGCTCCGTTATTGGTGCGTGACGACGATAAGACGCAGCGCGTCCAGACGCCAGCCTGCCTGATTCAGGCTTTCCAGCACCTGCTGACGGTTGCTGTCGATAGCGGCAAGTTCGTCGTCGCGAATGTTCGGGTTGACGGCGCGCAGCGCTTCCAGACGCGACAGTTCCCCGGACAGTTTTTCATCCGCCTCGCGACGCGCGTTATCAATCAGCGCTCTGGCGGACTTTTCAATCTGCGTCTCGCCCAGTTGCAAAATGGCGTGGACGTCCTGTTGCACGGCGTTCACCAGTTTGCTGCCGGTGTGGCGATTCACGGCGCTGAGCTGGCGGTTGAAGGTTTCAAACTCGACCTGGGCGGCCAGATTGTTGCCGTTTTTATCTAACAGCATACGTACCGGCGTCGGCGGCAGGAAGCGGTTCAGTTGTAGCTGTTTCGGCGCCTGCGCTTCCACGACGTAAACCAGTTCGACCAGCAGCGTGCCGACGGGCAGCGCTTTATTTTTCAACAGCGAAATGGTGCTGCTGCCGGTGTCGCCGGAGAGGATCAGATCCAGTCCGTTACGGATGAGCGGATGTTCCCAGGTAATAAACTGCGCATCTTCGCGAGACAGGGCTACGTCACGTTCAAACGTGATAGTACAGCCGTCTTCCGGCAGGCCGGGGAAATCCGGCACCAACATGTGGTCGGACGGCGTCAGCACGATCAGGTTGTCGCCGCGATCGTCCTGGTTAATGCCGACGATATCGAACAGGTTCATGGCGAACGCGATCAGGTTGGTGTCGTCGTCCTGTTCTTCAATGCTTTGTGCAAGCTGTTGGGCTTTTTCACCACCGTTGGAGTGGATCTCCAGCAGGCGGTCGCGGCCCTGTTCTAACTGGGCTTTTAGCGCTTCATGTTGCTCGCGGCAGGATTTTATCAGATCGTCAAACCCGTCGGTTTCTTCAGGCGCGGCCAGATAGTTAATCAGACTGGCGTAGGCTGAATCATAAATCGCGCGACCGGTTGGACAGGTGTGCTCAAAGGCGTCCAGCCCTTCGTGATACCAGCGAACCAGCACCGACTGGGCGGTTTTTTCCAGGTACGGGACGTGGATCTGGATATCATGCGCCTGGCCGATGCGATCCAGACGACCAATACGCTGTTCCAGCAGATCCGGGTTAAACGGCAAGTCGAACATCACCAGATTGCTGGCAAACTGGAAGTTACGTCCTTCGGAGCCGATTTCGGAACATAACAGCACCTGCGCGCCGGTATCTTCTTCGGCGAACCAGGCGGCGGCGCGATCGCGTTCGATAATCGACATGCCCTCATGGAACACGGCGGCGCGGATGCCTTCGCGTTCGCGCAGCACCTGCTCCAGCTGTAACGCGGTGGTCGCCTTAGCGCAGATCACCAGCACTTTTTGCGAACGATGGCTGGTCAGATAGCCCATCAGCCACTCAACGCGTGGGTCGAAGTTCCACCAGGTGCCGGTATCGCCTTCGAACTCCTGATAAATTTGTTCCGGATAGAGCATATCGCGGGCGCGATCTTCCGCGCTTTTACGCGCGCCCATAATGCCGGAGACCTTAATGGCGGTCTGATACTGGGTCGGCAGCGGCAGTTTTACCGTATGTAGTTCACGTTTCGGGAACCCCTTGACGCCGTTACGGGTGTTGCGGAACAGAACGCGGCTGGTGCCGTGGCGATCCATCAGCATCGACACCAGCTCATCACGGGCGGCCTGCGCGTCGTCGCGATCGCTATTAGCGGCCTGCAACAGCGGTTCAATATCCTGTTCGCCGATCAGATCGCCCAGCCTGTTCAGTTCGTCGTTGCTGAGTTTATTGCCCGCCAGTAGCATGGCCACCGCATCGGCGACAGGGCGGTAGTTTTTCTGTTCTTCGACAAACTGTTCGAAATCGTGGAAACGGTTCGGATCGAGCAGGCGCAGACGGGCGAAATGGCTTTCCATCCCCAGCTGTTCTGGCGTGGCGGTCAGCAGCAGCACGCCCGGCACGCGTTCAGCTAACTGTTCGATGGCCATATATTCACGACTCGGCGCATCGGTGCTCCACACCAGATGATGCGCTTCGTCGACCACCAGCAAATCCCACTCGGCGTCGCACAAATGTTCCAGACGCTGCTTATTACGGCGGGCGAAATCCAGCGAGCAGATCACCAGTTGTTCGGTTTCAAACGGGTTATACGCGTCGTGCTGCGCTTCGGTATAGCGTTCGTCATCGAACAGCGCGAAGCGCAGGTTGAAACGGCGCAGCATTTCTACCAGCCACTGGTGTTGCAGGGTTTCCGGAACAATGATCAATACGCGTTCCGCCGCGCCGGATAATAACTGTTGATGCAGTATCATCCCGGCTTCAATGGTTTTACCTAAGCCCACTTCATCCGCCAGCAGTACGCGCGGCGCATGGCGACGACCCACATCATGAGCGATATTAAGCTGATGCGGGATCAGATTGGTCCGCTGACCGCGCAGGCCGCTGTATGGCATCCGGTACTGCTCGCTCTGAAATTTACGGGCGCGATAGCGCAGCGCGAACCGATCCATTCGATCGATTTGACCGGCGAACAGACGATCCTGGGGCTTACTGAAAACCAACTTGCTGTCGAGCAGAACTTCGCGCAGCGTCACATTGGTCTCTTCGGTATCCAGGCGGGTGCCGACATAAACAAGCAGGCCATTTTCTTCTTTTACTTCATCGATATGTAGCTGCCAGCCTTCATGGCTTGTAATCGTATCGCCAGGGTTGAACATGACGCGGGTCACGGGAGAATCACTGCGCGCATACAGGCGGTTTTCCCCCGTGGACGGGAAAAGTAAGGTGACGGTTCGCGCATCCATCGCAACAACGGTTCCAAGTCCCAGCTCGCTTTCTGTATCGCTGATCCAGCGTTGACCAAGTGTAAAAGGCATATGTGTTCGGCTCTATATCTTTAATTGCAGGCATTACTCGCCATTCCCAGGCGACAGCACTGGATAATTGCGAGTATACGACCCCGCTACCAGGCTAATGTGGTAGTGGCGTTAATTAGGTCCAGGAATGGAAAGGGCGCTATGGTACTGGAAGGCGGCGCTTTCGTCACGCGTCAAAATAGCCCCAGTTGCCCGGTCAGTAGTGTAGCAAAATTATCTTCAACGAAGGGAAGAATTCCTTCCGCCACGGGTTGTAGCTGGCGGGTAAGATAGTGTTCGTAATCCAGCGGCGACTGCTGGTAATCCACGGGCTCGGGGCCGTTAACAGTCCAGACATATTTTATGGCGCCGCGATTCTGATACTGCGCCGGACGACCCTGCTTCAGGTTTTGTTCATCCGCCAGCCGGGCGGCGCGAACGTGCGGCGGAACGTTACGTTGGTACTCATGTAAAGGGCGACGCAGACGCTTACGATAAACCAACTGCGCGTCCAGTTCGCCCGCCATCAGTTTATCGATAGTCTCGCGCACGTAGTCTTGATAAGGTTCATTGCGAAAAACGCGCAGATACAGCTCCTGTTGAAAGCGCTGCGCCAGCGGCGTCCAGTCGGTCCGCACCGTTTCCAGACCTTTAAATACCATACGCTGGCTGTCGCCTTCCTGAATCAGGCCCGCGTAGCGTTTTTTACTGCCAGTATCCGCGCCGCGGATGGTCGGCATCAGAAAGCGACAAAAGTGGGTTTCAAACTCCAGCTCCAGCGCGCTGGTCAAATTTTGCTGTTGTAACGTCTGCGCCCACCATTCGTTCACGTGACGCACCAGCCTGTGCCCGATTTCCGCCGCGTCGGCTTCTGAATGCGCGCGCCGGAGCCAGACGAAGGTGGAATCGGTATCGCCATAAATCACGTCATAACCCTGCGCCTCAATCAGCGCTTTGGTCTGGCGCATAATCGCATGACCGCGCATGGTGATTGACGACGCCAGACGGGGATCGAAAAAGCGACAGGCCGTGGTGCCGAGTACGCCATAAAAGGCGTTCATAATGATTTTAAGCGCCTGCGAGAGCGGTTTATTGCCCTGACGTTTGGCTTCATCGCGCCCGTGCCAGATTTGGCTAACAATTTCCGGCAGGCAGTGCTTTTCTCGTGAAAACCAGGCGTCAAGGAAACCTTCGGTACTGTGTTCCGGATCCGGCTGCGCCATGCCTTCGACCAGCCCGACGGGATCAATCAAAAACGTGCGGATAATCGACGGGTACAGGCTTTTATAATCCAGCACCAGTACCGAATCGTATAATCCGGGTTGTGAATCCATTACGTAGCCGCCGGGACTTGCCAGCGGCGGCACTTCGCCGAGATTGGGCGCGACATAGCCGGCGCGGTGCATTCGCGGAAAGTAAAGATGCCCGAATGCGGCGACCGAACCGCCGTGGCGATCGACCGGTAGGCCGTTGATCGTCGCGCGTTCCAGCAAAAACGGCATGATCTCGGTTTTATGGAAAATGCGCGTGACCAGCTCGCAGTCTTTCAGGTTGTAGGTGGCGAGGGCGGGTTTATCCTGGGCAAAGCGACGATCGATCTCATCCATACGATCCCAGGGATTATCAATGGATTTTCCTTCGCCGAGCAGTTCCTGCGAGACGGCTTCCAGCGAAAAAGACGAAAAATTCCAGAACGCGGATTTAAGCGCGTCGATACCATCGATAATGACTCGCCCTCTGGCCTGGGCGAAAAAAACGCCGTTTTTGAAGCCATGTTCGCGCCACTCCAGTTCGCTATTGTCTCGCCCCAGCCGTAAAGGGATACGGTAGCGTTCGGCATGTTTTTGCAGCATACGCAGGTCGAACTGCACCACGTTCCAGCCGATGATGACGTCAGGATCATGTTCGGCAAACCAGGCGTTGAGTTTTTCCAGCAACTGCGGGCGGCTGGCGACATACACAAGCTCGAAGTCCAGTTGGCGGTCATCGCCATTCGCCGGACCCAGCATATAAACGGTACGCTGGCCGCAGCCTTCCAGACCAATGCAATACAGTTCGCCGTGTCGCGTGGTTTCGATATCCAGCGAGACCCATTTTAGCGGCGGTCGATAGTCGGGGTGGGGTTTAAGACGCGCATTGAGGATAACGCCGTTGCGCATCTCGCCGTCTACCCAAACGGGCGACGTAATAAAACGTTCCATCAGGTAACGTTCCGGCGGGCGTACATCCGCTTCATAAACGGTGACGCCGCTTTCGCGCAGCAGTTTCTCCATCCGCATAAGCTGGCGGTGAGTGCGGCAATACAGACCGGATACCGGCTGACGATGAAAGTCTCGCAGCTGGAGCGGCGTCAGGCGATAGTCTTTTTCCGCCTGTAGCAGCGAGGCGGCGCGGAAGGTCTGGCTGGTCGGAATAAACGCCACGGACTCTTGCGGCGCCAGCGTTGCCTGCACAGGGCCGTTGTCTGTCGCCAGCCAGAAAGAGACCTCCGTCCCTTGCGGCGTATCCCGCCAGTGCCGGGTTAAAATGAAACCTGCCTGCGCCACGATGATTACCTGTCTAAAAAATTCACGCTAATTATAACCTGTTTTAGGGGGTAATACTGTTATTTTGTACAGGCATATAACGTAAAAGCCGATATCCGCTGTAATAAAAAGTTTCTCGCAGTAAGAAGCGGGTTTTCGCCCACCAGGATTTATAGCGGGTGGATCGCGTGGGTGATGAGCGGCTATCGATACCATTATCCTGAGCGATAGTTTTCAGACGCAGCATATGCAGCGGATCGCTGACCAGTAACGCTGTGCGCCATTGTTGTTGTCGCAGTATCTGTTTTGCGTAACGAATATTTTCGCGCGTCACGGTAGAGCGCTCTTCAATAAAAATCGCCTTAGCCGGAATCCCTTTTTCCAGAACGTATTGACGGGCTATCGCCGCGTCGGAAACCGTTGCGCCAGCGCCGTAGCCGCCGGTTAATACCAACGCGCGGACTATGTGTTGTTGGTAAAGCCAGATGGCATGATCCAGTCTGGCCTGAAAAACGGGAGAAGGCGTTTTTCCGCTAACGCCTGCTCCTGCGACAATCGCGCAGTCAGCTACGCGCGTCTGGTTTTGCTGACTGAACTGATAAATAGCGATGGCATTATGGATAAACACCGTAGCCATAATGAGAATTATGCCTGCCGCGATTCTGATGATGTAGCGATATTTCATGAATGAGTTCGTTCCCCGTGACGGGTGTAATGGATATTTTAACGATAAAATGGCTTTTAGCGTCAGATATTTTTGCTGACGTATATTTATCAATATATACCCAAAATAATTCGAGTTGCTTAAAGGCGGCAAGGGAGTGAGTCCCCAGGAGCATAGATAACTATGTGACTGGGGTGAGCGACAAATCTGCCGGGAGCAGATTTGAACGTCGCGTGCGACGGCCCGTCAGGGCAAAGCCCATGGATGGGCCGAGTAATCCGTAGCCAACACATAAGCAACTCGAAGTATGAAGGGTATAATGATGCTGGTGTAGACAGCAGATATAATTATCCTATAACTGCTAATTTTGAATCATGTTTATTTACAGTTTTTACCCATGTATTAGCCGTTTTGTGTCAAGTCTGTTTTCATACATTCAGTATTTTTCAGAAAGGCGCTTGTTCGAATCTGTTACTTATTTCTCGGATTAACAAAAAAGCGATATTTTTTGTTTGTTTTAATTAATGAAAAGTGTAACAATTTCATTTGGAACATCCGCACCGTCAGGTAGAAATATAATATTCCAATTGGCCGCTATGGTTAAATAAAAATGGATTACAGTGCGAATTCGTCGGGAACTCTCTGCATAATTTAATTTTTATTTTAGAATATAATTTTATTTTGACTTTCGGGTGCGGGTGTTTTTATCAAAATTTGTGGTATTCGGGAATGATCTTTTATGAATGTGAGTATGCAGGCGCGTCTGGTAGGGAGCGACCGTTATCTTTTCGTCAATACTCAACGCGCTAACCCTTCCATAAAAACCGTGAGTCGATTTTTTGAGTATAAAACATGGACAGAACAAATTTGGCGTACCGAGATTATTGAAAACGGCAATGCTTTTTTTCACTGGCAAGGACACGACAGAAAAAACGGACATCGGGATACCATTATTAATTATCTGTTAAATGGGCAACGCTGGCAGTCAACAATCGAAGATTATATTTTCTTCCATGCGCTGGAAGGAAAAGCGTGGCAGGGACATTATGATAATATTATTGAATATGTGAGTTCTGATCATTACGTCTATCAAAGCGCATTTGCTGAATATATCACCGACCAGATTCATCAACGCGCCCCCCATGGGACGCGTTTTTAGAGGCATTACTGCCCGTAATAGGCTTTTGCGCCGTGTTTGCGTAGATAGTGTTTATCCAGCAGGGATTGCTGCATGTCGGGCAACTGCGGCGCAAGCTGGCGGCAGAAGATCCCCATATAGGCCACTTCTTCCAGCACGATGGCGTTATGCACGGCATCCTCGGCATTTTTACCCCAGGCAAACGGGCCGTGCGAATGGACAAGCACGCCGGGCATTTGAGCGGCGTCAATACCTTGTTTTTCAAAGGCTTCAACAATGACATTGCCCGTTTCCCATTCATACTCGCCATTAATTTCCGCCTCGGTCATTTTGCGAGTGCAGGGAATCGTACCGTAGAAATAGTCGGCATGGGTGGTTCCCGTCGCCGGAATCGGCTGACCCGCCTGCGCCCAGATAGTCGCGTGGCGCGAATGGGTGTGTACGATGCCGCCGATAGTCGGAAATGCCTGGTACAACAGACGGTGGGTTGGCGTATCGGACGACGGTTTCTTATGACCTTCAACGACTTCACCGCTCTCCAGGCTGACCACCACCATATCGTCAGCGGTCATGACGCTATAATCGACGCCGGACGGCTTAATCACCAGTACGCCGCGTTCGCGATCGACGGCGCTGACGTTACCCCAGGTAAGGGTGACCAGGTTGTGTTTTGGCAGCGCCAGATTGGCTTCCAGTACCTGGCGTTTGAGATCTTCTAACATTGTTTTCTCCCTGCCGGATGGCGCTTCGCTTATCCGGCCTACGAGCGACGGTGTGCCGGATGGCGACATAAATGCCTTATTCGGCCTACAGGACCGTAGGCCCGGTAAACGCAGTGCCACCGGGCATTCAGACTCCACTTTTAGCGTTTTAAACCGTAATACACCTCGTTCCAGCGCAGCGCGTCCTTAAAGGCCGGCAGACGGGTATCATTATCAATTACCGCGATTTCGATATCGTGTATTTCTGCGAACTGGCGCATATCGTTCAGATCCAGCGCGTGGCTGAAGACGGTATGGTGCGCGCCGCCAGCCAGAATCCACGCTTCGGAGGCGGTCGGCAGATCCGGCTGCGCCTTCCACAGCGCGTTAGCCACCGGCAGTTTCGGCAGGGAGTGCGGCGTTTTTACGGTGTCAATGCAGTTGACCAGCAGGCGATAACGATCGCCGAGGTCGATCAGGCTGGCGACGATCGCCGGGCCGGTTTGGGTATTGAAAATCAAACGCGCCGGATCTTCCTTACCGCCAATGCCGAGGTGCTGGACGTCGAGGATCGGTTTCTCTTCCACCGCGATGGACGGACACACTTCCAGCATGTGCGAGCCGAGCACCAGATCGTTGCCTTTCTCGAAGTGGTAGGTGTAATCCTCCATAAATGAGGTGCCGCCCTGCAGACCGGTTGACATCACTTTCATAATGCGAAGCAGAGCGGCGGTTTTCCAGTCGCCTTCGCCCGCAAAGCCGTAGCCCTGTTGCATCAGACGCTGTACGGCCAGACCCGGGAGTTGTTTCAGGCCGTGCAAATCTTCAAATGTCGTCGTAAAGGCGTGAAAGCCGCCCTGTTCCAGGAAACGCTTCATACCGAGTTCAATACGCGCCGCTTCTCGCACGTTCTGGCGTTTATCGCCGTGGATTTGGGTGGCGGGCGTCAGGGTATAGCTGCTTTCATACTCGTCAATCAGAGCGTTGATATCGCCGTCGCCGATAGAATTCACCACCTGCACCAGATCGCCGACCGCCCAGGTATTGACCGAAAAGCCAAATTTGATTTGCGCGGCCACTTTATCACCGTCAGTCACTGCGACTTCACGCATATTGTCGCCGAAGCGGCAGACTTTTAGCTGGCGGGTATCCTGTTTAGAGACCGCCTGGCGCATCCAGGCGCCGATACGCGTATGGGCCTCTTTATCCTGCCAGTGACCAGTGACGACCGCGTGCTGCTGGCGCATCCGCGCGCCGATAAAACCGAACTCGCGGCCGCCGTGCGCAGTCTGGTTCAGGTTCATAAAGTCCATATCGATGCTGTCCCACGGCAGGGCGGCGTTAAATTGGGTATGGAATTGCAGTAGTGGTTTGTTAAGAATACTCAGCCCGTTGATCCACATTTTGGCTGGGGAGAAGGTGTGCAGCCAGACCACCAGCCCCGCGCAGCGATCGTCATAATTGGCGTCACGACAAATGGCGGTAATCTCATCCGGCGAGGTGCCCAGCGGTTTTAATACCAGTTTACATGGCAGTTTGGCTTCGGTATTCAGCGCGTTGACCACATGCTCGGCATGTTGGGTGACCTGACGCAGGGTTTCTGCGCCATACAAATGCTGGCTGCCAATCACAAACCATACTTCATAATTATCAAAAATCGTCATTGTCGTGTCCTTAATGAGTCAGTATTGCCTGATTGGCCGGGGTCGTTGGCGCCGGCGCGGCAGTCGGAAGATAATGTTGTTCTGCGCTTAGCGCCCACTGCTGGTAGCGGCGGTAAAGCTGTTCGAGGCGTTGCGCCTGTTCAGGGCGGGGACGCAGAGTGCGTTCTACCGCGCTTGCCATGCTTTGCTGGGCGGCAGGAATATCGGCATGGACTTTCGCAGCGACGGCGGCAAAGATAGCGGCGCCTAATGCGCAACACTGGTCGGAAGCGACGATCTGCAACGGACGATTCAGTACGTCGCAGCAGACCTGCATAATGACCTGATTTTTACGGGCGATGCCGCCAAGCGCCATCACGTTATTGACCGCGATACCCTGATCGGTAAAACACTCCTGAATGGCGCGCGCGCCGAAGGCGGTCGAGGCGACCAGACCGCCAAACAGCGCTGGCGCGTCGGTGGCGAGATTGAGATCGGTAATGACGCCTTTCAGACGCTGATTAGCGTTTGGCGTGCGGCGACCGTTAAACCAGTCGAGCACCACCGGCAGGTGATCCAGGGACGGATTTTTCGCCCAGGCGTCGGTGAGCGCTGGCAGTAGCTGTTTTTGGCTGGCTTTAATCTGGGTTTTCAGTTCCGGGTGCTGCGCGGCAAGTTGTTCCAGCGGCCAGCTCAACACGCGGCTAAACCAGGCGTAGATATCGCCGAAAGCGGATTGCCCCGCTTCCAGACCGATAAAGTTCGGCACCACGCTGCCGTCAACCTGACCGCAAATGCCTTTCACGGCGCGATCCCCGACGCTCTGTTTATCCGCAATCAGAATGTCGCAGGTAGACGTGCCGATGACTTTCACCAGCGTATTGGGCTGTGCGCCCGCGCCGACCGCGCCCATGTGACAGTCGAACGCGCCGCCGGAAATCACCACGCTTTCCGGCAAGCCGAGGCGCTGCGCCCATTCGGCGCACAGGGTGCCCACGGGCAGATCGGCGGTGAAGGTTTCGCTAAATAACGGGTAGCGCAGATGACGGTTAATGCACGGATCGAGTTCATCAAAGAAGCTCGCGGGCGGCAGACCGCCCCAGCTTTCATGCCACAGTGTTTTGTGCCCGGCGCTGCAGCGGCCACGGCGGATATCCTGCGGGCGAGTGGTGCCGGAAAGCAGCGCCGGCACCCAGTCGCACAGTTCAATCCACGAGACGGCGGCCTGCGCGACGGCGCTATCCTGCCGGGTGACGTGCAGAATCTTCGCCCAGAACCATTCGCTGGAGTAAATGCCGCCAATATAGCGGGAGTAGTCGACCTTACCTGGCTTATGGCACAGACGAGTGATTTCGTCGGCCTCTTCCACGGCGGTGTGATCTTTCCACAGCACAAACATCGCATTCGGGTTCTCGGCGAACTCCGGACGCAGTGCCAGGACGTTACCGTCGGCGTCAATCGGCGCTGGCGTAGAGCCGGTGCTGTCAACGCCAATGCCAACGACATTTGCGCGTTGCGCGGCGCTTAATTGTGCCAGAACGGCTTTCAGCGCGGCCTCCATTGACTCCATGTAGTCGCGCGGATGATGACGGAACTGGTTGTTCGGGCCGTCGCAATAACGGCCTTCTTGCCAGCGCGGATACCACTCTACGCTGGTGGCGATCTCGCCGCCGGTGGCGCAGTCCACTGCCAGAGCGCGCACTGAATCACTGCCAAAATCGAGGCCAATTGCAATTGCCATCGTCTTACTCCATCCAGAAAAACAGGTATGGAGAAACAGTAGAGAGTCGCGGCAAAAACCGTCAGGCAGGATCCGCTAATCTTATGGACAAAAATGCTAATGCTTTGCAAAGTGTGACGCTGTGCAAATATTCAATGTGGACATTCCAGCCATAGTTATAGACACTTCTGTTACTTAATTTTATCGCCTGAACTGTACGCTTTTGTTACAAAGCGCTTTTCACAAGCGGGGTTGATACGTGCTTTCATCACGCGCAAGGTCTTGCGGAGACGTAAGCTCTGTCGTCCTGGTCAATATGGACAATTTGTTTCTTCTCTGAACATCGGGGGGTAGAGAAATCATGGCTGAAACGCAAAATGATCCGCTATTGCCGGGATATTCATTTAATGCCCATCTGGTCGCCGGACTGACGCCAATTGAAGCGAATGGATATCTGGATTTTTTTATCGATCGTCCGTTGGGCATGAAAGGATATATTCTTAACCTGACCATCCGCGGAGAGGGCGTCATTAATAATAATGGCGAGCAGTTTGTCTGTCGGCCTGGCGATATATTATTGTTTCCGCCGGGCGAGATTCATCACTATGGACGGCATCCGGACGCCAGCGAGTGGTATCACCAGTGGGTTTATTTCCGGCCTCGCGCCTACTGGCAGGAGTGGCTGACCTGGCCGACAATCTTTGCCCAGACAGGATTTTTCCGCCCGGACGAGGCGCGCCAGCCGCATTTCAGCGAACTGTTCGGGCAGATCATCAGCGCCGGGCAAGGGGAAGGTCGCTATTCTGAGCTACTGGCGATCAATCTGCTGGAGCAGTTGTTGCTCAGACGTATGGCGGTAATTAATGAGTCGTTGCACCCGCCGATGGATAGCCGTGTGCGCGATGCCTGCCAGTATATCAGCGACCATCTGGCGGACAGCCATTTTGATATCGCCAGCGTCGCCCAGCATGTCTGCCTGTCGCCCTCCCGGTTATCGCATCTGTTCCGCCAGCAGTTAGGCATTAGCGTATTGAGTTGGCGCGAAGATCAGCGTATCAGCCAGGCGAAACTCCTGCTTAGCACCACGCGAATGCCGATAGCGACCGTTGGGCGCAATGTTGGATTTGACGATCAGCTCTATTTTTCGCGGGTATTTAAAAAATGCACCGGGGCAAGTCCTAGCGAGTTCAGGGCCGGATGTGAATAAAAAGTGAATGATGTGTCCACAAAGATGTCATAAGCCGTAACTATTCGGATAATTGACGGCTTGACGAAGGGGGACGGGGTAAGCAGAATCCCTGCTTCATCACGCTGACGGACACACTATGCAAGCACTGCTGGAACACTTTATCACCCAATCCACTCTGTATTCGCTTATCGCCGTGTTGCTGGTCGCCTTCCTGGAATCGCTGGCGCTGGTGGGGTTGATTTTACCCGGTACGGTACTGATGGCGGGGCTGGGCGCGCTTATCGGCAGCGGCGAGCTCAATTTTTGGCATGCCTGGCTGGTGGGTATTATCGGCTGTCTGATGGGCGACTGGATTTCGTTCTGGCTGGGGTGGCGCTTTAAAAAGCCGCTACACCGCTGGTCTTTTATGAAAAAGAACAAGTCGCTGCTGGATAAAACCGAACACGCGCTGCATCAGCACAGTATGTTCACGATCCTGGTCGGACGTTTTGTCGGTCCGACGAGGCCGCTGGTGCCGATGGTGGCAGGGATGCTGGATCTTCCCGTGGCGAAATTTATTGGGCCGAACTTGATTGGCTGTTTGCTGTGGCCGCCGTTTTATTTCCTGCCGGGCATTCTGGCGGGAGCGGCAATCGATATTCCTTCCGATATGCAGAGCGGAGATTTCAAATGGCTGCTGCTGGCGACGGCGTTGCTGCTGTGGGTCGGAGGCTGGCTATGCTGGCGGCTGTGGCGCAGCGGCAAATCGGCAGTCGATCGTTTAACCGCGTATTTCCCCCGCAGCCGTTTGCTGTATCTGGCGCCGTTGACGCTCGGGATCGGCGTGGTCGCGCTGGTGGTGCTGGTTCGCCACCCGCTGATGCCGGTATATATCGATATTCTGCGCAAAGTTGTGGGTTACTAACGATTCCTTTGCCGGATGGCGGCTTCGCCTTATCCGGCCTACAAAATATGGGATTTGATGCCCAATAGCGCTGAGGCGCTGGCCTGACCGCTTAGTAGCTCGTCTGTTTTGCCTTGCCACGCAATGCGTCCGTCGGCCACGACGATTGACCGGGGCGCAATTCGCGCCGCATCTTCCACGCTGTGCGAGACCATCAACAGCGTGAGCTGTCGCTCGCGGCAGATATCGCTGACCAACGTCAGCATCTCCTGGCGCAGCGCGGGATCGAGCGCGGAGAACGGTTCATCCAGCAGCAGTACCGGCTGTTCACGTACCAGGCAGCGCGCCAGCGCTACCCGCTGACGCTGGCCGCCGGACAGTTCGCCCGGTAAACGCGTCATCAGGCTCTCAATGCCCATCTGACGTGCGATAGCGTCCCGTTTTTCCCGCTGGCTGGCGTTGAGCGTTAACCCAGGGTTTAGCCCCAGACCGATATTTTGCTGCACATTCAGGTGGCTGAATAAATTATTCTCCTGAAACAGCATTGAGACCGGACGGCGTGAGGGCGGCGTAAGCGTATGATCTTCGCCGGCAATCAGTAGCGTACCGCTGGCAGGCGCAAGAAAACCGGCAATTAAATTCAACAGCGTGCTTTTCCCCGCGCCGCTGGGGCCAAGAATCGCCACCTGCTCGCCGCGTTCTACCGCCAGCGTAAAACGCATCGGCAAATGATGGTAAAGCCAGGTGATATCAATCAGTTTTAGCATGTCGGCCCGGTAGTTTCTCTATGAGGGTAAATAACGTAAAGCAGAGCAGCAGCAGTATCAGCGCGGTCACCGCGCCGTCCTGGCTGCGGTAGGAGCCGATCTGCTGATACAGATAAAACGGCAGCGTGCGGAAATTGTCATTGCCGAAAAGCGCGACGACGCCAAAATCACCGATAGAAAGTACGCAGGCAAACGCCAGCGCCTGCGCCAGCGGACGTTTCAGCGCCCGCAGTTCCACGACCTTTAACCGCGACCAGCCTTCAATTCCTAATGACTGGCACAGCATTCCATAACGGGCGGTAATATCGCGCATTGGGTTTTCCAGGACTTTTAGCGCGTAGGGGATTGCCATCAGCGCATTGGTGAAAATCACGATGCCGTCGGCGGATTCCGGTAAGCCAACGCTGTTATTGAGCAGTAAAAAGAAGCCTGTCGCCAGCACGATCCCCGGCATCGCGAGGATCAACATTCCGCTGAGTTCCAGCGTTTGTCCGGCGAATAGTTGCTGGCGTTGGCGTAGCTCGCGGCTACTCCACAGCAGCATCATGGTCAGCACCACACACAGAACGCCCGCCGCCAGCGCAATGCGTAGCGATGTCCAGACAGCCTGCCACAGAATGGGTTGCGCCAGCACCTCCGGCAGGCTGCGGTTGACGCCATCGACCACCACGGCGACCAGCGGCGGAAGCAGCAGCAGCAGCGCCAGCACGATTAATAAGGCGTCCGTCAGACGGCTGTGGAGACGATCGTCAGGATCGCGCCAGCCCTGCGTCAGCGTCATCCCCGGCGCAATCGCTTTGCTCAGCCGTTGGCTTAGCAGTACCAGCGCCAGGCAGCAGACCATCTGGATTAATGCCAGCATCGCCGCGCGGGCGGGATCGTAGTCATAACTGAGCGCCTGAAAGATAGCCAGTTCGATAGTGGTGGCCTGCGGGCCGCCGCCGAGTGACAGAACCGTTGCGAAACTGGCGAAGCAGAGCATAAAAATCAGCGCCGCGACGGGCGGAATTTGGCGGCGCAGCCACGGCCATTCGACAAAACGGAAAAAATGCCAGCCGCGCATACCGAGCTGGGCGGCGAGCTGGCGCTGCTCGCCGGGAATGCTTTCCAAAGATTGCAGCAACAAACGGCTCGCCATTGGCAGGTTAAAAAAGACGTGCGCCAGTAAAATGCCCTGCAAGCCGTAGGGGGAGAATGTCCACTGAAGCCCCAGCATCTGCCACAGTGAGGCCAGCCAGCCCTGACGGCCATACACGCTAAGAATGCCGAACACGGCAACCAGTACCGGCAGAATCAGCGTCATGGCGCACAGACGCAGCAGCGCCAGACGTCCAGGAAAACGGCGTCGATAAAGCGCGCGGGCGAGAAAAACCGCCGGGACCACAGACAGCACTGCGGACAGAAACGCCTGCCAGAATGAGAAGCGCACCACATGCCACAGGTAGCTATCCCGCCAGATTGTCGACCACGCGCCCGACGGCGCGTTCAGCCAAAGCGCCAGAAAGGCCGCCAGCGAGACGGTTATCATCAGCGCGGCGGCGCACAGCCCCGGAATCAGCCAGCCGGGAATTAACGGCTGACGGCGCGTTGCCATTCGCTAATCCATGCCTGGCGTTGTGCTGCCACCTGTTGCGGCGTGAATTCCAGCGTTGTGGCGGGTTTGGCCAATGATTCAAACCCTGCGGGTAAGGCGACGTCCGCTACCGGGTACATCCAGTTGCCGGTGGGTATGGCGTTCTGAAACGCCGGAGAAACCATAAATTTGAGGAATTTCTCCGCCAGTTCCGGCTGCTTACTGGCGACGGTACGCGCCGCGACTTCTACCTGTAAGTAATGGCCTTCGCTGAAGTTCGCGGCGGCGTAATTGTCCTTCTTCTCTTCAATAATGTGATACGCCGGAGAGGTGGTGTAACTGAGCACCAAATCGCTTTCACCTTTCAGAAATAAGCCGTAGGCCTCGCTCCAGCCTTTCGTCACCGTCACCGTTTTGGCCGCCAGTTTTTGCCAGGCCTGCGGCGCGTTATCGCCATAGACTTTGCGCATCCACAGTAACAGCCCCAGCCCTGGCGTACTGGTACGCGGGTCCTGATAAATCACCCGCCATTTTTGATCGCTCTCGACCAGTTCTTTCAGGCTTCTCGGCGGATTTTTCAGCTTGCTTTTATCGTAGACAAAGGCGAAATAGCCGTAATCGAACGGCACAAATGTGTCGTTTTTCCAGCCGCCGGGCACCTTGACCGCCTCATTCGCCACGCCGCTTTTGGCAAAGAGTTTAGTTTGCGTGGCCGCTTCCAGCAGATTGTTGTCCAGCCCCAACACCACATCGGCTTTGCTGTTCTTCCCCTCCATCCGCAGGCGGTTGAGCAGCGAAACGCCATCCTCCAGCGCCACCAGTTTCAGCTCGCAGTTGCAATCGGCTTCAAACGCTTTTTTCACCGCCGGGCCTGGCCCCCAGTCGGCGGCGAACGAGTCGTAGGTATAGACGGTGAGAACGGGTTTGGCGAAAGCAGGCGCCGCGCACAGGAGTAAAAGCGGAAGATATTTTTTTAACACTTTGCACCTCAGTGAAAGAGTGGCAAAGGACTTGAGAGGTAGCCTCAAATCCCTTCGCCGGCATTATCCGGATCAGGTTCGACGGGTATTTTCTCAGCGCGCGCATGAGCGCGGCACCCCGTTGAGTTCGGCGTTAGTGTAGTGATTTTGTTGCCGGGCAGCAATTAAGAGCTGGCTTTTAAGGGTCCGGCGGCGCAAACCACGCCGATTTAAAATCAAACCAGCCGAGGGTATTCATGCGCAGCCCGCGCATACTGCGCTGTCCCTGGATAATCAGCCAGTGGTGGATCAACGGCACAATCGCTTTGTTGGCCAGCAGTTGCTGGCACCAGTTCGCCAGGTTCATCTCGCCAGCGCGCCACTGCGCGGCGTCGTCCTGCCAGTCGCGCGGAATGCAGTTCTGCAAGAGCGGTACTTCGCACAGGTGCGCGAACAGCGAGAAATCCAGCGGCAGCGTAAAGTTAGCGCTATTGAGCCAGATATCGCTTTCGATCTCGCCGGCGTGCCATTGATCGTAGTCGATCTCCTGAATATGCAGATGTACCTGATGCTCAGCCAGAAGCGCGCTCATGATACGGGCGATAACCCGGTGCTCAATGTGTTCGCGATAGAAGGTCAGCGTGAGGGTTTCCAGCCCGGCGGGTTTTTCGCCCGGGCCTGGACGGGCGTGATGCCAGCGCGGTAAAAGCCCATAGGCCGGGAACCAGAGCTGCTGTAGCGGTTCATCGGCATGATAGAGTAAATTGGTGGGGGAGAGGACGTGGCTTACCCATTCTCTGACCTGCGGATGCGCGCCGCGCGGCGTTCTGGCGTCGAATAGCAGGTAATAGCACCCCTCTTCCAGTCGGCTTTCTATCGCTTTTTCACCGCCTTGTATCGGCCCTTCCAGCATCAAGCCGCAGGCCGGTTCTTCACTGATATCCGGCAGTACCCAGACGTTCACTTCGTCTATCAACGCCCGATAGCCGAAGTAATCATCAAAGGCGAGTATCTTGAGCTGGTTTGGCGTATTACGCCGCACGGCATAAGGCCCGGTGCCGATAGGGTGGCTGGCGAAATTAGCCAGCGTTTCCCACTCCCGCGGCAAAATCATCGCCGGGACCTGGCCCAGCAGCCACGGCAACCAGCGATCCGGCTGGGAAAGATGAATATCCAGCGTCCACGCGGTAGGGGAGTCTATCTTTGTGATGTGCGAGTAAAGCGGAAGCGTATTGATACGCGTCAGCGAGGCGATGACATCTTCCATCTCCAGCTCGCGGCCATGATGAAAATGAATGCCGGGGCGCAGGTAGAAGCGCCACAGTAAAGGGGAAATTTGCTGCCAATGGTGCGCAATGTCCGCTTCCAGTTCCCCGTTTTCCTCATTTACCCGCGTGAGCGAACTGAAAATTTGCCGGGCAATATGGGTTTCCGAGCGGCGTAATGCGGTTCCCGGCAGGAGATTGTGCATCGGACGATAGTAAAGAACCCGCAGAATATGCCGCCCCTGGCGGAAGCTGCGTCCCAGATGGGAAATCAGCATTTGCCTGACAGCGCTTTTATCGCCGACCAGTTGTACCAGTTGATCGATTCGATCTTGTTCCAGCAGGTCTTCCGCCCGCTGCTGTTGCAGCGCCAGTCCGGTATACAGGAACGTCAGACGCGAACGCTTTCCGCGTCCAACCTCGGCTTCCCATGTTAGCCAACCGCGCGCCTGCATCGTATTTAGCAGCGTACGCATATGGCGACGCGAACAGTTCAGCAGATCCGCCAGCTCATTAAGCGTGGTGTCTTGCGTTTTACCGTCACAACATTGCCAGAGACGGATAAATTGTTGTTGCAGGCGACCTGAGGGCATAAAAGGGGAACTCCGATGAAAAACTCAGCAATTTTATTATCCCTATATTAGGCCAATAATATCTTTCGATGAAGCAAGAGGAAGAGGTCACTATGCGCCAGTTCTGGTTGAGATATTTTGCCGCGACGGAAAAAACGTCCTGGCTGGCTTGCCTGAGCGCGCCGCAGCGCTTAAAAATGCTCGCGGAACTGATGCAGTGGGAGGCGACCGATTGAAGCCAATTGCAGACATCATGTGTGACTGAGTATTGGTGTAGGCGATAGCCTAAAATCACCCGCCAGCAGATAATATCTGCTGGCTTTTTTTATTTCGGCTGTTTCTGGATGACGATGATGGGACGGCGTCTCAACGGGATTTATACGGCGGTTTCTGTGGTCACGCGGGGGTGAGCGGGCGAGTAAAAGACGTATAAAAAATGCCGGAATATCCCCGGCATGAGCGACTGATGAGTAACCCGGCGCTTGATGGCGCTACGCTTATCAGGCCTACAGGATATAGTGGCAACCTGGTGATATTGCATAACCTGTAGGCCCGGTAAGGCGTCAAGGGTTACCGCATAAATGCCGGTTGTTTATTTTCGTAGGCGGCAATCGCGTCTTCGTGCTGCAGCGTCAGCCCAATGCTGTCCAGACCGTTCAACATGCAGTGGCGGCGGAAGTCGTCGATTTTAAAGCTGTAGGTCTTATCGCCTGCTTTTACCACCTGTGCTTCCAGATCCACTTCAAATTTAATGCCCGGATTGGCTTTCACCAGAGCAAACAGCTCATCGACCTGTGCGTCGCTCAGGGTTACCGGCAGCAGTTGGTTGTTAAAGCTGTTGCCGTAGAAGATGTCGGCGAAGCTTGGCGCGATCACCACTTTAAAGCCGTAATCGGTCAACGCCCACGGCGCGTGTTCGCGTGAAGAGCCGCAGCCAAAGTTTTCTCGCGCCAACAGAATCGACGCGCCTTGATATTCCGGAAAGTTCAACACGAATTCCGGATTTGGCTGTTGGCCCTTTTCGTCCAGGAAGCGCCAGTCGTTAAACAGATGGGCGCCAAAACCGGTGCGCGTAACCTTCTGCAAAAACTGTTTAGGGATAATTGCATCGGTATCGACGTTGGCGGCATCCAGTGGGACAACCAGGCCGGTATGCTGGGTAAATTTCTCTGCCATGGTAGTTTCCTTATTTGATGCTGCGAATGTCGGCGAAGTGGCCGGTAACGGCGGCAGCGGCGGCCATCGCCGGGCTGACTAAATGCGTGCGACCCCCGCGGCCCTGACGGCCTTCAAAGTTACGGTTGCTGGTGGATGCGCAGCGCTCGCCCGGGTTCAGGCGGTCATTATTCATGGCCAGGCACATGGAACAGCCCGGTAAGCGCCATTCAAATCCTGCTTCGATAAAGATCTTGTCCAGACCTTCCGCTTCCGCCTGCGCTTTCACCGGACCTGAACCCGGCACCACCAGCGCCTGTACGCCAGGCGCGACTTTGCGCCCTTTGGCGACTTCCGCCGCCGCGCGCAAATCTTCAATGCGCGAATTGGTACAAGAGCCGATAAAGACTTTATCGATAGCAACGTCCGTTAACGGTACGCCCGGCTGTAAGCCCATATAAGCCAGCGCTTTTTCGGCGCTGGCGCGTTCAACCGGATCGCTAAAGGAGGCGGGATCGGGGATGATGTCGGTGACGGAAATCACCTGGCCCGGATTCGTGCCCCAGGTCACCTGCGGCGCGATCTCTTCTGCTCGCAGGGTGACGACAGTATCAAAAGTCGCGCCGTCATCGGTTTTCAGCGTTTTCCAGTACTCGACGGCTTCGTCAAAATCGCGGCCCTTCGGCGCGTGCAAACGCCCTTTTACGTAGTTGAAAGTGGTTTCATCCGGGGCGACCAGACCGGCTTTGGCGCCCATCTCAATCGCCATATTGCACAGCGTCATGCGGCCTTCCATACTCAGCGCGCGGATAGCGTCGCCGCAAAATTCAACCACGTGCCCGGTGCCGCCGGCGCTGCCGGTTTTACCGATGATCGCCAGCACGATGTCTTTGGCGGTAATGCCCGGCGCGGCGTTGCCCGTGACTTCAATCTTCATGGTTTTAGCGCGCCCCTGTTTCAGGGTTTGCGTCGCCAGTACATGTTCTACCTCAGAAGTGCCGATGCCGAAGGCCAACGCGCCAAACGCGCCGTGGGTGGCGGTGTGGGAGTCGCCGCAGACGATGGTCATGCCCGGCAGGGTGACGCCCTGTTCCGGCCCCATCACATGGACGATGCCCTGATACGGGTGATTCAGGTCATACAGCTCGACGCCGAACTCGTTACAGTTCTTAATCAGCTCCTGCATCTGGATACGCGCCATTTCACCGGAGGCATTAATGTCTTTAGTCTGCGTCGAGACGTTGTGATCCATCGTGGCGAAGGTTTTCCCTGGCTGACGTACCGGACGATGGTGCGCGCGCAGACCGTCAAACGCCTGCGGAGAGGTGACTTCATGCACCAGGTGGCGGTCGATGTACAGCAGCGGCGTTTCGTTTGGCGCCTCAAAGACCACGTGGGCATCAAATAATTTTTCGTATAACGTTTTGGCCATGATTACACCCCTTCTGCGACATAGCGGGCGATAATATCGCCCATCTCATCGGTACTGACTGCGGCAGCGCCCCTGGCTAAATCGCCGGTGCGAACGCCCTCTTCTAATGCGCGATTGATCGCCTGTTCAATGGCCGTTGCCGCATCGTTGGCATCCAGGCTGTAGCGCAGCAGCAGCGCCAGCGACAGGATCTGCGCAATTGGATTGGCGATATTTTTCCCGGCGATATCCGGCGCGGAGCCGCCAGCCGGTTCATACAGGCCAAACCCTTGCTCGTTCAGGCTGGCGGAGGGCAACATCCCCATTGAGCCGGTGATCATGGCGCATTCGTCGGACAGAATGTCGCCGAACAGGTTAGAGCACAGCAGTACGTCAAACTGCGACGGGTCTTTAATCAACTGCATTGTGGCGTTATCGATATACATGTGCGCGAGTTCCACATCGGGATACGTTTTCGCGACATCATTGACGATCTCACGCCACAGGATAGAGCTTTGCAGTACGTTGGCTTTATCAATAGAGGTGACTTTACGGCGGCGTTTACGCGCCGATTCAAAGGCGATACGGGCAATGCGCTCGATCTCAAAGCGGTGATAAACTTCGGTATCAAAGGCTTTTTCGTACTGACCGCTGCCTTCACGGCCTTTTGGCTGTCCGAAATAGATCCCGCCGGTCAGCTCGCGCACGCACAGGATATCGAAACCGTTAGCGGCGATATCGGCGCGCAACGGGCAAAATGCTTCCAGCCCCTGATACAGTTTCGCCGGACGCAGGTTACTGAATAATTTGAAATGTTTGCGCAGCGGCAGCAGGGCGCCGCGCTCTGGCTGGCTTTCCGGGGGCAAATTTTCCCATTTCGGGCCGCCGACGGAGCCAAACAGAATGGCATCCGCCTGCTCGCACCCTTCAACGGTGGCTTTCGGCAGTGGATGACCATGATTGTCGATAGCAATACCGCCGACGTCATAGCGGCTGGTGGTGATACGCATATCAAAACGGCTGCGTACCGCATCCATAACTTTCAGGGCTTGCGCCATGACTTCCGGGCCGATACCGTCGCCCGGCAGTACGGCAATATGATAGTTCTTCGACATTACACGGTTTCCTTGTTGTTCTCTTTATTTTGAGCTTTGCGTTGCAATTCTTTTTCAACTTCGGCGGCGCGCCAGATATTGTTCAGTACGTGCACCATCGCTTTGGCGGAGGATTCGACGATATCCGTCGCCAGCCCGACGCCGTGGAAGCGGCGACCATGATGGTTCACGACGATATCGACCTGACCCAGCGCGTCTTTGCCCTGGCCTTTGGCGTTCAGGTCGTATTTAACCAACTCAACGTCGTAGCCAGTGATGCGGTTAATCGCCTGATAGATGGCGTCGACCGGGCCGTTGCCGTTCGCCGCCTCGGCCTTGATCTCTTCACCACAGGCCAGCTTCACGGAAGCAGTGGCGATATCGCTGGAGCCGGACTGCACGCTGAAGTAATCCAGACGGAAATGCTCTGGTTCTTCTTGCTGTTTATTAATAAAGGCCAGCGCTTCCAGGTCATAGTCGAACACCTGGCCTTTTTTGTCCGCCAGCTTCAGGAACGCGTCGTACAGGTGGTCCATGTTGTAGTCTGTGTCCTTGTAACCCATCTCTTCCATGCGATGCTTCACGGCGGCACGGCCAGAGCGGGAGGTCAGGTTCAGCTGTATCTGATTCAGACCGATGGACTCTGGCGTCATGATTTCATAGTTTTCGCGGTTCTTGAGGACGCCATCCTGGTGGATGCCGGAAGAGTGGGCGAAAGCGCCGCTGCCGACAATCGCTTTGTTGGCCGGGATCGGCATGTTACAGATCTGGCTGACGGTCTGGCTGGTGCGCCAGATTTCGTGGTGATTGATGTTGGTGTGTACGTTCATGATGTCTTTGCGCACTTTAATCGCCATGATCACTTCTTCCAGTGCGCAGTTACCGGCACGTTCTCCGATACCGTTCATCGCGCCTTCAACCTGACGCGCGCCCGCATGGACTGCCGCCAGCGAGTTGCCTACTGCTATCCCTAAATCGTCGTGGGTATGAACGGAGATGATAGCTTTGTCGATATTGGGGACACGTTCATACAGGCCGGAAATGATTCCCGCAAACTCAAACGGCATGGTATAGCCCACGGTATCGGGAATATTAATGGTTCTCGCGCCGGCGTTTATAGCGGCTTCCACCACGCGCGCCAGATCGTCAACAGGCGTCCGGCCAGCATCTTCGCAGGAGAACTCTACGTCATCAGTGTAATTACGCGCCCGCTTAACCATGTATACCGCGCGTTCGATGACCTCATCCAGCGTGCTGCGCAGCTTGGTGGCGATGTGCATTGGCGAGGTGGCGATAAAAGTATGGATGCGAAACGCGTCGGCGACCTTCAGCGCCTGTGCCGCGACGTCGATGTCTTTTTCTACACAACGCGCCAGGGCGC
Organism: Salmonella sp. NW177; assembly: GCF_051811585.1. Lineage (NCBI taxonomy): Bacteria > Pseudomonadati > Pseudomonadota > Gammaproteobacteria > Enterobacterales > Enterobacteriaceae > Salmonella > Salmonella sp. NW177. Next base: position 173,236 of record NZ_JAMMZV010000008.1, on the reverse strand, counting down.
AAACGCGGCTGTTTTTAATGGTGCGGGCGATGGTTTGGACGGATTCAAAATCACCCGGAGAAGAGACCGGGAAGCCCACTTCCATGACATCAACACCCATGCGCTCAAGGGCCAGGGCAATCTGCAGCTTCTCTTTCGCGCTCAGGCTGGCCTGTAACGCTTGTTCGCCGTCGCGTAAGGTCGTATCAAAAATAATGACTTGCTGGCTCATGATGTGGTCCTTGTCTCCAGGGGCGCCTTGCGTCAGGCATAAAAAAACCCGCGCAACGGCGCGGGTTTTGTTTGACTTCGAGCTGACTTAATGTTGAATGCCGCCCACCGGTCTACCGCGCACAATAAATGCGTTGAGTAGTAGTAGCCCAGTGAAACGAACGATATGTGACATTAATTCAGCTCCAGCGAATGCGTTATGCTTTTAGTGGTACTGGATATGCCGTTTAATGTCAACTCTATTTTTCTGTCGCCATTGCATTTTGTTGACGATATCCGGATACGTACTTTAGCTAATTGTGCTGGGCTGCGCGTCCAATAAAGGATAAAAGAACGAGTGGACATTCATACTTTTCATTGTTTGAAATATTTAGGCATTTTTGTTTGCAAATTGGTTAGGGGAATGGCCTGTTAAAGGTATGCTAAAGGTTTGGTTTATCTTTTTGATTTGTTTTATATTTTAACAAATAACCTTGTTTACTTAATGGATAAGGATAAAGTTATTGATAAATTAATGTTAACTTTTTAGCTATTAATAATATAAACATTTAATTGAAACTTAAATGATCATTCACTTGGTGTATGATTGTGTATTCGCCATAGTTATGGTTATATTGCTTGCGTAATTTAAACATTATGAATCGCAATGGTGTGACTCAGGACACATTACGCTTGCGCTGGCATTCTATTTGTCTCTGTCAGCGTCTTTATGTTTTCCGAATTTTAACGCTTTCCCTTTTTCTTATTTTATATGCATGGTAAATCATATTTTCAGGAATTATTTCTGCCTTCAGCCAGAAAAAGGGAGTTAAGCGTGACAGTGGAGTTAAATATGCCAGAGGTCAAAACCGAAAAGCCGCATCTTTTAGATATGGGCAAACCACAGCTTCGCATGGTTGATTTGAACCTATTGACCGTGTTCGATGCGGTAATGCAAGAGCAGAATATTACGCGCGCCGCCCACACGCTGGGAATGTCGCAGCCTGCGGTCAGTAACGCCGTAGCGCGTCTGAAGGTTATGTTTAATGACGAACTTTTTGTTCGATATGGACGAGGAATTCAGCCGACTGCCCGTGCATTTCAGTTATTTGGTTCAGTCCGTCAGGCGTTACAATTGGTGCAAAATGAATTGCCGGGATCGGGGTTTGAGCCGACCAGCAGCGAACGTGTATTCAATCTTTGCGTGTGCAGTCCGCTGGATAATATCCTGACGTCACAGATTTATAATCGTGTAGAAAAAATTGCGCCAAATATTCATGTCGTTTTTAAAGCGTCGTTGAATCAGAATACTGAGCATCAGTTACGCTATCAGGAAACCGAGTTCGTTATTAGTTATGAAGAATTCCGTCGTCCTGAGTTTACCAGCGTACCGCTATTTAAAGATGAAATGGTTTTAGTCGCCAGCCGAAAACACCCGCGTATTAGCGGCCCGCTACTGGAAGGCGATGTTTATAATGAACAACATGCGGTTGTTTCTCTCGATCGTTATGCGTCATTTAGTCAGCCGTGGTATGACACGCCGGATAAACAGTCGAGCGTGGCTTATCAGGGCATGGCGCTTATCAGCGTTCTGAACGTGGTTTCGCAGACGCATTTGGTCGCTATTGCCCCGCGCTGGCTGGCGGAAGAGTTTGCGGAGTCGCTGGATCTGCAAATATTGCCGTTGCCTTTAAAACTGAATAGCCGGACATGCTACCTTTCCTGGCATGAAGCGGCTGGGCGTGATAAAGGGCATCAATGGATGGAAGATTTATTAGTTTCTGTTTGTAAGCGATAAAACCGGGCAGAATAAATCAGAAACAAATTCTGGTTTATTCTGCTTTTTAGCGTATATCAAAAATTTTATGCTGAATTAACGGTGAGCGATTCTTTTCGTCGTTGTGAAAAATAGATGAATTGCTGTAAGTCTGCATTTATAAGCGATTATTTATTACCTGGTGTGATTCAGACGGAGTATTTCTCCATTTCTTCTCTTCTTGCCTCCTGATTATTCTAACCTTTCCCATCTTTACGTCATTCCACCCAATTGCCAGGCGTGATAGCGAGCGGTTAAGGTGTCCGTCAAACCGTGATGACAGGTATAAAGTGGAGGCAAGCCGTGGAGATGTTGTCTGGAGCCGAGATGGTCGTCCGATCGCTTATCGATCAAGGCGTAAAGCAGGTGTTCGGCTATCCTGGAGGCGCAGTGCTTGATATTTATGATGCGCTACATACCGTTGGAGGGATCGATCATGTGCTGGTGCGTCATGAGCAGGCCGCGGTGCATATGGCGGATGGCCTGGCGCGAGCCACTGGCGACGTTGGCGTGGTGCTGGTGACTTCCGGACCGGGAGCGACCAATGCGATTACCGGGATTGCTACGGCCTATATGGATTCCATTCCGCTGGTGATTCTTTCCGGCCAGGTCGCCACCTCATTGATTGGCTATGATGCCTTTCAGGAGTGCGACATGGTGGGGATTTCCCGACCGGTGGTCAAACATAGCTTCCTGGTCAAACAGACGGAAGATATTCCCCAGGTGCTTAAAAAGGCCTTCTGGCTGGCGGCAAGCGGACGCCCTGGGCCGGTGGTCGTGGATTTGCCGAAAGATATTTTGAATCCGGCGAAAAAAATGCCGTATGCCTGGCCGGAGACGGTCAGTATGCGCTCTTACAATCCCACAACATCAGGACATAAAGGACAAATTAAGCGTGCCTTGCAAACGCTGGCGTCGGCAAAAAAGCCGGTGGTCTACGTTGGGGGAGGGGCGATAAGCGCGGCCTGCTATGCGCCGCTGCGCCACATCATTGAAACCTTTAACCTGCCGGTGGTCTCTTCATTAATGGGACTGGGCGCGTTTCCTGCTACTCATCGCCAGTCGTTAGGAATGCTGGGAATGCATGGCACTTATGAAGCCAATATGACCATGCATAACGCCGACGTGATTTTCGCTGTTGGCGTACGATTTGACGACCGCACGACGAATAATCTCGCTAAATATTGTCCGAACGCGACGGTATTACACATCGACATTGACCCGACGTCCATATCCAAAACGGTTAACGCTGATATCCCGGTGGTGGGCGATGCCCGCCTGGTACTGGAACAAATGCTGGAGCTACTGGCGCAGGATGCGCCGTCTCAGCCGCAGGATGATATTCGCGACTGGTGGCAGCAGATAGAGATCTGGCGCGCCCGTCAGTGCCTGAAATATGACGCGGAAAGCGAAAGTATTAAACCCCAGGCGGTGATTGAAACCCTCTGGCGTCTGACGAAGGGCGACGCGTACGTGACGTCCGATGTAGGACAACACCAGATGTTTGCCGCCCTCTATTACCCGTTCGATAAACCACGTCGCTGGATTAATTCCGGCGGACTCGGCACGATGGGTTTTGGCCTACCGGCTGCGCTGGGCGTTAAAATGGCCCTGCCGAAAGAAATGGTGGTCTGCGTGACCGGCGATGGCAGTATACAGATGAACATTCAGGAGCTGTCGACAGCCTTACAGTATGAACTGCCGGTACTGGTTCTGAACCTGAACAACCGTTATCTGGGGATGGTGAAACAGTGGCAGGATATGATCTATTCTGGTCGCCATTCTCAGTCTTATATGCAGTCGTTACCGGATTTTGTGCGCCTGGCGGAAGCATATGGCCATGTCGGGCTGCAGATTAACCGTCCGGATGAGCTGGAAAGTAAACTCAGCGAAGCCCTTGAGCATGTGCGTAATAACCGACTGGTGTTCGTCGATGTCACCGTTGATGGCAGCGAGCATGTCTATCCGATGCAGATTCGCGGGGGCGGGATGGACGAAATGTGGTTAAGCAAAACGGAGAGGACCTGATGATGCGCCGGATTTTATCGGTATTACTGGAAAACGAATCTGGGGCGTTATCGCGGGTTATCGGCCTCTTTTCGCAACGCGGATATAATATTGAAAGCCTGACCGTCGCGCCGACAGACGATCCGACGTTGTCGCGCATGACTATCCAGACGGTAGGCGATGAAAAAGTGCTTGAGCAAATTGAAAAGCAGCTGCACAAGCTGGTTGATGTGCTGCGCGTCAGCGAGCTGGGACAGGGAGCGCACGTTGAGCGGGAAATCATGCTGGTGAAAATCCAGGCCAGCGGCTACGGACGGGAAGAGGTGAAGCGTAATACGGAAATTTTCCGTGGTCAGATTATTGACGTTACGCCAACGCTGTATACCGTTCAACTGGCGGGCACCAGCGATAAACTGGATGCTTTTCTGGCCTCGCTGCGCGACGTGGCGAAAATTGTTGAAGTGGCGCGTTCAGGCGTCGTCGGGCTTTCGCGCGGCGATAAGATTATGCGCTGAGCAGATTCGCCGGATGACGACGCACTTGCGTTTTATCCGGTCTACAGGCTGATATCTGGCCCAGGTCTGATAAGCGTAACGCCATCAGGCAGGTTTGCCGGATATCAGCCAACAGGAATTATCGCCCAACCCAATATCACCGGTTGGGCTTTTTTTTGCGAAATCCGTGGTAACCCGGAATAAAAGCGGTTGCCGGAGTGATCAAACTGCGCTTAGATGTTAACGATTTTAACCCATGCCGACATAAAGGTTATGGTTTGTACAATTTACACAAGGGGCAATTGTGAAACTGGATGAAATCGCTCGGCTGGCCGGTGTCTCGCGCACAACTGCAAGCTACGTTATAAACGGTAAAGCAAAGCAATACCGCGTGAGCGACAAAACCGTAGAAAAAGTCATGGCGGTAGTGCGTGAGCACAATTACCATCCTAACGCTGTGGCTGCCGGGCTGCGTGCTGGACGCACACGTTCCATTGGTCTGGTGATCCCGGACCTTGAAAACACGAGCTACACCCGTATCGCAAACTATCTTGAGCGCCAGGCACGCCAGCGTGGCTACCAACTGCTGATCGCCTGTTCTGAAGATCAGCCGGATAACGAAATGCGCTGCATTGAGCACCTTTTGCAACGCCAGGTGGATGCAATCATTGTTTCAACTTCGTTACCGCCGGAGCATCCCTTCTATCAACGCTGGGCCAACGATCCGTTCCCCATCGTCGCGCTCGACCGCGCGCTGGATCGCGAACATTTCACCAGCGTGGTCGGCGCCGATCAGGATGATGCCGAGATGTTGGCGGAAGAGCTGCGTAAATTCCCGGCGGAAACGGTGCTTTATTTGGGCGCGCTGCCGGAGTTGTCCGTCAGTTTCCTGCGCGAGCAGGGGTTCCGCACCGCATGGAAAGACGATCCGCGGGAGGTGAATTTCTTATATGCCAACAGCTATGAGCGCGAAGCCGCCGCGCAGCTGTTTGAGAAATGGCTGGAAACGCATCCTATGCCGCAGGCGCTCTTTACGACATCATTCGCGCTATTACAGGGCGTGATGGACGTTACGCTGCGGCGCGATGGAAAACTGCCTTCGGATTTGGCGATTGCGACCTTCGGCGATCATGAGCTGCTGGATTTTCTGCAATGCCCGGTACTGGCGGTGGCGCAGCGTCATCGTGATGTCGCGGAACGCGTGCTGGAGATTGTGCTGGCAAGTCTTGATGAACCGCGTAAACCGAAACCCGGCTTAACGCGTATTCGGCGAAACCTGTATCGTCGCGGCATTCTGAGCCGTAGCTAAAGGACCGGCGGTAAAAGACTCTCTCTTCTGCCGCCGTCAAACAAATGCGTATCAGTAAAAATATCCCTTAAATAATTAAGATTATTCCTTAAAATTATCCGAAAATTCTTTTTTATTACCTTTCTTTTGTCCGAAATCGTCCATATTCCACTAATTAAGACGTAACGAGTCTTTTCCTTTGTCTTGTTTTGTTACAAGCAGGCAAGAAATCGTCGAATTAACAGCCACTTTTTGTCTTTGGCGCGACAGTCGCTCGTAGGCGCTGGTATAGCAGGCGCTGCACACGTTAAACAGGCACTGTTAACACGGTGCAATATGTCCTAAAATGCCGCTCGCGTCGCAAACTGACACTTTATATTTTTCTCGGATTATATTGAGTCCGTTTTAAACGGCGGTGGGTCTTTGGTTTTTTTCTTACAAATATTCATAACGTTAATTTGGCTTGCACGCTGGGTGGAAATTAATCAACGCAGATATTCGCCGTAAACATTGGCTTTTTTACTTAGGTAAGCGTTGTGACTTGCTTGACAAGCTTTTCCTCCGCTCCGTAAACTCCTTCGAGTGGGAATTTGTGGGATAAAGTGGTAAGAAGGGGTGAGACTGGCATGTTCCGGGGGGCAACGTTAGTCAATCTCGACAGTAAAGGGCGCCTGACCGTGCCGACCCGTTATCGGGAGCAACTGATCGAGAGCGCTACCGGTCAAATGGTATGTACCATTGACATCCATCACCCATGCCTGCTGCTTTACCCCCTGCCTGAATGGGAAATTATTGAGCAAAAGTTATCTCGTCTGTCGAGCATGAACCCGGTAGAACGTCGCGTACAGCGTTTACTGTTGGGCCATGCCAGCGAATGTCAGATGGATGGTGCAGGTCGATTACTGATCGCGCCAGTTCTGCGGCAACATGCCGGACTGACGAAAGAAGTGATGCTGGTTGGACAGTTCAACAAATTTGAGCTGTGGGATGAAACGACCTGGTATCAACAGGTCAAGGAAGATATCGACGCTGAACAGTCAGCTACCGAAACGTTATCGGAGCGGCTGCAGGACTTGTCTCTATAAGATGATGGAAAATTTTAAACACACTACGGTACTGTTGGATGAAGCCGTTAATGGGCTGAATATTCGTCCGGATGGTATCTATATTGATGGCACATTTGGTCGCGGCGGCCACTCGCGCCTGATCCTCTCGCAACTGGGCGAAGAGGGGCGCTTGCTGGCGATCGATCGCGATCCGCAGGCGATCGCCGTTGCGCAGACCATTAATGATCCTCGCTTCTCCATCATTCATGGACCTTTTTCCGCGCTGGCTGATTATGTAGCCGAGCGCGAGCTTACCGGCAAGATTGACGGGATCCTTCTCGATCTTGGCGTCTCTTCTCCGCAGCTTGACGATGCGGAGCGCGGATTTTCATTTATGCGCGACGGTCCGCTGGATATGCGAATGGACCCGACGCGCGGCCAGTCTGCCGCCGAGTGGTTACAAACGGCGGAGGAGGCGGATATCGCCTGGGTGCTGAAAACATTCGGCGAGGAGCGTTTTGCCAAACGTATTGCTCGCGCTATTGTTGAGCGCAATCGCGAACAGCCGATGACCCGCACCAAAGAGCTGGCGGAAGTGGTTGCGGCGGCGACCCCGGTAAAAGACAAATTCAAACATCCCGCGACCCGTACCTTCCAGGCGGTGCGCATCTGGGTAAACAGTGAACTGGAGGAGATAGAGCAGGCGCTAAAAAGCTCGCTCAGCGTACTGGCCCCAGGCGGGCGGCTTTCAATCATCAGTTTCCACTCGCTGGAAGACCGTATTGTGAAACGCTTTATGCGTGAGCAAAGCCGCGGTCCGCAGGTACCGGCGGGATTACCGATGACGGAAGCGCAGCTCAAAAAACTGGGCGGTCGTGAGTTACGAGCGTTAGGCAAGTTGATGCCGGGTGAAAAAGAGGTAGCTGAAAATCCTCGGGCCCGTAGTTCAGTTCTGCGTATCGCAGAGAGGACGAACGCATGATCAGCAGAGTGACAGAAGCCCTAAGCAAAGTGAAGGGATCGATAGGAAGCAACGAGCGCCATGCCTTGCCTGGCGTGATCGGTGACGATCTTTTGCGGTTCGGGAAGCTGCCACTCTGCTTGTTCATTTGCATCATTTTAACGGCGGTGACGGTGGTCACGACGGCGCACCATACTCGTTTACTCACCGCGCAGCGTGAACAACTGGTTCTGGAGCGCGATGCATTGGACATTGAATGGCGCAACCTGATCCTTGAAGAAAATGCGCTCGGCGATCACAGCCGGGTGGAGCGGATCGCAACGGAAAAGCTGCAAATGCAGCATGTTGATCCGTCCCAAGAAAATATCGTAGTGCAAAAATAAGGATAAACGCGACGCATGAAAGCAGCGGCAAAAACGCAAAAATCGAAGCGCCAGGAAGAACAGACCAACTTCATCAGTTGGCGTTTTGCGTTGCTGTGCGGCTGTATTTTACTGGCGCTGGTTTTTTTACTTGGACGCGCGGCGTGGCTACAGATTATCGCCCCGGATATGCTGGTGCGTCAGGGCGATATGCGTTCGCTGCGTGTTCAGGAAGTCTCCACCTCACGCGGTATGATTACCGACCGTTCCGGGCGTCCACTGGCGGTCAGCGTACCGGTTAAGGCGATCTGGGCCGACCCGAAAGAAGTTCATGACGCCGGCGGCATCAGCGTTGGCGATCGCTGGAAAGCGCTTTCTACTGCGCTCAATATTCCGCTCGATCAGCTCTCCGCCCGTATCAACGCCAACCCGAAAGGGCGTTTTATTTATCTGGCGCGCCAGGTAAATCCTGACATGGCGGACTACATCAAAAAACTCAAACTGCCGGGCATTCATTTGCGTGAAGAATCCCGCCGCTATTACCCGTCAGGAGAAGTAACCGCTCACCTCATCGGTTTTACCAACGTCGACAGTCAGGGGATTGAAGGCGTTGAAAAGAGCTTTGATAAGTGGCTTACCGGTCAGCCTGGCGAGCGAATCGTGCGTAAAGACCGCTATGGTCGCGTGATTGAGGATATCTCCTCCACTGACAGTCAGGCAGCGCACAACCTGGCGTTAAGCATTGATGAACGCTTACAGGCGCTGGTTTACCGCGAACTGAACAACGCGGTGGCGTTTAACAAGGCGGAATCCGGTAGCGCGGTGCTGGTCGATGTCAATACCGGTGAAGTACTGGCGATGGCGAATAGCCCTTCCTATAACCCCAACAACCTTGCCGGTACGCCGAAAGACGCGATGCGTAACCGTACCATCACCGACGTGTTTGAACCGGGTTCTACGGTTAAGCCGATGGTGGTGATGACTGCGCTTCAGCGCGGTATCGTCAACGAAAATACGGTGTTGAATACCGTTCCATACCGAATTAACGGCCACGAAATTAAAGACGTGGCGCGCTACAGCGAATTAACCCTGACCGGGGTTCTACAGAAGTCGAGTAACGTCGGTGTATCCAAACTGGCGTTAGCGATGCCGTCCTCAGCGTTAGTAGATACTTACTCACGTTTTGGGCTAGGAAAGGCGACCAATTTGGGGTTGGTCGGAGAACGCAGTGGCTTATATCCTCAAAAACAACGGTGGTCCGACATAGAGAGGGCCACCTTCTCTTTCGGCTACGGGCTAATGGTAACGCCGTTACAGTTAGCGCGAGTCTATGCAACGATCGGCAGCTATGGCATTTATCGCCCGCTGTCGATTACCAAAGTTGATCCGCCTGTACCCGGCGAACGCATCTTCCCTGAATCCACCGTACGCACCGTGGTGCATATGATGGAAAGCGTGGCGCTGCCGGGCGGCGGCGGCGTGAAGGCGGCAATTAAAGGCTACCGTATCGCGATTAAAACCGGTACGGCGAAAAAAGTGGGGCCGGACGGTCGCTACATCAACAAATACATTGCTTACACCGCAGGCGTCGCGCCTGCGAGTCAGCCGCGCTTCGCGCTGGTGGTTGTCATCAACGATCCGCAGGCGGGTAAATACTACGGCGGCGCCGTTTCCGCGCCGGTATTTGGTGCCATCATGGGCGGCGTTCTGCGCACCATGAACATCGAACCGGACGCGCTGGCAACGGGCGAAAAAAATGAATTCGTAATTAATCAAGGCGAGGGAACAGGTGGCAGATCGTAATTTGCGCGACCTTCTTGCTCCGTGGGTGGCTGGACTACCCGCGCGAGAACTGCGAGAGATGACGCTCGACAGCCGTGTGGCTGCGGCGGGCGATCTCTTTGTGGCAGTGGTGGGTCATCAGGCGGACGGGCGTCGATATATCCCGCAGGCGATAGCGCAAGGCGTAGCTGCCATTATTGCAGAGGCGAAAGACGAGGCGACCGACGGTGAGATTCGCGAAATGCACGGCGTACCGGTCGTCTATCTCAGCCAGCTCAATGAGCGTTTATCTGCGCTGGCGGGCCGCTTTTACCATGAGCCATCTGAAAACATGCGTCTGGTGGCGGTGACCGGCACCAATGGCAAGACCACCACCACCCAACTACTGGCGCAGTGGAGCCAGTTGCTCGGCGAAACCAGCGCAGTGATGGGGACGGTAGGTAACGGACTGTTGGGTAAAGTGATCCCGACGGAGAACACAACCGGTTCCGCAGTGGATGTTCAGCATGTGCTGGCCAGTCTGGTTGCGCAGGGCGCGACCTTCGGCGCGATGGAAGTCTCTTCTCACGGCCTGGTGCAGCATCGCGTGGCGGCGCTGAAATTTGCCGCCTCCGTGTTTACTAATTTGAGCCGCGACCATCTCGACTATCATGGCGATATGGCGCATTACGAGGCGGCAAAATGGATGCTTTATTCCACCCACCATCACGGTCAGGCAATCGTCAACGCCGATGATGAAGTTGGACGCCGCTGGCTGGCGTCGCTACCCGATGCGGTCGCGGTTTCAATGGAAGGGCATATCAACCCTAACTGTCACGGTCGTTGGCTGAAAGCGGAGGCGGTGGAGTACCACGACCGCGGAGCGACGATTCGTTTTGCTTCAAGCTGGGGTGAAGGCGAAATCGAAAGCCGCCTGATGGGCGCGTTTAACGTCAGCAACTTACTGCTGGCATTGGCGACGCTGCTGGCGCTGGGCTATCCGTTAACGGATTTGCTGAAAACCGCCGCGCGTTTGCAGCCGGTTTGCGGGCGTATGGAAGTGTTCACTGCGCCAGGCAAACCGACGGTGGTGGTGGATTACGCGCACACGCCGGATGCGCTGGAAAAAGCGTTGCAGGCGGCGCGCCTGCACTGCGCCGGAAAATTGTGGTGCGTCTTTGGCTGTGGCGGGGATCGTGACAAAGGTAAGCGCCCACTCATGGGGGCCATTGCCGAAGAATTCGCGGATATCGTCGTGGTGACTGACGATAACCCGCGTACCGAGGAGCCGCGCGCCATTATCAACGATATTCTGGCCGGAATGCTGGACGCCGGGCAGGTCAGGGTAATGGAAGGCCGCGCTGAGGCGGTAACCAATGCCATTATGCAGGCAAAAGACAATGACGTCGTGCTGATTGCAGGTAAAGGGCACGAGGATTACCAGATTGTCGGCACGCAGCGTCTTGATTATTCAGACCGCGTGACCGCAGCGCGTTTGCTGGGGGTGATCGCATGATTAGCGTAACGCTCAGCAAAATTGCCGATGTCCTTGGCGCCGAACACCGCGGGGCGGATCTCACGCTCGATACGGTCATTACCGACACACGGAAAGTGACGCCGGGATGCCTGTTCGTGGCGCTGAAAGGGGAACGCTTTGATGCGCATGATTTTGCTGATAAAGCAAAAGCGAACGGCGCTGGCGCCCTGCTGGTCAGTCGTCCTCTGGATATCGATCTTCCGCAGGTGATTGTAAAAGACACGCGTCAGGCATTTGGCCAACTGGCCGCCTGGGTACGTATGCAGGTACCGGCGCGGGTGGTGGCGTTAACCGGTTCGTCCGGCAAAACCTCGGTCAAAGAGATGACCGCCGCGATTCTTAGCCAGTGCGGAAATACTCTGTATACTGCAGGCAATTTTAACAACGACATCGGCGTGCCGATAACGCTGCTGCGCTTAAACCATGATTATGACTATGCGGTAATCGAGTTAGGCGCTAATCACCAGGGAGAAATCGCCTGGACCGTTAGCCTGACGCGCCCGGAAGCGGCGCTGGTCAATAACCTGGCGGCGGCGCATCTGGAAGGTTTCGGCTCGCTGGCCGGCGTGGCGAAAGCGAAAGGCGAAATCTATACCGGTTTGCCTGAGAACGGTATCGCGATTATGAATGCCGATAATAATGACTGGCTGAACTGGCAAAGCATTATTGGCGATCGTCAGGTGTGGCGCTTTTCGCCGAATGCGGCAAACAGCGACTTTACCGCTGCGAATATCCACGTGACGTCACACGGTACCGAATTTACCCTGCAAACGCCGATGGGCAGCATTGATGTGCTGCTGCCGTTGCCGGGGCGGCACAATATTGCCAACGCGCTGGCGGCCACTGCTTTATCAATGGCGGTGGGGGCGACGCTGACGGCGATTAAAGCAGGGCTGGCGGCGTTAAAAGCCGTACCCGGGCGTCTGTTCCCGATTCAGCTAAGTGAAAACCAACTGGTACTGGATGACGCTTATAACGCCAACGTTGGTTCGATGACCGCCGCAGTGCAGGTCCTTTCTGAAATGCCCGGCTACCGCGTGCTGGTGGTAGGCGATATGGCCGAGCTGGGCGCAGAAAGCGAAGCGTGCCACCTCCAGGTTGGTGAGGCCGCAAAAGCGGCGGGTATTGATCGCGTGTTAAGCACCGGAAAACTCAGTCAGGCTATCAGCCACGCCAGCGGCGTCGGCGAACATTTTGCCGATAAAGCCGCGCTCATTGCGCGTTTACATGCTCTGCTTCAGGAGCAACCAATGATGACTATTTTAGTGAAAGGATCACGCAGCGCCGCGATGGAAGATGTGGTTCATGCGTTACAGGAGAAAGGTTCATGTTAGTTTGGCTGGCCGAGCATTTGGTCAAATATTATTCCGGCTTTAACGTCTTTTCTTATCTGACGTTTCGCGCCATCGTCAGCCTGTTGACCGCGCTGTTCATCTCTTTATGGATGGGCCCGCGTATGATCGCTCGTCTGCAAAAACTCTCTTTTGGCCAGGTGGTACGTAACGATGGCCCGGAATCGCACTTCAGTAAACGCGGTACGCCGACGATGGGCGGCATCATGATCCTGACGGCGATTGTGATTTCCGTTCTGTTATGGGCTTACCCGTCTAACCCGTACGTCTGGTGCGTGCTGGTGGTATTGATTGGCTACGGCATTATCGGTTTTGTCGATGACTATCGCAAAGTGGTGCGGAAAGATACCAAAGGGCTGATTGCGCGCTGGAAATATTTCTGGATGTCGGTTATCGCGCTCGGCGTGGCCTTTGCGCTTTATCTCGTCGGGAAAGACACGCCCGCGACCCAACTGGTGGTGCCGTTCTTTAAAGATGTTATGCCGCAATTGGGGCTGTTTTACATTCTGCTGTCCTACTTTGTCATCGTCGGTACGGGTAACGCCGTAAACCTGACCGACGGGCTGGATGGTCTGGCGATCATGCCGACTGTTTTCGTTGCCGCCGGCTTTGCGCTGGTGGCCTGGGCGACCGGGAACATGAACTTCGCCAATTACCTGCATATTCCGTATTTACGCCATGCGGGCGAGCTGGTGATTGTCTGTACGGCGATTGTCGGCGCGGGATTAGGATTCTTGTGGTTTAACACCTATCCGGCGCAGGTTTTTATGGGCGACGTCGGATCGCTGGCGTTGGGCGGCGCGTTGGGCATTATCGCCGTGCTGCTGCGTCAGGAGTTCCTGCTGGTGATCATGGGCGGCGTCTTTGTGGTGGAAACTCTGTCGGTCATCCTGCAGGTGGGTTCCTTTAAACTACGCGGACAGCGTATTTTCCGTATGGCGCCTATCCATCACCACTATGAACTGAAAGGCTGGCCGGAACCGCGCGTGATTGTGCGCTTCTGGATTATTTCGCTGATGCTGGTGCTGATTGGCCTGGCAACGCTGAAGGTACGTTAATCATGGCTGATTACCAGGACAAAAACGTCGTCATTATCGGTCTGGGCTTAACCGGACTCTCTTGCGTGGACTTTTTTCTCGCCCGCGGCGTGACGCCGCGGGTGATGGATACTCGCGTGACGCCGCCGGGTCTGGATAAGCTGCCGCAAGAGGTTGAGCGTCACGTTGGCGGCCTGAACGACGAGTGGCTCTTAGCGGCGGATTTAATCGTCGCCAGCCCTGGTATTGCTCTGGCGCATCCCTCTCTTAGCGCTGCCGCCAGCGCTGGAGTGGAAATTGTCGGCGATATCGAACTGTTTTGCCGCGAAGCGCAGGCGCCGATTGTGGCCATCACCGGCTCGAACGGCAAAAGCACCGTGACCACCTTAGTGGGCGAGATGGCGAAAGCGGCGGGCGTCAATGTCGGCGTTGGCGGCAATATCGGTCTTCCGGCGCTGATGCTGCTGGATGCCGATCGCGAATTGTACGTGCTGGAATTATCCAGTTTCCAACTGGAAACTACCTCAAGTTTGCAAGCGGCGGCGGCAACGGTGCTCAACGTCACTGAAGATCATATGGACCGGTATCCGTTTGGTTTGCAACAGTACCGGGCGGCGAAACTGCGCGTCTACGAGAAGGCGAAAGTGTGCGTAGTGAATGCCGATGATGCGTTGACGATGCCGGTTCGTGGGGCCGATGAGCGCTGCGTCAGCTTTGGCGTCAATATGGGTGATTATCACCTTAATCGTCAGCAGGGCGAAACCTGGCTGCGAGTCAAAGGCGAGAAGGTGCTGAACGTGAAAGAGATGAAGCTTTCCGGGCAGCATAACTATACCAATGCGTTAGCGGCGCTGGCGCTGGCGGATGCCGTAGGTCTGCCGCGCGCCAGCAGTTTGAAGGCGTTGACGACATTTACCGGTCTGGCGCATCGCTTCCAGCTGGCGTTGGAGCATAACGGCGTACGTTGGATCAACGACTCGAAAGCGACCAACGTCGGCAGTACCGAAGCGGCGCTAAACGGTTTGCATGTGGACGGTACGCTGCATCTGCTGCTGGGCGGCGACGGTAAGTCGGCAGACTTTTCTCCGCTGGCGCGCTATCTGACTGGCGACCGTATCCGCCTGTATTGCTTTGGGCGCGATGGCGCGCAGCTTGCCGCACTGCGTCCGGAAATCGCCCAACAGACTGAGACGATGGAAGAGGCGATGCGTTTGCTGGCGCCGCGCGTTCAGCCGGGTGATATGGTGCTGTTGTCGCCCGCCTGCGCCAGCCTCGATCAGTTTAAAAATTTTGAGCAACGGGGCGATGTCTTTACCCGTCTGGCGAAGGAGTTAGGTTGATGCGTTTATCTCTCCCCCGTCTGAGAATGCCGCGCGTACCAGGCTTTGGCCTCCTGGCCTGGCTGTTTGCGGCGCTTAAAGGCTGGGTGATGGCTTCGCGCGATAAAGACGCCGACAGTCTGATCATGTATGACCGCACGCTGCTATGGCTGACCTTCGGGCTGGCGGCGATTGGTTTTGTCATGGTGACGTCGGCCTCCATGCCAGTCGGGCAGCGCCTGGCGAACGATCCGTTTTTGTTTGCCAAACGTGATGCGCTCTATATCTTCCTGGCATTTTGTCTGGCGATGGTCACGCTGCGTTTGCCCATGACCTTCTGGCAAAAATACAGCACGACGATGCTGATTGCGTCGATCATTATGCTGCTTATCGTGCTGGTCGTCGGGAGCTCGGTCAACGGGGCGTCGCGCTGGATTGCGCTGGGGCCGCTGCGTATTCAGCCTGCGGAGTTTACCAAGCTGTCGCTGTTCTGCTACCTCGCGAACTATCTGGTGCGTAAGGTTGATGAAGTGCGAAATAACCTGCGCGGCTTTTTAAAACCAATGGGCGTGATTCTGGTGCTGGCGGTGTTACTGCTGGCGCAGCCTGACCTCGGGACGGTGGTCGTACTGTTTGTCACCACGCTGGCGATGCTGTTTCTCGCCGGGGCGAAATTATGGCAGTTCATCGCCATTATCGGGATGGGCATCTCGGCGGTGATTCTGTTAATCCTCGCCGAACCGTATCGTATTCGCCGCGTTACCTCGTTCTGGAACCCCTGGGAAGATCCGTTCGGCAGCGGTTATCAGCTGACGCAGTCGCTGATGGCTTTTGGTCGCGGTGAGATATGGGGGCAAGGGCTGGGGAATTCGGTGCAGAAACTGGAGTATTTGCCGGAGGCGCACACCGATTTCATCTTCGCCATTATTGGGGAAGAACTGGGTTATATCGGTGTGGTATTGGCGCTTTTAATGGTATTCTTCGTCGCTTTTCGCGCGATGTCGATTGGCCGTAAGGCATTGGAGATTGACCACCGTTTTTCCGGATTTTTAGCGTGTTCTATCGGTATCTGGTTTAGTTTCCAGGCGCTGGTAAACGTTGGCGCGGCCGCGGGGATGCTGCCGACCAAAGGCCTTACGCTGCCGCTGATCAGTTATGGCGGGTCGAGTCTGTTGATTATGTCGACGGCCATTATGTTTTTATTACGTATTGATTATGAAACGCGTCTGGAAAAAGCGCAGGCGTTTACACGAGGTTCTCGATGAGTGGTCAACCGAAGCGGTTAATGGTGATGGCGGGCGGTACCGGCGGGCACGTGTTCCCGGGACTGGCCGTTGCGCATCATTTAATGGCCCAGGGCTGGCAAGTTCGCTGGCTGGGTACCGCCGATCGTATGGAAGCGGATTTAGTGCCGAAGCATGGCATCGACATTGACTTTATTCGGATCTCCGGTCTGCGCGGTAAAGGCGTAAAAGCGCTTCTGGCGGCGCCGCTGCGGATTTTTAACGCCTGGCGGCAGGCGCGGGCGATCATGAAGCGGTTTAATCCGGATGTCGTGCTGGGAATGGGCGGTTATGTTTCCGGCCCCGGCGGTCTTGCCGCCTGGTCATTGGGTATTCCGGTCGTCTTGCATGAGCAAAACGGTATCGCCGGGCTAACCAATCAGTGGCTGGCCAAAATCGCGACCACGGTGATGCAGGCGTTTCCCGGTGCGTTTCCGAACGCGGAAGTGGTGGGTAACCCGGTGCGTACCGACGTACTGGCGTTGCCGTTGCCGCAGGTGCGTCTGGCCGGTCGTGACGGCCCGATTCGCGTGTTGGTGGTCGGCGGTTCTCAGGGGGCGCGAGTCCTGAACCAGACGATGCCGCAGGTTGCCGCCAGACTGGGCGATACGGTTACAATCTGGCATCAAAGCGGAAAAGGCGCGCAGCTCACGGTAGAGCAGGCATATGCCGGGGCGGGACAACCGCAACATAAGGTAACGGAATTTATTGATGACATGGCCGCCGCCTATGCGTGGGCGGATGTGGTGGTATGTCGTTCCGGCGCTTTAACGGTGAGCGAGATCGCCGCCGCCGGATTACCGGCGATATTCGTGCCGTTTCAGCATAAAGACAGGCAGCAGTACTGGAATGCGCTGCCGTTAGAAAACGCCGGCGCAGCTAAGATTTTTGAGCAGCCGCAGTTTACTGTAGAGGCTGTCGCCGACACCCTGGCGGGGTGGTCGCGCGAGGCGTTGTTAACCATGGCGGAGCGTGCCCGCGCGGTATCCATTCCGGATGCTACCGAGCGCGTCGCCAGTGAAGTCAGCCGGGTTGCCCGGACATAATTTGTGGCGGTGCCTTTTGCATCGCAGGGTTTTTCTACCCTCAATAATTTGGGTTGCAGGCAAGCCAACGCATCTGCAATTTGAAGTATGGCGGGTATTGGAGTTAATGGCGTAAAGAATGAATACACAACAACTGGCAAAACTGCGTTCCATCGTGCCCGAAATGCGTCGCGTTCGGCACATTCACTTTGTCGGCATCGGTGGTGCTGGTATGGGCGGTATTGCCGAAGTTCTGGCCAATGAAGGGTATCAGATCAGTGGTTCCGATTTAGCGCCGAATCCGGTGACCCAGCAGTTGACGAGCCTGGGGGCGACGATTTTCTTTAACCATCGTCCGGAAAATGTGCGTGATGCCAGCGTGGTCGTCGTTTCCAGCGCAATTTCCGCGGATAACCCGGAAATTGTCGCGGCGCATGAAGCGCGTATTCCGGTTATTCGCCGTGCGGAAATGCTGGCGGAACTGATGCGTTTTCGCCACGGCATCGCCATTGCCGGGACGCACGGAAAAACCACAACGACCGCGATGGTGTTCAGTATTTATGCCGAAGCGGGGCTGGACCCGACTTTCGTGAATGGCGGACTGGTGAAAGCCGCAGGCGTTCATGCGCGTCTGGGCCATAGTCGTTATCTGATTGCCGAGGCCGATGAGAGCGACGCGTCCTTCCTGCATTTGCAGCCGATGGTCGCGATCGTCACCAACATCGAAGCCGACCATATGGATACCTATCATGGCGACTTTGAAAATTTAAAGCAGACGTTTATTAACTTCCTGCATAACCTGCCGTTCTACGGTCGCGCGGTAATGTGCGTCGACGATCCGGTCATCCGCGAGTTGCTGCCGCGGGTGGGGCGTCAGACCACGACGTATGGCTTTAGCGAGGATGCTGACGTCCGCGTAGAAGATTATCAGCAGATAGGGCCGCAGGGGCACTTTACGCTGTTGCGCCAGGGAATGCCGGATCTGCATGTCACGTTGAATGCGCCGGGTCGCCACAATGCCCTGAATGCCGCTGCGGCAGTGGCGGTAGCGACCGAAGAAGGCATCAACGATGACGCTATCCTGCGCGCGCTGGAAAGCTTCCAGGGGACCGGGCGTCGTTTTGACTTCCTCGGCGAGTTCCCGCTTGAGCCGGTGAATGGTAAAGCCGGGACGGCGATGCTGGTGGATGACTATGGCCATCATCCGACTGAAGTAGACGCCACCATTAAAGCTGCGCGAGCAGGGTGGCCGGATAAAAACCTGGTGATGCTCTTTCAGCCGCACCGTTACACGCGCACGCGCGATCTGTATGACGATTTCGCCAATGTGCTGACCCAGGTCGATGCGCTGCTGATGCTGGACGTTTACCCGGCGGGCGAAGCGCCGATTCCGGGCGCGGATAGCCGTTCTTTATGTCGTACGATTCGTAATCGGGGAAAAATTGACCCGATTCTGGTTTCCGATCCGGCTCAGGTTGCGACAATGTTAGCGCCGGTGCTGACGGGTAACGACTTGATATTAGTGCAAGGCGCAGGAAATGTTGGCAAAATTGCGCGTTACTTATCTGAAATCAAGCTGAAGCCGCAAATCCAGGAGGAAGAGCAACATGGCTGATAAAATCGCGGTCCTGTTGGGCGGAACCTCTGCGGAGCGGGACGTTTCGTTAAATTCCGGCGCGGCAGTGTTGGCCGGGCTACGTGAAGGCGGCATTAATGCGCATCCCGTCGATCCGCAAGAGGTCGATGTCGCGCAGCTTAAAGCAATGGGCTTTCAGAAGGTCTTTATTGCGTTGCATGGCCGCGGCGGTGAAGATGGCACCTTACAGGGAATGCTTGAGCTGCTCGGCCTGCCTTATACCGGTAGCGGCGTGATGGCCTCGGCGCTTTCCATGGATAAACTGCGCAGTAAATTGCTGTGGCAGGGCGCGGGCTTACCGGTTGCGCCGTGGGTCGCATTGACGCGCGCTGAGTTTGAAAAAGGCCTTAGCGAAGAACAAAAAGCGCGAATTTCGGCGCTGGGTTTACCGCTGATCGTCAAACCCAGCCGTGAAGGCTCCAGCGTCGGTATGACGAAAGTAGTAGAAGAAAATGCTTTACAGGGTGCGTTATCATTGGCTTTTCAGCATGATGACGAAATACTGATTGAGAAATGGCTGTGCGGTCCGGAATTTACGGTGGCGATAGTTGGCGAAGAAATTTTACCGTCAATTCGTATCCAACCGGCAGGAACCTTCTATGATTATGAGGCGAAGTATCTCTCTGATGAGACTCAGTATTTCTGTCCTGCCGGTTTAGAAGCGTCCCAGGAAGCCGCGCTACAGTCTCTCGTCCTGCAGGCATGGAAAGCTTTAGGCTGCACGGGATGGGGGCGTATTGACGTCATGCTGGACAGCGATGGTCAGTTTTATCTGCTGGAAGCCAATACTTCTCCGGGGATGACCAGCCATAGTCTGGTGCCGATGGCGGCGCGTCAGGCGGGAATGAGCTTCTCGCAGTTAGTGGTACGAATTCTGGAGTTGGCGGACTGATATGTCGCAGGCTGCGCTGAACACGCGAAACAGTGATGAAGAGACGCCTTCTTCACGCCGCAATAATGGAACGCGTCTTGCAGGTATTTTATTTCTGCTGACGGTACTGTGCACCGTGTTTGTTAGCGGGTGGGTCGTGTTAGGGTGGATGGAAGATGCGCAGCGTTTACCGTTATCAAAGTTGGTATTAACCGGCGAGCGTCACTACACGCGTAACGATGATATCCGTCAGGCGATACTGGCTCTGGGCGCGCCGGGAACCTTCATGACGCAGGATGTGAACATTATCCAGAGCCAGATTGAGCGTTTGCCGTGGATTAAACAGGCCAGCGTCAGAAAACAGTGGCCTGATGAATTGAAGATTCATCTGGTTGAATATGTGCCGATTGCGCGTTGGAATGATCAACATATGGTCGATGCTGAAGGGAACACCTTCAGCGTGCCGTCAGACCGCATCGGCAAACAGGTTTTACCCATGTTGTATGGCCCGGAAGGCAGCGCGAGTGAAGTGTTGCAGGGATACCGCGAGATGGGGCAGGTGCTGGCTAAGGATAAATTCACTCTGAAGGAAGCGGCGATGACCGCACGTCGCTCCTGGCAATTGACGCTTAATAACGGCATTAAGCTCAATCTCGGCAGGGGCGATACGATGAAAAGGTTGGCTCGCTTTGTAGAACTCTATCCGGTTTTACAGCAGCAGGCGCAAACCGATGGCAAACGGATTAGCTACGTTGATTTGCGTTATGACTCAGGTGCGGCAGTTGGCTGGGCGCCGCTCCCCCCTGAGGAATCTAATCAGCAACAGAATCAGGCACAGGCAGAACAACAATGATCAAGGCGACGGACAGAAAACTGGTAGTAGGACTGGAGATTGGCACCGCGAAGGTTGCCGCTTTAGTAGGGGAAGTTCTGCCCGACGGTATGGTCAATATCATTGGCGTGGGCAGTTGCCCATCGCGGGGTATGGATAAAGGCGGGGTGAATGACCTTGAGTCAGTGGTGAAATGCGTTCAGCGCGCCATTGACCAGGCGGAATTGATGGCCGATTGCCAGATCTCCTCGGTATATCTGGCGCTTTCCGGCAAACATATTAGCTGTCAGAATGAAATTGGTATGGTGCCCATTTCCGAAGAGGAAGTGACGCAGGAAGATGTGGAAAACGTCGTGCATACTGCGAAGTCAGTGCGCGTGCGCGATGAACATCGCGTGCTGCATGTGATTCCTCAGGAGTACGCCATTGACTACCAGGAAGGCATTAAAAATCCGGTCGGTCTTTCCGGCGTGCGTATGCAGGCGAAAGTACATTTGATTACCTGCCACAACGATATGGCAAAAAACATTGTCAAAGCTGTTGAACGTTGTGGTCTGAAAGTTGACCAACTGATATTTGCCGGACTGGCGGCCAGTTATTCCGTGTTAACGGAAGATGAACGTGAACTGGGCGTCTGTGTCGTGGATATCGGCGGTGGTACAATGGATATCGCCGTTTATACTGGCGGCGCGCTGCGTCATACCAAAGTGATCCCTTACGCGGGGAACGTGGTGACCAGCGATATCGCTTATGCCTTTGGTACGCCGCCGAGCGATGCTGAAGCCATTAAAGTCCGCCACGGTTGCGCGCTGGGTTCCATCGTCGGTAAAGACGAAAGCGTTGAAGTACCGAGCGTAGGCGGGCGTCCGCCGCGCAGCCTGCAACGTCAGACGCTGGCGGAAGTGATTGAGCCGCGTTACACCGAGCTGCTCAATCTGGTCAACGAAGAGATATTGCAATTACAGGAACAGCTTCGCCAACAAGGGGTAAAACATCACCTGGCGGCGGGGATTGTGTTAACCGGCGGCGCGGCGCAAATCGAAGGGCTTGCTGCTTGCGCTCAGCGCGTGTTTCATACGCAGGTGCGTATCGGCGCGCCGCTGAATATCACCGGTCTGACGGATTATGCCCAGGAGCCGTATTACTCAACGGCGGTGGGCTTGCTTCACTACGGGAAAGAGTCCCACTTAAACGGTGAAGCAGAAGTGGAAAAACGTGTTACGGCATCAGTTGGCTCGTGGATCAAGCGACTTAATAGCTGGCTGCGAAAAGAGTTTTAATTTTTATGAGGCCGCCAGATATTACGGCCTCAGGCGACAGGCACATGACGGAGAGAGATTATGTTTGAACCTATGGAACTAACCAACGACGCGGTGATTAAAGTCATCGGCGTCGGTGGTGGCGGCGGTAACGCTGTTGAACACATGGTGCGCGAGCGCATCGAAGGTGTTGAATTCTTCGCGGTGAATACCGACGCTCAGGCGTTGCGTAAAACGGCGGTTGGCCAGACCATTCAAATTGGTAGCGGCATTACCAAAGGTCTGGGCGCCGGCGCTAACCCGGAAGTTGGTCGTAACGCGGCGGACGAAGACCGTGAAGCGCTGCGTGCGGCGCTTGAAGGCGCAGACATGGTATTTATCGCGGCAGGCATGGGCGGCGGTACCGGAACCGGCGCGGCGCCAGTGGTTGCTGAAGTGGCAAAAGATTTAGGTATTCTGACCGTTGCCGTGGTGACTAAGCCTTTCAATTTTGAAGGCAAAAAGCGCATGGCATTTGCGGAGCAGGGTATCACCGAACTGTCCAAGCATGTGGACTCGTTGATCACCATCCCGAACGACAAGCTGCTGAAAGTGCTGGGCCGTGGTATCTCCCTGCTCGACGCGTTCGGCGCGGCTAACGACGTGCTGAAAGGCGCGGTTCAGGGCATCGCAGAGCTGATCACCCGCCCGGGCCTGATGAACGTCGACTTTGCTGACGTGCGTACCGTGATGTCTGAAATGGGCTACGCAATGATGGGCTCCGGCGTGGCGAGCGGTGAAGACCGTGCGGAAGAAGCGGCTGAAATGGCTATTTCTTCTCCGCTGCTGGAAGATATCGACCTGTCCGGCGCGCGCGGCGTGTTGGTCAACATTACGGCGGGCTTCGACCTGCGTCTGGACGAGTTTGAAACCGTCGGTAACACCATTCGCGCGTTTGCGTCGGATAACGCCACCGTGGTTATCGGTACTTCTTTGGATCCGGATATGAATGATGAACTGCGCGTGACGGTAGTGGCGACCGGTATTGGTATGGACAAACGTCCGGAAATCACTCTGGTCACCAATAAACAGGTGCAGCAGCCGGTGTTGGATCGTTATCAGCAGCACGGTATGGCGCCGCTGACGCAGGAGCAAAAAACGGTCGCGAAAGTGGTTAACGACAATACACCACAGGCGGCGAAAGAGCCGGATTATCTGGATATCCCCGCATTCCTGCGTAAGCAAGCTGATTAAGAATTAGCTGGAATTTGGGATTCTGGGCTCTTTGTGCTAAACTGGCCCGCCGAATGTATAGTACACTTCGGTTGGATAGGTAATTTGGCGAGATTATACGATGATCAAACAAAGGACACTTAAACGTATCGTTCAGGCGACTGGCGTCGGTTTACACACCGGCAAAAAAGTCACCCTGACATTACGCCCTGCGCCGGCCAACACCGGGGTCATCTATCGTCGCACCGACTTGAATCCACCGGTAGATTTCCCGGCCGATGCCAAATCTGTGCGTGATACCATGCTCTGTACGTGTCTGGTGAATGAGCATGATGTACGGATTTCAACCGTTGAGCACCTGAACGCTGCTCTGGCGGGCTTAGGTATCGATAACATCGTTATTGAGGTTAATGCCCCGGAAATCCCGATCATGGATGGCAGTGCCGCTCCGTTTGTCTACCTGCTGCTTGACGCCGGTATTGATGAACTGAACTGCGCCAAAAAATTCGTACGCATCAAAGAGACTGTTCGGGTTGAAGATGGCGATAAATGGGCTGAATTCAGACCGTACAATGGTTTTACGTTGGATTTCACCATCGACTTTAACCATCCGGCGATCGATTCCAGCAGCCAGCGCTACGCGATGAACTTCTCTGCGGATGCGTTCATGCGCCAGATCAGCCGTGCGCGTACCTTCGGTTTTATGCGTGATATCGAATATCTGCAGTCCCGCGGCCTGTGCCTGGGCGGCAGCTTCGATTGTGCCATCGTTGTTGACGATTATCGCGTATTGAACGAAGACGGCCTGCGTTTTGAAGATGAATTCGTTCGTCACAAAATGCTTGACGCGATCGGTGACTTGTTCATGTGTGGTCACAATATTATTGGTGCGTTTACCGCGTATAAATCCGGTCACGCATTGAATAACAAATTGTTACAGGCAGTCCTGGCAAAACAGGAAGCCTGGGAATTTGTGACCTTCCAGGACGACGCAGAACTGCCGTTGGCTTTCAAAGCGCCTTCGACGGTACTGGCATAACGACATACGCTGTCGTATAAAATTCGACTGGTTAACCTGGCACTCTCTCCGGCCAGGCGAGCCAGTCGTTTTTTTTACTATCCTTTATCTGCGCTTTCCTTAATACAGCCATTTTGGCAGAGTTAAATGGAAACACGGCGCGTTCGCTGTTTTCTTAGCCGATTTTCACCATAGCTTCTCGTCATTACTGCTGTAGCGCGTACGCTTTAATGATAAGATTTGTGCGCAAATTGTTTTGATTCCGTAAGCCCATGAGGGGCATATCAGGTGGCAATGACGTGAGTGGAATACTGACGCGCTGGCGACAGTTAGGCAGACGATACTTCTGGCCGCATCTCTTATTAGGGATGGTCGCGGCGAGTTTTGGTTTGCCCGCGCTCAGTAACGCCGCTGAAACCAATACGCCTGCAAGGACGACCGCCAGCACCGCGTCTAAAGTTAACTTTAGCCATC
Source organism: Salmonella sp. NW177 (assembly GCF_051811585.1). Classification (NCBI taxonomy): domain Bacteria; kingdom Pseudomonadati; phylum Pseudomonadota; class Gammaproteobacteria; order Enterobacterales; family Enterobacteriaceae; genus Salmonella; species Salmonella sp. NW177. The sequence goes on along the minus strand of NZ_JAMMZV010000008.1, from coordinate 148,457 downwards.
TTGCGCTGTTAGAAGCCTCTAACCGTCGTCCCAATTTCACCGTAGATTACTGGCATCAGCACGCTATTCGCACGGTGATTCGCCACCTTTCTTTTGCAATGGCGCCGCAAACGCTGCCCGTTGCCGACGCGCCGTCGCCATTACAGGCGCATCATATCGCCTTACTGAATACGCTCAGCGCGATGCTCACGCAGGAGGGCACGCCGCCGGCGATTGTTCGCCGCCTCTCCCTGGCGTATTTTGCGCCACAAACCGCATTTAGCATCCCGGCCTGGATAAGTCAGGCGCAGGGTATCCGCGCCGGTCCGCAACGTCTCAGCTAACGAAAAAAGACCCTTTTACTTTATTTGTAGCTCCGCGGCGCGGGGCATTTGAGACTTTATTATGCTAATCAAATTATTAACCAAAGTATTCGGTAGCCGTAACGATCGTACGCTGCGTCGTATGCGTAAGGCCGTCAGCCTTATTAATGCGATGGAACCGGAGATGGAAAAACTCTCCGATGACGAACTGAAAGCGAAAACCAACGAATTTCGCGCCCGTATTGAAAAAGGCGAAAGCGTAGAGAGCCTGATTCCGGAAGCGTTCGCGGTGGTGCGTGAAGCCAGTAAACGCGTCTTTGGGATGCGTCACTTCGACGTTCAGCTATTGGGTGGTATGGTGCTCAATGATCGCTGTATCGCCGAAATGCGTACTGGTGAAGGTAAAACGCTGACCGCAACGCTGCCAGCCTACCTGAACGCGCTGTCCGGCAAAGGCGTTCATGTGGTAACCGTGAACGACTATCTGGCGCAGCGTGACGCCGAAAACAACCGTCCGCTATTCGAATTCCTCGGTATGTCCGTTGGTATCAACCTGCCAGGTATGCCTGCGCCCGCCAAACGTGAAGCTTACGCTGCCGACATCACTTACGGCACTAACAACGAATACGGTTTTGACTACCTGCGCGACAACATGGCGTTCAGCCCGGAAGAGCGCGTGCAGCGTAAACTGCATTATGCGCTGGTGGATGAAGTCGACTCCATCCTGATCGATGAAGCGCGTACGCCGCTGATTATTTCCGGCCCGGCGGAAGATAGCTCGGAAATGTACAAAAAAGTGAACAAAATCATTCCGCACCTGATTCGTCAGGAGAAAGAAGATTCTGACACTTTCCAGGGCGAAGGCCACTTCTCCGTTGATGAGAAAGCGCGCCAGGTTAACCTGACCGAACGCGGTCTGGTGCTGATTGAAGAGCTATTGGTGCAAGAAGGCATTATGGATGAAGGCGAGTCGCTCTACTCGCCTGGCAATATTATGCTGATGCATCACGTCACCGCCGCGCTGCGCGCGCACGCGCTGTTTACCCGTGACGTGGATTACATTGTGAAAGACGGCGAAGTCATCATTGTTGATGAACATACCGGTCGTACCATGCAGGGGCGTCGCTGGTCTGACGGTCTGCACCAGGCGGTAGAAGCGAAAGAAGGCGTTGAAATTCAGAATGAAAACCAGACGCTGGCGTCTATTACCTTCCAGAACTACTTCCGTCTGTATGAAAAGCTGGCCGGTATGACCGGTACGGCGGATACTGAAGCCTTCGAATTTAGTTCTATCTATAAGCTGGACACCGTCGTTGTTCCGACCAACCGTCCGATGATCCGTAAAGATTTGCCGGATCTGGTCTACATGACCGAAGCGGAAAAAATCCAGGCCATTATCGAAGATATTAAAGAGCGTACCGCGAACGGTCAGCCAGTGCTGGTCGGGACGATTTCTATCGAGAAATCTGAAGTGGTCTCCAGAGAGCTGACCAAAGCGGGCATCAAACATAACGTACTGAACGCAAAATTCCACGCCAACGAAGCAGGCATCGTTGCGCAGGCTGGTTATCCAGCGGCGGTCACTATCGCTACCAACATGGCGGGTCGTGGTACCGATATTATGCTGGGCGGTAGCTGGCAGGCGGAAGTCGCCGCGCTGGAAGCGCCGACGGAAGAACAGATTGCGCAGATTAAAGCGGACTGGCAGGTACGCCATGACGCGGTTCTGGCTGCCGGCGGTCTGCATATCATTGGCACCGAGCGCCATGAATCCCGCCGTATCGACAACCAGCTGCGTGGCCGTTCCGGTCGCCAGGGCGACCCGGGTTCTTCCCGTTTCTACCTGTCGATGGAAGATGCGCTGATGCGTATTTTCGCCTCCGATCGTGTCTCCGGTATGATGCGTAAATTGGGGATGAAGCCGGGCGAAGCGATTGAGCACCCGTGGGTGACGAAAGCTATCGCTAACGCGCAGCGTAAAGTAGAAAGCCGTAACTTCGATATTCGTAAGCAACTGCTGGAATATGATGATGTGGCGAACGATCAGCGCCGTGCAATTTATACCCAGCGTAACGAATTGCTGGATGTGTCTGACGTGAGCGACACCATTAACAGCATTCGCGAAGATGTCTTTAAGGCGACTATCGACGCCTACATTCCGCCGCAGTCGCTGGAAGAGATGTGGGATATCCCGGGTTTGCAGGAACGCCTGAAAAACGACTTCGACCTGGAGATGCCGATTGCCGAATGGCTGGATAAAGAGCCGGAGCTGCATGAGGAGACGCTGCGTGAGCGCATCCTGGCGCAGTCCATCGAGGTGTATCAGCGTAAAGAAGAGGTGGTTGGCGCTGAAATGATGCGTCATTTCGAAAAAGGCGTGATGCTGCAAACGCTCGATTCCCTGTGGAAAGAGCATCTGGCGGCGATGGATTACCTGCGTCAGGGTATTCATCTGCGCGGCTATGCGCAAAAAGATCCGAAGCAGGAATACAAGCGCGAATCCTTCGCTATGTTCGCCGCGATGCTGGAATCGCTGAAATATGAAGTGATCAGTACCCTGAGCAAAGTCCAGGTACGTATGCCTGAAGAGGTCGAAGCGATGGAAATGCAGCGTCGCGAAGAGGCGGAGCGCCTGGCGCAGATGCAGCAGCTAAGCCATCAGGATGACGATGCCGCTGTGGCTGCCGATCTGGCCGCCCAAACCGGCGAACGTAAGATTGGACGTAACGATCCTTGCCCTTGTGGTTCCGGTAAGAAATACAAACAGTGTCACGGTCGCCTGAGCTAATGCGATAAACTTACCGGCCTGATAAGACATAATGTGTTGCCATCCGGTCGGTGCTGGCATTATTGCCGAAGGGCGCTACGCTTATTCGGCCTGGCATTGAACACAGATAAAAAGGCGCAGGCGACTGCGCCTTTTTTATGGATGCAACAAGATGAAAAAACTGCAAATCGCGGTTGGGATTATCCGCAACCCGAACGACGAAATTTTTATCACCCGACGCGCCGCTGATGCGCATATGGCGAACAAGCTGGAATTTCCCGGCGGAAAAATTGAAGCCGACGAAACACCAGAGCAGGCGTTGATCCGGGAGCTACAGGAAGAGGTGGGGATTACGCCAACACAGGTGACACTATTCGACACTCTGGAATATCAATTCCCGGATAGACACATTACGCTGTGGTTTTGGCTGGTTGAACGCTGGGAGGGCGAACCGTGGGGGAAAGAAGGGCAGCCGGGACGGTGGATCGCGCAGAACGCGTTGAATACGGACGATTTTCCGCCGGCCAATGAACCGATTATTCGTAAATTACGCCAATTTGCGCCTTAGTGGGGGATCGCAACACGATCCCCATCGATCTTATTAGCGATTTAATGTCGACATAATTTCCGGCCAGTAGCGGGGGCCGGCCGCGGCGTCGTGAGGAAAAACCGCCTCAATTGCCGCCAGCTCCTGCGGGCTGAGGGTCAGTGATAACGCGCCGAGGTTTTCATCCACCCTGGCGCAGTGGCGGGTGCCGGGAATGGGAACGATGTGCCTGTTGCGGGCCAGCAGCCAGGCCAGCGCTAATTGTGCGGGGGTACACTCTTTTTCGCGTGCCATTTGTTTTATTGCTTCAGCCAGACGTAAATTGCGCGAGAAGTTCTCACCCATGAACCTGGGATTTGTGCGACGGAAGTCATTCGCAGCAAAATCTTCTGGCGTTTTAATCGTACCGGTCAGAAATCCGCGTCCCAGCGGGCTGTAAGCGACGAATCCTATACCCAACCGTTCACAGGTGGAAAGTGCTGAAATTTCCGCTTCGCGGGACCAAAGCGAATACTCACTTTGCAGCGCGGTAATAGGGTGAACGTGATGGGCGCGTTCCAGCGTTTGCGTTGATGCTTCGGATAGCCCGAGATAACGCACTTTTCCCTCGCGCACCAGGTCCGCCATTGCACCGACAGTCTCTTCTATGGGGACTGATGGATCAACGCGATGTTGGTAGTACAGATCGATATGATCGACCCCCAGGCGTTGCAGACTTTGCTCACAACTACGGCGAACGTACTCCGGTCTGCCATTGACGCCACGCGCCATAGGGTTAGCAGGGTCGAGAACGATACCAAATTTCGTCGCTAAAAATACCCGATCGCGACGATCGGCGATGGCTCTTCCGACTAACCTTTCATTGGTATAAGGGCCATACATATCTGCGGTATCGAGCAGTGTTACCCCCTGATCTAACGCATAATGTAGCGTCTTAATTGAGGTGCTGTCGTCATGAGCGCCGTAAAATGCGCTCATGCCCATACATCCCAGTCCGATGGCTGACACTCGCGGTCCGTTTGCGCCTAATGTACGATATTGCATACTGCCTCCATGAGGATATTTTGTGCATGGCAGGCAGTCTATACCTGGCGTATAAGATGAAAAATAGGGGGAATAAGCATGGTTTATGAAGGCTGGCTTAATAATGCGTCATGATGTGATGTCCATATTGCATGCTTTTTGCATGATTGCTGAAAACCATAGCTTCACGCGGGCAGCGGCGCAGTTACATATTTCTACATCGGCGTTAAGTCAGAATATGCGCCAACTGGAGGATGAACTTGGCGTGAAATTGTTGAACCGAACCACCCGGCGTGTCGGTTTGACAGAAGCAGGACATGCCTTTCTTGCCAGTATCAGGCCCGCATTGAACCATATTGATGAGGCGATGGAACATGCCCGCCAGAGCCGCGATATACCCGGAGGGACATTACGCCTGACCGTACCGCGCACGGCGGCTATGCTTTTGTTACAACCTAATCTCGCCGGTTTCATGCGCGATTATCCCGATATTCGGCTGGATATCGATGTGAATGACGGTTTTGTGGATTTAATTAACGAACGCTTTGATGCCGGTATTCGCTTTGGCGATGCGGTACAACTTGATATGAATGTCGTTCCGCTCGGTGATGTTTTACGCCCGGCGATCGTAGCATCCCCTGCATACCTTGCGCGTTTTGGCACGCCGCTGCACCCTCAGGAACTCATCAATCACCGCTGCCTTTGCCATCGTTTTACGCGTGAGAGCGGGCTATATCGGTGGGAGTTTGTTCACGGAGCGCAACGGCTGGAAATTACGCCGGAAGCCGCGTTAATGGTGAATGATAAAGCGTTGCGTCTCTCCGCCGCGCGTGATGGGGCAGGGCTAACCTACGTTTTTGAACAGGATGTCCACGAAGACTTACAGGATGGGCGGTTGTGTTCCGTACTTGAGGAGTGGCTGCCTGCGGCGGACCGGTTTTATTTGTATTATCCCGGCCGCGCGCATATGGCGCCAAAACTACGCGTATTTATTGATTATTTTTGTCATAAGGCGATATTGCCGTCTTAACAGAGCCATCACCGTTAGCGCTCTTCGCTCCAGTCGTCGCTATCAGACTGGTCGCCGCTGCTGGCGATTCGTTTCTCTTCGGCGGCCCATTCGCCCAAATCAATTAACTGACAGCGTTTAGAACAAAATGGACGGAAGGGGCTAATTTCCCCCCAGACGACCGGTTTACCGCAGGTCGGACAGTTTACGACGGTCACGTCAGACATTTTTACTCCTTAGCAACAGGCCAGTTCAAAATCAAGACGCTCCGGCACCAGACCATTTTCACTATCCAGCGGCATAAAGCGAATGGCAAAACGGCTCTTATGGCCGGAAATTTGCGGATAAAGTTGTGAATCGAGCGTCAGCATAAGACGCAGCAAATCGGCGTCGTCCCCGTTATCCTGATAAAAACCGTTCAGACTGGTTTGCTTACGGAAAGGCGCTGAATTACGGATCAGATCAAGCACCAGCGTCAGCGCCTGGGTGAGGGGATTCAGGCTGGCAAGCCAGCTTTCAATCTGGGCGTCGCGCTGCGCCTGTTGTAGGTGCAACCAGATATGCAGAGTGGGTAAATCGAAACTGCAACAGCCGCCAGGAATACTTAAGCGTTGACGCACAAGGGCAATCAAGCGATCTTCGCGTAGCTGCTGGCCAATCCTCGGGGCGGAGATCAGCACGCTGCCCGCGGATTTTAACTGCTGGCGCAGGGCTTCAATACGGTCTTGATCGACGCCGGGAACCTCAACCCAGGCCTGTAATTTACGCTGCTGGCGCTCCAGTTCTTTCAGCAGTTCGGTACGGACTTCGCCCCGTTCGAACACATCCAGTAGATCGCTGATGTTACGGAAAAAATGCAGTGCGCCAGCATGGTCTGCAATTGGCAGGTTGATGGAGAGCTGTTGGATCAAAAACTCTATGCGCAGCCACGTACGCATCTTCTCATTGAGAGGGTGTTCAAATAGGACCTGGGTGTGCATTACGGTTTTTCCTGTGAGACAAACTGCGACGCGAGCTTAAGATAACTGGCGTGCAGGCGGGCCACATCTGATGCGATAGCATCCGGTGCGCCGTTATTATCAATAACATCGTCCGCCACGGCAAGGCGCGCTTCACGCGTCGCCTGCGCAGCGAGAATGTGTTCAACATGCTCGCGCGTAACATCATCACGCTGCATTGTGCGTATGAGCTGCGTTTCGGGCGTCACGTCAACCACCAGTACGCGGTTGGCTTTTTGATACAGCCTGTTTTCAACCAGCAGAGGCACAACCCATAACACATAGGGCGACGTAGCCTGTTGAAACTGTCGTAGGGTTTCCTGCTGAATTAAGGGATGAAGCAGAGCGTTAAGCCAGGCTTTTTCTTCCGGATGCGAAAAAATATGCTCACGCAGCGCCCGGCGACGTAACGTGCCGTCGGCGGCGATAAGTTCAGAACCAAAATGTTCCGCTATTGCGTTCAGGGCGGGCTGCCCTGGCTCAACCATCTGGCGCGCGATAATATCCGCGTCGATGACGGTTATTCCGAGGTCAGCGAAGGCATCAGCGACGGTACTTTTACCGCTGCCAATACCGCCGGTTAAGGCTACGGTATACCTCATATCTCCAGCTTCCGGAATTTTAGTTTGACAATCAAAAGGTTAAATTTTAAGCATACAAAGACGATACGCTCTGAGCATTAACCTACTATTCGCCAGGTAAATTTATGGGATTGTAACGTAAAAAAAGAGAATTTCGCAGTCTTGTACGGCCATGATTAGTGCGTATGATAGCGTCACTGGAGTTGTGAGTTTCGATTTTTCGCCATTAACCCCAGGAATCCGCACATGCGTATTGAAGAAGATCTGAAGTTAGGTTTCAAAGACGTTCTTATCCGTCCTAAACGTTCTACCCTCAAAAGCCGTTCCGATGTCGAACTGGAACGTCAATTCACCTTTAAACACTCAGGTCAGACCTGGTCTGGCGTACCGATTATTGCGGCCAATATGGATACCGTCGGGACGTTTGAAATGGCGCAAGCATTGGCCGGGTTTGATATTCTGACTGCTGTACATAAACATTATACCGTTGAAGAATGGGCAGCTTTTATCAACACGGCTTCGGCTGATGTTCTCAAGCATGTGATGGTTTCCACCGGGACCTCTGATGCTGATTTCGAAAAAACCGTGCAGATTCTGGCGCTGAATCCTGCGCTGAACTTTGTCTGTATTGATGTGGCCAATGGCTATTCAGAACATTTTGTGCAGTTCGTCGCGAAAGCACGTGAAGCATGGCCGACAAAAACAATCTGCGCAGGCAATGTGGTAACGGGCGAGATGTGCGAAGAGCTTATCCTCTCCGGCGCCGATATCGTGAAAGTGGGAATTGGTCCCGGCTCCGTATGCACGACGCGTGTAAAAACTGGCGTTGGTTATCCGCAACTGTCGGCGGTTATCGAATGTGCTGACGCGGCGCATGGCCTGGGCGGCATGATCGTCAGCGATGGCGGCTGCACCATGCCAGGCGACGTAGCAAAAGCCTTCGGCGGCGGCGCGGATTTCGTTATGTTGGGCGGCATGCTGGCGGGTCACGAAGAGAGCGGCGGCAGCGTGGTAGAAGAGAACGGCGAGAAATTTATGCTGTTCTACGGCATGAGTTCGGAATCTGCGATGAACCGTCATGTCGGCGGCGTTGCGAAATACCGCGCGGCAGAAGGTAAAACGGTTAAATTGCCGCTGCGTGGGCCGGTGGGCAATACTGCCCGCGATATCCTGGGCGGTCTACGCTCAGCCTGCACTTATGTCGGCGCGTCTCGCCTGAAAGAGTTGACCAAACGCACCACCTTTATTCGGGTGCAGGAACAAGAAAACCGCATTTTCAATAGCCTCTAATATTCTGGCTGGCGTAAATGTGCGCCAGCCTTATCCCATCCCGCTCATCGCGTCTCCCAGATGAAAAATCGGCAAATACATCGCCACCACCAGCGTACCGATAATTAAGCCGGTGATGATCAATAACGCCGGTTCCAACAGCGACGCCAGATTATCGGCCAGCGCCAGCGTAGTTTCACTGTGGTGACGGGCAAGGTTATGCAGCATGATATCGAGTGAGCCGGACGCTTCGCCCGTTCTGACCAGTTGCAGGCATAGTGGACTAAATTCCTGGGTATTTTTTAGCGCCAACCAGACCGGATTGCCCGCGGCGATCTCCTGATGTACCTGCGTTAAACGCTGTGACCAGTAAGGGCAGCCGAGGCTATCGATAGCGCTTTCCAGTCCCTGAAGAAAAGGAATGCCTGCGCTTTGGGTTAATGCCAGTACGGTGAATATTTGCGCTAGTTTCTGGCCTCTTATCAGGCGACCCATAACGGGAAGCCGTAGCAGAAGACGCTGCCGCTGCGCTTGCCAGGACGGTTTTTGTTTTACCCTGCGGTGAGCGATAGCAATGAGCATCGTCAGGAACAAGATGAGCCAACCCCATGTCGACCCCCATTGCGCTATCGCGATAATACCGCGCGTCAGAAGAGGGAGCGGGGTATTGAAGCTACGGTAAATGGCGGCAAATTCCGGCAGAACAAAGTGCAGCATGGCGAAAACGACCAGGGCGGCCATTGTCAGAATAATGACGGGATAGCGTAGCGCCTTTTTCACGCTAACCGTAATCTGCCGTTGCGCTTTTTGCTGACGGGCCAGTTCAAAGCAGCATTCGGCCAGTTTGCCGGTCAGTTCTCCGGTGCGGATCATCGTCTGGTAGAGCGGCGGAAATACCTGCGGCCAGGAGACTAATGCGCTGGAAAAAGGGACGCCCTGTTCAAGCTCGTGAGCCAGCGTGCGCAACAGCGCTTGCCATTGTGGGTGGGGATGCTGTTGCGCAAGGAGTTCCAGCCCTTCAGAAAGCGTCAGCCCGGCATGAATGAGCGTGGCCAGCTGATGAATAATTTCAGCGCTTTGCTCTTCTTTCCACAGTGCGGCGTTAACGCCCATACGCTTGATGCGAAGCGGCATAATGCGCTGATGTTGCAGGGTGATGATCAGCGCCAGACGATTGTCCGCCCATACAACGTCTTGTTCCAGTTGACCTTTATCGTTAACGCCTTGCCAGCGCCAGAGCTGTTTAACGCTCATGGGGCATTCCCAGAACGCGCAGTATCTCTTCAAAGGACGTCATGCCTTGCTCAACGGCGCGACAGCCATTTTCAAAAAGCGTCCCTGTACCGGTCTGTTGGAGGTGGGCTTCCAGTGCTTGCGCCGATGCGCCGCTCGCAATTAACTGACGTAATGCCGGGGTAACGGTTAACACTTCGAATAACGCGGTTCGGCCATAAAAGCCGTGGTAGCAATGCTGACAGCCGCTTGCCTGCCAGCGCGGTAGCGCGTTGGGCCAAAGATTGGGCGATAGCACCACGGGATCGCTCAGACGCTGTTTGCAGTGCGGGCAAAGCTTCCTTACCAGGCGTTGCGCTACCACCAGCGTAAGCGCCGATGAGATCATCCAGCGTGCTACGCCCATTTGCTGCAAACGTATCAGGGTTTCGCTGGTGGAGTTCGTATGGAGCGTTGAAAGTACCAGATGGCCCGTTTGTGCCGCCTTAATGGCGATTTCTGCGGTGTCGCCGTCACGAATTTCACCTACCATGATGATGTCAGGGTCCTGGCGTAAAAGCGCGCGCAGCACATTTTGAAAGGTGAGCCCGGCGCGGGGATGGATCTGCGTCTGGTTAATCCCATCCAGTGGAATTTCTATCGGATCCTCAACGCTACAGAGGTTGATACCCGGCGTATTCCGGGTTTGTAGCGCGCTATATAGCGTGACCGTTTTTCCGCTACCGGTGGGGCCAGTCACCAGTACCAGCCCCTGAGGTTGCTGTAGGGCTTGCCTAAAAGCGGTAAGTTGTGCCCCGTACATGCCCAGCGTGTCCAGATCCAGCGTTTGTTCAACCTGATGCAACAACCGTAAGACGACTTTTTCGCCTTCTTTACAGGGAAGCGTGGCGATACGAAAAGAGATGCTGTCGCCCGTCAGGTCAACGGTAAATTGCCCGTCCTGCGGCAGCCGATGTTCAGCGATGTCCAAATTTCCCAGGACTTTCAATCTGGCCGTCAGCGCAAGCCCCGTCTCTTTGGCGATGTCCTGCAGAATATGAAGAACGCCGTCGATGCGGAGTCTTATTCGGTAGCGGCTGGCGCCTGGTTCGAGATGGATATCAGAGGAGCGTTTCGCCATCGCCGAGCGTAATGTCTGATTGAGAAGCTGGGCCGCGGTTTCTCCACCTTTCGCGGCGTTTGTCGAGGGAGCCTGATCCGGCTTATGCCGATGATTTTCCATTTGCTGGCGAGTCCAGCACACAATATCAATCTGTTTTTGCGTGGCGAAATGCAGAGCGTCCAGTAACGCATGAGAGGGCGCGTCGACCACCGCAACAGTGATACTGTTGCTGGCGCTATTGATCAGTACAGCCTGATGACGTTGACACAAGGTGTTGAGCTGAGCGTCTTTCATCTTGTCTCCTTAGTTGGCGTCAAAACGGAAGACATCTTCACAAGCCTGTTGTAACGCGCTGTCGCTTTGAATATTGCAGTTACGCGTCCAGCCGGTAATGCCGTTAGCATTGTCCCAGGCGGGCGTCATGATGACGCTAAGCCCGCTCAGACTCTCCTGGCCGGTAAGCGTGATGACGCCTTTTTCCACGCTCATGCCCGAAACATAACGGGTGATGACGGGCGAGGGGATACCGTTGACGCCCGCATCGCATGTGTTCGTCCCACCATGTTCCAGAGCGCAGAGTTCGACGGCAGTACGGTAGGGGACAAACGTTTGCAACATATCCGTCAGCGCCGCTTTACGCAGATAGTTCTGGTAAGCCGGAATGCCAATGGCGCTTAAAATGGCGATGATGCCAATAACGACCATCAGTTCGATAAGCGTGAAACCGCGTTGTTTTTCCATTGTTCGCTCCTTGAGTTAGCTGGCGCTACTGTGGCAAACGAGGAAAGAGCGGGCGAGCGGCAAAAGGTAAAACGGGAAGGCGGATTCTGAAGATTTTCGCTGCGTTACATGACACGGCAACGTTATTGCGAGGCGCTACGAATATTTTACCGAATCACGACGCGGATCTACGGACAGGTGATTTATAGACCCGACGGCGCAGCGCCATCGGGCGGAGAGGATCAGCAAAAACGCATGGAGAGATCGAGCGCGCGTACGTGCTTGGTCAGCGCGCCAACGGAGATGAAATCCACCCCGGTTTCAGCAAATTCGCGTAAGGTTTCCGCGGTGACGTTGCCGGATACTTCCAGCCGCGCCTGGCCGTTGACGCGTTTCACCGCCTCGCGCATCTGGTCGGTGTTGAAATTATCCAGCATGATAATATCCGCGCCTGCTTTCAGCGCATCGTCCAGTTCATCCAGATTTTCGACCTCGACTTCTACCGGCACGTCCGGATGTAGCCAGAACGCTTTTTCCACCGCCTGACGAACCGAACCGGAGGCGATAATATGGTTTTCTTTAATCAGGAACGCGTCAGTGAGGCCCAGACGATGATTGGCGCCGCCGCCGCATAAAACCGCATATTTGAGCGCGGTGCGCAGACCCGGCAGCGTTTTACGCGTGTCGAGCAATTGGGTTTGGGTGCCAGCCAGCAGTCCAACGTAGCGGCGTACTTCACTGGCGACGCCGGAAAGGGTCTGGACAAAGTTTAGCGCCGTGCGCTCGCCGGTCAGCAATACGCGAGCCGGGCCGTTCAGTTCAAACACTGTTTGGTTGGCGTGAATGGCGTCGCCGTCATCGACATGCCAGGTGAGGCGCACATCATCGCCCGCCAGTTGGATGAAGACCTCTTCAACCCAGCGCTTGCCGCAGAAAACGCCGTCTTCACGAGTGATCACCGTGGCATGGGCTTGCGTATCTGCCGGCAAAAGTTGCGCGGTGATATCGTTGCCAGCATCGACTTCTCCACCTAAATCTTCACGCAGCGACTGAGCAACGGCGGCAGGGATATCGAGATTAATGCGTTCCAGTAGCGCGTCACGTCGGTCGTCTGGGTTATAACGGCGAGGCGGCATGATAAAACTCCAAATTGCTAACGAATCATAAGGTAGAAACATGCTACTCTGAAGCAGCTATAAGCACCACTCAAAAGGAGACTCCGCATGTTGCCAGATAAGGGTTGGTTGGTAGAGGCGCGACGCGTCCCTTCTCCGCATTATGATTGCCGTCCGGATGACGAAAAACCGTCCTTGCTGGTGGTGCATAACATTAGCCTGCCCCCCGGCGAGTTTGGCGGTCCGTGGATCGATGCATTATTCACCGGAACGATAGATCCAGACGCCCATCCTTTTTTTGCAGAAATCGCTCATCTTCGTGTTTCGGCCCATTGTCTGATTCGTCGCGACGGTGAAATCGTCCAGTATGTGCCTTTTGATAAGCGTGCGTGGCATGCGGGCGTATCAAACTATCAGGGGCGGGAACGTTGTAATGATTTCTCCATTGGTATTGAGCTGGAGGGGACGGATACGCTGGCTTATACCGATGCGCAGTATCAGCAGCTAGCCGCCGTGACGCGCACGCTTATCGCTTGCTATCCGGCGATCGCCGACAATATGACCGGACACTGCAACATTGCGCCTGACCGCAAAACGGACCCTGGCCCTGCCTTTGACTGGCCGCGCTTTCGCGCTTTGGTAGCCCTCTCGTCGCACAAGGAGATGACATGACGCTGTTTACGACATTACTGGTGCTGATTGTCGAGCGCCTGTTTAAGCTGGGCGAGCACTGGCAGCTCGATCATCGGCTGGAGGCGCTATTCCGTCGGATTACGCATTTTTCGATGTTGCGCACGATGGGAATGACGGCGATCGCGATGGTGGTGACTTTTCTACTGCTCCAGGCGCTAAAAGGGCTGCTATTTAACGTGCCGACGCTGGTGGTGTGGATTCTCCTGGGCGTGCTGTGTATCGGCGCGGGCAAAGTGCGAGTACATTATCACGCCTGGCTGAAAGCGGCGTCCCGTAACGATCCGCATCCTTGCGAGGCGATGGCCAGCGAGCTTACGCTAATCCACGGCGTGCCGCCGGATTGTAATGAGCGTGAATTTTTGCGTGAGCTGCAAAATGCGTTGTTATGGATAAATTTCCGTTTTTACCTCGCACCGCTATTTTGGTTTATCGTTGGCGGTCCATGGGGGCCGGTAACGCTGGTGGGCTATGCGTTTTTACGGGCCTGGCAGACCTGGCTGGCGCGCTATCAGACGCCGCACCAACGTTTGCAATCCGGCATTGACGCTATTCTTCATGTGCTGGACTGGATTCCGGTACGTCTGGCGGGCGTAGTGTATGCATTACTGGGGCATGGCGAGAAAGCGTTGCCGGCCTGGTTTGCCTCGCTGGCGGATCTGCATACTTCGCAGTATCAGGTGCTCACACGTCTGGCGCAGTTCTCACTGGCGCGCGAACCGCATACTGACAAAGTAGAAACCCCCAAAGCGGCGGTATCGATGGCGAAGAAGGCCTCGTTTGTGGTGGTGGTGATTATTGCGTTGCTCACCATTTATGGGGCATTAGTGTAGCGTTGTGCCGATGGCGCTAACGCTTACCGGGCCTACAGGTTTTTCCATTGTAGGCCGCATAAGCGTTAGCGCCACCGGGCAGTGCAACGGCTTAGATCGTATCGGCTGGCGGCACGCCGAAATCAGGCATCCCGTTTTCGTCCCAGCGCACCCGTTTCAGACGCGTATGGCGGTTGGGATCGTACAACGGATCGCCTTCAATTTCGGTGTAATTTCTCGCGTGGTACACCAGTACATCTTCACCTTCCGGCGTTTGCGTAAAGCTGTTGTGTCCCGGCCCATACTGGCGATTTTCATAGCTGGTGGTAAAGACCGGGCGCGGTGATTTATGCCAGTTGGCCGGATCGCGCGGATCGTCGTTTACGTTAATCCACAGTAATCCCATACAGTAGTTTTCATCGGTGGCGCTGGCCGAATAGCTGATAAACAGCTTGTCGCCATGCACCACGACGGCCGGACCTTCGTTAACCCAAAAACCCCGACACTCCCAGTCGTACTCTGGCTTACTGAGCCTTACCGGCTCGCCTTTAATCGTCCACGGATTTTCCAGTTCAGCCAGATAAATATTTGAGTTACCGGCAATATCCGGCGCTTTTTGCGCCCACAGATACCACTGCTTTCCCTGATGATAAAAAGTGGTGGCATCGAGGGCGAAGGTATCAAACGGTGTTTTAATCTGACCTTTCTCCGTCCACTTGCCGGTGAGTGGGTCGGCATCGGCGCACTCCAGGGCAAACATGCGGTGCTGGAACATTCCCAGCTTATCAAGCGCTTGAGTATGGGTAGCGGCAAAATAGATGTACCACTTGCCGTTGATGCGGTGCATTTCCGGTGCCCAGATGAGCTGGCTCATCGGGCCGCTTTCCGGTTTGCGCCAGACGACAACGGGGTCGGCGGCGCGCAACCCTTCCAGCGAATTAGCCCGGCGGATTTCCAGCCTGTCATATTCCGGTACAGAGGCAATAAAGTAGTAATCGCTGCCGTCGCGTAAAATAAACGGATCGGCACGTTGTTCAATAAACGGGTTTGGCCAGTTTGCCATCAGGCTTTCCTTACGCTTTCAGCGGCGTTGAGCTCCTGCAACTCACTCAATTCGCGGTAATTAGTGCGACGTTTTTCCAAATCGTCCTGGATTTTTTTCATCAGTTCACGGTCAACTTTCAGCAGACGTACCACGCCTGCGGTAATCAGATAGCCAACGCCGGGGATAACGGTAAACAACAGCATAATACCGTTCATCGCCGAGGCGCTTTGCGCTTTGGCGCTGGCGTCATAACCGTACCAGGAGAGCAAAAAGCCGACCATCGCCCCGGCAATCGCCAGGCCCAGTTTCAGGAAGAACAGATTACCGGAGAAGCTAATACCGGTAATGCGTTTGCCGGTTTTCCATTCGCCGTAATCATCGACGTCCGCCATCAGCGACCAGTGCAACGGGGAAGGGATCTGATGCAGAATATTGAGCAGAAAGTAGAGCGCCACTATCATCACGGTAGCTTTCGGATCAAAGAAATAGAACGCGCAGGAGAAAATCGCCAGCGCGATATTGGTCCAGAAAAATACCTTCAATTTACACCAGCGATCGGTTAAGACTTTTGCCAGCATACTGCCGATCATCATACCGACCACGCCAAGGCTAATAAAAAGCGTAGCGAAATGGGTGCTTTGTCCCATCACCCAGGTGACGTAATACATGGTCGCCGCCATACGGATAAACCCCGGGCAGACGTTACATAAGGTCAATAGCAGAATGCGTACCCATTGATCGTTTTTCCACACGTCTTTGAAATCATTCTTCATATCATCGTGCGTCGGAACGGCAGGGCGAACGCGTTCGCGGACGCTGGCAAAGCAGAACAGAAACATACCCATGCCGATAATCGCCAGCACGGTCATCGCCAACTGATAGCCTTTGGCTTTGTCGCCGCCGCCAAACCAGTCCACCATCGGCAATAGCGTTAACGATAGCAACAGCGTCGCGATGCCGACTAACACGAAGCGATAAGCCTGACAGGCCACGCGCTCTTTTGGATCGTTGGTGATCACGCCGCCCAGTGAGCAATAGGGAATATTGATGGCGGTGTAGGTCACGGAAAGCAGAAAATAGGTGACGAAAGCATAGACAACTTTGCTGTTATAGCCCCAGTCCGGCGTCGTGAACATCAGAACGCTGAACAGCGCGTAGGGAAATGCAATCCACAGTAGCCAGGGGCGGAAACGACCATATTTACTTTGGGTACGATCGGCAAGCGCGCCCATCACCGGATCGGTAACGGCATCGATAACGCGTACTGAAAGGAGTAAAACACCGACTAACGCCGGGGCAAGACCAAAAATATCCGTATAAAAATAATTAACAAACAGCATGATAGCGCCAAAAATAATGTTACATCCGGCGTCGCCCATGCCATACCCGATTTTCTCTCTTACCGAAAGTCTGCCCTTATCCATTGAGACTTCTCCCCATCAGATGATGGCGGTAATTATTCGCCTGCGAGCTTTTATTTGCGTAGCAGGATCACGCCGCTGATATGGATAAAATGGTTATACGTGGGAAACTGTGAGGCAGATAACACCCTCCCCGGACGGGGAGGGCGGAAAAGTAACGCCACAATCAGTGGGCTTTCACCGTTTTTGCCGTTTTTTCTTTACACAGGTAGCCGACGCCCAGGATGAGCAGCCATACCGGAATCAGCCACACGGAGATCGCCATACCTGGCGTCATCAGCATAATGATCAATACTGCCGCCATAAACAGCAGGCAGAGAACGTTGCCGAACGGATAAAACAGGGCCGGGAAGCGGGTTTTCACGCCCTGCTGCTGTTTCGCGCGACGGAACATCATATGGGCAAGGCTAATCATCGCCCAGTTAATGACCAGCGCGGAGACCACCAGCGCCATCAGCAGTCCGAATGCGGACTCTGGGGCCAGGTAGTTGATCAGCACGCACAGCGCCGTCACGACGGCGGAAACCAAAATGGAGCTCACCGGCACGCCGCGTTTATCGACGTTCAGCAGCGCTTTCGGCGCATTTCCCTGCTGGGCCAGACCGAACAGCATACGGCTGTTGCAGTAAACGCAGCTGTTATAAACCGATAGCGCGGCGGTGAGAACCACGATATTCAGTGCATTGGCGACAAACGTATCGCCCAGCTCATGGAAGATAAGGACAAATGGGCTGGTATCGGCGGTGACGCGAGTCCATGGCAGCAGCGAAAGCAGAACCGCCAGCGAGCCGATATAAAAAATCAGGATGCGATAGATAACCTGATTAGTGGCTTTGGGGATGCTCTGTTCCGGGTTATCGGCTTCAGCGGCGGTGATCCCTACCAGCTCCAGTCCGCCGAACGAAAACATAATAATGGCCATCATCATCACCAGCCCGGTCCAGCCATGCGGCAGAAAGCCGCCCTGTTCCCACAGGTTGCGCACGGTGGCCTGCGGACCAGCGGTATCGCTAAAGAGTAACCACGCGCCGAACAGAATCATAGCGATGACGGCGATCACTTTAATAATGGCGAACCAAAACTCCATCTCACCGAACACTTTAACGTTGGTCAGGTTGATGGCGTTGATAATCACAAAGAAGGCTGCCGCAGAAGCCCAGGTGGGGATCTCCGGATACCAGAACTGGATATATTTACCCACTGCGGTCAGTTCCGCCATGGCAACTAATACGTACAGCACCCAGTAGTTCCAGCCGGAAGCGAATCCGGCAAAGCCGCCCCAGTATTTATAGGCGAAGTGGCTAAAAGAGCCGGCGACCGGTTCTTCAACCACCATCTCTCCCAGCTGGCGCATAATCAGAAAGGCAATAAAGCCTGCAATCGCATAGCCCAGGATAATTCCTGGCCCCGCCGACTGAATAACGGAGGCGCTTCCCAGGAACAAGCCTGTCCCTATCGCGCCGCCCAATGCGATAAGCTGAATATGGCGGTTTTTCAGGCCGCGCTTGAGCTGCTCGCCGTGCTGCTGACTGTCCATCATAAAACCTCGTGTATCGGGCGCGGTTTATTCATAACGCGCTTATTTTGAACGATGCAGTAGTGCGTGTGTAAGTTTGCAATTCCGCTTTTTGTATTAATTTATTTACAGATTCGTTTTTTTAAATGTCACTTCAACTCTTTCGTCTTGATCAGAATAATGGTATGTGGCCGCGAATGCACCTGCTTTGTGCAGGGGTGATGACGAGTTGCGTAAAAAGAAAGCACTTGTAAATACCTCCTTTTATTTTCCCTTGCAGAGGTTAATTTATTTCTATTCATTATTTATGCATAAAAATGCATTTAATCTGCTGTTGAATCGGTTCAGATGAGATTTTTTGTCGTTTAAAATACGTTAAATCTACCTCCTGGTGGGTAAATTTAACATTTGTGCACAGTTACAGTTTTGAAACATGATTTCTGTAAAATTGTTAAAATGTGCCTCCTTTACTGATTTCAATCAAAACCTGTATGGACAGAAGGTGAATACTTTGTTACTTTAGCGTCACAGACATGAAATTGGTAAGACCAATTGACTCCGGGCAAATGGCTTAAGACAGGAAATCATGGCCTACAGCAAAATCCGCCAACCAAAACTCTCCGATGTGATCGAGCAGCAGCTGGAGTTTTTAATCCTTGAGGGGACATTGCGTCCCGGAGAAAAACTCCCACCGGAACGTGAACTGGCAAAACAGTTCGACGTCTCCCGTCCCTCCTTGCGCGAGGCGATTCAACGTCTCGAAGCGAAGGGATTGTTGCTTCGTCGCCAGGGCGGCGGAACCTTCGTGCAGAGCAGCCTGTGGCAGAGCTTTAGCGACCCGCTGGTGGAACTGCTCTCCGATCACCCTGAATCCCAGTTTGACCTGCTCGAAACGCGCCATGCGCTGGAAGGCATTGCGGCTTATTACGCGGCGCTGCGCAGCACCGACGAAGATAAAGACCGTATTCGCGAGCTGCACCATGCCATTGAGCTGGCGCAAGAGTCCGGCGATCTGGATGCCGAGTCCGAAGCCGTGCTCCAGTATCAAATCGCCGTCACCGAAGCGGCGCACAACGTGGTATTGCTTCATCTGCTAAGGTGTATGGAGCCGATGCTGGCGCAAAACGTGCGGCAGAACTTCGAATTGCTGTATGCGCGTCGGGAGATGCTGCCGCTGGTGAGTACGCATCGCACCCGTATATTTGAAGCCATTATGGCCGGAAAACCAGAAGAAGCGCGTGAAGCGTCACACCGCCATCTGGCGTTTATCGAAGAGATTATGTTGGACAGAAGCCGTGAGGAGAGCCGTCGTGAACGCGCTTTACGCCGTCTGGAGCAGCGCAAGAATTAGTTTTTTCTGGCAGAACGTTAACCAGAAGATGTTGTGAATAACGCGCAAAAATGTGCGCGGCAACTAAACGCAGAACCTGTCTTATTAAGCTTTCTGACGAAAGTTTAATGGGACAGGTTCCAGATAACTCAACGTATTAGATAGATAAGGAATACCCCCATGTCAGAACGTTTCCAAAATGACGTGGATCCGATCGAAACTCGCGACTGGCTACAGGCGATCGAATCGGTCATCCGTGAAGAAGGTGTTGAGCGCGCTCAGTATCTGATTGACCAACTGCTTTCTGAAGCTCGTAAAGGCGGCGTGAAAGTCGCGGCAGGCGCAGGGGCCAGTAATTACATCAACACTATTGCCGTTGAAGACGAACCGGAATACCCGGGCAATCTGGAGCTGGAACGTCGCATTCGTTCTGCTATCCGCTGGAACGCCATCATGACCGTGCTGCGCGCGTCTAAAAAAGACCTTGAGTTGGGCGGCCACATGGCGTCCTTCCAGTCTTCCGCCACGATCTATGATGTCTGTTTCAACCATTTCTTCCGTGCGCGCAACGAACAGGATGGCGGCGATCTGGTGTACTTCCAGGGCCACATCTCTCCGGGCATCTACGCTCGCGCGTTCCTGGAAGGTCGTCTGACCCAGGAACAGATGGATAACTTCCGTCAGGAAGTGCATGGCAATGGCCTCTCTTCCTATCCGCACCCGAAACTGATGCCGGAATTCTGGCAGTTCCCGACCGTCTCTATGGGTCTGGGCCCAATCGGTGCTATCTACCAGGCGAAATTCCTGAAATATCTGGAACACCGCGGCCTGAAAGATACCTCTAAACAGACCGTTTACGCCTTCCTCGGCGACGGCGAGATGGACGAGCCGGAATCCAAAGGCGCGATCACCATCGCCACCCGTGAAAAACTGGACAACCTGGTCTTTGTTATCAACTGTAACCTGCAGCGTCTTGACGGCCCGGTCACCGGTAACGGCAAGATTGTTAACGAACTGGAAGGCATCTTTGCAGGTGCTGGCTGGAACGTTATCAAAGTCATGTGGGGCGGTCGTTGGGATGAGCTGCTGCGTAAAGACACCAGCGGTAAACTGATCCAACTGATGAACGAAACCGTTGACGGCGACTACCAGACCTTCAAATCCAAAGACGGCGCTTACGTGCGTGAGCACTTCTTCGGTAAATATCCGGAAACCGCCGCGCTGGTGGCCGACTGGACTGACGAGCAGATTTGGGCGCTGAACCGTGGTGGTCACGATCCGAAGAAAGTCTACGCGGCACTGAAAAAAGCGCAGGAAACCAAAGGCAAAGCGACGGTAATCCTGGCCCATACCATTAAAGGTTACGGCATGGGCGACACCGCGGAAGGTAAAAACATCGCTCACCAGGTTAAGAAAATGAACATGGACGGCGTGCGTTACGTCCGCGATCGTTTCAACGTGCCGGTTGCCGATGCTGATCTCGAAAAACTGCCGTACATTACCTTCCCGGAAGGTTCTGAAGAACACAAATACCTGCATGAACGCCGTCAGGCGCTGCATGGCTACCTGCCAAGCCGTCAGCCGAACTTCACCGAGAAGTTAGAGCTGCCTCAACTTTCAGATTTCGGCGCGCTGCTGGAAGAGCAAAGTAAAGAGATTTCCACTACGATCGCTTTCGTGCGTGCCCTGAACGTGATGCTGAAGAACAAGTCGATCAAAGATCGTCTGGTTCCGATCATCGCCGACGAAGCGCGTACTTTCGGTATGGAAGGTCTGTTCCGTCAGATTGGTATCTACAGCCCGAACGGCCAGCAGTACACCCCGCAGGACCGTGAGCAGGTTGCTTACTACAAAGAAGACGAGAAAGGCCAGATTCTGCAGGAAGGTATCAACGAGCTGGGCGCAGGCGCATCCTGGCTGGCTGCGGCGACCTCTTACAGCACCAACGATCTGCCGATGATCCCGTTCTACATCTACTACTCTATGTTCGGGTTCCAGCGTATCGGCGACCTGTGCTGGCAGGCTGGCGACCAGCAGGCTCGCGGCTTCCTGATCGGCGGGACTTCCGGTCGTACTACGCTGAACGGCGAAGGTCTGCAGCACGAAGATGGTCACAGCCACATTCAGTCGCTGACTATCCCGAACTGTATCTCTTACGACCCGGCTTACGCTTACGAAGTGGCTGTCATCATGCATGATGGTCTGGAGCGTATGTACGGTGAGAAACAAGAGAACGTTTACTACTACATCACCACCCTGAACGAAAACTACCACATGCCGGCCATGCCAGCAGGTGCCGAGGAAGGTATCCGTAAAGGTATCTACAAACTCGAAACCCTTGAAGGTAGCAAAGGTAAAGTTCAGCTGCTGGGCTCCGGTTCTATCCTGCGTCATGTGCGTGAAGCAGCACAGATCCTGGCGAAAGACTACGGCGTAGGTTCTGACGTGTACAGCGTAACCTCCTTCACCGAACTGGCGCGTGATGGTCAGGATTGTGAACGCTGGAACATGCTGCACCCGCTGGAAACCCCGCGCGTACCGTACATCGCTCAGGTGATGAACGACGCTCCGGCTGTAGCATCTACTGACTATATGAAACTGTTCGCCGAGCAGGTTCGTACTTACGTACCGGCTGACGACTATCGCGTACTGGGTACGGATGGCTTCGGTCGTTCCGACAGCCGTGAGAACCTGCGTCACCACTTCGAAGTTGATGCTTCTTATGTGGTTGTCGCAGCGCTGGGCGAACTGGCTAAACGTGGCGAAATCGACAAGAAAGTGGTAGCGGATGCGATTACCAAATTCAACATCGATGCAGATAAAGTTAACCCGCGTCTGGCGTAAGAGGTAAAAGAATAATGGCTATCGAAATCAAAGTACCGGACATCGGGACAGATGAAGTTGAAATCACCGAGATTCTGGTCAAAGTGGGCGACAAAGTGGAAGCTGAACAGTCGCTGATCACCGTAGAAGGCGACAAAGCCTCTATGGAAGTCCCGTCTCCGCAGGCTGGCGTCGTGAAAGAGATCAAAGTCTCTGTCGGCGACAAAACCGAGACCGGTGCACTTATTATGATTTTCGATTCCGCCGACGGTGCAGCCGACGCTGCACCTGCTAAGGCAGAAGAGAAGAAAGAAGCGGCTCCGGTAGCAGCACCTGCTGCGGCAGCGGCGAAAGACGTTCACGTTCCGGATATCGGCAGTGACGAAGTTGAAGTGACTGAAGTGATGGTGAAAGTGGGCGACACCGTAGAAGCTGAACAGTCGCTGATCACCGTAGAAGGCGACAAGGCCTCAATGGAAGTGCCGGCGCCGTTCGCGGGCACCGTGAAAGAGATCAAAGTGAACACCGGCGACAAAGTATCTACCGGCTCTCTGATTATGGTCTTCGAAGTGGCGGGTGAAGCAGGCGCAGCAGCACCAGCGAAAGCGGAAGCCGCTCCGGCTGCGGCTGCTCCAGCAGCAGCGACGGGCGTGAAAGACGTTAACGTACCGGATATCGGCGGCGACGAAGTTGAAGTCACCGAAGTGATGGTCAAAGTCGGCGATAAAGTTGCCGCTGAACAGTCGCTGATCACCGTCGAAGGCGACAAGGCCTCTATGGAAGTGCCTGCGCCGTTCGCGGGCACCGTGAAAGAAATCAAAATCAGCACCGGCGATAAAGTGAAAACCGGTTCTCTGATTATGGTCTTCGAAGTAGAAGGCGCAGCGCCTGCGGCCGCTCCGGCTAAACAGGAAGCGGCGGCACCGGCTCCGGCGGCGAAAGCTGAGAAGCCTGCTGCCCCTGCAGCCAAAGCCGAAGGCAAGTCTGAGTTCGCTGAAAACGACGCGTAC
Organism: Salmonella sp. NW177; assembly: GCF_051811585.1. Taxonomy (NCBI): domain Bacteria; kingdom Pseudomonadati; phylum Pseudomonadota; class Gammaproteobacteria; order Enterobacterales; family Enterobacteriaceae; genus Salmonella; species Salmonella sp. NW177. The sequence goes on along the minus strand of NZ_JAMMZV010000008.1, from coordinate 125,144 downwards.
GTTCACGCTACCCCGCTGATTCGCCGTCTGGCGCGCGAGTTTGGCGTCAACCTGGCGAAAGTGAAAGGCACCGGTCGTAAAGGCCGTATTCTGCGCGAAGACGTTCAGGCGTACGTGAAAGACGCAATCAAACGCGCGGAAGCTGCGCCGGCTGCTGCGGGCGGTGGTATCCCGGGTATGCTGCCGTGGCCGAAAGTGGACTTCAGCAAGTTTGGTGAAGTTGAAGAAGTGGAACTGGGCCGTATCCAGAAAATCTCTGGCGCGAATCTGAGCCGTAACTGGGTGATGATCCCGCACGTTACGCACTTCGACAAAACCGATATCACCGATCTGGAAGCGTTCCGTAAACAGCAGAACGCCGAAGCTGAGAAGCGCAAACTGGATGTGAAATACACGCCAGTGGTCTTCATCATGAAAGCGGTTGCCGCTGCTCTGGAACAGATGCCGCGCTTCAACAGCTCTCTGTCCGAAGACGGTCAGCGTCTGACCCTGAAAAAATATATCAACATCGGCGTGGCGGTTGATACCCCGAATGGCCTGGTGGTTCCGGTCTTTAAAGACGTGAATAAGAAGAGCGTGACCGAGCTGTCTCGCGAACTGACCACCATCTCCAAAAAAGCGCGTGATGGTAAGCTGACCGCTGGCGAAATGCAGGGTGGTTGCTTCACTATCTCCAGCATCGGCGGCCTGGGAACTACCCACTTCGCGCCGATTGTCAACGCGCCGGAAGTGGCTATCCTCGGCGTTTCTAAGTCGGCGATGGAACCGGTGTGGAATGGGAAAGAGTTTGTGCCCCGTCTGATGATGCCTATCTCTCTTTCCTTCGACCACCGTGTGATCGATGGTGCTGATGGTGCGCGTTTCATTACCATTATCAACAATATGTTGTCTGACATTCGCCGTCTGGTGATGTAATGAAAAAGCCGGCCCGACGGCCGGCTTTTTTTTGATAATCTCATGTATTTTGTGAGGTTATTAGCGAAAGCGATAATTCGTGATCCGTTTGTTGTTTCAAAATTGTTAACAATTTTGTAAGATACGGGCGGATAGAACGACCCGGTGGATGATGGGCGATCAAGTACCCCGGACCGCCGGATACAAATAAAGAGGTCATGATGAGTACTGAAATCAAAACTCAGGTCGTGGTACTTGGGGCGGGCCCGGCAGGCTATTCTGCCGCTTTCCGTTGCGCTGATTTAGGTCTGGAAACCGTAATTGTAGAACGTTACAGCACCCTTGGCGGTGTTTGTCTGAACGTCGGCTGTATCCCTTCTAAAGCGCTGCTGCACGTAGCAAAAGTTATCGAAGAAGCCAAAGCGCTGGCTGAACACGGTATCGTCTTCGGTGAGCCGAAAACCGATATCGACAAGATTCGTACCTGGAAAGAGAAAGTGATCACGCAGCTGACCGGCGGTCTGGCTGGTATGGCCAAAGGCCGTAAAGTGAAAGTGGTCAACGGTCTGGGTAAATTCACCGGGGCGAACACCCTGGAAGTTGAAGGCGAAAACGGCAAAACCGTGATCAACTTCGACAACGCGATTATCGCGGCAGGTTCTCGTCCGATCCAATTACCGTTTATTCCGCATGAAGACCCGCGCGTATGGGATTCTACCGACGCTCTGGAACTGAAAGAAGTGCCGAAGCGTATGCTGGTCATGGGCGGCGGTATCATCGGTCTGGAAATGGGTACCGTATACCACGCGCTGGGTTCAGAGATTGACGTGGTTGAAATGTTCGACCAGGTTATCCCGGCGGCTGATAAAGACATCGTTAAAGTCTTCACCAAGCGCATCAGCAAGAAATTCAACCTGATGCTGGAAACCAAAGTAACTGCCGTTGAAGCGAAAGAAGACGGTATCTACGTTTCGATGGAAGGCAAAAAAGCCCCGGCTGAAGCGCAGCGCTATGATGCGGTTCTGGTGGCGATCGGTCGTGTGCCGAACGGTAAAAACCTCGACGCGGGCAAAGCAGGCGTGGAAGTTGACGACCGTGGCTTTATCCGCGTCGACAAACAGCTGCGCACCAACGTGCCGCACATCTTCGCTATCGGCGATATCGTCGGTCAGCCGATGCTGGCGCATAAAGGCGTTCACGAAGGCCACGTTGCCGCTGAAGTTATCGCCGGGAAGAAACACTACTTCGATCCGAAGGTTATCCCGTCTATCGCGTACACCGAGCCAGAAGTGGCATGGGTTGGCCTGACCGAGAAAGAAGCGAAAGAAAAAGGCATCAGCTATGAAACCGCCACCTTCCCGTGGGCAGCTTCTGGCCGTGCTATCGCTTCTGACTGCGCAGACGGTATGACCAAACTGATTTTCGACAAAGAATCTCACCGCGTGATCGGCGGGGCGATTGTCGGCACCAACGGCGGCGAGCTGCTGGGTGAAATCGGTCTGGCGATCGAAATGGGCTGTGATGCGGAAGACATCGCGCTGACCATTCATGCGCACCCGACGTTGCACGAGTCCGTCGGTCTGGCTGCTGAAGTGTTCGAAGGTAGTATTACCGACCTGCCGAACCCGAAAGCGAAGAAGAAATAATCTTCTGTAGGTGCCAATGCGCCACCCGATACAAAAAAGCGGCTTTACAGCCGCTTTTTTTATGCATGGCAAATCAGATGTGTCAAATGATGGCGAAGGATAACGAAACCGCAAAATTTATCTTTTCCGCAGCAGTACGTTTTTCAAAGCTTATGCCGTCGGTAGTGCCTTTGTCTGTCATTTTCGACCAACTAATTGTTTCATAAGAAATACCTCTCCTTACTTTGTCATCACCCTGAAATTAGTAACGCTATAAAATAATAGCGAGCTAATTATGAGGTTTGATATATGAAACTTTTTCTGACAACAGCAGCGCTAACCGCGACGTTGGTTTCCGGCATGGCATTTGCCAGCGATCCCGTCATCCCCTGGGCGACTAACAGCGGTGGTACGGAAAGTACGCATATTGCGGCAATGGGCGAGGATTTGAATGCGCAGCATCAGCAGATCACCCACACGCATGAAGGCGTATGGGCGGCCAATTCCGGCAGCATTCAGGCTGATGAAGCCGCGCTGACCAGCAACAAGCCGCCGGTACAAGGCCACCCGGAATTAATGCCGCATCAGGGCTAATGATCACGGCCTGGCGATAACGCCAGGCGCTTACGGGTTATTCGGCGACCTGCCATTGCGCGTCTGGCGCAAAACGCGTGATAGCCTGAACTTTACTCTCCGTCTCCTTGCCTAAATCCGCCTGATAAATACGATCGTCCTGGTTGACCATAAAACTCATCACCCCGGTTTCGCCGTAATGCATCGGCCAGGCCAGAAGCGCCGCGCCGTGACCGTCGTTATCGCTGATAATACGGAAATGGTAGCCGTGATAGCCCTCGTCTGGCGCTGCGGGGCTAAAGTTTGGGCCTAACGGACTGGGGACGTCGCCTGCTTTGGTTGGCCAGTACAGGCCATCTTTTTGGCCTTCGCTACTGATTATCCTGTGCGCCCAGCGATGGTTTTGTAAGTAATAATCCTGCTGCGCATCAACGTAAGCATGCATGGCCTGTAAGGTAGAAAGTTCATTTCGCCCAATAGTACGGGTGAGGATCTCATTCCCGGCTGCCGCCATATCAAAGCGCCAGCCGCCAGTCTCTTTCACCATGGGCACCGGGAGCTGCCAGTCTTCTCGTCCGACATTCAGGTGCGCCGTATTGTCTTTTTGTACAATGCCATGGCCTTCGCGCCAGTCACGATTGAAGCGGGCCACGGCCTCGGGATCGGCACCTTCCGGCGGCAGAAATTGCCGCCAGTCATCGCCCAGTAGCGCGGTAAGCTGCGTTTCGTTTTTTCCGGCTACCGCCGCGGCGAAGGCGCTGGCGGCCGCTTCCGGGGAGGGGAACCGTTCCTGCGCGTAGCCCAGCAAGGGTAACGACAGTAACAGAGCGCTTAACATAACCTTTTTCATTATCTGCTCCGGTTAACGGCGATGAAATTCATGATGTTCAGAAAAATGTTCCCGCGCGGCGGCGCGTTGCTCGGTGTTTAAGTGACTGCCGCGACGGCTTTCCAGGCCGCGTAGCTGTTGCGATTGCCATGACGGCGATCGACTGTCGTTCCCGCTAAACACATTGGCGTGCATATTCTGGCGAAATGCCTGACGCTGCTGCGGCGTAGAGGATTCAATACGCTGGCGGGCGGTGTCTCTCTGCTGTTGTGAAACAGGGTGCTGCTGGGCTTTAGCCTTCAGCTCGGAACGATGCTGCTGCGTGGTGGATTTATTCAGTGTCTGCTGCGCCGCCTCGCGACGACTGCTGTTTTGTGTTCCGTCATAGCCACGGTAATTATTACGCTGGGCAATTTGATTTAACTGCTGCGATGCCGCTTTGCGCTGTCTATCGCGGGATGTCTCGCCTGACAGGTTAGCGGGTGATGTATGGCTGCGCTGTTGGAATTGCGTCATGGCCGCCTGGCGCTGACTGTCGCGAGACACTGGCGCTTGCTGCGTTGCGCTTAACCCGCCGCTAACATTGGTGGGATGGAACCGTTGCGCAACGGTATTATTCGGATAGGGGACGCCATTGCGCCAGGCGGGATTATGCTGCCAGCCCATCGTTTGGCCCGGCAGGTTTTGCCCAGATATCCGGTTGAAATTATTGACATTGATGTTGATATTATCGCCATTATGTTGATAACCGTTACCACCATGATGGTAATCATCATCATGATGGTCGTCGTCATGGTGGTGATGATCGTCGTCATCCCAGTCTATGCTGCTGAACAACGCATAGGTGGTAGCGACGCCCAGACTATAACCAAAACCTTTAACAAAACTATCGGCAAACTGCTGCCCCGGAGGGGGCGGTAAATACACCGGCGGATAAGCGGTATTGGGCCAGGCGCCATACACCGTCGCGGGGTTATAGTTCGGCACGTACACCACCTGCGGATTCGCGGGTTCAATTTTGATGACGGTCGACGGTGTCGCTGGCGTACTGGCGGATGTGGTGGTGGTTGTTGTCGTCGTGACGGCGGTAGAAGCGCTGGACTTCGGCACGCTGGTGACGGTTTGCTGCGGCGTTGATTTTAGCGAACCGGTTTGTTGAGCGAGCAGACGCAACCTTTGCACCGCATCCATCACATCCTGTGGCTGGGCTAAGAACGCATCGCCCAGGTTTTGCACCCATTGCGGATTCTCGCCCATAAGCGCCATCAACTGGGGAAAGGCGACCAGCGATTTGACGCTGGGGTCCCACGGTTGGCTGGCCACCGCCTGAATAGCGGCATCGCCCTGCAGCGTGGGGTTATCTCGCGACCACTGGACGGCCTGAACCACGTTCGCCGGGTAGGTGGAGGCCATGAGCACCTGCGACAGCAGGGCATCGGGATAAAGCGCGACAGGCGCGACCCATTGATCGATTTGCGCAGTGGTAAAGGTCGTTTTCGCGACAGGCGCGGGCACAGCGGTCTGCGTTTGCTCAGGGGCGGGAGCTGCCGCCTGCGCGGGCGCTTCGGGAGCGCGGCTTTTAACATACAGTACGCCCGAAGCGGCAAATAACCCGGCACTGCACACAAGGGCAATGAGATGGGGTTTAAAGGGCAACGTCATTTTATCTCTCCCGATTCCAGAGAATCGCTATGGTCATTATGCCTGCCGCCGACGGGGTGCAGTTTCGCGTGAGTATAAAGGGACGATAGTTTAATTTTTAGCTAATGTTGGGATCGATAACGTTACGTGACGATCAAAGCACGAAATGAGGTAAGCATTTATGGCTGCAGCTCCCGTCTCAGTAGAGCATTAGACCATCCTTAACGATTCAGCCACTTTTTTATGTTGCTTTTTTGTAAACAGATTAACACTTAAAGAAAATCCTGTTATTGTGCCTTATGCGGTACCGGGCATTTACCCTACTAACTACTGTCTCACAGGAGCGTGAAGAGAATCGCCCATCAACAAAAGCGCCGCATTATGACAATGAGAGCGAGGAGATATCGTCGTGCTAGAAGAATACCGTAAGCACGTAGCTGAGCGTGCTGCCCAGGGGATTGTGCCAAAACCTTTAGACGCAACCCAAATGGCTGCGCTTGTCGAGCTGCTGAAGACCCCGCCTGTGGGCGAAGAAGAATTCCTGTTAGACCTGTTGATCAACCGCGTTCCTCCTGGCGTAGATGAAGCCGCTTATGTTAAAGCAGGTTTTCTCGCTGCTGTCGCGAAAGGCGACACCACCTCCCCGCTGGTCTCCCCAGAAAAAGCCATTGAACTGCTGGGCACCATGCAGGGTGGTTACAACATTCATCCGCTGATTGATGCGCTGGACGATGCGAAACTGGCGCCGATTGCTGCCAAAGCGCTGTCTCACACCCTGCTGATGTTCGATAACTTCTACGACGTCGAAGAGAAAGCCAAAGCGGGCAATGAATATGCCAAACAGGTGATGCAATCCTGGGCCGACGCCGAATGGTTCCTGAGCCGTCCGCCGCTGGCGGAAAAAATCACCGTCACCGTTTTCAAAGTGACCGGCGAAACGAATACCGACGATCTCTCTCCGGCGCCGGATGCGTGGTCGAGACCGGATATCCCGTTACATGCGCAGGCGATGCTGAAAAACGCCCGTGAAGGCATTGAGCCGGATCAGCCAGGCGTTGTCGGCCCGATCAAACAAATCGAAGCATTGCAGAAAAAAGGCTACCCGCTGGCTTACGTGGGTGACGTGGTGGGCACCGGTTCTTCCCGTAAATCCGCGACCAACTCCGTGCTGTGGTTCATGGGCGATGACATCCCGAACGTGCCGAATAAGCGCGGCGGCGGCCTGTGCCTCGGCGGCAAAATTGCGCCTATCTTCTTTAACACTATGGAAGATGCGGGCGCGCTGCCGATTGAAGTTGACGTTTCTAACCTGAATATGGGCGATGTGATTGACGTCTACCCGTACAAAGGCGAAGTGCGTAACCACGAAACCGGCGAGCTACTGGCAACCTTCGAACTGAAAACCGACGTGCTGATCGACGAAGTGCGTGCCGGTGGTCGTATTCCGCTGATTATCGGCCGTGGCCTGACCACCAAAGCGCGTGAAGCGCTGGGACTGCCGCACTCAGACGTTTTCCGTCAGGCAAAAGACGTGGCGGAAAGCAGCCGTGGCTTCTCTCTGGCGCAGAAAATGGTCGGTCGCGCCTGCGGCGTGAAAGGTATCCGTCCGGGCGCGTACTGCGAACCGAAAATGACCTCCGTCGGTTCTCAGGATACTACTGGCCCGATGACCCGCGATGAGCTGAAAGACCTGGCCTGTCTGGGATTCTCCGCCGATCTGGTCATGCAGTCGTTCTGTCACACCGCAGCCTATCCGAAGCCGGTTGACGTCACCACGCACCACACGCTGCCAGACTTCATTATGAACCGCGGCGGTGTCTCCCTGCGTCCGGGCGACGGCGTGATCCACTCCTGGCTGAACCGTATGCTGTTGCCGGATACCGTCGGTACCGGCGGCGACTCCCATACCCGTTTCCCGATTGGTATCTCTTTCCCGGCGGGCTCTGGTCTGGTTGCGTTTGCCGCCGCGACTGGCGTGATGCCGCTGGATATGCCGGAATCCGTGCTGGTGCGCTTCAAAGGCAAAATGCAGCCGGGCATCACCCTGCGCGATTTGGTCCATGCCATCCCGCTGTACGCCATCAAACAGGGCCTGCTGACCGTTGAGAAGAAAGGCAAGAAAAACATCTTCTCTGGCCGCATCCTGGAAATCGAAGGTCTGCCGGATCTGAAAGTGGAGCAGGCGTTTGAGCTGACCGATGCTTCTGCCGAGCGTTCCGCTGCGGGTTGTACCATCAAGTTGAACAAAGAGCCGATCATTGAATACCTGACCTCCAACATCGTCCTGCTGAAGTGGATGATTGCGGAAGGCTACGGCGACCGTCGTACGCTGGAACGCCGTATCCAGGGCATGGAAAAATGGCTGGCGGATCCGCAACTGCTGGAAGCCGATGCCGACGCGGAATACGCGGCGGTGATCGACATCGATCTGGCGGATATCAAAGAGCCAATCCTGTGCGCGCCGAACGATCCGGACGACGCGCGTCTGCTGTCTGACGTGCAGGGCGAGAAGATCGACGAAGTGTTCATCGGTTCCTGCATGACCAACATCGGCCACTTCCGCGCGGCCGGTAAGCTGCTGGATAGCCACAAAGGCCAACTGCCGACTCGCCTGTGGGTAGCGCCGCCAACCCGTATGGACGCCGCGCAGCTGACCGAAGAAGGTTACTACAGCGTGTTCGGTAAGAGCGGTGCGCGTATTGAGATCCCAGGTTGTTCCCTGTGTATGGGTAACCAGGCGCGTGTGGCTGACGGTGCGACGGTGGTTTCCACTTCTACCCGTAACTTCCCGAACCGTTTAGGTACCGGTGCGAACGTCTTCCTGGCCTCTGCGGAGCTGGCGGCGGTTGCGGCGCTTATCGGCAAACTGCCGACGCCGGAAGAGTACCAGACCTACGTGGCGCAGGTGGATAAGACGGCGGTGGATACCTACCGTTATCTGAACTTCGACCAGCTCTCTCAGTACACTGAGAAAGCAGATGGGGTGATTTTCCAGACTGCGGTGTAAAAGTGACTGGCCCGGATTTCCGGGCCAGTTTTTACCGCGAAGAATCGTAATAAAAATGGATATCCAGGTTTTCATCGGGCTTGAAGTTTTTTTGTTTAAACTCCAGGGTTAACGGATCAATTTGTTTTAGCGGGTAATTAAAGCAGGGGACAACCACTTCAGTCTCATCCTTCTTATGAATGCGCAAGGTAAAGTCGCCAATGATACCCTCTTTCCAGTTAGCGCCAGTTTTCAGAATATAGCCCAGATAGCCCCAGCCGATATTCGCGCTACCGTCTTCGTTTTTATATTTTATTCCTGCATCCAGCTGTTTTAACGCCTTGCGAGTGGCGGCGGTCAGGCATTGATCGCCGAACTCATCACCAAGGAGACTGTCAAGGTCGTCAGGCACGCCGGTGGACGTACTGGGCGTGTATGAGTGGTGAATAACGATCTCCTTGCCCGCCGGAAAACGTTGTTGCCAGATAAAATATTGTTGAACGGCAATATTCAGATAGCCGTCATCAAACCACTCTGACGGTAATTGCTGTTTTCCCTCTTTATATCCTTCTTCAATAGAGGCTTTGCCCTCGCGATTGAGGACATGGCGTAGCTGTGGGATCGTCCAGCCGGTTTGCAGTAGTTTCGCCGTAATGTCTTCTTCACCTTTACCGCCTAAGTCATGGATGACTCGCCAGCGGGACTCGCTTTTAACCGGTTTACCATCCACGCTGATCTTAAAGTTGGCAATACCTTCTGTGCGATCTCCCATATATCGTTGGGAAATAGCCGGCATCGGAAAGGCTACCGGAACGGTAATATCCTGCGCCGAATGATTAATAAATACATAATCGACATTGATACAATCGCTGGCAATCAACAATCGCTCTTTCGCCATGCTGATCTCATTTTGTTGCAGAAATTCAATGGAACCATTGGTTTCCCCGACCGCCGAGTCGTTTGCATAAGCATGGTAACTGGTAATAAAACACAGGAGTACGCTCAGCCATTTAAAATATGTCATACCGGTGCATTCCATGTCCGAAACATAATCATTATCATAATCCGGCGAGTGCCGTTTTTCGAGGGAAGAAAAATGCGGTATTATTTATTTTTATTATTAATAATTTGCCAAAATACATTTGCCGAAGAAATAAAGCCATTGCCACAAGGTGATACCTGGCGCAAATATATTGCCCTGTCGCTGCGCGATGAAGAAGGGCTTGAGGATGGGCTGTTTAACCTGCGGCGGATTGAAGCAAACAGTAGCATTGCTTACGTTTGTGGCTTAATAAAAGACAAAAACGATAATTTTCTGACGGATGGGCAAAATCAATATCATCTTTATGACCGCGTGATGGCGATAGGTTATCGCTGGAGTTGGGGCAGCGTTGTGCGCTTTGATAAAACCATTGCTTCGCCGCAGGATGTTCACTGCCATTATGGTAAAAACGTACCGTTAACGTCTGCACTCTTACGTGAGCAGGTCGCCGCGCAAGGGCGCAAAAATATTTGCCAGCCGGTAAAAGCCAGCGACCCGCTGCGAAGCGATATTCTGAACGGCCTGCGCGCCAGTTATATTGGCGACAGCAATAGCTTAACCCTTAACGGCCCGCTGCCGACGGTAAAATTTATCGTCGAAGACCTTTGCGCCACGGAAAATTATGCTTACTTTTTGGGTAAGGCGACGGGAGATAAAACGAGTTTTTTTATCCATGATGACGCCAATAATCGGCTTCGCGTCGTGCTGAAAAAATCCCCGGATGGCGTGTGGCGCCCGCAGCCGGAAAACAACCTGCTGACACAACAATCTAAAGTGAGCGGCGGGTACTATAGCGATGGCACGCTGCGAGAAACCGATTTAGCGCAACTGGCGCAGGCGTGCAGGGTGGAGGGGGATACCGTTAACCTCACCGGCACGCTTCGCCAGCAGGGTGACGGCGAGTCCGCTTACTGGACCCTGACCCCGGATAACCCCCTTGCCTGCGTGCGCGATGCCAATAAGCAGCAGCCTGGCTGGAACCAGACGATGCAACTGGTGCTAACCCCACAAGAGCGGGAATCGCTCAACAATTTGGTCGGTAAAAAAGTCAGCGTCGGCGGCGATATTTTTCTGGCGCTGAGCGCCTCGCATCATACGCCGCTGTTACTGGATAATATTTTTCGCTTAACGGAAATAAAGTGAATGAGAAAGTTATGGGTTATAGGAATGCTATTGATGCTATGCGGCAACGCTGATGCGGCGGCTAAATTACAGTATTTACACGTTACTAACGGTGGGATGATGGCATTTTACGATGACGGTAACGCAAAAATGTGCGCGCGCTGCGAACCGATGGTGCAGAATCTCAAATCAATGAATAACAAGGCGCCTTATGCCCGTTGGAAACAGATGGGGGATGTCATAAAACTGAAGTCGCCAAATGGCGAGAGTGATTATGAATTTTACCAGCAGGGTGAAATTCTTTCTACCTGGTGGATTTTTAATTATAAGACGCTTCATGCGCTCGTGGATTTGAGTGAGTAAAGCGTTTTATGCCATCATTCGTACATAGACGATAAAGAATAAAACGTCACTGCCAAATTTTCCGCAGGCCGGAAATTTTTCTGCTTAAATTCCAGCGTAGTGGCGTTAATCCGCGTCAGCGGCGGCTGAAAGCAGGTGGTTATCGCATCGCCGTGAAGGCGCAGCGTAAACTCGCCGATGTCTCCCTCTTTCCACGCGGGATCACCGGTTAGCACCACATCCATCCGGTTTTGCCCCAAAGCGCCTGCCGGGCCTTGCGTCGCCATTAACTGATCCAGCGCCTGCTGTATTTGCTGGCGGTTTTCCGCCGTCGGGCAGGTGTTGTCATCGTCCAGTTCATCCGTTGACATTAGCGCGCTGAGTGACACGCTCGGGGTATAAACCTGGTGGATCGTCACCGCTTTCCCCGCCGGAAAGGTCTGCTGCCAGACGAAGTTGCGCTGGATAGTAAATTGCGGCTGATTATCCTTAAACCATTCCGGCGGCAGCGCCGGGAGATCCACCGGAGGCGAAAATTCACCGTCGCTTAGCGCGGCGATCAGTTGCTCCACCGTCCAGCCAGCCTGCTGAAGTTTATCGGTGATCTCTTCCTGCGGAGCATTCAGTACTACGGTCCAGCGTGGTTGCGGGGTCACGATCTGACCATCGACGCGGATTTTAATGTTGCGGATGCCGGGGATGTAATCTTCGCCAACTTCGTTAACGTCGCTAAATGACAGCGGCGGCATGGGGAAAACGACAGGAACGATAATATCCTGCGCGGTCGGATTCACAAACAAATAATCGGCATTAATCCGATCTCGTTCAATTAACAGACGCTCTTTCGCCAGTTGAATATCGCTCTGTGCCAGTAAATGCAATGAACTATTCGCCACGGCCTCATTGGCTTGCGCCGGATGAGGCAATACTGCCAGCAATAACGGGAAACCGAACGCGATCTTTTTCATGAGCAAATGATTACTGATAATAACGCAAAGCACTATTATGGCACCCTCAATGCAATTTTTCGACGGTCACGTTCATGCGTTATTTTTTATTGGTGTTGATGATGATTTGTTGCAATTTATATGCATCAGATATGTTCCCGCTGAAGCCTGATGAAAATCCACGCGGCGCTATTGCATTAACGCTACGCGAGGAGGTTGGGCTATTAAACGCCCGCTTCGATATCAAGCGGATTGAAATCAACGAGACGCGCGAACTGGCCTATTTTTGCGGCCTGCTAAAAGATACTGACGGTCAGTATATTAAAGATGAAGATGATAAATATTATCTCTTCGATCGTATTCTGCTGGACAGCGGTACCGAAGGGTGGGTGAGTACGGTTTACCTGGATGAAGAGTTTAGCGCGCCGGAGCAAGCGAAGTGCCACTTTGCCGGGAATGTTGACCTGAAGTCACAGGAATTACGCGCGCTGGTGAAACAGTACGGGCGCATCGCAGCTTGCCTGCCGGTAGAAAAAGGCGATCCGTTGCGCACGCAACTGCTTGACGCGGTACGTGAAAACTACGTTGGCGATCTTAATCGTAAAACAATGCTGAATAATACGCCTGTGCCATCCTTTGTGGTGACGCAGCTATGCGCGGCGCAAAAATATGCCTATTTTTGTGGCGAACCTGCCAATGCCGATGCTGACTGGTATAGTCAGGATAGTAAAAAGCTGGATGTGGTATTGCAGAAAGACGCTAATAATACATGGTGGTTGCCCGTTCCTCAATTTCAGGGCATTAGTCGCCAAAGCTCACTGGCCTGGTGTAACCACAGCACCGACATTTTGCCAGTCAAAACGGTTGAAGAAATGGCGAAAAAACGGCAACAGCGCTGCGTGCGGGAAGGCGATACCGTGTCATTGCGCGGAATACTGGCAGAGCAAAAAAGCGGCGCGCAGCGTTATTGGGTGGTTAAACTCGAAGAACCGTTAACCTGCGTCCAGGATGCCGACATGCGGACAGCCGACTGGAATGGGCAAGTGCAACTCTTGTTGAGCGATGAGATCATAGAAAGAGTTAAAGTACAGTACGGCGACGATTTGTTAAACCAAGAAATTGTTGTCACAGGTGATGTTTTACTGGCATTAAGTTCAGATCACCACACGCCACTGGTACTGGAGAATATTGTGAAACTCATGCCCGTGATGGAGGGGCCGGGCTGGTGATGTGAGACTCCCCATTTTTAATGCCTGCGCTCTTCCGGCACATAATAAAAGGTCATCGACAGATCGTTTTCCGGCTTCTGCGGAGCTGGCGGCGGTGGATACTTACCGTTATCTGAACTTCGACCAGCTCTCTCAGTACACTGAGAAAGCGGACGGCGTGATTTTCCAGACTGCGGTGTAACAGAGACGGGCCCGGATTTCCGGGCCCGAATGGCGCTTCTTATTTATTATTACGCTTCACTTCCCGTAGCCCCGGCAAATACGTAATTACCCCGCCCATTATTGCCCCGGCTACAATCGCTGGAATAAGCATAATCAATACTTCACCATATATTAATGGTAGTATGCTTATGTCAAAACCATATCGCGCAAAATTAAACAGCGTCGTGATCAGACCACCTGCAATGGCGCAAAGGATCATCCTGTTAATTATTTTTTGATATAATTTCAGGGGTATCAGCGCGCAGGCGACACCGGTTAACCATGCGGGGAGGAGACTGTATATCCAGCCGGTAATAATCACTAATTCTGGTATTGTTCTGCAGAAATAGAACAAAAATGAGTCTGGTCCGCCAATAATGGCGGGTAAAAAGTTTATGATACCTATCGCGATGGCTGCGCCTATTAACGGCCCAAGCAGAATAAACCAACCGCTATGATAAATTATTCGTCGAAATACAGACATAATGTATCCTTCCTGAATTTTCCTTCAACCGTCTGACAAAAAATACAACTCACTACGGCTTCTCTGCTGATATCGCCCATTGCTGGAGCTCAGTTGAAAAGCGCTTATCAAGTAGCCAACAATTTCATGACAAGGACCCGGATGATAAGGAAGCGTCTGAAAGACTAGCAGGCGTCGGCGTGGGCAGGGTATTGATGATTTCTGAAAAAACGCCAGAGGGACACCGGGCTGGTAATGCTATAACTGGATGAGGGGCAGCCATTTTTAATGCCTGCGCTCTTCCGGCACATAATAAAAGTTCATCTAAACGGCGCGCTGCCTGATGTGAAATTTGTCGTCGAGTTTTCGCTTAACGAAGATTAAGTGAATGTAAGCGTGATGGATGATGGACATTTCCTTGCGGCAACGCCTATATCCCCAGCACTTCCGGCACCAGCTCTTCCAGTTGCCTGACCAGTTCAGGGTCCATATAGCGGTAGTCATCGGGGATATCGAGTACGTGCAGGGGCTTATTTTCAATAATACGACGATATTCAGCCATCAACCGATCTTTATGTTTCTGCTCCATAACGCAGATAACGTCAGCCCACTGAAGTAACCCGCACGACACGCTTTTTTTGGCGTTGCGGCTGGTGCCGGCGGAACGGACGCTAAGGCCGGGATAGCGGCGGAACACCTGCTCCGCCGTGGGGCTGCGCCATTGATTACGGCTGCATATGAAAAGCACATTCATTAAATAAATACTCTTCCAGATCGCGCTTCGCTAACGGCGAGTTTGTCAGTCGTGGAGACTCAATACCCCACGGTGCGGCACGTAGCACTTTGTCGGAGCGCGTGTAGATATATTGAAGCGCTAGAGTGACTTTCTGTATGAATAATAAACCGTTTTGGCATTTTTATTTTATCTTTTGTGCGCCCCGCTGTTTTTCTTTCACCGTGCTGCGATAATTACCTCAAGGCGCAATGCGGTATTGGCGCATTGCCAGGGCAGAGGAAAACAATTATGGATTACGAATTTCTGCGCGACGTTACCGGAGGGGTAAAAGTACGAATGTCGATGGGCCACGAGGTGGTCGGTCACTGGTTTAATGAAGAGGTTAAAGACAATCTCTCGCTACTGGATGAAGTAGAACAAGCCGCGCGTACGGTCAAAGGCAGCGAACGCTCCTGGCAACGAGCAGGGCATGAATACACGATCTGGATGGACGGCGAAGAGGTGATGATTCGCGCCAATCAGCTGGATTTTTCCGGCGATGAGATGGAAGAGGGGATGAGTTATTACGATGAAGAGAGTTTATCCCTGTGCGGCATGGAGGATTTTCTGCGGGTCGTCGCCGCGTATCGGGAATTCGTCAGTAAAGCCTGACCCTCTCTTCGTTATTGTCCCGCAACGCCAGTCGACGGACAGTTGGGGGCGGTAGTGGAAACGAAATCACCACACATTCCAGCCGGGAGTATCCCGGCTTTTTTATTGCAGAATGATTTTTTGATTTTTATTAATCATTTTAAAACTGTGATCTGACGCGTTTGTGATCTTAATTTGATTGAATATAATCGTTATGATTTTATTCAATCACAACAAGCAACAGGCGGTAAGACCATGAACATCAAAAAAGCAATAGAGCGCGTACCCGGCGGCATGATGGTCGTACCGCTCGTTATTGGCGCAGTCATTAACACCTTCGCTCCACAGGCGCTTGAGATCGGCGGTTTTACCACCGCCTTATTTAAAAATGGCGCGGCGCCGCTGATTGGCGCTTTTCTGCTGTGTATGGGAGCCGGTATCAGTGTGAAAGCCGCGCCCCAGGCGTTATTGCAGGGCGGGACGATTACGCTCACTAAGTTGCTTGTCGCCATCGGCATTGGCCTGGGCGTGGAGCATCTTTTCGGCGCGGAGGGTATTTTTGGCCTGAGCGGCGTGGCGATTATCGCGGCGATGAGCAATTCGAATGGCGGACTTTATGCTGCGCTGGTAGGCGAATTCGGCAATGAGCGCGACGTCGGCGCTATCTCTATTTTGTCTCTTAATGATGGCCCTTTCTTTACGATGATTGCGCTGGGCGCGGCAGGGATGGCGAACATTCCCATTATGGCGCTGGTGGCGGTGCTGGTTCCGCTAGTTGTCGGCATGATCCTCGGCAATCTTGATCCTCATATGCGCGATTTTTTGACCAAAGGCGGCCCGCTGCTCATTCCTTTCTTTGCTTTTGCGCTGGGGGCGGGCATCAACCTGGAAATGTTACTGCAAGGCGGACTTGCCGGAATTCTGCTCGGCGTGCTGACAACGTTCGTTGGCGGTTTCTTTAATATTCGCGCAGATCGTCTGGTTGGCGGAACTGGCATTGCCGGGGCGGCGGCCTCCAGTACCGCGGGTAATGCCGTTGCGACGCCGCTGGCTATTGCGCAGGCCGACCCTTCGCTCGCCGAGGTGGCCGCTGCTGCCGCTCCGCTGATTGCCGCCTCGGTGATCACCACGGCAATCCTGACGCCAGTGTTGACCTCCTGGGTTGCGAAAAAACAGGCGCGTCAGGCTTCTTTGGAGAAAAACGCATGAAAATGATGGTTATCGCCGATGATTTTACCGGATCGAATGATACCGGCGTCCAGTTGGCGAAGAAGGGGGCGAGAACGGAAGTCATGTTGAGCGCGTCGCAAAAACCGTCCCGCCGCGCCGATGTGTTAGTCATTAACACCGAAAGCCGGGCGATGCCCGCAGATCAGGCGGCATCTGCCGTTTATGCCGCGCTTTCCCCGTGGTGTGAGACATCGCCAGCGCCGCTGGTGTACAAAAAAATCGACTCTACATTTCGCGGCAATATCGGCGCCGAAGTGACGGCGGCCATGCGCGCCAGTCAGCGAAAACTGGCCGTTATCGCCGCCGCGATCCCTGCGGCCGGACGCACGACGCTTGAAGGAAAATGTCTGGTTAATGGCGTCCCGCTACTGGAAACCGAATTTGCCAGCGATCCGAAAACGCCCATTGTCTCTTCCCGTATTGCCGAGATAGTGGCGTTGCAAAGTGAGATCCCTGTGTATGAAGTCTTTTTGCAGGATGTCCGACGCGGCGGGTTAAGCGCCTTACTTACGGCTTATGCGGCTGAGGGCGAAGGGATTATCGTCGTGGATGCGGTAGAAGAGCGGGACCTGACGTTGATTGCGCAAGCGGCGTGCGAACAACCGTCGATGCCGCTGCTCGTCGGCGCAGCTGGTCTGGCGAATGCGTTGCCGGTTGAACTTTTTATGCAAGACCGGCAGCGGCTGCCGGTGCTGGTGGTGGCCGGTTCGATGAGCGAAGCCACGCGACGTCAGGTGGATAATGCGCTGTGCCGGGGACGTGCGGAGGTCGTGGATATTGATGCCGCGCGCATGGTGTCGGATAGCGCGGAACAGGAAATCGCGTCTGTCGTAGAGCAGGCCTGCGCGCTGTTAAGTCAGCATCGACATACGATATTACGCACCAGCCGTCGCGCAGAAGATCGACAGTTAATCGACGCTCTGTGCGAAAAATTCGCGATGAGCCGTCAGCAATTGGGCGAGCGACTGAGCCAGCGGCTTGGCGTCGTCACGTTAAACATTATCGAGCAGGCGCGGATTGGCGGGCTGTTTCTGACCGGCGGCGATATCGCTACCGCCGTCGCCGGCGCGCTTGGCGCTGAAGGTTATCGCATTCAAAGTGAGGTGGCGCCCTGTATTCCCTGTGGAACGTTTGTAAACAGCGAAATTGACGATCTGCCGGTCATTACCAAAGCGGGCGGATTCGGTTCAGACAGTACGTTGTGTGACGCGCTTTATTATATTGAGGAGATGTATTGTGGAGACTAAAACCGTTGCCATTACCATGGGCGATCCAGCGGGCATTGGGCCGGAAATTATTGTTAAAGCGCTAAGCGAAGACGGTCTCAACGGCGCGCCGCTGGTGGTTATTGGATGCCTCGCAACGTTGAAACGTTTACAGGCGAAGGGCATCACGCCGAACGTTGAGCTACGGGCCATTGAACGGGTCGCCGAAGCGCGTTTTGCGCCCGGCATCATTCATGTGATTGATGAGCCGCTGGCGCAGCCGGAGGCGCTGGAGGCCGGGAAAGTTCAGGCGCAGGCGGGGGATTTAGCGTATCGCTGCGTGAAGCGCGCCACCGAGTTAGCGCTACGGGGCGACGTACAGGCTATCGCTACCGCGCCGCTGAATAAAGAGGCGCTGCACCTGGCAGGGCACAACTATCCGGGCCATACCGAGCTGCTCGCGACCCTGACCCATAGCCGCGATTACGCGATGGTACTTTACACCGATAAACTAAAAGTGATTCACGTTTCAACGCATATCGCGCTGCGTAAATTCCTTGATACGTTAAGTACCACGCGTGTCGAAACGGTGATTGGTATTGCTGATACTTTCCTCAAGCGTGTGGGTTACGTTAAACCGCGTATCGCCGTGGCAGGCGTGAATCCTCATGCGGGCGAGAATGGCCTGTTTGGCGATGAAGAGACGCGTATCCTGACACCAGCCATTACCGATGCCCGCGCAAAAGGTATGGACGTTTATGGGCCGTGTCCGCCGGATACTGTATTTCTCCAGGCTTATGAGGGGCAGTATGATATGGTGGTGGCGATGTATCATGACCAGGGACATATCCCGTTGAAATTGCTTGGCTTTTATGATGGCGTGAATATCACCGCGGGGCTGCCGTTTATTCGGACCTCTGCCGATCATGGCACCGCATTTGATATCGCCTGGACGGGAAAAGCAAAATCTGAGAGCATGGCCGTATCGATCAAACTGGCAATGCAACTGGCATAATTCCCTGTTATGAAAGGACAACACCGTCTGGATCTCATTGTGGCGTATCTGAAAAACCATACGCTGGTTACGGTAGAACAGCTGGTTGAGGCGGTTGACGCATCGCCAGCCACTATCCGTCGCGATTTGATCAAGCTGGATGAGCAGGGCGTGATCAGCCGTAGTCATGGCGGCGTGGCGCTGCGGCGTTTTGAACCCGCCCAGCCCACCACCAATGAAAAACAACTGCGATCGCCCGCTGAAAAACGGGCGATCGCACGCGTTGCCGCATCGCTGGTCAATGCTGGCGATGCCGTCGTGCTGGATGCCGGTACGACAATGATGGAGCTGGCGAAATGCTTAACCCATCTTCCGCTGCGGGTCATCACCGTCGATCTGCATATTGCGCTGTTTTTAGCTGAGTTCCGGCAAATTGAAGTGACGATTGTCGGCGGTCGTATCGATGACAGCAGTCAGTCCTGTATCGGTGAGCATGGGCGTAAGCTGTTGCGCAGCGTTTATCCGAACATCGCGTTTATGAGCTGTAATTCATGGGGGGTAAAAACGGGCGTGACGACCCCAACGGAAGATAAGGCCGGGCTTAAACAGGAGATTATTGCTAATGCGCAGCGCAAAGTGTTGCTGGCGGACAGCAGTAAGTATGGCGCGCATTCGCTCTTTAATGTGGTGCCGCTTGAGCGCTTTAATGACGTGATTACCGACGTCAATCTGCCGCCGTCAGCACAGGTTGAACTGAAAGGGCGCGCTTTTGCGCTAACGCTGGTGCAGCCGGAGTGACAGCGCCGTCAGGCGCTGCCAGTGGTGAATCAGACCGCCGAAATATTGCGGCCGTAGTAAATCTCGCGCATCTCTTTCCACAGCGCGGCGGTGATCTCCTGGCGTTCGGTTTCAGTGAGATCTTCCGGTTTGGTGTGAAACATGTAGTGCTTAAGATCGAACTCTTTAAGCAGCATCTTGGTATGGAAAATATTTTCCTGATACACGTTTACATCCACCATGTCATACAGCGACTTCATATCTTCCGACATAAAATTCTGAATAGAATTAATCTCATGATCGATAAAGTGCTTCATACCGTTGACGTCGCGCGTAAAGCCGCGCACGCGGTAATCGATGGTGACAATATCGGACTCTAGCTGGTGGATCAGGTAATTGAGCGCTTTTAGCGGTGAAATCACCCCGCAGGTTGACACTTCGATGTCGGCGCGAAAGGTGCATAGCCCGCCTTCCGGATGGCTTTCCGGATAGGTATGCACACAGATATGGCTCTTATCGAGGTGCGCCACCACGGTTTCCGGCAGCGGGCCGGGATGTTCGGTTTGATCGATAAGTTTCGGGTCGATCGGCTCTTCGCTCACCAGAATCGTGACGCTGGCACCCTGGGGTTCATAATCCTGACGGGCGATGTTCAGGATGTTCGCGCCGATAATGGAGCAGGTCTCCGACAGGATCTCGGTCAGTCGGTTGGCGTTATAGAGTTCATCGATATAGGCGATATAGCCATCGCGCTCTTCTGCGGTTTTGGCGTAGCAGATATCGTAAATACAAAAACTCAGGCTTTTCGTCAGATTGTTAAAGCCATGCAGTTTCAGCTTTTTCAATTTTTATCACCTCCTTAACGTCACTGTGCGGACAGTGCGTCATGTAGATATTGCGGTAGCGCAAATGCAGCGGCATGAATAGCCGGGTTGTAATAGCGACATTTAAGGCCGGCGGCATGAAAACGCGCCTGAATAATTTCGCTCGACAGGTGACGAAGAGCGCCGTTGTCCGTCGCCCAGGCGAAGGTCATAATGCCGCCGTAATAGGTCGGAATCGCCGCCTGGTAGAAGCCGACATCGCTGAAGTAATGACTCAGCTTGCGGTGGCTGTCGAGCGCTTCATCCTGTTGCAGGAAGCACACGCCGTTCTGGGCGACAAAAATGCCGCCCGGATTCAGGCAACGCTTACAGCCTTCATAAAAGGCGGAGGTAAACAGGCTTTCGCCGGGGCCTATCGGATCGGTACAGTCGGAAATGATCACATCAAAGGTCTGATGGGTCTGATTGACGAAATTCACGCCGTCGTCGATCACCAGCGTAAAGCGCGGATCGTCGTAGCTGCCGGCATTGTGGTTGGGTAAATACTGGCGGCAAAACGAGACTACGCCAGCGTCGATCTCCACCATGGTGATGGTTTCGACATTTTTATGCCGGGTAACTTCACGTAGCATTGCGCCGTCGCCGCCGCCGATAATCAGAACGTGTTTCGCATGACCGTGCGCCAGCAGCGGGACGTGGGTCATCATTTCATGATAAATAAACTCGTCGCGTTCGGTGGTCTGTACCACGCCGTCCAGCGCCATCACGCGGCCAAAAGCGGCGTTTTCAAAGATGATTAAATCCTGGTGATCGGTTTTTTCATGATACAGAACGTTGTCTACGGCAAAGTACTGACCAAACTGGTCGTGTAGCGTTTCATGCCACATCGTATTTTCGGCCATTGGCTGATACCTCCATTGTTAACACCCGTAAAAAAAGGGCGCAACATCATAGCTAACAATGACCGTGGATGCACGGTCATTATTTCAGCAATAGGATCGCGGAGGATTATTTAACGTAGGCTAACAGGCTCAGAGAATCGCGGGCCAGAGCTTTGCATTTTTTAGCGACCGGAATACCGATGCCGCTAAGATCGCGGTAGCTGTCTTCGCCCAACGATTTCATATCGAAGGTGTCGTAGTTACTCAGGTCCCACTGATTTTGCTGGGCAAAAAAGACCAGCGCACGGCGAATCTGACTGTTGGGTAAATTTTGGTAACCACAGTCATTTTTCAGAAAAACGAAAACCGCCGTTAAATCGGCCATATCTTCAGCTTCGGATTCAGTAAGCGCATAGCTATTTGCGCATAAGGCCATCAGGCTGCCAAACAACACGGGTCTGAAAAACGTCTTCATTGCTTCTACCACGGCATCAGGGAAAGTCAACGTTAGCATACTGAGAACGTAGCGACGACTTTTATTATCAGGATTGGTCGCGGCGTTTTCATTCTTATTGTATTGCTGTCAGGAATGGTAAAGACGTGTTGCTGGCTTGACCTTCCCGTTAGGGCAGGGTCTAAGCTTAGACACCCGCCTGTTCATTATAAGGAAATGATTATGTTACGCCGTGATTTCTTAAAATATTCAGTGGCGCTGGGGGTTGCATCAGCGCTGCCGCTGTGGAGCCGCGCCGCTTTTGCCGCCGAACGTCCCGCGTTGCCTATTCCTGACCTGTTAACGGCAGATGCGAGCAACCGTATGCAGTTAATTGTTAAAGCCGGACAGTCCACATTCGCCGGTAAGAACGCGACAACCTGGGGCTACAACGGTAATTTGCTGGGGCCAGCGGTACAGCTTCACAAAGGAAAAAGCGTGACCGTTGATATCCATAACCAACTGGCCGAAGACACGACGCTTCACTGGCATGGTCTGGAGATTCCGGGCATCGTCGACGGCGGCCCGCAGGGGATTATTCCCGCAGGCGGAACCCGCACGGTGACGTTTACGCCGCAGCAACGCGCCGCGACCTGCTGGATTCATCCGCACAAACACGGCAAAACCGGGCGCCAGGTGGCGATGGGCCTTGCCGGGCTGGTGCTGATTGAAGATGACGAGATTCGCAAATTGCGCCTGCCGAAACAGTGGGGCATCGACGATGTGCCGGTGATCATTCAGGACAAACGCTTCTCCGCCGATGGCCAGATTGATTATCAACTGGATATTATGACCGCCGCCGTCGGCTGGTTTGGCGATACGCTGCTGACCAATGGCGCTATCTATCCGCAGCATTCCGCGCCGAAAGGCTGGCTACGTCTGCGCTTGCTAAATGGCTGTAATGCGCGTTCGCTGAATATCGCCGCCAGCGATAATCGCCCGCTTTATGTGATCGCCAGCGACGGCGGCCTGCTGGCGGAGCCGGTGAAAGTCACCGAACTGCCGTTATTAATGGGCGAGCGTTTTGAAGTGCTGGTGGATATCAGCGACGGGAAAGCCTTTGATCTGGTGACCCTGCCGGTCAGCCAGATGGGAATGGCGATCGCTCCGTTTGATAAACCGCATCCGGTGATGCGTATCCAGCCGCTGCGGATTACCGCCTCCGGTACGCTGCCGGATACGTTGACGACGATGCCGGCGCTGCCGTCGCTGGAAGGGCTGACGGTGCGCAACCTGAAACTGTCGATGGACCCACGCCTTGATATGATGGGGATGCAAATGCTGATGAAGAAATATGGCGCTCAGGCGATGAGCGGCATGGATCATGACAGCATGAGCGCGCATATGCAGGGCGGCAATATGGGGCATGGCGAAATGGATCATGGCAACATGGATCACAGCGGGATGAATCATGGCGCGATGGGCAATATGAATCACAGCGGAAAATTCGACTTCCATAACGCTAACTTTATCAACGGCCAGGTCTTCGATATGAACAAACCGATGTTCGCGGCGCAAAAAGGCCGACATGAACGTTGGGTCATTTCCGGCGTGGGCGACATGATGCTGCATCCTTTCCATATTCACGGCACGCAGTTCCGTATTCTGTCAGAGAACGGCAAAGCGCCAGCGGCGCACAGAACGGGCTGGAAGGATACGGTACGCGTTGAGGGTGGTATCAGCGAAGTGCTGGTCAAGTTCGATCACGACGCGCCGAAGGAACATGCCTATATGGCGCACTGTCATCTGTTAGAACATGAAGATACGGGAATGATGTTAGGATTTACGGTCTAATCGATGTCTGTGACGCAGGCCGGGTAAGGCGAAGCCGCCACCCGGCACAATGCCCGGCATACGCCGGGCATTAATGGTTATTTCGCGTCGTCAGGCAAAGCATAGGCCACGATATAGTCGCCCATCTTCGTACCAAACGAACCGTGGCCTCCGGCAGAAACGACCACGTACTGCTTACCGTTTACCTCATAGGTCATCGGTGTTGCCTGGCCTCCGGCGGGTAAACGTCCCTGCCACAGTTTTTCCCCGTTGCTCATGTTATAAGCGCGCAGGTAGTTGTCGGCGGTCGCGGCAATGAACAGTACGTTACCGGCGGTTGAGATTGGCCCGCCGAGCATGGGCATCCCCATGTTGAACGGCACCGGAACCGGCATCGGGAACGGCATACTGTCGCGCGGCGTCCCTATACGTTTCTTCCATACGATTTCATTGGTCTTCAGATCCAACGCGGAAATATAGCCCCAGGCCGGTTGTTTACACGGCAGGCCAAACGGCGAAAGGAACGGATTCAGCGTGACGCCGAACGGTACGCCGTACTGTGGCTGAATACCCGCTTCTGTTCCGGTACCTTTCGCGTCTTTCGGCGGTTCCATTGGATTGCCAGGGCCGCGTGGGATCAGTTTCGAGACAAACGGCAGCGCCATCGGGTTAGCGATAGCGACCTGACGGTCTGGATCGACGGAAATACCGCCCCATTCAAACATCCCCAGGTTGCCAGGGAATACCAATGTCCCCTGCTCGGACGGCGGGGTGAAGATACCTTCATAGCGCAACTGGTGGAACATAACGCGGCACACCAGTTGGTCGAACATGGTCGCGCCCCACATATCCGCGCCGGAGAGATCTTTTTTCGGGCGGAAGGTTAAATCAGAGAACGGCTGAGT
This sequence comes from Salmonella sp. NW177, assembly GCF_051811585.1. Lineage (NCBI taxonomy): Bacteria > Pseudomonadati > Pseudomonadota > Gammaproteobacteria > Enterobacterales > Enterobacteriaceae > Salmonella > Salmonella sp. NW177. Next base: position 100,802 of record NZ_JAMMZV010000008.1, on the reverse strand, counting down.
TTTGGCGACGTAATCGCCTTTTGCCGCGCCCTGTGGGACCGGTTTTTCCGGAGCGGGCACGACCAGCTCGCCATTACGTCTGTCGAGCACAAAGATATTACCGGTTTTCGCTGGCGCATAGATAACCGGAACGGTAGTACCGTCAACGGTAATATCTGCCAGCGTCGGCTGTGCCGGCAGGTCCATATCCCACAGATCGTGATGGACGGTCTGATAACTCCAGGCCAGTTTCCCGGTGGTGGCATTCAGCGCCAGGATGGAGCTGGCATAACGTTCCTGCTCCGGCGTGCGGTTACCGCCCCAGATATCCGGCGTGGTCACGCCCATCGGCAGATAGACCAGATCCAGTTTCGCATCATAGGCGGCAGGCGCCCAGGAGTTCGGCGAGTTAAAGGTAAAAGCGTGCTCATCGGCTGGAATCGCGTTCGGATCTTTCGCCCCCGGATCGAAGGCCCACATGAGTTTACCGCTATTAACATCAAAACCACGGATAACGCCGGACGTTTCGCGGGTAGAGAAGTTATCCGTGACCGAACCGGCAATGACAATTGTTTTATCGGTGATAATCGGCGGCGACGTCGGTTCATACAGTCCCGGCGTGGTGTCCGGCATATTGGTTTGCAGATTCAGGACGCCTTTGTTGGCGAAGGTTTCACACAGCTTGCCGGTTTCGGCATTCACCGCGAAAAGGCGACCGTCATTGACCGGAAGGATAATGCGGCGCGGACAGTCGGCGATGACCTCCGACGAGGCGGTATCCGCTTTGGCCTCATGATAAGAGACGCCGCGGCAGGTCACATGCTGGAAAGACGAATCGGTCTTCAACTGAGGATCAAAATGCCACTTCTCTTTACCGCTGGCGGCGTCCAGCGCGAACAGACGCTGGTGAGCCGTACACAGATAAAGCGTATCGCCGACTTTAATCGGGGTCACTTCGTTGGTGATTTCGCCCGGATCGTTGGGTTGTTTCAGATCGCCGGTGCGGAAGACCCACGCTTCTTTCAGTTGGTGAACGTTATCCGCAGTGATCTGTTTCAGCGGCGAATAGCGTTGGCCTTCCTGATTACGTCCATAGGCCGGCCAGTCTTCGTCGGCGATCGACGAGCTTGTTGCGGCGGGTGTGGCGTCGGCGCGAAGCGTACCGTTGATCTCCTGCGGGTCGTTGAAGCCAGCCCAGGTCAGAATGCCGCCGCTAATCAGCAGCGCCACGACCAGTGCCGCTACTGCGCCGCTGGAAGGAACTACCAGCCGATGCCAGACAAACGGCAATATTAGCCAGATGCCGAAAAACACCAGGATATCGCTACGCGGCGTGAGCGCCCAGAAGTCGAACCCGACTTCCCACACGCCCCAAATCATTGTCGCCAGCAGCAGGGCGGCATACAGCCACAGCGCGGCACGTTTACTGCGCCATAGCAATCCGGCCACAACCAGCATCACGAGGCCCGCGATGGGGTAGTACCAGGAACCGCCAATAGCAACCAGCCAGACACCTCCGATAAGAAGATATAGCCCACAAAGTGCTGCAAAGAGGGCCGTCAGCGTCACGAGTAATCGTGGCGATCGTGCGTTATTTTCTGCCATAAAAAGACACCATCCCAAATTGTTAATTTTTTAGTAGCAATTAAGTATAGGAATTAACATGTGTGATCGTCATCACAAAATGAGCTTTCTTATCAAATGCCGCGAATGAATACGTTTGCTGTTATACTGCGTGCCTTGCGCGTCAATGCGGCGTTATTAGTCACCGGCATTGAGTGATTTGTTTTTAAATCATATGGTTATAAATATGAAACATACTGTTGAAGTCATGATCCCCGAAGCGGAGATCAAAGCACGTATTGCCGAGCTGGGTCGTCAGATTACCGAACGTTATAAAGACAGCGGCAGTGAAATGGTGCTGGTAGGTCTGTTGCGTGGCTCATTTATGTTTATGGCGGACCTGTGCCGTGAAGTTCAGGTTCCTCATGAAGTCGATTTTATGACCGCCTCCAGCTATGGTAGCGGCATGTCCACCACCCGCGACGTGAAAATCCTCAAAGATCTGGATGAGGATATTCGCGGTAAAGACGTGCTGATTGTTGAAGACATTATTGATTCCGGTAATACGCTGTCGAAGGTCCGTGAAATCCTGGGCCTGCGCGAGCCGAAATCGCTGGCGATTTGTACGCTGCTGGATAAACCGTCTCGCCGCGAAGTGGACGTGCCGGTTGAGTTCGTTGGCTTTTCGATTCCGGACGAATTTGTAGTCGGTTACGGTATCGACTACGCCCAGCGTTATCGCCATCTACCGTATGTTGGTAAAGTGGTGCTGCTGGACGAGTAAGCGCAGAAATGCCGGATGGCGTCGCTAAAGCGACTTATCCGGCCTATAGCTAATGGCTTATTGGTGGGGAATGTATTTCAGACTTAGGGCGGAGATACCCTTATGATAGCCGTTCTCCAGCGTTTTTTTGTTGGTGGCGGTGACGTCAAGATCGCGCAGCAGGCCATCATTGATACTGTACGCCCAGCCGTGAATGGTCACATTCTGCCCGCGTTTCCACGCTGACTGCATAATGGTGGAATGTCCCAGGTTATAAACCTGCTCCATGACGTTCAATTCATAGAGCGCGTCCAGACGTTGCTCTTCGGGCATTTTTCCCAACAGCGAGCTATGTTTAAGCCAGATGTCGCGGATATGCAGCAGCCAGTTATTAATCAAGCCCAGCTCAGGGTTTTCTACCGCAGCCTTGATACCGCCGCAACCGGAGTGGCCGCAAATGATAATATGCTCAACTTCCAGAACATCAACCGCATACTGAACCACGGAGAGACAGTTCAGATCGGTGTGAATAACCAGGTTAGCCACATTACGGTGAACAAACAATTCGCCCGGTTCAAGCCCGGTTAAACGCTCTGCGGGAACGCGGCTGTCGGAACATCCAATCCATAGAAAGCGCGGTTTTTGCGCTTGCGCCAGTTTCTCAAAAAATCCGGGGTCCTCTTCCACCAGCATTTTTGACCATAGTGCATTGTTGCTGATGAGTGTATCTATGTCTTTCATGGAAGTTAACGACCTGTAACCAAATAAGTGCGTTGGGCTAATATAGGGCAACTCCGTAGTTATTTAAACCATATATAAAGTGTAAGAACGTAAAGTAAGTGAGAATTTATGACCATTGCGCTGGAACTTCAACAACTTAAAAAAACCTATCCCGGCGGCGTTCAGGCGCTGCGCGGCATAGATTTGCAGGTCGAAGCGGGGGATTTTTACGCGCTTCTGGGGCCAAATGGAGCAGGGAAATCGACCACCATCGGTATTATCAGCTCATTGGTTAATAAAACGTCCGGGCGCGTTAACGTTTTTGGTTACGACCTGGAAAAAGACGTGGTTAACGCCAAGCGACAGCTAGGATTGGTGCCACAGGAGTTTAACTTTAACCCGTTTGAAACGGTGCAGCAGATCGTAGTGAATCAGGCCGGTTACTACGGCGTGGAACATAAAGAGGCGGTTTTACGTAGCGAAAAGTATTTAAAACAGCTCGATCTGTGGGAAAAACGTAGTGAACGCGCGCGGATGCTGTCCGGTGGGATGAAACGCCGCCTGATGATCGCCCGCGCATTGATGCATGAGCCTAAACTATTGATTCTCGACGAGCCGACGGCGGGCGTCGATATCGAATTGCGTCGCTCGATGTGGGGATTCCTGAAAGACTTAAACGCCAAAGGCACCACCATTATTCTCACCACCCACTATCTGGAAGAGGCGGAAATGCTGTGCCGCAATATCGGTATTATTCAGCACGGCGAGCTGGTGGAAAATACTTCCATGAAAAATCTGCTTTCAAAGCTGAAATCGGAGACGTTTATTCTGGATTTAGCGCCAAAAAGCCCGCTACCTAAGCTTACGGGTTATCAATATCGTCTGGTGGATACCTCGACTCTGGAGGTGGAAGTGTTACGCGAGCAGGGGGTTAACAGCGTCTTTAGCCAACTGAGCGAGCAGGGGGTACAGGTATTAAGTATGCGTAATAAAGCCAACCGTCTGGAAGAACTGTTTGTGTCGCTGGTGCATGAAAAACAAGGAGATCGCGCATGATGCAGCTTTACTGGGTTGCCCTTAAAAGCATCTGGGCGAAAGAGATTCACCGCTTTATGCGGATCTGGGTGCAAACGCTGGTGCCGCCCGTCATCACCATGACGCTCTATTTTATTATTTTCGGCAACCTGATTGGTTCGCGCATCGGCGAAATGCATGGTTTTAGCTATATGCAATTTATTGTGCCGGGCCTGATTATGATGGCGGTTATTACTAACTCCTACGCGAATGTCGCGTCGTCATTTTTTAGCGCCAAGTTTCAGCGCAATATTGAGGAGCTGCTGGTCGCGCCGGTACCAACGCACGTGATCATCGCCGGATTTGTCGGCGGCGGCGTAGCGCGCGGGCTGTGCGTGGGGATTCTGGTGACGGCGATTTCGCTCTTTTTCGTGCCTTTCCAGGTGCATTCCTGGGTATTTGTCGCGCTAACGCTGATTCTGACCGCGATTCTGTTCTCGCTGGCCGGACTGCTGAACGCCGTGTTTGCGAAAACCTTTGACGATATCAGCCTGATTCCCACCTTCGTGCTGACGCCGCTGACCTACCTCGGCGGGGTATTTTACTCGCTGACGCTGTTGCCGCCGTTCTGGCAAGGGCTGTCGCACCTGAACCCGATCGTCTACATGATCAGCGGCTTCCGCTACGGCTTCCTGGGTATCCATGATGTACCGCTGGTGACGACGTTTGGCGTACTGGTGATCTTTATCGCCGCTTTCTACCTGCTGTGCTGGTCGCTGATCCAGCGTGGGCGCGGGTTGCGCAGTTAAGCGTTGACAGGGGCGTTGGGTTGCGCTTCGCTTCACCCCATCTACGGGGCCGTAATATCAATGGGTTACGGGGCTGTAGGTGAGGCTTGTCGAAACCCAACGCTTCTCTCAGCGAATCTGAATCTCCAGCGTGGCGGTAGCCTGGTATTCTCCGGTGTGGGGAACATGTCCGGTGGTATTGACCGGCGCGGCGGTGAACTCGGTGCTGCCTTTACCGTCTGTGTAATCTTCAATCGGCAATTCGGCGCTACCGCCGGGAACGATGGTCTTATCGTATTTATCGGAAATCCGTATCCCTAAATTCTCATTGTCGGTTTTCAGGTATTCCGGGTTGTGCGGATCGGTTTCTCCGTTCAATGACATTGACAGGTTGGTGCCGTCCGCCACGTTGCTACAGGTAAAGTTTACCTGAGTGGTGACGTGCGAGTTCTGCGGACTGTCGCCGAGATTACGAATATCTTTGCCCTCAATATCCGGCAGCCTGACCTCGATAACCTGCCCGGCGTTGATGGAACAGGACTGCGGCACGGTAATAGTTCCGGACATGGTGACGTGCGCGACAGGGGGAACGGCGGGGGGAATATTATCTCCGCTGCTGCCCGGCATTTTTGATAAATAGAGATTCATGATCGTTGTTTGCGGGATCGAGATTTCACCGACCAAAGGATGAGTAATATAAATCCTTACCGTGCCTTTATTGCCCGCCGTCATTGATTTCATTTCTGCATCGCCACAGCCGCCTGCGGAACTATCCTCATTGCTGATTGAGGAAAACGGGACAGGAATATTCTGGTTCAACTTCCCGGCTACATACGCTTCGGTGCCAATTTCCAGTTTGCCTGCCACGAGGACATAGTAATCCATATGTCCGTAGTATCGCGTCTCGCTGTGCGTGCCTTTCTGCGTCAGATCGCCGGTGGTCGCGGTGAAATAGTTGTACCCGCGATAATCACTGTTATCGCAGTCGCATTTAGCCGAATATTCTCCGCCAGCTGACCAGTGCTCTTCAACGATGGTTCCCGTCTGGTTCCCATCCGTATCGGTAATGGTTTGATTAAAACTAAAAGGAAAATTATGCGTGCCGTTGGTGGGTTGACACCAGCCGCTTCCGTTGCCCATCGTTCCTTCTGCCAGCGCATGGCCTGAAAATAGCGCCAGCGCCAGCAGCATCCATAAATTCTTCATTGTGTTCCTCACTGGCAGACGGCGTTCGCCATCACGATGCCGTTCATATTTTTGCTGATATCAAGGCGGTAATCCGCGCGGCAAGAGGCGCTTCCCCAGTTCACCAGCAGCAGGCCCTCTTCCGGCAGGCCGCTGAGGAAGACCTGGCCTTTATCGCCGACGATACTGGCCAGGTTCGCATCCTGCCCATCGACGCTTGCCGTCGCGCCAAAGGGCACGGGCTCGCCATTGCTGCGCGTCAGCGTTAACAGCACGCGATAGCCCTTATGCGTGTCATACGCCGCGCGCACCACCGCATTACGCGTCGGGTAGACGGTCTGGTTGTTGAGCGGAATATCCACGTTGTCGGCAAACGTGCTGCTGTCGAGCGAGATATCGTAGCGATAATACGGCGTGACGTTGGGGATCACCGTATAACCCCGGAAGTCGGTGGCGACGCCGGTCTGGTTTTCAACCGAAACGCCGCTGGCGCCGGGCGCTTTAATTAAAATCGCCGCGCCGGTAATCGGCTGGCTCAGGGTAATACCGTTTTCGTGCGCCAGAATGCCGCCGCTGATGCCGTAGCTGACCTGTTGGCTATCTGGCGACTGATTGTAACCGGCGTTGAGATTGGCATAAGTGCCTTTGTAGCTGGCGTTTACCCCGCCGGAATCACCGTCTTGTGTGCTGTGGCTCTGCTGTAACGACCAGTTCAGGTTTCTGTCACGCAGCGCGGTGCCGCTAAGGGTGGTGCTGTGCACCGTGGCATCGTGCTTACGCGTGTTCAGCATATAGCTGGCGTATAGCCTGGAATCGAACACCGTAAACGGAACATGCAGCGACAACGTGAACAGCCGATCGTTCTGGTTATAACGATCGTCGTCGTTATCATCATCGTCATTGTCCGATCGGTACTGGTAGGTGTTTTTGTTATAGCTGTAGCTCAGCGAATAGCTCACCGGACCCCAGCTATTGTTGTAACTGGCGCTCAGAGACTCCATCTGCTGAGCGCTGTGCCAGTAATCTTCTTTTACCCAACTTAGCGTTAAGGAACCGAGCGTATCGCTAATTTGCTGGTTGACCGAGGCTTCGAAACGATTATGGCGCTTGCCGTAGTTATCATAAAAATCGTCGTCCGGGTTGATCACCTCGCTCAGCGAATTGTAGTTTTCGCTGGCGTAACGATAGCCGGCCAGCGAAAACGTGGTGCCCGTACTGACGACGCCCTTGCTGTAGCGGACGCGCCAGGATTGCCCGATTTCTTTGCGGCCATCGTCAAATTTGGCGTGCGACCAGATGCCGTCCAGGGAAATGGCCCCCAGCATCTGCATATTTTGCCCGACGCCGAAGGCGACGGACTGGTATTTATCGCCGGCAATCTGGCTGCCGCCGTACAGGGTGATGCCCCACGGCAGGCCGTACAGCAGGGTTGCCTGGCCGAAGTCGTCCAGCGTGTGGTTGTTATAATCGCGGTATTTACCCACGGTCACGCTGTATTTTGCCCGTCCGGTGCGCTGCAGAATCGGCAGCGAAGAGTAGGGCACGATAAAATGCTGTTCGCTGCCGTCGGCTTCTTTTACCGTTACGTCATAGTCGCCGTTGCTGCCGGTGGGAAACATATCGTTGATTTCAAATTCGCCCGGCGAAACGGCGGTCTGATAGGCGATATAGCCGTTTTGCCGCACGATAACCTGCGCGTTTGAGCGGGCGATGCCGCGAATCGTCGGGGCGTAACCACGCTGGCTGTTGGGCTGCATTTGATCGTCAGAGGTGAGCTGGAGGCCGCGAAAAGGTACGCTGTCGAACACGTCGGATGGCGTATTGCTGTCTCCGGCGGTGAACTGGCTTTTCAGCGCGATAATGTCGCGCTGTAAATAGTTATAAACGCTGTTCCAGCTACCGCTCTCGCCGTTATTTGAACTCCAGTTACTGTAGTTGCGAAAACGCCACGGCCCGAGGTTAAAACCCGGCTGGAGAGCGAGATACTTCGATTCCGCATCGTCGGAATCCTCACTGGAACCGTACTCTTTATAGCCGCTGAAACTGTAGTTCAACATTAGCGCGGTAATCCCCTCCTGCCACTTTTCCGGCGGCACGTAGCCGCGCGCGTTGTTGGCGATGTAGAGTTGCGGGATGCTTACTGATAATGTCTGTTGCTGAAAATCAAACCGCTGACTGGCGCCGGGGATAACGCTGAGATCGACGCAGCCTTTTTCACTCTCCAGGGTTGGAAAAAGGTCGGTTTTGACGCTGTTATCTTTTAGTTCCTGGAGCCGTAAACAGCCCTGTAATGCCTGTTGACCGTCACTGAGCGTCGTGAGTTGAAAATCAACGTTTCGCGCGCCGATTTCTGTTTTATTGATATTGATAGTGACGTAATAGGTGCCTGGCAGCTGGCTTTTGTCGTTATCAAATGTCGACAGATCGACGCTTGTGCGACTCGCCTGCCCATGGTTTTCAATAAATGCCGGATTGAAATAGTCGCGCGCCCATGCAACGTGTGCGAACGTGCTGCCCAGCGCGATACACACAGCGCAGCGCGATAAATAAAATACCCGGTGTTGCCTTTTGCGCATCGGCACTCTCATCCCTGTCACTCTTCTCAAGGCGTTTGTTTATGTTCGGGGCCAGTACCGCCAAAATCGTTGATGATAGACCAGACAATCGGGCCGCTGGCGGCGGCAGACAGCGTGTACTGCGCGTTGCCGAAAGGCGCCACATAGCGCGGGGCTTTCACTTTTTGACTGCCAACGGAAAGGGTGGCGAAGTTCATATAATAGGGCGTGGGGTTCTTCACGGTGAGCGTGCGACCCTGACGCGACCACGTTAACCGATCGGCAACCTCTTCTGGTTTTTGGGTTAACGCTTTTGGCCGGTAAATCAGCTTAAATTCCGCTTTAACGGCCAGCATGAGCGTGTTGTGTTTATTGTCCGGATTGCTGCTGGGAATCGATTTAATATCCAGCCAGTACAGCGACTCGCGATCTTCCGGCAAATTGCCGCCGGTACGGATAATTCGTAGTACGTTCTTTTGCCCGCCATTAAGGCGAAAAAGCGGCGGGGTGACCATAAACGGCGCATCGCCGCTCGCCCCGGTTTCGCTGATCGATTGCGCCCAGGACTGAATTAAATAGGGAACGTTGTCGCTATTGCTTATCGATATGGACGCATCTTTGGCATCGCCGTGAAAAATAACCCGCGTTGTGCCGATGTTTATCCCTGCGGCATGCGCCAGCGAACCGCACAACAGGCAACAAAGCAACCCTGCTTTAGCCAATGAATTCATTGATGACCTCAATAAACAAAGGGGCCAGCCGACACTGGCCGCCAGGATCAGTTATATTGCAGATAGAATGTTGCGGTTGCATCGACCGTTCCCGACTTAACGGGAACCGCGGTGGAGATATAGCGGGCGGTGAAAGGCATTGAGAGTTCCGTCACCCCCTCTGTGAGCGCGACTGCGGCAGACCATGCCTGAAGATCGTTAAAGGTCATAGGGGTGCTAGATTTATCAAGAATTTGCACGCCAATATTCTCAGCATCATCCTCATTTTTCAGGATGGTCGCATCGGTTCCGTCGAGTGTGCCTTCAAAGCGCGCCTGTACACTGCTGTAGACGTTTGCGTCGCAGTTTTCGAGTTCGATGGTGAAGTCTTTATCCCCTGCCGTCTGCCCTGCGGCAGTAAAAAGAGAGGCAAATTCGTCCTGTAATGTCACCTCTACTGAATCCGTTTTTACCGTACAGGCGTTTTGCTTAATGAGGCCGGTGATATGTACGGTGCCGTCTTTGGCGGTGTCTGCCAGCGCGGCGGGGGAGAGGGTGATGGCAGCCAGTGCCACAGTGAGTGTTTTTAAGGTGAGTTTCATTATCTTTGATCCTTTAAGATATTATAAATATTGACATAGTAACAATATCTATAGTGTGGGAAGTTATTGTTCTTTTTATTGCCGAATGAGTAAATATAATGTCCGATGATTTTTGCGGCGCGAAGAAAAATTCAGAATACATAAATATGAAATATTTATAATATATATTTAATCAATTATTTTGGTGAGTGTTTGTTTAATTGAATCGCCGTGATTACCCTTTAATGGGCCAGATTCTATGAAGGCTGTTAACAATTTTAAAAATAATGTAAATTTTTTTGAATAAAAAATGATCGTGGTCATAGTGTGTTGTCGGCCAAAAAAACATGCTGACATCATGCAGGATTGGAGCTCAATGGAGGAGAAGTTATGCTGGGATGGGTCATTTCCTGTCATGACGATCGGGCGCAGGAAATGCTCGAAGGTCTTGAAAAGAAATATGGGCCGTTGGCGCAGTGTCGGGCGGTCAATTTCTGGCGTGGGTTAAGCGTAAATATGCTCAGCCGCATGATGTGTGACGCCCTCCATGCCACCGACTCCGGTGAAGGCGTGATATTTTTAACCGACATTTCCGGCGCGGCGCCTTATCGTGTCGCGTCGCTGATGAGCCATAAACATTCTCAATGTGAAGTTATTTCCGGTGTCAGCTATTCATTGATGGAGGAAATGATTCCATGGCGAGAGTCAATGAGCAGTTCAGCATTTCGCGACCAGATTGTCGCGCTTGGCGCGCCGGATGTCACCAGTCTCTGGCATCAGCAGCAGAAAAATCCGCCTTTTGTATTGCTGCATGATTCGTATGAGTTTTGATCAATACCATTGACGACGCTTTTGCTACAATGACGGCGTTTTTTCGCCTCGGTTATGATATATGGTTATGCGCGTTGTTCTTATCTTGCTGTTCTTTTTCGCCGGTAATGTGTTGGCTGCCTTGCCCGCTCGTTATATGCAAACGACGAAAGATGCCGCCATCTGGTCGCAGATTGGCGACAAAATGGTGACCGTAGGGAATATCCGCGCCGGACAAATTCTTTCCGTAACGCCTGTTGCGGCTGATTATTATGCCTTTAAATTCGGCTTCGGTGTGGGGTTTATCGATAAAGGCCATCTGGAATCCGTGCAGGGAAAACAAAAAGTGGAAGATGGCCTGGGCGATCTTAACAAGCCGCTCAGCAATCAGAATCTGGTGACCTGGAAGGACACGCCGGTGTATAACGCGCCGGACATCAGTAGCGCCCCGTTTGGCGTATTGGTGGATAATTTGCGTTACCCCATTATTAGCAAGCTGCAAGGCCGGCTGCATCAAACCTGGTATCAGATCCGTATTGGCGACAGGCTGGCTTATGTCAGCGCCATGGATGCGCAGGAAGACAACGGCATTCCGATTTTGACCTATCATCACATCTTACGTGATGAAGAGAATACTCGTTTTCGCCATACGTCCACCACGACTTCGGTTCGGGCATTCAGCAACCAAATGACCTGGCTTCGCGATCGCGGCTATGCCACGTTGACGATGTACCAACTGGAGGATTACATCCATAACCGCGCCAATTTCCCGGCGCGCGCGGTGGTTATCACCTTTGACGATGGCCTTAAATCGGTGAGTCGCTATGCGTATCCGGTATTAAAGCAGTACGGTATGAAAGCGACGGCATTTATTATCTCATCGCGTATTAAGCGCCATCCGCAAACATGGAATCCCAGGTCGCTGCAATTTATGAGCGTGTCCGAATTGCGCAAGATAAGCGACGTTTTTGATTTTCAGTCGCATACCCATTTTTTACACCGGGTAGACGGGCATCGTCGCCCGATTTTATATAGCCGCAGCTACCATAATATTCTGTTTGATTTTGAACGCTCGCGGCGGGCGCTCGCACAGTTTACTCCGCACGTATTTTATCTTTCTTATCCCTTTGGCGGCTATAACGCGACCGCGATCAAAGCAGCAAAAGACGCCGGTTTCCATCTGGCGGTCACCACGGTGAGAGGGAAGGTGAAGCCGGGAGATAATCCGATGCTGCTCAAAAGGCTGTATATTCTGCGCACGGATTCGCTGGAAACCATGTCGCGGCTGATCAGCAACCAGCCGCAAGGGTAGTTTACTCGTAGGTTACCTGGAAGGTGACAGACGATCCGAAAATACCGGGTGTCACGGCCTCCGTCCCTGTTTTGACCAGCTTTGCCTTAAAGTTGGCGTTTACTGAGGTCACCGGCCTCCCGATTATCTCGCCCACGGCAATGACTTCTGGCGTACTGTCGGCATGAATTTGCGGATAGGCCGGTGAGCTTATTTTTACACCGACGCCGCCAGCCGCGGTAACGCTTGAGTTGCTGGTAATCGAGTTGGTGAACAGGTTCTTATCCGCATTGGTATATGAGGATTTCGCCACGAACGAGACTTCAATCGTCCCGGTACAGGTTCCGGTAATCTGAAAAGGCACTTCGGTGGTCTGATCTTTCTCCAGGTCGCTTCGGTACCAATCACCTAAATTCACGGTGGTGGGCGCGGTAAGAATACAGGTCGGTTCGGAGAATGGAATGTTAAACATCATATCAGAAATGGTGATTAGCGGGCGAGGATGGTCAGACTCAGAACCTACGGGGTCTCCGAGAACAATGCGCCCCAATGGGCCGCCGATTGAGCTAATAAAACCGACTCCTGAAGGCACGCCATTAAAGCCGGGCATCTGGTAGATTTCCATCACGGCGTACCATTTTTTTTCATGGTCGAAATAGCCTTCGTTGTCGTCAGCATAAGCGGTCATATAATATTGACCGGAATTGACGGGAAACCATCCGGTAATGCCTTTCCCTGCGGGGTATAACCCAATGGCATACGTAATGCCGGGTATATTGGTGCGAAACAAGGCCTTACCGTCGACATACCCTTCAAGTAAGGTGTTGTCCGTCATCTGGTAGATGTTCTCTCCATCATCCCCCACTGCACAGTGGCTATGCATTTCCGGCGTTAATTCCATCGTAATACCGCTAGCCAGCAGCGTGGCGGTTTGCACCGAGGGGTGAAAGGTAATGATTGGCTGAACGCCTGGCGACATTATCTGTCGTGTATCGCCATTGTAAAATTTACATTCCATAGCACCATAGGCTGCGCCGGATGCGCTCAACAATAACAGTGCGGCCAGATAAGGGGATAGCTTCATCATAAATCCTTTTATTCGTAGCTGACGTCAACCAACACGTTGCTGGTGACAACGCCGCTGACAACTGCGCCCGTATTCTGATAGCGCGCGTAAAACTGATAATCCGTTAAATACAGCGAACTGCTTTTTCCGCTGACGTCGTAAACCACGTTAGAACTGCCATCGCTGTTTAAGACGTTAGTTTTATAGTCTGCCGAGAAAATGACGATACCCACGTTTTGCGCCGCGCCTGTTGTGGCATCATTTTTGAAAACCTGGTTTTGGTTGCTCCAAAAACCGGATTGCGGCGTAAAACTGAACATCAACTGCTTGATGCTACTGTTATCTGCACAGTTTTCGAGACGCACGTTAAAAGGCGTGCCGCCCGCTTCGTCGGTAGGCGCATATTTACTGCTGCCGTCGTTATTGTAAAACCATGCCCGCGTGACGTTGGGAAGGTAGACTTCCCCCCCGTTTTCCAGACTGAGTTTGCAGGTGCTGTTAACAATACTGGCGGTCAGATTGATATCCAAATTGGAACCCGCCTGGCTGATGCCAGACCAAAACCCGCCCGTCAGACCCATAAGCAACACAAGACCGGGCTGGCGTAAAAGAAACAGTAATTGTTGCATGAACAAAGCACCTGAAAATTAAGGGTATGTCACAACAAAGGTGACCGGAGCCGTGACATCGCCGGCGGTGACGTCGCTCAGGCTTTTACCGTTTGCCACCACAATGCGTGACGTCATTGGGTAGGTACCCGCGCCGTTGGTAATGGTCACCTTCTGTGCGGCTGGTGGCGTTTTACAAGACAGTTTCACCCCCGTGTCTGCATCGCCGCCCCAAATTTCGAAGGCGGTATTCAGGCCCGCCGCGTAAGAATCGCCGTCTAAATTATCACCGGAGCAGGTGCCGCCGGTGCCCGCTTTTGCTTCTACTTCTGCGATGGTTACGCCGGAACAATTGCTCAAGACAATGCTCAGCGGCATCGCTTTCTTGTTAAGATCCGATTTATATGTCTCACCATAGCCAATGGTGCTGACATTTTTTCCGTCACCATTAACGACGATAGCTTTACAGGTACCGGTTGTCACTGTGGTCTTAAAGGTCATTTGTACACTGTCGGTACCGGTAATAGCGGCTCTGACCACTCCAGAGAATAAGACGGCAGAAACGGATAATGTGATTAAAGCTGATGTAAATTTCATAGTGATGCTCCGTAGATCTGCGTTAATTACTCGTAGCTAAATACGAAAGTCGCAACGGCTGAGAAAGCCCCGGTGGTAGCCGAATTTGCCTTGGTCTCTTTCATGATGGCGATCAGCGGAACCTCTTTATTGTTAATTTCTACCTCACTCCAGACCAGACGTTCTGAATCGGCGGTGGAGTTAATAACAAAAGGTTCATCTGGTTTGGATGCGCGCGCTACTGACACCCCCATATAGTCGGCTGAGCCTTTTGTTCCATTCGTTAATATTTTTGTTGAATACCCGGATGGCGTTCCGTTGATTGATGTCTTTAATGATTGAAGCGATGCCGGGCATTCAACAATCACTAATTTAAAATCTGCCGTTGCTGTTCCCGCTCTTACATCATCAATACGAACTTCACCACTACTATTACCAATGATTAATTCCTGTACCGTGTCGGAGCCTGTACCACCGACCAGTTTCATGTTACACGTCGTCTCTAAAATTGTGGCCGTGAAGTTAACATCCAGGTTAGTGGAGTTAGCGGCAAGCGCGCTTCCAGAAGCTGCCATTACGGCAAGTGCCGCGATGGGAAGACTGAGGCGGTTTCTTTTCATATAAACTCTCATTAGTTTTTCCCTAAACAGGTCATTACATGTGACAAAGTTGATTGCTCAGTACGGGGGTGAGTCCCGCTTTTGCCGTGGTTTCAGCTAATTGGTAACGCACTGTACAGGTGCTTTCTTTACCACTGCCCCACACCACGCGAAGTTCGCCTTGCGGTTCTACGCCGCGCACGTACGCCTGTCCGGCCTGGCCTACGGTACCGACAGTTTCATTTTTCTCGTTAAGGACATCTGCGCCTAAAGGAATAAAGCCTTTATCGCTACGCAGTAATTCCAGAATCAGTGAGCGACCTTCATCGGTTTCAAAATTCACCAGCACGACGGCGCCGCTACGCGGTACGGTAACCGTGCTGGTGCTTTTGATTTCAACATCCTTCTCCAGTGTGCTGATATCCAGCGACACCCGGTTTTCGCGGTAGGCTGACATATACGGTAAAATGCCATAGCCCGAACTGCCGATTTCGCTGCTGCTGTAGCCCAGTCCTGCGCCTTGTGCGCCGCTGGCTTTCACCAGGGCGACGGCGTCGGTTTCGCCAATGCTGCCCGGCGCGAACGCCACGCCGCCAGAATGCAGCACCATGCCACCGCTGTAACTGGCGGAATATTGCTGGCTATTGTCGTCGCCAAACGAGGCGGAAATCCCTAATGGGCCATAGCTGCTGTTAAGGGAGCCAAAGCCACTTACCTGATTCAGGTTGCCGTAATTACCGCTGCTGGAGGTGGCGCTCACGGAGTAGCTGATGTCGCTATCTTTGGTATTACCGCTGGCGGTGGAGTTGACGTTAGTACCGCCCTTCATGTCAGAACGCAGGCCCATGTTGATATTGGAGAAACCGCCAGAGCGTTCCCCGTTGTGGGAGAACATACTCAACGGAATACTGAAACTTAAATAGACGCTGTCGTCTTTACTGCCGTTCTGGTCATAGGCGCGTTGTAATGACACGCTATAGCTGCCGTAGGCAAAACTGTTGTTGTAACCCACGCTATAGTTGGCCGTGGAGCCCGCATCATTCCAGTAGTCCTGCCATGTTCCGCTGACATACACAGAACCCCAGGTTGTTTCTCCCTGGTTTAAGGGCTGGTTGATGCTGATTTGCACCTGATTTTTGGTACGCTGGTAATCGTCATATAACTCATCGCCTGAGCGATAACTTTGCTGCGCATATTGCTGATGTTTAACGCTGTCTTGCAAAGACGCGGCGTCATTCAGGCTGAGGTAGTCTTCAGTAGAAAAACGATAAGCGGCGACGTTAAATGAGGTATTGGTCGCCTCGATCATTTTGCTGTAGGTCAGCCGGTAGCTTTGCCCGCTGAGCGTGCCTAAATCATCAATACTGGCGTGAGATTGCGTCACATCAAAGGCGAATGCGCCAATACCGGTGTTCATTGCCAGACCTAATAACCCAGCATAGAAATTCATATCGGTATATTGCGCGCCGATATAGCCGGTAAAGGTGTTGTTCAGGCCATAGTAAAACTGCGCGTAACCCACCTGCGGTTTATCATGTAAAGAATCATCGTTCAGCTCGCCGACGCCGATATCCCAGCGTGTCGCGCCGGGGCGTAACATTTGGGTGACTGACGAAAAGGGAACGGTAAAGCTGCGTTTGCTGCCGTCCGCTTCTTCTACGGTGACCAGCAGATCGTTACCATAACCTGTGGTGCTAAGGTCGTTAATCTCGAACGCCCCCGGCGGTACGGTGGTTTCGTAGATTTTATTGCCGCTTTGCATCACCGTGACTTTGGCATTGCTGTTGGCGACGCCGCGGATAACAGGCGCGTAGTTGCTGGAGCCCATCGGTAACATGCGGTCATCGTTATACATCCGTATCCCGCTCAGGCTGAAGGAGTCAAACGCATCGCCACGGGTATAGGAGTCGCCTATCACCATTTGCGCTTTCAGCGCGGTGATATCTCGCTGTAAATAAACGTCCTGATTGTTGTATTCGCTACCGGTATCTTTGTTCCAGTTAAGGCTACCTCGGGAACGCAAACGCCATGGTCCCATATTTAAACCGTAACGTAGCCCCACGTAAGCGGTATCGGACGTTGTGCCATTGCCTTCACTGTGCCAGGCGTTCATATCGTAAGAGACGATGGCCGCCGGAACGCCATCTTCCCACAGTGAGGGGTCAACATACCCGGCAGGACGCTTCAGGATATAAATCTGCGGGAAGTTGAGATCCATGGCCTGTTTGCCGGAATCGTAATTCGCCGTCGCACCGGGGTAGTATTTTTTTATATCCAGACACGTGGTGTTGTCGTCGACCTCAACGTCATCGCGCATTGCGGCGGGATCAACACCTGCCTGGGTGAGTAAAAGCGGCGTCAGACATGCACTGGCGCGTGGCGTACCGTTTTCATTAAAGGTAATTTCAGAGGTAGATTTCAACGCATTGTTAAGATTCACTTTCACACGATAGGTTCCGGCAAGCACCGGGTTGCCATATGCATAGCGACTAATATCGATATTAGCGCTGCTATTAAGTAAAAATTGTTCGTTAAATTCTACGGCTTCGTCCGACTCAGCAACGGTTTTTTCTGCTGCTGAATTTGCAGCAGAAACGGAAAAAGGGAGTGCAGCGCCAATAGTAAGACATAATAATGAGCGTTGAAATAGCATTGTTTTTCCGAATAATTAACGTGGGCCAGAATGGCCCACTACATTGGTACGTAATTGTTATAATTGATTAGTCTATTTTGGCTTCTCGTTTATTTGTGCCGCCATTATCATTAATGGTGTTATAGATAACGGTACCGTTAATATTATTCGAAAGGCCTTTTACGGGCATGCTGACCCCGCTAAAGGGTAAAACGGATTTGCTGTCGACGGTATATTCTTTACCGCCCACTTTAAATTTTACGTTGGAAATAGAAACGTTGTACGCGCTGTCATTTTGGGCAAATAGTGAAAGCGTATTGCCTTCTTTTTTCTGCGACCATTTCAGGTTTGCCGCCGCATCGCCAGGCGTGCCTTTCAGGCCGTCCGGGCGGAAAAATAATTTGATCCGCGTGCGAAAGGCGAGTTGAAGTTGATTTAAACTCTCGCCTTCTTTCGCTTTTGATTTTGGCGGAATTTCCAGCACGTTAAACCAAAACAGCGATTCCCGATCCTGAGGTAATGCGCTACCCATATACGTAATACGCAAGGATTGCCCTTTTTGTGGATCGATACGAGATACCGGAGGTGTAATGACAAACGGCAGTTTTAGCTCCTGCGGATCAACACCGTCACGCCCGTCATCCAGCCAGGTTTGCACCAGTAGAGGTTTATTGCCCCGGTTATCCAGGTTCACAATCACGTCTTTTGATGACGCTGGGTACACAATACGTGTTCCGGAAATGACGATATCCGCGTTTGCCTGGAATGTGGCAAATGCCGTGAAGGCCGCGGCAGCGAAGCAGGTGGTTTTAAATCCCTTTGTAATAACCGTATTGACCATTTTACCCTCCCTGTAGGTATACTTTAAAATTAAAATCCCCCAGCACAGCCGCTGAGGGATTGGCTAATCTTTTTAAATACAAAGGATTAGTTATAAATAACGGTGAAGGCAACTTGTGCCTGTACGGTTCCTGCCGTTACCGGGCTGGTGTCTGCATTCCACTTCTGGCCCTGGGTGTAGGCTACGCGGTAGAACAGGTCACCGGTGCCATCAGCGGAAATAGTGGCTTTCTGCGTGTTGTTAGTCTGGTCAATTTTGATCAGATCGGTAGCGCCGTTACCGTTGTTAGCCAGCACCAGGTTAACGTTTTCTGCTGCTCCTTGCAGATTAGCCGGTGGTACTAACAGACCACCTGACGTTGAACTGGAACCGCCCCAGGAATTAAACTGAGCGGAGGCATCTTTTACCGTTGCGTTATCACATTCGCTCAGATTCAGAGTGAACTGTTTTTCGCCCAGAGTACTGTTAGCACCCAGTGCGGTAGCGAAGTTTTTAACAAAAACGGTATCCAGAGTAATGTCAAAATCATTACCGTCTTGATCTATTTTATTATCAAGAGAGATTTTACAGGTATTGTTAGAAACCAGACCGTGGAAAGTAATAGTACCCGTATCTGGATCTGCTGCCATTGCAGACCCGGCACCCAAAGTCATTGCAATAAAAGCGGCTACGCCATATTTTCTGAAAAACATTTAGAATATCCATATTTTAGTGATAAAGATAAATAAAATATATTTATATATCTTATTTGTTGAAATATTATATTTCGAGGCGGATTTTATAGAGAGTTGCGATGAAAAGGAATAAATTTATCCATTAGAAATACTTTATGTTCTTTTAAGTAAAACTAATGTTTTATTATTTAAGCAATAAGATAAATAATAAATAATATTATTTATTGGTGATTTAAAAAAAAGACAACCCGTCCCAAAATATGTTTTTCTGGAAGGGTTGTCCTATTATTGAAAATCAGGCAACCTGTACCGGAATAGCTTTCGCGGTGCGCTTCATTTCGTTGTCGCCTTCAAAATAGGCCACTTTCGGACGCCATGTACGCGCTTCTTCATCAGACATGGTGACGAAGCTGGCGATAATCACAATGTCGCCAACTTCAGCGCAGTGCGCCGCCGCACCGTTCACCGAGATGATTCTGGAGCCGCGTTCAGCCGCAATCGCATAGGTTGAGAAACGTTTCCCATTGGTCACGTTCCAGATATCAATCGCTTCGTTTTCCAGAATACCGGAGGCATCAAGGAAATCCTGGTCAATGGCACAGGAACCTTCGTAGTGCAGGTCCGCCTGCGTGACTTTTACGCGGTGGAGCTTGCCTTGCAGCATGGTGCGAATCATAACTTCTTTACCCTGTCGTTTACCTTGGCTAAGCAGGCGCTTGTGGCCTGCTTTGGAAATTCTCAGGCAGTATTGCCCGATTTTTAACCCCTGTCTACTGGGCTAATGTAACGCTTTGATTATCGATCAGACGCGCCTGACCCAGCCAGGCGGCGGCCAGAATCACTGCGCGTTTGCTGGTTTCCGTCAGCTCCTGCAGCGTGTCGGCATCACGGATTTGAATGTCGTCGGCACGGAAGCCTTTTTCATTCAGTTCCTGTTCGGCAATGGCAATAATCTCTTGCAGCTCACGGTTACCCGCAATCAGTTTTTCAGCGATGCTATTCATCACGTTGTGTAGACCCGGCGCAATTTTGCGCTGCTCTGCGGTCAGATAACTGTTACGTGAGCTGAGCGCCAGACCGTCTTTGGCGCGAATAATCGGCACGCCGACGATCTCAATGTCATAACTCATATCCGCCACCATTTTGCGGATCAGCGCCAGTTGCTGGAAATCCTTCTCGCCAAAGCAGGCGATATCCGGCTGGATCAGGTTGAACAGCTTGCTGACGATAGTCGAGACGCCGCGGAAGTGGCCCGGACGGCTGGCGCCTTCCAGCATGGTAGAGAGGCCGGGAACATCAACGTACGTCTGGCCTTCCAGCCCCTGCGGGTAGATTTCCTCAACGGCTGGCGCAAAGACATAATCGACTTTGCGTTTGTTCAGCTTTTCACAATCTTCCTGCAGCGTGCGCGGATAACGCACCAGATCGTCCGGCCGGTCAAACTGCATCGGATTGACGAAAATGCTGACGATCACCACATCAGCCCGGGCTTTTGCCTCATCGACCAGCTTCATATGGCCGTCGTGCAGGTTGCCCATGGTGGGAACCAGTGCGACGCGTTTACCTTCCTGACGCAGACGACGAATATGCTGGCGCAGCAGCGGCAGGGTTTCAATGATTAGCACAACAAAACTCCTTGAGTTGCTTGATGATCCTGCCCGATGGCGCTGCGCTTATCAGGCCTACATCCGTTGAGGATCGGTAGGCCGGATAAGACGCGTCGCGTCGCCATCCGGCACGGTCAGAAAAATTAGTGAAAGCTGTGTTCTTCGCCCGGATAAGCGCCGGACTCCACTTCAGCCATATACTGCCGTACGGCGGCGCGCATGTCGCCCGCCTCGGCAAGGAAATTTTTCGCGAATTTGGGAATATGGCCGCCGGTGATGCCAAACGCATCGTGCATCACCAGGATCTGACCGTCGGTGACGTTGCCCGCGCCGATGCCGATCACCGGAATCGACAGCGCTTCCGTGACGCGCTTCGCCAGCTCAACCGGCACGCACTCCAGCACCAGCAGTTGAGCGCCAGCCGCTTCTAAAGCCAAAGCGTCATCCAGCAGCACTTGTCCGGCATCGCCGCGGCCCTGAATTTTATAGCCGCCGAAGATATTCACCGACTGTGGCGTTAGTCCCAGATGACCACAAACCGGCACGGCGCGTTCGGTGAGCATTTTCACCGTATCAACCAGCCAGGCACCGCCTTCAATTTTGACCATATTGGCCCCCGCACGCATCACGATAGCCGCGTTTTCACATGCCTGTTCCGGGGTGGCGTAAGCCATAAACGGCAGGTCGGAGAGCAATAGACAGTTGGGCGCGCCACGTCGCACGGCACGAGTGTGGTAAGCGATATCTTCCACGGTGACAGGCAGAGTGGAGTCATGCCCCTGAATCGTCATGCCCAGCGAGTCGCCAACCAGCATCACATTGATACCTTCGTCGGCAAATAACTTAGCGAAGCTGTAGTCGTAGGCGGTAATTGTCGCGAAGCGTTTTTTCTCTTGCTTGCATTTCTGCAGCAGTGAAATGGTGGTGGGTTTCATAACGTTTCCTGATGGTAAAAGTTATATTTCCCGGCATTCTAACAGTCATATTCAGGGGGGCAATTGATTTAAGCAATCGTTTGGCGCTAAAGCAGTAAACGCTAAAGGGGAGGCGATGTTTTACCAGTGGGCGGGTTTTGCAGCACCAAGATGGGTGAGATGCTGATGCAGGCTGATACCATCCGGAAAGATCAGATCAGGAGCGATTTCGAATAACGGCCACAGCATAAAACCGCGGTTTTTCATGTCGTAGTGCGGTACGGTCAGACGGTCGGTGTTAATGACTTCATCGCCAAACAGCATAATGTCGAGATCCAGCGTGCGCGGCCCCCAGCGTTCGGCTTTGCGCACCCGGCCCTGTTGCAGCTCAATGCGCTGGGTATGGTTAAGCAATTCTTCGGGGGCGAGGGCGGTATCCAGCGCCACCGCGGCGTTCAGGTAGTCCGGCTGATCCTGTGGACCAAGCGGCGGCGTGCGGTAAAACGAAGACACCGTGACGATACGGCTATCGGGAATGTCGGCGATAGCCTTCAGGGCGGCATTGACCTGCTCCAGCGGAGAGGCCAGATTACTGCCAAGCGCGATATACGCGATCGTCATACGGTGCCCTCGCGGCGCGGCGCGCGTTTGCGCGGACGTGAACGGCGGCGGCGTGGAGCAGGATCGTCGTCCAGCTCGTTGAGCATCCCTTTTTGTTCCGGCGGCGCGGAAGCCTGAAACTCGGCCCACCACTGCGCCAGACGTTGCAGTTCAGTATTATTTTCCACCTGAGCGCGCAGCTCCAGTAAATCAAACGCGGCGCGGAATTTGGGATGTTCCATCAGTTTCCAGGCGCGTTTGCCCTGACGTCGCGACATCCGTAACTGAAGCTGCCAAATATCACGGGTAAGCGTGGTCAGGCGTTTCGGGATCGCCAGTGAACGGCAGGCTTCATCCAGCACGTCATTCATGGCCAGCGCGAAAGCGTCGTAATAGGCCAGACCGCTCTCCTGAGCGATTTTTTGCGCCATCTCCAGCAGCGGATACCAGAACATGGCGGCAAACAAAAATGCCGGATTAACGCGCATCTCGTTACGGATGCGGTTATCCGTATTCTTCAACACCTGCGCAATGATGCGTTCCATTGCGCTGTCGCCGTTTTCGGTGAAATAACGCGTAATGGTAGGAAACAACGGCTGGAAGAGGTGGTATTCCCGCAGTTGTTGATAGGTTTCAAAACCGTTCCCCGCCTGCAGCAGCTTCAGCGACTCTTCGAACAGGCGCGCGGGAGGAATGTCGTTTAGCAAGGTTGCCAGACGCGGGATTGGCTCAGCCGTTTCAGGGCTGATACGCATATTGAGCTTCGCAGCGAAACGCACGGCGCGCAGCATTCGAACCGGATCTTCGCGGTAGCGCGTTTCCGGATTGCCGATCAGGCGAATCACGCCTTCTTGCAGATCCTGCATTCCGCCGACGTAATCGCGCACGGTAAAATCCGCTACGCTGTAGTAAAGGCTGTTGATGGTGAAATCGCGGCGCTGGGCATCTTCTTCGATAGAGCCGAAGATATTATCGCGCAGCAGCATACCGTTTTGCCCACGCTGGGAGGTCGTACGGTCGCTTTCACTGCCTTCATGATGACCACGAAACGTTGCCACTTCGATAATTTCCGGGCCAAACATCACGTGAGCCAGGCGGAAACGACGCCCCACCAGACGGCAATTGCGGAATAATTTCCGTACCTGATCCGGTGTTGCGTTGGTGGTCACGTCGAAATCCTTCGGCTTTTTGCCGAGCAGGAGATCGCGGACGCCGCCGCCGACCAGGTAGGCTTCATAGCCCGCTTTGTTCAGCCTGTACAGTACCTTGAGGGCATTTTCACTGATATCTTTGCGGGAGATAGCGTGCTGTTCACGCGGGATAATCGTCATATGTGGACGGGCGACGGCTTGTTCTGCCTCGCTCTCCTCGCGGCTTAACACCTTACGGCAAAAATTAGCGACTCGGGTAAAAATAGCGCACCTCGGTAGTGTCATACATTAATAAGATCAACTTACTCTATGTCTTTCGCATTACGGCAGACGGGCGTAAGAGAGCAACGCGACCTGGGCTGTAAGCATCATTAACGCCGCAGCAATGCGAAAGACGATGAGCAAAAATAGCGGCTAATCATAGCTCAGCGAGACGCATTTGAGAATGCCGGATTTACATTAGCCGATGTGGGTACGGCTGTAAGCCTCCAGTGCGCCACTGCAAAGCGCAGCAACTCCTCAACAGACATCTCCTGCCACGCTACGACGGTGCGTTGGCCTAAAAAGCGCAATGCCTGGACCAGTACCGGGCGCGGATCGCCTGTCGCAAGCGCAGGGGCATGATTTTGCTTGGAAAGTTTAGCGCCTTGTTCGTTGAGCGCCAGCGGAAGGTGCACGTAACCAGGCGCACGCCAGCCAAACTGTTTATACAGCGAAAGTTGTCGGACAGTGGGTTCGATTAAATCTGCGCCGCGGACGATCTCCGTCACCCCCTGAAAATGATCGTCGACCACCACGGCCAGATTATAAGCAAACAGTCCGTCGCGGCGGTGGATAATAAAATCTTCGCTCGCCAGCTGTGGGTCAGCCTGGATGTCGCCGCGCAAGGCATCATGGAAACGCATCACCGGATGCTGCTGTTTAATTCTGACGGCGGCATTCTCCGGCCCGTGGCATAACGTCCGGCAATGGCCGTCGTAAATACCGCCCAGACGTTGAATACGCGAGCGGGGGCAAGTGCAGTAGTAGCTCAGTCCCTGCTCGTGAAGCCAGGCCAGCGCCTCGCGATAAGCCTCATGACGCTGTGATTGCCATAAGACCTCGCCATCCCAGTGCAGGCCGTAATGTTCCAGCTGGCGCAGAATGGTCGCTGCGGCACCGGGAACTTCACGTGGGGGGTCGATATCCTCTATGCGAACGCGCCAAATTCCGCGTTGCGCACGGGCTTGTAGATAGCTGCCGAGGGCGGCGATTAACGAGCCGAAATGCAGTTCGCCGGATGGCGACGGCGCGAAACGGCCAATATAGTGTGAGTCAGTCATGCTGCGGGCAATAAAGAATAAGGCGGGAAAACTCCCGCCTGTCATAAATAGGGTAGAAACGAACGGGATTAACCCGCCATCTGTTTTTCGCGAATTTCAGCCAGCGTTTTGCAGTCGATGCACAGATCGGCTGTTGGACGCGCTTCCAGGCGGCGGATACCAATCTCCACCCCGCAGGACTCGCAATAACCGAAGTCTTCATCTTCCACTTTCTTCAGCGTCTTCTCGATCTTTTTGATCAGTTTGCGCTCACGGTCACGATTACGTAACTCCAGGCTAAACTCCTCTTCCTGCGCGGCGCGATCGACCGGATCGGGGAAGTTGGCGGCTTCGTCCTGCATGTGCGTCACAGTGCGATCGACTTCATCCCGGAGTTGATTACGCCATGCTTCAAGAATACGCTTGAAGTGCGATAGCTGGGCTTCGTTCATATACTCTTCGCCCGGTTTCTCCTGGTACGGCTCCACCCCAGCGATGGCGAGAATACTCAGGGACGATGTTTTACGGTTTTGCCCTTCTTGCATGTTGCTTCTCCTTAACACGCACTATCGATCCCCATGTTCGGGGGAAAATCAGGTCGCTATAAATAGCAGATGCTTTTCCGGATAGCAATTATCTAAACGTAACACTTGACAACCCTGTGAGGAAAAGCGTATTTATGCACGCGGCCAGAATACTTAATAATCAGGCTGTTATTCCACTACAACGTTATGGGTACTGGTTCGTTCAGTTCCATTTTTTGGGCTGAAAGTTCTGCTTTATAAGCTAAAACTTCCACGCCTTTATTCTGAGCCTCGCTCAATAGCTGCGCGTATTTTATATCGATATGACGTGCGGGTGAAAAACGTGTAATGGTGGAGTGCAGCACCGCGAACACCACCACCGCGCGATGACCTGCCGCCGCAACGCCCATCAACTCCCGAAGATGTTTTTGCCCTCGTTCGGTGATGGCGTCGGGAAAATAACCGTTTTCTTTTTCCGCTAACGTGACCGATTTCACTTCAATATAGCAGTCCGGGCGGAAATCTGCCTGTAACATAAAATCTATACGGCTGCGCTCGGCGCCATATTTGACTTCACTTTTCAGAATATTGTACCCCGCCAGCGCCGGCAGGCGATTCTCCTGAATCGCTTCTTTCGTTAGCTGGTTCGCCCGCAGCGTATTCACGCAAATGAATGCGCCGAATTGCGTTTCAGTCAATTCCCAGGTATGCGGATATTTGCGTTTAGTATTTTCTGATGTCGAATACCAGACGGTATCGCCAGGCGTGGCGCAGCCGGTCATCGCGCCGGTATTAGGACAGTGCAGCGTAAGCGTTGTACCGTCAGGGGTGATCACATCGGCTAAAAAACGTTTATAGCGCTGAATCAGCGTAGCGCGTTGTAAAGGGGGTGAGAATAGCATCGACATTCCTTCATTATTATTCGCCCAGCGTCCAGCGCTGCAGCTCGGCATAGCGGGTACGGCCTTGCCCATACGAAGAGGCGTAAAGCGCAAACGACGTGACCGGAAATGACCAGCAAAAGCCCGGCGGCGGGATAGCCACCGTATGGCTGGCGTCGCGCAGCAGCGTAATATGCGGGTGAAAAGGCTGCGGGCTTTGGTAACAACCGCTGCGGGCGGCCTGCGCGCGCAGCATATTAGCCAACTGCAACAACCCGCGCGGCGGCTGGCGCATCCCCAGCCACACCACGCGCGAGCGCAGCCACTGACCGGCGTCATCCAGATGTAGCGTAAAGCTCGGCTGGCGAATTCGTCCGGCCAGTTGCGCAAGCGCGCGCTGCTTATCGTTACTGACGTCGCCTAAAAAGGCCAGCGTCAGGTGCAGGTTCGCCGCTGCGACGGGGCGTCCGTCTTCAGACGCAAAATGAGCGGCGCGCCAGGCGATAATTTGCGTGCGCGCGTCGTCGGGTAAGTCAATCGCAAAAAACAGCCGTTTTGGCTCAGACATAGGGATACTCGGTTATGGATTAACACGATGCTACAATGCGGCGCAAAGAAAGTTAACCCCGTGGAGCCGTTTGTGACGTCATTGCCCGTTGCCGCCGTATTGCCTGAATTGTTGACAGCCCTAAAAACCGCGCCGCAGGTTTTGTTGTCCGCGCCTACCGGGGCGGGGAAATCCACCTGGCTGCCGTTGCAACTCCTGCAACAAGGTCCGGTTGCTGGAAAAATCCTTCTGCTTGAACCGCGTCGTCTGGCGGCGCGTAATGTCGCGCAGCGTCTGGCGGAAGCGTTGAATGAAAAGCCTGGCGAAACGGTAGGTTACCGGATGCGCGCGCAAAGCTGCGTGGGGCCGCGTACCCGGCTGGAAGTGGTGACCGAAGGCGTATTGACCAGAATGATTCAGCGCGATCCCGAATTACGCGGCGTGGGGCTGGTGATACTGGATGAATTTCATGAGCGCAGTTTACAGGCGGATTTAGCGTTGGCGCTGTTGCTGGATATCCAGCAAGGGCTCCGTGACGATCTCAGGCTGTTAATCATGTCTGCGACGCTGGATAACGACAGGCTTTGTCAGCGACTGCCTGATGCGCCGACGATCGTCTCGGAGGGGCGCGCGTTCCCGGTGGAGCGACGTTATCAGCCGCTCGCGGCGCATTTGCGTTTTGATGAAGCCGTCGCGATGGCGACAGCGGAACTGCTGCGCAATGAAAACGGTTCGCTGCTGCTATTCTTACCCGGCGTAGGCGAAATACAGCGCGTTCATGAACATCTGGCGTCGCGGGTAGGGAGCGATGTCCTGCTTTGTCCGCTGTATGGCGCATTGTCTCTGGAAGCGCAACGCAAAGCGATTGTTCCCGCCCCCGCCGGGATGCGTAAAGTGGTGTTGGCGACTAACATTGCCGAAACCAGTTTGACGATTGAAGGGATTCGTCTGGTCGTCGATAGCGCTCAGGAGCGCGTGGCGCGATTTGACGCGCGAACGGGACTGACGCGGCTGGTTACGCAGCGTATCAGTCAGGCATCAATGACGCAGCGCGCGGGGCGCGCCGGACGACTGGCGCCGGGTATCTGTTTACATCTGCTGGCCAAAGAACAGGCGGAGCGGGCGGCGGCGCAAAGCGATCCGGAAATCTTACACAGCGACCTTTCCGGTTTATTGATGGAGGTGTTGCAGTGGGGATGTCACGATCCGGCATCGCTTTTCTGGCTGGACAGGCTGCCGGAGGTGAATCTTCAGGCCGCCCGCCGTTTATTATTGATGTTAGGCGCGCTGGAGGGCGAGCGGTTAAGCGCGCGGGGCCGGAAAATGGCGGCAACAGGTAACGATCCGCGCCTGGCGGCGATGTTAGTCAACGCTGGCGAGGGCGATAGCGCCGCCACTGCCGCCATGCTCGCGGCCATCCTTGAGGACCCGCCGCGCGGCGGCGGTACGGATTTAAGCGGGCTATTTTCGCGGCGACAGCCGGGCTGGCAGCAGCGTAGCCAGCAGCTTTTAAAACGGCTGCAGGTGCGTAATGGCGAGCCGGATAGCGCGCTTATTATGCCGCTGTTGGCCAGAGCGTTTAGCGACCGCATCGCGCGGCGTCGTGGTCAGGAAGGGCGCTATCAGTTAGCCAATGGTATGGGCGCGATGTTAGATGCGGATGACGCGTTGGGACGTCATGAATGGCTGATCGCGCCGCTGTTACTGCAAGGTAGCGCCTCGCCGGACGCCCGAATATTGTTGGCGCAGCCGCTGGATATCGCCTCGCTGATTCAGGCGTGTCCTGATTTACTGCGCCAGTCCGACACGGTTGAATGGGACGAAGCGCAGGGAACGTTGAAAGCGTGGCGCAGAATGCGTATTGGACAGTTGACGGTTAGCGTTCAGCCACTGGCGAAACCGTCTGAAGAGGAGCTTCATCAGGCGATGCTGAACGGCATCCGCGATAAAGGTCTGGCCGTCCTTAACTGGACGCCGGAAGCGGAGCAGTTCCGTCTGCGTCTGCACTGTGCGGCGAAATGGCTGCCGGAATATGACTGGCCTGCCGTGGATGAGGCGTCGCTGCTGGCGACTCTGGAAAACTGGTTGCTGCCGCACATGACAGGCGTACAGTCGTTACGGAGTCTGAAATCTCTGAATGTGACTCAGGCGTTACGGGGACTGCTTGACTATGCCATGCTGCAACGTCTGGATAGTGAACTGCCTGGGCATTACACTGTGCCGACGGGAAGCCGAATAACGATTCGTTATCATGAAGATAACCCGCCCGCACTGGCGGTCAGAATGCAGGAAATGTTCGGCGAAGCGAAGACCCCAACCATCGCTCAGGGCCGCGTGCCGCTGGTGCTGGAACTGCTTTCGCCTGCGCAGCGACCGCTACAGATTACGCGCGATTTAAGCGCTTTCTGGCAGGGGGCGTATCGCGAAGTGCAAAAAGAGATGAAGGGCCGTTACCCCAAACATGTCTGGCCGGACGATCCGGCGAATACGGCCCCAACGCGGCGCACGAAGAAGTATTCGTGACGTGTTATACGTTGCCTCCAGGCCGGATAAGGCGTTAATCGCCATCCGGCAAAAGGGTAAATTGAGAGATTTCTTCTTCTGTCGTCTGGCGGAAGAATAGAGAATCGGGCCTTTGCGCCTGTATGTTGCGGAGAAAAAGCATGGCGGGGAATGACCGCGAGCCGATTGGACGTAAGGGGAAACCGTCACGTCCTGTGAAACAAAAGGTGAGCCGTCGTCGGCAGCATGACGACGATTATGATGATGACTATGAGGATGAAGAACCGATGCCGCGTAAAGGTAAGGGCAAAGGGCGTAAGCCTCGTGGCAAGCGCGGCTGGCTGTGGCTATTGCTAAAACTGTTTATCGTTTTTGTGGTGCTATTCGCCATTTACGGCGTCTATCTGGATCAAAAAATCCGCAGCCGTATCGATGGCAAGGTCTGGCAGCTTCCGGCGGCGGTATATGGTCGGATGGTGAACCTTGAGCCAGACATGCCTGTCAGCAAAAACGAGATGGTGAAATTGCTGGAAGCGACGCAGTATCGTCTGGTGACGAAGATGACCCGTCCCGGCGAATTTACCGTGCAGGCCAATAGCATTGAGATGATCCGTCGTCCGTTTGACTTCCCGGACAGCAAAGAAGGGCAGGTGCGCGCGCGGCTGACATTCAGTGACGGGCGTCTGGAAACCATCGTCAATCTGGATAACAACCGCCAGTTTGGCTTCTTCCGTCTCGATCCGCGGCTTATCACCATGCTTTCTTCGCCAAATGGCGAGCAGCGTTTATTCGTCCCGCGCAGCGGTTTCCCGGATCTGCTGGTCGATACGCTGTTGGCGACGGAAGACCGTCATTTCTATGAGCATGATGGCATTAGTCTTTACTCTATCGGGCGTGCGGTGCTGGCCAACCTGACGGCGGGACGCACGGTGCAGGGGGCCAGTACGCTGACCCAGCAGCTGGTGAAGAACCTGTTCCTCTCCAGCGAAAGATCATACTGGCGTAAAGCGAATGAAGCCTACATGGCGCTGATCATGGATGCCCGTTACAGTAAAGATCGTATTCTTGAGCTGTACATGAACGAGGTCTACCTCGGTCAAAGCGGGGACAATGAAATTCGCGGTTTTCCGCTGGCGAGCCTGTATTACTTTGGTCGTCCGGTAGAGGAACTGAGCCTCGATCAGCAGGCGTTACTGGTGGGGATGGTAAAAGGGGCGTCGATTTATAACCCGTGGCGCAACCCGAAACTGGCGCTGGAGCGTCGTAACCTGGTGTTACGCCTGTTACAGCAGCAGAAAATCATCGATCAGGAACTCTATGACATGCTGAGCGCGCGTCCGCTTGGCGTACAGCCGCGCGGCGGCGTTATTTCACCGCAGCCAGCGTTTATGCAGATGGTTCGTCAGGAACTGCAGGCGAAGCTGGGGGATAAAATTAAAGATCTCTCCGGCGTGAAGATCTTCACCACCTTTGACTCCGTGGCGCAGGATGCCGCAGAAAAAGCCGTTGTCGAAGGCATTCCGGCGTTGAAGAAGCAGCGTAAATTGAGCGATCTGGAAACTGCGATGGTGGTGGTGGATCGCTTTAGCGGCGAGGTGCGCGCGATGGTTGGCGGGGCGGAGCCGCAGTATGCCGGCTATAACCGTGCCATGCAGGCGCGCCGTTCCATCGGGTCGCTGGCGAAACCGGCGACCTATCTGACCGCGTTAAGTCAGCCGAACTTATACCGTCTGAACACCTGGATTGCCGATGCGCCGATTTCTCTGCGCCAGCCGAATGGTCAGGTCTGGTCGCCGCAGAACGACGATCGTCGCTACAGCGAAAGCGGGAAAGTGATGCTGGTGGATGCGTTAACTCGCTCAATGAACGTACCGACGGTCAATCTGGGGATGGCGTTAGGTTTACCGGCGGTAACCGATACCTGGACGAAGCTCGGCGTGCCGAAAGATCAGCTCAATCCGGTTCCGGCGATGCTGTTAGGGGCGCTGAACCTGACGCCGATCGAAGTGGCGCAGGCGTTCCAGACTATCGCCAGCGGCGGAAATCGCGCGCCGTTATCAGCGCTGCGTTCGGTTATTGCGGAAGATGGTAAGGTGCTGTACCAAAGTTATCCGCAAGCTGAACGCGCCGTACCGGCACAGGCGGCTTACCTGACGCTCTGGACAATGCAGCAGGTCGTCCAGCGTGGTACGGGGCGTCAGCTTGGCGCGAAATATCCGGGTCTACATCTGGCGGGTAAAACCGGGACGACAAACAACAATGTCGATACCTGGTTTGCCGGTATCGACGGCAGCCAGGTGACTATCACCTGGGTAGGCCGTGATAACAACCAGCCGACGAAATTGTACGGCGCCAGCGGCGCGATGGCGATTTACCAGCGCTATCTGGCGAACCAGACGCCGACGCCTTTAGTTCTGACGCCGCCGGAAGATGTGGTGGATATGGGCGTTGATTACGACGGTAATTTTGTCTGTAGCGGCGGTATGCGCACTCTGCCGGTCTGGACGGACGATCCAAATACGCTGTGCCAGCAGGGCGAGATGATGCAGCAGCAACAGCAGCCGTCAGGCAATCCGTTCGATCAGTCGTCTCAGCCGCAGCAGCCTGCGCAGCAACAGCCGCCGAAAGAAGAGAAGAGCGACGGCGTTGCCGGCTGGATTAAGGAGATGTTCGGCGGCAATTAATCACGGTAATAGTGCCGGGTGGCGCTGTGCTTACCCGGTCTACACCGTTACGACCCCATTATGTGCGACGTAGGCCGAATAAGACGCTTACGTCGCCATCCGGCAAATCCCCTATAAATAACATTTCAGTCTAATTTATTAACCCTTCCTTTTCATCTGGTTATTTCTTAACCCCTTAGTTTTCGTAGGGCCGCGTATCGCTTGCCATTGCGACGATATTTCGCCTATTATGCTGCGGTTATAATAATAATTATCGTTTACGTTATCATTCACTTTCATCAGAGATATACCAATGGCGCGTCTTAAAACTGCTCAGCCAAACTCCTCACTGCGTAAAATCGCAGTTGTAGTAGCCACAGCGGTTAGCGGCATGTCTGTCTATGCACAGGCGGCGGTTCAACCGAAAGAAGAAACCATTACCGTAACCGCAGCGCCTGCCGCGCAGGAAAGTGCCTGGGGACCGGCGGCAACCATCGCTGCAAGACAATCCGCCACGGCAACCAAAACGGACACGCCGATTCAAAAGGTGCCGCAGTCTATTTCCGTTGTTACCGCCGAAGAGATGGCGTTGCATCAGCCAAAGTCGGTTAAAGAAGCGTTGAGTTATACCCCTGGCGTTGCCGTGGGCACTCGTGGCGCGTCCAATACTTACGACTACCTGATCATTCGCGGTTTCGCCGCTGATGGCCAAAGCCAGAATAACTATCTGAATGGCTTGAAAATGCAGGGCAACTTCTATAATGATGCGGTGATAGACCCTTATATGCTGGAACGCGCGGAAGTGATGCGTGGTCCGGTTTCCGTTCTGTATGGGAAAAGTAGCCCTGGCGGTTTGCTGAATATGGTTAGCAAGCGCCCGACGACGGAGCCGCTGAAAGAAATTCAGTTCAAGATGGGTACTGACAGTCTGTTCCAGACTGGTTTTGACTTCAGCGACGCGCTGGATGAAGAGGGCGTATATTCGTATCGTTTGACCGGTCTGGCGCGTTCCGCCAATGCGCAGCAGGATCGCGCGGAAGAGCAGCGCTATGCGATTGCGCCAGCGTTCACCTGGCGTCCGGATGACAAGACGAACTTTACGTTTCTCTCTTACTTCCAGAATGAACCAGAGACGGGTTACTACGGCTGGCTGCCGAAAGAGGGAACGGTTGAGCCGCTGCCAAACGGTAAACGTCTGCCAACAGATTTCAACGAAGGGGCGAAAAACAATACCTATTCTCGTAATGAGAAGATGGTAGGGTACAGCTTCGATCATGAATTCAACGACACCTTTACCGTGCGCCAGAATTTGCGCTATGCCGAGAATAAAGTCTCGCAAAATAGCGTCTATGGTTACGGCGTTTGTTCCGATCCGGCAAACCGTGACAGCAAGCAGTGCGCGGCATTAGCGCCAGCGGACAAAGGTCATTATCTGGCTCGTAAATATGTTGTTGACGACGAGAAACTGCAAAACTTCTCCGTTGATACTCAGTTGCAAAGTAAATTTGCCACCGGTGAGGTGGATCACACGCTGCTGACCGGCGTCGACTTTATGCGTATGCGTAACGATATTAATGCCTGGTTTGGCTACGACGACTCCGTACCTCTGCTTGACCTCTATAACCCGGTGTACACTGATTTCGACTTTGCTTCGCGAGATCCAGCAACATCCGGCCCGTACCAGATTTTGAATAAGCAAAAGCAAACGGGTCTGTACGTCCAGGACCAGGCACAGTGGGATAAAGTCCTGGTAACATTGGGTGGACGTTATGACTGGGCCGATCAAGAGTCTCTTAACCGCACTACTGGCATCACATCTAAACGTGATGATAAGCAGTTTACCTGGCGTGGTGGTGTTAACTATCTGTTTGATAATGGAATAACGCCTTACTTCAGTTATAGTGAGTCGTTTGAGCCGGCTTCACAGACGGGAGAGAACGGGAAAATATTTGCACCTTCGAAAGGTAAGCAGTATGAAGCGGGGGTTAAATATGTACCGAATGATCGGCCGATAGTCATTACCGGTGCGGTCTATCAGTTGACCAAAACCAACAACCTGATGGCTGATCCGGCGGGGTCTTTCTTCTCGGTTGAAGGCGGTGAAATTCGCGCCCGCGGCGTGGAACTAGAAGCGAAAGCGGCGCTTTCTGCAAGCATCAACGTCGTGGGTTCTTACACCTATACTGACGCCGAATACACGACGGATACGACTTATAAAGGTAATACTCCTGCACAGGTACCAAAGCATATGGCGTCGTTGTGGGGCGATTACACTTTCTTTGATGGTCCATTGTCCGGTTTAACGCTGGGGACTGGCGGGCGTTTCACGGGGTCAAGCTATGGCGATCCGGCAAACTCCTTTAAAGTAGGGAGTTATACGGTTGTCGATGCATTGGTACGTTATGACCTTGCGCGCGTAGGCATGGCAGGCTCCAACGTTGCCCTTCATGTCAATAATCTGCTCGACCGCGAATACGTCGCCAGCTGCTTCCAGACCTACGGCTGTTTCTGGGGCGCAGAACGTCAGGTCGTTGCAACGGCAACCTTCCGTTTCTAATTTCTTTTTGGGCACGGCTTGCCGTGCCCGTTTTACAAGTTGGCTGCGATGCAGGAAAACCACATTCATTCCGATACCACCTTTGCGCTGCGAAGCGTCGCTTTTCGTGTGCCGGGCCGCACGCTTTTACACCCCCTCTCGTTAACGTTTCCCGCAGGTCGCGTCACCGGACTTATCGGTCATAATGGTTCCGGTAAATCCACGCTGTTAAAAATGCTGGGCCGCCATCAGCCGCCTTCCGAAGGGGATATTCTGCTCGACAATCAGCCGCTGGCGAGCTGGAGCAGCAAGGCGTTTGCCCGAAAAGTTGCCTATCTGCCTCAACAATTGCCGCAGGCGGAAGGAATGACGGTGCGCGAACTGGTGGCGATTGGCCGCTATCCATGGCACGGCGCGTTGGGACGCTTTGGCGTCGCGGACCGGGAAAAAGTAGACGAGGCGATTACGCTGGTCGGCTTAAAACCGCTGGCGCATCGTCTGGTAGACAGTCTTTCCGGCGGCGAGCGCCAGCGCGCGTGGATTGCCATGCTGGTCGCGCAGGACAGCCGTTGTCTGCTGCTGGATGAGCCGACGTCAGCGCTGGATATCGCCCATCAGGTTGACGTGCTGGCGCTGGTGCATCGCTTAAGCCAGCAGCGTGGGCTGACGGTGGTTGCGGTGCTGCACGATATCAACATGGCGGCCCGCTACTGTGATTATTTAGTCGCGCTACGCGGCGGTGAAATGATTGCGCAAGGAACGCCTGCGGAACTGATGCGCAGTGACACGCTGGAGAAGATTTACGGTATCCCGATGGGTATCCTTCCGCATCCGGCGGGCGCGGCACCTGTGAGTTTTGTGTATTAATGCGTGATTTATATCCTCTTACTCGCCGCCGTTTATTAACGGCGATGGCGCTCTCGCCGCTGCTGTGGCAAATGAATACGGCGCAGGCTGCCGCTATCGATCCCTGCCGGATTGTGGCGCTGGAGTGGCTGCCGGTTGAGCTGCTGCTGGCGCTCGGTATTACGCCGTATGGCGTGGCGGATGTGCCAAATTATAAGCTGTGGGTTAGCGAACCGCCGTTGCCGGATTCGGTGATTGATGTGGGTCTTCGCACTGAACCCAATCTCGAACTACTGACGGAGATGAAGCCGTCGTTTATGGTCTGGTCGGCAGGCTACGGACCCTCGCCGGAGAAACTGGCACGGATCGCGCCGGGGCGCGGGTTCGATTTTAGCGACGGCAAAAAGCCGCTGGCGATAGCCCGACGATCGCTGGTTGAACTGGCGCAGACGCTGAATCTGGAAGCTGCGGCAGAAAAACATCTGGCGCAATACGATCGCTTCATCGCCAGCCAGAAGCCGCATTTTATCCGCCGCGGGGGGCGTCCGTTACTGATGACGACGCTTATCGATCCGCGGCATATGCTGGTGCTCGGCCCGAATTGCTTGTTCCAGGAGGTGCTGGACGAGTATGGCATTGTCAATGCCTGGCAGGGGGAAACCAACTTTTGGGGCAGTACGGCGGTTAGCATCGATCGGCTGGCGATGTATAAAGAAGCGGATGTGATCTGCTTCGATCACGGGAATAGCACCGATATGAACGCGCTGATGGCAACGCCGCTGTGGCAGGCCATGCCGTTTGTCCGCGCCGGGCGTTTTCATCGGGTGCCCGCCGTTTGGTTCTATGGCGCGACCCTCTCCACGATGCACTTTGTCCGCATCCTGAATAACGTGTTGGGAGGCAAAGCGTGAGCAGAAAACGTGAAATGCCGGATGGTGGCGCGAAAAACGCCTTATCCGACCTACGGTTCGGGTGCTTTGTAGGCCGGATAAGGCGAAGCCGCCATCCGGCGTTGCTGTTATTGGCGCTGTTTGTTGCCGCCTGCTGGCTGACATGGGTTAACTTCTCTGTTGCGCTACCGCGCAGTCAGTGGCAACAGGCTATCTGGTCACCGGATATCGACATCATTGAGCAGATGATTTTTCATTACAGCCTGCTGCCAAGACTGGCGATTTCGCTACTGGTGGGCGCGGGGCTTGGGCTGGTAGGCGTCCTGTTCCAGCAAGTATTGCGTAACCCGCTGGCGGAACCGACCACGCTGGGCGTGGCGACCGGCGCGCAATTGGGGATCACGGTGACTACGCTATGGGCGATTCCCGGCGCGCTGACCACTCAGTTTGCCGCCCTGACGGGAGCCTGTATCGTCGGCGCGCTGGTGTTCGGCGTGGCGTGGGGCAAACGCCTGTCGCCGGTAACCCTAATCCTCGCCGGGTTGGTGGTTAGCCTCTATTGTGGCGCAATCAACCAGTTACTGGTGATTTTCCATCACGATCAGTTGCAAAGCATGTTTTTATGGAGCACCGGAACGCTGACGCAAACCGACTGGAGCGGCGTGCAGCGTCTGTGGCCGCAGTTGCTGGGCGGCGTGATGCTCACGTTATTGTTGTTACGCCCGATGACGCTGATGGGGCTGGATGACGGCGTTGCGCGTAATCTGGGTCTGGCGCTGTCGTTAGCGCGTCTGGCGGCGCTGTCGCTGGCGATGGTGTTGAGCGCGCTGCTGGTCAACGCGGTGGGCATTATCGGTTTTATCGGCCTGTTTGCGCCGCTGCTGGCGAAAATGCTTGGCGCAAGACGTCTGCTGGCGCGCCTGATGCTGGCGCCGCTCATTGGGGCGCTTATTTTGTGGCTATCCGATCAGATTATCCTTTGGCTCACCCGCGTATGGATGGAAGTCTCCACCGGGTCAGTGACGGCGTTAATCGGCGCGCCGCTGCTCCTGTGGCTGCTGCCGCGGCTTAAAAGCATGAGCGCGCCGGATATGAACGCCAGCGATCGTGTGGCGGCGGAGCGTCGGCATGTCCTCGCTTTTGCCGTTGCCGGTGGCGCGCTCTTGCTGCTGGCAACATGGGGCGCGCTCTCTTTTGGTCGCGACGCGCACGGCTGGACGTGGGCGAGCGGAACGCTGCTTGAAGAACTGATGCCGTGGCGCTGGCCGCGGATACTGGCGGCGTTAATGGCGGGCGTCATGCTGGCGGTGGCGGGCTGCATTATTCAGCGTCTGACCGGTAATCCAATGGCCAGTCCGGAAGTGCTGGGGATCAGTTCCGGAGCCGCGTTTGGCGTGGTGTTGATGCTGTTTTTGGTGCCGGGGAATGCCTTCGGTTGGCTACTGCCCGCCGGAAGCCTGGGCGCGGCGGCGACACTGCTGATTATTATGATAGCCGCCGGGCGCGGCGGTTTCTCGCCGCAACGGATGTTGCTGGCGGGGATGGCGCTCAGCACCGCGTTTACCATGCTGCTAATGATGCTCCAGGCGAGCGGCGACCCGCGGATGGCGGAAGTGTTGACCTGGATCGCAGGATCTACCTATAACGCCACTGGCGGGCAGGTTACGCGAACCGCGATCGTGATGGTGATTTTGCTGGCCATTGTGCCGTTGTGTCGCCGCTGGTTAACGATTTTGCCCCTGGGCGGCGATGCCGCGCGCGCGGTGGGCATGGCGCTTACGCCATCGCGTATCGCGCTGCTGGCGCTGGCGGCTTGTTTGACGGCAACTGCGACGATGACCATTGGGCCGCTGAGTTTCGTTGGACTGATGGCGCCGCATATTGCGCGGATGCTCGGTTTTCGCCGGACGATGCCGCATATGGTCATCTCGGCGCTGGCAGGGGGCGTTCTACTGGTCTTTGCCGACTGGTGCGGCAGGATGGCGCTATTTCCGTATCAGATCCCGGCGGGACTGCTTTCAAGCTTTATTGGCGCGCCGTACTTTATCTATTTGCTACGTAAACAGAGCCGGTAAAAAAAGCTGTGCCACATTTATGTCGGGTGGCGGCCATGCTCAACCCGACCTACAAATTACACAATATCAATATGTTGTGGCAATATTTTGTAGACCTAAAAATAGCTGAACGCTATCAGCGTGCGAAAGCTGTCCTGTCACGTTTTATCGAGGGAACTCTGCTTTTATGTTCAGCAAGAAGCAGGGGTTATTTCTGTATCGATAAGTCATGTGCTATTTCAGTGGCGCGCCGCTGTCTCCTGAACAGGGTGACTAATTTCAACATATTCAGGCCCGAAACGTTGATGATAAATTGCGGCATGATCTATCCAATAATAAGAATTACCGGTTTCGGTATTAAGCCTTTTTAAATATTAAGATGTGGATGCCGCATCTTTAATGCATCTCGTAAATCAATTTTAATATAATAATAAGTTTTCATTATAAAACTTCGATAATAAAATATTGTTTTTTTATCGAAGTAATAAAAAACAACTCTATTAAAATAAATTAATTGCCACGAGTAAACAAAAAAAATGTAACTTAGCATTTTTTGATTTTTTTAATGGAATTTATACCAAAAATAAATCTTATGCGTCATTGCTATACATTCAGTACTGTAATTCTGATCTTTTTTTATTCATTTTGACATGTTTATTGTTTTTTTGGCTCTCCCGTCTTGCTTGTTTTGTTTGTTTTTTGAACGGTAAAAAATATTTATTATTTAATGCTGATGATCCTTTAAATAAAAAACACTTGTCTTTGGGTTTTTAATGGAAAATACTTTGCCGCGCCTAAGGGATGTTATTTATTAACGTGTTGCTTGCTTCTTTTGAATGTTGCATCAGGAATTTCATAACTCGTCATATAATATATATCTACCCATATAAACATGGGGTGTTGAGTATAGCTCCGTGTGAATAGCGTAAAAATACTCACCAACTTTTAATAAGGATGAAAAATGAATACAGCAGTAAAAGCTGCGGTTGCTGCCGCACTGGTTATGGGTGTTTCCAGCTTTGCCAATGCTGCGGGCAGTAATACTGGTACGGTGACTTTTACCGGTACTATTGAAGATTCACCGTGTTCAATCGTGGTTGGCGACGAACACCAGACCGTTAACCTGGGCCATATCGGTACCGGTTCTCTGATGGGCGGTAAAGAATCTTCAAAAGTCGATTTCCATATCGGTCTGGAAAACTGCGCATTCACCACTGAGAAAGAAGCGTCTACCGTTTTCTCTGCCATCGGTAACGAATCCAGCGCTAATCCGGGTAGCGTTGCGCTGATGCGCATCGGCGGCGGCGAAATGGCGGGTTCCAGCATTGTCATCGGCAACCACCTGGGTTCCGCGATCAAATTGGGCGACGCTTACAGCGAAAACCTGACGATGAATGGCAGCGTTGCGGCGGCGAAACAGACTCTTAACTTCAAAGCCTGGGTGAAAGGCGATTCCGCTGCCACCACTATCGATACCGGCGAATTCAGCAGCACCGTAAACTTCACGATCAGCTATCTGTAAGTGAAATATCATCCTGCGGCAGTCTGCCGCAGGATAATGCTCAAAGTAAAAAAATAGATTATATATTTCAGGGATAGATTGTCTGATGGCTCACTATAAAAAATTTCGTCTGAGCACGCTTGCGGCCGTGGTGGGTATTGTTCTGGCTGTCGGTCCGGAAAATAGCTACGCGGAAGCGCCCATTCAATTTAATACCCGATTTCTTGATGTTAAAGATGATGCCAGCCTGGATCTCTCCCGTTTTTCCCGTAAAGGCTACATTATGCCGGGGAGCTATCATCTCCAGGTGCTGGTCAATCAGAGTCAAATTGCCCAGGATAATGTTATTACGTATTCCGTTGATAATAACGATCCTGATAACACCTATCCCTGTTTATCGCCTGAACTGGTATCGCTGCTGGGGTTAAAACCTGAAATAGCAGATAAAATGATCTGGATAAATGCCGGTCAGTGTCTGCAACCAGATCAACTGGAAGGGATGGAAACCCAAACGGATTTAAGCCAGTCAACGCTGACGGTGATTATTCCGCAGGCCTATCTGGAATACAGCGATGAAGAGTGGGATCCACCTTCCCGCTGGGATGAAGGGATTCCCGGCGTGTTATTTGACTACAACGTTAACAGCCAGTGGCGACATGCTGAACATGATGATGGCGATGAATATGACATCAGCGGCAACGGCACGGTGGGTGCCAACCTCGGCGCGTGGCGTTTGCGCGCGGACTGGCAGGCTAACTATCGTCACGAAAATGACAGCGAAGATAAAGACAACTTTGGCTCCAGTTCCGAACAGAACTGGGACTGGAACCGCTATTACGCCTGGCGGGCGATCCCGCAGCTCCGGGCGCAGCTAACGCTGGGCGAAGGATCGCTGGAATCCGATATTTTCGATGGCTTTAACTATGTTGGCGGCAGCCTTATCACCGACGATCAGATGTTACCGCCTAATCTGCGCGGCTACGCCCCGGATATATCAGGCGTGGCGCGCACCAACGCCAAAGTCACCGTGACCCAGCGCGGGCGGGTGATTTATGAGTCGCAGGTCCCGGCAGGGCCGTTTCGCATTCAGGATATTAATGAAACGGTATCCGGCGATCTACACGTCAAAATTGAAGAACAAAGCGGTCAGGTGCAGGAATATGACGTCAGCACCGCCTCCATTCCGTTTCTGACCCGTCCCGGCCAGGTGCGCTACAAGTTAGCAGCCGGGCGACCGCAGGACTGGGATCACAATATGGAAGGCGGCTTTTTCACCTCAGCCGAAGCCTCCTGGGGGATCGCTAACGGCTGGTCGCTGTACGGCGGCGCCATCGGCGAGCAGGATTATCAGGCGCTGGCGTTAGGACTGGGGCGCGATCTGGCGCTGCTGGGCGCGTTTTCCGTCGATGTCACCCATTCCCGTGCGACGCTGCCAGAGGGGAGCGCCTACGGCGATGGTACCATTCAGGGTAACTCGTTCCGTGCCAGCTACGCTAAAGATTTTGATGATATAGACAGCCGTCTGACGTTTGCTGGTTATCGCTTTTCCGAAGAAAACTACATGACGATGGACGAGTTTATCGATACGCATAATGACGATAACGATCGTCAGCGTACCGGCCACGATAAAGAGATGTATACCCTGACGTACAGCCAGAACTTTTCGGCAATAAACGTCAACGCCTATATCAACTACACCCGTCGCACCTACTGGAATCAACCTAACCAGGACAGCTATAACCTGACGCTGTCGCACTATTTCGATGTCGGCGAGGTGCGCGGGATCAGTCTGTCGGTGAACGGTTTTCGCAACGAATATGACAATGAACGTGATGACGGCGTGTACGTCTCGCTGAGTATTCCGTGGGGCAACAACCGCACGCTGAGCTACAACGGCTCCTTTAGCGATGACAACAACAGCAATCAGGTCGGCTATTACGAGCGCATTGACGATCGCAATAACTACCAGATCAACGCTGGCCGCGCGGATAACGGCGCGACTCTCGACGGCTATTACCGTCATCAAGCGAGCTATGCCGACATTGACGTCAGTGCGAACTATCAGGAAGGCGACTATACCTCCGGCGGGCTGAACATCCAGGGCGGCGCGACGCTGACTGCTAAAGGCGGGGCGCTGCACCGTACCAGCGTCAACGGCGGCTCGCGGCTGATGGTGGATGTCGGCGATGAAGCGAACGTACCCATCTCCGGCTACAGCACGCCGGTATATACCAACGCGTTTGGTAAAGCCGTCATTGTCGACGTCAACGACTACTACCGCAACCAGGTGAAAATCGACATTACCCAGTTGCCGGAAGACGCGGAAGCAACCCTCTCCATTGCTCAGGCGACCCTGACGGAAGGGGCGATCGGTTATCGCCGCATGGAGGTGCTCAGCGGTAAAAAAGCCATGGCCAGTATCCGCCTGCGCGATGGCGGCACGCCGCCCTTCGGCGCGGAGGTTTACAACAGTCGCCAGCAACAGTTAGGGATCGTAGGTGAAGACGGCAGCGTTTATCTGATAGGCATTAACCCCGGCGAGCGGTTGCAGGTGACATGGGAAGGTAAAACGCAGTGTGAAGCGGCGTTGCCCGACCCGCTGCCGGGCGATCTGTTTAGCGGCCTGTTGCTGCCGTGCATCGGCGACGCTTCATCACCTGAGGCAACGCAGCCCGCAGAGAAACCATTACTCCAGCTTCATACGCAGCGGCGGACGTCTTCAACGCAACCCGAAGCGCTCTCTTCTCGTTATCCAACACATTGATTCAGGAAATCGCATTCATGATGCCATTAAAACGTTATAACCTGGCCGCTGTTTTGCTGCTTTTGCTGGGCGGCTACGGTAGCGCCCAGGCCGCCATCGCGCCCGATCGCACCCGCCTGGTGTTTCGCGGCGAAGATAAATCGATAAGCGTCGATCTGAAAAACGCCAACAGCAAACTGCCCTATCTGGCGCAGTCCTGGGTGGAAGATGAGAAGGGCGTCAAAATCACCTCACCTTTAATCGTCGTCCCACCGGTCCAGCGCATTGAGCCGTCGGCAATCGGACAGGTCAAAATTCAGGGGATGCCGGCGCTGGCGTCGCTCCCCCAGGATCGGGAAACCCTTTTTTATTACAACGTGCGCGAAATTCCGCCGCAAAGCGACAAGCCCAATACGCTGCAAATCGCCCTGCAAACGCGCATCAAAGTTTTTTACCGTCCGCAGGCGCTATCGAAAATCGATATGCAGCATCCCTGGCAATACAAGATCACCCTTCAGCGTCAGGGCAATGGCTATCAGGTGAGCAATCCGACCGGTTACTACGTGGTGTTAAGCAACGCCAGCAACCGCATGGACGGCACACCGGCCAGAGGCTTTAGCCCATTAGTGATTGCACC
Organism: Salmonella sp. NW177; assembly: GCF_051811585.1. Classification (NCBI taxonomy): domain Bacteria; kingdom Pseudomonadati; phylum Pseudomonadota; class Gammaproteobacteria; order Enterobacterales; family Enterobacteriaceae; genus Salmonella; species Salmonella sp. NW177. Next base: position 57,950 of record NZ_JAMMZV010000008.1, on the reverse strand, counting down.
AAAAAGCAACGTGACGCTGGGAGGGGACGCCAGTGAATTAGGTCACTCGCCTGTGCTGACTTACGTCAACGATTATGGCGCGCGGTTACCGCTGATTTTTAACTGTACTGACAACAGTTGTGCGGTAGATGAAGCAAAAAGCAGAAAGTCGTAACCGACAAGGAGACGCAAGATGAGGCAATGGCGGTTACGGCTGGGCACGGTAACGTGTGCGGCCATGCTGAGTGCGGTCAGTATGCCGCTGGCAGCAGGAAGTAAGACGGTCAACATGACGCTGACGATAGTCGTTAATGCCGCGCCGCCCTGTACTGTGACCGGCGGTGAGGTGGAATTTGGCAATGTGTTGACGACGAAAGTGGACGGGGTGAATTACCGGCAGGCGGTGGGCTATCGCCTGAGCTGTAACGGCAGAGTGAGCGATTACCTGAAGTTACAGATTCAGGGGAATGCGGTGACTATCAATGGCGAGTCGGTATTGCAAACCGATGTCGATGGATTGGGTATCCGTCTGCAAACCGCCATGGATGGCGCGCTGATTTCACCCGGCAATACGCAATGGTTGTCATTTCAATACAGCGGCGGCAGCGGTCCGGCCATTGAGGCAATTCCCGTCAAAAATAATGGCGTAACGTTAACAGGTGGCGCGTTTAACGCAGGCGCCACGCTGGTGGTGGATTACCAATGAAAAAAATAGTTTTGACGATGTTAATGGGGGGCAGCCTTGCCGCACAGGCAGCCGATAATCTTAAGTTCCACGGCACATTAATTTCACCGCCGAATTGTACGATTAACAATGATCAGACGATCGACGTTGAGTTCGGTAACCTGCTGATTAATAAAATAGATGGTACGCGTTATGCGCAGAATGTTCCGTATGAGATCACCTGTGATTCAACGGTGCGCGATGAGACGATGGCGATGACCCTGACGCTAAGCGGTTCCGTGAGTGATTTTAATCCGGCGGCGGTAAACACCAGCGTGGCGGGGCTGGGGATTGAACTCAGGCAGAACGACCAACCCTTTACGTTGGGGTCCACCATTACGGTGAATGAGCAATCGATACCTGTTCTGAAAGCCATACCGGTTAAAAAGAGCGGTGCTTCGCTGAAAGAAGGCGGCTTCGATGCGACGGCAACATTACAGGTGGATTATCAGTAATGGCTAAAAGACAGGCGTTATTACACGGCGCGGCCTGCATCCTCTGTGGGGCGCTGATATTGCCGGTCTCAGCGGCAGATAACCTGCATTTTTCCGGTAGCCTGGTGGCCAGTCCTTGCACGCTCACGATGCAGGGGACGGGGATTGCCGAAGTCAATTTTTCGTCGCTTGACAGTTCTGATTTCACTCCCGACGGCCAGTCTGCTCGTAAGCCTTTAGTGTTTGAGCTCACGGATTGCGATTCGGCGCTGAGTAACGGGGTGCAGGTGACTTTCACTGGAACCGAAGCGACCGGAATGCGCGGTATCCTGGCCATCGATAGCCACTCAGGCGCTTCCGGGATCGGGATTGGTATTGAAACGCTATCCGGCGTTCCCGTGGGCATGAACGATGAAGAGGGGGCGATATTCACGCTGGTGACGGGGAATAACGCGCTAAGCCTGAATGCCTGGGTACAACGCCTTCCTGGCGAAGATCTGGTTCCGGGAACGTTCTTCGCAAGCGCACTAGTTACATTTGAGTATTTATGATGAAAATAATACGGACTTTATTTTTGCTGCTGATTGCCGTTTATGGCAGTTCGGTAGTGGCTAAACCCATGCTGAAAGCGACGTTTTCAAGTACCACGCTCTATTACGGCATAGGTCCGAGTACCTTCGATCGCTCGATTCTGCTGAATGTGATGGTGGATACGCATGACGGAGTATACTATGGCACCTGGCAGCTAGGAGGGGTTTTTAAAAATCGTCCGGTACCCTTACAATCCTGGTCGGGGCCAGAGCCCGCGCCGACGGTTGTGTTACGCGATTTCGATAACAGCGTTGCGCGCTCCAGTTGCCAGAATATGCCAGCGAGTTGGCACGATTGTGGCTCTTTTACCGTGGATATTACGGTACAAAGCGATGACTATGGTTGCCCCTGGCTGGCAACGAGTCGTGTCACTGCTGCTGATGGTATCTCTGGCGAAACGTATTCCCCGCCGGATACGCGCAGCTCAGTTTGCCCGAAAGTTCCCGTTGATACTTTTGATATCTCCTGGGATGCGAACGTTTCGAAACAGAAAACAACCCTCATGCTTGATGCCACCGGTGGCACGGTGAATCGCACGTTACATACCTATTTGATGGAGGGCGGAAAACTTTGCGATGGCAGCAAATTTGACGACCGTGGCGCTTATTGCCGTTTTGTCTCATCGGGTATTACGCTCAATGTGCTGGGCTGCGACCAGTCGAGCGTCACGACCAGCGCCGTTGATCATCCGATAACCGATGTTGAGCTTCATGACATTAATGTAGCGGTGAACACCCGCAACATTGGCTCCGGGCAGTTCACGTCGACCTGTAGCTTTCAGTATATTATTGATGAGCTTTAGGTTGTCTGGTGCGGTTCAGGCTAACCTGCGATGAACCAAAAAAAAGCCGGGTGGCGGCTTCGCCTTACCCGGCCTACGTTGTTTCTGGACGTTCTCTTTTACAGCGTCGCAAACACCCGACGCGCGGCGTCAATAGTATTATTAATGTCGTCCATGCTGTGTGCGACCGACATAAAGCCCGCCTCAAACGCCGATGGCGCCAGATATACGCCTTCCTCCAGCATCAGGTGGAAGAAACGCTTAAAGCGTTCAACGTCGCACGCCATCACGTCCTGATAGCAGGTTACGCTCTCAGCGTCGGTGAAGAAAATCCCGAACATGCCGCCGACATGGTTAACCACCAGCGGAATATTCGCTTCTTCGGCAGCTTCCAGCAAACCTTCCGCCAGGCGGGTGGTGAGCTCATCCAGCGTTTCATGAATGCCGGGCTGGGCGACTTCATTCAGGCAGGCGAAACCGGCCGCCATCGCAATCGGGTTGCCGGAAAGGGTGCCCGCCTGGTAAACCGGGCCCGTCGGCGCCAGCGCATCCATTACATCGCGACGACCGCCAAACGCGCCTACCGGCATCCCGCCGCCGATGATTTTACCCAGACAAGTCAGGTCCGGCACGACGCCGTAGTAATCCTGGGCTCCGGCCAGCGCAACGCGAAAACCGGTCATCACTTCGTCGATAATCAGCAGCGCGCCGAACTCATCGCACAAGGCGCGCAGACCTGGCAGAAATTCCGGCAGCGGCGGGACGCAGTTCATATTGCCCGCCACGGGTTCGACGATGATACAGGCAATTTCCTGCGGATATTGTTCAAACGCCGCGCGTACTGACGCCAGATCGTTATAAGTGCAGGTCAGCGTATGTTTCGCGAAATCTGCCGGCACGCCCGGCGAGTTCGGCTGACCAAGCGTCAGCGCGCCAGAACCGGCTTTGACCAGCAGGCAGTCGGCATGGCCATGGTAGCAGCCTTCGAATTTGATAATCTTATCGCGGCCAGTAAAACCACGCGCCAGGCGAATCGCGCTCATCGTTGCTTCGGTGCCGGAATTCACCATGCGCACCATGTCCATGGTCGGCACCAGGTTGGTGACCAGTTCCGCCATTTTCACTTCCATTTCGGTTGGCGCGCCGAAGCTTAAACCGCGCTCCGCAGCTTCGATTACCGCATTGCGGATAACCGGATGGTTATGCCCCAGTACCATTGGCCCCCAGGAACCGACATAGTCGATATACGCTTTGCCATCGACATCATAAAGATACGCGCCGTCCGCTTTTTCGATAAACAGCGGGGTGCCGCCCACGCCAGTGAAGGCGCGAACAGGGGAGTTCACGCCGCCGGGGATCAGCTCGCGGGCCGCGCTATAGAGATTTTCAGACTTACTCATGGAAAGATTCCTGGTTCGTAGAAAAAGTGAATACCCGCTATTCTAAGTTATTCAGAGAAGGTTATGAAAGTTTTACGCATTTGAAACAATACGATTTGCAGGGGATTTTCGCGGCGTTGGCGAGTAGAATGCCGACTTTAGATTTGTATTACCAATTAATGATCTTCTGATGAAAACAGACACTTCCACCTTTTTAGCTCAGCAAATTGTGCGTTTACGGCGCAGAGATCAGATTCGCCGGTTAATGCAGCGGGATAAAACGCCGCTGGCCATTCTGTTCATGGCGGCCGTTGTCGGCACGCTTACCGGACTGGTTGGCGTCGCCTTTGAAAAGGCGGTTTCCTGGGTACAAAACATGCGCATTGGCGCGCTGGTTCAGGCCGCGGACCATGCGTTTTTGCTTTGGCCGCTGGCCTTTATCCTTTCGGCGTTACTGGCGATGGTCGGCTACTTTTTGGTGCGAAAATTTGCGCCGGAAGCCGGCGGCTCGGGTATCCCGGAAATTGAAGGCGCGCTGGAGGAGTTACGTCCGGTGCGCTGGTGGCGCGTGTTGCCGGTGAAGTTTATCGGCGGGATGGGAACGTTGGGCGCAGGAATGGTATTAGGGCGCGAAGGGCCAACGGTGCAAATCGGGGGCAACCTGGGGCGCATGGTGCTGGATGTTTTTCGTATGCGCAGCGCCGAAGCGCGGCATACGTTGCTGGCGACCGGCGCGGCGGCGGGGCTCTCTGCGGCGTTTAACGCGCCGCTGGCGGGTATCCTGTTTATTATTGAAGAGATGCGCCCGCAGTTTCGCTACAACCTGATTTCGATTAAAGCGGTGTTTACCGGCGTCATCATGTCGAGCATTGTGTTCCGCATATTTAACGGCGAAGCGCCGATTATTGAAGTCGGCAAACTGTCTGATGCGCCGGTTAACACACTGTGGTTATACCTTATCCTCGGCATTATTTTTGGCTGCGTCGGGCCAGTATTTAATTCGTTGGTGCTGCGTACCCAGGATATGTTTCAGCGCTTTCATGGCGGCGAAATTAAAAAATGGGTGCTTATGGGCGGCGCGATCGGCGGCCTGTGCGGTATTCTGGGGTTGATTGAGCCGGAAGCGGCAGGCGGCGGATTTAACCTTATTCCTATCGCCGCGGCAGGTAATTTTAGCGTCGGGCTACTGCTGTTCATCTTTATTGCCCGGGTTGTCACGACGCTGCTTTGCTTTTCTTCCGGCGCGCCGGGGGGCATTTTCGCCCCGATGCTGGCGCTGGGAACGCTGCTTGGTACGGCCTTCGGTATGGCGGCGGCAGTGCTTTTCCCGCAGTATCACCTGGAGGCCGGTACCTTTGCGATTGCCGGGATGGGGGCGCTGATGGCGGCGTCGGTGCGCGCCCCGCTGACGGGGATTGTGCTGGTGCTGGAGATGACCGATAACTACCAGCTCATTTTGCCAATGATTATCACCTGTCTTGGCGCGACACTATTAGCCCAGTTTTTGGGCGGGAAACCGTTATACTCAACCATCCTGGCGCGCACTCTGGCGAAGCAGGATGCGGAACAGGCGGCGAAAAACCAGAATGCGCCTGCGGGCGAGAATACTTGAACGAATTACCAGGGTATTAGATAATGACTGCCAATATTGGGTGAAAATTTATCCAATTACCGATGTCGTTTGGAGCAAAATATGAGTGATGACGTAGCGCTGCCGCTGCAGTTTACCGACGCAGCAGCGAATAAAGTAAAAAGTCTTATCGCTGACGAAGATAACCCGAATCTGAAATTGCGCGTGTATATCACCGGCGGTGGTTGCAGCGGCTTCCAGTATGGTTTTACCTTTGACGATCAGGTTAACGAAGGGGATATGACCATCGAAAAACAGGGCGTTGGCCTGGTGGTTGACCCGATGAGTTTGCAGTATCTGGTGGGTGGTTCGGTCGATTATACCGAAGGCCTGGAAGGTTCCCGCTTCATTGTAACCAACCCGAATGCGAAAAGTACCTGCGGGTGTGGCTCTTCCTTCAGCATTTGATTGCTGTTCGTTGTGCCGGATGGCGACGCGAGCGTCTTATCCGGCCTACAACATCTTTCCTGTAGGCCCGATAAGCGTAGCGCCATCGGGCAAAACAATATCAACGTCCGTTTTCATCCAGTGCAAACGTCGGCAATTTCAAATGCCAGCGAATGGCCGCCAGCCGAATGAACAGCGTGACGACCATACCCATCATGCTGGCGCTTTCCAGCGGTACTGAAAACGTATAAAACGCGGTAGCGTGAACAATCCCGCCGATAATACAGGCCGTGGCATAGATTTCGGTGCGTAGGATCATGGGGATCTCGCGTGCCAGAACATCGCGAATAATCCCGCCGCCGACGCCGGTAATCACGCCCATACAGACGGCCACTAATGGCCCCGTTTCAGCGAGGAAGGCTTTATTCACCCCAATGCCGACAAACACCGCCAGCCCGACCGCATCCAGTACCGGCAACATCCATTTCGGCAGACGTCTTGGCTGGCGAACCAGCAGGATGGTCAGCATACTGGTGACCATGGCGACGACCAGGTCGGTAGGATCTTTAACCCAGAATACCGGGCCGTTATCCAGCGCCATATCGCGGATTGTCCCGCCGCCGACGGCAGTAACGACGCCGAGCACCAGGACGCCGAACGGATCCATACGTAATTTCCCGGCCAGCAACACGCCAGAGATAGCAAATACAGCCGTGCCTACAATATCCAGCCAATAGACGAGCATTGTCGAATCCCCACTGGGAGCCTGGTAAGACAGGCTCTAATTCACCTGTGAAAGCGCATTACAGAGTTGTTTTGCGGCGAGGATAATACGCGGGCTTGCGCGTTCAAACCAGTCGCTGTTAAGCGGAATAACCGGAATTTTTAACAGGTTTCCCCAGTATTGTTCAATTTTGAGAATTTCGCCCGCTTTTCCGGCCACGATAATGGCCTGGGGATGCCTTGCCAGCACCTGTTCACGGCTGACTTGCGGCCACGGCACGCGGCTGTCAGCAAAGACGTTTTCTCCGCCGCAGGTCGTCAAAACCTGATGTTGAATAGACCCTTTACCACTGGTAAACAGAGGATTCATGCCAAACTGAAGAAAGACGCGCTTTTTAGCTTTACCGGCATACTCGGCGTTGAGCGCGGCGTACTCGTTTAGCAATGTCTGCGCTGCCTGCTGAGCCTTTTCCGGCTGCGGGCTCCAGGCGGCCAGTTGACGGAGCGTGTCGGCGATCTGTTCGATGGTTACCGCGTCCACCCACATGACCTTAATACCTAATGACGTCAGTTGGTTTACCTGGCGTTCCGCATTACCGCCGCGCCAGGCGACGACCAGATCCGGCTTCAGCGCCACAATGCGTTCCAGATTCATTCCCTGCCAGGTAGAGACCTGTTCTATTTTTTGCGCTTCGGGCGGGTAGTCGGAATAGCTGCTGACGCCAACGGGCGTAATCCCGGCGGCAAAAGCGAGCTCCGTATTGGCGGGAGAGAGGGTAATGACGCGCGGCGCAGCGTAAAGCCACACCGGGAGCGTAAGCAGCAGGGCGACCAGCGCCCTGAACATTTGCTTAGCCATGCGCCAGTTTCTGTACCAGCGTTTCGACCATCAGAGTCGACTGTTTCGCCGCCACCGCGAGGAATTCGTCAAAGCTGAGGTGCGATTGCTGATCGGCCACGTCAGAAATAGCGCGTACCACCACGAACGGCACGTTGAAGTTATAGCAGACGTGGGCGATAGCGGTGGCTTCCATCTCTACGGCGACTGCGTCGGGGAAGTTATGCCGGATTTTCGCCAGCCCGACGGAGCCGTTAATAAACGCGTCGCCGCTAACAATAAGGCCGCGTACCGCGTTCAGATTCAACTCCCTGATGCAGGATTCCGCGGCGGCGATCAGTTTGTCATCGGCCTTAAATCCGGCCGGACAGCCCGGTAATTGCCCGTATTCATAGCCGAAAGCGGTCACATCAGCGTCGTGGTAACGCGCTTCGTCAGAGACGACGATATCGCCGACCTTCAGCGTGGACGCCAGACCGCCTGCGGAACCGGTATTGATGATCACGTCCGGCTTGCAGTGCTCCAGAAGCAACGTTGCGCCCAGCGCCGCCGCGACTTTACCGATACCGGATTTCAGCAACGCCACTTCGGTACCGTTCAACTGGCCAGTGTAAATTTCGCAGCCGCCCAGCGTAATCGTCTGACGGTTGTCAATTTTGTCACGCAGCAGCGTAACTTCTTCTTCCATTGCGCCAATGATGCCGATTTTCATAGATTTACTCGCGATAAGTCAGTTTTGGGGGCATAGTTTATCATGCGCTTATGGGGAAGCGCATTTCTCAGGCGGGGAGAGGATATGGCATCGATCGATTTCCGAAATAAAATTAACTGGCATCGTCGTTATCGTTCACCGCAGGGCGTAAAGACGGAACATGAGATCCTGCGGATTTTTGAAAGCGATCGCGGGCGGATTATCAACTCTCCGGCTATACGCCGTTTGCAGCAAAAAACGCAGGTTTTCCCGCTGGAGCGCAATGCCGCGGTGCGTACTCGCCTGACGCATTCGATGGAGGTGCAGCAGGTAGGGCGTTATATCGCGAAAGAGATTTTAAGCCGCCTGAAAGAGCAAAACCGACTGGAGGAGTACGGTCTGGATGCGCTGACCGGTCCCTTTGAAAGTATTGTAGAAATGGCCTGCCTGATGCACGACATCGGTAATCCGCCGTTCGGTCATTTTGGCGAGGCGGCGATCAATGACTGGTTTCGTCAGCGGCTGCATCCGGAAGATGCGGAAAGTCAGCCGCTCACGCATGATCGTTGTGTGGTTTCCTCGCTACGGTTACAGGAAGGCGAAGAAAATCTGAACGATATTCGCCGCAAGGTACGTCAGGATATCTGCCATTTTGAAGGCAATGCACAGGGAATTCGTCTGGTGCATACGCTCATGCGGATGAATCTTACCTGGGCGCAGGTTGGCGGAATTTTAAAATATACCCGTCCGGCATGGTGGCGAGGGCCGGTGCCGGATTCCCATCGCTATTTAATGAAGAAACCGGGTTATTATCTTTCTGAAGAGAAGTATATTGCGAGGTTACGTAAAGAACTTCAGTTAGCGCCTTACAGTCGCTTTCCATTAACGTGGATTATGGAAGCCGCAGATGATATTTCTTATTGTGTCGCCGATCTTGAAGACGCGGTAGAGAAAAGAATCTTTAGCGTTGAGCAGCTTTATCACCATTTATATCACGCGTGGGGCCACCATGAGAAGGATTCGCTGTTTGAGCTGGTGGTAGGAAATGCGTGGGAAAAATCACGCGCCAATACATTAAGCCGCAGTACCGAAGATCAGTTTTTTATGTATTTACGGGTAAATACATTAAATAAACTGGTGCCCTATGCCGCTCAGCGTTTTATTGATAATTTGCCGCAGATTTTTGCCGGTACCTTCAATCAGGCGTTGCTGGAAGATGCCAGCGGTTTTAGCCGCCTGCTTGAACTCTATAAGAATGTGGCGGTTGAACATGTGTTTAGCCATCCGGATGTAGAACAGCTTGAACTACAGGGATACCGGGTGATCAGCGGGTTATTAGATATCTATCAGCCGCTATTAAGCCTGTCGCTTAACGACTTTCGCGAGCTGGTGGAAAAAGAACGGTTGAAACGCTTCCCCATAGAATCGCGCTTATTTCAGAAACTTTCTACGCGCCATCGTTTGGCCTACGTGGAAGTCGTCAGTAAATTACCCACGGATTCGGCGGAGTACCCGGTACTGGAATATTATTATCGCTGTCGGTTGATCCAGGATTATATCAGCGGGATGACTGACCTTTACGCATGGGATGAATATCGGCGTTTGATGGCGGTCGAACAGTAAATGGACTTTTGTAAAGATGGACAATAAATTTTTACTTTTTCCAGAAACTTTATTCCGGAACTTCGCGTTATAAAATGAATCTGACGTACACAGCAATTTTGCGTTACCTGTTAATCGAGATTGAAACACATGAAAAAAACCACATTAGCAATGAGTGCACTGGCTCTGAGTTTAGGTTTGGCATTGTCGCCTCTGTCTGCCACGGCGGCTGAAACGTCCTCTTCAGCAATGACTGCCCAGCAGATGCCAAGCCTGGCACCGATGCTCGAAAAAGTGATGCCATCGGTGGTCAGTATTAATGTAGAAGGTAGCACCACGGTGAATACGCCGCGTATGCCGCGTAATTTCCAGCAGTTCTTTGGCGATGACTCCCCGTTCTGCCAGGACGGTTCTCCGTTCCAGAATTCTCCGTTCTGCCAGGGCGGCGGTAGCGGCGGCAACGGCGGTCAACAACAGAAATTCATGGCGCTGGGCTCCGGCGTAATTATTGACGCCGCGAAGGGCTACGTCGTCACCAACAACCACGTGGTTGATAACGCCAGCGTGATTAAAGTACAGCTTAGCGATGGGCGTAAATTCGATGCTAAAGTGGTAGGCAAAGATCCGCGTTCTGATATCGCGCTGATTCAAATTCAGAATCCGAAGAACCTGACGGCGATTAAGCTGGCGGACTCCGACGCGCTGCGCGTGGGGGATTATACCGTCGCTATTGGTAACCCGTTTGGTCTGGGCGAAACGGTGACGTCAGGTATCGTTTCGGCGCTGGGGCGTAGCGGCCTGAACGTAGAAAATTACGAGAACTTTATTCAGACCGACGCCGCGATTAACCGCGGTAACTCCGGCGGCGCGCTGGTGAACCTGAACGGTGAGCTGATCGGTATTAACACCGCGATTCTGGCGCCGGACGGCGGCAACATCGGTATCGGCTTCGCTATCCCCAGTAACATGGTGAAAAACCTGACGTCGCAGATGGTGGAATACGGCCAGGTGAAACGCGGCGAACTGGGGATCATGGGGACTGAGCTGAATTCCGAATTGGCGAAAGCGATGAAAGTCGACGCCCAGCGAGGCGCGTTCGTCAGCCAGGTGATGCCGAATTCGTCCGCGGCGAAAGCGGGTATCAAAGCCGGGGATGTCATTACCTCGCTGAACGGTAAACCGATCAGCAGCTTTGCGGCGCTGCGCGCTCAGGTCGGCACTATGCCGGTCGGCAGCAAAATCAGCCTCGGTCTGCTGCGTGAAGGTAAAGCGATTACGGTGAATCTGGAACTGCAGCAGAGCAGCCAGAGTCAGGTTGATTCCAGCACCATCTTCAGCGGGATTGAAGGCGCTGAAATGAGCAATAAAGGCCAGGATAAAGGCGTTGTGGTAAGCAGCGTGAAAGCGAACTCACCCGCCGCGCAAATTGGCCTCAAAAAAGGCGATGTCATTATCGGCGCTAACCAGCAGCCGGTGAAAAATATCGCCGAGCTGCGTAAGATTCTCGACAGCAAACCGTCGGTTCTGGCGCTGAATATTCAGCGTGGTGATAGTTCTATTTATTTGCTGATGCAGTAATCACCTTTGTCCCCCTTCCGCCATGGAAGGGGGCAACACTTTTCTGTGAAACCCCCCACAACTCCATACTTATTTGCACCGTTTTGTGCATTTGCACAATGTCGAGACCTGTCATCTTCCTTATGCTTGTGCTCTGCTCACAGGAGGGATTTATGGCTGGCTGGCATCTTGATACCAAAATGGCGCAGGATATCGTGGCGCGCACTATGCGCATCATCGATACCAATATCAACGTAATGGATGCCCGCGGGCGTATTATCGGCAGCGGCGATCGGGAACGTATTGGTGAATTGCACGAAGGCGCGCTGTTAGTACTGTCGCAAGGCCGGGTTGTGGATATCGACGACGCCGTGGCGCGACACCTGCACGGGGTGCGTCAGGGGATTAATCTTCCCTTACGCCTTGAGGGCGAAATTGTCGGCGTGATCGGCCTCACCGGCGAACCAGAGCATCTGCGTAAATATGGTGAACTGGTGTGTATGACTGCCGAAATGATGCTGGAACAGTCGCGGTTAATGCACCTTTTGGCGCAGGATAGCCGCTTGCGTGAAGAGCTGGTAATGAACCTGATTCAGGCCGAAGAAAATACGCCGGCGCTGGTGGAATGGGCGCAGCGTTTGGGGATCGATTTGAACCAGCCGCGTGTGGCGGCGGTGGTGGAAGTCGACAGCGGCCAGCTTGGCGTCGATAGCGCAATGGCGGAACTTCAGCAGTTGCAGAATGCGCTTACCACGCCGGAGCGTAACAACCTGATAGCCATTGTTTCTCTCACCGAGATGGTGGTGCTCAAACCCGCCTTAAACTCGTTTGGTCGCTGGGATGCTGAAGATCATCGTAAGCGCGTAGAGCAGCTTATCTCGCGAATGAAAGAGAATGGTCAGCTACGTTTTCGCGTAGCGCTGGGCAATTACTTTACCGGGCCGGGCAGTATTGCACGCTCATACCGCACGGCGCGCACTACGATGATGGTCGGCAAACAGCGGATGCCAGAAAGCCGCAGCTATTTTTATCAGGATTTGATGCTGCCGGTTCTGTTAGATAGCCTGCGTGGCGGCTGGCAGGCCAATGAGCTGGCGCGCCCGCTGGTAAAACTCAAAGCGATGGATAACAACGGGTTATTACGTCGGACGCTGACGGCGTGGTTTCGCCATAATGTCCAGCCGCTGGCGACCTCTAAGGCGCTGTTTATTCATCGTAACACGCTGGAATATCGGCTAAATCGTATTTCAGAACTGACCGGGCTGGATTTGGGAAATTTTGACGATCGGCTGTTGCTGTATGTGGCGCTACAATTGGATGAACAGCGTTAAGCCCGGCGGCGCTACGCTTATCAGAGCAGGAAAATTGGGCGAAGTGGTAGGCCGGATTAGGCAAAGCCGCCATCCGACAACGTAATCTCACAGCGCCCGAAGACGCTGTGATGGGGTGGGGTTAATTCGTGGTCAGGCGCTGTAATCCCCGCGCCGTGACCTGCCAGATCACGTATTGCGGCTGCGGCCAGCTTTCGCCATTGAGCGGGGTGCGGATAACCGACTGGTCTGCGCCCTCGGCATGAAAGACCTCAATCGTATAATCCTCATCCAGCCCGCAGACGTCAGTATAGCCGCCAAGCTGCACCGAACCTTTTATCGACTGACGGTAAACCACCGTACCGCGCGTATTATAAATCGTCACTGCCGCATATTCCGTTGCGAAGTCGCTATGCGGCGCAATTGGGTATGCGGTAAAGATAAATTGTTGCGCACGGATGTCTATTTCCATACTGGCAAAACCATTTTCTTCCTTGCCAATAAGCTGCCAGCTGAATTTATCACCATATAATGCGGCAGCATCGGAGGTATTTTTCTCTTCCGTTTGTTCCGGTGAGTCGACCTCCAGCCCATCGCTCACCACGCGCCAGCGGTTGTGTTTTTTCAGCGTGACGTTTTGCCCGGTCGTTTCATTGATGGCGCTGCAACGGTAAGGTTCGTCATGGAAGAGCTCAATGTACATTCCCGCTTGCAAAACAACCGTATCGCTATCGGCTGAATAGTGGGTGATGCCATCATAATGACGGCTATAGATAACCTCGCCGGACTCCTCCTTTACCGTGAGCGTGCTGTATGTCGCGGTATAGTAGGGATGAGGCTGCCCGGCCAGTGTTTCTATTGTCATGCGCTGTTGCCGATTATCGTAAGCAAGCTGGCAAAACGTTCTGTCGCCTTGTCCGCGTAACTGCAACGTCACGCCTTTACCGATGCCTTCGCCCGGCTCGCTGTTATCCGTCGGCAGCACATCAACGCTGTCGCGCATTAACGCGCTACGGGTCGGCTCTTCAATATGGGAGAGCATCAGCCAGAGATCGTTTTTGCAAGCGGCATAAGGTTGCGCCATTAATAAAGGGCAGGCGCGGATAGCATCTGCGCGATGGGTAAACATAGCCTGGAGATCTGCGGCAGGATCGTTGTTGAGCGAAAAATGATAAAGCCCTTCGCTGTCAAGACGCAGTAACTGATATTTCGTCGACGAGACCAATGTCAGATAGCCCGGCGAGGCTTTCAGGCGGCCAGGCTCGGCATGATAAAGATAAAGGTGGTAGTGGTCGCTAAACGGCACCACAATTTTTCCGGTGGCGCACTTTGTTCCGTTCATCTTACGTTCAAAAACCTTTTCGCCGCTGGCGGTTAACACCGTTATGCTGGCGTATAACGTATTCGCGAAGTAGCTGTGCGGCGTGGCGTTCGTGATATCCAGAACTAATTGTCTGGCCTCATGATCCACGGCTAAACGGGCGAAGGGCATGTCACCGTAGCCGAGGAAAATCAACTGCTCGTTATGCGCGGCGCTGTCCTGCAAGGCGGTGAAATTAACGGTAAGTGCGTTTTCCCCTTCGCGGATAACCACATAGTCCGTGTCCGGGCGGTATTTCTGCGATCGCCCTTTGGGCAGGGTGAGATGGTAAATGCCAATGGGCAGGTGAGTTAACGTGAGCGTACTGTCGTTGACGGGCAATGTATACGTGCTGCCGACGTTGTCGTGTAGCGTTAAGGCGCGTCCATAAAGTTGCTCCGGCTGATCGATATTCAGCGTTAGCGTGAGCGTTCCCATTTTGTTCAGCGCCGCCAGCTCGGCGTTTTCAACCAGCCAGACAAAGGAGTCCAGCCCTAACTGTTGACGCGCGCTTTCCCATTCGCGCTCCGGCAGCAGATCGTAAAGCGGCCAGACGGGTTTTACCGCCTGTGCGGCGATCTGCTCGCGGGTGAACGCATCGATCGGTAAGCCGCACAGCTGAATAAACGGCGCGACGTCATAACCTGAGGCTGTGGCGATGGCGTCCGCCAGCAGATCGGTCAGGCGATGCTCGCAGGGCAAAAAGTTTTCGTCAGCACCCAGCTCGCGGTAGTTCTGGTTAAACACCCGAAAGGCTTCTGTTCCGCCTTTAAATAACATCAGCATCAGAAATTGCAGGCGGGGGCGGACGCCCCAGGCGCTAACCGGCGTGCGATTCCGCAGATAGGTAATGAATTGCAATTCCTGCTCAGACTGCCGTCCGTAATTGTAGAGCCAGCCGTCGGTATAAAGATGGTTCCCCTGGTTCAGGTTAAGCTGCTGGAAAAACGCGGCGTAAATGTTGTTCCACACCTCACCGACTGGCAGGTCGACGTCATTCATAAAGACGCCCTGATAGCCGTGACCGATTTCATGCAGAATCGTCCACTGCGTGGCGACATTATCGATCCACCCCTGGCTTAATGTTGCAGCCGTTTGCGCGCACCACCAGGGGAGATAATAAGCCGCGCCGACGCCGTGTTTATCCGCTTTAATAAAATAGCGGTTAGCGACATTTTGATTAAGCTGCGAAGCAGGGCTATCGCTGAGACCAGTCCAGTCATTATAGGCGTCGATCACTCGCGTATAGTACGCATCCAGCGCGGTGATACCGGCGTTGATGACATTAGCGCGATCCGCCCAGGGCAGCAGAAAACGCACGCGGTCCAGTTCCAGCAGGGCAAAAGGCGACGCCTGTTCTTCCCAGGTCTGGAAAAAAGTGTCTTCGGATTGCCCCTTACGCCAGTGTGGCAAATTTTTATTGCTGGTTGGCTGTCGGTAGATCACCGAAAACTCGCCGCCCTGCGCAAAAAAGAGGGTATCAATAAAGGGAACGGAATCGACCGTTGTGCTGATCGTTTGCCAGTTGCCGTTCAGCGTAAGCGATTTCTCACATGCTGAGTCATTGCACAGCAGACGGAGTCTGGCGTTACCGGCGTTGTTATTTGGCTGGCGGATTTGCAGCTGCGTATTCGCTGGCAGAATAAATCCCAGCGCCTGGCGGTCGTGCTCGCGCCCCTTTTCAAATTTGATGTTATCCAGTCCGGGGGCCGCAGGCAGCGAATAACATGTTAGCGTGATTTCCTGAGTCATATAACCTCCATAAATAGGGAGGATGAACATAGCTTTTTATTTTTATTAATAAATACAGCAGGATAACGAAATGATATGTATTGAGCCGCTGTGAGGCATAGTGATGAAAAATAGCGGTAGCCGTGAGGCGGATGAGAGGGAGCAGCAGAGTGATAGGGGCTCGAAATGAAGCCCCGGCAGCTTTTTTATTTGCGGGTAAGCTTGTCCAGATCGGCTTCGATTTCACTGATCTTATTCGCGACGACGCTTTCCAGATGGCGCAAGTCGTCGAGGATCTTACGTTTGAGATCGAGTTCTGAGCGGTCGCGCTGGCAGATTTGGTCCAGCTCGTCAATCACATAGCGTAGGTTAGGGCTAATCTCCTGTACTTCTTTATAACCCTGACCGATGCCATCGGCCACCACCGTTTTACGTTGGCGTGGATACTTAAACTTCACGCTTTTAGCAAAGAATTCACCTCTATCCTTTTGAAAATAGATTTTCAGGATATCGTTATTGGCTTCTTGCCGCAGGCTGTAACGATCGATTTCCTCAGGATTGGTAATGCCCAGACTTTTTAGATTGTCATACATAGCGGTATCCTTCATCACACTATAACTTTTGAATAATTAACGAAAAATTGGTTTTTCGCCACCAGTGTATACAAAAAAAGCGCGGTTGATCGCAGAAGACGTCTCGGCAACGTAATGAGCAAAAGGGCGGCGGTTATTGATAGCTTAAGTAATTCAACGTGATATTCCGTTTATAGAGAAAGCGTTTGAAGTCAGTGTGGGAAATTGACCGGAGGCAGTGGTCGATAACCTTGAGAGGCGGAGTCTATGTCCGGAACGTATAATGCTACTATTCGCCGGGTGGTGGTTTCCGCTTGGATAGGAAACTCCATTGAATATTATGATTTTCTATTATACGGCCTGGCAAGCGCGCTGGTATTTGGCCCGCTTTTTTTCCCTGGCGCCAGCCCATTGACTGCAACGTTATCTTCTTTTGCCAGTTTTGGCGTGGGATTTATCTCCCGGCCGCTGGGCGCGCTATTTTTTGGCAACAGAGGAGATACGCTTGGGCGTAAAAACACGTTATTAATCACGTTAGGGGGGATGGGCGCGGTCACGTTTCTCATCGGTTGCCTGCCTTCTTACGCCAGTATTGGCGCGCTGGCGCCTGCTTTACTGGTTATTCTGCGTTTTCTACAGGGATTTATGGTTGGAGGCGAATGGGGAGGCGCCATGTTGATGGTCGTGGAATATGCTGCTGGAAAGCACCGGGGGCGGTTAAGCGCGCTATCGCAAACAGGAGGACTCACGGGACAATTATTGGCGACAGGCGTATTTATAGTCGTGACCCAATTACCGCAGGAGGCGTTGTTATTGTGGGGATGGCGTATTCCTTTTCTGCTCAGTGCGCTTTTGGTGCTGCCTGGATTATATATGCGTCATCGTCTGGATGAGACGCCTGTCTTCCGTGCGTTTAAAAAGCAGCAGGCCATTAATCATAGGCAGCAAAGAGAAGAAAGGCCGGTGGTCAAAGTAGTACGAGAACAATGGCGTAGCATTTTGCTGATTATAATTCTGCGTTTTGCGGAAAGCGTTCCCTTTTTTCTTGCTACCGTCTTCGCGGTTTCCTGGGCGACAACGCAGCTTGGGATTGCCAGCCTGACTATTCTGTACATTGTAATGTTCACCTGTCTACTGGCGTATCCCATGCACGTGCTATTTGGCATCATGTCGGATCGGCGTGGCTGCCGTCAGGTGTATATTTTCGGCGCGCTTTTTGTCGCGGCAATGGCTTTTCCCTTTTTCTGGCTGCTGGAAAGCCGTTCGCTCATACTGATGACAATGGGCTACGTTCTGCTTATTAACATTGGTCATAATTCACTGAATGCCGTGCAACCTTCTTTTTTCGCCGGACTGTTTCATCCGCCTGTACGCTACAGCGGTTCATCAATTGGCGCTCAGTTGGGGGCGGTTGTGGCAGGGGGATTCACGCCGTTTATCGCTAAAGCGTTAAGCGCAGTCTATGATAACAGTTGGACGTTGGTTGCCGGTTATGTCGTTTTGACTGCGCTGGCTTCGGCGTTTGCGGCAAAGATTGCGCCGGAAACCGTGTTACCGCATTCGCCGTAATGCAAAGGGGGGCTGTCGCCCCCGCTTTTCACTCGCTTAATCAATAGTGCGCAATAATTCGTTAATGCCCACTTTACCACGCGTTTTGGCGTCGACTTTTTTCACGATCACCGCGCAGTACAGACTGTACTTGCCGTCTTTTGACGGCAGGTTGCCGGAAACGACCACGGAGCCCGCCGGTACGCGGCCATAGTGAACTTCACCGGTTTCGCGATCGTAGATTTTGGTGCTCTGGCCGAGGTATACGCCCATGGAAATGACGGAACCTTCTTCGACAATGACGCCCTCCACGACTTCAGAACGCGCGCCAATAAAGCAGTTGTCTTCAATGATGGTCGGGTTAGCCTGCAGCGGCTCCAGTACGCCGCCGATACCCACGCCGCCGGAAAGGTGAACATTTTTACCAATCTGCGCGCAGGAACCCACCGTCGCCCAGGTGTCAACCATGGTGCCTTCGTCAACGTAGGCGCCGATGTTAACGTAAGACGGCATCAACACGGTGTTGCGGGCGATAAATGCGCCCTGACGAACGGCCGCAGGCGGAACGACGCGGAAGCCTTCTTTCTGAAAACGCGCTTCGTCGTAATCAGCGAATTTCATCGGGACTTTATCGAAGTAGCGGCTTTCCGCACCGTCGATAACCTGGTTATCGTTAATACGGAAAGAGAGCAGAACCGCTTTCTTCAGCCACTGGTGAGTGACCCACTGACCGTCGATTTTTTCTGCGACACGCAGCGCGCCGGAATCAAGTAGAGAAATGACCTGGTTTACCGCCTCTCGGGTCACGGTATCTACATTAGCCGGCGTAATATCGGCGCGGCGCTCAAAAGCGGTCTCAATAACGTTCTGTAACTGCTGCATTGTTAAACTCTTTCATATAAATAAACACACTACCCTTTATCGTTTGGATTGAGGGCCGCTGTCAACCGTTGTTGCACCTCAAGTTGCAGCACATTATTAAGTGCGCGCCGATCCGCTGTGGCGATTATGAATAAATCTTCTACTCGTTCACCAATGGTTGTAATTCGGGCGCCATGAAGCGAAATTCCCAGATCGGCAAAAATTTGTCCGACCCTGGCCAGCAGACCAGGTTGATCGAGCGCGATCAATTCCATGAATGATTTTCTGTCGGTATGGGTGGGCAGAAAATTGACTTCCGTTTCGACCGTAAAGTGCCGTAACTTTGCCGGTTGCCGACGCGGCTGCGGCGGCTGCCAGCTACGCTGCGTAATGGTTTGTTCAAGACCGGTGCGAATAACGTCATGGCGATCCGCCGCCAGCGGGCTGCCGTCTGGTTCCAGAACGATAAACGTATCCATTGCCATGCCGTCGCGAGTGGTAAAGATCTGCGCGTCATGGACGCTTAAATTACGCCTGTCCAGCTCGGCGCAGACGGCGGCAAACAGATAGGGTCTGTCCGGACTCCAGATAAAAATTTCGGTTCCGCCGCGCGTGGCCTGCGGACTGAGCAACACTAACGGTTGGCTCAGATCGTGCTGCAATAAATGGCGTGCGTGCCAGGCGAGCTGATTTGGACTATGACGAACAAAATAGTTAGCGCGACAGCGAGTCCAGATTTTATGCAGCGCGGCTTCATCAATATTGTCCATTCGCAGCAGCGCCAGCGCCTGAAGCTGATGGTGACGCACGCGCTCACGCATATCCGGCGTATTTTGCATTCCACGCCTGAGCTGTTTTTCAGTGGCGAAGTACAGCTCGCGCAACAGGCTCTGTTTCCAGCTATTCCACAAGGTTTCGTTGGTCGCGCAGATGTCCGCGACGGTCAGGCAGACCAGAAAACGCAGCCGTGTTTCGGTTTGCACCTCTTCGGCGAACTGCTTGATGACTTCCGGATCCTGGATGTCGCGGCGCTGGGCGGTGACTGACATCAGCAGGTGTTGGCGCACCAGCCAGGCGACCAGTTGCGTTTCGCGTGAGTTCAAACCGTGCAGTTCGGCGAAGGTGAGTACATCCTGCGCGCCCAGTACCGAATGGTCGCCGCCGCGTCCTTTCGCAATATCGTGGAACAGCGCGGCGATCAGGATCAGTTCCGGATGGGGAAGCCGCGGCCAGAGATCGACGCATAGCGGATGGCGCTGGCGCGTCTCTTCTTTCGCAAAGCTCTCCAGTTTGAGCATTACGCGGATGGTGTGTTCATCCACCGTGTATGCGTGGAACAGGTCAAACTGCATTTGTCCGACGATGTGCGACCACTGCGGCATATAAGCCCACAGTACGCTGTGGCGATGCATGGGCAGCAGGCCGCGGCTGACCGCGCCGGGATGGCGTAGCATACTCAGAAACAGAGTGCGCGCCTCCGGGATGTAACACAGCGGTTGGCTCAGGTGGCGGCGGGCGTGGCGCAAATGGCGTAACGTCGTAGAGTAGATGCCGGTGATCGCGCTATTGCGCACCATCATATAAAACATCCGCAGGATCGCTTGCGGTTCGCGGATAAACAGCGTGTCGTCACGCAGATCAATGAGCGTGCCGCGCAGTTGAAACTCATCGTCAACAGGACGTGGTTTTTCATCCGCAGGTAGCGCCAGAATCGCCTCGTCAAATAGCTGAAGCAGCATCTGATTAAGTTCGCTCACCCGACGCGTAACCCGGAAGTAGTCTTTCATCATCCGCTCAACCGGATCATTGCCCTCGCCGCTGTAGTTAAGGCGTTGAGCGACGCTTAACTGGCGGTCGAACAGCAGGCGGTTATCGTAGCGGCTGACCACCAGATGTAGCGCAAAGCGAATGCGCCACAGGATATGCAGGCATTCGTTGAGCTCCGCGCGCTCAGCCGGGGTTAAAAAGCCGAATCCCACCATCTCATCGAGCGAGGTAGCGCCGAAGTGACGTCGGGCGACCCACTGTAACGTATGGATATCGCGCAGGCCGCCGGGGCTGCTTTTAATATCCGGCTCCAGATTATAGCTGGTGCCGTGATAGCGCTGGTGGCGCTGGTTCTGCTCTTCTACTTTGGCGGCGTAAAATTTGTCGGACGGCCAAAAACCTTCGCTGAAAATATGTTTTTGCAGTGCCAGAAACAGAGCGACATCACCGATCAGCAGGCGCGTTTCGATGAGGTTTGTCGCAACGGTTAAATCAGACAGACCTTCCAGCAGACACTCTTCCAGCGTACGTACGCTATGCCCGACATCCAGCTTGACGTCCCATAATAAAGTCAGCAGCTCGCCGACCTTTTGCGCCTGTTCATCGGGCAGCTTTTTGCGGCTTAAAATGAGCAGATCAATATCGGAAAGCGGATGCAGTTCGCCGCGTCCATAGCCGCCGACGGCGACCAGCGCCAGATCGGCAATCTGACCGAAACCGGCCTCAATCCACAGGCGTTGCAATAACTGGTCGATAAATTCGGTTCGGGCTTCAATAAGCTGTTCAGCACAAATGCCGCTGTCAAATGCCTCTCCCAGCCAGTGTTGAAAGATGTCGATGCGGGCTTTGATACCGGCGACGGTCAGTTCAGCGCGCGGCCAGACGCCAGGGTTTTGCGGCTGGTCAGGGAGGGTGGGGAGTGCGGTATTCGCGTGCTGTTCAGGAAGAGTATTCATATGCGCCACCCATTAAAAAGCCGGATGGTGGCGTGAACGCCTTATCCGGCCTACGTATTTACTCTTCATCCTTCACGTTGCTTCTACGTTGGCTGCGCTCGTTCACTCCAGTCACGTACTTATGTACGCTCCTGAAGATTCACTCTCTTGCCGCCTTGAGGCAACTCGAATGATTTTGAGTAAAGGTGTAATTTGTAGGCCTGATAAGATGCGAAGGCATCGCCATCAGGCAAAACATTATTCGTCGTGTGTGATGATCGCCGGGATGGTGTCATCTTTACGCAGCGTCAGAATTTCACAGCCGTTTTCCGTTACCACAATAGTATGCTCGTACTGAGCAGACAAGCTGCGGTCTTTGGTTTTTACCGTCCAGCCGTCTTTCATGGTGCGGATACGGTAATCCCCGGCGTTCAGCATCGGTTCAATGGTAAAGGTCATGCCAGGCTGCAACACGACGCCGCCATCGTCTGCATCATAATGCAGCACCTGCGGTTCTTCATGGAAGCCGCGACCAATACCGTGTCCGCAGTATTCACGTACCACGGAGAAACCTTCGCCTTCGGCATATTTCTGGATGGCGGCGCCAATGGTGCGCAGGCGGATGCCCGGTTTCACCATTTTGATGCCCAGATACAGGCTCTCTTGCGTGACGCGGCACAGACGCTCGCCCAGAATGGTCGGTTTGCCGACGATAAACATCTTCGAGGTATCGCCGTGGAATTCATCTTTAATCACGGTCACGTCGATGTTGACGATATCACCATCTTTCAGATGTTTCGCGTCATCCGGAATGCCGTGGCACACCACTTCATTAATAGAGATACAGACGGATTTCGGATAGCCGTGGTAGCCGAGGCAGGCGGAGATCGCGTGTTGTTCGTTAACGATGTAATCGTTACAGATACGGTCCAGTTCGCCGGTGGTGACGCCCGGTTTGATATACGGTTCGATCATTTCCAGCACTTCGGCTGCCAGACGGCCCGCGACGCGCATTTTTTCGATGTCTTCAGATGTCTTGATAGAGATAGCCATGAATTCTGTCCATCAGTGCCGATGATTTCGGCAATAATTGTGTAAGTGCTGACAATGGTATCAGTCAGGGGTGTACCCTGCCAAATTGAGAATCATTCTGAACTTCGCCTTTCGTGCCACAGGTGCGTTGGCGACATTTTTTCACCCCAGTCACTTATTGGCCGTAAGCTCCAGGGGATGCAAAAATTTGCCGCCTGCCTGTAACACGAAATTCATCGTTCAATTCAGCATTGAGTGCCAACAATTATTGGTGTCGGTGGCGTATTTGTGGTATAAAGCGCGCCGGACTTCCGATCCATTCGAAGACTACACACGATGGACGGGAGCGACAAATCTCACTTTGTGTAACAACACACACGTATCGGCACATATTCCGGGGTGCCCTTTGGGGTCGGTAATATGGGATACGTGGAGGCATAACCCCAACTTAATCTATAGAGGTTTTAAATCATGGCAACTGTTTCCATGCGCGACATGCTCAAGGCTGGTGTTCACTTTGGTCACCAGACCCGTTACTGGAACCCGAAAATGAAGCCTTTCATCTTCGGCGCGCGTAACAAAGTTCACATCATCAACCTTGAGAAAACTGTACCGATGTTCAACGAAGCTCTGGCTGAACTGAACAAGATCTCTGCTCGTAAAGGTAAAATCCTTTTCGTTGGTACTAAACGCGCTGCAAGCGAAGCGGTGAAAGAAGCTGCTAACAGCTGCGACCAGTTCTTCGTGAACCATCGCTGGCTGGGCGGTATGCTGACTAACTGGAAAACAGTTCGTCAGTCCATCAAACGTCTGAAAGACCTGGAAACTCAGTCTCAGGACGGTACTTTCGAAAAGCTGACCAAGAAAGAAGCGCTGATGCGTACTCGTGAGCTTGAGAAACTGGAAAACAGCCTGGGCGGTATCAAAGACATGGGCGGTCTGCCGGACGCTCTGTTCGTTATCGATGCTGACCACGAGCACATTGCTATCAAAGAAGCGAACAACCTGGGTATCCCGGTATTTGCTATCGTTGATACCAACTCTGATCCGGACGGCGTTGACTTCGTTATCCCGGGTAACGATGACGCAATCCGTGCTGTTAGCCTGTACCTGGGCGCTGTCGCTGCAACCGTTCGTGAAGGCCGTTCTCAGGATCTGGCTTCCCAGGCGGAAGAAAGCTTCGTAGAAGCCGAGTAATAAGGCTTGATAACTCCCTAAAATAGTTCGAGTTGCAGGAAGGCGGCAAGCTCGAGAATTCCCGGGGGCTTACATCAGTAAGTGACCGGGATGAGCGAGTGAAGGCAACGCGCCTGCGGCTCGAAATATGAAGGGGAGAGCCCTTATAGACCAGGTAGTATCACGTTTGGTTAGGGGGCCTGTATATGGCCCCCTTTTTCACTTTTATATCTGTGCGGTTTGATGCCGGGCAGATCAAATCTTTCGAGGATTTTAGAATGGCTGAAATTACCGCATCCCTGGTAAAAGAGCTGCGTGAGCGTACCGGCGCAGGCATGATGGATTGCAAAAAAGCGCTGACTGAAGCGAATGGCGACATTGAGCTGGCAATCGAAAACATGCGTAAGTCCGGCGCTATCAAAGCGGCGAAAAAAGCAGGCAACGTGGCTGCTGACGGCGTAATCAAAACCAAAATCGACGGCAACGTCGCTTTCATTCTGGAAGTTAACTGCCAGACTGACTTCGTGGCTAAAGATGCTGGCTTCCAGGCATTTGCTGACAAAGTGCTGGACGCCGCTGTTGCTGGCAAAATCACTGACGTAGAAGTTCTGAAAGCACAGTTCGAAGAAGAGCGCGTTGCTCTGGTAGCGAAAATTGGCGAGAACATCAACATTCGTCGCGTCGCTTCCCTGGAAGGCGACGTTCTGGGTTCTTACCAGCACGGTGCGCGCATCGGCGTTCTGGTTGCCGCTAAAGGCGCTGACGAAGAGCTGGTTAAGCAGCTGGCGATGCACGTTGCGGCAAGCAAGCCGGAATTTGTTAAGCCGGAAGACGTGTCTGCTGACGTGGTAGAGAAAGAGTACCAGGTACAGCTGGACATCGCGATGCAGTCCGGTAAGCCGAAAGAAATCGCAGAGAAAATGGTTGAAGGCCGCATGAAGAAATTCACCGGCGAAGTTTCTCTGACTGGTCAGCCTTTCGTCATGGAACCGAGCAAATCTGTTGGCCAACTGCTGAAAGAGCACAACGCTGACGTGACTGGCTTCATCCGCTTTGAAGTGGGCGAAGGCATTGAGAAAGTCGAGACTGACTTTGCAGCAGAAGTTGCTGCGATGTCTAAGCAGTCCTGATTTTCCTGAGGAGCCGCCTGAGGGCGGCTTCTTTTTGCGCCTCTCTTGTAAAATCAGCCGACGCCTGGCGTCTGCGCTGAAATGCGACGTACAATGTCGCCGGAATTAACTCATATCAATCGTTGACAGTCTCAGGAAAGAAACATGGCTACCAATGCAAAACCCGTCTATAAACGCATTCTGCTTAAATTAAGCGGCGAAGCTCTGCAGGGTACGGAAGGCTTCGGTATTGATGCAAGCATACTGGATCGTATGGCTCAGGAGATCAAAGAACTGGTTGAACTGGGTATTCAGGTTGGTGTGGTGATTGGCGGTGGTAACCTGTTCCGTGGCGCGGGTCTGGCAAAAGCGGGGATGAACCGCGTTGTGGGCGACCACATGGGCATGTTGGCCACCGTCATGAACGGCCTGGCAATGCGTGATGCGCTTCACCGCGCCTATGTGAACGCCCGCCTGATGTCGGCAATTCCTTTAAACGGCGTGTGCGACAACTACAGTTGGGCCGAGGCGATTAGCCTGCTGCGTAATAACCGTGTTGTGATTCTGTCTGCAGGTACGGGTAACCCGTTCTTCACTACCGACTCTGCGGCCTGTCTGCGCGGGATCGAAATTGAAGCGGATGTCGTACTGAAAGCGACCAAAGTGGATGGCGTATTCACTGCCGATCCGGCAAAAGATCCTTCCGCGACCATGTACGATCAGCTGACCTACAGCGAAGTGCTGGATAAAGAGCTGAAAGTGATGGATCTGGCGGCGTTCACGCTGGCTCGTGACCACAAACTGCCGATTCGTGTTTTCAACATGAACAAACCAGGCGCGCTGCGTCGTGTGGTGATGGGCGAAAAAGAAGGGACGTTAATCACGGAATAATTCCCGTGAGCGCCAAATACGGGTAAGATTCTGTTCTATTGACGGGTCTTATTACCTGGCAGAAATTAAACGAGACTATACTTAGCACATCTTTGTATTGTGTGACCGTCTGGTCTGACTGAGACTAGTTTTCAAGGATTCGTAACGTGATTAGCGATATCAGAAAAGATGCTGAAGTACGCATGGAAAAATGCGTTGAAGCGTTCAAAACCCAAATCAGCAAAGTGCGCACGGGTCGTGCTTCTCCCAGCCTGCTGGATGGTATTGTCGTAGAATACTATGGCACTCCGACCCCGCTGCGCCAGTTGGCAAGCGTAACGGTAGAAGACTCCCGTACCTTAAAAATTAACGTGTTTGACCGTTCTATGGGGCCAGCCGTTGAAAAAGCGATCATGGCGTCAGACCTCGGTTTGAATCCAAGCTCTGCGGGCACCGATATTCGCGTTCCGCTGCCGCCGCTGACCGAAGAACGTCGTAAAGATCTGACGAAAATTGTCCGTGGCGAAGCGGAGCAGGCGCGTGTCGCCGTTCGTAACGTCCGCCGTGATGCGAACGATAAAGTAAAAGCTCTGCTGAAAGATAAAGCGATCAGTGAAGATGACGATCGTCGCTCTCAGGAAGAAGTACAGAAAATGACCGACGCGGCAATTAAGAAAGTTGATGCGGCGTTGGCAGATAAAGAAGCAGAACTGATGCAGTTCTGATTGATCTGTACGCAGATATAAACTCATTCCACCGCTAAACCTGGCGGATGAGTGGTGTACAAAGCGCCGCGCAGAAGACATTATCAGGTCTCCTGTGCGGCGTTTTGCTTTTTATTCCGTTTCAACACTTCTGGACGTTTCATGAAGCAATTAACCATTCTGGGCTCGACCGGCTCTATTGGTTGCAGCACACTGGACGTGGTGCGCCATAATCCTGATAGCTTCCGCGTTATCGCGCTGGTGGCGGGTAAAAATGTCGCCCGCATGGCGGAGCAGTGCCTGGAGTTCTCGCCGCGTTATGCCGTGATGGACGATACGTCGAGCGCAGAACAGCTCAAAATAATGCTTCAGCAGCATGGCAGCCGCACCGAGGTTCTGAGCGGTCAGCAGGCTGCCTGTGAGATGGCGGCGCTTGATGAGGTCGGGCATGTGATGGCGGCCATTGTGGGCGCGGCTGGTTTACTGCCGACCCTGGCGGCGATTCGCGCAGGGAAGACGATTCTGCTGGCGAATAAAGAATCGCTGGTGACCTGCGGGCGGCTGTTTATGGACGAAGTAAAACGCAGCAACGCCCGGCTTTTACCCGTCGATAGCGAACATAACGCGATTTTTCAGAGTTTGCCGCAATCTATTCAGCATAATCTGGGATACGCTGACCTTGAGCAAAATGGCGTAACGTCGATTTTGCTTACCGGGTCTGGTGGCCCGTTTCGTGAAACGCCAATGTGCGATCTGGCAGCGATGACGCCGGATCAGGCATGTCGTCATCCGAACTGGTCGATGGGGCGAAAAATCTCCGTCGACTCCGCCACCATGATGAATAAAGGTCTGGAATACATTGAAGCGCGTTGGTTATTTAATGCCAGCGCACGTCAGATGGAAGTGTTGATCCATCCGCAATCGGTCATTCATTCGATGGTGCGTTATCAGGACGGCAGCGTCCTGGCGCAGCTTGGAGAACCTGACATGCGTACGCCTATTGCGCATACGATGGCATGGCCGAATCGCGTCACGTCCGGCGCGCAGCCGCTTGATTTTTGCAAACTCAGCGCGCTGACGTTTAGCGCGCCAGATTATCAGCGTTATCCATGCCTGAAGCTGGCGATGGAGGCGTTTGAGCAAGGTCAGGCGGCAACGACGGCGCTCAATGCGGCAAACGAAATCACCGTTGCCGCGTTTCTGGCGCAACAGATTCGTTTTACCGATATCGCCGGGCTCAATTTAGCGGTGCTGGAGAGGATGGATTTACAGGAACCGGCAAGCGTTGAGGACGTATTGCAGGTTGACGCCATCGCGCGTGAAGTAGCCAGAAAACAAGTGATACGGCTCTCACGCTGACGATTATCCCGCGACAGAAGATCGTGCTATTTGTTAGCGTTGGGCTTCGGTGATATAGTCTGCGCCACCTGATCGCAGGTTTTTGGCTTTTTTCGGTCAGGTTAGCCGTGGTTTTACACGGCTTTTTTGTGGATACACAAAATCATTCAGGACGCATCGGGACGGCAGGCGAATACGTTCCCGGCGTGCGCAGACAGCGCACGACAGGGGCGATGACGCGCAGTCATCCGCGAAGCGAATCGAAGAGAATGTGTATAAAGGCTTCAGTATTCCTGAGTACCGCTAAATCCTTTCAGGGACAAAAAACGCGTTATGTTGTCTGCAACTCAACCAGTAAGCGAAAATTTGCCAGCGCATGGCTGCCGTCATGTTGCAATAATTATGGATGGCAATGGTCGCTGGGCGAAAAAGCAAGGGAAGATCCGGGCCTTTGGGCATAAAGCCGGGGCGAAGTCCGTCCGGCGAGCGGTCTCTTTTGCTGCCAATAACGGTATTGATGCGTTAACGCTGTATGCCTTTAGTAGTGAAAACTGGAACCGACCGGCGCAGGAAGTGAGCGCGTTAATGGAGCTGTTTGTGTGGGCGCTGGATAGCGAAGTCAAAAGCCTGCACCGCCATAACGTTCGCCTGCGTATTATCGGCGATATCAGTCGATTCAACTCACGTTTACAAGAACGTATTCGCAAATCAGAAGCGCTTACCGCCCATAATACGGGTCTAACGCTGAATATTGCTGCGAATTACGGCGGACGTTGGGATATTGTCCAGGGAGTCCGACAACTGGCGGAACAGGTGCAGGCTGGAGTGCTGCGCCCCGATCAGATTGATGAAGAGAGACTAGGCCAGCAAATCTGTATGCATGAGCTGGCGCCTGTGGATTTAGTAATTAGGACTGGGGGAGAGCATCGCATTAGTAACTTTTTGCTTTGGCAAATTGCCTATGCCGAACTTTACTTTACGGATGTTCTTTGGCCCGATTTCGATGAACAAGACTTTGAAGGTGCGCTGCATGCCTTTGCTAATCGAGAGCGTCGTTTCGGCGGTACCGAGCCTGGTGATGACAAAGCCTGATGGGGGTTGCTTTTGCTGAAGTATCGCCTGATTTCTGCTTTTGTGTTAATACCCGCGGTCATCGCTGCGCTTTTTTTATTGCCGCCGGTGGGGTTCGCCATTATTACGCTGGTTGTCTGTATGCTGGCCGCGTGGGAATGGGGACAGTTAAGCGGTTTCGCCGCGCGTTCACAGCGGGTTTGGCTGGCGGTGCTGTGTGGTCTGTTATTGGCGCTGATGCTATTTTTGTTGCCTGAGTATCATCACAACATTCGTCAACCGCTGGTTGAGATGTCGCTTTGGGCATCGTTAGGATGGTGGGTTGTCGCGCTACTGCTGGTGCTATTTTATCCCGGTTCGGCGGCAATCTGGCGCAACTCAAAAACATTGCGTCTCATTTTCGGTTTGTTAACTATCGTGCCATTTTTCTGGGGCATGCTGGCGCTGCGCGCCTGGCACTATGACGAGAATCATTACAGTGGCGCAATATGGCTACTCTATGTCATGATCCTGGTCTGGGGAGCGGACTCTGGCGCGTATATGTTTGGTAAATTATTTGGCAAACATAAGCTGGCGCCGAAGGTTTCCCCGGGTAAAACCTGGCAAGGGTTTATCGGCGGGCTTGCTACGGCTGCCGTGATCTCATGGGGTTACGGTATGTGGGCGAATCTGAATGTTGCGCCTGTTATCTTGCTGATTTGCTCTGTAGTGGCGGCTCTGGCTTCTGTACTGGGCGACCTCACCGAGAGTATGTTTAAGCGCGAAGCAGGAATTAAGGATAGCGGCCACTTGATTCCAGGCCATGGCGGCATTCTGGACCGAATTGACAGCCTGACGGCTGCCGTACCGGTCTTTGCTTGCCTGTTGTTACTGGTGTTCAGGACGCTCTAACGGAAGGTTTTATGCTGAGTATTCTCTGGAATCTGGCTGCATTCATCATCGCACTGGGCGTGCTGATCACTGTGCATGAATTTGGTCATTTCTGGGTTGCCCGGCGCTGCGGTGTGCGAGTTGAGCGCTTTTCCATCGGTTTTGGCAAAGCGCTCTGGCGTCGTACCGATCGGTACGGCACCGAGTATGTCATCGCCCTGATCCCGCTGGGCGGCTACGTCAAAATGCTGGATGAGCGCGCCGAACCGGTAGCGCCGGAATTGCGTCGTCACGCCTTCAATAACAAAACGGTGGGCCAGCGCGCCGCAATTATTGCCGCAGGTCCGGTTGCGAACTTCATTTTTGCTATCTTTGCTTACTGGCTGGTCTTTATCATCGGCGTCCCTGGCGTTCGTCCGGTCATTGGCGAAATAACGCCCAACTCGATTGCTGCGCAGGCGCAAATTGCGCCTGGTACGGAACTTAAAGCCGTTGATGGTATCGAAACCCCTGATTGGGATGCCGTGCGTTTACAACTGGTGTCCAAAATTGGCGATCAGCAGACGACGGTGAGCGTCGCGCCGTTTGGTAGCGACCAGCGGCAGGACAAAACGCTTGATTTACGTCACTGGGCATTTGAGCCTGATAAGCAAGATCCTGTATCTTCTTTAGGGATTCGGCCCCGCGGGCCACAGATTGAACCGGTACTGTCAGAAGTGCAGGCGAATTCCGCAGCCAGTAAAGCGGGTTTGCAAGCGGGCGACAGGATCGTTAAAGTCGATGGTCAGCCGTTAACGCAGTGGATGAAATTCGTGACGTTTGTACGCGATAATCCCGGTAAGCCGTTAGCGTTAGAGATTGAAAGGCAGGGGAGCGCCTTGTCGTTGACGTTAACGCCGGATACGAAATCGGTTAACGGAAAGGCGGAAGGGTTTGCAGGCGTGGTGCCTAAAATTATTCCTCTGCCGGAAGAGTACAAGACTATACGCCAGTATGGGCCTTTTAGCGCCATCCTCGAAGCCACGGATAAGACGTGGCAGTTGATGAAGCTGACGGTCAGTATGCTGGGTAAATTGATAACCGGTGATGTGAAACTGAACAACCTCAGTGGGCCGATTTCTATCGCTCAGGGGGCTGGGATGTCAGCGGAGTTCGGGGTGATTTATTACCTGATGTTCCTTGCGCTAATCAGCGTGAACTTAGGGATAATCAACCTGTTTCCGCTGCCCGTTCTTGACGGGGGTCATCTGCTGTTCCTGGCGATTGAAAAGCTTAAGGGCGGGCCGGTATCCGAGCGGGTTCAAGACTTTAGTTATCGCATTGGCTCGATTTTGCTGGTGTTGTTAATGGGGCTTGCACTTTTCAATGATTTCTCTCGGTTGTAAGAGAGTTAGTTAGGAAGAACGCATAATAACGATGGCGATGAAAAAGTTGCTCATAGCGTCGCTGCTGTTCAGCAGCGCCACCGTATACGGTGCTGAAGGGTTCGTAGTGAAGGACATTCATTTCGAAGGCCTGCAGCGAGTCGCCGTTGGTGCGGCTCTCCTCAGTATGCCGGTGCGCACAGGCGACACGGTTAATGATGAAGATATCAGTAACACCATTCGCGCTCTGTTCGCCACCGGCAACTTTGAGGACGTCCGCGTCCTGCGCGATGGTAATACCCTTCTGGTTCAGGTAAAAGAACGTCCGACCATTGCCAGCATCACTTTCTCCGGGAACAAGTCGGTGAAAGATGACATGCTCAAGCAAAACCTCGAAGCGTCTGGCGTACGTGTTGGCGAGTCTCTGGATCGCACCACGCTGTCTGATATCGAAAAAGGTCTGGAAGACTTTTACTATAGCGTAGGTAAATACAGCGCCAGCGTTAAGGCGGTCGTCACGCCGCTACCGCGCAACCGTGTTGATCTTAAACTGGTGTTCCAGGAGGGCGTATCGGCGAAGATCCAACAGATCAACATCGTCGGTAACCATGCCTTTAGCACCGAAGAACTCATTTCTCATTTCCAGTTGCGTGACGAAGTGCCGTGGTGGAACGTCGTCGGCGATCGTAAATACCAGAAACAGAAGCTGGCGGGCGACCTTGAAACCTTGCGCAGCTACTATCTGGATCGCGGCTACGCGCGTTTCAATATTGACTCCACGCAAGTGAGTCTGACGCCGGATAAGAAAGGGATCTACATCACCGTCAATATCACCGAAGGCGATCAGTACAAGCTTTCCGGGGTTCAGGTGAGCGGTAACCTGGCCGGACATTCCGCTGAAATTGAGAAACTGACGAAAATTGAACCGGGCGAGCTCTATAACGGCACCAAAGTGACCAAAATGGAAGATGACATCAAAAAGCTTCTGGGTCGCTATGGTTACGCCTATCCGCGCGTGCAGTCACAGCCTGAAATTAACGATGCTGACAAAACCGTAAAACTGCGCGTAAACGTCGATGCGGGCAACCGTTTCTACGTGCGTAAGATCCGCTTTGAAGGCAACGACACCTCAAAAGATTCCGTTCTGCGCCGTGAAATGCGCCAGATGGAAGGGGCGTGGCTGGGCAGCGACCTGGTTGACCAGGGGAAAGAGCGTCTGAACCGTCTCGGCTTCTTTGAAACCGTCGACACCGACACGCAGCGCGTTCCGGGTAGCCCGGATCAGGTTGATGTGGTGTACAAGGTGAAAGAGCGCAACACCGGTAGCTTTAACTTCGGTATCGGTTACGGTACAGAAAGCGGCGTTAGCTTCCAGGCCGGCGTTCAGCAGGACAACTGGTTAGGTACCGGTTATTCCGTGGGGATTAACGGCACCAAAAACGACTACCAGACCTACAGCGAACTGTCCGTTACTAACCCATACTTTACCGTTGACGGCGTGAGCCTCGGTGGTCGTATCTTCTATAACGACTTTGAAGCGGATGATGCCGACCTGTCCGACTATACCAACAAGAGTTACGGTACGGATGTGACGCTTGGCTTCCCCATCAACGAGTACAACACGTTGCGTGCTGGTCTGGGTTATGTCCATAACAAACTGTCCAACATGCAGCCGCAGATCGCGATGGATCGTTATCTTGAATCGATGGGCGACCCTGATGCCAGCGATTTTGCTGCCGACGACTTCACCTTTAACTACGGCTGGACCTATAACAAGCTTGACCGTGGTTATTTCCCGACGGACGGCTCGCGAGTCAACCTGACGGGGAAAGTGACGATCCCAGGTTCCGACAACGAATACTACAAAGTGTCGCTGGATACCGCGACCTATGTGCCTATTGATAACGACCACAAGTGGGTGGTTCTGGGGCGTACTCGTTGGGGTTACGGCGATGGTTTAGGCGGCAAGGAAATGCCGTTCTATGAGAACTTCTATGCCGGTGGTTCCAGTACCGTGCGTGGTTTCCAGTCGAATACTATCGGCCCGAAAGCGGTCTATAAAAACGGCGCCCGCACTAGTGGGGGCGATAATGATGATTACGAAGACTGTACTCAGGAATCAGGCTGTAAATCAGATGATGCGGTAGGTGGTAATGCCATGGCTGTCGCCAGCCTGGAATTTATTACCCCGACGCCGTTCATCAGCGAAAAGTATGCCAACTCGGTTCGTACCTCCTTCTTCTGGGATATGGGTACCGTTTGGGATACGAACTGGGATCCGTCATCTGCGCCGTCAGATGTACCGGATTACAGCGATCCAGGCAACATCCGTATGTCCGCGGGTATCGCATTACAATGGATGTCCCCATTGGGGCCGTTGGTCTTCTCCTACGCCCAGCCGTTTAAAAAGTACGATGGAGACAAAGCCGAGCAGTTCCAGTTTAACATTGGTAAAACCTGGTAATTGTTCACTGCAAAGGAATGCATTGGTAGTGTAGCGATGACTTTTGGCGATGCCCCCAGGGATCGCCAGGCCACGCAAAGAGCTGTACCTTCGGGTGCAAATGGGATGGTAAGGAGTTTATTGTGAAAAAGTGGTTATTAGCTGCAGGTCTTGGTTTGGCGATGGTAACGTCCGCACAGGCTGCTGACAAAATTGCAATCGTCAACATGGGTAATCTGTTCCAACAGGTTGCGCAGAAGACGGGTGTATCCAATACACTGGAAAACGAATTTAAAGGCCGTGCGGCTGAACTGCAAAAAATGGAAACCGATCTGCAATCTAAAATGCAGCGTCTGCAATCCATGAAAGCAGGTAGCGATCGTACTAAGCTGGAAAAAGACGTGATGTCTCAGCGCCAGACTTTCGCACAAAAAGCGCAGGCTTTTGAGAAAGATCGCGCTCGTCGTTCCAACGAAGAACGCAACAAACTGGTGACTCGTATCCAGACTGCGGTGAAAAAAGTGGCTAACGACCAGAGTATCGATCTGGTGGTAGACGCAAACACCGTTGCTTACAACAGCAGCGATGTGAAAGACATCACCGCTGACGTACTGAAACAGGTTAAATAAGTAATGCCTTCAATTCGACTGGCTGACTTAGCAGAACAGTTGGATGCAGAATTACACGGTGATGGCGATATCGTCATCACCGGCGTTGCGTCCATGCAATCTGCAACAACAGGCCACATTACGTTTATGGTAAATCCTAAGTACCGTGAACACTTAGGTTTATGCCAGGCTTCTGCGGTTGTCATGACGCAGGACGATCTTCCTTTTGCCAAGAGCGCGGCGCTGGTAGTTAAAAATCCCTACCTGACCTACGCGCGCATGGCGCAAATTTTAGATACTACGCCGCAGCCCGCGCAGAATATCGCGCCAAGCGCCGTGATTGATGCGACGGCAACGCTGGGTAGCAATGTTTCAGTCGGCGCGAATGCGGTGATTGAATCTGGCGTACAACTGGGCGATAACGTGGTTATCGGCGCAGGCTGTTTCGTCGGAAAAAATAGCAAAATCGGGGCGGGTTCACGCTTGTGGGCGAACGTAACGATTTACCACGACATTCAGATCGGTGAGAATTGCCTGATCCAGTCCAGTACGGTGATCGGCGCGGACGGTTTTGGCTACGCTAACGATCGTGGCAACTGGGTGAAGATCCCACAACTGGGCCGGGTCATTATTGGCGATCGTGTCGAGATCGGCGCCTGTACCACCATTGACCGTGGCGCGTTGGATGATACTGTTATTGGCAATGGCGTGATTATTGATAATCAGTGCCAGATTGCACATAACGTCGTGATTGGCGACAATACGGCAGTTGCCGGTGGCGTCATTATGGCGGGTAGCCTGAAGATTGGCCGTTACTGCATGATTGGCGGCGCCAGCGTGATCAATGGGCATATGGAAATATGCGACAAAGTCACGGTAACTGGCATGGGTATGGTGATGCGTCCCATCACGGAACCGGGCGTCTACTCCTCAGGCATTCCGCTGCAACCCAACAAAGTATGGCGTAAAACTGCTGCACTGGTGATGAACATTGATGATATGAGCAAGCGTCTCAAAGCGATTGAGCGCAAGGTTAATCAACAAGACTAACGTTCCGCCTTGTAGTTGCCATTCTTTTCCGGCCTGTCACATTCATACGATTGCGGCAGGCCGTGTTATTATTGCCTTTTTGTATATTTGGACAGGAAGAGTATTTTGACTACTAACACTCATACTCTGCAGATTGAAGAGATTTTAGAGCTTCTGCCGCACCGTTTTCCGTTTTTACTGGTCGATCGCGTGCTGGACTTTGAAGAAGGTCGTTTTCTGCGTGCGGTGAAAAATGTCTCCGTCAACGAGCCGTTTTTCCAGGGACACTTCCCGGGCAAACCGATTTTGCCAGGCGTGCTGATTCTGGAAGCGATGGCGCAGGCAACCGGTATTCTGGCGTTTAAAAGCGTTGGTAAACTGGAACCTGGCGAACTGTATTATTTCGCGGGTATTGATGAAGCGCGCTTTAAGCGTCCGGTTGTGCCAGGCGATCAGATGATCATGGAAGTCACTTTCGAGAAAACGCGCCGTGGCCTGACCCGCTTTAAAGGGGTTGCGCTGGTCGACGGTAAAGTCGTGTGCGAAGCAACCATGATGTGTGCTCGTAGCCGGGAGGCCTGATTCGTGATTGATAAATCCGCCTTTATTCATCCTACCGCCATTGTGGAAGACGGCGCTGTAATTGGCGCTAATGCCCACATTGGTCCCTTTTGTATTGTTGGGCCGCAGGTCGAAATTGGTGAGGGAACCGTACTGAAGTCTCATGTGGTCGTGAATGGTCAAACCAAAATCGGCCGCGACAACGAGATTTATCAGTTTGCCTCCATCGGTGAAGTGAACCAGGATCTGAAATATGCGGGTGAGCCGACCCGTGTGGAAATTGGCGATCGTAACCGCATCCGCGAAAGCGTCACCATTCATCGTGGTACAGTGCAGGGCGGTGGGTTGACGAAGGTGGGTAGCGATAACCTGCTGATGATCAATGCGCATGTCGCACATGATTGTACGGTAGGTAATCGCTGTATCCTCGCCAACAACGCCACGCTGGCGGGGCACGTATCAGTCGATGATTTTGCGATCATCGGCGGTATGACGGCAGTTCATCAATTCTGCATTATCGGTGCGCATGTGATGGTCGGCGGCTGCTCCGGCGTGGCGCAGGATGTCCCTCCGTATGTGATTGCGCAGGGTAACCATGCGACGCCGTTCGGGGTAAATATCGAAGGGCTGAAGCGTCGCGGCTTTAGCCGTGAAGGGCTGGTGGCGATTCGTAATGCCTACAAACTGTTGTACCGCAGTGGTAAAACGCTCGACGAAGCGAAGCTGGAAATCGCTGAACTTGCTGAAAAGCATCCGGAAGTGAAGGCGTTTACCGAGTTCTTTGAGCGTTCAACGCGCGGTCCGATTCGTTAATGGCGGCACAGCGTCCTTTAACGATTGCCCTGGTCGCCGGTGAAACGTCCGGCGATATTCTTGGCGCAGGCTTAATTCGTGCGCTGAAAGCGCGCGTACCCAACGCCCGCTTTGTGGGCGTTGCGGGGCCGCGTATGCAGGCCGAAGGGTGTGAAGCCTGGTACGAAATGGAAGAGCTGGCGGTCATGGGCATTGTTGAAGTGCTCGGACGTTTACGCCGTTTGTTGCATATCCGCGCCGATCTGACCCGCCGTTTTACCGAACTCAAGCCCGATGTCTTTGTCGGGATTGACGCCCCTGATTTCAATATTACCCTCGAAGGTAATCTGAAAAAACAAGGGATTAAGACCATTCATTATGTCAGCCCGTCCGTTTGGGCCTGGCGACAGAAACGCGTTTTCAAAATAGGCAGATCCACCCATATGGTGCTGGCCTTTCTGCCTTTCGAAAAAGCGTTTTACGATAAATTTAACGTCCCGTGCCGCTTTATCGGTCACACCATGGCGGATGCCATGCCGCTGGACCCGGATAAAAATGCGGCGCGCGACGTGCTGGGTATCCCGCATGACGCCCATTGTCTGGCGCTACTGCCAGGCAGCCGTGGCGCGGAAGTGGAAATGCTCAGCGCCGACTTCCTGAAAACCGCACAATTGCTGCGACAGCGCTATCCCGATCTGGAAGTGGTCGTGCCGCTGGTAAACGCGAAACGCCGCGAGCAGTTTGAAAAAATTAAAGCGGAGGTTGCGCCGGATCTCGCCGTTCATTTGCTGGACGGCATGGCGCGCGAGGCGATGATCGCCAGCGACGCGGCTCTGCTGGCCTCGGGTACGGCGGCGCTGGAGTGTATGCTGGCAAAATGCCCGATGGTAGTGGGATATCGTATGAAGCCCTTCACTTTCTGGCTGGCGAAACGTCTGGTGAAAACGGAGTATGTGTCTTTGCCTAACCTGCTGGCGGGAAGAGAATTAGTCAAAGAGCTGTTGCAGGAAGAGTGCGAACCGCAAAAACTCGCCGAAGCGCTGTTGCCGCTACTGGCGAACGGTAAAACCAGCCATGCGATGCACGACACCTTCCGTGAATTGCATCAGCAGATCCGCTGTAATGCCGATGAGCAGGCGGCAGATGCCGTCCTGGAGTTAGCACAATGATCGAATTTGTTTATCCACACACCCATTTAGTGGCGGGTGTGGATGAAGTGGGCCGTGGCCCGCTGGTGGGCGCCGTAGTGACCGCCGCCGTGATCCTCGATCCGGCTCGTCCGATCGTCGGTCTGAATGATTCCAAAAAATTGTCTGAAAAGCGTCGTCTGTCATTGTATGACGAGATTAAAGAAAAGGCGTTAAGCTGGAGTCTGGGACGCGCGGAAGCGCATGAAATTGATGAGTTGAATATTTTGCACGCCACCATGCTCGCCATGCAGCGCGCTGTCGCTGGTCTGCATATTGCGCCAGAATATGTGCTGATCGACGGCAATCGCTGTCCGGCGCTGCCTGTGCCGTCAATGGCCGTGGTGAAAGGCGACAGCCGCGTGGCGGAGATTAGCGCGGCGTCTATTCTGGCGAAAGTCACCCGCGACGCAGAAATGGCGGCGCTGGATATCGTTTTTCCTCAGTATGGCTTTGCGCAGCACAAAGGCTATCCAACCGCTTTTCATCTGGAAAAGTTGGCACAGTATGGCGCGACGGCGCACCACCGACGCAGTTTTGCGCCTGTTAAACGCGCTCTGGGACTTGTGTCCTGATTCTTGTATCGAGAAATCTGAAGATGTCTGAACCACGTTTCGTTCACCTGCGGGTGCACAGCGACTACTCTATGATCGATGGGCTGGCGAAGACCGGGCCGCTGGTGAAAAAGGCGGCCTCATTAGGTATGCCTGCGCTGGCGATCACCGATTTTACCAACCTCTGCGGTCTGGTGAAGTTCTACGGAGCGGGTCATGGCGCGGGCATTAAACCCATCGTCGGGGCGGACTTTAACGTTCACAACGAACTGCTGGGAGATGAGCTGACTCATCTGACGGTACTGGCGGCGAATAATACGGGATACCAGAACCTGACATTGCTGATCTCGAAAGCGTATCAGCGCGGCTACGGCGCGGCAGGCCCGATTATCGAGCGCGACTGGCTGGTAGAGCTTAAAGAAGGTTTGATCCTGCTTTCCGGCGGACGCATGGGCGACGTAGGCCGCTGTCTGCTACGCGGCAACCAGGCGCTGGTGGAGGAGTGCGTTGCTTTCTATGAAACGCATTTTCCCGATCGCTACTTTCTGGAACTGATCCGCACCGGCAGACAGGATGAAGAGACCTATCTCCATGCTGCGGTTGAACTGGCTGAGGCACGTGGTTTGCCGGTTGTCGCGACAAACGATGTCCGTTTCCTTGAAAGCGATGATTTTGACGCCCATGAGATTCGTGTCGCGATCCACGACGGTTTCACGCTCGACGATCCTAAACGTCCACGCAATTATTCACCGCAGCAGTATATGCGCAGTGAAGAAGAAATGTGCGAGCTGTTCTCCGATATTCCGGAGGCGCTGGAAAATACGGTGGAGATTGCCAAACGCTGCAACGTAACGGTGCGTCTGGGTGAATATTTCCTGCCGCAGTTCCCGACCGGCGATATGACCACCGAAGATTATCTGGTCAAAAAATCGAAAGAGGGGCTGGAAGAGCGTCTGGCTTTCCTGTTTCCGGACGAAGAAGAGCGCAAAAAGCGTCGCCCGGAATATGACGAGCGTCTGGATATTGAACTACAGGTTATCAACCAGATGGGGTTCCCTGGCTACTTCCTCATCGTGATGGAGTTTATCCAGTGGTCAAAAGATAACGGCGTGCCGGTAGGGCCGGGACGTGGTTCCGGGGCTGGTTCGCTGGTGGCCTACGCGCTGAAAATTACCGACCTTGATCCGCTGGAATTTGACCTGCTGTTCGAACGTTTCCTGAACCCGGAACGTGTCTCGATGCCTGACTTCGACGTTGACTTCTGTATGGAGAAACGCGACCAGGTGATTGAGCACGTCGCAGACATGTACGGGCGTGATGCGGTATCGCAGATTATCACCTTTGGTACGATGGCGGCGAAAGCCGTTATCCGCGATGTGGGCCGCGTGCTGGGGCATCCGTACGGTTTTGTCGATCGTATCTCGAAGCTGGTGCCGCCCGATCCGGGCATGACGCTGGCAAAAGCCTTTGAAGCGGAACCGCAACTGCCGGAAATTTACGAGGCGGATGAAGAGGTCAGAGCGCTGATCGATATGGCGCGTAAGCTTGAAGGCGTCACGCGTAACGCCGGTAAGCACGCTGGCGGCGTGGTCATCGCGCCGACCAAAATTACCGACTTTGCGCCGCTATACTGCGATGAAGAGGGCAAGCATCCGGTTACCCAGTTTGATAAAAGCGACGTGGAATATGCCGGGCTGGTGAAGTTCGACTTCCTCGGTTTGCGTACGCTGACCATCATCAACTGGGCGCTGGAGATGATCAACAAGCGGCGCGAGAAAAACGGCGAGCCGCCGCTGGATATCGCCGCCATTCCGCTGGACGATAAAAAAAGCTTCGACATGCTGCAGCGCTCGGAAACCACGGCGGTCTTCCAGCTTGAATCGCGCGGCATGAAAGATCTGATCAAACGTCTGCAGCCGGACTGCTTTGAAGATATGATCGCGCTGGTGGCTCTGTTCCGTCCCGGTCCGTTGCAGTCCGGGATGGTAGATAACTTTATCGACCGTAAGCACGGTCGTGAAGAACTCTCTTACCCGGACGTTCAGTGGCAGCATGAAAGCCTGAAGCCGGTACTGGAGCCGACCTACGGCATCATTCTGTATCAGGAACAGGTGATGCAGATTGCCCAGGTACTTTCCGGGTATACTCTCGGCGGCGCGGATATGCTGCGTCGTGCGATGGGTAAGAAAAAGCCGGAGGAGATGGCCAAACAGCGTTCCGTTTTTGAAGAGGGCGCGAAAAAGAACGGTATCGACGGCGAACTGGCGATGAAAATCTTTGACCTGGTGGAGAAATTCGCCGGTTACGGGTTTAACAAATCGCACTCCGCCGCTTATGCGCTGGTTTCTTACCAGACGCTATGGCTAAAGGCGCACTATCCGGCTGAATTTATGGCGGCGGTGATGACTGCCGATATGGATAACACCGAGAAGGTCGTCGGCCTGGTGGACGAGTGCTGGCGGATGGGACTGAAAATTCTGCCGCCGGATATTAACTCCGGATTGTACCATTTCCACGTTAACGATGAGGGCGAGATCGTCTACGGTATCGGCGCGATCAAAGGCGTCGGCGAAGGTCCGATCGAAGCGATCATCGACGCGCGTAATCAGGGCGGCTATTTCCGCGAGCTGTTTGATCTGTGCGCGCGGACCGACACCAAAAAGCTCAACCGCCGGGTGCTGGAAAAGCTGATCATGTCCGGGGCGTTCGACCGCCTGGGGCCGCACCGCGCCGCGCTGATGAACTCATTGGGCGATGCG
This sequence comes from Salmonella sp. NW177, assembly GCF_051811585.1. Taxonomy (NCBI): domain Bacteria; kingdom Pseudomonadati; phylum Pseudomonadota; class Gammaproteobacteria; order Enterobacterales; family Enterobacteriaceae; genus Salmonella; species Salmonella sp. NW177. Next base: position 17,083 of record NZ_JAMMZV010000008.1, on the reverse strand, counting down.
CTGAAAGCCGCCGACCAGCACGCTAAAGCGGAAGCTATCGGTCAGGCGGATATGTTCGGCGTGCTGGCGGAAGAGCCGGAGCAAATCGAACAATCCTATGCCAGCTGCCAGCCGTGGCCGGAGCAGGTGGTGTTAGATGGGGAACGTGAAACGTTGGGGCTGTACCTGACGGGCCACCCCATCAATCAGTATTTAAAAGAAATTGAGCGCTATGTCGGCGGGGTAAGGCTCAAAGACATGCATCCGACAGAACGTGGTAAAGTCACCACGGCTGCGGGGCTCGTGATTGCCGCAAGGGTTATGGTCACCAAGCGCGGCAATCGTATCGGCATCTGTACGCTGGATGACCGTTCCGGGCGTCTGGAAGTGATGTTATTTACCGACGCGCTGGATAAATACCAGCAGTTGCTGGAAAAAGACCGCATACTTATCGTCAGCGGACAGGTCAGCTTTGATGACTTCAGCGGGGGGCTTAAAATGACCGCCCGCGAAGTGATGGATATTGACGAAGCTCGCGAAAAATACGCTCGCGGGCTTGCTATCTCGCTGACGGACAGGCAAATTGATGACCAGCTTTTAAACCGACTCCGTCAGTCTCTGGAACCCCACCGCTCGGGGACCATTCCAGTACATCTCTACTATCAGAGGGCGGATGCGCGTGCGCGGCTGCGTTTTGGCGCAACGTGGCGTGTCTCTCCGAGCGATCGTTTACTTAACGATCTGCGTGGCCTCATTGGTTCGGAGCAGGTGGAACTGGAGTTTGACTAATACAGGAATACTATGAGTCTGAATTTCCTTGATTTTGAACAGCCGATAGCAGAGCTGGAAGCGAAAATCGATTCTCTGACTGCGGTAAGCCGCCAGGATGAGAAACTGGATATTAATATCGATGAAGAAGTCCATCGCCTGCGCGAAAAAAGCGTAGAACTGACGCGCAAAATCTTCGCCGATCTCGGCGCATGGCAGGTAGCCCAACTGGCGCGCCATCCGCAGCGTCCGTACACCCTGGATTATGTCCGTCTGGCGTTTGATGAGTTTGATGAGCTGGCGGGCGATCGCGCCTATGCTGATGACAAAGCCATCGTCGGCGGTATCGCGCGTCTGGAAGGGCGGCCGGTGATGATCATTGGTCATCAGAAAGGTCGTGAAACCAAAGAAAAAATTCGTCGTAACTTTGGCATGCCAGCGCCGGAAGGCTACCGCAAAGCGCTGCGCCTGATGGAAATGGCTGAACGCTTCAACATGCCGATTATCACCTTCATCGACACCCCGGGCGCTTACCCTGGCGTGGGCGCGGAAGAGCGTGGTCAGTCTGAAGCCATCGCCCGCAACCTGCGTGAGATGTCTCGTCTGAACGTACCGGTCATCTGCACCGTGATTGGCGAAGGCGGCTCCGGCGGCGCATTGGCGATTGGCGTGGGTGATAAAGTGAATATGCTGCAATACAGCACCTATTCCGTTATCTCCCCGGAAGGTTGCGCCTCTATTTTGTGGAAGAGCGCCGACAAAGCGCCATTGGCTGCTGAAGCAATGGGCATCATCGCGCCGCGTCTGAAAGAGCTGAAGCTAATCGATTCCATCATTCCGGAGCCGCTGGGCGGCGCGCACCGTAATCCGGAAGCGATGGCGGCATCGCTAAAAGCGCAGCTGCTGGAAGATTTAGCCGATCTCGATGTGTTAAGCACCGATGATTTAAAAAACCGTCGTTACCAGCGTTTGATGAGCTACGGTTACGCCTAATCATTTACCTCATTTTTCCCAGGAGGCCGGATAATCCGGCCTCTTTTTTTTGGACGAGGAAAAATGAGACGCCGATGAGTTGATGTGATTAAACGCAACGGCATGTTCTCCCTGACACTGTAGCAACTGCCAGGCGTGTGGCCAGGGCAGGCAGTGAACTACCCTTCAAGGAGAAAATTATGGGATTGCAAAAAACACTGGCGCTCAGCGCCGTGGCGGCAGGAATCATGTTGAGCTTATCCGGTGCGCAGGCCGCGCCGCTGCTTAGCAGTAGTGAGCCAATGACCATCAACGCCAGCGATCTGGCGGCGAAAGAGAAAGCGCTGACGGATTTTCCGTTAATGGAGGCAGTGAAATCCTCTATCCAGACGTTGGATAACAGCGCGGTCGAACAAATCGAACCGGGGCGCGCCGCTAACCCGGCAAACGTAAAACGCGTTGAAAGTATTCTGAAAGAGGCCGACTGGGATTATCTGTTCCCGATGCGCGCGCCGGAATACACTTACTCTAACTTCCTGAAAGCGATAGGTAAATTCCCGGCGGTTTGTGGTACCTACACCGATGGACGCGATAGCGACGCTATCTGCCGTAAAACCCTGGCTACTATGTTTGCGCATTTTGCCCAGGAGACGGGCGGTCACGAAAGCTGGCGTGACATTCCGGAATGGCGTCAGGCGCTGGTCTATCTGCGCGAAGTCGGCTGGACTGAAGGGCAGAAAGGCGGCTACAACGGCGAATGTAACCCGGATGTATGGCAGGGCCAGACCTGGCCGTGCGGTAAAGATAAGGACGGCGATTTCCTCAGCTATTTTGGTCGCGGGGCAAAACAGCTTTCTTATAACTACAACTATGGGCCTTTCTCTGACGCGATGTATGGCGACGTTCGCCCTCTGCTGGATAAACCCGAGCTGGTGGCGGATACCTGGATGAACCTGGCGAGCGCCGTCTTCTTCTTTGTGTATCCGCAGCCGCCGAAGCCGTCTATGCTACATGTGATTGACGGTACCTGGCAGCCAAACGATCGCGATAAAGCAAACGGCCTGGTATCAGGTTTCGGCGTCACCATTCAGATCATCAATGGCGGCGTGGAGTGCGGCGGCGCAGATGAGAATGCGCAGTCGCTTAACCGTATCGCCTACTACAAAGAGTTTGCCAACTACCTGAAAGTGCCGGTGCCGGCTGACGAAGTGTTGGGCTGTAAAAAGATGAAGCAGTTCGATGAAGGCGGCGCTGGCGCGTTACCGATCTATTGGGAACAAGACTGGGGCTGGAGCGCCGATACTGCGGACGGTAAAACCTATTCCTGCCAGTTAGTGGGATATCAGACGCCGTATACCGCCTTTAAAGAGGGCGACTACACGAAATGTGTACAGCATTATTTCAACGTTAATGTCGTCGATGATAACGGAACCACTGAACCGGATGTCACGCCAACTCCGGCGCCAGTGACGGATGAAAACGTGGCGCCAGTCGCGCGCATTGCCGGGCCGGTCGGGGCGGTGGAAGCTGGTAGCCCGGTTTCACTCAGCGCGGAAGGATCGACCGACGCGAATGGCGACAAGCTCACCTATACCTGGATGTCGCAGGATGGCAAAACGCTGAGCGGCCAGGATAAAGCCGTTGTGATTTTCAACGCGCCGGATGTCACTCAGAACACCCAGTATGTGGTGAATCTGACCGTTAGCGACGGTACGCTCTCCAGTACAGCGGTTTATACGCTGAATGTGAAAGCGAAGGCCGCCGCTGCGGATGACGAAGATAAGACCACCAGCTACCCTGCCTGGAGCAGCAGCCAGAAATGGAATCCGGGCGACATCGTCAACAGTAATGGCGCATTGTACCAGTGCAAACCGTTCCCGGAAGGCTCATGGTGTAATGTTGCGCCTGCCTACTATGAGCCCGGCGTAGGGATTGCCTGGGCCGATGCATGGAACGCATTGTAATAAGATAAATCCTGTCGGTGCTTTGCATCGGCAGGATTGTTACTATGCTTATCTCAGGTTTTTTCAGGAGAAAGCATGAACATCATCGCCATTATGGGGCCGCACGGGGTTTATTATAAAGATGAACCCATCAAGGAGCTTGAGCGTGCATTACAATCCCTGGGATTTCAAATTATCTGGCCGCAAAATAGCGTTGACTTGTTGAAGTTTATTGAACATAACCCGCGCATCTGCGGCGTTATTTTTGACTGGGATGAATACAGTCTCGACCTTTGTAGCGAAATCAACCAGCTAAATGAATACCTTCCTCTCTACGCCTTTATCAATACCAACTCCACGCTGGACGTTAGCGTTCATGATATGCGCATGGCGCTGTGGTTTTTTGAGTATGCATTGGGGCTGGCTGAAGATATCGCGACGCGCATTCATCAATATACAAACGAATATCTCGATAATATTACGCCGCCGTTTACCAAAGCGCTGTTTACCTACGCTAAAGAAGGAAAATATACCTTTTGTACGCCGGGTCATATGGCGGGAACGGCGTATCAGAAAAGCCCGCCAGGCTGCCTGTTTTATGACTTTTTTGGCGGCAATACCTTAAAAGCTGATGTGTCGATTTCGGTGACTGAACTGGGATCGCTGCTGGATCACACCGGGCCGCATCTGGAAGCGGAAGAGTATATCGCCCGTACTTTTGGCGCCGAGCAGAGCTATATGGTGACGAACGGTACGTCGACCTCGAATAAAATTGTCGGTATGTATGCCGCGCCTGCGGGAAGTACGCTACTTATTGATCGTAATTGTCATAAATCGCTGGCGCATTTGCTGATGATGAGCGATGTGGTGCCTCTCTGGTTGAAGCCGACGCGCAATGCGCTCGGCATTCTCGGCGGTATTCCCCGAAGGGAATTTACCCGTGCAAGCATCGAAAGCAAGATAGAGGAGACCCCTCAGGCGCAATGGCCGGTGCATGCGGTTATCACCAATTCGACTTACGATGGTCTGCTGTATAACACTAACTGGATCAAGCAGATGCTGGACGTTCCCTCGATCCATTTTGATTCCGCCTGGGTACCCTATACCCATTTCCATCCGATCTACCAGGGGAAAAGCGGGATGAGCGGCGATCGGGTGCCCGGAAAAGTGATTTTCGAAACGCAATCCACCCATAAAATGCTGGCGGCTTTTTCGCAGGCGTCGCTTATTCATATCAAAGGGGAATATGACGAAGAGACGTTTAACGAAGCGTTTATGATGCACACTTCCACATCGCCGAGCTATCCCATTGTCGCCTCTATCGAGACCGCGGCGGCGATGCTGCGCGGTAATCCAGGGAAAAGATTGATTAATCGTTCGGTGGAGCGGGCACTCCATTTTCGTAAAGAGGTACAGCGGCTACGTGAAGAGTCCGATAGCTGGTTCTTTGATATCTGGCAGCCGGAAGAGGTTGATGAGGCCGAATGCTGGCCGGTCACGCCGGGAGAAACCTGGCATGGCTTCGCCGATGCCGATGACGATCATATGTTCCTCGATCCGGTTAAGGTGACAATCCTGACGCCGGGGATGGATGAACAGGGCAACATGAGCGAAGAGGGGATACCCGCCGCGCTGGTGGCGAAGTTCCTCGATGAGCGAGGCGTGGTGGTGGAAAAAACCGGGCCGTATAATCTGCTGTTTTTGTTCAGCATAGGGATTGATAAGACCCGTGCGATGGGGCTGCTGCGCGGACTGACGGAATTTAAACGCGCCTACGATCTTAACCTGCGCGTCAAAAATATGTTGCCGGATCTGTATGCGGAAGATCCGGATTTTTATCGCAACATGCGCATTCAGGATCTGGCGCAGGGGATCCATAAACTGATCCGCCAGCACGATCTTCCGGGGCTGATGCTGCGGGCGTTCGAGGTTTTACCGGAGATGATCATGACCCCGCACCAGGCCTGGCAGCGTCAGATCAAAGGCGAGGTGGAAACCGTGGCGCTCGATCAACTGCCAGGGCGCGTTTCCGCGAATATGATCCTGCCTTATCCGCCAGGCGTTCCGCTGTTGATGCCCGGCGAGAGGATCACGCAACAGAGTCGGGCCGTGCTCGATTTTCTGCTGATGCTCTGCTCGATTGGCCAGCATTATCCCGGTTTTGAAACGGATATTCACGGTGCGAAACGGAATGAAGACGGGGTGTACCAGGTACGAGTCTTAAAACACGCCTGTTAGCTTGCCTGACGGGAATGTGACGAGTAACGTACTGATAATCAATAAAGGAGACGCTATGCTGGGATTAAAACAGGTTCATCACATCGCGATCATTGCGACAGACTATGCGGTGAGCAAGGCGTTTTATTGCGATATTCTGGGGTTCGATCTGCTAAGCGAAGTCTGGCGGGAAGAGCGTGACTCGTGGAAGGGCGATTTGGCACTAAACGGGCAGTATGTGATTGAGCTTTTCTCTTTTCCCTTCCCTCCGGCGCGTCCAAGCCGACCTGAAGCCTGCGGCCTGCGCCATCTGGCTTTCAGCGTGGAAAATGTGGAAAACGCCGTTGCGCATCTGGAAAAGCATCAGGTTAAGTGCGAACCGATACGCATCGATCCGTATACCGGGAAGCGCTTTACTTTTTTCAACGATCCGGACGGTTTACCGCTTGAGCTGTATGAGCAGTAAGGCTTGTCATTAAGACGCTCGCCAGGTAACGTTGCCGGGCTAAGTCACTATAAGCATGGATCATGACCACTCTCACGTTGAATACCTCGTTACTCTCTTCTCGCCGTATTCTGGCTGCCTTTAGCGGTGGCCTGGATTCTACGGTGCTTCTGCATCAACTGGTGTTGTGGCGAGAACGCCATCCTGACGTCACGCTGCGTGCTATCCATATTCATCACGGTTTAAGCCCTCATGCTGATAGCTGGGTGCGGCATTGCGAAACCGTATGCGAACGCTGGCAGGTTCCGCTGGTAGTGGAGCGGGTGACGCTGGCGGATAATGGCCTGGGTATCGAGGCCCATGCGCGTGAAGCGCGCTACCGGGCGTTCGCACAGACGCTATTGCCTGGCGAAGTGCTGGCAACCGCGCAGCACCTTGACGATCAGTGTGAAACATTCCTGCTGGCGTTAAAGCGCGGCAGCGGTCCGGCCGGACTTTCCGCGATGGGAGAATGCTCGCCTTTTGCCGGAACTCTACTTCTTCGCCCGCTGTTGAGAGAAACGCGGAAGACGCTGGAACAGTGGGCTGTGCGTCATGGCTTATGCTGGATTGAAGATGAAAGCAATCAGGATGACGCCTACGATCGCAATTTTTTACGCCTGCGCGCGCTTCCGCTCTTGCAGCAGCGCTGGCCGCATTTTCCTGCGGCGGTAGCCCGTAGCGCGACGCTCTGCGCCGAGCAAGAAAGGCTGCTGGACGAGCTTCTGGCCAGCGATCTTACGGACTGTATCACGACGGAGGGAACATTGCGGCTCTCTCCATTAATGTCGATGAGCGATGTGCGGCGGGCGGCGATTTTGCGTCGCTGGCTGGCGATGCGTAATGCGCCGATGCCCTCTCGCGACGCGCTGGAACGTATCTGGCAGGAGGTGGCGCTGGCGCGCGACGATGCCTCTCCCTGTTTACGTTTTGGCGATCGCGAGATTCGCCGTTATCAGTCGCAACTGTGGTGGATTAAATCCGTGGCCGGACAACACGAAACGACGGTCGCCTGGCCCGTCTGGCAAACACCGCTGGCGCTGCCTGCCGGCTTAGGGACGGTACAGCTCGTTCCTGGCGGCGAACTGCGCCGACCGCGAGAGGAAGAATCCGTCAGCATTCGTTTTAAAGCGCCAGGCGTGTTACATATTGTCGGGCGTAACGGTGGACGTAAATTAAAGAAAATCTGGCAGGAGCAGGGGATCCCGCCCTGGCGACGAGACACCACGCCGCTGTTGTTTTACGGCGAAACGCTGATTGCGGCTGCGGGTGTTTTTGTGACGCGTGAGGGAGCAGCAGAAGATAAAGAAGGGGTGAGTCTGGTTTGGCATGCCTGATGGCGCTGCGCTTATCAGGCCTACGTATCGCATGGAACGTAGGCCGGATAAGGTGCTTGCACCACCATCCGGCAACAAAATACTCAGGATTCGCTAACTACCACGGTACCAATTTCCGGGTGGCTGAAACTGGCGATTTTATCGAGACGAAGCTCACAAGACTCGCCGGAAACCTCGGCAAGCAGATATTCTACGTTTTTACGTAAGATCAAATCGTTCGCTTTTGCCTGCAAAACCTCGCCATCTTTTAACGTTAGCGTCAGTATTAAATGATGCATGCAGGCAAGCTCAAGACTATCGTAGTCATCGCAATTAATGGGTTGATACGTTTCATTCATTGACATAATCGCTCACCAGTAAGTTCGCGGCAGCATAAGCTGCCTTTTCCCTGACCGACTCTGAAAGGGCGCTATCTGCCGCCACTTCATTAAGCACTTTCAATACACAACCCAGCGCATCCGGGACATACCCTAAGTCTCCGCTGGCGATTTCCGCATACCGCTTGCGTACTAACTCACAATATTTTTCCACATGCCCTCCTGTCAGCATTCTGACTTAACCGTGGATGCAAGTCTAAGCCTACGAAGTTAAATCTTGTTTAGCAAGGTGACTATACCATACTCATTTGCGCAATATCAGCGCCTGACGCGAGTGGGTAAAAGATTCGTTAACAGCCTTTTAGCGCGGTTTTCGCTACAATGGGCGACTGATTCGAAAGGAGTTTTCCCATGGCGCTTAAAGCGACAATTTATAAAGCCGTCGTCAATGTGGCTGACCTTGATCGCAACCGGTTTCTGGATGCGGCATTGACGCTGGCGCGTCACCCTTCTGAAACGCAGGAGCGCATGATGCTGCGCCTGTTGGCATGGATAAAATATGCTGATGAACGGTTGCAGTTTACACGCGGGCTCAGCGCGGAAGATGAGCCGGAGGCCTGGCTGCGTAACGATCATCTGGGCATCGATCTCTGGATAGAGCTGGGGCTGCCGGATGAGCGCCGTATTAAGAAAGCCTGTACTCAGGCGAGCGACGTCGCGCTCTTTGCTTATAACTCCCGGGCGGCGCAAATCTGGTGGCAGCAGCATCAAAGCAAGTGCGCGCAGTTCGCTAACCTGTCCGTCTGGTATCTGGATGACGGGCAACTGGCGCAGCTCAGTGAATTTGCCGATCGTACCATGACGCTACAGGCGACGATTCAGGACGGCGCAATCTGGCTTTCTGATGCTCGGAATAATCTGGAAATACAGCTAACCGCCTGGCAACAGCCCTCATGATTGCCATCTCCCGGACGGTCTCCATAGCCGACAATGAGCTGGAAATTACGGCCATTCGCGCGCAGGGCGCGGGTGGTCAGCACGTAAATAAGACCTCTAGCGCGATTCATTTGCGCTTTGACATTCGGGCCTCTGGCCTGCCAGAGTATTATAAACAGCGTTTGCTGACGGCCAGCCACCATCTGATAAGCGATGATGGCGTCATTATCATTAAGGCGCAGGAGTTCCGGAGCCAGGAGCTCAACCGGGAAGCGGCTATCGCCAGGCTGGTTGCCGTCATAAAAGAATTAACCGCGGAGCAGAAAAGCCGTCGCGCAACCCGTCCGACGCGTGCCTCGAAAGAGCGCCGCTTGTCCTCAAAGGCGCAAAAATCTTCTGTAAAGGCGCTTCGCGGCAAAGTTCGTCGTCCACTGGATTGACGGGCAGGAATAGCAATTTCATAAGGATTTTATGGTGAGAACAGCAATATTGTCAGTAGCGGCAGCCTGTACGCTATTTGCATTGATAGGGTGTAATAACCGTGCGGAAGTTGACGCCCTGCAACCTGCGCAGGCGGCGGAATTAAAACCCATGCAGCAAAGCTGGCGCGGCGTGCTGCCCTGTGCGGATTGTGAAGGTATTGAAACGTCACTGTTTCTGGAAAAAGACGGCACATGGGTGATGAACGAGCGCTATCAGGGCGTGCGCGAAGAACCTTCCTCTTTTGCGTCATACGGTACCTGGGCGCGGACGGCGGATAAACTGGTGTTAACCGACAGCAATGGCGAGAAATCGTATTATCGCGCGAAAGGCAATGCGCTGGAGATGCTCGACAGAGAAGGCAATCCGGTGGCTTCGCAGCTTAATTATACGCTGGTGCCTGTTACCGCCAGCCTGCCGGTAACGCCAATGCCGTTGCGTGGTATGTATGTATACAGGGCCGATGCGGCGACCTTTACCGATTGCGCGACCGGAAAACGGCTGCCGGTCGCCAGTAACGCCCAGCTTGAGCGCGGCTATCTGGCGGCGAAAGGTGAAGCGGAAAAACCGGTGCTGCTGACGGTAGAAGGGCATTTTGTGTTAGCCGCGAATCCGGACACGGGCGAGCCGGTAAAAACGCTAATAGCTGATAAAAATGTGAAGTTTGCGCCGGGTAAAGATTGCACTCACTAATAAAAGGCCTCGCAGGGTGCGAGGCCTTTACATATCTGCCGGATGGCGCCGGGCAATGCCAACAAAATGTCGTTTAGCCTTTAATCGCCTTGACCAGATAATCAACGATATCGCCGGTTTTAATCAGCGATTTTTCACCGCTACGACGGTATTTATACTCAATATCGTCGTTATCCAGGTTGCGATCGCCAATCACGATAGTATGTGGAATACCAATCAGCTCCATATCGGCAAACATCACGCCCGGGCGCTCTTTACGGTCGTCCATCAGCACTTCAATGCCTTGCGCGCGCAATTCGCTGTACAGCTTTTCCGCCAGCTCCTGCACACGGAAGGATTTGTGCATATTCATCGGCAGAATAGCGACCTGGAAAGGCGCAATGGCGTCAGGCCATACAATGCCGCGCTCGTCAAAGTTCTGCTCGATAGCTGCGGCAACGACACGTGTTACGCCGATACCGTAGCAGCCCATTGTCAGGATCTGGTTACGGCCATCTTCACCCTGAACGGAGGCTTTCAGCGCTTCTGAGTACTTGGTACCTAACTGGAAGATGTGACCCACTTCGATACCGCGTTTGATAAGCAACGTTCCCTGACCATCCGGACTCGGATCGCCGGCGACTACGTTACGGATGTCGGCAACAACAGGCGTCGCCACATCGCGATCCCAGTTAATACCAAAGTAGTGTTTACCGTCGATGTTGGCGCCAGCGGCAAAATCGCTCATGGCGGCAACGGTACGATCGATGATGACCGGAATCGGCATATTGACCGGGCCGAGGGAGCCAGGGCCGGCATTAATTACGGCGCGAATCTCTTCTTCGGTAGCGAAGGTCAGCGGGCTGGCAACGTGCGGCAGTTTTTCCGCTTTAACTTCATTCAGTTCATGATCGCCGCGAACCAGCAGAGCCACCAGCGGAGACTTGCTGTCTTTCACCGCTTTCACCAGCAGCGTTTTTACCGTTTTTTCAATTGGCAGGTTGAATTGTTCCACCAGCTCCGCGATGGTTTTGGCATTTGGCGTATCGACCAGAGTCATTTCCTGCGTCGCCGCTGCGCGCGGCGTTTGCGGCGCGATAGCTTCTGCCAGTTCAATGTTAGCCGCGTAATCAGAAACATCAGAGAAAACGATATCGTCTTCGCCGCTTTGCGCCAGCACCTGGAATTCATGCGAGGCGTTGCCGCCGATAGAACCGGTATCGGCCTGTACCGCGCGGAAATCCAGCCCCATACGGCTGAAGATACGGCTATACGCGGCGTACATGGCGTCATAGGTTTCCTGCAACGACTCCTGAGAGGTATGGAAAGAGTAAGCATCTTTCATCAGGAATTCGCGCGAACGCATCACGCCAAAGCGCGGACGCACTTCATCACGGAATTTGGTCTGGATTTGGAAGAAGTTCAGCGGCAACTGCTTATAAGAGCTGAGTTCATTACGCACCAGATCGGTGATAACTTCTTCGTGGGTTGGGCCGAGTACGAACGGACGCTCGCCACGGTCGACAAAACGCAGCAGTTCCGGACCGTACTGTTCCCAACGACCACTCTCTTGCCACAGGTCGGCTGGCTGAACGACTGGCATCGACACCTCGATAGCACCGGCGTTGTTCATCTCTTCACGCACGATGTTTTCGACTTTTTTCAGGACGCGCAGGCCGGTCGGCAGCCAGGTATATAACCCGGAGGCGAGCTTGCGGATCATCCCGGCGCGCAGCATCAGCTGGTGGCTGATAACCTCGGCGTCGGCAGGTGTCTCCTTCAGAGTGGAGAGCAGGTATTGGCTAGTACGCATGTTGTTACGGTTCCAGTTGAACGATCGAACAGGCTCAATGTGAGCCTGATACAAAAAAAGTGATTTAGTTTACCAGCGTGCAAGAGATGTCAAAAGAGAAGGGCGTGAAATTACCGTGGTTCCAGCGCAAACACTTCAAATCCGGTGTTAACCACACGCCAGCGCACGTTAAAATCATGCAGCCAGACGGCATAGGTTTTGCCCGTCTCTTCACCCTTACGATAAGCCGGGCGAGGATCTTGCGCCAGCACATCGCAAATAAATGTCCGTAGCTGCGGATAACGCCTTTCCAGCGTCGTAAGCTGTTGAGCCACCTCAGCAGTAAAACTCACGGGCATTTCAGCTATCGGCGCCTGTTGCGCATAGCTGGCGGCGGCGTCCGGTAAGGCCTCGGCAAACGGTAAATACGGTTTGATATCCACCACCGGCGTGCCATCCACCAGATCCAGACTGCCTAATTTCAGAATTACGCTCTCTTTCCGGCACTCGATACCTTTTAGCGCAACGAGCGACATGCCAATCGGATTGGGGCGGAACGTGGAGCGCGTGGCAAAAACGCCCATTCTGGCGTTACCGCCAAGACGGGGCGGACGAACTGTCGGCCGCCAGCCGCCGTCCATCGTCTGATGAAAAACGAAAAGCACCCACAAATGGCTGAAAGCTTCCAGGCCGCGAACGGCATCGGCCTGGTTGTAAGGCGCTATCAGATGCAGTTCGCCGCAGGCGCTTTTGACCAGACCAGGCTGGCGCGGAACGGCGAATTTTTCTTTATAGGGGGAGCGAATAACGCCGATTTGTTCAAACTGAAAGCTGCTCATTTCGCCGAAATATTCAGGGCGGACCCGATACAAACCGCCTGACGATAGCAGCCTGGCGTGCCGCTGGTAATTTCACAGCTGTGCAGCAGGACGGCGTTGGCTTTCATTTTAGATGCATTAATCTGCATACGCTTGCGCGCAGTTGGAATGTTAGGCGGAGAGTCTTGATTTGTCGCCTGGCAGGATTCGCCGCTAACCTCGCCAAGATCGCGGAAAGGTTTGCCGACTAAGTCTTCAGCATTGGTGTAAATCCTGACGGGAGCGGCACGCGGCGCTTTAGGTTTCTCCGGCTCCGCTTTTGGCGGGGTTGCGGTGCTTTGAACGGGTTCAACAGGGGATCTGCTTAGCATGGAACAACCGCCCAGCATGAGTGCCAATAAACAGATCGGTAAAGCACGCATAATATTTCCTCAATGAATGTTCTAATTGCCAGATATTGAATCAGGAGCTTGCATAAATGACAAGACGGGCAATAGCCCGTCCTGAATAATATTACAGATTGTGGAATCAGCCTAAAACTTACCAGCCTTTCACCGCACCGCCATTAAAAACTTTATTTGCGGCTTCGTACACTTCATCAGACTGGTAAGCCTGAACGAATTTTTTCACATTCTCGGCGTCTTTGTTATCTTCACGCGTCACGATCAGGTTAACGTACGGAGAATCTTTATCTTCAACGAAGATACCGTCTTTCGCTGGCGTCAGGCCAATCTGGCTGGCGTATGTCGTATTGATGACCGCTAACGCGATCTGCGCGTCATCCAGCGAACGCGGCAACTGCGGCGCTTCCAGCTCAACAATTTTCAGATTTTTCGGGTTTTCGACGATATCCAGCGAGGTAGGAAGCAGACCAACGCCGTCTTTCAGTTTAATCAGCCCTACTTTTTGCAGCAGCAACAGGGAACGACCAAGGTTGGTCGGGTCGTTAGGCACAGCGACCTGGGAACCGTCCTTGAGCTCATCCAGAGATTTGATTTTTTTGGAATATCCTGCAATGGGATAGACAAAAGTCTTACCAACAGAAACCAGTTTGTAGCCGCGATCTTTGATTTGCTGATCCAGATACGGTTTGTGCTGGAAGGCATTGGCATCGATATCGCCTTTGCTCAGCGCTTCATTAGGCAGAACATAATCATTAAAGGTCACCAATTCCACGTCCAGGCCGTATTTTTCTTTCGCGACTTTCTGCGCGACTTCGGCAACTTGCTGCTCTGCGCCAACGATTACGCCGACTTTAATATGATTCGGATCTTTTTCATCCTGACCGCAACCCGCAAGTGCCAGAGAACCAATCAGAGCACCCACTGCCGCAAAGGTTTTGAATTTGAACGCCATGCTTATTTCCTTAATGAGTATTTGTGTTGTGTTTAACGTTACTTATGCGTGACAGCCCTGACGATGCGATCGCCGGATAACTGAATTAAATAAACCAGAACGACGAGTAATACCAGCACCGTATTCATCACGGTAGCATTGTATCCAATATAACCGTACTGATAGCCGATTTGACCGAGGCCGCCTGCGCCGACGGCGCCGCCCATTGCGGAGTAACCGACCAGGGTGATCAGTGTAATGGTTGCCGCATTCACCAGACCAGGCAGCGCTTCCGGTAAAAGGATTTTACGTACAATTTGCAGCGGCGTGGCGCCCATCGCTCGCGAGGCTTCAATCAGCCCGGCAGGGATCTCTAACAACGCATTTTCCACCATACGGGCGATAAAAGGCGCGGCGCCGACGGTCAGCGGTACAATCGCGGCCTGCAAACCAATGGAGGTGCCGACAATTATTCGGGTAAAAGGAATCATCCACACCAGCAGGATGATAAAGGGAATTGAGCGGAAAATATTGACCACCGCAGAGAGGGAGCGATACAGCCTGGCGTTCTCCATAATCTGCCCCGGGCGCGTAACATACAGCAATACGCCGACCGGCAGGCCAATCACGAAACCGAAGAAACCGGAGACAAAGGTCATCGCCAGCGTTTCCCAGACGCCACGAACCAGTAACCACATCATTGCCTCAGACATAACCCAGTACCTCTACTTTCACATGGTGATCCTGCAGCCAGGCAATTGCGGCTTGCGTCTCTTCTTGTGTGCCGTGCATTTCCGTTAGCATAATGCCGAACTTCACACCGCCCGCGTAATCCATCTGCGCGCTGATAATATTATTGTTCACGTTGAAACGACGCGCGGTTTCAGAAAGCAGCGGGGCATCCACAGACTGTCCGGTGAATTCCATGCGCAGCATCGGCACGCTGTCAGTTTCCGGCGACGCTTTCAAACGCGCCTGGTAATCTTCCGGAATGTCCAGGTGCAGAGTGGACTGAATAAACTTCTGCGCCAGCGGCGTTTTAGGGTGCGAGAAGACTTCGCTGACCGTATCTTGCTCAATAAGCTCACCATTACTGATGACGGCAACGCAGTCGCAGATACGTTTTACGACATCCATTTCATGAGTGATAAGCAGAATCGTCAACCCCAGACGACGGTTGATATCTTTCAGCAATTCCAGAATCGAACGGGTCGTCGCGGGATCAAGCGCGCTGGTGGCTTCATCGCACAGCAACACTTTTGGATTACTGGCTAACGCGCGGGCAATCGCGACACGCTGTTTCTGACCGCCGGAAAGATTTGCCGGATAGCTGTCGTGCTTGTCGCCAAGACCGACTAAATCCAGCAGCTCTGTGACACGGCGTTTGATCTCTTCCTTTGGTGTGTTATCCAGTTCCAGCGGCAACGCGACGTTGCCAAACACGGTACGGGAAGAGAGCAGGTTAAAATGTTGGAAAATCATGCCGATTTGACGGCGAGCTTTGGTCAACTCAGACTCTGAAAGCGTTGTCAGCTCCTGACCGCCGACCTGAACGCTACCTTCGGTTGGGCGTTCAAGTAAGTTAACGCAGCGGATAAGCGTACTTTTACCGGCGCCGGAGGCGCCAATGACGCCATAAATCTGCCCGGCAGGCACGTGCAGGCTGACATTATTTAGCGCCTGAATGGTGCGCGTCCCCTGCTGGAACACTTTGGTAATATTCGAAAGTTTAATCATTGGTTATTTATTATCGTAATTAAGTTAGCCGTGGCATTTTCGTCTGTCTAATACGGTCAACGCCGTCAACAGAATGGATGTTAAGGCATCCAGACGTCTAAATCAATCAGGCTTTATACGATGAGCACTTTCTTGCCTGCTGAAACATGCGATACTAGCGCCACTTGCTTTACTCAGGAGCTATAAAAGGTGGCAAAGTCTATACCCGCAATTTTTCTCGACCGTGACGGCACCATTAATGTGGATCACGGCTACGTACATGAAATCGATGCATTCGAGTTTATAGACGGTGTTATTGACGCGATGCGCGAGCTAAAAAAAATGGGCTATGCGCTGGTGGTGGTGACGAACCAGTCCGGAATCGCGCGCGGCAAATTCACTGAGGCGCAGTTTGAAACGTTAACCGAATGGATGGACTGGTCGTTGGCGGATCGCGATGTTGATTTGGACGGCATCTATTATTGTCCTCACCATCCGCAGGGCAGTATAGAAGAGTTCCGTCAGGTATGTGATTGCCGCAAGCCGCATCCAGGAATGCTTATCTCGGCGCGTGATTTCCTGCATATTGATATGGCGGCTTCTTATATGGTGGGAGACAAGCTGGAAGATATGCAGGCGGCAGCGGCGGCAAATGTCGGGACAAAAGTGCTGGTGCGTACGGGCAAACCGGTCACGGCAGAAGCAGAAAACGCGGCGGACTGGGTGTTAAACAGCCTTGCCGATCTGCCATCGGCGATAAAAAAGCAGCAAAAATAAGCGTTATGGATAAAAGATGAGCGGTTAAAACAAAAATGCATTTTTCCGCTTGTCTTCCTGAACCGACTCCCTATAATGCGCCTCCATCGACACGGCGGATGTGAATCACTTCACACAAACAGCCGGCCGGTTGAAGAGAAAAATCCTGAAATTCAGGGTTGACTCTGAAAGAGGAAAGCGTAATATACGCCACCTCGCGACGGTGAGCTGAAAGCCGCGTCGCACCTGCTCTTTAACAATTTATCAGACAATCTGTGTGGGCACTCGAAGATACGGATTCTTAACGTCCTAGGACGAAAAATGAATACCAAGTCTCAAGAGTGAACACGTAATTCATTACGAAGTTTAATTCATTGAGCATCAAACTTTTAAATTGAAGAGTTTGATCATGGCTCAGATTGAACGCTGGCGGCAGGCCTAACACATGCAAGTCGAACGGTAACAGGAAGCAGCTTGCTGCTTTGCTGACGAGTGGCGGACGGGTGAGTAATGTCTGGGAAACTGCCTGATGGAGGGGGATAACTACTGGAAACGGTGGCT
>NZ_JAMMZV010000007.1:0-319172 GCF_051811585.1 Salmonella sp. NW177 | reverse complement strand
GGACGGTACGCGGTATCGCGGTGAAGTCCGGGGACGCGGTTTCCGTCGGCGACACCCTGATGACGCTGGCGTAAGGACGAGGAGCGGAAATGGAAAGTCTGAACGCCCTGCTTCAGGGCATGGGACTGATGCACCTTGGCGCAGGCCAGGCCATCATGCTGCTGGTCAGCCTGCTGCTGCTGTGGCTGGCGATTGCGAAGAAGTTCGAGCCGCTGCTGCTGCTGCCGATTGGCTTCGGTGGGCTGCTCTCCAACATCCCGGAAGCGGGTATGGCGCTGACCGCGCTGGAAAGTCTGCTGGCGCATCACGACGCCGGGCAGCTGGCGGTGATTGCCGCGAAGCTTAACTGCGCGCCGGACGTGCACGCCATCAAGGAGGCGTTAGCGCTGGCGCTGCCGTCGGTGCAGGGACAGATGGAGAACCTGGCGGTGGACATGGGCTACACGCCGGGGGTGCTGGCGCTGTTCTATAAAGTGGCGATTGGCTCCGGCGTCGCGCCGCTGGTCATCTTCATGGGCGTCGGCGCGATGACCGACTTCGGCCCGCTGCTGGCCAACCCGCGCACCCTGCTGCTGGGGGCGGCGGCGCAGTTCGGTATCTTCGCCACGGTGCTGGGGGCGCTGACGCTGAATTACTTCGGCCTGATTTCCTTCACCCTGCCGCAGGCGGCGGCCATCGGCATCATCGGCGGCGCGGACGGCCCGACGGCGATTTATCTGTCGGGCAAGCTGGCGCCGGAGCTGCTGGGGGCCATTGCGGTGGCGGCGTACTCGTATATGGCGCTGGTGCCGTTAATCCAGCCGCCGATTATGAAGGCGCTGACCACGGAGACGGAGCGGAAAATCCGCATGGTGCAGCTGCGCACGGTGAGTAAGCGGGAAAAAATCCTCTTCCCGGTGGTGCTGTTACTACTGGTGGCGCTGCTGCTGCCGGACGCCGCGCCGCTGCTGGGGATGTTCTGCTTTGGCAATCTGATGCGTGAAAGCGGCGTGGTGGAGCGTCTGAGCGACACGGTACAGAACGGGCTGATTAATATCGTCACCATTTTCCTCGGGCTGTCGGTGGGCGCGAAGCTGGTGGCGGATAAGTTCCTGCAGCCGCAGACGCTGGGCATTCTGCTGCTGGGTGTGATTGCCTTTGGTATCGGGACGGCGGCCGGGGTGCTGATGGCGAAGCTGATGAACCTGTGCAGTAAGAACAAAATCAACCCGCTGATTGGCTCCGCCGGTGTGTCGGCGGTGCCGATGGCGGCACGCGTATCGAACAAGGTGGGCCTGGAATCAGACCCGCAGAACTTCCTGCTGATGCACGCGATGGGCCCGAACGTGGCCGGGGTGATTGGCTCGGCGATAGCCGCCGGGGTGATGCTGAAGTACGTGCTGGCGATGTAATAGTGGATGGGATACGCATGTCGTATCCCATTTTCATCCAAATTTTTTCTGAAAGAAAAGTAAGTATGAACTGGTTCAGGTTCCGGTGATGCCGAATGCAAGAAAATACCGTAATTAAATATCTAAATACCAATATGTTTATACGGGAAATTACACGCTGGTTTGCCAGACGCTCGTTTCAAAACCGGATATTTCTACTGATCCTGTTTACATCCACCATCGTGATGCTGGCAATCACCTGGTATCTGACCGATATCACGAAAGAGCGCCTGCATTATCAGGTGGGCCAACGTGCGCTTATTCAGGCAATGCAAATATCCGCTATGCCAGAATTAGTTGAAGCCGTAGAGGCGCATGATTTGTCACGCATCAAAGCGCTGATTGACCCAATGCGCTCGTTTTCGGATGCGACTTACATTACCGTTGGCAACGAAAAAGGTCAGCGACTGTATCACGTCAACCCGGATGAGATCGGCAAATATATGGAGGGCGGCGATAGCGACGACGCGCTGTATAACGCTAAAAGCTACGTATCGGTGCGCAAAGGTTCATTAGGCTCTTCCCTACGTGGTAAATCCCCGATTCAGGACAGTACCGGTAAAGTCATCGGTATTGTTTCCGTCGGCTATACTCTGGAACAGTTGGAGAGCTGGCTTAACTTACAAATCAGCTCGTTGCTGTTCCCGATGGCGTTACTGCTGCTGGTACTGTTGTACTGTGCCCGCCGCTTCTCGCTGCATATTAAAAAGCAGATGCTTAACATGGAGCCGCAGCAGCTTTCACAACTATTAATTCAGCAAAGCGTGTTGTTTGAGTCGGTATTTGAAGGGTTGATCGCCATTGACTCCCATCACCGTATTACCGCCATTAACCAAACGGCTCGCCGCTTACTGAATCTGAGCCAACCAGAGTCTGAACTCATTGGCTATGCAATCCACCATGTCGTGTTGCCGGAGGCCTTCTTTTACGATGCGCCGCAAAAAAACAAAAAAGATGAGATCGTCACCTTTAACCAAATGAAAGTCATCGCCAGTCGCATGGCGGTCATTATTGACAACCAGCCTCAGGGCTGGGTTATTAGCTTTCGCAACAAAGACGATATCAATACACTCAGCCTGCAGTTAAGTCAGGTGCGGCAATACGCCGATAACCTGCGCGCCGTGCAGCATGAGCATCGCAACCTTATTTCCACCATTGCCGGACTGCTGTTCCTGAAGCGCTACGATAATGCGCTGGCGCTGATTCAGCAGCAGTCGGAAAGCCACCAGAAAGTACTCGATTTTATTTCCCATAATTTCCGCGACCACCACCTTGCGGGGCTATTAATCGGTAAATATTATCGGGCAAAAGAGCTGGGGCTGGAGCTGATTTTCGATCCTTCAAGCTTTGTTGAACACCTGCCGTCATCGCTCTCGCATAATGAATGGATTTCGATTGTTGGCAATTTATTGGACAACGCCTATAACGCCACCCTGCTCAATAGCGAAGGCTCGCGACAGATTGAGTGCCTGATCAATAGCGAAGGTAATGAAGTCATTATTGAAGTTGCCGATCAGGGATGTGGTATTGACGAAAATATCCGCCAGCATATTTTCGAGCGTGGAGTGACCACCCACAACAACGGCGATCACGGAATTGGATTATGGTTGGTGCACAGCTACGTCAAGCAGGCCAATGGCGACATTATCGTCGATAACAATAATCCTTTTGGCACCATTTTTACCCTCTATATCCCTTTTACCAGAGAAGAATAACATGGATAGCATTACGACACTCATCGTTGAAGACGAACCGATGCTAGCGGAAATCCTGGTGGACACCATCAAGCTTTCTCCCCAGTTTTCAATCATCGGCATCGCAGACAAACTGGAAAGTGCAAAGAAGCAAATACGCCTCTATCAACCACAGTTAATTCTATTGGATAATTTTTTACCCGATGGCAAAGGGATCGATTTAATTCGTCATACCATCAGCACCAACTACACGGGGCGAATTATTTTCATTACCGCCGACAATCATATGGATACCATCAGCGATGCCTTACGCATGGGCGTATTCGATTATCTGATTAAGCCGGTACATTATCAGCGCCTGCAGCATACCCTGGAGCGGTTCACCCGTTACCGCAGTTCGTTACGTTCCAGTGAACAGGCAAACCAGACGCACGTTGATGCCTTATTTAATATCCAGGCCAAAGAACAAACCGCAGAACCGAATAGCGGACTGCGGGGAATTGATGAAAACACCTTCAACCGGGTACGACAAATATTCACCGACCCGCAGGCAGTACATACAGCAGACACTCTGGCGCAAATTCTGGGCAGCAGTAAAACCACTGCCCGACGCTATCTGGAACAAGGCGTGAAAAATAACTTTCTCGAAGCGGAGATCAGCTACGGGAAAGTGGGCAGGCCGGAGAGACTCTATCGTGGCAAAGTATGAGATTATGGCGCCAACATGTAATTACGGCGCACAGGCAAACACCTCAGCCACCCACTGACGAAAACCGTCCACATCCAGCGCCAGCGCCACCTGCGCGTTGGCGGGCTGCCCCAGACGCCCTTCAATATCCACCACCGTGGTACCGGCGGTATATTGCCCCTGCGTTTCTACGGCCACAAAACAGGATTGCAGGGTAAAAAGCTCCGGACGCACCAGCCAGGCGATCGCGCAGAGATCGTGCATCCGGACGCCAGTGCGCATACTACCGCTGCGATAATGGTTGAACAGGCTGTGCAACATCTTACCGGTACGATTCAGCGCGGGCAGTTTACTTAGAAAATCTGGCGAGAGCATTGCCTGATTCGTGACGTCCAGCCCACACATCACAATCTCCAGACCGCTGCGGAACACCAGCGCCGCGGCCTCCGGATCGACAGCAATGTTAAATTCAGCATTAGGCGTAAAATTGCCGCGCCCTGCGGAACCGCCCATCAACACCAGACGGCGAATGTTACACGCACACTCCGGATAGTGCATCAGTAGCAACGCAATATTGGTCAATGGCCCAATCGCCACTAATGTCATGGGCTCCGGGGCGTTCATCAGCACATCCCGGATAGCGATAAACGCAGGCTTCGCCAACGGTTGGCGCTGATGGTCGACAAAATCATAGCCTTCCATACCGGATTCGCCGTGGACGTATGCCGCATCGCGTAACGGACGCAGCAGCGGCGTCGCGGCCCCTTGTGCAAGTGGCACATCGGCGCCCCAGAAATGCAGAAGCTGCAACGCATTACGGGTGGTTTTTTCGACCGAAACGTTGCCGGCAACGGTGGTCATCAGTTGAAGATCCAGCTCGGGGGCGAACAGCGCAGCGGCAATAGCAGCCGCGTCATCAATGCCCGGATCGGTATCAAGAATAATGTGTAGGGATGCTGTCATTAACGCTCTCCTGACCTATTGTTTTATATCTTCATACTCAGCGCGACTGATACAGGTATCAGGCACATCGTCATCCGTCACCAGACGCGGACTTAGCTTATTACCTTCGACAAACGGAACTAATGGGCAAAAACGCCCTGGCGATGCTTTGTTTTCCTGCCACTGAATCTCAAGCGATTCGGGCTCAGCGCCGGGTTTTTCTGCCTGAATCACGGTACGAACATTACCGGTTAGCCAAAAAGATTGACACGTCCCATCAAGGTTAAAAGGCGGCGTCAAATGACCATTTTTACGTACTAGCGGATAAATAATACGCCCATCAGCGTAGGAAGGTATCATGTAGCAGTTATACATTTTGCCTTTACTGATCACAGGCTGAAAGTAGCTTTCACCGCGATCGATCAGTTCAATCGTTTTTCCTTTCCAGCGATACACATTGACGCCATGACTGCAGCAACCGCCGCGCCAATAGCTGACAATCTGTTTATGTTCAGCATCGATCTCTGGTGAAGTGATTTCCTGATAAGACGCGGGCGCATCAACATAACGCTGTTTGGCGGGGTCATAGAGCCATGTTTGTACTGGAGCATCCGGCCCAGCAAGTAACTCTGTTACAATCGACAGATCCGGGTAGCCATCAAAATTGACATCCCCCCATTGAGGCATAAACGGGCTACAAGTGCCCACCGAGGCGGTATCTAAGGTCTGTATGAGTTTACCATCACGGTATAATTTTATCGCCGAAATGGCCGGCGTATTGCCGCAATCAATCTCTTTGGAAGGGTCGTAACCCCCTGCATCATTCGTGTTCGTGACCAGCACAATATCAGGGGAGTTTTTAGGTTTGAGGTAGATAAGGGCAACAGGAAAATGTCGTTTTTTATCTGCGGACGTCCATTCGCCTTTAATCTCACTGCTGGAGATTTCCGCATTCCAGTAACCCGAAAGCGCCTTTACGCGTTCTTCAAGATGTACCTCTTTATCCTGGAGTGAGCCGCGTAGAACAATCGCTGCCTTGTGCTGATTGCAAGGTTCATAGCAGTAATACCCATAAAGCGTGTTACCAAATCGCGTGATATTAACGTTTACCGGTTTCCCCGCGATAGTTCCGGTATAGTTTCGCTCCCAGGCGGGTAGCTCCAGCACCGTGGCGCTTGTTGCGTCCATCCAAAAGCCGATGGCGAGTAACGTTGGCAATCCATATTTTATTTTGCCCATTTCCCTTATCCCTGTAGGCATTACAACTAAAAAACCAGCAACGATTGTGCTGGTTTTTCAGATGAATAGCAAAAAGGTGGGGCATTAGCAACGGATGACGACTACGCCTTATTCTTCCTGTCGCACATTGAATATCAAAAGAAATTCTTAAGATCTGGTCAGCGTAGCGTCATCAGGCAGATTTCTGAATTGTGAAATCTTATTCGACCTCACGAACATCCACACGCAGCTCTTTCGGCACTTCAAAAACAATATTTTCTTCGCGCCCCTCAAGCGTGACGGCTTCGCCGCCGCCAAACTCGCGCAGACGCGCAATAACATTCTGCACCAGAATATCTGGCGCGGAAGCGCCAGCGGTGACGCCGACGCAGGCGGCTTCTTTCACCCACGCCTCCTGGATATCCGCCGCATCGTCGATAAGAAACGCAGTTCTTCCCATCCGTTGGGCCAGTTCCGCCAATCGGTTAGAGTTAGAAGAGTTTTTCGAGCCGACCACCAGCACCACGTCAGCCTGCTCCGCCAGCGCCCGCACCGCTTCCTGACGATTAGTAGTGGCATAGCAAATATCGTCTTTGCGCGGGCCGACGATTTTCGGAAAGCGTTTACGCAGCGCATCAATCACATCGGACGTATCGTCCACGGAAAGCGTGGTTTGCGTCATGAAGGAGAGCTTGCCTTCATTTTTGACATTCAGCGTCCAGACGTCCTCTGGCGACTCAACCAGGTACATCCCCCCTTCCGGGTTGCTGTACTGACCCATGGTGCCTTCCACTTCCGGGTGCCCGGCGTGGCCGATGAGAATAGATTCCTCACCGCGACGGCTGGCGCGCGCCACTTCCATATGGACTTTCGTCACCAGCGGGCAGGTGGCGTCAAAAACGGTAAGATCGCGGCTTTTCGCCTCGTTACGCACCGCCTGGGAAACCCCATGAGCGGAGAAAATCAGAATGGCGCCATCCGGCACTTCGCTAATTTGCTCTATAAAGATCGCCCCGCGCTGGCGCAGGCTGTCCACTACATAGCGGTTATGCACGACTTCGTGCCGAACGTAAATTGGCGCGCCGTAAATGGCGAGCGCATTTTCAACAATGCTGATAGCGCGGTCTACCCCGGCGCAAAAACCGCGTGGGTTGGCCAACAGGATCTGCATGTTTATGCCTCCAGCGCCGGATCGATTTCCAGCACTTCAATATCAAAGTGAACGGTATGCCCGGCCAGCGGATGGTTAAAATCAACGGTAATCGAGTCGCCGTTGATTTCGCGAATCACGCCAGGCATTTCGCTGCCATCCATTGCGGTAAAAAGCATAATCGCCCCGACTTCCGGTTCGCCCGCCGCCATAAACTCACGGCGCGAGAAATACTGGATTAAGTCCGGACTGGGGACGCCAAACGCGGCGTCAGGCTCCAGCGAAAACGCTTTCTTTTCCCCTTCTTTCAACCCCAGAAGCTGCTGCTCCAGACCTTCGGAAAGCGAGGTATCGCCAAGACGGAACAGGGCTGGCTTGCCGTTATTGCGGGTAGATTCCGCCGTTGAGCCATCATCCAGTTTCAGGGTGAAGTGAACGAGGATCGCGCTGTTGCTCTGTACGGATTTAGACATGCAAATTGCTCACGTGTTTTGCCCGGAGGCACAAAGAACGATAAAACCGTAGGCCGGATAAGGCGTTTTCACCGCCATCCGGCACCACGTTTGCCTGATGGCGCTGCGCTTATCAGGCCTACAAAACCGGATAAGCGCCACCCGGTATTTACGCTTATGCCTGTTCTTTCGCTGTCGGCTTCGGCAAAAAGCCTTCCAGTACAATCAGCGCCGCACCGATACAGATCGCGCTATCGGCAAGGTTGAACGTCGCGAAATGCCAGTCGCCGACGTAAAAATCGATCATATCGACAACAAAGCCGTGCCACAGGCGGTCGAACAGGTTACCCAGCGCGCCGCCGATGATTAACGCATAAGCGATGTTATTCAGCTTCTGCGTCGCTTTCGAGCGATACATCATCACCAAAAGAATTACGCAGATCCCTATCGCAATCCCGGCAAAGAACCAGCGCTGCCAGCCGCCGCTATCCGCCAGGAAGCTAAAAGCCGCGCCGTAGTTACGCGCATAATGCAGATTAAGCGACGGGAACAGCCCTACCGTATCCCCCAGAGCGAAATTCTGGAGGATCAGGTATTTGCTGCCCAAATCGATAATCAGCACGACTACTACCAGCCATAGCCAGCGTAGTCCTGTTGAACAGAGTGGTTTACTCATCAGGCAAATTTACGTTGTTCGCCATTACCGGCGATGTTGCTGACACAGCGTCCGCAGATATCTGCATGTTCCGCCACCTTGCCGACATCAGTAGTGTAGTGCCAGCAGCGCGGACACTTATCACCCTCGGCACGCGTTACCACTGCCTGAACTGTCGTATTACCAGCATTGTACTGAATATTTTCATCATCAATACCCCCCGCTTGCTCAGAAATCACGAACTGGGAAGTAATGAAGATAAATCTGACCTCTTCACCCAACAGTTTCAGCTTCTTGATCGTACCGTTAGCATCGTCAGCATATTTCAGCGTCACTTTTGCTTCCAGGTTCGATTTGATGCCATTGGCTTTCTGATTTTCCAGCTCTTTGTTGACCTGGTCCTTGATATAGCGGACATCGTCCCAGAATGCGTCATTAAATTCTTCATTCTCTTCCAGGCCAAACAACCCGTCGTACCATTCGCCGGTGAAGACATATTTTTCACGCTCGCCCGGCAGGTAGCCCCAGATTTCATCAGCCGTGAAGGACATGATCGGCGCCATCCAGCGAACCAGCGCCTCTGCGATATGATACAGCGCAGTCTGGCAGCTACGACGCGCGACGCTATCGGCCTTCGCGGTGTACTGGCGGTCTTTGATGATGTCGAGGTAGAACGAGCCCATTTCAACGGAGCAGAAGCGCATCAGGCGCTGTACCACTTCATGGAAGTCGTAAGCTTCGTATGCCTTCAGAATCTCTTGCTGCGCCGTTTTCGCGCAGCCCACCGCCCACCTGTCCAGCACCACCATCTCTTCCGGTTTGACCATATCGGTGGCCGGATTGAAGCCATTGAGGTTCGCCAGCAGGAAGCGCGCGGTATTACGGATACGACGATAGCTGTCGGCAGCACGTTTGAGGATCTCGTCAGAGACCGCCATTTCGCCGGTATAGTCAGTAGACGCTACCCACAGACGCAGGATATCCGCGCCCAGTTTATTCATCACATCCTGCGGCGACACGGTGTTACCGATGGACTTGGACATCTTGCGCCCCTGACCATCGACGGTGAAACCGTGAGTCAGTACCTGGCGGTATGGCGCTTTGCCTTTCATCGCCACGCTAATCATCAGGGAGGACATAAACCAGCCGCGATGCTGGTCAGACCCTTCCAGATACATATCGGCAGCGTGACCGGCGAATTCCGGACGTGCGTCAACCACGGAGTAACTGGTGGAACCGGAATCAAACCAAACGTCCAACGTATCCGGAACTTTCTCGTATTGATCGGCATCTTCGCCGAGGATCTCTTTCGGGTCGAGATCCCACCACGCCTGGATACCGTCAACTTCGACGCGTTTCGCCACCTCTTCCATCGCCGCCAGAGTACGCTCAATCGGCAGCAGCTCCTGCGTTTCTTTATGCACGAACAGCGACATCGGTACGCCCCAGGTACGCTGACGTGAGATACACCAGTCAGGACGATTAGCGACCATTGATTCAATACGCGCCTGACCCCAGTCCGGGATCCACTGAACGCCTTTGATCTCTTTCAGCGACTGTTGACGAAGCCCTTCTTTATCCATGCTGACGAACCACTGCGGGGTCGCGCGGAAAATGATCGGCGTTTTGTGACGCCAACAGCACGGATAGCTGTGCTGCATTTTTTCGACATGCAGTAGCGCGCCTTTTTCTTTCAGCAGTTCAATAACGATATCGTTCGCCTTGAAGACGTTAACACCGTCAAGCGTTGGATATGTGCCTGGCAGGTAAGCGCCGTCCGGGCCAACCGGGTTAGCGGTTTCCAGGCCATACTTTTGGCCGATCACGTAGTCATCCGGGCCGTGACCAGGGGCGGTATGTACCGCGCCGGTACCGGCGTCCAGGGTGACGTGATCGCCGAGGATCGCCGGCACGTCAAAGCCCATAAACGGATGGGTAAAGCGCAGCAGTTCCAGCTCCGCGCCTTTAACGGTGCCGAGAATGGTGTATTCAGCCGCGCCAATACGCTGCATGACGTTTTCAACCAGATCTTTCGCCAGAATCACCGCCTGGCCGTCAATCTGCACCAGCGCATAATCAAAGTCCGGCGCCAGGGAGATGGCGCGGTTAGCCGGCAGAGTCCACGGCGTGGTGGTCCAGATAACCAGCGACACAGGGCCGCTCACGCCCGGCAGACCAAACTTCGCTTTCACCGCATCCTGATCGACGGCGCGGAACGCCACGTCGATAGACGGTGACGTTTTGTCGTAATATTCAACTTCCGCTTCCGCCAGCGCGGAACGGCAGTCAACGCACCAGTGCACCGGCTTAGCGCCTTTGTGCAGATGACCGTTTTTGATAATTCTGCCCAGAGCACGGATGATGTTGGCTTCGGTTTTGAAGTCCATAGTCAGGTACGGATGCGACCAGTCGCCCAACACGCCCAGACGAATGAAGTCTTTACGCTGGCCGTCAACCTGCGTAGCGGCATATTCGCGGCACTTGGCGCGGAATTCAGCGGCGGTGAATTTCTCGCCCGGCTTACCGAACTCCTGCTCGACTTTCAGCTCGATAGGCAGACCGTGACAGTCCCAGCCCGGCACGTAAGGCGAGTCAAATCCCGACAGTCCTTTGGACTTCACGATAATGTCTTTCAGAATCTTGTTAACTGAGTGACCAATATGAATGCTGCCATTCGCATATGGAGGGCCATCATGCAGAATGAAGGTTTTTTTGCCTTTTTTGGCCGCACGAATGATGCCGTACAGATCATCATCGGTCCAACGCGCCAGCATTCCCGGTTCACGCTTGGCGAGGTCGCCGCGCATCGGGAACCCTGTTTCCGGCAAATTCAGGGTCGATTTATAGTCACTCATCAGATTCTCGGTTCCGTATTTCGGTTTGATAAACACCGTCAGGGTTACACCTGCCCGGCTAGCCCAAAAAACTTGCGGGCCGTTAACTCATCGCGTGCGATTTGCGCTTTTAGCTCATCAAGCGACGCAAATCGCTGCTCATTACGTATCTTTTTACGCAGTATTACATCTATATGGCGACCGTAGAGGTCCATTACAACATCCAGCAGATGCACTTCCAGTTGTTGACGCACGCCAGCCACCGTTGGACGAGTGCCAATGTTCGCTACGCCGGGTAACGGCTTATCGCCAAGCCCGGTGACTTCCACCGCATAGACCCCTTTGACCGGGGAGACCTGACGGCGCAGCGGTAAGTTCGCCGTCGGGAAGCCAATGGTACGTCCCAGCTCGTCGCCATGAACGACACGCCCGGAAATAGTAAAGGGATGTCCCAGCAGGCTTTCGGCAAGCGCCAGGTTATCCTCCGCCAGCGCCTGTCTCACTGCGGTACTACTGATACGCACGCCGCCTTCACAAAAGGTTTGGGTGCTGGAAACCGCAAAACCATACTCCGCCCCCGCCTTCTGTAATAACAAGAAATCGCCCGCGCGGCTAGCACCAAAGCGGAAATCATCGCCGACGGCAAGAAATTGCACGCCAAGACGCTCCACCAGCAGTTCGCTGATAAACGTTTGCGCCGTCAAAGCGGCAAAGCGGCGATCGAATTTCACGCACAGCACATAGTCCACGCCGCACTGCGCAAGGTAATGCAGTTTTTCACGCAGGCGCGTCAGGCGAGCGGGCGCTTTATCCGTCGCGAACAGCTCCAGCGGCTGCGGTTCGAAAATCATGACCACCACCGGCAGACCGCGTCTGCGTCCTTCTTCCTGCAAACCCTGCAGTAGAGCGCGATGCCCCCGATGTACGCCGTCGAAATTACCAATGGTCAGCACACACCCATGCGGGGCCTGACTGAGATTATGTATGCCGCGTATCAGCTTCATGTCTGACTCAAAACAGTGAAAATCGCAAGAGTATACCTTGTACAGCGGTCAAGGTTAACCGACTATTGCCCTGATGAAACATAAAGAAGATGCTTTTCATCGCCATGCGGCAAACTCCGCCCCAAAACCCGCCGCTTAATGCAATTTTTCTCATGGAAAGGCTGTATTCACAGCACGCAAGCTGGTAGAATCCTGCGCCATCACTACGCAACGAGTGCTGCAATTTAAACGGCGCTTATTTGCACAAATCCATTGACAAAAGAAGGCTAAAAGGGCATATTCCTCGGCCTTTGAATTGTCCATATAGAACACATTTGGGAGTTGGACCTTGGCTAATATCAAATCAGCTAAGAAGCGCGCCGTTCAGTCTGAAAAGGCTCGTAAGCACAACGCAAGCCGTCGCTCTATGATGCGTACTTTCATCAAGAAAGTATACGCAGCTATCGAAGCTGGCGACAAAGCTGCTGCACTGAAAGCATTTAACGAAATGCAACCGATCGTGGACCGTCAGGCTGCTAAAGGTCTGATCCACAAAAACAAAGCTGCACGTCATAAAGCTAACCTGACTGCACAGATCAACAAACTGGCTTAATCGCCTGCTTGTTATCAGCTTTGTAGAAAAACCCGCGTAAAGCGGGTTTTTTTATGCCTGCTATCTGCCGTTTTGCTCGACAACCGCTGGCTCTGACCTCACTCGTTCACGCTCTTCCTGACCAGCCTATTTTTTCAGCTACCCCTCCCTCAGTCACGTAATACTTGAAAGTTATTTTCTTTCACTGTTTTCCTTTTCTTATTTCATTACTGAAAAAACTGTGACCACCTTAGCAAATAAAAAAATCGCTCATTCAAAAACTAATAAACGCAATCCTGATGTAAGATTTAATAATTGATTGATGCCGTCGGGTTAACTACTTTTCATGTACACCTTACTTACTCATTTTAATCTGAGGTTAAATTCAAAAACGACATAAAAATAATATTCAAAACTTGCTTAGAAAGTAGAGGTTGTTTTTCTGGGCGTATCGTACCAATATCGGAGTTATCATTATGAGTTCTGTCATTGAGGATACCCAGCCTTCCGGGTCAGCATCATTGTCTTTACTACAGCGTATTAGCTACGGCTCTTTGGATGTGGCGGGTAATCTGCTGTACTGCTTCGGTTCAACGTACATTTTATATTTCTACACAGACGTTGCGGGCATTAGCCTTGCCGTAGCAGGCGTTATCCTGCTGCTGGCGCGTATTATCGATGGCATAGACGCCCCCATATGGGGGATCATCATCGATAAAACGCGTTCACGCTACGGTAAATGTCGTCCCTGGTTTTTATGGTTACCGCTGCCTTTTGCGGTATTCAGCGCGCTGTCATTTTGGTCTCCTGATATCAGTATGACAGGAAAAGCCATCTATGCAGCAATATCTTATATGATTGCCAGCATTCTATTTACCGGACTTAATACACCACTCAGTGCAATATTACCCCTGATGACCTTATCTCCCAAGGAAAGACTGGTTTTAAATTCCTGGCGAATGACCGGTGGGCAAATTGGGGTTTTATTAATGAACGCGACCGCCTTGCCGTTAGTCGCTTTTTTAGGTAACGGTGATGATCACGCTGGTTTTATTTATACGGCAATTACGTTTGCCATTATATCCTGCGCGCTAACGCTCTTTGCGTTTAAAAACATTCGTGAAATGGATACGGATAAAATACAGCATGAACCTAAGTTGCCGATGAAAAAAAGTTTCGCGGCGATGAAAGGTAACTGGCCGTGGATCCTGATGGTGCTGGCTAATCTGATCTTCTGGATTGCCCTACAGCAGCGCAACACGACCATTGTCTATTATCTGACCTACAACCTCGACCGTAAAGATCTGGTACCGCTGATTAACAGCCTGGCGACGATTCAGATCCTGTTTATCATCGCTATCCCCTTCTTTAGCAAATACCTGGCTAAAACCTGGATATGGGTAGGCGGTCTGCTGGTCGCCACGTTTGGCGGCGTCATGATGTGGCTGGCAGCGGACAACATTACTTTCCTCATCGCCGCCTGGATACTCGGCAATATCGGCAGCGGTATCGCCTGCTCAATGCCGTTTGCCATGCTGGGCTTCGCCGTTGATTTTGGCGCCTGGAAGACCGGTATTAAGGCTACCGGCATTCTTATCGCCTTCGGCAGTACCTTCTGCATCAAGATGGGTAGTGGCCTCGGCACCGCTTTCGCCGCCTGGATCATGAACAGTTTTGGCTATGTCCCCAACCATGCCCAGAGTGCTGCGGGTCTGGAGGGCATTATCTGGGCCTTTATCTGGGCACCCGCCCTACTCTTCGCGCTCGCAGCGATCCCACTACTTTTCTTTCGCAAATACGAAGCGATGGAAGAGAAGATTCGCCACGATCTGGAAACCGTCAACTCATAACGTTCTTTACCTTCACCCTCGAATATGGGAGGCACTACCATGCCATTTATGCAACAAGACCCGCGTCGTCTGGTCTGGCAGCAAAACGATCGCTATTTATGGATTGAACCCTGGGGCGAGAACAGCCTGCGCGTACGCAGCGGCCGTCATCTGCCGGTAATGAGAAATGAAGACTGGGCATTGACTGAGCCAGTCGCAGAAAGCCAGTGCCACATTGATTATGAGCACCACCAGGCAACGCTGACCAACGGCAAAATTATCGCTATCGTCAATCAAAAAGGACAGGTTACCTTTTACCGCCATCCACACAAACCCCTGTTGCAGGAGTTCTGGCGCCTGCGGGGCGAAATTGGCGAGGATGAATCATCTCACGGCCAGTACGTCAGCGCACTCAACCTTGAGGGACGCGAGTTCCGCCCTATTCAGGGTGGGAAATATTCACTGAAAGCCCGCTTCGAGGCCACCGAAGGGGAAAAAATTTATGGTATGGGGCAGTATCAACAGGCCAACCTGGATCTCAAAGGATGCGTGCTTGAGCTGGCGCAACGTAACTCCCAGGCCTCAGTACCGTTTATGCTCTCCAGTCTGGGCTACGGATTTTTATGGAACAACCCGGCAGTCGGACGCGTAACCTTTGCCCAAAACGTTACCGAATGGGAAGCGCAGGTCAGCGAACAGTTAGACTACTGGATCACGGCTGGCGATACCCCGGCAGAAATTAGTCGGGCTTACGCGCTGGCTACCGGCACACCGCCGATGATGCCGGACTACGCCATGGGCTTCTGGCAGTGCAAACTCCGTTATCGTACGCAGGAAGAGCTGCTGGAGGTCGCCCGCGAATATAAGCGCCGCAATCTGCCTATCTCAGTGATCGTAATCGACTTCTTTCACTGGCCGAATCAGGGTGACTGGATGTTCGATGCGCGCGACTGGCCCGATCCTGATGCCATGATTGCCGAGCTGAAATCGCTGGGAATTGAGCTGATGGTCTCCGTCTGGCCGACGGTGGATAACCGTACCGAAAGCTATCGGGAGATGCGCGAAAACGGCTGGCTGGTACAAACGGAACGTGGCTTGCCGATCAATATGGATTTCCTCGGCAATACCACTTACTTTGATGCGACTCATCCGGGCGCGCGCGACTACGTCTGGGGCAAAGCCAAACGCAACTATTACGATAAAGGCGTGAAGTTATTCTGGTTAGATGAAGCCGAACCTGAGTTCAGCGTTTACGACTACGACAACTATCGCTACCATGCCGGGCCGGTACTGGAAGTGGGCAATATCTACCCACGTATGTACGCTAAAACCTTTTTTGACGGCATGAAAGCCGATGGCGAAGACCAGGTTATCAACCTGCTACGCTGCGCCTGGGCCGGCAGTCAGAAGTACGGCGCGCTGGTCTGGTCAGGGGATATTCACTCCTCGTTTAGATCGCTGCGCAACCAGTTTGCTGCCGGACTCAATATGGGAATCGCGGGGATACCGTGGTGGACGACGGATATCGGCGGTTTTCATGGCGGTAATATTCACGACCCGAAATTCCATGAATTGCTGATTCGCTGGTTCCAGTGGGGCGTCTTTAGCCCGGTGATGCGTCTGCACGGCAACCGCGATCCGCAGATTTTACCCGCACAACCGTATCGGGATGGTATCGCCCAGTGCCCTACAGGTGCGCCGAACGAGGTCTGGAGCTACGGTGAGGAAGTATGCGAGGTACTGACAGGTTGCCTGGCGTTGCGAGAAAAACTCAAGCCCTATATCAAAGCGCTGATGGAGGAAACCCATAAGCACAATACGCCAGTGATGCGCCCCCTGTTCTTTGAATTCCCCGAACAGGAAACAAGTTGGGCAATCACCGACCAGTATTGTTTTGGTCCTGACCTGCTGATCGCCCCCGTCATGCATGAAGGTATGCGCGAGCGTGATGTCTGGCTACCAGAAGGGGAAACATGGACGGATCTTGCGACCGGTGAAAGCTATTCAGGAGGGCAGACGCTGCATTACGCTACGCCACTGAACAGAATTCCGGTGTTTATCCGCGAAGGTGGGCAGTACCGTAGCCTGCTGAACTTGTAGAATGATTCCGGCTGCGGGTTAATACCGCAGCCGGAAGTATTACAGTAGGTACGTCTACTGTAGTTTAAACAACGCCGAGTAGTCCGCATTGCAAATACGCTGCACCGCCGGATGCTGGATCATTCTCTCGGCAAAAATCGCATGATATTCTTCCATGACATTCTCCACGCGCCCAATCTCTATTACCGACTCATCGGCATAAAAATCCAGCGAATAAAGGCTCGGCGCCACAAAAATCGCATCGTGCGTCGCGCCAAACGCCTTCATTAAGGCCGCGTCATCAAATTCACCGAGGATCTCAACCTGCAACCCCTGCGAATTAAACCAGTTCAACAACTTACGCCCCAGCATCGAGCGCCGTCCCGGCACCAGCAAACGTCGCTCTTCCAGGCAGGCAGGGAACGCTTTTTCAGGAAGCGGATTCGTACACCAGAAACTGACGCTGCATTCGCCGATTTTGACTGAGAATAGCCCCTCCTGCTGCGTGGAATCTATCGGGCAGTCGGAGATAATCATATCCAGCTTGTGCTGGCTGAGCTGTTCGAGCAACATTTCGTGCGTGGACTCGAAGCAACGCAGATGTATGGGTTCGTCCACCACCACCGCCGCATCCAGAACGCTGCTGACCAGACGCTTGGATAAAGCATCGGCGACGCCGACATCAAACAACAGGTTTGATTCTTTGCGGTAATTGACGATATCCAGCATCTCCTGGCTTAGCGTAAACATTTTGTCCGCATAGCGAAAAACCAGCTCGCCCAGTTCGCTGGGTTCAAGACCGCGTCCCTTACGTTTAAATAGCTTCCCCTGTAAACGCTCTTCCAGAGCTTTAATTTGACCAGTAATGGTTTGCGGCGTCAGAAAAAGCGCCTCTGCGGCACCCACGACAGAACCTTCTTTATAGACATGCCAGAAGTAATAAAGATGGTTGTAGTTAATATGAGACATGCTCATTCCTCTCCCTGTTCAATGTCGCAAGGGAGCGATACATCGCTCCCCCTTTCCTTCGTACTGGTTATGCCGGCGCGTTCAAACGCGCGCGCAACCAGCTATACCCCACCACTGCGGAGAGCAATGAACCAATCAAAATGCCCAATTTCGCCCAGTTAATAAGTTCCGGATCGACATTGCCAAATGCCAGGCTGGCGATAAAGATGGACATCGTAAAGCCAATGCCACACAAAATGCCGACCGCCATGATTTGCTGATAAGTGGTCCCCTGCGGCAGATGCGCCAGCTTGAAACGCAGCGCCAGCCAGCAAAACAGGCTAATCCCCAGCGGCTTACCAATCAGCAGACCGGCAATAATTCCCAACGGCAGCATGGAGGTCAGACCGTCAATCGTGACGCCCTGAAGAGAAACGCCGGCATTCGCAAAAGCGAAGAGCGGCAGGATCAGGTACGCGACCCACGGGTGCAGAACATGCTCCAGACGCTTGGCCGGCGAGCGACCGTGTTTTTCTTTCAGCGGAATAAAGAAACCGACAATGACGCCTGCCAGCGTCGCGTGAACGCCGGACTTCAGTACCGCCGTCCACAGCACTGCCCCGACCAGAATATATACCCCTGTCCGTCTGACGCCGCACAGGTTCAGCAGCGCCAGCACGGCAATCGCGAACGCCGCCACGCCCAGCGAGACGATAGAAAGATCGCTGGTATAAAACAGTGCGATAATAACGATGGCGCCGAGATCATCGATGATCGCCAGCGCCATCAGGAATATTTTCAGCGCCAGCGGAACCCGGCTGCCCAACAGCGCCAACACGCCCAGCGCAAAGGCGATATCCGTCGCGGCAGGAATAGCCCAGCCCTCGCGAGTGACCGGATCGGAGTAGTTAAAGGCCAGATAGAGCAATGCCGGTACAATCATCCCGCCGATGGCGGCAATCACCGGAAAAGCAGCCTGGCGTAGACTGGCTAACGAGCCTTGCATCAGTTCGCGCTTAACTTCCAGGCCAATCAACAGGAAAAACACGGCCATCAGCGCATCGTTGATCCACAACAGCATGTTTTTGTTGATTTCAAGCGCCCCAACCCGTAGCTGAACCGGCGTCTCCAGAAAATCATGATACCATCCACTGGTCGCGCCCATATTGGCCATCAGCATAGCCAGCGCAGCGGCGATGATGAGAATGATGCCCCCAGAGGCATCGCTGCTAAAAAATCGGTGCAGATGTTTCACTTTTTATTCTCTCAATCAGGTGAATTCTTCGAATCTACTATCTTACCTCGCCTGACTCATCGTTAAAATTAGATTATATATGATGAATAGCTCGTTTTTTACGAAATGAAGTCCGACTTACGCCGGACCTTTTTAGTGCAGTCAGTCATTGATGATAGACCGCTACGCGTACAGATCCATTTTATACACCCGGAAACTGGTAATATCGTAGCGATAGCCTTCCCCGTTCGTTTCCGCGTTTTTGTAGTAACCTGACGTCATGGTCGCTTCAAAAAGCACGGTTTTCTCCGTAGGCGCAATCTCCTGTAAAATTAGCAGCCCCATCGCCTCGCTGCCCGCCTGCGGATCGATAATATCGCTCTCGCCAGGCTGGCAAGAGATGGCGCGGCCATAAGCGGATTAAGAATAATCAGCGCATTTTGTACTGTATTACTTTCTGTGATCTGGCTGAGGCTGTGCTCATAAATCGCCGTATGGTTGAGCACCATCGCATTTTGCTTATCAAGCCTCTGATTGACGGCAAGACACGGGGCAGGAAGCGTATTCTTTTGATGTTTGAACGGCCCCATGCTCTCTCCAGTATATCGTTGTCGTTCCTTGCTGGAACAACGAAATAGATACGCTGGAGAGGGTTGGGCTGATAATCAAAAGCCATCGACTCAGCTCTATCACACGGCATGCGATGCGTTATCCGACCTTACGGGATTGATTATATTCATACTTCAGATAATCCAGCGTTGCCGTCACATTTGCCGGTGACAGACGATTAAGCTGCGCCAAAAAAGGATGCGCATACAGATAATTAATGAACGCCGTCGCGCCTTGTAACGTAGCATAACGTTGCTGGGTAATTTTTTTATTACCGGTGAGATTACACACCGCCATAGCATAATCGCGGGTAGAAAAAGTACGCCAGACATTGTTACGGATACCGCCGCTTAAAAACAGGCGTGGCGGAATATCTTTTTGCAGCGGCGTCGTACCGCGTTCTTTGACAAATGAAATATGGCAACGGCCCTGATGGACATGCGGCATATTCGCCATCATGCATCCCCCCAGAATAAAGCATTCATGATCGAGGTAATGCTGAACGTTTAAGGAGCGTTCGTCCGTCAGCATCCGCACCAGTTCAAAATGGCGGTAGGCAGGCAACACCGGCTTTACGATCATTCCGGAGTCATTCTTATATAACGAGGCCGGGCCGTAATCGATATCAAATAAAGTTTCGCGGCGCGCTGTAATCGCTTCCTTACGTTGCACCATATGCGCCAGCGTTCCCGGAGGTAGCCGTTCTTCATAATACGACTGATACTGCCAGGCTTTATCCAGCGGCTGTGCTGAATAATTTGACGAAATCGCCACCACCCTTCCGCTTTGTTCTTCTGCCGTCACCAGAACATACAGGCTGCTGTCTCCACCGTTATAGTTCACCCGGAAAGCGCGGGTGCTGAGTGCGATATCGAAGGCCGGAAACTGCTGGCATCGCTCGGCAAGGTTTGCATTACGGGATAGTTTAAACAGCGCCCGGTTAAGGCCTGTGCTGTCTAATTTCAGCTGTGAGCGGATCCCGGCAAGCGACGTCCCTTCCTCAATTAGGGTTGCCAGCTCGTCCTGTCGGCAATCGCTTTTTGCCTTTTCGGGGACGATGAACGTTTTCCGACACTGACTACACGCCATGCGGTGTTCGCCCTGAGTCGAGAAGCCGTATTTCTTTAATGAGGTGCTGCCGCAGGCAGGACACTGTTTGACCAGGCCTTTCCATCCCCGGTTTACCGTGTGGCGAAAAAGATTTAACGCCCCAGCGGAAATAACAGGAAACAGGAAACCACATTCCCGACAAAGAACATCTTTTCCCTGGCGGACATAATCCGGACTGTTCAACACGCCCAGATTTTTACATCCCGGCGTTTTACAGCAGTCCACATTAATATTGGCAAACATGCGTTCCTCCTTGAGCATTACTTAAAAAAAACAGACCGGATCTCCGCCGGTGACAGGTTATTTACGTAAAGGGTTTTCATCGCTTTCATCATCGGCGCGGTATGAGAGAAAAAGCACTGATAGCCGGCACAAAGATAGTTTTGCTTCATCGGTCCGCAAGCCGAAGGCAAAAAGCGGTGTTTAGGGCAACCGCCATAACAGGCGAATTGCCACGGGCAGGTATGGCATTCCTGCGCCATCGTGCGGCTTTTATCGAGACCAAACTGCTGGTTTTTCGCGCTATTATTCATCTGACGCAGCGGCGTGTCGTTAATATTGCCGAGCTTATATTGCGGGTAAACGAAATGATCGCAGTTATACACATCGCCATTCATTTCCATTGCAAAAGCGCTACCGCAAACGGGCGCAAAAACGCAAACCTGAGGGGGGAGTCCACACCATGCCGCCAGCGTTTGTTCAAAGAGTTGAATGCCGATATCACCAATATCTTCGCGGATCCAGATATCAAAAATGGCATTCAGGAACTTTCCAAACTGTAATCCGTCCACTGACCAGGGGGTTACTGCAGTTTGCTCGTCCTGCGGATGCGCCAGCATTCCGTCTTTATTTGCCGCTCTTTCCACTAGCGGAATAAACTGCATATAGCGGCTGCCGATAGATTTCAGATACGCATAAACCCGCTGTGGGTGCAGCATATTGCTCTGACTCACCACCGTGAGAGTATTAAATTCAACGCCATGACTCGCCAGGCATTTTATCGCCTGTTCAACTTTATGATGGGTAGGTTGCCCTGCGCGAGTTACCCGCCATTCGTCGTGCAGCGCCGCATCGCCATCAATCGAAATACCAACCAGAAAGTCATGCGCCCTGAAGAATCTCGCCCATTCATCATCAATCAGAATGCCATTGGTCTGAAAAGTATTAACGATGGCTTTTCCATTAGCATAACGTTGCTGGAGCGCTACCGCCTGGCGGTAAAATGGCAGCCCCATCAGCGTCGGTTCCCCACCCTGCCACGCAAAAATCACTTCATCCACATCCTGCGCCGCAATATGCTGTTGCACAAACAACGCCAGCGTTTCTTCCGTCATCTTGTAATGGTTTTTTCTATCGGGATAGAGCATTTCCTTTTCCAGATAGAAGCAATATTTACAATCAAGATTACACACCGACCCGGTCGGTTTGATCATTACCTGACAGCTTTTCCGTTGCATATTTTCCGTATCCCTAAAATAAAAGAACCTGACTCAGCACGAGGGCGCTGAATCAGGCGGGCAGAGCCCTAAGTGGCATACTTAATTTTTTATAATTATCCTTTTAGCCCCAGGTCACCGGCGTTGGTTTGTCGCCACGGGCTTTCATTAATGAGTCGTTATCGATGTCCTGTTTCATTTTCAGGAACTTGCCATACAGCTGTTTTTCAATTTCAGGCTGTTTGCCAATTTGGTTCAGCGTTTCGAACCGATCTTTTTTCAGGTTATAGAGATATTTAGGTTTATTCTGGCGATCGATGATCATCTTCCAGTCGCCGTCGCGGATCGCCCATTCATCGGTCGGATCATCCTGGAACGGCATATCAATACCGAAGATCAGCGGCTTATTACGTTTTAACGTTTTCTGCTCCAACAGCGGAACCAGCGATTGCCCGTCGTATGTACGATCAGTAGGCAGTTTGAAATCCATCATGTTCGCCAGCGTCGGCATCCAGTCCAGACCATACACCGGCGTATCGGTAACGACGCCCTGTGGAATGTGTTTACCGTATTTGATAATTGCCGGAACGCGAATACCGCCTTCCCACAGGTTATCTTTACGTCCGCGCAGACCGTCAGTCTCGCCTGCGAGGTTCAGCTCGTAGACTTTACGCGCTTCACGCGTCACTGGGCCGTTATCACTGGTGAAGATGACAATGGTATTATCTTCTTCCCCCATCGCTTTAATTTTATCCAGTACTTTACCGACTTGCGCATCCATATAGCTGATATTGGCGTAATATTCACCGGTACCGCGCCACGGTTTATCCGCCCAGTCGCCGTAGAACAGATCGGGATGCTGCTTCTGGTATTCGCTCATGTATTGTGAATACATATCGAGGTATTTTTTCGGCGAGGCCAGCGGGCTGTGAACTTCCGTAAAGGCAACGTATAAGAAGAACGGTTTGTCGTCTTTCTTGTTATCTAGCCAGTTCACCACTTCAGAACTGACAAATTCGCCGCTGATGCTATCGGCACGATCAATATGTTTGCCGTTACGCATCCAGCCGGTTGGGTGGACGACGCCGTAACGCGGGCGCTCTTTGGCATTATCCAGCGTAGCATCGGTCACAAAGCCAGCCGGGTTCACCAGAGAGTAATCAAAACCTAACTCTTTCGGCTGCGGCTGATCGGTACGATCGCCCCCGGCGTTGAGATGCAGTTTACCCATCATCGCGGTATCGTAACCCTGCTGTTTCAGCAGATTGGCTATGGTCAATTCGTTACGTCCAATAGAAACATTAGTACCTTCAGGGATCCAGGAGCGTACACCGGTGCGGAAGGGCATACGGCCTGTTAACATCCCGGCGCGGGAAGGAGAACACAAAGGAGCCGGCGCATAGTATTCAGTGAATTTGACCCCTTCTTTCGCCAGGCGGTCAATATTCGGGGTTTTTACTATCTGGTGACCGTAAGTCGCCAAATCACCATAGCCAAGATCATCTGCCACAATAAAAACTAAGTTCGGGCGTTTTTCGGCAGCCGCGTGCACGACAGATAACGTACTTGTCGCACAAAGCGCCAGTCCAATCATGCTGGCAATGACTGTTTTTTTCATTTCAACTCCTTTGATTTTATTTAAAATGAATATCCGACCATATAAATCATCTGGTCTCCATATCCGTCATAACCTAGTTTGTTCGCGAAATAACGATATGTCACAGTAGCTTTCCAGCGGGGATAAAATTTCCATGCCAGTGTTAATCCACCATTTAATCCATTTCGACCGAATTGCCGCTCCGTATAAGCGTCATTTCTATCTAGTTCGATTTCATTCCAGTCAGATAAAACAAAATCTTCACCAAATAAATTAAAATTATAGGCTGCAGTCCAGCCAATAACATAGCCATTCCAGCCGCTTGTCTGCCCATATTTCTGCGAGACATAATCACCAGATTGATTATGCAGACCAATATAGGGTTTGAAGAACCCCCAACTCCCGCTCCAACCTAAATACCCCGCTCCATAAAACATATCGAGGTCATCGCCCCATGAGTTATCCCATTGACCATATATCTTACCGAAGAAAGTATAATCTGAATCAAAGAGTCGTACATGAGTCATGGCAGAAACAGTATGATTTCTTCCAGCAACAGCGTGATTTAACACGTTGCTTTCAATAAATGAATAGAATTCTGCCTCTTTGAAATTGACACCAAAGTCAGCAGTTACTTTCCACACCTCCCCACGATGTACATTGACGAATCCACTATTCCAGTCAGCATAACCGGCATTAATTGATCCAAATGAATTCTTATATTCCAGTGCATGTACAGAATGGCTAAAAACAGTAGATATTGTAAGTAAGAGACTAAATAATACTGTTCGCTTTATCAGAGACATTGAATATATTTCCCATAGTTATATTTTATTCATCAATGAATATGTTTTACTCCGGTGTCGAAGTTTAACCAAATCTAGTTATAGAATAGTGATATAAATCTCACATCACGCA
The DNA here is from genome assembly GCF_051811585.1 of Salmonella sp. NW177. Taxonomy (NCBI): domain Bacteria; kingdom Pseudomonadati; phylum Pseudomonadota; class Gammaproteobacteria; order Enterobacterales; family Enterobacteriaceae; genus Salmonella; species Salmonella sp. NW177. The sequence continues at coordinate 294,774 of NZ_JAMMZV010000007.1, read as the reverse complement.
GGATAAAAGTATTTAAAAATAATGTGTCGAGAAATGTTTTTTTATAAAAAATAACTCAATGTTTATTATTAAATCAACACTTCATCTTTTTAGGTCATACCGCAGATTTAGTGTTGTACTAAGCTTTACCTTTTGGATAACTGATAGCAAAGATTGATGTGATTTGCCCCGCTGTTCCGTAACTCAGGGGGTGATCCGAAACGGTCATTTCCCCCTCAGGAGTGCAACTCTATCGCTGTAAGCAATACCTGAAAACCTGCCAGCACAGCCATCACAACAACGGAGCCCTCCATCACACCATTATTGATATGACGATGATTACCTGCTCGGCGATGTTCTGAGTATGTATCCTTTTACTAACGACGTAATGAACGTGGAAATTAGCGGTAACGATCTGAAGGCGATGATGTCTCATGCAGCCGATCCGAAGAACGGCATGCTGCATGTGTCGAAAACGGCCAAATTCAAACACTACAACACAAAACCGCTGGGACAGCGTATTGTCGAATTTGATATCAAAGGTAAACAGGTCGCAGACAAGACATTCAGTACCGTCGCGCTGACTCCTTTATCGGTAAAGGCCGTGGCGGATTTGACTTCACGAAAGGTAAAAATGTCAAAGACATTAAAGGGCTGTAAACCTCGCAGGCAATTGCTGATTATATGGAACATATCAATAACATCGTTCCGGATCACACCATGCGTGTTGACGACATCAGTAAATAAAACAACTCTCATGCGGTCGTTACCCGGTGGCGGCAGATTGATATTATCTTCGCGGAAACGATAATTACCGTTGTCAAAAACCAGAAACTCCACGATACCCAGTTCGCTGCTTTCAACTCAGACACCAGGATAAAGGCTTAACGGCGCGGTGCCATAAGGATTAAGGGTAATAACGGCATGTGTATATGTATTGTCCTCACGAATTTGGTCGAGGAGCTGTTGGTATATGGCGTTATGGTTTTGCACCATCGCGTTATCGGTATCAATTTTCTGATTCATCGGCGCTCTTGGTGCAGGCATGGCGAGTGAGGACTGTTGGTTTACATACATAATGCTCTCCAGACTATACGTTATGAGACTTCTGCAATGCAGAGGCAATTTCTCTGCCCGTCCAACGTAATATTCCGAAGATGTTCAGCATAGTTATCATGTATAACGCAATAACAAAAAAAAATCATAAAAATATTTTATATCGCCATCTACTCATAAAATTTCATTCTGAGAAAGCAAGCCATCATCGAATATTTATTTAGTTCTTTTTACCTATATCCTATAGCATCCATAAGACCGACCAATAGGCCGAAATAAACGTTATACCAGGTAACATAAATTATCATTCAAGCACATAAAAAATGCTTAACCTAAAATCATAGCACCACTTAATAAAATTAAGCATAAACGGTGGCAAAATATTATTTTCATGTCCTTTTTTGTAACTAACCGCATTTTCAAATTAATGAATCACAACAGACAATTCTCATCAGCTGAATAAAAAATAATGATATACATATTATTTACCGCTCAAAAACATGGTTTGAGAATCCTTAAACGACACGTTATATGCATACCTCATTAAATATTGATAAAACAGAATCAACATGCTTATAGAAAGAATACAAAAACAATAACATTTATTTCACTTAAACAATTTAGCCAATTTAATGACAGTTGATTTTTCAGGCCTGTCGCCCCAACCTATCCTTGCTCATAGCATAGCGGACACGTTGCAACGATGCTGACTATACGGAACAAGTGGGATGTCATGGCCTGAAAGCACAAATGGAGTAATCATGAGACAGCATAAAATAAATAATGAGTTTATTTACAATGAATCATTAAGGGAAATCACGTCCTTGCGCAGCAATGCAGCGTTCAAAATGACATTTATGCGGGCCTGGTGCCTGAGCTATTTAATAGAAAACGCACATCAGGAATTGATTATCCGTGAAGGTGTCGCGTACGCAGTTTGGGGAGAGCGAAGTCAATTTGTTAGCGATGCTAATTTGACGCAACTTCTTTATCTGCTGCGACGAGATTTACAACAAATCGGGCTTTTCGAACTGTTCGTTACGCTCCCCAGGCAGGGGATAAAAATCGATGAAAGATTTATCATTGACGCTGCTGACATACCGCCACAAGCTATTCAACATCATACTCACCGATGTAATAAAATTATATCTATTGGTATTCCCACTCTTTTTTATTGATCGTACTTTTCTTTTTAGCGCCATTTATCTGAAGATAAAGTCTATAGACCGTGTCCCGGGAAGGTGAGAACATTTTTCATAATATCCTCACACGACACTGACGGGACACTATCTGCGGTCTGCTACGCGGTTCAGTCATAGACAATGCGTAGCACTGTTAATTGCTTATCTTCATCCAAATAATCTCGTTTTACCGTTGCATGAGGAGACGATATCGGCGTGATAATATTCTCGACAATAATATAACGTTCAACTCCCTCTTTATTATGGCATTGAATTTCTAAGGTTCCCACGTCATTCCAGCAGCCTGCCTCAACAACCGATCCCATAAAATGAATCTGAGCGGTCGGTTTCGCTGTCCCTTCATGAACGATAAAGGAAAGTAAAATCACCGGTATGACGCAACGCATAGACTTCATTTTACTTTCACTCCTGTGCGTTCTCCTCTGAGCGAATATCACCCCTTCGCTTTCTGAATCGCCATTTGCAACATATCCTGAGTCGTGCTTCCCGGGATCACGGTCACCCGTTTTACATCACCGTTTTGCGTCTGAGGCATGACGACAAAAGCAGGCGTGCCGCTAAAATCCATATGCTGCGCCAGTGCCTGGTTAGTGAGGAGCGCATCATGTACTGCACCGCTGCTTTGCGCTTCTTTTACGGCGGCCAGCTGCGTCGGCGTTAGATAATGTTGCGCCAGGGTGTAGACATCGTGTTCCGTTAACGCGCCTTCCACCTTCCCTGTGGCATAAAGCGCATTATGCCAGTCGAGATATTTTGCCCCGCCCTGGGTGAGCCATACCTGTTCGCCGACTCTTGCCGCCAGTCCGGATACCGGCCAGCGGGAGGAAAAAATAGGAAACTCTTTGAAAATAAACCGGGTATCCGGGTTCGCCTTAATCAGGTTTTCGACCACAGGCGCCATTTTGCTGCACCACGAGCACTGGTAATCAAAGAACATCACCACCGCCGCTTTTGCCTCGTTGGGCCCAACGGAAGGACTGCTGCTACTGAGCAACTCAGCACGATACTGTAATGCCAGTTGAACATACGCCTGTTGTTGCGCAATCTGCTGACGCTGATGCAACGTCTCACTGGCGGCGACCAAAAATTCCGGATGTTCGGCCAAGTACGTTGCCACCACCTCTCCCACTTTATCCGGATGACTGACGATGTAGGCTTCCGCCGTCGGGCCAATTTGCGACGTCGGGGCAGAATCGGCGGCGATTGCCGAGGCGGATACGGCAACGCCTGCCAACGTCAACATCGCCAGTCGGGAAAGTTTTAACGCGTGATAATACATAATAAAAGTCTCGTTCGATAAGATCGGAAAGCCTCCCGCTATCGGGAGACGCCTGAAAAATAGGTTAATGAATACGCGTCAGATCCACGGTTTGCGCTGGCATTACCCGCCCATAGTCATTAATACTTTGCCAGCGCACAGTGCAGCGAACCGCGTGCCGGCACCAGTCCGTTCGACGCGTTGCAAAGGGAGCCACGACCCCGGCGTTGTCCTGGGCGAGCTCGTTAGCGCGTAATAAAAAGAGCGTAACGTAATAGGGTGTCGGATTGCGTACCGTCGCGCCATCGGGGGTAAGCGACCAGATCAGATGCCGGTAGGCCTGCTGCGGATTGCCGGCGAGTCCCTCAGGGCGATAGAGCAATTTTAAAGCCGAACGAAACGCCATTTGTACACGGTTCGCTTCCGGTTTACCGGAGGGAATGGCGGCGATACTCAAGGTAAACAGACTTTCCCTGTCGGCGGGTAGCGGTCCGCCGGTATAAACCACCCGCATTGAGTTTTCCTGGCGCGCTGAAAGCATAAATAATGGCGGCGTGACCACGAAGGGCGTGATATTCCCTTCGTTTTTGGTTCCAGGCCAGCGGCCACCAGGTAAAATATGCGTATCAATTAACCAGGACGCTTCTGAATGGTTACTTACCGGTACGCTTAATGCCGGGGCGCCCGCATGATAGATAAAGCGAGTACCGCCAATTACCACGCCAGCCTGCGCCCATGATATGGGAAGCAAGCACCAATATATCGCGCAGCGTAAAAAGAGCTTATTCATAGGCAAGAATGAAGGTTGCGGAGGCATTGGCGTCCCCGGGCGTTACCGTGCCGCCATCGGCAAGATAACGCGCATAAAATTGCAGATGCGCCGACGCCTGACCCGGACTGAGCGTCACCACATCACTCTCCTGCCCCAGTGGGATTAAGGTTTTATTTTGATCATAAAGCGCAATCCCAATGCCTGAAGCGTCGCTTTCCCCTGCGGTAAGCGCCAATAAATCCGTATTAAGACTGTCCGCCGCACCGCTAAAACTGACCGTTACGCCGCTGGCAGTGCTGCCGCAGTTCTGTAAATCGATAGCAAAAGGTTGCCATGCGGAACCGTCGCCTGCGCGATAAAACTGCCGTTGAGAAACCGCGCCCATCGCCACGTTAATATTTTCCGAGCCAGGAGAGAGCGAACACGTATTGTCCGTGATGGTTCCGGAAACATAGACCCGGCCATCGTGCGCCTGGACGCCGGATGCCGCCAGCAGCATCCCGATGCCGTACAGGATATCGTTACGCATAATTACGATGGCTCCTCATTCATACTGCATATCGAAATACATGACCGCCGTCGCGTTCCCGGACGTGACCGTCGGCCGGGTCGATTTATAGCGAATATAAAAAGACAGCGTGTTGCGTCCGGCTTTCAACGGATAGACCACCGAGTCGGCATTATTGATACTGATGGTATCCTGATCATCATTCAGAATTTCCACCCCAACCCCGCTTGCTAACATGTTTCCGCTTCCCATTCCGGTATCGGTTATCGCCAGTAGCGCGGGATTGTCCGGATCGGGTTCGCCGGTAAACCAGATCTTCGCCCCGGCAATTCCTCGGGAACAATTTTTGAGGTTGATATTAAAGGGCTTAAATTTTGTCGTTGTTCCTGTCGAAGGAAAGTCGCCAACCGCAAACTGTCCTAAATCAATACTTTGACTGAGACTGGAAATATCTATGTCGCAGGTTTGCGCCACAATAGTGCCGGTAAATTCGAGGTTATAAGCGAGGTCGTCAGCGCTGGCATTGATTTGTGGACACAGCATTAGTCCCATGGCAAAAAGAGCGCAGTGTGATCTGTTCATTTAGTCAAAGTCCACTCGCAGGCTGGCCAGTGCGGTAAACGCCCCTTCCGCTGGCGTTTCGCCTGTTGTACTTACCGGGTAGGCTTGCAATGTGATGTTAGCGCGTCCGGCGCTATCGGTGATAAAAGGCGCGACGCTCTGTGCATCATTGGGGATAAGCGCGTTTCCTTCATCGGTTTCGACCACTACGCCGACATCCGCATTATCCGAAGCGATAGCCTGGGGAACGTGGCTATCCGGCGTAGCGATAAGACGCATCGTTAAATTGACCTGCGAATCCAGACCGCTGCACTTTACCGGTACGCTGAATTTTTTCGCTCGTACCCCCTCCGGCTTTTGGCCTGCATGGTTGAAATTGCCGCTGTATAATGCGCCGAAATTCACCAGAATCGTTTGTCCGGCGTTGATTTCGCAGCTTTGCGGTACGGTCACCGTTCCACTATAAAGAATGCTATATACGACATCTGTCAGCGGATCGCCTGCGGCGGTCATGACATAAACATTGAACATAGTCTTAGGACTAATATTCACCGTGCCGACGAACGGTTTAACAATTTTGAGCTGAAACTCCAGATTTGAGTCACGAACGTAAAACGGTTGACCCGCTTTCACATTTTCATCATATCCCATCAGGACATTGTTCATTGGCGGATAGATATCGCCCGCCGAAGAATCCTCAATTCGCATTCCGCCTTCAAGGTAGTCCGGGTCCAGCTTTAAATATTTCCAGTTACCGCTCGTTTCTACGACCGGATATGGCGACACATAGGAGCGATAAGTCTGGCTATAGGTCGCCGCGCCGGCGGGACACACCGCCTGTACATTAACTTCCTGGCTTTTTTCCAGTTGAACCGTCTTTCCCACCTGGTTTTGTTCTGCCGTCAGAGTGGTCGTTAAATCGTAATTAATACTGGAAGGCACGCCGTTAACGTTTTTACACACGTCTGCGAATGCGTACTGCGATACGACACTTCCCGCCAGCAGAGCAAATAAAAGAGGTATTTTCATTTAATGACACTCCGCATGTTGTCGACTCAGAATCTGACGGGAGGAAGAGAGATGATAGGACGCGACACACTGTTGATTCGGCAGGTTCCCCCAGCGAACGTGCAGAACGCCTTGCGCTGACAACCCGGAAAGATAGACTTCCCCGGCCTCGCCAACAATCGCCTCCGCATGGCGATCATTCACCGTCACCGTTGCGCCAAAGGGTACAGGCTTACCGTTATGATTCAGCGTTACCAGGGCACGCGCGCCGACCCGCGCTTTAAAGCGGGCCAGAACCAGCGCGCCTTCGGTCGGCACAACGCGAGTCACCGCGTCATCAATATCGACATCATCAGCCATGGCGTTAACGTCCAGCGCCATACGGTTTTGGCGATATGTCGTCGCATACGGCACCACCGCATAGCCACGCGCGTCCGTATGAATACCCGGCTGGTCGACAACGCCGACATTGGCTGCGCCCGGCGCGGCAATCAAAATATTGGTATTGCCTAACGGCTGGCTTAGCGTCACTCCATGCGCGTGAGCCACCAGGCCGCCGCTCAGGCCATAATTCACCTGCTGGTAATCGCCGTTATCGCTAACGTTATAGCCAATATTGGCGTTGCCTTTCGCCCCATCGTATTCCAGGCTGGCGGCGCCGCTTTCGCCAATACCGTGATTCTGATAGCCTTGCTGTATGTTGTAACTAAGATTGTTTTCGTCCAACAGTGTGCCGCTAAGGCCCGCATTCTGCGTAACGTTATGCTGTTTGTCCGTACTGGTGCTAAAGGTAGCGTAAACATTGTGATGGCGCGTGACCTCATCATCGTGTTGCAGCCATTGACTTAGCGGCACCGAGATATTCAGCGCGAAAATTTGATCGCGCTCCGCATCGCCTGCGGATTTGTTATTGTTGTAAGAAACGCTCCATGCAATACCCGCCAGCGTATCGCTGTATCCCACCTGCAACAAAGAATCCTTTTCATCAGTGTGCCAGTAACTTTGCTGACTGCCGGTAATAAAAAGCGATCCCAACCCGCCTAGCTGTTGATTGATATCGAGTTGTACTTTCCCCCTCCTGGTATAATAAAGATTGTAATAATCCGCCCATTCCGGCCTGCTTTTATCGCTGTCAGTCCGACTGTCATCGTCATAGCCGCTCATCCGTTTCCACGTGGTATCATCCAGCGTGTAAAAGCCCGAGGTTGAATAGCGATAACCCATAAGCTGTAAATTGGTTCCTGACTGTGCAAGCGATTTGGCATACAGGAAACGCAGCGATTGCCCCTGGTAGGTGTTATTATCCGCCAGCGTACTGGTAGCCTGGGTGACATCCAGCGACACCGCGCCCCAGTCGCCCAGATTTGCGCCGCTGCCGATCGCCAGCGCGTGATAATGACTGGAAAGTTGTGTTCCGCCATACAGCGTAAAACCATGCGGCAACCCCCATATCAAGGTCGCCTGACTGAATTTCACCTTCTCTTTTTGACTACTATCGCTACGATACTCCGCCACCGTCGCCGCATACTTCAGCCGCCCTTCTCGTTGTAGAATCGGCACGGCGGAATAGGGCACGTTATAGCGATTAATAGAACCGTCGGATTCTTTGACTTCCACAGTCAAATCGCCGCTGGCGGCGGTAGGATAGAGATCATTAATAGTAAATGCCCCGGGCGGCACATAGCGCTGATTGATGATGTAGCCGTTTTGCCGAATGGTCACTTGCGCGTTGCTTCTGGCAATGCCGTGAATGGTCGGCGCGAAGCCCTTCATGCTGTCTGGCAACATATTGTCGTCAGACGCCAGTTGTAGCCCGCGAAAAGGAAGGCTGTCGAATAATGCGGAGGGGGTATAACTATCGCCTGCCGTCAATTCTCCCTGCAAAAAGACCACATCACGTTCCAGATAAGTACTGATGTGCTGCCAGTCGCTGTCGCTATTCTGATCGCCGCTATTCGCGTTCCATGTGGAGTAGTCGCGTAACCGCCAGGCCCCCAGATTAAGGCCGCTATTCAATCCAAGAAAATAGCTGTTCTCCGCACTGCCGCCTGGGCTCCGATCCTGACTATTCGCGCCGGTAAAGGTGTAATTCAATAGCAACGCGTTAATACCTTCATCCCAGTATTGCGGTGGGATATAGCCTCTGGCGCTGGCAACCATCGCCGCCTGCGGGATGCTAATGTCGAGACGTTGCTGCGCAAAATCAAAGCGGGTCCGGGCGGCCGGTATCGCACTGGCGAGATCCGGGCAACTTCCCGCCGCCGCCTTCGCCAACAGTGGAAACGCCCCGGTGTTTACTCCCATATTTTTAAGCATTTCAGGCGTCAGGCAGGCGCGTAATCCGCTGTCATCGGTGGGCGCGCTTTTTCCCGTCGTTTTCACCGCCTGGAAGGCAATGTCTCTGGTCGCGAGAAACGTATTGTTCAGGTAAACGTCAACGCGATACATCCCCGCCGCCTGGGCATTACGGGAAAAGGTCGATAAGTCGGCCACCGCAGACGGGTCGTCAGACAGAAACGCCGGGTTGAAATAGTTTTCCGCCCACCCCGGCGCAGGCGCCAGTGCGATAGCCAACGCCAGCGGGGTTAATACGGGTTTAGCTACGCTGGAGTAATATCGCGTCATGAAAAGCTGATTACGCATAACATCATGAAGCTGGACAAACGCGTGCTGGCGTCGTTGCGCCAAAATCGTTTACCGTGCGCAAAGATACCTGGCCGGGCGTCGCCGGGAGAGTGATCGCGCCTTTCGGCGGTACCATAGTATTCGGCAGTTTTTTCCCCGCGCTGTACAGTTCAACCATCGAAACGTAGTACGGCGAAGGGTTAGTAATCGTTAGCTGGCCGCGCTCGTTACGGCAGCGAAGCGTCGACGGGGCATGAGCTGGCGCCTCCGCCAGATTTTTCGGGCGAATAAATAGCTTAATCACGCTTTGCGTCGCAATTTGCAGGGAGTTGCCGGTCAATTTATTTTTATCGACAGAGGGTATCGCTTTACTGTTTAAATAAAATACGCTTTCGCGATCGGTCGGTAATGACGGCCCGACATACATAATACGTAATATATTTTCTTTTTTAGGCTGGATCACAAAGAGAGGCGGCGTAATGATAAAATCCGTCGAGCGTGAACCATCGGCATTGGCGACCCATGACTGAATTAAAAAAACATTGCTGGCAGAAGAATTAATAATCGGCAAGGAGGTTTGCTTACTTCCCTGCGGATAAATCACCCTGGTCGCGCCCAGCGCAATGCCTCCCGCCTGCGCGGCAAACGACAGGCCGGCCGCCGACAGCAGTAGCAATAATCGAAGGAAAATCGGTACGTTTTTTTTCATCTGCGTAATATCCTGATGCCGTCGGTTTGTTACGCGCAGTGACGCGCGTAACGCCCCTTTCTCGCCTCCCAACAGACGAGAAAAAAATCCCGATAAGGAATCAGGAATAAACCATGCTAAATGTCGCCGTCGCGGTAACATTACCGGCAGTCGCCGTACCGGTAGCGATATAATCCACGCTAAGCGGAATAACGTTTTCGCCATCGTTCAAGGTAACAGTACTGGACGATTCACCGATATTCAGCGCCTGGCCATCTGGTCCATAAAGTTGTAATGCCACATTCGTCGCCGAACCTGCCCCAGCGGTATTCGCCAGCGACCCCGGCTGGTTTGCGTCCTGTTGGCCATTAAAAATCACCGCCGCATTCTGGCTGGTCTGAGTATCGCAGTCTTCCAGTTTAATGGTGAAATCTTCTTTTTGATTCGCCACCATACCGGCCTCGGTTAATTTACTGGCGCGAACCTGGCCTAATGTCACGGTCTGATCGACAGAGTCAGCGGAAACAGAACAGGCGGCGTCAACGACCTGTCCGACAAAATTTACCGTACCGCCAGTGACGGTTGTAGTATCCGCTTGCGCGGTGGACAACATTCCGCCAAAGGCAATTGCAGAGACCATTAATGCTAGTACAGGCTTTTTCATTCAAGCTCCTTTTAAATATAAAAATGAGGGTAATCAGATTTTTTAACGAAACGGCTGCTGATATTTCTTCACAGCAATATCACGACTTTTTCTTATGCGAAAAAAAGTGTCTTCTTGTTCTGATATAAATGTCAGAGGCAATAAAACAGCCACTCAACGTCGTGAGTTAATCTTTACGTTATAATGAGATAACGATGTTATTAATTATTAGCAAGCCAACGGCAAGTTGCAATCATCGACATTTGGTTTTATAGGACCAGACATAACTTTTTGTTTTATATTAACTTTACACCAGCCGTTCGGCCTATCTCCTTTAGCCGTATTGACTTTTTAAAAATAACCTTCATAAGAAATTTTAATAAAACATTTTATTAACGATATCAGGCAAATTCAGTCGAGATATGTAAATATATCGTTGCGTATAGTACATTAATACGCCACTGGCAGTTTTCCGAGCGCCGTCAGCCGCCCATTATCAATATGGATATACCCGCCTTTTTTTAGTTCAGACAGAATCTTCATGGTCCGACTGCGCGATATCCCGGTACGCCGTTGAATAAAATTCAACACAATAATGCTTTCCCGGTAGGCCTGTGGATAAGCCCATATTTCAGTCAGCAGCGCCCGAACTTTCAGATAAGAATCGACGCCGACTAATTCACGATCGCGCGCGCTCATCACCATCAGACGGTAAGCCAGACAACGGGCCACGTCGTGCCACAAATCGCATTCATCGGCGATTTTTATAAAATCCGGCAGGCGAACAAATCTACCGGTACAAACCGTTTCTGCGAGCAAAAAGTGTTCCGGTCGCGCGGGGACGTTATAGGTAGCGCCATAGCTGTCAACCATACCCACGACCGATGGCGCAAACGATGAAGATATATGGAGTCGTTTGTCATTATGACAGAAAGAAACAACTCCAGACTCCAGTAATACAATGTAGTGTTCATCGTTTGCCTGTAAATAAAACTCATCGCCGATACCCAGCGTAAACGGTTGACCAAATGGCAGCAAGGCCGAAAATAAGGCATCAATCGCTGCGTGAGGTTTAGCCTGCTGAGAAAAAAGAAAAGAGTGTAATGAATTCTCATTATTATCTTTAGCAAAAGCGTCATTCATCATTTTTTTCATTAACGGTTGTCTACTCAATGTAGCGCCACAGTATAACTTCTCAAAAAGTACTTAAATTAATAATAAATAACATCACTATGCAGTATTTCTGTATTCACAAGGCACTAATACGCAATATTTTTAAGATTAAGACAATTCTTAATACAAAATGATTACAGAAAATTAATAACGAATTACGCATAAAGAATGAGAGGTCAGGGGGCGCAAGAAAAGAGATTCGAAAGCACGCGCCTTCGAATCTCAAACTAATAGTCCAGATTAATGCAAATAAGCAGTGATATTATCTGAAATAGCGTGGAGCAGCATAATACTCTACCATTTTATCCGCCAGCCAGCCGCCGTCTTCACCGTTAGAATGGATTGTCGTAATACTGATAGTAGAACCACCGCCCCATAAGATCGAAAAGACGTTAAAGTCCGGTAGGTTCAGCGCCTGCATCTGGCCCCAGTCATACCCTTTATCTTTACGTAAAAAGTCGCCGACGGTCGGGACGCCGTAAGTCGCGCTATTTAAGGCCGTATTGAGTAGCTGCAAAGAGAGCGTGTCAGGATCGCTGCCAATGCGGGCGTCACCCATAAAAAAGGTTCCGCCGGATGCAAAGTGCGCAGCGCTGATTTTACTGACGCCCTCTTCTACTGTAGGCATATGGCCGCCAGGGATTTGCCACAGCATGGCGGGCGTCAGCAGCACTTTCGTCACCTGTTTGACCATCGCCAGGTAATTAAGCCAGCATGTCGCATTCCAGCCATAGTGGGCAAGCGCATCAGGACTGAAACAGTCACGCTCAAATTTATCAAACGCAATAAAGTCTGGCGCATATTCTCCGCTATAAACGCCCAGTTCATGAATAAATCCGGCGATCGCCTGCCCTTCAGCTACCGGATCAGCGGTATCGCGCAGCACCCAGTCCGCCGTTCCTGTCGCCCAGACATTCGTCTGCCAGCCAAAAGCCACATCCGGGGCAAACTGACGAACAAGATAGTTCACCGCCTGAATATAGCCGTAGAGATCGTCGCTAAACGTCGGCAACGAAGGCGCGATAAAGCCAGCCATCGCCGGTAAGGCTTGTATCGCTGCCGCCAGTTGGGCATTCACCGGCACACTGTTTTTTTGCCGTACTACGGTATAGCCATACGGTTCTTGCTGTAGCGCCCCGAGAAAATCCGGGTTAAGCACAAAGGTGGCCGGGACAGGATGCGTCTCATCTTTGTATGACTGCGCCGCCAGACACTGGGTAATAAAGTTACCAAAATGGTTACGTAGCTTTTGCGCATCCTGTAAATCCGCCAGCGCGCTACCGCCGCTGGCATTCGCGGTATAAATGACCATTACCGGCATGATGCTACGCCCGGCTTCTTTTTCTATCTGGCGCACCAGCGCAACGGTTTTATGGATCGGTAACGTCGCGTAATCCAGAAAACCATCCCCGTTCACGTCAACCTCCGCGGCCGGAACCGGATCGCCGCCGCCGTCAAAACCATCGTATTTAAACAACGCGCTAAACGGTATATCGCGATAAAGAGAAACCGTCTCTGGCGCGTTAACCGTCACGCCGCCATGGGCAAGGTAATCAGGCCAACCTTTTACCTGTAGCGTCACGCCGGGCAGAAACTCCAGCGCCACATGGTTGACCTTTTGCAACAACCGTAGCGGCCCGGCCTGTTCACAACGCCACGGCACGCTGTCGATGAAAATGTCGTCCGTCTGAACATCATACAGCCCGGGCGCAAAGCGTAATGCCAACGTCTGCCGATCGCTGCCGCTCTCCAGCATTAATGAGTATTGATATTTACCGCTGCTGAACAGATAACGCTGCGGCGCGACGCCATCGGGCAGGCCCAGTAGAGTGGCATCCACCGTCACGAAACTCGCCGTGTCGAGCGCCGACTGTTGGTAAGCGACAGCAACCTCGGCAATCTGCGCCGCAGCAGGGATAAACCCCGTAAGCTGTATGGGTGCCGATATAAAGCGGTTATTAATCATCGCAGTCTGCAGATTGACCGTATAATGGTGCCCCGCCAGTAGCCGGGTGATTAACTGAGGTTGGTTGGCGATCAGCGTGACGGTACGCTCATCCGCTTGCGTAGTATCGGCGATATCAACGGTCAATTTCGCATTACCAAGCGCAGGGGCGTCAATCATCAGACGCGCGCTGGCATAACGGACAATCGGCAGACAGGATACCTGGACCTGCGCGGCGGCATCGCCGGATTGCAGCGTAACGGTAAAAGAGGACTCGACTGGCGCGATTTGCATCTCATCATTCGCCAGTACCGGTACGGTAAGCCGATACGTTCCTGCGCTAAGATCGCCTATTGTCAGAACCTCTCCCCACTCACCGACAAAGCGCCGGGTTTCGCCGGCAGGAAACAGCAGCTCAATCGCCGGTTTGAGCGCCACGGTCTGCGTCATGGCAGGAAAATGAACACAAATTTTTCCCTGACGGGCAGGGTCATGGGCCAACGTCGCGCTCAAATCGCTGATAGCAACTGGCATCTGCGTGGCGGCCAGATAGCACTGTAATTCGGCGGTATCCCCCGCCGCCAGCATCAGCGCGCCGTCATGATTAATGGTGATGGTATTCTTCTCGATGGGCCATCCCCCATCGCTGGCCAGCGTCACGGCCTGATTCCCCAGCATTGTTCCCTGAAACGGACTGTAGGGATCGGGGTGCGCGCTGGCCGTAAAATTCAGTTGAAGCTGATTGAGATCTACCGCCTGAGCGTAGAGGTTGGTCAGCGTAAAGGTGACGCGTTGATACCAACTCGCGGCATTCAACTCGCTAACGTTAAGCGTAAGGCCGCGTTCCTGAAGGTCATTGTCCTTTTCCGGCACATCGGGTTCGGCGGGTTGTTCGTCTGCGGCGGGTATCGCTGGCGTCTCCTGATCGGATGGGGTTTCAGACTCTGCGTCTTCGGATGACGATGACGCCAGCGTCAAGGTGATGGCGGACATTTTTACCGGCACCTGCGTCGCCGCGAGGCTGAAAGAGAGCGTCCCGCGTTCGCCCGGCTGAAGAAGTAATGCATCGCTGTTATTAATGATGATGTTGTTAGTTTCCAGCGTGCCATACGAACTCTCATTCAGCGTAAGCGGCAGGTTCCCTTTGAGCGTACCGCCGCTATTTCCCCATGGATCGATGTGCCCGGAAGCCGTGAATGATATTGCGGCATGGTTCATATCGACCGCATTACCGCTCTCATTGATGAAGGTTAAGGTGATTTTTTGATACCAGCTGTTGACGTCAAATGCGCTGGCATGGATGGAAATGGTCATGGTCTGCTCTTCCTCTGTCCCTGGTGGAGAAAAGCCCCGGTAAACCGGGGCTTGAATCATGAAGCCCAATACATCGTGCTTAATGCCGTGTATTAGTAAGCGCCAAGATCGGTCCATGCACCGCCGACACCGCAGTTCAGGTCAGGCTGGTCGCCCATAGACCACCATTTCACCTGATAGTTATGGCCTTTCCAGCTAACGATTTCGAAAGAACCCCAGTTTGCGCCATAAACGGTAGAAGCATCCCACTGCGCGTAAGGTGACGTTTTGTCATCTGCTGGCGTATCATCCTCAGCCGGCGTGGTATCTTCCTCCTCGTCCGGTACAGGAACGATAATCTCTTCTTCCTCTTCCGGTTCCGGTTGAACCTGAGATAGCGCAGGCACAGCCGTCAGAACAAAGCGCTGCTGAGAGGACGGTTCGTTGTAGCAGTCGCGTACAAACAGGGTGAACTGGAAGGCTGTTTTTTCGCTAACTTCCGGTACCACAACCTCAATGATTTCAGCCGTTTTGTCTGCCACAGTGATTTGAGAAGGCACGCCCCAGCTAAAGGACAGCTCATCGTTATCTTCATCAGAAGAACCTGCGCCAGACAGTTGTACAGTAGATCCGCCTACGACCAGCAGTTCAATCGCCGCTTTCGGCGCGTGGTTGACCTTCTGCGCGTCGTCGCTGTCGCTCTGCTCTTCATCTTTTTCTACATTGATACCTTCAAAGTAGAACGGTTCCATATCGATAACTTCAGATTCGATTTCATAACCCAGACCTTCACGCACGGCGTTAACCAGCACGCCGTTGTCCTGATCGATAGTCCAGGTAAACACGCCGCCCAGGCCCAGTTTCGCTGCATATTCGCCTTTTGCTTTGACAGTACGCGGCGTATCCAGGGATAAAAACAGTTTGGATTCCGGGCTATACAGGTAGTCAGCATCAGCGACCTGGTCGGTGTAAACGTTGAAACCGTTACGGCCTTTCTGGTTTTCCAGATCCAGGTAGCTATAAATGACGTCATACCATTCGCTGGTGCCGGATTCGAAGGAACCGGTAGTAGGGCCTGAACCTGGGTTGTAAGAACCTTTCAGCGGCGACAGGGATTCAATTTCTACCTGACGAGCGTTACGGGTATAGCCGGCATAACCGATGTTGATACGGTCAGCAGAGAAACCTTCCGCCAGCAGGTGATCAACGATGGTTTCGACAGCCCAGCCGCCCTCTTCCAGCGCTTTGCGGTTGGTGTGGTGGCCCAGCGTTTCCGCCCACGGCGTACCGAAGAAGTCATAGGTCATCAGGTTGATACCATACAGGCCAGCAGCCATCAGATCTTTTACTTTCGCATAGTCAAAAATAGTAGTGACAGCAGAAGCGGCAATAGAGATCTTCACATTGCTCAGACCAGCAGAATCCAGCTGTTTACGCAGTTCGGCAATCAGCAGCGCGTAGTTAGCGCCATCTTCCGGACCAAACGGGTTGCCCGCCCCTTCATTGTTCGGGTATTCCCAGTCAATATCCACTTCGCTGAACATCGGGAACTGTTTGAACAGTTTCACCACGCCTTTGGCGAAGGTTTTACGAGAAGAGTCAGAAGCGGCGGTTTCGTGGAACCCGTTACTCATGCTCCAGCCGCCGATACTCATGGAGAGCGCCAGCGTGTGGCCTGCGGCTTTCGCTTTTGCCTGCATATCACGCAGCGCGCCCAGCATACCTTTGGCGTTAGCCTGGGTCACGGTTTTCGGATCAACATCCCAGCCGCTGGTTTCAAAACCCAGGTTGATATAAGACTGGAAATCGCCCCAAGGATCGAGGAAGGTCGGCTCATATTTCACTTTGCCGCACTGTGCTGCCGCTTCTGCTACGACATCGCGGTCTTCTTTATCAATTTTTCTGAAACCGGTGATGCCAACAAAGCCGAAAATCAGTTTGTCATAAGCCGTCGGTGAAACGTTGGTTAAATCATAACCACGGCCTGGTTGGGACATATTGCCTTGCAGACGGCTGTCATACTGTGACCAGTCGGTGTAATAACCGAATACCTTCGGTTTAGTCGTGGAATTTTTATATTTATTGTATACCGGTTTCGCAACACGAGCGGAAGTATAGCTTATTTTATCATCGCTTGTTGCAGGGTCAAAACCATTCGCTGCATGAGTAGTTTCAGTAATTGTATCGCCTTGAATCAGTTTGCTTGTAGCCATTTTCAAATTTCCTTTTACGTTTCAAAATTGTCGCAGCTCGTTCTGCGGGGTCCATAATCGTTACAGGAATAAAAAATAGCTAATCACAAAACATCATCTTTTTAGATGATATAAAAATCATAAAAATGAGGTTAACAACACCGTCTATCGAAGAGAAAACAACACCTCTCAGCGCCCGCTTACTCCGTTCTGGTGAGAGCATAGTAAATATCATTTATCATGTAATTAAATATCATTTAATTTCAATGAAATAATGTGATTACACTCGCTATAGACAATGACAATACAATAAAACCAGTGACATTTATTGGATTAAGACATTTCTCATACAATATAGTCACCACAGACAACCAGGATGTACATTTCTAAAGGAAGACGTTATGAAAACTTATATCATTAATAGCAACTGCATTTACAATGAAGGTAAATATGAACTGAGGACGGTCTCAAATTCACAGGTTATTAAAATGACTGCGATGAGAGCCAAATGTCTCAGTTTCATCATCGAGAATGCTCATCTGGAGATTATCGAGCGACAAAAAATAACCACTGCGTTATGGGGAAGTCGAAGCCACTATGTTAATGATGCAAATCTAACGCAGATTCTCTATTTAATCAGACGTGACCTTAAAGCGCTTGGTATTAACGATCTTTTTATTACCATTCCAAGGCAAGGTCTCAAAGTGAATAGTGATATCGCCATTATCGCGACGGATAGCGAAACAAAGGGAAGAAAAAAACAGATTGTACGGCAAACCATCGCCGCCCTGACGACCGTATTTTCAGTAACATTAGGTTCTCTCATGTATCTGCATATTCACTAAGCGAAGGAAAGGGAAGATGAATCCAATTATAGATGGAATTATTGCGCTTGAAGGCGGTTACGTATTTAACCCTAAAGATAAAGGCGGCGCCACCCATTGGGGCATTACCGAAGCCACGGCGCGAGCGCATGGCTATGCTGGCGATATGTGGGATCTGACCCACGCTGAAGCCTACGCGATTCTCGAAGAGGATTACTGGATAAAACCAGGTTTTGACGTCATCTCGACGCTATCGTGGCCAGTCTCCTTCGAGCTGTGCGATGCGGCAGTCAACATAGGCGCTTACCACCCCAGCGCGTGGCTGCAACGCTGGTTGAACGTCTTTAATCACGAAGGTAAACGCTACCCGGATATTCATGTGGATGGCAATATTGGCCCGCGGACGCTTGCCGCTCTCGAACATTATTTGGCCTGGCGAGGCCAGGAAGGGGAAGCCGTTTTGGTGAAAGCCCTCAATTGCAGTCAGGGCACGTACTACTTAAACGTTGCTGAGAAAAACCACAATAACGAACAATTTATTTATGGCTGGATCAAGAATAGAGTGACCTAGACCCGGCTGAAAAAAGACGCGTAAAAGGCTCACGGATGAGCCTGATACTACGAATGATAATTAATCTGAATTATTTCCTTCGATAATTTTTTTAATCCGCCGCCCAAGAATTTTTAAGATCGGACTCGCGAAAACACCGCCTAAGCCTGCCGCCAACAGAACAATGTTGAAACTGCATTCTTTTTCGATCGCAATCGCGCTTAACAAGAAACTGGTGAAGCAGGAAATCACGATCTGCGTTAAGCAATATTTAATACTTTCATGAGAACTATTATATTCTGTCTTATCTTTGCGTAAAAGATAGCTGACAAAGCCTCCCCACGCGCCAATCGAAATAATAGTGAGTAAGATCTCTAGCTCCAATAGCACAACTTCCGTTGTCGACACATGGTTGGGAATAGACATTTTAACACTCCGAAATCATTATAAATGAATAATTAACACAAGGAGTGTAAGCGCCCTGTCAGAAGGGTAAAAATCAAAGCACATCATTTAAAACCATATTAAATCAAAGCGTAAAAATGAGGTGTATTAGCGACGGAAGGAGGAAAGCGTTTGTAACATACTTACCATCTCATTAATCGTCGATATATTTCTACTATTTTTATTCCAGGATGCATAGACCTGAACTGACTTCAAAGCCAGTTCGGGCGGAGGCTGAATAAATTTAATGTCATATTTACGATGATTTTTATAAAAAAGCGCTAATTTCAAAGGCATCAATGCAATCAATGAGGTTCGTTCGATCATGCTCATCAAACCGTTAAGCGAATCACTGCGATAGCCGACAATACGCCTGCCAGTATAGTAAAGCTCATCCTTAAATAATTCACTATCATGATATATCACTGAAGCCCCCATCCCCGGCTGATATAACGCATGACGCGAAGAATAAAAATGATGTAGCGACAGTTGTGAGAGGGTACTCAGCATGTGTTTACTGCTGCAGATACAAACAAATGATTTAAAACTATCAATAATTTGATTCTCTATGCCGGACTCCAGCAAAGGTTCGGCACTAATCAACAGATCGCCTTGCGCAGTAAACAGAAGTTCGCTGATATGCTCCCGACTCATATTTCTGACAGTGAAATGATTTATCAAAATACGGTCAAATATATCGCTGTTATAGAGCTGAGAAAGATAATAGCTTTCAACAATATCACTGCCTAATAACGTTATCTGGAACGCTTCATCTTTTTTGCTATTACAGAGAAATGTGTCATCCACCAGTTTCATCACCTGACTGAAATTTTGGTGAATGTCGACAGCCTTAGCTGTGGGGATGAGCCCGCCTTTCCCTCTGCTAAACAGTTCTTCCGGGTAATAACTCTGCAGGCGCTTTAACGCCAGAGAAACGGCAGCCGGTGTAATGCCTAACTTTTTTGCCGCCATAGCCGCATTTCCTGACAAAATAACAGCGTCAAGAATTTTGATTAAATTATAATCAAAGCTCTTGTTGGCACCTTTCGATCCCATTCGCTGTCTGCCTCCGGAAACTAAAAAAAGCAATATAGATAATACTCAAGATAAATCAATTCACAGCATCTAAAAAAGCAATCATTAATGTCATCACATCACGTTTTTTTAAAGAATAAGCGTATACAAAACTGCTGATTAACATCAATTTGTTTATCAGTAAAAACAAAATATCAACAAATGAGAGGATACGATGCGTTTAACAGAAGCCTGGGCGCGTACAGGCAGAAAAAAGCCCGGATATACACCCGGGCTGAAGAAAAATACAACGGGAAAAAGATTAGCGAGTCAAATCGTCAAAGAATTTTTTCACGCCGTCAAAGAAGCTTTTTGAACGCGGGCTGTTTTTCTCTCCCGTCGGGCCGCCAAAACTTTCCTGAAGATCTTTTAGCAATTGCTTCTGTTTTTCGCTCAGACCGACCGGCGTTTCAACCACCACACGGCACAGCAAATCACCCTGCGCGCCACCGCGTACGGACTTCACGCCTTTGCCGCGCATACGGAACAGCTTGCCCGTTTGTGTTTCGCTCGGTACTTTCAGCATCACGCGACCATCTAACGTCGGCACTTCAATTTCACCGCCCAGCGCCGCCATCGCAAAGTTGATCGGCACTTCGCAATAAAGATTATTGCCTTCACGCTCGAAAATAGGGTGTTGTTTCACCTGGACCTGAACATACAAGTCGCCTGCCGGTGCGCCATGCTCGCCCGCTTCGCCCTCGCCTGCCAGACGAATACGATCGCCGGTATCCACGCCCGCCGGGATTTTAACGGACAGAGTTTTACTCTTTTCAACACGCCCATGACCGTGACATTTATGGCACGGATCTTTGATCAGCGTACCGCGTCCCTGACAGTGTGGGCAGGTCTGCTGTACAGCAAAGAATCCCTGGCGCATCTGTACCTGACCAGAACCATGACAGGTCGGACAGGTTTGCGGTTGCGTGCCAGCTTTCGCCCCGCTGCCGTGGCAAACGTCGCACTCCTCCAGCGTCGGAATACGGATCTCTTTGGTCACGCCACGCACCGCTTCTTCCAGGGTGAGATCCATGTTATAACGCAAATCAGCCCCACGCGCCGCACGTTGGCGACCACGCCCGCCGCCAAAGATATCGCCAAAAACGTCACCAAAGATATCACTGAAATCAGCGCCGCCATTAAAGCCGCCGCCAAATCCGCCGCCCATACCGCCTTGTTCAAACGCGGCGTGACCATACTGATCGTAGGCTGCGCGTTTTTGCGCATCGGTCAGCACTTCATAGGCTTCTTTAATCTCTTTAAATTTAGCTTCGGCCTCTTTATCACCCTGATTGCGGTCCGGATGATATTTCATGGCCAGGCGCTTATACGCCTTTTTGATTTCACGCTCTTCCGCTGTTTTGGAAACGCCTAAAATCTCGTAGTAATCTCTTTTCGCCATCTCTTTTTATCTGCCCTTAACATGCATGCACGGGCGGAGAGGAAACCTCTTCGCCCGTGCCAGTAATTACCCGTTCAAAGGGCGATTATTTTTTATCTTTTACTTCTTCAAACTCAGCGTCGACAACGTCGTCATCTTTCGCGTTGTTTGCAGAAGCGTCAGCGGAGCCAGCCTGCTGCTGCGCATGTTGCTGCTGAGCGATTTCCATCAGTTTCTGGGAAACCTGCGCCAGTTCCTGCATTTTCGCTTCGATAGCGGCTTTATCTTCGCCTTTCAGGGCAGTTTCCAGCGCGCTCAGGGCAGACTCGATAGCGGTTTTGTCATCAGCCGGCAGTTTATCGCCTGCTTCTTCGACCTGCTTACGGGTGCTGTGCAGCAGATGGTCGCCCTGGTTACGGGTCTGAACCAGCTCTTCAAACTTACGGTCGGATTCAGCGTTCGCTTCTGCATCGCGAACCATTTTCTGAATTTCTTCCTCGTTCAGACCAGAAGACGCCTTGATAGTGATCTTCTGCTCTTTGCCGCTGTTTTTATCTTTCGCGGAGACGTGCAGGATACCGTCAGCATCGATATCGAAGGTGACTTCGATCTGCGGCATACCGCGCGGCGCCGGGTTGATGCCATCCAGGTTGAACTGACCCAGAGATTTGTTATCAGACGCACGCTTACGCTCACCCTGCAGCACATGGATGGTTACCGCAGACTGGTTGTCTTCCGCAGTAGAGAACACCTGGCTGTGCTTGGTCGGGATGGTGGTGTTTTTGGTGATAAGCGGAGTCATCACGCCACCCATCGTTTCGATACCCAGAGACAGCGGGGTAACGTCCAGCAGCAGTACGTCTTTCACATCACCGGTCAACACGCCGCCCTGTACCGCTGCGCCGATAGCCACAGCTTCGTCCGGGTTAACGTCTTTACGCGGCTCTTTACCAAAGAATTCAGCCACTTTTTTCTGCACCATTGGCATACGGGTCTGACCGCCGACGAGGATCACGTCGTTGATATCAGACACGGACAGGCCAGCGTCCTGCAGTGCGACTTTCAGCGGCTCGATAGAACGGTTCACCAGATCTTCAACCAGGCTTTCCAGTTTTGCACGAGTCACTTTGATGTTCATGTGTTTCGGACCGGTAGCATCTGCGGTAATGTACGGCAGGTTCACGTCGGTCTGCTGCGCAGAAGACAGCTCGATTTTGGCTTTTTCTGCGGCTTCTTTCAGGCGCTGCATGGCCAGCGGATCGTTACGCAGGTCAATGCCCTGATCTTTCTTAAACTCGTCAACGAGGTAGTTGATCAAGCGGGTATCGAAGTCTTCACCACCCAGGTGGGTATCACCGTTGGTTGCCAGAACTTCAAAGGTTTTTTCGCCATCAACTTCGTCGATTTCGATAATAGAGATATCGAAAGTACCACCACCGAGGTCGTAAACCGCGATAGTACGGTTGCCGACTTCTTTATCCAGACCGTAAGCCAGCGCTGCGGCAGTCGGTTCGTTGATGATACGTTTAACTTCCAGCCCCGCGATACGACCAGCGTCTTTGGTAGCCTGACGCTGCGCATCGTTAAAGTAAGCCGGTACGGTGATAACCGCTTCAGTTACCGGTTCGCCCAGATAATCTTCAGCCGTTTTCTTCATTTTCTTCAGCACTTCGGCAGAAATCTGCGGCGGCGCCATTTTCTGACCTTTCACATCAAGCCATGCGTCGCCGTTGTCGGCGCCGATGATTTTGTACGGCATGATAGAAACGTCACGTTGAACTTCTTCGTCCTGGAAGCGGCGGCCAATCAGGCGTTTAATCGCAAACAGGGTGTTTTGCGGGTTTGTCACTGCCTGACGTTTAGCCGGCTGACCAACCAGAGTTTCACCATCCTGGGTATAAGCAATGATAGAAGGCGTAGTGCGATCGCCCTCGGCGTTCTCCAGCACGCGTGCCTGCGTTCCATCCATAATCGCTACACAAGAGTTGGTAGTACCCAGGTCGATACCAATAATTTTACCCATCTAAACGTCTCCACTAAAAATTCGGTCATCATGTGGTTGTGAATCTGTAATAAGGGCGAAACGTGCGGTTTCAACTACCCTGAATCGTTTTTTTTCAGACTCACCACTGCGGTTGACTACAAGATGGGGTCGTAACCCACGTCATCAAGGGGGAGATGAAAAAATTTTTTAGTGACGAGAGGGCGCGATGGAAAACCAGACAGATAAACATTCATGAAATAAATTAAACAACGAATACCATTCACAGAAAAATTGTAATAAAAAGAAAAGATTACAAAACTGAATCGTTGTCATGAGCAGAGTATGATAGACGGTAATTGCTTATTGAACCCGTCAAAGAGAAATTCCATGCGATCTGTGTTAACGATTTCCGCCGGCCTGCTTTTCGGCCTGGCGTTAAGTAGCGTCGCGCACGCGAACGACCATAAAATACTGGGTGTTATTGCCATGCCCAGAAATGAAACGAACGATCTCGCGCTGAAAATTCCCGTCTGCCGCATCGTGAAGCGCATTCAACTCACGGCGGATCACGGCGACATCGAACTTAGCGGCGCATCCGTCTATTTTAAAACTGCGCGTAGCGCCAGCCAAAGCCTGAACGTCCCTTCCTCAATCAAAGAGGGCCAGACGACAGGCTGGATCAATATTAATAGCGATAACGACAACAAACGCTGCGTATCAAAGATTACCTTCTCAGGCCATACGGTAAATTCTTCCGATATGGCGAGACTTAAAGTCATTGGCGACGATTAATCGCTGTTATTTCTATTCCAAAAGCCAGACTGAAAATGAACGTCACCTATTTACACGACGAGGATTTAGACTTTCTTCAGCATTGTAGCGAAGAACAACTCGCCGATTTCGCCCGTTTGCTGACGCATAACGAAAAGGGCAAAGCTCGCTTGTCGAGCGTCCTTAGTCATAACGAGCTGTTCAAAGCGATGGAAGGTCACCCGGAGCAACACCGCCGTAACTGGCAGCTCATTGCCGGCGAGTTTCAGCATTACGGCGGCGACAGTATCGCCAACAAATTGCGCGGACACGGAAAACAGTACCGCGCGATTCTGCTGGATGTCGCAAAACGGCTAAAACTTAAAGCAGATAAAAGCATGTCGACGTTTGAAATAGAACAGCAACTGCTGGAGCATTTTTTACGTCATACCTGGCAGAAGATGGACGCGGCGCATAAGCAGGAATTTCTGCAAGCCGTAGACGCCAAAGTTTCTGAACTGGAAGAACTGCTGCCGCTGCTCATGAAAGATCGCAGTCTGGCAAAAGGGGTCTCCCACCTGCTTTCCACCCAGCTTACCCGCATTTTACGTACCCATGCCGCAATGAGCATCCTGGGTCACGGATTGCTGCGCGGCGCAGGTCTTGGCGGCCCGGTCGGCGCGGCGTTAAACGGCGTCAAAGCGATGAGCGGCAGCGCGTATCGCGTGACTATTCCGGCGGTGTTGCAAATAGCCTGCCTGCGACGAATGATGGCAGCCGTTCAGGCGTGAATGCCCTCACTGGGGGAAATATTTTCTTTTTCCCCTTATTAGATCATAGACAGTCCTCTTCCCCCTGATTATTATGCCGCGCCCCGAATACGGAACTCGTTATTCTGGGAAACTATTTCACCATTCAATTATGATGATTTTGAGGAATTATGGGCAACACTAAGTTGGCTAATCCGGCACCGCTGGGCCTGATGGGTTTCGGCATGACCACCATTCTGCTTAACCTGCACAATGCCGGTTTTTTCGCCCTGGACGGTATTATTCTGGCGATGGGGATTTTCTACGGCGGTATCGCGCAAATTTTTGCCGGTCTGCTGGAGTATAAAAAAGGCAATACCTTTGGTTTAACGGCCTTTACCTCTTACGGTTCGTTCTGGCTGACGCTGGTCGCTATCCTGCTGATGCCGAAAATGGGCCTGACGGATGCGCCTGACGCTCGGCTACTCGGCGCTTATTTAGGTCTGTGGGGCGTGTTCACGCTGTTTATGTTCTTCGGTACGCTGAAAGCCGCCCGCGCGCTGCAATTTGTTTTCCTGAGCCTGACCGTACTGTTCGCTCTGCTGGCGGTCGGCAATATCACCGGTAACGAAGCCATTATCCATATCGCAGGCTGGGTTGGTCTGGTTTGCGGTGCCAGCGCTATTTATCTGG
Organism: Salmonella sp. NW177; assembly: GCF_051811585.1. Taxonomy (NCBI): domain Bacteria; kingdom Pseudomonadati; phylum Pseudomonadota; class Gammaproteobacteria; order Enterobacterales; family Enterobacteriaceae; genus Salmonella; species Salmonella sp. NW177. Next base: position 269,422 of record NZ_JAMMZV010000007.1, on the reverse strand, counting down.
CGATGGGTGAAGTGCTAAACGAGCAATTTGGCCGCACTATTCTGCCAATCGGCGAGGCGCACTAAATCTCTTTTATTCCTCCCGCACCGGGAGGAATAACCCTACTATCAGTATCTTCCGGTCAGGACGACATATTCTCACGTCTGGCGCTCTTCGGACGGAAAGCGGCAACCACTTCCGGCGCGGTTTCGACATACGGCCCGTCAAGCAGCTGTATGCAATACGGCACGCTCGCAAAAATGCCCGGCACGCTAACGCTGCCATCGTCCGCTTTTACGCCTTCCAGCGTTTCTTTGATCGATTTTGGCTGTCCAGGCAGATTAAGAATTAACGCCTGTTTACGGATAACGCCCACCTGGCGGGAAAGAATGGCGGTCGGCACAAAGCGCAGGCTGATCTGGCGCATCTGTTCGCCAAAACCTGGCATTTCACGGTCAGCGATGGCAAGGGTCGCGTCCGGCGTGACGTCGCGACGCGCCGGACCGGTACCGCCAGTGGTCAGCACCAGATGACAGCTCATCTCATCAACCAGTTCACACAACGTTTGCTCGATAATTTCCTGTTCATCAGGAATTAAGCGCCGCTGGACCTCGAAAGGCGTGGTCAGCGCAGAAGCGAGCCACTCCTCAAGCGCAGGAATGCCTTTATCCTGGTAAACGCCGCTTGAAGCGCGGTCGGAGATAGAAACTAAGCCAATACGTAAGGTATCCATGATTATTCCGTTTAAACAGTCTCGTTAAACAGAATGATACACTGCGAAGGGAAGGACAGACAGGTTTCAGAAGAGGTAGCGTGACCCATATCAGGGCCACGCGTTAATGATTACAGCAGATCGCCGATCATTTTTTCCAGTTTTTCCTGGTCTACCGCAAACTTACGGATACCGTCCGCCAGTTTGTCAACCGCCATGGGATCCTGGTGATGCTGCCACAGGAACTCGGCTTCGGTAATGCGTTCCGGGCGCGCCTTGACTTCGCCGGAGAAAGAGAGCTTACGCTCAATCGCCCCTTCGCTTTCCGCCAGTTCTTTCAGCAATGCCGGCGCGATAGTCAGACGGTCGCAGCCCGCCAGTTCCAGAATTTCGCCTACGTTACGGAAGCTTGCGCCCATAACGACGGTTTCGTAACCATGCTGTTTGTAGTACTCGTAGATTTCCGTTACGGAAACCACGCCCGGATCTTCAGCTGGCGCATAGTCTTTCTTGTCGGTATTGGCTTTATACCAGTCAAGAATTCGACCTACGAACGGCGAGATCAGGTAGACGCCCGCTTCGGCGCACGCACGCGCCTGCGCGAAGGAGAACAGCAGCGTCAGGTTACAGTTGATGCCTTCTTTTTCCAGCTGTTCGGCTGCACGAATGCCCTGCCAGGTGGACGCCAGCTTGATCAGGATACGATCGTTGCTGATACCCGCATCATTGTAGAGTTTAATGATACGTTTTGCTTTGGCGATAGACGCTTCAGTGTCATAAGACAGACGCGCGTCAACTTCGGTAGAAATACGCCCCGGCACCAGCTTCAGGATTTCCAGGCCAATATTCACCGCCAGCTTATCGGTCGCGTCAACAACCTGCTGCGCGCGGTCGCTGCTCTGCTGCTTCGCCCAGGCGACAGCATCGTCAATCAGCTTACGATATTCCGGGATTTGCGCTGCGTTAAGAATGAGAGAAGGGTTAGTTGTAGCATCCTGCGGCTGGTACAGCTTCATTGCCGCGATATCTCCGGTATCAGCCACTACGGTGGTGAACTGACGAAGGGAGGTCAATTTGTCCGTCATGATAGAGTTTCTCTTTAAACAGCTTGTTAGGGGATGTAACCGGTCTACCCTGATGATAACACGACGCACTCACAGCGCAACCGCCTACATGCACCTGGCTGCCCTTGTGCACTGTTTGCGTATCTGCCGACGGTTGATGCGCAATTAAAGGATACCGCCGTATTTATGGTAAACTGCCGTTAATATTAGTCTGACAAGGTCATCTACATCATGGGTCACGCTTATACAGGATTATCAAAGCGTGCCGGCATCAACAAGAGGGACGTTAATGCCTGAGTTTTTCAGTTTTATTAACGAAATACTCTGGGGCTCGGTAATGATTTACCTGCTGCTCGGCGCAGGATGTTGGTTTACCTGGCGTACCGGATTCATTCAATTTCGTTATATTCGCCAATTTAGCCGCAGTCTGAAAGGCAGCTTTAGCCCGCAGCCAGGCGGCCTGACGTCATTTCAGGCGCTGTGTACCAGCCTCGCGGCGCGGATTGGCAGCGGTAATCTGGCCGGCGTGGCGCTGGCTATCGCCGCAGGCGGTCCCGGCGCGGTATTCTGGATGTGGGTCTCGGCCATCATTGGCATGGCGACCTCCTTCGCCGAGTGTTCGCTTGCCCAGCTTTATAAAGAACGTGACCCGACAGGCCAGTTCCGCGGCGGCCCGGCGTGGTATATGGCGCGTGGGCTGGGAATGCGCTGGATGGGCGTGGTTTTCGCCCTCTTTCTGCTCGTCGCCTACGGGTTGATTTTTAATAGCGTGCAGGCGAATGCCGTCTCACGCGCGCTCCATTTCGCCTTCAACATTCCGCCGCTTATCTCCGGCATTGCTCTGGCGTTCTGTGCCCTGTTAATTATCATTCGCGGCATAAAAGGCGTCGCCCGCCTGATGCAATGGCTGATTCCCCTCATCGCGTTATTGTGGGTCGCCGGCAGCGTGTTCATTTGCCTCTGGCATATTGAGCAAATGCCTGGAGTTATCGCCTCGATAGTCAAAAGCGCATTTGGCTGGCAGGAAGCCGCGGCAGGCGCAGCCGGATATACGCTCACTCAGGCTATTACCAGCGGTTTTCAGCGTGGGATGTTCTCTAATGAAGCGGGAATGGGGTCAACGCCTAATGCGGCCGCAGCGGCAACGTCGTATCCCCCTCACCCTGTCGCGCAGGGGATTGTGCAAATGATTGGCGTATTCAGCGACACCATTATCATCTGTACCGCCAGCGCGATGATTATCCTGCTGGCGGGGAATCACGCATCCCACTCGTCAACAGAAGGCATTCAGCTTCTCCAACATGCAATGGTTTCATTGACCGGTGAATGGGGCGCCAGTTTTGTCGCGCTTATCGTCATTCTGTTCGCGTTCAGTTCTATCGTCGCCAACTATATTTACGCCGAGAACAATCTGTTTTTTCTGCGGTTACATAACGCAAAGGCCATCTGGCTATTACGCCTTGCGACGCTTGGCATGGTCATCGCCGGTACGCTCATCAGTTTTCCGCTGATATGGCAGCTCGCTGACATGATCATGGCCTGTATGGCCATTACCAATCTGACGGCGATTTTGTTGCTCTCACCGGTGGTGTATACCCTCGCCGGCGATTATCTGCGACAACGGAAACTGGGCGTAAGACCGCAGTTCGATCCGCGGCGCTTCCCGGATATCGAACCACAACTGGCGCCAGATACCTGGGATGCGGCATCGCGCGATTAAGCCGACAATCGCAACCATCGGTCAACTCTGCGGCGTTTTTTTGCTAAAGTCGCAGAAAATTCCCTGCAAGGACTGGATATGCTGATTCTGATTTCACCTGCAAAAACGCTTGATTATCAAAGCCCGCTGGCCACGACCCGCTATACCCAGCCGGAGCTGTTGGATCACAGCCAGCAGCTTATTCAACAGGCCCGCCAGCTTTCGGCACCGCAAATTTCCAGGCTGATGGGAATTAGCGACAAACTGGCGGATCTCAACGCCACGCGTTTTCATGACTGGCAGCCTCATTTTACGCCGGATAATGCACGCCAGGCGATTCTGGCGTTCAAAGGCGATGTTTATACCGGCCTACAGGCGGAAACGTTCAACGACGCGGATTTTGATTTTGCTCAACAACATCTGCGTATGCTCTCTGGCTTGTATGGCGTATTGCGCCCGCTGGATTTAATGCAGCCTTATCGTCTGGAGATGGGGATTCGCCTGGAGAATCCGCGCGGCAAAGATCTTTATCAATTCTGGGGCGATATCATTACCGATAAGCTCAACGAAGCGCTTGAGGCGCAGGGCGATCGGGTGGTGGTGAATCTGGCCTCTGAGGAATATTTTAAATCGGTGAAGCCGAAGAAACTGAATGCCGAACTGATTAAGCCCGTGTTCCTTGATGAGAAAAACGGCAAGTTTAAGGTGGTAAGCTTCTACGCCAAAAAAGCGCGCGGACTGATGAGCCGTTTTATTATTGAAAACCGCTTAACGAAGCCGGAACAGCTTATCGCGTTTGACCGTGAGGGGTATTTCTTTGATGAAGAAACCTCCACACAAGACGAGCTGGTCTTTAAACGCTACGAGCAGTAACGACATCGCCGGATGGCGGTTACGCCTTATCCGGCCTACAAATCGACACCACCCACAGGCCCGGTAAGCGACATCGCCACCGGGCGCAATGGTTATTGGCGGGTCATCATCAGCTTACGCAGGGCGGCAAAATCCGCAGGCAGATGATGTGAAAGCAGCGGCAGGTCGGCGCGTTCGGCGAGCGCTTCAGGCAAGGCCAGAGTTTCTCCCAGAATGGACTCCACGCTTTCTTTAAACTTCGCCGGATGCGCCGTTCCGAGAAACAAGCCATACTCGCCAGGGTTTAACTGGTCGCGTAATGCCCGATACGCTACCGCCGCATGAGGTTCCGAGATATAACCTTTCGCTTTCAGCTCGCGCATCGTCTGCTGTGTCGTAGTGTCATCCACCGCCGCATAGCCCAGCTCAGTCAGGCGCCAGATTTTACGGCGGAATAGCTCCTCCACGCGCGGCCAGTTATTCGGCTGGCTGACATCCATCGCATTCGACAGGGTCGCCTGCGTCGCTTTCGGCGCCCACTTTCCGTCATGCAGAAAACGCGGCACCGTGTCGTTGACGTTGGTGGCGGCGATAAAACGTTTCACCGGTAGGCCTAACGACTTCGCCAGCAGTCCTGCCGTCAAATCGCCAAAGTTGCCGCTGGGTACGGAGATTACCAGTTGGTTACGCGCCCCCTGCGGCAGTTGCGCCACGGCTTCAAAGTAGTAGCAAATTTGCGCCAACAGGCGGCTGATATTAATCGAATTAGCCGAATTCAGCCCCAGCGCCGTTTTCAGTTCTTCGTCATCAAATGCCTGTTTCACCAGCGCCTGGCAAGCGTCGAAATCGCCGTCGATCGCCACGGTTTCAATGTTGCCGCCCAGCGTACAGAACAGTTTTTCCTGCAACGGACTGATTTTACCGCGCGGGTAGAGAATGACGACCCGCACATTTTCCAGGCCATAGAACGCGTGAGCCACCGCCGCGCCGGTATCGCCTGACGTTGCGGTCAGAATCGTCACCGGTTTGTCGCCGCTGATATGCGTCAGCATTTGCGCCATAAAACGCCCGCCGAAGTCTTTAAAGGCCAGCGTCGGACCATGGAACAGCTCCAGGCAGCCGACATCGCTTTCTACCTGCGCTACCGGCGCCGGGAACGCAAACGCCGCGCGGACGCGCTCTTCCAGAATTTGCTGCGGTATTTCATCGCCAATAAATGCCGAGAGGATCTTTGCGCTACGGCTGACAAAGTCCTGGTTGAGCATCTCATCAATTTCCGTCAGGCTAAACTCCGGCAGTTCGTGCGGAAAAAAAAGTCCCTGCTGTTTGCCCAGTCCTTGCGTGACGGCCTGCGCAAAGCTGACCTGCTCATTATGGTCTTTCAGATTATAGAGTTTCATTGATTATCCCACTACTCGTGCGCCCGCCGTATCCAGCCGGCAAATATGAACGAAGCCTTCCTGATTTTGCAGATAATGTTTGCTCAGCCAGTCCGCGACGCGCTGCGCCGTCTCCGGTTTATCGCATAGCGCAAACAGCGTCGGCCCCGACCCGGAAATCCCGCTCGCCAGCGCGCCGATCTCCGACACCGCCTGCCGCGCCTGGCTAAAGCCCGGCAGTAAACGCGCGCGGTATGGTTCGGCAATAACATCTTTCATCAGCGCGGCGGCAAGCTGCGGCTGCCGCGAGTAACAGGCGTGAATAAAACCGGCCAGATGCCGTCCATGCGCAATGCAATCCTGACGGCGATACTGCGCAGGCAAAATGGCCCGTGCTTCTGCGGTAGAAACTTTAATGCCCGGATAAGCCAGTACCCATAGCCACTCATCAAAGCCCGGCACCTGCTGACTAATAATGCCGTTTTCTTCAATCATCAACTGCATACCGCCAAGAAAGCACGGCGCGACGTTATCGTAATGGATGCTGCCGGAGATACGGCCTTCCAGCTCGCCCATCAGCGCCAACAGACGCGTGTCGTTTAACGGTTCGCCGCAGTGCTCATTCATCGCGACCAGCGCAGCGACGACGGAACAGGCGCTGGACCCTAACCCGGAACCAATCGGCATATTTTTTTCCAGCGTCATCGCCACCGGGATGGTTTTCCCCAATGCCTGGCAAAAACGTTCCCAGCACTGATAAACAATATTTTCACGCGGCTCCGGCGGCAGTTTATCGGCAAATCGCCCCAGGTTATGCAGACGGAAATGGTCCGCTGCTTCAACGGATACCACATCGCCCAGCAACGTGCCGTCAACGGGTGTGACGGCCGCGCCCAACACGTCGAAACCGACGCTCATGTTCGCGCTGGAAGCCGGGGCATACACTTTCACCATGTTAAACTCCTAACTTCCATGAGAGGGTCCGTAACAGATCGGCAAACACGCCCGCCGCCGTCACATCATTGCCTGCGCCGTAGCCGCGCAGCACCAACGGCAAGGGCTGATAATAGTGGCTGTAGAACGCCAGCGCGTTTTCACCGTTTTTCACTTTGAAGAGCGGATCGTTACCATCAACTTCAGCAATCTTCACGCGGCACACGCCATCCTCTTCGATATTGCCCACATAGCGCAATACCTTACCTTCATCACGAGCTTTTGCCACACGGGCGGCAAACGCGTCGTCAAGCTGCGGCAGATGCGCCATAAAGGTGGTCACATCGCCGGAGGCGTCAAACTCGTCCGGCAACACCGGTTCAATCACAATATCGGAAAGCTCCAGCTCGCGGCCCGTCTCGCGGGCGAGGATCAACAGTTTCCGCGCCACATCCATACCGGAAAGATCGTCGCGCGGATCGGGTTCGGTATAGCCCATCTCGCGCGCCAGCGCGGTCGCCTGTGAGAGACTCATCCCCTCTTCCAGTTTACCGAAAATAAAAGAGAGCGACCCGGAAAGAATGCCGGAAAATTTTTGCAGTTCATCACCGGCATTCAGCAGGTTTTGCAGGTTTTCGATTACCGGCAAACCGGCGCCGACGTTGGTGTCATACAAGAATTTGCGCCGTGATTGCGCGGCGGCGAAACGTAGCTGATGGTAGTAGTCCATCGACGAGGTGTTCGCTTTCTTGTTTGGCGTCACCACATGGAACCCTTCACGCAGGAAGTCGGCATACTGGTCGGCCACCGCCTGACTGGAGGTACAATCAACAATCACCGGATTGAGTAGATGATATTCTTTCACCAGGCGAATTAAGCGTCCCAGATTGAACGGCGCGTTCGCTTGCGCCAGTTCCGCCTGCCAGTTGTCCAGATTCAGGCCATGCACATTGGTTAGCAACGCCTTTGAGTTCGCCACGCCGCACACGCGTAGATCGATGTGCTTGTTCTTCAGCCAGGTTTGCTGACGTTTAAGCTGTTCCAGTAGCGCGCCGCCGACGCCGCCGACGCCAATGACAAACACTTCAATCACCTGATCGGTATTGAACAGCATCTGGTGCGTTACCCGCACGCCGGTGGTGGCATCGTCGTTATTCACCACCACAGAAATGGAACGCTCAGAAGATCCCTGAGCGATCGCCACGATATTGATATTAGCCCGCGCCAGCGCGGCGAAGAATTTCGCTGAAATGCCGCGTAACGTGCGCATACCGTCGCCGACAACAGAGATAATCGCCAACCGCTCAGTAACCGCCAACGGCTCCAGCAGCCCCTCTTTCAGCTCCAGATAGAACTCATCCTGCATCGCACGGCGGGCACGCGCGCAGTCACTCTGCGGCACACAGAAGCTGATGCTGTACTCAGAGGAGGACTGGGTAATGAGCACCACCGAGATCCCGGCGCGAGACATGGCGGCGAAAACACGCGCCGCCATCCCAATCATCCCTTTCATTCCAGGGCCGGAGACGCTAAACATCGCCATGTTGTTAAGGTTAGAGATCCCTTTAACCGGCAGATTATCATCGTCGCTGGACGCGCCGATCAGCGTTCCTGGTGCCTGCGGATTGCCGGTATTTTTAATCAGACAGGGGATCTGGAACTGGGCGATAGGCGTTATGGTGCGAGGGTGAAGGACTTTGGCGCCGAAGTAAGAGAGTTCCATCGCTTCCTGGTAGGACATCGATTTCAGCAGCCTGGCGTCCGGCACCTGGCGCGGGTCACAGGTATACACGCCATCGACGTCAGTCCAGATTTCACAGCAGTCAGCGCGTAAACAGGCGGCCAGCACGGCGGCGGAATAGTCGGAACCATTACGGCCCAGCACCACCAGTTCACCCTTTTCATTACCGGCGGTAAAGCCCGCCATCAGGATCATGTGATCGGACGGGATCTGGCTAGCGGCGATACGGCGAGTCGATTCCGCGATATCGACAGTAGATTCAAGGTAATGGCCCACCGCCAACAGTTTTTCTACCGGATCGATCACCGTGACACGATGCCCACGCGCCTCCAGAAGTCCCGCCATAATCGCGATCGACATTTTTTCGCCACGGCAAATCAGCGCGGCGTTGATGCTGTCCGGGCACTGACCCAGCAGGCTGATACCATGCAAAACATGTTTGATCTGAGCGAATTCTTGTTCGACAACCATTTTCAACCGTGCAAGCGGGAATCCCGGCTGCGCGCTGGCAAGTCCTGCGAGCAGGTCAGAAAAAATACGTTCGGCATCGCTGATATTCGGCAAAGCATCCTGACCGCCGATAGTTTTTTCAATCATCGCCACCAGATGGTTGGTAATTTTCGCGGGGGCGGAAAGTACGGTCGCTACCTGCCCTTGCCTGGCATTGCTTTCCAGAATATCGGCAACACGCAGAAAACGTTCTGCATTTGCCACTGATGTACCGCCGAACTTCAACACTCGCATGGTTGTTACCTCGTGATCTCTGGTCGAAAAAAAAGCCCGCACTGTTCAGGTGCGGGCTTTTTTCTGTGTTTCCTGTACGCGTCAGCCCGCACCGTTACCTGTGGTAATGGTGATGGTGGTAATGGTGGTGGTGCTGATGCGGTTCATGGATGTTGTGTACTCTGTCATTTTTATTTGTCTGTCTTGTATTCCTATATTGGTTAAAGTATCTGCCCGCCTAAGTCAATAAATTTTTAAATTGATCACATTCCGAAACTTGTTCATGTGCTGCTGGCGATATATTTATTTTCAACCAATTCCCCCTGTTATGATCTCTTGCAACCAGACGTAATCTCTTATTATTTTAAAAATTACAGCACGTTATTTTGTTAGTTTTTTTTCAATATCATGAACCAAACGGTGCAACATTACCGTATCTCGCTGTCCCAGCAGACCGATTCGCTGTTGTAGCCAGTCGGTTAATTTGTGGTCATCGACCGCCTCCAGAGTCGTTAACAGACGTAAAAGGCGCGCGCGTAACGCCTGTAACTGCGATTCATCAGCAATATCAACGGATTCTGTGGTCTGTTGCATTAAACCTGCTAATTGATAGCAATACACCATGACCGCCTGACCCAGATTGAGCGAAGGGTAATCCGCCGCCATCGGCACGCCGGTCAATACATCCGCCAGCGCCAGCTCGTCGTTGGTCAGACCGGAATCCTCACGGCCAAAAACCAGCGCGGCATGACGCATCCAGCGTGATTTTTCCTGTAATAAGGGAACCAGTTCAGCGGGCGAAGCGTAGTAATGAAATTTTGCCCGGCTGCGGGCTGTCGTCGCTACGGTAAAATCCACATCGTGGAGCGCGTCGGCAAGGGTGTGGAAAACCTCAATATTATCAATAATATCTCCAGATCCATGTGCGACCCAACGGGTAGCGGGCTCCAGGTACGCCTGGCTGTCGACAATACGCAGGTCAGTAAATCCCATGGTCTTCATAGCCCGGGCGGCTGCGCCGATATTTTCCGCTCTGGCGGGAGCGACAAGAACGATTGTTACACGCATTTCATTACTCTTTTTGACTAATTTACAGGAAATTAGCTGGCGTTTGTAAGCATATTACGCTTCGCAAATTTACAAAATTTTAACGGATATCACTGAAAAAGCATTTTTGATTTCGTAAAAGACGCTACACTATTGCGTATCTGTACTATTGCTGTTTATGTTAACAGAACATCGTTATCCTGCTGTTTATTTAGGATAATTTAATTTAAAATAGATCCTGCTCTTTGGATTCATCGCATTTATTAGTTGGCTTACGTAACTAGTTGGAATATTGCAAATTTGTGATGAAAGCTAGCATTTAGCTACGATGATTTCATCAAACTGTTAACGTGCTACAATTGAACTTGATATATGTCAACGAAGCGTAGTTTTATTAGGTGTCCGGTACGTCTTAGCCTGTTATGTTGCTGTTAAAATGGTTAGGATGACAGCCGTTTTTGACACTGTCGGGTCCAGAGGGAAAGTACCCACGACCAAGCTAATGATGTTGTTGACGTTGATGGAAAGTGCATCAAGAACGCAATTACGTACTTTAGTCATGTTACGCCGATCATGTTAATTTGCGACATGCATCAGGCAGGTCAGGGACTTTTGTACTTCCTGTTTCGATTTAGTTGGCAATTTAGGTAGCAAACATGCAGACCCCGCACATTCTTATCGTTGAAGACGAGTTGGTAACACGCAACACGTTGAAAAGTATTTTCGAAGCGGAAGGCTATGATGTATTCGAAGCGACAGATGGCGCGGAAATGCATCAGATCCTCTCTGAATATGACATCAACCTGGTGATCATGGATATCAATCTGCCAGGGAAAAACGGTCTCCTGTTAGCGCGTGAACTGCGTGAACAGGCTAACGTTGCGCTGATGTTCCTGACGGGCCGCGATAACGAAGTCGACAAAATTCTCGGCCTCGAAATCGGCGCGGATGATTACATCACCAAACCGTTTAACCCACGCGAATTGACCATCCGTGCCCGCAACCTGCTGTCCCGTACCATGAACCTGGGTACCGTCAGCGAAGAGCGTCGTAGCGTTGAAAGCTACAAGTTCAACGGTTGGGAACTGGATATCAACAGTCGTTCACTGATCGGCCCGGACGGCGAGCAGTATAAACTACCGCGCAGCGAGTTCCGCGCGATGCTTCACTTCTGCGAAAACCCTGGCAAAATACAGTCACGCGCAGAGCTGTTGAAGAAAATGACCGGGCGCGAGCTGAAGCCGCATGACCGTACTGTTGACGTTACCATTCGTCGTATTCGTAAGCATTTCGAATCCACGCCGGATACGCCGGAAATCATCGCCACCATTCACGGCGAAGGTTATCGCTTCTGCGGCGACCTGCAGGATTAATTCGGTCCAGGCGCCAAACCGTAAAAACAGCCGGTAAGTTATTCTTACTGGCTGTTTCTTATGTCCCCCTTCCGCTAAGCGGCCTCGCTTTCCCTCCTGACCTGCCGTTATGACGTACTCTTTTACATAAAAATTGTCGTATAGCGCTGTTTATCTCAGCTTGCGAAAGTTAAGGTAGTTTGTGTATTTACATTAAAGAGTAATACACGGGATTTGTTAGTCCCCAAAAAATAAGGGGATGCTCACAGGACGTGAGGTTTCAAAGGATGAAAAAATCACCATTATGCTGCTACCTGTTTTGTGCAGCGATGTCAGCTTCATCAGCCGCGCTGGCTGCTACCGCGCCGGTCTCCGCAGGCGTTATTCATTTCAAAGGCCAGATAGTCGAATATGGTTGTAATCTTGCGCCTCACGATCGCAATATCGAGATATCATGTTTGCGGAATAATATCCCCCATTTACAGACAGTCGCCACACCGTCTGGAAACGCTATTTCGTTGATGAATGGAATAGCCACGGTACGGCACGTGTCGTTAAAAGATCATCCGGAGATTCAAAGCCTGATTGTCCAGTACCGCTAACCGCTTATGGTTCCCGCCGGGAGGAGTTCCGGCAGGCGGCGATTTCGCTCAGTAAAACGCCGCCCGCCTGCATTTTGTACTTTTCTCTCATTCGTATCCTACAACAGCGATGTTCATCGCTTCGCTATCCTGTACGCTCTACGCGCTCGTTAAGCACGGTACCTATGATAGCTGTCATAAAATGATTGCAAATAAAATCATCACATTTACTATGGTTAACCTTACAAACAGCATTGTCGCTCATGCATTGATAAGGTGAATACATTGACTTAAATATTCTTGTTGGCTATTTTAATTTACTTAATTATAATTTTAAGTGAATATTAAATTTATGTTTACCTTTTAATAGTCAACCACTTTATCAGCCATAATAATGGGGAAGATATGAAGCAGTTAAACGGCGGGAATGTGTATCGTCCCACAGGGAAAGAAAAAAACCTGCAAGCCATTTTAAATATTCATCGGCACGTTATTCAAAACATCTCCCCTGTCACTATTACGGCCGGTAAAACACTGGATATCAAGATTGATAATCAATCCCACATCCTGTTAATCACTAAAGGCGCTATTAAAGTATGTCGGCGTATCGACAGCATTGTAATGGGCTGCGGTGTCTCACCAATGATTTTAGGCCTTGTAGATGCCTATGCTGACTTATACCAGTTAGAAGAGAATTCAGACGTCTTTTTTATCGCCGAAACCACCTGTGAATATTATCCTGTCCCAGTAAAAGATTTTGTGGAAATAGCCGATGAAAAGCATCTCTGGCGTGACATTTCGAACATCCTGATGTACCGCATTGCTTTCATGACTAACCGTGACAGAAACCTTATCGGGCAGGACGCCTATAGCCAGATAAAAGCGCTGTTACTTGAACTGTGGTCGTATCCTGAAAGCTCACGATTTGAGATCAACGCACAGAACTTCATACAGCAGAGAACCGGGCTTTCACGCAGCCGTATCATGCAGGTACTTTCAGAACTAAAAGCGGGGGACTATATAAAAATACTGCATGGAAGACTGTTAGAGCTTCGAAACCTGCCGGTTTCATTTTAAACGGACAAGCGTCGTATATTCTTAAAAATAAAGCAATATAGAGTTAAATAAATCCTCCAGGAAATAATAACTATTATCAAAAAAGAGATCTTGATCTATAAATCCAGTCATCAACCATACTTCTTTAGTGGTATTTTATTAAACTTTGTTACCGGGTCCGAAACTGGACTGCCGTTCAATATTGCATCAGAATTTTTATTGAGTTCATAGTTGATATACGTAGAATAGCCGCCTGCTTATCTACAGAACAGAAAGAAGCGCATACAGAGTAAAATATAATATTTTATTTTATATAGCTATCTTTATTTTTCAGCGAATAGAATCAGGCAACAATTAATATGTTTAATAAGAAAATTATCATCCTGGCAATGTTAACTGCCGTAGCATCCGCACCGGTATTTGCCCAGAACACGATTACGTTCAATGGCAAAATTTACGATCAGGCGTGTACGGTTCAGGTTAATGGCTCCACGGATACCACCATTGATTTAGGCAATTACAGCAAAGAACGCATCGCGGAAAAAGGCGCCACAACCGATTACGTGCCGTTTACCGTAAGCCTGGTTAGCTGCCCGGAAGCAGGGACTGGCGTACCAACCCAGGCCATGTTCCGCTTCCACGGCGCAACAGATGATTCCAACCCAACGTACTTCAAAAACGCGGACGAAGGATCGGAAACGGGCGCCGCGGGTGTCGGTATTTCTATTCAGAACGCTTCACATAGCGATGTGACAGATAACACGGATGATGCCGCAGTGAACCTGCCAACCGACGGCTCGAAAGCAGACTTTACCTATTACGCCGCCATGGCAAACGATGGTTCCGCAACCGTAACCGGTGGAGATGTTAGCACTCAGGTTACGTATACCGTTTCGTATCAGTAAGGCATTCTCATCCTGATGTGGACAGGCAGGATGCCAGTCCATAGCGTAAAACATCTTTACAGAGTAAAAAATGAAACACATAAAGAAATCCGTGTTGGTCGTATTACTGACAAGCCATGTTGCCCATGCCAGCATTGTTGTTGGCGGAACCCGACTGGTTTTCGACGGCAATAATGATGAGTCGTCAATCAATGTAGAGAATAAAGACAGCAAAGCGAATCTTGTTCAGTCATGGTTATCGGTTGCCGATCCCCAGGTCACAAATAAGCAGGCGTTTATTATCACCCCGCCTCTTTTTCGCCTTGATGCCGGGCAAAAGAACAGTATTCGGGTTATTCGCTCTGGCGCCCCCCTACCTGCAGATCGGGAGTCTATGTACTGGCTCAATATTAAGGGTATTCCTTCTATTGATGATAATGCCTCCGCGAACCGCGTGGAAATCTCCATTAATACCCAAATAAAGCTTATATATCGACCACCAGCATTAACAAAATCAACGCCTGATAGCCAGAGCCAACAATTAAAATGGCAGACGGCAGGTGATGTTATTACCGTAAATAACCCCACTCCCTATTATATGAACTTTGCCAGTGTGACGCTTAACAGCCATGAAGTGAAATCAGCGACCTTCGTTCCGCCAAAATCATCAGCGTCATTTAAATTGGGTTCTACTGCCGCCCCTCATGGCACGGTAACGTGGCGATTAATCAGCGATTATGGGATGAGTTTAGAGCCGCATTCCGGTTCATTCTAGCCATTAACGACTTCACTTTACTTTTACCCTTTCAGGACTTTTACTGTGCAATTCTCCAGAGTAGAGCCCCGTTCTCAATTAGCGTTATCGTTTCTCTTTATATGCTGTTCCATAAAACCAGCGTTAGCGCATGATCATTTTAATCCATTATCGTTGGAAAATGATGAACCGGGCGTGGAGAATGTCGATCTATCGGTTTTCGAAAAGGGGGGTCAGGCAGAAGGCACCTATAATGTTGATATTTATATTAATAACACCAGTGTTGAAACAAAAAATATTGCCTTTAAAAATAAAAAATCAGCAGATAATAAGCTCTCCCTACAGCCGTGTCTTAGCGTTGAACAACTCAAGCAGTGGGGCGTAAAAACAGAAAACTTCCCCGAGCTTAAAAATGACCCAAACGGGTGTACCGATCTTAGTCTGCTGGCTGGCGCTGTTGCAAAGTTTAATGTCATCGGTAACCGGCTGGATTTAGCGATCCCTCAAATCGCGTTGATCGCCGACCCGCGAGAATTCGTCCCTACCAGCGAATGGGATGAAGGCATTAATGCTTTTTTGCTGAACTACAGTTTTACCGGATCGCAGGATCACGATATTGATGAAAACCGGACGGAAAATAGCGAATACGCTAACCTGCGCCCTGGTATTAACATTGGCGCATGGCGTTTTCGCAATTACTCAACCTGGAATCATGATAGCGATGGGCAAAATAGCTGGGATTCTGCCTACACCTATGTTTCTCGCGATATCGAATTTTTAAAAGGACAGCTGATCGCCGGGGAAAATAACACGCCCGCGGACGTCTTTGACAGTATTTCATTTAAGGGCGTACAGATCTCTTCTGATGACGATATGTTGCCGGACAGTATGAAAGGGTTCGCCCCGGTCATTCGCGGGGTGGCCAAAAGCAGCGCGCAGGTAACCGTTGAACAAAACGGTTATACCATCTACAAAACTAACGTTCCGGCGGGTCCATTCGCCATCAACGATCTTTATCCAACCGGCGGTTCGGGCGACCTGTACGTCACCATCAAAGAATCCGATGGTTCTGAACAGCATTTCATTGTGCCCTACGCCAGCGTTCCGGTCTTACAGCGTGAAGGCCACCTGAAATACGACCTGACGGTAGGCCGCACGCGTTCATCAGATACGCATTCCGCACAACAAAATTTCGCAGAACTGACGGCCTTATACGGATTAGCAGGCGGCATAACCGCCTATGGCGGAATAGAGAGTACGCTGAGCAATGATGTTTATCATGCGGCGCTCATCGGGACAGGTTTAAACCTTGGCGATCTGGGCGCATTGTCTTTAGACGTCACCAACTCATGGTCAAAAATTAAAGCAGGCGATGTGGTTAGCGATACGCTTACCGGACAATCCTGGCGTATTCGTTACAGCAAAGATATTCAGTCAACAGGCACCAATTTCACTGTCGCCGGCTACCGTTATTCGACCAAAGATTACTACGCTCTTGAGGATGTGCTGGATACCTATAGCGATAATAGTCACTATGATCATGTACGTAATCGCACCGACCTGTCGTTATCGCAAGACATTATCTACGGTTCCATTTCACTCACTTTATATAATGAAGATTACTGGAATGACACTCATACCACATCATTAGGTATTGGCTATAACAACACATGGCATAACGTAAGCTATGGCATTAACTATTCTTATACGCTGAACGCCGATAATTCTCAGGATGAAGACGACGATACGGAAGACAGTAATGACCAGCAAATTTCAATCAATATTAGTATTCCGTTAGATGCCTTTATGCCGTCAACGTATGCCACCTACAATATGAACTCCGCGAAAGACGGCGATACCACGCACACTGTCGGTTTAAACGGAACAGCGCTGGCACAGAAAAATCTCTCATGGAGCGTTCAGGAAGGTTATTCCTCTCAAGAGAAAGCCACCAGCGGTAATGTGAGCGCAACCTATAACGGGACGTATGCGGATATTAACGGCGGGTATAGCTACGATAATCATATGCGTCGCCTGAATTATGGCGTTCAGGGCGGCGTACTACTACATCGAAATGGCCTGACACTATCCCAGCCAATGGACGACACCATCATATTGGTTAAAGCCCCTGGCGCAGCGGGTGTCCCCGTGAATAACGAAACGGGCGTGGACACCGATTTTCGGGGCTATGCCGTCGTACCTTATGCTTCGCCTTACCATCGTAATGAAGTCTCTTTAGATACGACGGGCATTAGAAAAAATATTGAGCTCATTGATACCAGTAAAACGCTGGTGCCTACCCGTGGCGCGGTGGTCAGGGCTGAATATAAAACCAATATTGGTTACAAGGCATTGATGGTATTAACCCGCATAAACAATCTGCCTGTTCCTTTTGGCGCGACCGTCTCGTCTTTAACAAAACCAGACAATCACAGCAGTTTTGTTGGTGATGCGGGGCAAGCCTGGTTAACCGGACTGGAAAAACAAGGGCGGTTATTAGTGAAGTGGGGGCCAACAGCAGCAGACCGGTGTCAGGTCTCTTACCGTATACCGAGCTCCCCCTCCGCTTCTGGCGTAGAAATCTTACACGAGCAATGCCAGTGATTCTGGTGGGATAAAAGATGAATATGGACAGATTTGCTGCATTAGCCGCCCTGTTAACGTTCACGGGTCTGGCATTATGGTCGCCCTCGATCAGCGCGGCATACAATACCGCAGATGCCGTAGACATTAACGTTACGGGATTAATTTATGCCGATCCGTGTACCGTTACGGTACCTGACACGATCTCTCTTGGACAATATGCCCGGGCGGATATCGCCGTGGCCGGTGGCAATACCGCCACCATTCCTTTCACCATAAAAATGACGAATTGCCCGGCAACTACCACAAAAGCCGCGATTTCATTTAACGGCGTACCTTATCCCGATCCAAATTATGCTTCTGCGATTTATGCAAACAGCGCGGCCAATCCGGCGCAGGATTTAGGATTACAGCTTTTTAACCTGGACGGCAAAAGTCTGGTCAATCTGGCCAACAACGTCACTTACACGGTGGATATCAACAGTAATACCCACGAAGCCAATTTGCCTGTCGCCGCAAGGATGTATACCCCGTATGGAAAAGTCACGGCAGGGGATTTCACGTCCGTTGTGACGATCACTATCGCATGGCAATAACATCTTTCTATTTCACCTGGTATAAAAGCAGGAATTTTTCATGAGAAGGTTATATCTGGCGCTTATTCTGCTGTTCGCGTACTCCAGTCATGGTTACGCTTCCTGTAAACGTTCCGGTAATGAAGGCGCGATCACTATCACCCCGCCGTCGCAGCTTGTGGTGGATAGCCACGCCTATACCGCAGGCGAGGTGTTGTGGCAATCGGGCTGGGTTTCCACCTCCGAAGTCACAATGGATGGCTGTAGTCGCGATTATAAGGTCGGTTTTTTATATGAACCCGGTAGCGCGCAGTCAAATGCATCAGCGACAATCAATGCGAATGACGGGAACAACACGCCGGTATTTAGCACCGGGATTTCCGGCGTGGGCATTGCGATTAAAACCCAAACGAATGCTGGCCCTTACGATAATGTCATGCCAATCGATAATACCTACCATAATGGCGATGGCAATAAAACACACCATGCGATGGCTCCCGCCTACAATGTTGAACTGGTCGCCTTAGGCGGTCCGATCACCTCCGGTACCGCGACATTCCAAAGCCCACTGGCGCGCGTATCTTTTCGCGATAGCGCAACGGAAGACTCCGGCGGCGATATCCTGACCCATCTGTATTTGGGGAATACGCAATTGATTATGAAAGCGATGGGATGTCGGGTAGAAACACCTGCCATCACCGTTGATTTAGGCAGCGTCAATTTAGGCAGTTTCGCTAACAGTCAAACCGCGGGCACAGGCGAGCAGGATATCTTATTGACCTGCGAACAAGGCACCGCTATTTCCGCATCGTTAAGCGCCCAACCGGCCAGCGGAAACAATCCTGATAATTCAGTCATCCAGTTGAGCAATGCAAGCGCGCCAACCAGCGCAACCGGCGTTGGCGTACAGTTGGGTATTCAGGCGCCGGACGCCGGTTTCTTTACCGACAGTTTGCCAATCAATCAAAAAATTGATCTCTTTACTCACACGATTACCACCAATGCCGATGGCAGCCAGACGGTTAACGGCGGAACCATGAATATGTCGACCACCCTGAAAATTAGCGCGCGCTACTATAAAACCGCCGCCACGGTAACGGCCGGGCAAGCGAATGCCACGGCAACATTAAACCTGACCTATAACTAACGGCATCACAGTTTCTGGCGCTGCGCGGGAAAACGTTAACGCGCGCGCCCGTTAGATTTATTTCCACAAACGTAATTCGTCATCTTTTACTGGCGGTAATGACTTACGTTGCTGACAAGAGAGCGAATACCAGTCCAGATGGCGCGTCAGGAACATCACGCCGCCAAGCGCCAGTAGCAGAACGCCGGTACCCAGAAGCAACGAGCTATCTTCCGAACGCAGCAATCCCCACATCACGCCATCCAGCGCCAATAACGCTAGCGTAAACAGTACGCTATTGCGCCATCCTTTCAGCACCGCCTGCAAATAAACGCTATTCATCAACGCGCCCACCAGGCTTGCAGCAATCCAGGCTGGCGTGAAACCGATATGTTCCGACAGTGCCAGCAACAGCAGGTAGAACATCACCAGCGATAACCCCACCAGCAGATACTGCATCGGGTGTAACCGCTGCCCCGTCAGGGTTTCGAAGACAAAGAAAGCCATAAACGTTAGCGTAATCAACAAAATGGCATATTTCGTCGCTCTGTCCGTCAGTTGATACTGGTCGGCTGGCGTCGATACAGCGACGCTAAACGCCGGTAAGTTGTCCCAATCCACCTTTTGCGCATCAGCAAACTGTTCGCCGAGATTCGTGGCAAACCGACTGGTTTGCCACTGGGCCTGAAATCCTGAACCGCTGATTTCGCGTTTACCGGGAAGAAAATCCCCCACAAAATTTGGGTGCGGCCAGTTACTGGTCAGGGTCATTTCACTGCTACGCCCGACGGGAACCAGTGAAAAGCTGCCGGTTCCGCTTAAATTTAGCGACATCGCCAACGTCAGGTTGCGCGTCGCCCACTGACTGTCCGGCAGCGGGATATGAATGCCCTCTCTACTTTCCGGTAAGCCGGTCCCCGGTTCTACAGTGAGCGTTTCACCATTCACCTGCGGCGCTTTTACTGCGCTGATACCGCGCGCATCGCCGACGCCCACGACGATAAAGGGCTTTCCAAGGGTAATGTTCGGTCTGTTCAGCTCATGCAGACGGGCCACATTAAACTCCGCCTTTATCGCCATATCGGTATGCCACACCTGCCCCTGATAAATACCTATTTTTCGCGCTTCAACGTTTTGATTGCCTTCGACCAATAGCGACTCCGGCAACCAAAAATAGAGATAGCTGCGCTTATACTGGACCTCTTTCTCCTCTTCCAGCACGGTATAGAGCTCTGTCACCGGAACCGCCACCAGCGGGCCGACAACCTTTTGCGGGCCGCTGGTACTCTGACGAATAGCGGCTTCTACATGGCTTCGATAATCAGCACGTTCCACGATGGTGTGCCGTACCATCATCAGGGGAATTAACAGCAGGATCATGGCGCCGCCTAACGTAATCATTTTCCACAACAGGGGGGATTTCAACATAGCGTTCTCCTTTGCAATGCCAGCAGTGTAAGAACGCGATGTGGGGAGAATTTGAAGTTATGTGAAGTGACGGTGAAGTGTCAACGAGGCCAGCACGCCGCCTTCGGGACGATTGCACAACGTCACCTCACCGTTGAGGAGTCGCGCCGCCTCGCTGACAAACGCCAGCCCAAGCCCGCTGCTTTTACGCCCGTTTTCACGGGGCAACGAATAGAACCGGTCGAAAATGCGCGGCAGCGCAAAATCAGGAATACCACAGCCGGAATCCGTCACCTGCAGGATCGCTTTCTCTCCCATCGGTTGAGCGCTTAATGTGATAACGCCATTTTCAGGCGTAAAGTCGATGGCATTGTCCAACACATTGCCCAACGCCTGCGCCAGAAGCTCCGCGTCGGCGACGACGACCAGCGAGGAAGGCCGTAGAGTAAGGGTGATCTTTTTTGCCGCCAACTGAATACTGCGTGCCTCGCTAAGCTGCGTAAATAGCTCATCAACAGCAACCGGCGCGAGAGGGATATCCTGCCGGTTTTCCAGCCGCGCCTGGCGCAGCAGGGTCTCTACCAGCGCCTGCATTCGCGTATTTTGCGCCAGTATATTCTCTGTAAAGCGGGTAACCACATCCGCGGGCGGTCCTTCACGCAGAATCTCCGCCGCGCCGCGTATCGCCGCCAGCGGACTTTTCAGCTCATGAGTCAACGCATACACGTACTGCTCAATCTCATTCTTGCCTTCCAGCTTAATGCGCATACTCTCCAGCGCCTGCGCCAGTTTACGCAGCTCGCTGCTGCCTAATGCAGGTAACGCAAGCGGGCGGTTTTCGGTGACAGAATCCGCATAGCGCGTCAACCGGGCGATGGAGCGGTTAATCCACCAGACCATCCCCGCGCCAATTGCCAGCGCAATTCCCAGTAAAACGGCGCTGGCCCACAGAATGCGCCGTTCGCTGCGCTTAATCACCGGCGCCATTGCCGCATTCGGTTTACCGACAGACAGGACGCCGATAATCCGTCCATCGCTGATTATCGGCGCGGCTACGTACATCACCGTGCTATTGGGATCGGCAGCATCTTTTGCCGTGCTGCGGGCGCCATACTGTCCGCGCAGCGTAAGCCAGACGTCATTCCAGCGAGAATAATCCTGCCCCACCGCTTTGTTTTCCGAATCAAACAATACCTTCCCCTGCGCATCCGTCATGTAGACATGGTATTCATTGCGCACTTTGACGATCCCGCTGATATTGGCGCGAAACGGGCGATGTTGCAGCTGGGCGAATGCTTTCGCCAACTGGCCGTCAGTCGGGTTGCCGGAGAGAAGATCGTCGCGGGCCAGCGCCGCCAGCAGCGTCGCGGTGTCAATCAGCGTCCCTTCCGTCGCGCGGCGGACGCCCGGCTTTATCTCCTGAACAAAGATAGACAGCACAAACACGGCGGCGACGGCGACAATAAGAAAGTAGCCCAGTAGCAAACGCATTCCGATGCGCATCAGACGCTCCTCAGGCTGTATCCCATTCCACGATGCGTGTTAATTGGCGAGAGATCCGGGTTGATCGCGCGTAGCTTAGCGCGCAGGGTTTTGATGTGTGTATCGACCGTCCGATCGAAGGTCTCCTGGGCATCAGACCAGACAATATCCATCAATTGCTGGCGCGAGTACACGCGCTCCGGCGACAGCAGCAAGGTTTTAAGGAGCAGAAACTCATAACGCGTCAGCGAGAGCGGCGTACCAAACCAGGCGATCTGCGCCGCCGGTTCATTGAGTTCAAAATGTCCGGTACGCACCACCGGCGACGGCGCAGCAAACTTTTTCACCCGGCGCAACAGCGTGCGCACGCGGGCGCTCACTTCGCGCGGCGAGAACGGCTTGGCGACATAATCATCTGCGCCGATCTCCAGACCAAGCAATCGATCCACTTCATCGCTACGGGCAGTCAGGAAAAGAATCGGCAGCGCAGGATGGCGTTCCAGCAACTGCCGACACAGCTCAAAGCCGCTGATATCCGGTAGTCCCACATCGAGAATCACCGCATCCGGCCGTTGCTGACGCGCTTTTTCCAGCGCGGGCAGCCCGCGAGCGAATAGCTCAACGGTAAACCCTTCCAGTTGCAGGGTGTAGATGAGCGTATCGGCGATTCCCTGTTCATCCTCGACTAACCAGACCTGCGGTTGCTGCATACTCTTTCCCTGTTATTGTCGCCACGGCATGACCGGCACCGCGCTGATGGCGTTCTTCGGCGACCCGTCGACCACTTTGTCGGAATAGGCCAGATACGCCAGCGTGTTGCGTTTCTCATCATAGAAACGCACGACCTGCAATGACTTAAATATCAATGAGGTGCGTTTTTTGAAAACCACCTCTCCCTGCGCCTTGCCATTCTTAATTTTGTCGCTCAGTTCAATAGGCCCGACCTGCTGGCAAGAGATAGCGGCGTCAGACGTATCTTCCGCCAGCCCCAATCCGCCTTTTATGCCGCCCGTTTTCGCCCGGCTAACATAGCACGTCACGTTTTTGACATCAGGATCGTCAAAAGCTTCCACCACGATTTTATGGTCAGGACCGAACATTTTAAATACCGTATCGACTGAACCAATTTGTTCCGCGCGGGCGCTCTGCCCCAGCAGCAACAAAATTGAGAAAAGTACTAAGCTCTTGTATTTCATATTGTTACCATTCATAAAAGTTACATTGCGTAATTATTAGACATTCTAAAATAAAATGGTTATAGATCACAGGATTAGAATAATTACCTGTCACGTTGCCTAAAAAAAGCATTTAAGCTCAAAAAAAACACTGAATGCTAAAAGAACAAAAAATGCTATTATCCTCTTACCTGATATCGGGTGCTCGTTGTTGAAAGGATGGGGATATTTTATGGATCAGGCTGGCATAATTCGCGACCTGTTAATCTGGCTGGAAGGTCATCTGGATCAGCCGCTGTCACTTGACAATGTGGCGGCAAAAGCAGGCTATTCCAAGTGGCACCTGCAGAGAATGTTTAAGGACGTGACGGGCCACGCCATTGGCGCTTACATCCGCGCCCGTCGTTTATCGAAATCAGCAGTAGCGCTGCGTTTGACCGCGCGTCCAATTCTGGATATTGCTCTTCAGTACCGCTTCGATTCTCAGCAAACCTTTACGCGCGCCTTTAAGAAACAGTTTTCCCAGACGCCAGCGCTGTATCGTCGCTCCTCGGAATGGAGCGCCTTTGGCATTCGCCCGCCATTACGGCTGGGCGAGTTTACCGTGCCGGAACATCAGTTCGTTACGCTGGAGGATACGCCGCTCCTTGGCGTCACGCAGAGCTATTCCTGCTCGCTGGAACAGATTTCCGACTTCCGCCACGAAATGCGCGTGCAATTCTGGCATGATTTCCTCGGTCATTCGCCAACTATTCCGCCTGTGCTTTATGGGCTTAATGAAACGCGCCCCAGCATGGAGAAAGACGATGAGCAGGAAGTATTCTATACCACCGCACTGCCGCAAGAGCAGGCCGATGGCTATGTTCAGTCGGCACATCCTGTGCTGTTGCAGGGCGGTGAATACGTCATGTTCACCTATGAAGGGTTAGGAACCGGCGTGCAGGATTTTATCCTGACCGTTTACGGCACCTGTATGCCAATGCTGAATCTGACCCGTCGTAAAGGACAGGATATAGAGCGATACTACCCGTCAGAAGATACCAAAACCGGCGATCGCCCTATCAACCTGCGCTGCGAATTTCTGATCCCGATTCGTCGTTAACGCTGTAGCTCATCCAATGCAGGGGCGTCCAGATGCGAAACGTCCCCTGCGGTTTCTACCACCCACCCAGACGCCAGCCACTGACTTTCCTGGTAATCGATGCGGGAAATAGAGCAGTTGCGCAAACGTAACCGGCGTTCCGCCCAGGCGGGTAGTCCCAATATAGTACTGACCAGACAGCCCAACGCGATACCGTGACTGACCAATAAAGGTCGGCTGCCCTGCGGTAGCTCCAGACAGGACGCCAGCGAGGCATGAACGCGATCGCTCAACTCCTGCATCGATTCCCCACCGGGAATGCGGCCATCCTGCGTGCCGTTGACCAGCTGACGACGCCAGCCCTCTTCTTCTTCCGTCAGCGAATCGATCTGGCGCTTTTCCAGCACGCCCATATCCAGCTCGCGCAGGCGGGAGTCAAAGGTGATATCACACCCGCACGCCTGGGCGATAATCTCCGCCGTGCGTTTTGTGCGGCCTAAATCGCTGCTGATGATATGGGTGATGCCGAGGCTGCGGGCGCGTTCTCCTACCTGCATGGCCTGCTGCTCGCCTTTTGCTGTCAGGGGACTGTCCGATTGGCCCTGAATACGTCGCTCGGCGTTCCACTGCGTTTCACCGTGGCGAACAAGGTATACCTGTAACATGTTTTTTTTCCGTTATACTGCGATAAATTTTTAAAACTGAGCTTAATTATGCACCAGGTTATCTCTGCGACCACCAATCCTGCCAAAATTCAGGCAATTCTACAGGCATTTGAAGAGATTTTCGGCGAAGGATCGTGCCATATTACGCCCGTCGCCGTCGAGAGCGGCGTACCGGAGCAGCCCTTCGGAAGCGAGGAAACGCGTGCTGGCGCACGAAATCGCGTGGGTAATGCGCGACGCCTGCATCCACAAGCTGATTTCTGGGTAGCCATTGAAGCCGGAATTGACGATGACGCCACCTTCAGTTGGGTGGTGATTGATAACGGCGTTC
Organism: Salmonella sp. NW177; assembly: GCF_051811585.1. NCBI lineage: Bacteria > Pseudomonadati > Pseudomonadota > Gammaproteobacteria > Enterobacterales > Enterobacteriaceae > Salmonella > Salmonella sp. NW177. Next base: position 244,241 of record NZ_JAMMZV010000007.1, on the reverse strand, counting down.
AGCGCGGTGAAGCGCGATCGGCCACGCTGCCGCTGCCCGCCGTCATTCTCGACAGAGTCCGCCAGGGAGAAGCGCTTGGCCCGGTGATGTCGCAGTACACAGGTATTGACGAGATTGGTCGCAAAGAGGGCGCCATTGGCGTATTTACCGCCGGAAAATTAACGCGCTCCAGCGTTTACTACCAGGCGGTGATCCTGGCGCTCAGCCCGTTTCATAACGCGGTGTATCGATAATTATTTGCGCTATGTTGTAGGCCTGATAAGCACAGCGCCATCAGGCATTTCGCGGCGATGTTGCCGGATGGCCGCTTCGCCTTATCCGGCCTACGAGCAAATCAGGCGTTTTTCAGCAGTACGTTCTCAAGCCAATGACGCAGTTCAACCGGCGCGGATTTCAGGCTGTTTGACCCGCGCGTGATGGTGGCGATACCCGCCCCCAGCTCGGTTTTCAACTCGCGCTGGCTCATTTCGCCACGCAGCAACTCCTCAATAATGCGCACGCGCGTTCCCAGCGCTTCACGCTCGTCCGGCGTAAGCATCAGTTGTAATAAAGGCAGATGCAGATCCTCTGCATATGCCTGACGGAGTAACTCCACAAAACGAAGCCACTCCTGATTACGTTGTTCGGCGATAGCCGATGAATAAGGGGAATGCTGGGTCATGTTATACCGCCGTTTGTACTGTTACACGAGTACAAATGATAACATAACCCGTCTGCATTAATACCGTCGCTGCCACTCAGAGTCGCTCATTAAGGCCTCTTTCTGCCCCATAAAGTGGCGATAGTAAGCGTCATAGGCCAGAACGTTTTTCACGTAGCCGCGCGTTTCCGAAAAGGGAATGCTTTCGACAAACGCTACGGCATCGATACGCCCGGCGCTATTGCCAAGCCAGGTGCGCACGCGCCCCGGCCCGGCGTTATACGCCGCCGAGGCGAAAATACGGTTATTACCAAACTGCTGATAGACATACTGCAAATAGCTGGTGCCAATGTTGATGTTGGTCTCCGGCTCCAGCAGTTGGCCGGGGCCGCGGTAGTCCGGAATCGAAAACATTTTCACCGTATGGGTGGCCGTTCCCGGCATAATCTGCATTAAGCCGCTGGCCCCTACCGGCGATTTTACTTTCGGGTTCCAGGCGCTCTCCTGGCGGGCAATCGCCATGGCATAGCTTTGTGAGATGTCTTTTCCGCGGGTATAGCGGGTAAAAAGATCGTTATACGCCAGCGGGAAACGCTCCTCCAGATGATCCCACAGTTTTCCGGCGATCGTCGCCTGTACGCTCAGATCCCACCAGTGCTGGTTAAACGCATAGCGCGCCAGCTGCGCCTGTTCAGATTTACTACGGCTTTTTACCAGATTCGCCCATTCGCTGCGCGCCGTGTTATCCAGGTTCCAGTACATCAGCTCCCGTACACGCGCCATCTCCGGCCCCTGCGTCAACGCGCTGTTTACGTTGGCGGGCGCTTTATCAATTTTAAGCGTGTACTCTTCTCCTAAACGCTGCGCCGCAACCATCGGATAAAAACCGCGCTTCTGCATTAAAGCATGAAGGATCTCTTTCGCTTCGGCGTCACGACCGCGCTCCAGCAATAAATCCGCCTGCCAGTAACGCCACTCGTCTTTCTCTTTCGCCTCCATTGGCAGGCGGGCAAGCCAGGTATTGAGACCGCGACGATCGCCCATCCCCAGCGCCATACGCACGCGCCGCTCGATAAGCGACGTCGATTGCGAGCGCATAATCGCGTCATCGCGCCATTTCGCCTGCGCATCGGTCACATCGTTGCCCATCAGTCGCCAGGCAACGATATCGCGCAGCGCCTGCGTTTGTTCCTCATTAAGTTTCTGCGCCTGTACCAGCGAGGGGATCATCAGACGTGCATTTTCCGCGTCCTGGCGGGCGACGCTGGCAAACGCGACTTCCGCCATCTGGCGGGTAAAATCGGTGGCGCCGGTGGTGCGTGCGAAGGTCAACACGTTATTAGGGTCATTAGCCAGGGTAATGATCGCTGAGGCGATCGTTTGATATTCCGCCGGCATCTGTCCGGCCAGCACCGTAACCAACCCCGTATTCCCGGCTTTCATCGCCAGCCGAATACGTTCCAGATACGCCAGCGGGTCTTGCTTGCCGGAGGCCCGCCAAACGCTGAAAAGTTTATCGCAGGCATTCGGCTGACTTTTGCCGGTCAGCCAAAGGTCTTTCGCGCCCTGCCAGGCCGCTTCCGTTTGCCCGGTACTCCATTTCGCGTAGTAATAGTTACATTGCGCTTCCGTGGTACCGGGTTTCTCCGGGCTAAACGCCAGCAAGCCGCGCCAGTCTTCACGACGCGCCAGCTCATTGACGAAGCGCGATTGCAGCGTACGCGCAGGCGGAAGCGTAGGATTGGCGCGCACAAACTGCGTGACGGCAATCGCCGGTTGGTTCATCAAATCGTCGGTGATCTTACGGTATTCCAGATACGGGTAGAGCGGATAATCTTTCAGACCCGGCATCATCTGCTCTACCACATCCATCTGGCGGTTGTCCCAGGCCTGCTTAATCTGCGCATAGCGGTTACGCTGCTCTTCCAGTGAGTCGGCCCGCGCGAGGTGACAAAAGGTCAGCAGGCATACGCTGGCGGCGACGAGACGCCAGACAAATGGTTTGGCTCTATCCACAAGCACTTCCTCAATTGTTATCCAATGCAGCATCATGCCGCGTAATGAATTTATGCTAACCAGTCATAGCCATTTGCGCCACGTTATGGACACTTTTTTACTTTTATTGCGAGTGCGATCTGCTGGCTGGGCTTAGGCAGGGAAAAAGGCTACACTTCGCCTTTGACATCTATTCACCATCACGATAAACATAGAGGCGAAGTCCAACGTGGCTCAATTCGTTTATACCATGCATCGTGTCGGCAAAGTGGTTCCGCCGAAACGTCATATTCTGAAAAACATCTCGCTGAGCTTCTTCCCTGGCGCCAAAATCGGCGTGCTGGGCCTTAACGGCGCCGGTAAGTCTACCCTGCTGCGCATCATGGCGGGTCTCGATAAAGATATCGAGGGTGAAGCGCGCCCGCAGCCCGGCATTAAGATTGGCTACCTGCCGCAGGAACCTCAGCTAAACCCGGAACACACGGTACGCGAGTCGATTGAAGAGGCCGTTTCGGAAGTGGTTAACGCCCTCAAACGTCTGGATGAAGTGTACGCGCTGTATGCCGATCCGGATGCCGACTTCGACAAGCTGGCCGCAGAGCAAGGCCGGCTTGAAGAGATTATCCAGGCGCACGACGGTCATAATCTGAACGTGCAGCTTGAGCGCGCAGCTGACGCCCTGCGTCTGCCGGACTGGGATGCCAAAGTCGAAAAACTGTCCGGCGGCGAGCGCCGTCGCGTGGCGCTGTGCCGTCTGTTGCTGGAAAAGCCGGACATGCTGCTGCTCGACGAACCCACCAACCACCTGGATGCCGAATCTGTTGCGTGGCTGGAACGTTTCCTGCACGACTTCGAAGGCACCGTCGTGGCGATTACCCACGACCGTTACTTCCTCGATAACGTTGCCGGTTGGATTCTGGAACTTGACCGCGGCGAAGGTATTCCGTGGGAAGGCAACTACTCCTCCTGGCTGGAGCAGAAAGATCAGCGTCTGGCGCAGGAAGCGTCTGCCGAAGCGGCGCGCCGTAAATCCATTGAGAAAGAGCTGGAGTGGGTGCGTCAGGGCGCGAAAGGCCGTCAGTCGAAAGGTAAGGCGCGTCTGGCTCGCTTTGAAGAACTGAACAGCGTTGAGTATCAGAAACGTAACGAAACCAACGAACTGTTTATTCCACCAGGACCGCGTCTGGGCGACAAAGTCATTGAAGTCAGCAACCTGCGTAAATCCTACGGCGACCGCGTACTGATCGATGACCTGAGCTTCTCGGTGCCGAAAGGCGCTATCGTCGGGATCATCGGGCCAAACGGCGCGGGTAAATCGACCCTGTTCCGCATGATGTCCGGTCAGGAGCAGCCTGATAGCGGCACCATTACGCTGGGTGAAACCGTCAAGCTGGCCTCGGTCGATCAGTTCCGCGACGCGATGGACAACAGCAAAACCGTCTGGGAAGAAGTGTCCGGCGGGCTGGATATCATGAAGATCGGCAATACCGAAATGCCAAGCCGCGCCTATGTAGGCCGCTTCAACTTCAAAGGCGTCGATCAGGGCAAACGCGTTGGCGAACTGTCCGGCGGTGAGCGTGGTCGTTTGCATCTGGCGAAGCTGCTGCAGGTGGGCGGCAACGTCCTGCTGCTCGACGAACCGACGAACGACCTGGATATCGAAACCCTGCGCGCGCTGGAAAACGCCCTGCTGGAGTTCCCTGGCTGCGCGATGGTTATCTCGCACGACCGTTGGTTCCTTGACCGTATCGCCACCCACATTCTGGATTATCAGGATGAAGGTAAGGTGGAATTCTTCGAAGGTAACTTTACCGAATACGAAGAGTACAAGAAACGCACGCTGGGCGCCGAGGCGCTGGAGCCGAAGCGTATCAAGTACAAGCGTATTGCCAAATAAATGTCAGAATGCCGGGTGGCGCTTGCGCTTACCCGGCCTACAAACCCAGCGATTCCAGTACGTTGTGAAACTGTAGGCCTGATAAGACGCGGTAAGCGTCGCATCAGGCATTGGTTCTTATCCCTGCTCGCCCATCATCTCTTTCACCAGTTCCACACAGCGCAAAAAGCGGCCATCGTAATCAGCCTCTTTAACGTGAACGAACTCAATGTTGTTCTCTTTCAGCATCTCGACCAACAGGCTCTGGAACGCTTTGCGATCCACTGAACTGCCCAGGCTTCGCAGTCCGTCAGCTACCCACGGCGTATTATTCTCCAGCAAAATCACCAGGTCGAAGCGATACTCGTCGATCAGCGCCTGGACAAAGGGATGCTCGCGCCCTTCGTATTTTTTGCAAAATGCCTGGGTGGTGACGAAATCGGTATCGATAAACGCCACTTTATTCGCATATTTCACTGCGAAATCAATATATTGCGCATGGCCCAGCGCAATTTTATCGTAGTCGGAATACTGTAACGCCATCTCATCGCCGCCCAGATGCGAAAAGACATAGTCGCGGCCATATTCCCAGGCGCTGGTGGTATTAAAAATATTGGCGAGCTTATTGACCAGCGTAGACTTGCCGCTTGATTCCCCGCCCAGAATCGCGACGGTACGCACGAAAAACGGCTTCACTTCGGTAGGAATATATTCCCAGTAACGAAACGGATTTTCGCGGATTTGCGCCCCGCTGATATTCATAAACGTGCGTTCAGGATCGACCAGCACCGTCTCAATCCCTAAATGCTCAAGATACTGCGGCGCATCAGCCTCTTCGGAAGTGTAGATCCAGCTCGGCTGTATTCCCTTCTCTGCCATAAACGCTTTAATGCCGTTGCTCCAGACGTCCCAGCCATGCGGATAAGGCTCCATCCCCTCTTCATTAAAGGCGTGAATGCGAATATTTTTTTGGTATTTGAAGGTTTGCAATAACCAGCGCAGGCGATCCGACACGGTGGGCTGCTGCGACATGGCGCTATCCTCAAACAGTCCGCGGTCGCGCGTATCGTCATAACCCATAATGATGTGCAACTCATCCACCTGGCTACAGGCGCGCTGGATCAAGTAGATGTGTCCGGTATGCAATGGATAAAATTTACCGAACACCACGCCAATGTTTTTCTGTCGGCGGGGAAACTCCAGCCCGAGAAAACGGTGTAGCGCCTCCAGTTTTTGCGCGCTGGGGCTTTTGATTTTGGCGTTAAGTAACTGACTCAGATACCCCTTGGTCATACCGCTGGCGTCAGCCACCTGTTGCAGAGTGCAACCTTGCTGCTTAATCGCGGTTTTGAGATAGTCGAACGATGACACAAGAGCCTCCTGCTGGAAAAATCGCATAACACTGCCTGACGGCGCTTCGCTTATCAGGCCTACAACATCAATCCGTATCAATCCGTAGGCCGGATAAGACGCATTGCATCGCCATCCGGCAAATTATACAACATCACTACATACAGAGAATTATAAGTCGTCAAACACGCTTAACGCATCTGCGAGCTTTTTAACACCGAACACCTGCATTCCTTCCGGCGGCTTTTTCGGTACGTTGGCGGCAGGCACAATCGCCCGACGAAAACCGTGTTTCGCCGCCTCGGAAATACGCTCCTGCCCGCTCGGCACCGGACGAATCTCGCCTGCCAGCCCCACTTCGCCAAACACCACCAGATCCTGCGGCAACGGCCTGTCACGCAGGCTGGAGACCATCGCCAGCAGTAAAGCCAGATCCGCGCTGGTTTCGGTGACTTTCACGCCGCCGACCACGTTGACGAAGACGTCCTGATCCGACATTTGTAGACCGCCGTGTCGGTGCAGCACCGCCAGCAGGATTGCCAGACGGTTTTGTTCCAGACCGACCGCCACGCGTCTGGGGTTCGCCATCATCGAGTGATCGACCAGCGCCTGAATCTCCACCAGCAACGGTCGCGTGCCTTCCCAGACGACCATCACTGAACTGCCGGAAGTGACCTCATCGCCGCGGCTTAAAAAGATGGCGGACGGATTGCTCACTTCGCGCAACCCCTGTTCGGTCATGGCGAAGACGCCCAGCTCATTGACTGCGCCAAAGCGGTTTTTGTGGCTGCGCAGCGTGCGGAAACGAGAATCGGCGTCGCCGTCGAGCAATACTGAGCAATCGATACAGTGTTCCAGCACTTTCGGCCCCGCCAGCGACCCGTCTTTGGTGACGTGGCCGACCATCACGATCGCCACGCCGCGCGTTTTGGCGAAGCGCGTCAGGTAGGCTGCTGTTTCGCGGACCTGGGCGACGCTGCCTGGCGACGACTGGATGTCCGCCATATGCATCACCTGTATGGAGTCGATCACCATCAGTTTCGGCTGTTCTTCTTCCGCTATCAGGCAGATCTGCTCGATGCTGGTTTCGGAGAGCATATTCAGATTAGCGGTCGGCAGGCCGAGACGGTGCGCGCGCATCGCCACCTGCTGTAGCGACTCTTCGCCGGTGACGTACAGTGTTTTCATCTGCTCGGCGAGCTTGCACAGCGTTTGCAGCAGCAACGTTGATTTGCCCGCGCCGGGGTTACCGCCAATCAAAATGGCGCTGCCGGGTACCACCCCGCCGCCCAGCACGCGGTCAAACTCTTTAAAACCGGTAGAAAAGCGCGGCAGTTCCTCAAGACTGATGTCAGACAGTTTCTGCACTTTTGATACGCCCGCACTGCCGGCGTATCCGCTCAGACGTTCGTTACGCGCCACCGTCGGCGACGCGGCAAGGCGCACCTCGGTAATGGTGTTCCAGGCATGGCAGGCGCTGCATTGCCCCTGCCAGCGCGGGTAATCGGCCCCGCATTCATTACAAACAAAGGCGCGTTTGGGAGCTTTTGCCACGTTTTACCTCTTTCGTTAACGCTGTTGCCGGATGGCGCTGGCACTTATCCGGCCTACGGTCGCCTTGCCATTGGGCAGGTTAATCATTTCTGGTTCATGCTGCCGGAGAGAATGCAAAACACGCCCATCAGGTCAGCGTGGCGGATCGTAATCTCCGTCTTTTCGTTTACTTTTGGCTTGGCATGGAAGGCAATACCTAACCCTGCCGCTTTGATCATGGGCAGATCGTTAGCGCCGTCGCCAATCGCCACCGTCTGCGCCAGCGGGATGTCATGCTCTTGCGCCAGACGAAGCAAGGTATTGGCTTTATACTCAGCATCCACAATATCGCCGATAACGTGACCGGTAAATTTACCGTCCATGATCTCCAGCTCATTGGCGACCGCCGCCGTCAGGCGTAGCTGGTCACGCAGATAGTCGGCGAAGAAAGTGAAGCCGCCGGAGGCGATAGCGATTTTCCAGCCAAGCGCTTCCAGTTTTAGCACCAACTGCGTTAATCCTGGCATTAGCGGCAGATTCCCGCGCACCTGGCGCAAAATATCGGCATCCGCGCCTTTCAGCGTCGCCACGCGGCTACGCAGGCTGGCGGTAAAATCAAGCTCGCCGCGCATCGCGCGCTCCGTCACTTCAGCCACCTTCTCACCGGTACCGGCCAGCTTCGCGATTTCATCGATACACTCAATCTGGATCGCCGTGGAATCCATATCCATGACCAGCAGCCCCGGCGTGCGCAGATGCGGAATTTTACCCAGCGGCGCAACATCCAGCTGCGCCTCATGCGCCAGCCGCGTCGCACGCGGCGTCAGCGACCCCGCCAGACGAATGACCTGATAATCCTCCACGCACCAGGCGGCGACAATCACCATTGCGGCGCCCAGTTTGGTCTGATATTGAGTTAAACGCTGCTTATCCAGCCCGCGCCCATACAACAGCCAACCGCTGCGGCCTGCATGGTAATCCAGAGGCATCACCTCGTCGCCGCTTAAAGAAAGAGGCAAACCAGGCCATAAAGAGACATCTTCAGGCAGATCGCACCAGGTAATGTTAGGCATTAAAGCTCCTGTAAATCGTTCAGGCCGGTAACCGCCCCGCGGAAAATAACGCATGAGGCTACCTTGTAACCATCGCTTCTGGCAACATTAAGCCTCAAATTTTCAGCAGGTGGAATATGGCTCGCGCAAAACTGAAATTTCGGCTGCATCGTGCAGTCATTGTATTGTTCTGTCTCACACTGCTCGTCGCGCTCATGCAGGGCGCGTCCTGGTTTAGTCAAAACCACCAGCGACAGCGCAATCCGCAGCTGGAAGAGCTGGCCCGCACGCTGGCGCGCCAGGTGACGCTCAACATCGCCCCGCTGATGCGCAGCGAAACACCGGACGAAAATCGCATCAACGCCGTGCTGCGTCAGCTCACGCAAGAGAGCCGTATTCTGGATGCCGGCGTCTATGATGAACAGGGCGATCTTATTACTCGCGCTGGCGAAAGCGTCAATGTGCGCGACAGGCTGGCGCTGGATGGCAAAAAAGCGGGCAGCTATTTTAACCAACAAATTGTCGAGCCTATCCAGGGGAAAAACGGCCCATTGGGCTACCTGCGTCTGACGCTGGATACCCACACGCTGGCCACCGAAGCAAAGCAGGTCGATAACACCACCAACATTCTACGCCTGATGCTGCTACTCTCGCTGGCGATAGGCGTGGTGCTGACGCGCACCTTGCTACAAGGTAAACGCACCCGCTGGCAGCAGTCGCCCTTCCTGTTAACGGCCAGCAAGCCTGTTCCGGAAGAGGAAGAGCGTGAGGAAAAAGAGTAAAATGACGGCTTAATAAAGGTAAGGAAAACCACCATGACAACATTACGCCTGCTTATTTCTGACTCTTACGATCCCTGGTTTAACCTGGCGGTCGAGGAGTGCATTTTCCGCCAGATGCCCGCCACCCAGCGCGTGCTGTTCCTGTGGCGCAACGCGGATACGGTGGTCATTGGACGCGCGCAAAACCCGTGGAAAGAGTGTAATACGCGGCGTATGGAAGAAGATAACGTCCGTCTGGCCCGCCGTAGCAGCGGCGGCGGCGCGGTATTCCATGACCTCGGTAATACCTGCTTTACCTTTATGGCCGGTAAACCGGAATACGATAAAACCATCTCCACCCATATTGTGCTCGCGGCGCTGAATTCGCTGGGCGTCATGGCCGATGCTTCGGGACGCAACGATCTGGTCGTAAAAACGCCGGACGGCGATCGCAAAGTCTCCGGTTCAGCCTATCGCGAAACCAAAGATCGCGGCTTCCATCACGGTACGCTGCTGTTGAACGCCGACCTCAGCCGTCTGGCGAACTATCTGAATCCGGATAAAAAGAAACTTGCGGCGAAAGGGATTACCTCCGTTCGCTCCCGCGTAGCCAATCTTACCGAGCTATTACCGGGTATCACCCATGAACAGGTCTGCCAGGCGGTCACGGAAGCCTTTTTCGCCCATTACGGCGAACGCGTCGACGCGGAAGTGATTTCACCGGATAAAACGCCGGATCTGCCGAATTTTGCCGAAACCTTTGCGCGCCAGAGCAGTTGGGAGTGGAATTTCGGCCAGGCACCGGCGTTCAGCCATCTACTGGACGAACGTTTCACCTGGGGCGGCGTCGAGCTGCATTTTGACGTCGAGAAAGGTCATATCACCCGTGCGCAGGTGTTTACCGATAGCCTGAACCCGGCACCGCTGGAAGCGCTGGCGGGGCGACTGCAAGGGTGTTTGTACCGCGCGGATATGCTGCAACAGGCGTGCGAAGCGCTACTGGTTGATTTCCCGGAGCAGGAAAAAGAACTGCGGGAATTATCGGCGTGGATTGCCAGAGCAGTGCGCTAAATGAATAATATCAGAGAGATGAATGTGTCTCTGATATTATTTAAACATAACAACATATTCTGAAAAATGAGTGAATAGCACAAATAGTTAAAACACACTCACCAACTACTATAATCTTTAAAATTAATATTATTTCCCCGCACTTCATAAACCCAGCGAATTATAAACCATTTATCATCACCAATGATGATTAAAGTTTTTCTTAAGCAAGATTTAATTTTATTAAATTTACAACCTATCATTCTCTTCATAGAATCCCGGCGCGCATTACATGTTCTTTGGAAATATACTTAATCGTTAGGGATTACTGATGAAAAAATTATTAATAGCGACCTCTGTCGTAATAGGATTATCAACTTCAGCGCAAGCGGTTGAATCCACTGCTGTATTAAAACTGACTGGCGTTTTAACCAACGGCGCATGTATACCAGAGTTAAGTGATGGTGGAGTTGTAGATTTCGGTACTAAGGCCGTTAGCGATCTGCTGCCAACTGAGACGAATCAACTGGGATACAAAGATATAACACTCACGATTCAGTGTCTTGCACCGGCAAAAGTTGGCTGGACCGCTACCGATAATCATGCCGATTCGGTAACATCATTGACTATCGATGACGCAACATTTAGACATCAGAACAATAGAATACCAAACTATCAGCTAGGTCTGGGTAAAACAGCAGGTGGTATCAACATTGGTTCATTCGGCCTCTCTATGGACTTGAATAATGCGACCGCCGATGGCATTCAGACGAAAATGGTAGCGTCAAGTAGTAATAATCCAGATTTGTGGGCTATCACAGGAAACGAATTCGTTGCGCTTACAAATACATTTCCAAATATCACTACATATAGTGTCGGCGATGAAAATGGCCCCGCCGCTTTTACCATTGCAACATTTCCTATACGCGTAGCTGCCGCTATACAGGGAACGGACACACTGGCTATTACCGATAACACCACGCTTGATGGTCAGGCGACCTTTACACTCGTATATCTGTAACTCCAGCATTCACATGGAATATTCAACACCTCTTTAATGGAACTATAATGAAAAAAATTTTGCTTATTACTGCAATTGCAGCAGCCTTTGCTACAACCAGCGTGAATGCTGACACCACCGCCGTATTAAAAGTCACCGGTCAACTGATTGTTGGCGGTTGTACCCCAGAACTCAGCGACGGCGGCGTGGTTGATTACGGTACTATCCGCCTCGCCACACTTTCCGCAACCGATGTAAACCAACTGGGCACTAAAGATGTCTCTCTGAGTATCTCTTGTCCGTCTGCAACCAAAGCAGCCTGGACTATTACCGATGACCGTGCGGACACCCACCCAGGCGCATCCGTTATCTCCATAGCCAATGGCAATATGACTAATGGTATAGTATCTGATACCACAATGTCCTACGGCGTTGGCAAAACAACCGAAGGTGTAAAAATCGGCGCGTTCTCTATTTACACCGATACCGCGAACGTTACCGCTGATGGTGTAAAATCTGACGCTATCTCAGGAACCGTTGATAGCCCAGTCTGGCAGAAGTCCACCACCGGGATTATCAAAAACGGCAATATGGAAATGTTTACCGTTGCTACAAAAGGCACCACCGAACCGGTTCCGTATACTCTTGCCATTTTCCCGCTGAAAACCTCACTGGCCATTCAGGATACTGCAACGCTGGCCATTACTGATGATACTGTTCTGGATGGTCAGGCAACCATCACGCTTAAATACCTCTGATCCAGACCGTATAAAAAGGTTATTGATCTGTCTCCCTTATTATGGGGAGACAGATTAAAATTAAAGGACTAATTCTGATGCCAGCAGTGACTAAACTTCCATTATTATTACTCAGCGTCCCCTTTGTTTTTTCAGCACTCTTTTCACAGGCTAACGCTGCCGGTATGGTACCGGAAACTACGCTACTGGTGATTGAAGAATCCACACACAGCGGCGTAATGAATGTTAAAAACACCGACAGCAATCCGGCTTTGTTATATACCACCGTCGTTGATTTACCTGACGACAATGGTGTGAAGCTGGATGTCACTCAACCGGTTGTTCGCGTTGAAGCAGGCCAGCAGCAGCAACTACGCTTTATTATGGAAAGCACGGAACCGCTCACCGTCGAGCACTATAAACGCGTCACGTTTGAAGGTATTCCTCCGAAATCTACCAATAAGGGAATGAAAATAGGTTTTAATCTACGCCAGGATTTGCCGGTATTAATTCGTCCTAAAAATCTACCGGTCGTTACTGATGCCTGGAAATTATTAACCTGGTCCAGAAACGGACAAACAATCAACGTCAAAAATCCGTCTCCCTACGTTGTACGTTTAGCCCAAAATATTACCTTCTTACCTTCCGGGGGCGAAGGCACGATTAAAAAAACCTATATTCTGCCCGGCGAAACATTGAACGTCAGTATAAAAACGCCCCTTGCTGCTGATACATCCGTACGTTTTTACCCTGCCAGCCGTTACGGCATTGAAGTCCCCAGCTTTACCTCACCGCTGGTGCCGTGATGAGAGCTAGCACGTGAAGTATTTAAAACTGCCGCTATACATCAAAACTGCGCTTTATTGCTCACTGGCGACCACGACGTTTTCGGCTCTGGCGGAGGAGCTGAATTTTGACATGGGTATTCTCACCTCCAGAGGCATTAGCCCCAACGTGGCACAATATTTTTCCCGTGCGCCGCGTTTTCTACCAGGCAGCCACACCGTCATGGTAAAGATCAATGGCGTAAATAGAGGGTCGTTGGTCGCGCGTTTCGACACAGAAGGCCAACTTTGCGTGGATGACGATTTCCTCAGCGCCAGCGGGCTCGTACCGCTTAATATCAGCGCCAAAGAAACCTGCCATAGCCTACAAGAAGATTATCCCTCAGCGATTATTACCCCACTGCCAAACAGTGAATCGCTGGAGCTTTTTGTTCCGGCGCAGGCTCTGGATAATAACTTACTCTCGCTAAACAACGTGATTAAAGGCGGCACCGCCGGGTTATTTAACTATAACCTGTACGCCAGTCGCAGCGAGTCATCCGGTAGCGATAGCCGAAACTATGCCCAGGCAAACCTTGAAGCTGGCTTAAACTTCGCGGAATGGACGCTGCGCAGCCGCTACATGCTGACGAATAATGATGGAGAATACCGTACCGATAGTCTATACACCTATGCGGAGCACGTATTTCAGGCACAAAAAATGCGTGCGCAAGTTGGGCAGATCAACGTCAACTCCAGTCTATTCAGTGGCGCGCCGATCAACGGCGTACAGCTTATCCCTGAACAAGGGCTGGCACAGGATACCCAAGGCGTAACCATTAACGGTATTGCCCGAACCCACCAGGCTCGCGTTGAAGTTCGTCAGTCCGGACAGATTATTTATACCGCACCAGTGAACGCTGGGGCATTTACCCTTGAAAATGTCCCAATCATACGCAGCAATACCGACCTTAACGTCAGCGTCGTTGAAACCGATGGCTCAACGACAACCTTCACGGTGCCGGCAGTATCCTTTAATTTACGCGAACTCACGCCCGCAGGCTTAACAATGTCCATAGGGCGCGTACGTGATACCACCAGCGACTATTCTCTCCCCTGGATCTATAACATCAGCGATGGTTGGAAACTGAGTGAAAACTGGCTGGCGCAGGCGTCTGGCGTACTGGCACAAGACTATCAAGCGGCAGGAGGTATGCTGCAATGGCTTCCAACCAACAAATGGACGTTTTCCGGCTCAATGCTGGGCAGTAAAGCGTCCTTTGGCGAATCTCTGCAGGGTGCGAAAAGTGAACTACGCGCCAGCATGGCGCTGCCCGGGGAAATTAGACTTGACGTCAGCACCGCCCGCTACAGCGACGGATATCGTGAGTTAACGGATGCGCTCAATAAAGATGCTTACGAATACCAAAGTAGCTCCAGTGCTAATATCGCCTGGAACCATAATCTGTTAGGTACCTTCTCTCTGGGTTATTACACTTATCAGGCTACGGATAATGACAACGACTCTCGCAGTATAATGGCTTCCTGGGGCAAAACATTTAAATATGCCTCAATTACCGCTAACTGGCAGCACGCTGTTAATCAGGATGATGAGAATCATAACGGCAGTAATGATGATGATATGTTTTACATCAACATCAGCATTCCACTAGGTGAGCAGCGCGTCGGCGCTTATATGCGTAATCAAGGTGATAAAACAACCTACGGGCTACAAAATAATGGTTCGCTGAGTAAAGATACCCATTACTATATTTCTGCGGATCGTGATGCAAAAAACCAGCAAAATAGCTTCAACGGTAATCTCAATAGCAATCTCCATTACACTCAACTCAGCGTGGGCGGCGGCACTGATGGCGATAATTACCGCAACTATAACGCAACCTTCAGCGGGGGCATCGCTGCACACGAACATGGCATAACGTTCTCGCCTTACACCATCAAAAATACCTTTGCTATCGCACGCCTGAGTGAACCAGAAAGCGGCATTGAAATCGCCACGCCACAGGGGCGAATCTGGACTGACCGCTGGGGGCAGGCCGTCATTCCGGGGCTAACTGAATGGCGGAAATCCCGCGTAGAGGTTAATGCGAATACGCTACCAAAGAGCATGGAACTGGCAAACGGTATTAAGAATATTACCGTCGCGCACAGCGCTTTTCGGGTACTGAATTTCAACGTGCTGAATACACGCCGTGTGATGCTGACAGTAAAGCGTCCGGACGGCTCATGGCTACCTAAAGGCACCAGCATTGTAGATGAAAAAAATAACTATTTGGTCAGCGCTGTCGACAGCGGACGCGTATTTATCACCGATGTTGCGGATAATCCTGCGTTATATGCCGCTGATGATGATATGAATCGTCTGTGTCGCATCCACTACACGCTGCAGAAAACCCAGGATAAAGAGGCATTTTATGAAACGGCAAAGGGAGTCTGTCAATGAAATCCAACAGCAAATGGTTGGGGATTGCTATATGTTGTCTCTTCACCGCACTACTCCCTCCATCAGCCCGGGCCGACGATGACTGCCAAATAACGTTCTCTTCGCCAAACGTCAGCTTTGGCTGGCTTAAGCAAGATGATATCGTCAATTCTCAGCAAGGCTGGAATCAAATGTCTTCACAGGAGGTTCACGTTAGTGTGAGTTGCCCAGAAAGCCAGAATATTGCTCTTTTTGTGCAAGCCTCAGCGGGGGAAAAGGGACGATTTTATTTTGGAAATAACGGTGGTCTCGCCGTACGTGTTAGTCAGATGATAGTAGATGGTAAAAGTTATCCTATTGCCAGCACCCTTGATAGAGTGAGCTTTGCTCCCAATGACAGTGCCCTGGATAGTCTGTTGCTACATAATAACAACGGTATCATCGCGATGGATAATAATCAGCAGGTCAGTGGGAAAATGATGAACGTCACGCTGACATTAACACCTGTCTTGAACGATAATCAATTTACACATTCTACCGATACGGTCATGCTGGAAAGCAATTTACAGTGGGAAGTGCTGACGAAATAAACGATGAAGGGGGCCTGCTCTGGCCCCCTTCACAATCTTACTCTTTATCGCCCAGCAGTACGGATTCCAGCGCGATTTTGATCATGTCGTTGAAGGTCGTCTGCCGTTCAGCGGCAGTGGTCTGCTCGTGGGTACGGATGTGGTCGGACACGGTGCAGATGGTCAGCGCTTTCGCGCCAAACTCAGCCGCAACGCCGTAGATACCCGCCGCTTCCATCTCTACGCCCAGTACGCCGTATTTTTCCATCACGTCGAACATTTCGCCGTCCGGAGAATAGAACAGGTCTGCGGAGAACAGGTTGCCCACGCGCGCGTCTACGCCCAGCGCTTTTGCCGCGTCAACCGCGTTACGTACCATGTCGAAGTCAGCGATAGCCGCGAAGTCATGATCTTTAAAACGGATACGGTTCACTTTGGAGTCGGTGCAGGCCCCCATACCGATCACCACGTCGCGCAGTTTGACGTCCATGCGCACAGCGCCGCAGGAGCCAACGCGAATGATTTTCTTCACGCCGAAATCGGTGATCAGCTCTTTGGTGTAGATGGAGCAGGACGGGATACCCATACCGTGGCCCATCACGGAGATCTTACGGCCTTTGTAAGTCCCGGTGAAACCTAACATGCCGCGAACGTTGTTCACTTCGCGGACATCTTCGAGGAAAGTCTCAGCAATGTGCTTCGCGCGCAGCGGGTCGCCCGGCATCAATACGACGTCAGCGAAATCACCCATTTCTGCATTAATATGTGGAGTTGCCATCTTCAGTTCCCTTTAAATTTGTTGTTATTGCCTGATGGCGGCTACGCCTTATCAGGCCTACAAAACGTGTGCAAAAACAGTGAAATACCCTAAGGATTTCGCGTTGTAGGAAGGCGACGAATTCGTGAATCCCCGGGAGCATAGATGAACTATGTGACCGGGGTGAGCGAATGAAGTCAACGCATCTACAGCGCGAAAGACAACGGGTATCACAGCATGTTTTTACCGTAGTCCATCGGCGATGTACCAAAGTAGGTCGCCAGCGTCTGGCCGATATCCGCAAAGGTTTCACGGTGACCTAAAGAGCCCGGTTTGACTTTCGGACCGTAGATCAGCACCGGAATGTGCTCACGGGTATGGTCAGTACCGGTCCAGCTCGGGTCACAGCCGTGGTCAGCGGTCAGGATCAGAATGTCATCTTCACCCACCAGCTCCATCAGCTCCGGCAGACGGCGGTCAAACAGCTCCAGACCTGCGGCGTAGCCCGCGATGTCGCGACGGTGGCCCCAGGAAGAGTCGAAGTCGACGAAGTTAGTGAAGACGATGGTTTTATCGCCCGCTTCTTTCATCTCTTTGAGGGTCGCGTCGAACAGCGCGTCCAGACCGGTCGCTTTCACTTTCTTAGTGATGCCGCAGTTGGCGTAGATGTCGGCAATCTTACCGACGGACACCACGTGGCCCTGTTTTTCATCGACCAGTTTCTGCAGCACGGTCGGCGCTGGCGGTTCAACGGCCAGGTCGTGACGGTTGCCGGTACGCTGGAAGTTACCGGCCTTGTCGCCGATAAACGGACGCGCGATCACGCGGCCAATGTTGTAGCCGCCTTCGGTCAGCTCTTCACGGGCGATTTCGCACAGCTCGTAGAGTTTATCCAGGCCAAAGGTCTCTTCGTGGCAGGCAATCTGGAACACGGAGTCAGCGGAGGTGTAAAAAATCGGCTTGCCGGTTTTCATGTGCTCTTCGCCGAGCTGGTCCAGAATGACCGTACCGGAAGAGTGGCAGTTACCGAGATAGCCCGGCAGGTTGGCGCGTTTTACCAGCTTATCCAGCAGTTCCTGCGGGAAGCTGTTTTCGTGGTCGCTGAAATAGCCCCAGTCGAACAGTACCGGCACGCCGGCGATTTCCCAGTGGCCGGATGGCGTATCTTTGCCGGAGGACAGTTCGTGCGCCCATGCGTATGCGCCAATAACGTCCGCGTTGCCGTCCATACCGGCGGCAATTTTACCGGTAGAGCCTTCATGCGCTTTCACCAGCCCCAGACGAGTCAGGTTAGGCAGATTCAACGGGCCCTTACGGCCATTGTCAGCTTCGCCTTTGGCGCAAGCTTCTGCGATGTGGCCCAGAGTGTCGGAACCTACGTCGCCAAAACGATCCGCGTCTTCAGTAGCGCCGATGCCGAATGAGTCCAGCACCATAATAAATGCACGTTTCATATCTTCTCCGTACTTAGTGCTTCAAAAATAATTGATCAGATCAGTATACAACTATTCAGTAATTCGACGATAGACCGAAGGTGTGCTTGCTGGCGCTTTATCGTCAAGGATAATTGCCGCTTTGACGGCCTTCGCCGCTTCCTGCCAACTGGTTTCGTCTTTGGCATGAATCACCGCCAGCGGACGCTGCCCGTCGATGCTGTCGCCCAGACGGGCCATGTCGGTAAAGCCAACGCTGTAATCAATGGTATCTGACGCCTGACGACGGCCGCCGCCCATCGAGACGACCGCCATCCCCAGCGCACGCGTATCCATTGCGCTGATAAACCCTTCGGTATCAGCATATACCGCTTTGCTCAACATGGCGGTCGGCAGGTATTTATCGTAGTTCTCAACGAAATCGCTTGGCCCTTTCTGCGCGGCCACCATACGACCAAAGACTTCTGCCGCTTTACCGTTATCCAGCACCGCCTGCAGTTTGGCACGCGCTTCGGCGTCGTCTTTCGCCAGCTGACCGGAGATCAGCATCTCCACGCATAGCGCCATGGTAACGTCAAACAAGCGCGGATTGCGGTATTCACCGGTCAGGAACTGCACGGCTTCACGCACTTCCACCGCGTTACCGGCGCTTGAAGCCAGCACCTGGTTCATATCGGTTAACAACGCCGTAGTGCGAACTCCCGCGCCGTTTGCCACGCCGACAATCGCTTCAGCAAGGGCTTCAGAAAGTTCATAGGTTGGCATAAACGCACCGCTGCCGACTTTCACGTCCATTACCAGCGCATCCAGTCCTTCGGCCAGTTTCTTGGCGAGGATGGAACCGGTGATCAGCGGAATAGAGTCCACCGTCGCGGTAATATCGCGGGTGGCGTAAAAACGTTTGTCCGCCGGTGCAAGCGAGCTGGTTTGCCCAATAATCGCCACACCCACGTCTTGAATAATTTCGCGGAAACGGTTGTCGTCCGGGAAGATATCGAAGCCCGGGATCGCTTCCAGTTTGTCGAGCGTACCGCCGGTATGTCCGAGGCCGCGACCGGAGATCATCGGCACATAACCGCCGCAGGCCGCTACCATTGGCCCCAACATCAGAGACGTCACGTCCCCTACGCCGCCGGTCGAATGCTTATCGACAATCGGGCCATTGAGATTCAGGCTTTTCCAGTCAAGGACAGTACCGGAATCCCGCATCGCCATGGTCAGCGAAACACGCTCCGGCATGGTCATATCGTGGAAGAAGATGGTCATCGCCAGGGCGGCAATCTGCCCTTCAGAGATAGTATTGTCACGAATACCATTAATAAAGAAACGAATTTCTTCGTCACTCAACGCATGACCATCACGCTTTTTACGAATAATTTCTTGTGCGAGAAACACGGTACCCTCCTGAGGGAAAAGAGTAGAAGGCTTACATCGCCGGATGGCGGCTAACGCCTTATCCGGCCTACAGGCCTGGATTTGTAGGCCGGATAAGCACAGCGCCATCCGGCAAATCAGAGCTTAGTAGCTGCTGGCGCTCTTACCGTCGCCGTGACCCAGCGCTTTCAGCAGGCTTGCCAGCAGGCTGGATGCGCCAAAGCGGTAGTGACGAGAATCTGCCCAGTCAGCGCCAAACAGTTCGTCTGCAATCGCGAGGAATTTCTGCGCGTCTTCCGCCGTACGTACGCCGCCCGCCGGTTTGAAGCCAACGGTTTTGGAAACGCCCATGTCGCGGATCACTTCCATCATGATGCGCGCGCTTTCCGGCGTAGCGTTTACCGGCACTTTACCGGTAGAGGTTTTGATGAAATCCGCACCGGCTTTGATGGAGATTTCAGAGGCTTTACGAATCAGCGCCTCTTCTTTCAGCTCGCCGGTTTCGATGATCACTTTCAGCAATACGTTCGCTGCGGCACAAGCGTCTTTACAGGCTTTTACCAGGTCAAAACCCACCTGCTCGTTACCGGCGATCAACGCGCGGTACGGGAATACCACGTCCACTTCGTCAGCGCCGTAGGCGATCGCCGCACGGGTTTCCGCCAGCGCAATATCGATGTCATCATTGCCATGCGGGAAGTTAGTCACCGTTGCAATGCGGATGTCCGGGGTACCTTGTTCTTTCAGAGTTTTACGCGCAATCGGGATAAAACGCGGGTAAATACAAATCGCCGCCGTATTCCCGACCGGGGTTTTTGCCTGATGACACAACGCGATCACTTTTTCATTGGTGTCGTCATCGTTCAGAGTGGTCAGATCCATCAGTTTGAGCGCACGCAGGCTGCTTGCTTTTAAATCAGTCATGACATTCTCCAACGGCATTGCCGTATAAAATTTCACCTTGCGAGTCTGTTAATATTCTAACATTCACTCGCGTTTACACTTCGATATACATCACAGTTAATGAAAACTACGTACAAATTTGCATTACTGTAATGAGATCTGAATCAAATTATCCCGCCGTCACCGTCTGTTCTTCGAGCGATAAGCGCATCAGGATCAAAGTCGGTTTGCCGCCATTTTCTACAATAGCGCATCGTCCCGGCATAAAGAGGAAACGAAGATGCCTGCCTCATGCGAAACTGCGCTCCAGCAGCGTTGCCAGCAAATTGTGACCAGCCCGGTGCTCACGCCTGAACAAAAACGCCATTTTCTGGCGCTGGAAGCTGAAAACGCCCTGCCTTATCCCCCCCTGCCGGAAGATGCCCGCCAGGCGCTGGATGAAGGCGTCATTTGCGATATGTTTGAGGGGCACGCCCCCTTCAAACCGCGCTACGTGTTGCCCGATTACGCCCGATTTCTGGCTAACGGTTCACAGTGGCTGGAACTGGAAGGCGCGAAAGATCTGGATGATGCGTTATCCCTACTCACCATTCTGTATCATCACGTTCCTTCCGTGACGTCCATGCCGGTTTATCTCGGCCAGCTTGATGCGTTGCTGCAACCGTATGTTAGAATTCTAACACAAGATGCGATCGATATTCGAATAAAACGTTTCTGGCGTTATCTCGACAGAACGCTGCCAGACGCCTTTATGCATGCCAATATTGGCCCTGCCGATACGCCTGTCACACGAGCGATTTTGCGCGCTGATGCCGAGCTAAAGCAGGTGGCGCCTAACCTGACGTTTATCTACGATGCGGAAATTACGCCGGACGATCTGCTGCTGGAGGTCGCCAAAAACATTTGCGAATGCAGTAAGCCACACATTTCCAATGGCCCTGTAAATGATAAAATTTTCACAAAAGGCCATTATGGCATCGTCAGTTGTTATAACTCGCTACCGCTTGGCGGCGGCGGCAGTACGCTGGTACGTCTCAACCTGAAAGCCGTGGCAGAACGCAGTACGTCTGTCGATGACTTCTTTTCACGCACGCTACCGCACTACTGCCGACAGCAGATCGCCATCATTAATTCACGATGTGAATTCCTCTATGAAAAGTCACATTTCTTTGAGAATAGCTTTCTTGTACAGGAAGGTTTGATCGATCCCGAACATTTTGCGCCGATGTTCGGTATGTACGGGCTGGCGGAAGCCGTGAATCTGCTGTGCGAAAACGCGGGCCTGAACGCCCGTTATGGCAAAAATGAAACAGCGAACGAGCTGGGCTACCGTATTAGCGCCCAACTGGCGGATTTCGTCGAAAATACGCCAGTGAAGTATGGCTGGAAGCAACGGGCGCTGCTCCATGCCCAGTCTGGCATCAGTTCCGATATTGGCACTACGCCGGGCGCGCGTCTGCCGTATGGCGATGAACCGGACCCTATCACCCATTTGCAAACCGTCGCGCCGCACCATGCCTTTTATCATGCCGGGATCAGCGACATTCTGACGCTGGACGAAACCATCAAGCGTAATCCGCAGGCGCTGGTTCAGCTTTGTCTTGGCGCGTTCAAAGCCGGGATGCGGGAATTTACCGCCAATGTCAGCGGCAACGATCTGGTGCGCGTCACCGGTTATATGGTGCGCCTGTCGGATCTGGCGAAATTTCGCGCCGAAGGCTCGCGCACGAATACCACCTGGCTGGGAGAAGAAGCCGCACGTAATACCCGCATCCTGGAACGACAGCCACGCGTAGTCAGCCATGAACAACAGATGCGCTTTAGTCAGTAAGATCATTGCGTTTTCCTGCGTCGATGGGCCAGGCAGCCGCCTGGCATTATTCTTACAGGGCTGCAATTTGCGCTGCAAGAATTGCCATAACCCGTGGACGATGGGACGCTGTAACGACTGCGGGGAATGCGTATCGCAGTGTCCGCACCACGCCCTCAGCGTTGATGGCGGGAAAGTGGTATGGCGGTCGGACGTCTGCGAGCAGTGCGATACCTGCCTGAAAATGTGCCCACAGCAGGCAACGCCAATGGCGCAGACCATGAGCGTTGACGATGTGCTGCGTCATATTCGTAAAGCATCGCTGTTTATTGAAGGTATTACCGTCAGCGGCGGAGAGGCGACCACGCAATTACCGTTTGTTGTGGCGCTATTTACGGCGATCAAAGCCGATCCGCAGTTACAACGGCTGACCTGCCTGGTGGACAGTAATGGTCAGTTAAGCGAGACCGGCTGGCAGAAACTACTGCCGGTTTGCGACGGCGTAATGCTCGATCTGAAAGCCTGGAAGAGCGAGTGTCATCACCGTCTGACCGGACGTGATAACACTCATATTAAGCACAGTATCCGCTTTCTTGCTGCGCAGGGAAAACTGGCGGAGCTGCGGTTACTGGTTATCCCGGGTCAGGTGGACTATGCGGCGCATATCGATTCACTGGCGGCGTTTATTACTTCGCTGGGCGAGGTTCCGGTGCGTTTGAATGCCTTTCATGCGCACGGCGTCTATGGCGAAGCGAAAGCCTGGCCAGGCGCGACGCCGCAAGAGGTGGAACGGCTGGCTGACGGATTGCGCGCGCGTGGGGTGGCGAAGCTGATTTTGCCGGCGCTATATTTGTAAGCGTCGCCTGCCGGACGGCGGCTGCGATGCCATCAGAGCCGAAACAAGGTAATGGTATTGCGATACAGCGTATCGGCTATCACCTCTGCGGGCTCCGGACGTAATTCGCAGAGCGCATCAAATACGCGCGCCGCCTGCTCCGGGCGATTCGGCTGCCCCTGAAACCCCTTTAGCGGCATATCCGGCGCATCGGTCTCCAGCAACAGCGCGTCCAGCGGCAACCGCGTCATAACATCACGGGTTTTACTGGCGCGCGGGTAGGTGATGGTGCCGCCGACGCCGATTTTATAGCCCAGTCGCACAAAGCGTTCGGCCTGTTGCAGACTGCCGGCAAAACCATGCACCACACCGGTTCGCGGCAGATCCTGGCGCTTTAAGTGCATCGCCAGTTTGTCATGCGTGCGCCGCGAGTGCAGGATCACCGGCAGATCGTAGCGTTTTGCCAGTTGCAGCTGCGCGTCTAAAAATCGCTCTTGCCTGGCAAACTGCGGATCGTCGCGATAAAGATCGAGACCAATCTCGCCTACCGCCACGACGTTCTGTTGTTGCGCCAGCGCTTGTTGCAGCTTATCAGGATCGTCATCGGCATGACGCTCAATCACAATGGGGTGTAATCCCAGCGCAGCATAAAGCGACGGGAAACGCGCCGCCAGCGCCAGCACGCGGGGAAAGTGAGCCGCCTCGGTCGCCGGCACGATGATTTTTTCAACGCCCGCCTCACAGGCACGCTGAATACTGGCGCGCTCATCGCCCGTAAAGGGCGGGAAATCAAAATGGCAATGCGTATCAATAAAGCGCCAGCTCACGCCAGATCCTCGTCGTTAAATGTGGTGTCGTTTGCCTGCGGCGCGCTAATGACCTCCGCCACATGCGTATCATTGGCCACCGGCGCCGGAGGCACGACCACCGTTTCCGGCACAGCAATCCGCGACGTATGGCGCAAGAGAGGCGGCGTTGCGGCGAGCAATTTACCAACGGTGGCAAGGAAATAACGCCCGCATAATCGCCCGGTTTTGTAATCCTCACGCAGCGCCGGGATACGGCTGCCCAGCGCCATGCTGTGCAGCGGTTTCGGCGGATAAATTTCAATGATCCGCAGCTTACCCGGCGGCTTTTCAATAAATTGTTGGATCGCGCTGTAGGACGTTTCATGATGCTGCACCAGGTTGACCAACGGCTGTAGACTGCTCTCTCCCAGCCAGCGCTCCATACGCTTAAACCACTGCGGCGTGTAATACATTTGCGAGGGTACGGTGCGGATCACCACAATGGTTTTCGCCCCCCGCTTTGCCGCCTCCTGAACCGGAATGGCGTCGCTAATGCCACCGTCCAGATAGTTGATGCCCTCTAACGTAACGCCGGTACGGTAGAAACCCGGTATGGCGCTGGAGGCGCGAATGATATCAAGCCAGTTTTGTTTTGTCGGCGAGAAATAGCCCGGCGTGTAATCATCCCCCCGGCAGGCGCACATATAAAAGGATTTTCCGCTGTCGAACAGGCGCGCTGCGGTATCCATCTGCAGCGGCATTCGGGCGGCGGTGGATTCCACCAGCCAGTCGAGGTCAATAAGGTTTCCTCCGCGTACAAATCGCAGCGGATCAAAAAATTCGCGCCTGGTGGTATAGCGCATAATGACTTTACGCCCGTAGCCGGGCTGGTTGCAGAGATACGCCGAGAGATTTTGCGCACCGGCTGATGTGCCGAAGTAGAGATGGAAAGGATTAAACTGCGCACGCATAAACTCATCCAGCACGCCTGCGGTAAAGATGCCCCGCTGCCCCCCGCCCTCACAGACCAGCGCCATACGGCCTGGCCGGAACGGTGTTAATGATAACGGCGCAATATTGCCGAGCGTAACCGGTATTCGCTGGCCCACCTCTGCCTTCCTGTTTTTCATTTTTTTCCAGGCTGACAAGGTAACGCAAAACGTTAACGGCTAAAACCGTAAAAGCCAGTCCGCTGGACTGGCTTGATAGCAATATATCTTTACAGCTGCCTGCTAGGGTCGTTTACGGCCCATGAACAGGCTGACCAGGAAGAGCACGATCCCGACGACGAAGACGATTTTCGCCGCGCCGGCAGCCGTACCAGCCAGTCCACCAAAACCCAATGCGGCGGCAATTAACGCGATAACCAGAAATATAATGCCCCAACGAAACATAAGCCTCTCCTTTACCATAGTTAATGTCGACCGCTAAATATGAGCGCTCAGGCTACTCATTCGCGATATTTTTAGTGTGGTGCACATTACGCCTCCCGACAAACGTCGGGAGGACGAATTACGACGAATTACTGAACTTTCAGATCGTTTTTAACACTTTTTACGCCATCAACGGCTTTCGCGATGCTTTCAGCGCGGTCGCTTTGTTCCTGAGTTTCAACAGTACCGGAGAGCTGTACGACGCCATCGGTCGTTTCCACTTTTACTTTACGGGAAGGGACGAGATCGTCCGCCAGCAACTTGGCTTTGACTTCACTGGTCGTGGCCGTATCGCCGGCATAACCTTTCACGGAACCTTCTTTATTGTCGCGAACGTGAAGTTTGTCGCTAACGGAGGTCACGCCTTCTACGCCTTTCGCCACTTTCACGGCGGCTTCAGCCTGCGCCTGGCTTTCTACAAAGCCGCTCAGGGTGACGACTTTCTGATTGGTTTCGACAGAAATATCGGTGCTTTTAATATTGTCATGGTCTACCAGCGCAGCTTTGACTTTCGCAGTGATAGCGCTGTCATCCATGAAGTTACCGACTTTATTCATAGAGCTATCGACTTTTTGCCCTGCGGTTTCGGTTCCGCTTTGCGCCTTGTCCGTTGTTGCGTTTTCTGCAAAGGCAGAACCTGTCGCAACAGCAGAGGTCAACATTACGGCCAGCAGAGTTTTAGAAATCTTCAGTCTTGTCATAGTCATCGATTTTGTCCTGTATAGTTTGCTCGTAATTTGAGCTCAGGCAACACGAGGTTGCATTGCTGAATGCGGTGAAACTCACCGGTTTCTGAAGTCAATGACTGGCATCACATTCGTGAATTTGTAACGACGCGTCGCCTGCCACCCTTCCGTTTCAGTTATTAATATCGTGACTGAAACAAATCTCAGCTTTAAGCTCTCATATTCACGCATTGAACAGGCATTAAAGCCGACATTTATGTCATCACTTTGTTAAATATAGATCACAATTTTAAAATCGCTTGTCGGTGCGTATAAAAAACAGGCAGATCGGAGAAAAAACGCGGGATTTAAGAACATTCCGTAAGCGGTTAAAAAGGCAGGGAAAGTACGAAGGCGCGGCGGATGCCGCGCCCGGAAAGGGATCAGTGTTCGCGCGTTTTACGGAACTGAACGTCAGGGTAACGTTCCTGGGTCAGGTTCAGGTTAACCATCGTGGGGGCGATATAGGTGAGGTTGTCGCCGCCATCCAGCGCCAGCTGCGTTTCATTCTTACGCTTAAACTCTTCGAATTTCTTCGCATCGGCGCTTTCCACCCAGCGCGCCGTCGCCACGTTGACGGATTCATAAATCGCCTCAACGTTGTATTCGCTTTTCAGACGCGCGACAACAACGTCAAACTGCAAAACGCCCACGGCGCCGACAATCAGATCGTTGTTGGAGATGGGACGGAATACCTGCACCGCCCCCTCTTCAGAAAGCTGCACCAGCCCTTTCAGTAGCTGCTTCTGCTTGAGCGGATCTTTCAGGCGAATACGACGGAACAGTTCCGGCGCAAAGTTCGGGATACCGGTAAACTTCATCATCTCGCCCTGGGTGAAGGTATCGCCGATCTGAATGGTGCCGTGGTTATGCAGACCCAAAATATCGCCCGGGTACGCTTCTTCAACGTGCGAACGGTCGCCCGCCATAAAAGTTAACGCGTCGGAAATCACCACATCTTTGCCGGTACGGACCTGGCGTAACTTCATGCCCTTCTCATACTTACCGGAAACCACGCGCATAAACGCCACGCGGTCGCGGTGTTTCGGGTCCATATTGGCCTGAATTTTAAAGACAAAACCGGTGAACTTCTCTTCTGAGGCTTCCACTGTGCGGGTATCGGTTTGACGCGGCATCGGCGCGGGCGCCCACGCCACTAAACCATCCAGCATATGGTCAACGCCAAAGTTACCCAGCGCGGTACCGAAAAATACCGGGGTAATTTCCCCTGCCAGGAACAGCTCTTCATCAAACTCGTTAGACGCGCCCTGCACCAGTTCCAGCTCGTCGCGCAGTTGCTGCGCCAGGTCTTCACCGACGGCGGCGTCCAGATCCGGGTTATTCAGCCCTTTAACGATGCGCACTTCCTGAATGGTGTGGCCCTTACCGGTCTGATACAGATAAGTTTCATCTTTATAAAGGTGATAAACGCCCTTAAACAGCTTGCCGCAGCCAATCGGCCAGGTGATCGGCGCGCAGCCGATTTTCAGCTCATTTTCCACTTCATCCAGCAGCTCCATCGGGTCGCGGATGTCACGGTCGAGTTTGTTCATAAAGGTCAGGATCGGCGTATCGCGCAGACGGGTAACTTCCATCAGCTTACGAGTCCTGTCTTCAACGCCTTTTGCGGCGTCGATCACCATCAGACAGCAGTCCACCGCCGTCAGGGTACGGTAGGTATCTTCGGAGAAGTCTTCGTGCCCCGGGGTGTCCAGCAGGTTCACCAGACAGTCGTGATACGGGAACTGCATCACCGAGGTGGTGATAGAGATACCACGCTGTTTTTCCATCTCCATCCAGTCAGATTTTGCATGTTGGCTGGAGCCACGGCCTTTTACCGTACCGGCGGTCTGAATCGCCTGTCCGAACAGCAACACTTTTTCGGTAATGGTGGTTTTACCGGCATCCGGGTGAGAAATGATGGCAAAAGTGCGGCGTTTGGCCACCTCTTGCAAATAAGGAGACAACGTCATAGTCAAATCTTCTTGAGTAAGCGCGGCGTTTGACCACGCATGTTGAATACGAAAAATGCGGCTATTTTACCCATCAACCTGGGGGAGGCAATCAGTGTTTACACAGGAGCTGCTCCAGTTCGCTTAATGACGCCACAGTCCAGGTTGGATGAATACCCGCGGGCTGCTCGCGATGATGCGCGTTAAGCCAGCAGGTCGACAGTCCGGCGTTAATGCCGCCAAGAATATCGGATTCCGCGGTATCGCCAACCATTAATACGCGCGAGCGGTCAGGATTCCCCGCCTGCTCCAGGGCGTAGTTAAAGATTTTCGGATCGGGCTTCGCGACGCCAACCTGCTCGGAAATCACCAGCAGATCGAAATACTCGCGCAGCCCGGTGCGCTCCAGACGAGTTTGTTGTAGCGCGGTAAAACCGTTAGTAATAATACCGATTTTAGCCTGCCCGCGAATCGCATTAAGTAGCGAAACGGCGCCCGGCAAAGGAGAACAGATCTCCGCCATCGCACTAATAAAAGCGTCATTCAGCAGCCCCGGCGCAACGTTTAGCCGTTCAGCCCAACTTTGAAAGCGCGCGTGCTGCAATTGTAATGAAGTAATCGCGCCGTTCTGATAATCCACCCATAGCGGCTTATTCACGGCCTGGTAATCCTGGAAATCCTCAGCGGTAAAGGTGACGCTATAGTCAAGGAACATCCGCTGTAAGCCGGTGAAAGAATCAAACGTAAACAGCGTTTCATCGGCATCAAAGAAAATCCAGTCCCACTTCATCATTACACCTTGCCTCTTTTATTACATGCTTATCGGTAACGCCATGATGATGGCGTCCTCATGCCCTTGTGCCGTGGGATAGTAATTGCGGCGAATCGTCGCCTCGTTAAACCCCAGACTTTCATACAGCGCGATGGCGGCAGCGTTAGAGGCGCGTACCTCCAGCCATAGCGTTACAACCCCACGTTTTTCCAGTTCATCAATCAGATGCTCAAGCAGCATACGCCCCAGCCCCCGACGCTGAAAATCCGGATCGACGGCAATATTGAACAGCGTCGCTTCGTCCAGCACCACCTGTGTAATGGCAA
Organism: Salmonella sp. NW177; assembly: GCF_051811585.1. Classification (NCBI taxonomy): domain Bacteria; kingdom Pseudomonadati; phylum Pseudomonadota; class Gammaproteobacteria; order Enterobacterales; family Enterobacteriaceae; genus Salmonella; species Salmonella sp. NW177. The sequence goes on along the minus strand of NZ_JAMMZV010000007.1, from coordinate 215,363 downwards.
ACGCGGCCATTCTGTCATCAGCGGTCAGCTTAAGGTTGAGATACCGTTCGCCCTGGTTGCCGAAAAACGTTTTTTCGCTCCACGGAAACGCATGAGCGCGTTGCTCAATCTGCCAGGCTGCGGGGAGATCGGTCGTGCTGAGGATAGAAATCGTGTTCATGTTCGCAGATTTGTTGCCATAGTGCGGCGCGTGCCGCCGGGTTTGCCCGGAGTTCATTAAACGCCGGCGTCGTGACCTGAGCGCCTTCGAGTTGGAGCGGCGCGTCAGTTCCTAACCGCCAGCTATTACAACGGCTGCCCTGCGGCAGCATGGCGACGCGCTCAGGCGCCAGCGGTAAAACCTGATCGGGACTCACGGTCAACGCGCGTAAAATATCGCGCATTAGCGGCTCGTTCAGCGCGGGTAATTCCTCTGCAACCACGATCAGACGAACGTGCGCGGGAAGGGAAATCGCAATCTCGCCCTGTAGCGCGCCAGGACGTCGCAGCGCCCACTGCGTAATACCCAGTTGCTGTAACTGCCAGTCTCGTCGGGATGTCATAGCGAAACGCTCCTGTAATCAGGGGCGCAAATATAGCAAATCTGTCGAATCTCCGCCATCAAACTACTATAATCGCCGCCAGTCTGAATTAAGGAGCATTCCATGTCTGCTTTTACCCCGGCAAGTGAAGTCTTGCTGCGCCACAGTGATGATTTCGAACAAAGCCGTATTCTTTTTGCCGGAGATTTGCAGGATGACCTGCCCGCGCGCTTTGAATGCGCCGCCAGCCGCGCGCATACGCAACAGTTTCACCACTGGCAGGCGTTAAGCCGCCAGATGGGCGATAACGTCCGTTTTAGCCTGGTCGCGCAAGCCAGCGATGTCGCTGACTGCGATACGCTGATCTACTACTGGCCGAAAAATAAACCCGAAGCGCAGTTCCAGTTGATGAATATTTTGTCGCTGATGCCGGTGGGCGTCGATGTTTTCGTCGTGGGAGAAAACCGCAGCGGCGTGCGTAGCGCCGAACCGATGCTGGCGGACTATGCGCCGCTGAACAAAGTAGATAGCGCGCGACGTTGCGGCCTTTACCATGGTCGTCTGGAAAAGCAGCCGCAGTTTAGTCTTGAATCCTGGTGGGCCGAGTACAATATCGACGGGCTGACCATCAAAACGTTGCCGGGCGTATTCAGCCGCGACGGACTGGATGTTGGTAGCCAACTGCTGCTGTCTACGCTGACGCCGCACACCAAAGGTAAAGTGCTGGATGTCGGCTGCGGCGCTGGCGTGCTTTCCGCCGCGCTGGCCAGCCATTCGCCGAAAGTGCGCCTGACGCTGTGTGACGTCAGCGCGCCGGCGGTGGAAGCTAGCCGCGCCACGCTTGCCGCTAATGGTCTTGAAGGCGAGGTATTCGCCAGCAACGTCTTTTCGGAAGTCAAAGGACGTTTTGACATGATCATCTCCAACCCGCCGTTCCACGACGGAATGCAAACCAGCCTTGATGCGGCGCAAACGCTCATTCGCGGCGCAGTGCGCCATCTGAACAGCGGCGGAGAGTTACGCATCGTGGCGAACGCCTTTCTGCCCTATCCTAAGATTCTGGATGAGACTTTTGGCTTCCATGAAGTCATCGCGCAAACCGGGCGCTTTAAGGTTTATCGTACCGTGATGACCCGTCAGGCGAAGAAATAGTTGGCCTGATAAGCGCAGCGCCATCTGGTTGCATGTGCCGGATGGCGACGCAAAGCGTCTTATCCAACCTACGTCTTGCGCCCATTTTTGCAGCAATCAATCTATCCCATGCAATTAACTATTGACGAATAGCTGAAAACCACTAGAATGCGCCTCCGTGGTAGTGATTCTTTTCAAGAATCGATGGTATGCGAAGGTGGCGGAATTGGTAGACGCGCTAGCTTCAGGTGTTAGTGTCCTTACGGACGTGGGGGTTCAAGTCCCCCCCCTCGCACCAAAACCACGTTGATATTGCTCGCACTGGGCGAAGGTGGCGGAATTGGTAGACGCGCTAGCTTCAGGTGTTAGTGTTCTTACGGACGTGGGGGTTCAAGTCCCCCCCCTCGCACCAACGAGGCGATATCAAAAAGTAAGATAACTGTGCGAAGGTGGCGGAATTGGTAGACGCGCTAGCTTCAGGTGTTAGTGTCCTTACGGACGTGGGGGTTCAAGTCCCCCCCCTCGCACCAATTATCTTATCCTTCCTTTGTCCCTTCATTTTCATCCCTGATTCCAGTTCATCATTGCCAACATCATGCCGCCAATAAGCGCTATACACGATGGCAGCAGTACAAAATGCCGTAATTGTTTGTGATACAACATCAGCGCAGACAGTAGCAATCCTGATACAATCAACAGCTTCAGCGCATAAGCTGACAGGCCGATAAACGCCAGTCCAACGATAATCACTCCAGGCAATAACACGCCCCATCCGCTGCCTAACGTCCGCTGCAACATGGTTTTACCTCTGGAATTGATAATGATAACCAATATCATATGATATATTTTCTCATTTGTCAGCCAGGGAGAAAGCTAAAGAGATGAGTTTTACTTAACGGTTGATGACACGTATTCAGTAAGGTGATAAATTGTCCGACTGTTAACGTAAAAACAACAACACCTCGCTTTAGGCGACCTTTTCTCATACGTTATTTTCATGTTGGCGCCCGATTCCGTGTATATCACCGATAAATAACGACAATTACCCATGACAACACCATCCTGGCGGTCGCTTCGTATTAAGAAGTATCAGTTTTCTTTACGTCTTTTCTTGTTTCTCAACGCCGTGTCGGCGCTATTTACTCTCGTTTTCCCCCTTTATCAGATCAATGTATTTTGCACGCCAATGATCGGGATAGTGGTCCTGAGCGTATTACTGTTGATATGGCATGGGAAATATGGACAAAAAAGAATTAATCTCCCCTTTATCTCCCTACTCTTTGGGGGAATATGGGCGGCGCATATTGCGCTAAAGTATCCGGCGTTAGGCCATTATGATTTCTCTTTTTTACTGATCTCCCTGCTTAGCGTTCTGTTTATCGGCTCGATAGCCTTTGCCGCGAATATCGTCGCGTTTACGCTCTATTCGCTACCGCCAGTCGCGGTCTGCCTGTGGCTGAACGGTAATGAACAAGGTTTGCGAATTCTCTATTTGCTGGCCCTGCCAATGGTGGGAATCGCTATTCAACATGTTATCCAGAAACGCTACGATAATTTTGCCCAACAGCTCATGTTTAAGCTGCTGGCCGAGCGGGAAACCCTCAATGGCCTGAGCATGCTTGATCCATTAACCGGCTTATATAACCGCCGTGGCCTGCAAAATCGGCTGGATACGTTACAGGCGCCGGGCAGCCATGAACACTACGTCCTGCTATTGGATATCGATCATTTCAAAGCGTATAACGATCACTACGGTCATATGATGGGCGATCAGGCGTTAATCCGCGTCTCAGCGGCAATTCGGGACGCCGTGCGATCGCGCGATGTCGTCTGCCGTTTTGGCGGGGAAGAATTTCTGGTGTTGCTGACCACCGCCGAACCACAGCAAGCCCGCGCTACCGCAGAACGTATCCGACAGGAAGTATACGATCTTAAAATCCCGCATATGTTTAACGAAAGCGTCGCCACCAATGTCACTGTCAGTATCGGCATTGCGCCCCTGACGGATCGCAATATCGGAGACGCTATCGAAAAAGCGGATAAAGCGCTCTACGAAGCCAAGCATCTTGGACGTAACCACATTCTGGTCAGCGACGACATGCGCGCCCTATGAATCCTGCTGACGTAATCGTGCTACGCCAACAGCGTTAACCATAAACCGCTTGCCATCGTTTATCGCTATCGATAGGATTAGTAATAATTATCATTTAGATTAACATCATTAAACTGCGCTATGGCCTACCGTTCCGCACCGATTGCTGACGATATTATCTGGCGAGCTGCTCCCCAGCCGGAAGACGCCTCGCTGGCGGACGCAGTACGCGAGACGATCGCCTCTACCCGTGAGCACCTGTTGGACTTCATCCGGCTGGATGAAACACCGCCGCCAACGGCGATGACTCTTGCCCAGTGGACGCGCCCCGCGACGTTTCGTTCATTGCTGGCCGCCTATTCCGATCACATCTATCGGCACACGCCAGGCCTGCCACGTGAAAATAAGCCGTTACTCTCCCTGTGGGCGCAATGGTATATCGGGCTGATGGCGCCGCCGCTGATGCTGGCATTACTGACGCAAGCGCGCGCTATCGATGTCTCGGCAGAACATATTCACGTTGAATTTCATGAAACCGGGCGCGCCGCGTGTTTCTGGCTTGATGTGCATCAGGATAACCTGGCAACGGGGCGTTCCCCGGAAGAACGAATGGAAACGCTGATAGTCTCCGCACTACAGCCGGTCATTCAGGCGCTGGAGGCGACTGGCGACATCAACGCGAAACTTATCTGGAGCAATACCGGTTATTTAATCAACTGGTATCTGACTGAGATGAAACCGCTGCTTGGCGAAGCCCTGCTGGCAACGCTACGCCAGCGCTGTTTTTTTGAAAAGCAGCTATCCGACGGTCAGGATAACCCGCTGTGGCGGACCGTCGTAATGCGCGACGGTCTTCTGGTACGCAGAACCTGCTGCCAACGTTACCGCTTACCTGACGTACAGCAGTGCGGCGACTGCACGCTAAAGTAAACTTGCCTTCAGTTATCGTCACGGCTTACTGCTGCTGGCCTGTCACATTATTATATTTACAGCGGCGCTCTCCGTATGCCAAATTACGTTTTGCCATTTTTGGGTCTACCGTGGCTATTGGTAAGGTCTCAGGAGAGAAGAATGAGTCTGCAATCTGTACGGCAATTTCTGGCCGATCATGCTCCCGATATTGAAATTATCGAATTAAATCAAAGTACAGCGACTGTCGAGCTGGCAGCCAAAGCGCACAACGTAGAGCCAGGGCAGATAGCTAAAACGCTCTCGCTTAAAGTAAAAGACACCATTATCCTGGTGGTCGCGAAAGGCGATGCCCGCCTGGATAATAAGAAGCTTAAAACCACTTTCGGCGCAAAAGCCCGTATGTTGAGCAGCGATGAAGTGGTCAATGCAACCGGACATCCTGTCGGCGGCGTATGTCCCTTTGGGCTGGAGCACCCGCTGCCCGTTTATTGCGACATCTCTCTGAAGGGGTATAACGAAGTATTGCCTGCCGCAGGCGCCACGCACAGCGCGGTACGCATCACGCCGGAAAGAATGGCTGAACTGACATCGGCGACCTGGGTAGACGTGTGCCAATAACGTGCCTGACACCCGGATTCCCCGAACAAGCACGGCGCATCCGGCGCGGGCTATACCCGATGCTGGAGCGCGGTAGCATCGCCGGCGCGCAGATATAACAGAATATCCGCCGCATCGAGTAACCCGGCATCAGAACTCACGCCCAGCTTGGACATCACATTAAACTTATGCGCCCGGATAGTCTTAATGTTACGTTCTAACTGGACGGCAATTTGCGGCATTGAGTAGCCGTTCGACATGAAACGCAGAATCTCCCGCTCGGTTGGACTGAGCATACAATTCTGGTGAAGTTCCCAAAGATTGTCTGTACGCTCCGTTGTCCGCCGGGCGCTATTAAGCGATGTAAATAAGGCATCCTGTAAAACATCCAACGGCGACGCTTTGCTGATGACCCCATCCAGCGGCAGCGGGGATAGCGCGCTGATTAAGCGGGCTTCAGCATCATCATCGGCAATCACCAGACGCCGCATATGGGGATAATTTATCGCCAGTTCCGTCAGGCTGGATAATCCTGTCCGGCGTTCAGTTCTTAACGCAGAAAGAGAAAAAATAACGGCAGAAAACGGCGTCTTTAGCGCAGACTTATAAAACGCGGATGGTTTTGAAAAAATATGAAGCGTATGTCGGCAATCCGGCATTGCATCAAATAGCCCTTTAATACCAATGGTGCTCATCACGCATTTTTCTACGAGCGCAACATTTCTCTTGCTGATTCTGTTTTCCATTCCATGGTTTCTCCATATACCGAAGGTAGGTTCAATTCTCTGGCTCCCTGAGAACTGTTTATCCATGCATACATCTCTGCATTACTGTGTATTGATAAGCGTCGCATGGCGCTATTTTTTTGGGCGCTAATTGTTTTATTACTTTTTTTAAGTAACGCCGCAATTTGGTTAATGCCCCACCCTTTTCCTAAAAGGCGTAATACTTTTCGTTCAGACAGCGTAAGGACAATCGGCCTGTCGTGGGCCTGCTGAATTTCAGACGGTACCTGAGGCGATAATAACGTTTTACTTATTCTTTCTGAGCGAGCGTTTCCCGCATGGATAACGCTAATAAGATTCTCGATTGGCTCTTCGTCTGAAAGCAAGGTGCTGACGGGGCCCATCAGGAGATCAACCGCATGTGGATAGCAGGATTTAGGAACCAGAAATACCCAATGTATGTCGCGATATTGCGAGATTAAGCTATAAAAATATTCGCAGATAGCGCGGGAAGAGGCATTGTTAACTGCTAAATCAGCAATAACTAAATTACTCCGGCGTAGCTGTAGCAGCGTTAGCTCTTCTATCGTACGACAATACGCCAGTTTATAATCGGGGAAATTACCTGTTATAGCCCCTTTAAGGCCTTCCTGTATAAGAGGGGTTTTACTGATAATAAGTCCATTTTTGCAGCATCCTGGCAGCATAATTCCTCCGCACCCACGCCGCCACTTTTCATTGCCCCATTAATAAAAACACTATTAACAATGATCGCAAAGAAATATAGGCCGAGTGGATTAATTATCCTTGTTTTATTTTTAAATATCTAACATCGATTGCGCTACAATCCACATAGCACAAAAACATGAAATCACTATCGCATAGTTACTCATAAAACCAGAAGCAAGACAATTAAATTAACTAAATTTGCACATTAGCAATTCTAACGAAAACGCATCATATTAATAAATTTAAAATATGAGTTCGCCCTTCATTCATATTGCTGAGTCCTAAAACAAAAGCCCAACAATACTGTCTACCATCCATAAAACCCATGTAATATCTGCGAATTACACTAAGTCATGCCTATTTTTACGCCCGCTGCTCACGCCATTGTGGTTAAACCATTAATGCATATAGTTGATAAAATTCACCACATCATTGATTCAAAAATGAGCGGCCAGGCTGGCATAATGCCTCTATTCTGGAAACGGACATACGAGAACCGTCGCCCATAAGGATATCCTGCCTGTGACGAAGCGCACGTCTCAGGAAGCTTATGCGTTGCGTCTGGTGGTTGACGTTTTTATCAACAAGAAATTGATCTTAACCAACGCCATCATGCCTGCGCTTCGTGTTAAAAAGAAAGCCTCTGTCATAGTGGCGGCGCATAGAATGTCTTTTCGGACAGGACGAGTCATGCAAGAAGAGCAATCAATTCAACGAGCAGTAACACGGTTATGTATTCAATGCGGGCTGCTTTTATTGCAGCACGGGGCGGAAAGCGCACTGGTTGATGAGCTTTCCACCCGACTCGGTTTGGCGCTCGGTATGGATAGCGTCGAAAGCGCGATCTCCTCTAACGCCATTGTACTGACGACCATTAAAGACGGACAATGTCTGACATCGACACGTAAAAACCAGGATCGCGGCATTAATATGCACGTCGTCACGGAGGTTCAGCATATCGTTATCCTCGCGGAACATCGTCTGCTGGATTACAAAGGCGTGGAAAAACGCTTTAGCCAGCTCCGCCCGCTGCGTTATCCGCGCTGGCTGGTGGCGTTTATGGTCGGTCTTTCCTGCTCCTGCTTTTGTAAGCTGAATAATGGCGGCTGGGATGGCGCGGTTATCACCTTTTTCGCCAGTATGATAGCCATGTATATTCGCCAGATGCTGGCGCAGCGGCATTTACATCCGCAGATCAATTTTTGCATTACCGCCTTTGTCGCTACCACGATTTCCGGGCTGATGCTCACCCTTCCCGCCTTTAGCCAGACGCCCACTATCGCCATGGCGGCGAGCGTACTGCTACTGGTGCCGGGCTTTCCGCTGATTAATTCCGTCGCAGATATGTTTAAAGGACATATTAATACCGGGCTGGCGCGCTGGGCTATCGCCAGCCTGTTGACACTGGCCACCTGTGTGGGCGTAGTGATGTCAATGACAGTATGGGGGCTACGAGGATGGGTATAATCGACTTTTTACTGGCGCTTATGCAGGACATGATCTTGTCTGCGATCCCCGCCGTCGGGTTTGCGATGGTCTTTAATGTTCCCCACCGGGCGCTTCCGTGGTGCGCGCTACTGGGGGCGCTGGGTCATGGCTCGCGTATGCTGATGATGAGCGCTGGTTTTAATATCGAATGGTCGACGTTTATGGCTTCGCTGCTGGTCGGCAGTATTGGTATTCAGTGGTCACGCTGGTATCTCGCTCACCCTAAAGTGTTTACCGTCGCGGCCGTGATCCCGATGTTTCCGGGGATTTCCGCCTATACCGCGATGATTTCCGCAGTAAAAATTAGCCATCTGGGCTATAGCGAACCGATGATGATTACGCTGCTGACCAATTTTCTGAAAGCCTCTTCCATTGTTGGCGCCCTCTCAATTGGCCTCTCTGTACCGGGATTATGGCTGTACCGCAAACGCCCCCGCGTGTGAATGGTGGAACGCCTCCTGCTGTTCTTACAGGTCTGTGTGGTACTATAAAAACAGTCGCCCTTCTCGGTTGTTGTTCCATATTGAGAAACATTATGTCTTCCAGAATTTTAACGTCGGACGTCATCGGTATTGACGTCCTTTTACACGATCATCATGCTGTGCTGGCGAAGTCAACGGGCGGCGCAGTGGCGGTATTCGCTAATAATGCGCCTGCCTTTTATGCCGTGACGCCTGCACGCATGGCTGAACTGCTGGCGCTTGAAGAAAAGTTATCACGTCCGGGAAGCGATGTGGCGTTAGACGCGCAATTTTACGAAGAACCCGAAGCCGCCCCCGTTGCGATTCCCTGCGGAAAATTCGCCATGTATCCCGCCTGGCAACCGGATGCGGATTTTCAGCGTCAGGCTGCCCTTTGGGGCGTGGCGCTTCGGGAGCCAGTCACCGCAGAAGAGCTGGCGGCGTTTATCGCCTACTGGCAGGCGGAAGGTAAGGTTTTTCACCATATCCAGTGGCAGCAAAAGCTGGCGCGCAGCGTGCAAATCAGCCGTTCCAGCAATGGCGGAATGCCGCAGCGCGACATCAATAGCGTCAGCGAACCTGACAATCATATTCCACCAGGTTTTAGGGGGTAACGATGAAAAATGTTGGCGACCTGATGCAGCGTCTACAAAAAATGATGCCTGCGCATATTACACCGGCGTTTAAAACGGGCGAAGAACTGCTGGCGTGGCAGAAAGAGCAAGGCGAGATCCGGGCGGCGGCGCTGGCGCGGGAAAATCGGGCAATGAAAATGCAGCGCACCTTTAACCGTTCCGGCATTCGACCGCTGCATCAAAACTGTTCGTTTGATAACTATCGGGTTGAGTGCGACGGACAAATGAACGCGTTAAGCAAAGCCCGACAATACGTTGATGAATTTGACGGCAATATCGCCAGCTTTGTCTTTTCCGGCAAGCCGGGAACCGGTAAAAATCATCTCGCCGCGGCTATTTGTAACGAGCTGCTGCTGCGCGGAAAGTCGGTACTGATTATCACCGTGGCGGATATTATGTCAGCGATGAAAGACACGTTCAGCAATCGGGAAACCAGCGAAGAGCAGTTGCTTAACGATCTGAGTAACGTTGATCTGTTGGTGATCGACGAGATCGGCGTGCAGACCGAATCCCGCTATGAAAAAGTGATCATCAATCAAATTGTCGATCGTCGTTCCTCGTCAAAACGTCCCACCGGCATGTTGACGAACAGCAATATGGAAGAGATGACGAAAATGCTTGGCGAACGCGTCATGGACCGTATGCGTCTCGGCAACAGTTTATGGGTTAATTTTACCTGGGACAGTTACCGCAGCCGGGTGACGGGTAAAGAGTATTAAATTGCAACGTGCGCCAGGGCGATACAACGCCTGGCTGGCATAACACAGGTGATTACCATGAATACAGCGAAACATGTTCTGTGCTGCGCGGCGATCGTCAGCGTACTGATTTCCACCAGCGGTATTGCCGCCAGTCAGTTAAGCGCTCAGGGCGCGAACGCACAGCAGGGCGGGATGTCGCTTTCTGCGCTAACCGGTCTGCTCAGCAGAGGTGCCCAGTCGCTCAGCGCCGATAATATGAATAATGCCGCCGGTATTTTGCAGTACTGCGCCAAACAGAAACTGGCGTCCGCTACCAACGTGGAAAACGTTAAAAATCAGATTCTGAACAAGTTGGGGTTGGATACCACACAGCAGGAGCAGGACACTAACTACCTGAACGGCCTGCAAGGGTTGCTCAAGACGAAGGACGGCCAGCAGTTGAACCTCAATAATATCGGCAGTACGCCGCTGGCGGAAAAGGTGAAAACCAAAGCTTGCGATCTGGTGTTGCAGCAAGGGCTGAATTTCCTCTCCTGACTGCGTTTTTCTGACCGTGCGCCACGCCGGGACGCCCTGTTAAAAGCCGTGTTTTGGCCCTTTACCCGCCAACACGGCATTAACCCGATTTTTCTCTTCGTCTTTTCCTGTTATTAACCGCTATGGCAGGAAGTGATGCCGATCAAAAAACCAACTTTCTAAACTCATTCTAAATAGCAGCGCCGTGTAAAGTCATTAGAATTGCAGCAATGTGACATCGCTATTACATTGTTAGAAATTTTTTCCTGCCAGCGATAAGCCTGGTTTATTGAGGATCGTCAGTTGTCCGAGTTGCTCTCTGTCGCTCTGTTTCTCGCCTCTGTGCTGATATATGCCTGGAAGGCGGGCCGTAACACCTGGTGGTTTGCCGCCACTCTCACGGTGCTGGGACTTTTTGTCATTCTGAATATTACCCTGTATGCCAGCGACTATTTTACCGGCGACGGGATCAACGACGCAGTGCTTTATACGCTCACGAATAGTCTGACGGGAGCGGGAGTCGGCAAATATATTCTGCCGGGAATCGGCATTGCCCTGGCGTTAGTGGCGGTATTCGGCGCGCTGGGATGGGTACTACGCCGCCGCCGTCACCATCCTCATCATGTCGGTTACAGCCTGCTGGCGTTACTGCTGGCGTTGGGTTCGGTCGACGCCAGCCCGGCGTTTCGCCAGATTACCGAACTGGTAAAATCACAAATGCGCGATGGCGATCCGGATTTTGCCGTTTATTATAAAGAACCAGCAAAAACCATTCCTAATCCGAAGCTCAATCTGGTCTATATCTACGGCGAGAGCCTGGAACGGACCTATTTTGATAATGACGCGTTCCCCAATCTCACGCCAGAGTTGGGCGCGCTGAAAAATGAGGGGCTGGATTTCAGCCATACCATGCAACTGCCGGGAACGGATTACACCATCGCCGGGATGGTGGCTTCCCAGTGTGGTATTCCGCTGTTTGCGCCGTTTGAGGGCAATGCGTCCGCGTCGGTTTCCAGCTTCTTCCCGCAGAATATCTGCCTCGGCGACATTCTGAAAAACTCCGGCTACCAGAACTATTTCGTGCAGGGAGCTAACCTGCGTTTTGCCGGGAAAGACGTGTTCCTGAAATCACACGGATTTGATCATCTGTACGGCGCTGAAGAGCTAAAAACGGTGGTGGCGGACCCGTCTTATCGTAACGACTGGGGCTTCTACGACGATACGGTGCTTGATGAGGCATGGAAGAAATTTGAAGCGCTTTCCCGCTCAGGCCAGCGGTTTTCGCTGTTTACGCTGACCGTAGATACTCACCACCCGGACGGGTTTATCTCACGCACCTGCAACCGCAAACGCTACGATTACGACGGCAAGCCCAATCAGTCCTTTAGCGCCGTAAGTTGCAGCCAGGAAAACATCGCCGAGTTTATCAACAAAATCAAAGCGTCACCGTGGTTTAAAGATACCGTTATCGTCGTCTCTTCCGACCATCTGGCGATGAATAATACGGCCTGGAAATACCTGAATAAGCAAGATCGCAACAATCTGTTTTTTATTCTGCGCGGCGATAAACCGCAGCAGGAGACGCTGGCGGTCAAACGCAACACGATGGACAACGGCGCAACGGTGCTGGATATTCTCGGCGGCGATAATTTTATCGGTCTGGGACGTAGCAGCCTTTCCGGGCAGTCGCTGTCGGAAGTGTTCCTGAATGTAAAAGAGAAAGTGCTGGCGATGAAGCCGGATATCATTCGCCTGTGGAATTTCCCGAAAGAGATAAAAGATTTTACCGTCGATCGGGACAAAAACATGATCGCTTTTTCCGGCAGCCACTTCCGCTTACCGCTGCTGTTGCGGGTGTCGGATAAGCGCGTCGAGCCGCTGCCGGAAAGCGAATACTCCGCCCCGCTGCGCTTCCAACTCGCCGATTTTGCCCCGCGCGATAACTTCGTCTGGGTCGACCGCTGCTACAAGATGGCGCAGTTATGGGCGCCGGAGCTGGCGCTTTCTACCGACTGGTGTGTCTCGCAGGGCCAGCTTGGCGGGCAGCAAACCGTACAGCATGTCGATAAAGCGCAGTGGAAAGGCAAGACGGCGTTTAAAGACACGATGATCGATATGGAACGCTATAAAGGCAACGTCGATACCTTAAAGATTGTCGATAACGATATTCGTTATAAAGCTGATAGCTTTATCTTTAATGTGGCGGGCGCGCCGGAGGAGGTGAAGCAGTTTAGCGGCATTTCCCGGCCGGAGTCCTGGGGCCGCTGGTCAAATGCGCAGTTGGGCGATGAGGTTAAAATCGAATATAAAGCGCCGCTGCCGAAAAAGTTTGATCTGGTGATCACCGCCAAAGCCTTCGGCGACAACGCGAATCGGCCGATTCCGGTACGCGTAGGCAACGAAGAGCAGACGCTGGTGCTGGGTCACGATGTGTCCACTATCACGCTACATTTCAACAACCCGACGGACGCGAATACCCTAGTCATTGCGCCGCCCGCTCCCGTCTCCACCAACGAAGGTAATATTTTGGGCCATTCGCCGCGCAAATTGGGGATTGGCATGGTGGAAATCAAAGTGGTGAATGTTGAGGGTTAAAAGAGAAGGTCATATATGCCGGGTGGCGGCTGCGCCTTACCCGGCCTACACATCATCTTTATTAATAAACTGGCGCACAGGCCTGATAAGCGAAGCGCCATCAGGCACTGTATATGCTACACGCCCCTTTCTGTTAATAATCGAACTGACGGTAGTAACGACGAATATCCAGACTGTGGCCGGTATATTTCTCAAAGTGCGCCGCCAGTCGGTCAACTAACAATGTCGAAACAACACACGGCGCCATGATCCAGCGGAACTCATCATCAATACCGTCCAGCGCATACGCTTTCGGATCAATCACCACCAGGTTATCGGTAATTTTACTGGCAAAACGCTCAACGCGTTCATCCAGCGCGCGGCATTTCCCTTCCCCTTTCACCAGAATGAGCGGAACGTCTTTTTCCAGCAGCTCCAGAGCGCCGTGGAAAAATTCCGCAGAGCTGACGGGGCGCGTGCGCTTCCACTGCATCTCTTCCAGGATACACATGGAGAACAGATAGACCTCGCCCCACATCTCCGCGCCGCCGACCCACATCATATAATCGCTGTTATGATAACGGCTGGCGATAGCGTCCGCCTGCGGATCAAATTTTTGTTTCGCTTTCAGCAGATTCGCCGGCAGAATTTCCAGTTGGCTGGCGAAGCGATCGTAACTGGCGAATTCGTTATTGCGCGACAGCACGCGGAAAAACAGCCAGTACAGCAGCATATATTCATATTCCACGCCATTTTTGTGACGCATCGGAATATGCCATGTCGCCGCCTGCGCCAGCGGAGAGTCCGCATTTTTGGTAATAGCGACTACGCGTATTCCCTGCGCTTTACACCACTCGGCGATCGCCACCGATTCTTTGGTATCACCGGATTTAGACAGCGTAATAACCACAGAGTCTTTATTCAGCCGCTTATTTCCTTTATGAATTAATTCTGCCGCCTGCTCAACATAAACCGGCAACGTTGTTAATTCTTTGGCAAATTCATTAATTGCCATCATTGGCGCCAGTGAACCGCCAACAGAGGCGAAAAATAAAGAACTGAACCCGGCCTGATAAATCTCGTCAGCAACCTGTTCTGCCTTCTGGCGCGCAGCGATGATCTCACGAGCACTCGTCAGGTACTCGTCCTGATTAAAACCCAACATATTTTTCTCCTGATTGTTCAGATTTTACTTTTTAAAACGCGATCGAAATCGTCAAAAATGCGTATCGAAAGGTCGATGCCTTTCAGTGAGGCGATATGAAACGCCATGAGTTGTACCGGCACAATCAACAGCAATGGCGAGAAATGGTGATCAACCGCTACATCCAGCGCAAGCGTCTGGTCATCCTGCGCCGCCTTCGCCAGCGTGAGAGTAAAGGTTTTGGCGACCGCAGGCGTCATATACTCCCGTAGCGCCCTGGAGCGCGCGTCGGGCCGGTCCTCAAAGAAGAACATCACGTGTTCCGCATTGGCTTCCAGATACGGGCCGTGCATATAGGCTTCCAGCTCAAACCCGCTTGAGGGAACACGTACCGTCTCGGTAAATTTAGTTTCCAACTCTTTTGCCACCCCAACCAGCGCGCCGTAGCCTATCGCCACAAAACGCGCCCCGTTTCGTAAAACGGACTGGTGCTGGTGAATAAACGCTTCCGTACGCACGATAACCAACGGCAGGGTTGCCGCGATGCGTTGAAGCTGCGCCACATACTCCTCGACCTGCGATTCCGTCAGTCGCTGCTGCTGACGGGCAACTAACAACGCGATAAGCAACAGATTCAGTACCGTCGCGCTAAATCCACGGGTAACAAAGCCGACGGACTCAATCCCGGTCAGAATATCCAGTGGATAATCACTGGCCTTGCCAAGAGGGCTTTGCGGATCGGCGGTCAGAGCGAATACCGGACGTCCCTGCGCCTGAACTTTACGCATCGCCTCCAGGGTAGAAGCGCTTTTCCCGCTCTGGGAAATAGCAATAACCATATCGGCTTGCGGATCGCTATTCTCATACTGGCTAAAGGTGTACGGCTCTTTAATATCGATAGAGATACCGCAGCGCTCAAAGAAATAACGGGCGCAAAAGGCGGCATTCAACGACGATCCGGTGGCTAATATCAGGATTCGCCGTAACGTTTTTTGGCTGGCGAACCGCGATACTTCTTCCAGCGACTGGCGATGGCGGCGAATAATATTCGCCAGGACGTCAGACTCTTCGTTAATATAGGTCAGCATGGTTGGTGACATTGTGTATCCCTCTTAAAATAACCCTATCCAGGAACCGAAAATTCCCACCAGCGCAATACCGCCAATGATGGTTAACGGTTTCACTTTTTTCCCTAACAGCCAGTACACAATGGCGAAGCTAATTAACGGCAGCAGACAAGGCATGATGTCGTTAATAATGTCCTGAACATGGGTTTTCGCTTCTCCCGTACCAAACGTAATGGGAATGGTGATATCAATCATGGAGGCCGTCATCGCGCCAACCACCATCAGACCGATAATCGAGGCGCCATAGGTTAGGCTTTCCATCATTCCGCTTTGCTGAATACGTTGCAGTACGCCAGTTCCCAGCACATAGCCCCAGCGGGTAAAGAACCAGCGGGCCAGAATATGCGGTACGTTAAACACCAGCAGAAATAAAATCGGCCCCAGAATATTGCCTTTCAGCGCCAGACTGGTACCGATGCCAGTGGCGATAAGACGCAATGTTCCCCAGAAAAAAGAGTCGCCAATACCCGCCAGCGGCCCCATTAACGACGCTTTGACGTTATCGATAGAACTGGCGTCCATCTCTTTTTGCTGGCTATTTTTCTCCTCCATCGCCACGGTAATACCGAGGATCAACGTCACAATGTGCGGCGTGGTATTAAAGAAAGCCAGATGGCGTTTTAGCGCTTCGGCAAGATCTTCTTTTCGGCTATACAGTTTCTTTAATACCGGAATGAGCGTATAGACGAACGCCAGGTTCATTTGTCGTTCATAGTTCCAGGAAAACTCCATCTGGAATGACCGCCAGAAGACGCGGCGTAAATCACGCGCGGTGACCAGACCAGTGGTTTCCGCCTGCTGGCGGTCTTTATCAGAAATCATCTTCATCGTCATGAGACGCTCCTTGCGCAGGTGCCGGTTGCGAGGCCGCAAATTTCGGCATATTGACCATCACGACGGCGACGATCGCGCCGAGAATCGCAATACCCGTCACCGGAATTTTTAAATACGCCATTAAAACAAAACCGAGGAAAAAATAGGGGGCGACCTTTTTATTAATTAATAAGCGCGCCAGCATGGCAAAACCCAGCGCGGGAATAATACCGGTGGCAACGCTTAATCCATGTTTAATAAATTCTGGAATGGCATCCAGAAAACCTTTAACCATATTCACGCCCGCTAAATAAGAGACCGTGACGATAATCCCCAGCGTCAGCGACAGCCCAATGCCGGAGATTAAATGCATACGCTCAATGCCCCGGGTATCCCCCACCTCAGCGTAAGCATCGGCTTTATGACAGAGCAACGGAATAAACATTCCGTTATAGATATTTTTCACAATTAACGCCAGTGTCGCGATAGGCAAACCTAATAACAGCGCGGTTTCCGCCCCAGCGCCGGAATTAATCGCAAAGGCCACACCTAAAATACCGCCAGTGACCACATCCGGCGGCAGCGACGCGCCCACCGAAAAGGAACCGATAAACGCCAACTCCAGCGTCGCGCCCATCACAATTCCGGTTTCCATGTCGCCCAGCACCAGTCCGGTTAAAAGTCCGGTCACGATAGGTCTGGAAATCAGCGACGTCCCTAATGCATATTCAGACTGGGCGATAAACGCCACCAGTCCAAGTAAAAGCGCCTCTACCATAATATGTCCTCAGGAGGGTATCCGCTCAGGCAAAAAGTTGTTTACGATCGTTAGGCACCAGCCGAATTTCTATCTCTACTCCGCCAGCCGCCAGCTCCCGAAGTTGAGTCATTTCATCCGCTAACAGATTGATGGCTTTAGCAATATTCTGACTCCCTTCACGCACCTTCGTGCCGCCTAAATTAATACTTTTAATGTCGGGTAATTCGCGCGCCAGCCGGTACGCATCCGCCACGGATTCAACAACAATAAAAAGTTTATATTTATCGGTAACGCCGCTTTTTATCGCTTCAATTGAATCGGCAATATTTTTAATAACCAGCTTCACCGCGGGCGGCTTCGCCATTTTAATGGTGGTTTTACGCAGGTCATCATTAGGTACGCTGTCGTTGGCAATTAAAATACAGTCTGCGCCAACGTACTGCGTCCAGGAAAAGGCGACCTGTCCATGTAATAAACGATGATCCACCCGTAAAAAAACAATCATGACGCTTCCTCCCCTTAAAAATCTTTATCGCTTTGCATGGCGCTGGTGATAGTTTGATTGCAGTACTGAATATTTTCTTTTGAATCCGCTAACGCCGTCATTATGGTATGCGTGGTATTGCCATCGTTTTCCGACATAAAGAGATCGATAACCAGCGGCAGGTTAATCCCTGCCAGCAGATGAAAATTTTCCCGTGATAAATAACGGACAAATTCATTATTCACGCTGCCGGCAAAAATATCGGTCAGCGCAATAATTTCATCTTCCGGCGGGATCTGGGCAATTAGCGTATCTACCTGCTGGCTTAAATCCACGCTCTCTTCAACGTAAGCGCACAGCGTCCAGACATTTGACCGTTTGCCTAAAATCAGCTCCACGGAGTTTAAAACCCCGCTGGCCAGCGTGCCGTGGCTGGCGAAAATATAATGTCTCTTCATCCTGACCTCTAAAACACATTCCACTGTGATAAAAGAGAGCAAGCGGCGTGCCAGAAAAAGTGGCACGCCGAAAAAAGATGCGGGTTAACAGAGGGAAATTGTTAAAACTGTTGATCTTGCTCGATAAGTTCTGTTTCGAAGGTCAGGATATTATGGATATAGCCAAGCTCGGCGGTGGGGATTTTGACACTGTAGTTACTCTCAATGACACTAAACGCTTCCCGTAGCCGATTCAGTTCCTGTTCCGGACACTGTTGCCCACTCCAGGCAGTAATGCCCGCATGGCGGATCAGACGCTCAATCAGGCAACTAATATGCACATAGAGCGCCACCTTTCTTTCATTCGAGACGGTAACGCCCGCCAGATGCTCATAGCGCAGCAGAAACTGCTCAACGTGGTTGATGACTTTGCTGGTGTCGAGGATGGTGACGGATTCGATCACTCGTCGGAGTGAGAAGTTTTTCAGCAGCAGGTTGTTGATCTCCGCCACCTGCTCCGGCGTGGTCAGCGAACCAAACAGCCGCATCAGATAGTGATTCCCCTCGCCGGAGATCAGCGAGTCGAGCGAAATCCACGGCACGCTGGCGATGTGCGGGTCCAACGTGCCGACTATCGCCAGTACGTCGTAGCGCATAAATACCGGCTCCTGGGTTTTATTGCTCGCCAGCATCGCATAATCGCAGGCGACGACGTCAATCTCCAGCGCCTGCGGAATACTGGCGCTCAGTAATGCGCAAAGATTTGTCGCCACACCGATACCGGTCGCGCAGGTGGTCAGTATGGCGCGCGGTTTGTTGCTTTTCGGCCAGTATAGCTGATACTCGACCGGCACATCCCGGGCGATATCGCGGGCGATCTCTTCAATAAAATGCCCCTGTAAAATACGCTCCCCTACATACAGGGCCATGCTGGTCGAGACGTTGTTGATAATCGTCACCGGCGTGGAAAGCGCGCGATCAAAATGACGATGAATGGCCTTGAGCGATCCCATATCCACCAGAATCATCAGGCCGGAGGCGAGCGGATGCTCTTCCAGATAGCGCATCACCTGCTGCGCTATCGCCTCCGGCGTGACGTCCAGCGGCATATCGAACGATTCAAAAATCGTATTTTTCAGTAACCGGTTGGCGACGTTGGCGATACTGCTGGCTGTGGCATAGCCATGCGCCAGAATCACCGCATGCGTCACCTGTTTTTGGTTGTTAGCCCCCTGTTTATGCAGCCAAAGCGCCAGCAGCAGCATATCAATGCGTCTCGGCTCCAGATCCAGCTTCTGGCCCAGCGTCTCCAGAATTTGTAAACAGAAGCTGTACAGCAGCGGATATTTCTGGGCGAGGAAGGCGTCCAGTTGGCGGATCTGCTCGCTGTTGAGACGAGAAGGCGCCAGTGCGGTACGATGGATTAAATAGTGGCTAAGCGCGTAAATACAGTTGCCGTTAAGCTGCATATTGAAACGCTTCTCCAGACGATAAAACTCTTCCCGCACCTGGCTTGTAATTAACAGCAACCGCTGTGAGTGCACATTATCGTCGCCGGTAAAAATCAGGCGATCGAAGAGGGTCTCAATTTCATCGCCCATTCTTTTTTGTACCGTCTCCCACTCCTCTTTCCCGCTACGTACCAGTTCGTATAGCGCCAGCACATGACACTGCGTATCATGGATCATGCCCTGCATCTCGTCGCGGGCGCGCAGCAGCCAGGTAAGGTTCGTGTCGGGCGAGATGCTCACCGGCGTGTCGTCCGCCAGCGGTTCATTCAGTGACGGCAATGCCGACAGCATGGCATCCGGCAGATCGTGCAGCGACACGGTAACGGTTTCCTGCCCAGGCTTTTTCGCCCATGCCGTCGCCACCGCATACTTCACCACATTTTTCAGCTCGCCGACGTTGCCGCGATAAACATACTGATTGAGGATCTGCAACAAACGCGGTTTGAGGATAAGCGTGGCCGAAAGTTTTTTCGCCTCCGTCCAGAAAAACAGTAAGATCAGCGCCTCTTTTTCCTGGCGGCTGCGGTGCTGGAGATCCGGCAGGTTGACCTGAATCGGGATGCGTCGCAAAAATGTCGTCAGAAAGGTACTGTGTATCTCTTCGGTCGTCGCAAATACCAGACGTACCGAAACCGGATGCCCCTGCGCGGTGTCGCCTACCCGATAAATTTCACCACGATCGAGCCAGGTAAAGAGCTTCTCCTGCCCTTCGGCGCTCAGCCGGTGGACTTCATCCAGAAATAACATGCCGCCGTCAGCCGCCTCGAACGCGCCCGGTCTGTCGCTCTGCGCGCCGGTAAACGCGCCCTTCACATAGCCAAAAAGATTCGCCGCCAGCAGTTCGGGATTGCTCGCATACTGGGCGCAATTAAAACTGATAAATGGCGCATCCGGCGACAGAAGCGCCTGGGCGATGGCATATTCGTGCATGAGCTGCGCCAGATAACTTTTACCGGTGCCGCTTTCGCCGGTCATCAGTAGCGGCAGTCCGCCGTCGGGATAAAACAGCGCGGTTTTCAGTTGCTCAATCGGGCGCTTCAGGCTTTCGTTATGACCAATCAACAGAGAAAAGTGATCGTCCGGCGCGCACTCCTGTTCCCCGTGCGCTAACAGCTCCGCGACGCTGGCGTATTCATTACGCGAAAGGGTAAAAAACTGTTGGCTAAATGCCTGCTTATGCAGGAAATAGACGGGACGGGTATTGATTTTGCAGAGCACGCCCTGCGCCACCAGTTGGTTCAGATAATGGCTGGCGGTATTGCGCTGCATATTAAAACGCTGCGCCAGATAGCGCGCGGTAAACACCTCACTGACATTTTCCGGATCAAAAAAATCCGTTTGGTTCATCAGGAAAGCAAGCAGGGCATCTTTGCGCATCGTATCCTCTCACGATTATCACATCAGCAATTATGATGCCGCGAAACAAGGCTCTCCTGTCGTGCGTTCTCTCGCTTTATTCATTTTTTGTGGATCACCGCACACCTTCACTCAACGTTGGATTAGCGCGCGATATCAGAAAAGAGAGGAGGAAGCGGCGCACGGCCTCGCGTATGAATCACGCTGCGCCATGCGCCTGATGCTGGTTTAAAATCGGCCTGCGCGGACTGCCAGGCCTGGTAAGCGCTACGCCATCAGGCAAAAGTGTGAACATCTCATCCGGCCTACGGTCATCTGTAGGCCGACTGTTCACCATACGCCCTTAAAATGTTTCCCAATTATCGCTGCCGTCGGCCACTGCGGCCTTTGGTGACGACACGGCTGCCGGGGTTTTTACCGCAGCCACTTCACGCGCACGCTGCTGTTGCTGGTGAATACGGAACACCGCGACGGCCTGGGTCAGACGGCTGGCTTGCTCTTCCAGCGCCGCAGCCGCGGCGGCGGACTCTTCCACCAGCGAGGCGTTCTGCTGCGTTACGCGATCCATCTCCGCTACCGCCAGGCCCACCTGGTCGATACCACGGCTTTGCTCGTCAGACGCCGAGGCAATCTCGCCCATGATATCGGTCACGCGGGTAACTGCATTGACGATCTCATCCATGGTTTCACCGGCGCTTTCGACCAGCGTCGACCCCACATCAACACGGCTCACGGAATCCTCAATCAGACTCTTGATCTCCCGTGCCGCCTGCGCGCTACGCTGGGCCAGATTACGGACTTCACCGGCCACCACCGCGAACCCGCGTCCCTGCTCGCCTGCGCGCGCCGCTTCTACCGCCGCATTCAGCGCCAGGATATTGGTCTGGAAAGCAATACCGTCGATTACGCTGATAATATCGGCGATTTTCTGCGAACTGGAGGCGATATCGCGCATTGTTTGTACGACGTTATCCACCACTTTGCCGCCTTTTTGCGCTGTTTCAGAGGCGCTCAATGCCAGGTGACTGGCCTGACGGGCGTTTTCGGCGTTCTGTTTCACGGTGGCGGTCAGTTGTTCCATACTGGCGGCGGTCTCTTCCAGAGACGCTGCCTGCTGCTCAGTACGGGAAGAGAGATCGTTGTTGCCCATCGCAATCTCGCTGGCGCCGCTATAGATCGCATTCGCGCCGTTACGTACATCGCCAACGGTACGCATCAGTTCACTTTGCATATGACGCAGGTTTTCAGCCAACTGCCCCATTTCGTTGGAGCCTTCCACGTCGATACGCTTCACCAGATCGCCGCTGGCGATATGACGAATGCTTTCAATCAGACGATTCATCGGGGCGATAAGCGACAGTTTGATGCCGAACCAGACGGCGATAATGACCACCAGAACGGCAATCAGCACACTGACCAGTACCCACATCGCCTGGTTGTAGGAACTGTTGTTATCCTCAACAGCAATATCGTACAGACGATCGTTTTGCTGCATATAGGCCATGTACTGCTTCTCAAAAGCGTCCTGATAGCTTTGAGTCGGTTGATCAAAAAACTCGTTAATCTTACCCGCGCCAAGAAGCTGAATAAGCTCCGCCAACGCACCGTGGTAGATATCATAGGTTCGTTTGATCTCAAGGAAAGCCGCTTCACTCTGACGTGGATCGCGCGGTAACGCCTCATACTGCGCCCAGTTTTTTTCGGTCAGCTTCAGCGTATTGGTCGCCCCCTGCATCAGTTCAGCGACAGTTGCGCCGCTGCCAATATTGCTCTGGTCCATCATCCAGCGGATACCCGCGCGATTCAGGGTATTACGCGTTTGCAACAGTTCCACCCAGGTTGCATTCAGGGCAGACTGCTGCTGACGAATGGTTTGCAATACGGTGAAGTTTTCTTTGTCATTCTTCAGCGAGTTGAAGAACAGCCCGCCGGATGTCAGTTGTAAAAGGCCAAATAGCGCCAATACCAGCAGTAAGCTGGTAACAATTTTAATTCGCTTTAACATGTTTTCTCTTTCCGCTAGACAGATACAGAATTTTCGGCCTGGAAAGGGAAAACTTTATGGGATGCGCGCCATTAATATCACGATTAGCTCAGTTAAGTCGTTATGACGCCTCGCGCAACAAGGATCGTCCCATTTTATATCGTGATCTCAATCACATAAAATAGCCCACGCCCTCCTCCGCGAAACCGCTTACCGGTACGTCCGACCGCTTAAACCGCCATACAACCACTCACTGATTTACCTAACTTTACGCGCGCGATGATCTGGCAAGATCCTCTCAGCATAGCAGTCAATCTACCTCCTCAAACACGAACTCAATGTCCACCCAGCTTCGGCTGATAATTAAACTTACAACCAGGTTTTACTATGGATACGAAAAAGATATTCAAGCACATACCCTGGGTGATTCTCGGAATCATCGGTGCTTTCTGCCTCTCGGTCGTTGCCCTACGTCGGGGTGAACACGTGAGCGCCCTGTGGATCGTGGTCGCTTCCGTTTCCGTCTATCTGGTGGCTTATCGCTACTACAGCCTGTACATCGCCCAGAAGGTCATGAAACTCGACCCGACGCGCGCGACGCCGGCGGTCATCAATAACGACGGCCTGAACTACGTGCCGACTAACCGCTACGTGCTGTTTGGTCACCACTTCGCCGCCATCGCCGGCGCAGGTCCGCTGGTCGGGCCGGTATTGGCCGCGCAGATGGGCTATCTGCCGGGGACGCTGTGGCTGCTGGCGGGCGTAGTGCTCGCGGGCGCAGTGCAGGACTTTATGGTGCTGTTCATCTCCTCCCGCCGTAACGGCGCCTCTCTTGGCGAGATGATCAAAGAAGAGATGGGTACCGTTCCAGGCACCATCGCGCTGTTCGGCTGCTTCTTAATCATGATCATCATCCTCGCGGTGCTGGCATTAATTGTGGTTAAAGCGCTGGCCGAAAGCCCGTGGGGCGTCTTCACCGTCTGCTCCACGGTGCCGATTGCGCTGTTTATGGGCATCTACATGCGCTTCCTGCGTCCGGGACGCGTAGGCGAAGTCTCCGTTATTGGTATCGTGCTGCTGGTGGCGTCTATTTACTTCGGCGGCGTGATTGCCCACGACCCGTACTGGGGCCCGGCGCTGACCTTTAAAGACACCACCATTACCTTCGCGCTGATCGGCTACGCCTTTGTTTCCGCGCTGCTGCCGGTATGGCTGATCCTTGCCCCGCGCGACTATCTCGCTACCTTCCTGAAAATCGGCGTGATCGTCGGTCTGGCGCTGGGGATTGTGATCCTCAACCCGGAACTGAAAATGCCGGCGTTGACGCAGTACGTCGACGGTACCGGCCCGCTGTGGAAAGGCGCTCTGTTCCCGTTCCTGTTCATCACCATCGCCTGTGGCGCCGTCTCTGGCTTCCACGCGCTCATCTCTTCCGGTACCACGCCGAAACTGCTGGCCTGTGAGACCGATGCGCGTTTTATCGGCTACGGCGCGATGCTGATGGAGTCCTTTGTTGCGGTGATGGCGCTGGTGGCGGCCTCGATCATTGAACCGGGTCTCTACTTCGCGATGAACACCCCGCCGGCAGGTCTGGGCATTACCATGCCAAACCTGCACGAGATGGGCGGCGAGAACGCGCCGCTGATTATGGCGCAGTTGAAAGACGTTACCGCACATGCAGCGGCAACCGTCAGCTCCTGGGGCTTTGTGATTTCCCCGGAACAAATCCTGCAAACTGCGAAAGATATCGGTGAACCGTCAGTATTGAACCGCGCAGGCGGCGCGCCAACGCTGGCAGTAGGTATCGCGCATGTGTTCCACAAAGTCCTGCCGATGGCGGATATGGGCTTCTGGTATCACTTCGGTATTCTGTTCGAAGCGCTGTTTATCCTGACCGCGCTGGATGCGGGTACCCGTTCCGGCCGCTTTATGTTGCAGGATTTGCTGGGTAACTTCGTCCCGTTCCTGAAAAAAACCGATTCTCTGGTCGCGGGTATCATCGGTACCGCAGGCTGCGTCGGTTTGTGGGGCTATCTGCTGTATCAGGGCGTGGTCGACCCACTGGGCGGCGTGAAGAGCCTGTGGCCGCTGTTCGGTATCTCTAACCAGATGCTGGCCGCCGTGGCGCTGGTGTTGAGCACCGTGGTACTGATCAAAATGCAGCGCACCAAATACATCTGGGTGACGGTAATTCCGGCGGTATGGCTGCTGATCTGCACCACCTGGGCGCTGGGCCTGAAACTGTTCAGCGCCAACCCACAGATGGAAGGTTTCTTCTACATGGCAAACCTGTATAAAGAGAAGATTGCCAACGACGCCAACCTGACCGCGCAGCAGATTGCCAATATGAACCATATCGTGGTGAACAACTACACTAACGCTGGTTTGAGTATTCTGTTCCTGGTGGTGGTGTACAGTATTATCTTCTACGGTTTCACCACCTGGATGAAGGTACGCAACAGCGATAAACGTACCGACAAAGAAACCCCGTATGTGCCCGTGCCGGAAGGCGGCGTGAAGATCTCTTCACACCACTAAAACTGATGCCGGGTAGCGCACAGCGATCCCGGCTAGTGTAGGCCGGATAAGGCGCAAGCCGCCATCCGGCTTTATTCATTAACAGGACGGCAGAATGTTTGATACTTTAGGTCAGGCAAAAAAATATCTCGGCCAGGCGGCAAAAATGTTGATTGGTATTCCGGACTACGACAACTATGTCGAGCACATGAAAACCAACCATCCCGACAAGCCGTACATGACCTATGAAGAGTTCTTCCGCGAACGTCAACAAGCACGTTACGGCGGCGATGGCAAAGGCGGTATGCGCTGTTGTTAATGGAGAGACTATGACCCCGATTGCAGTTACCCTACTTACCGGTTTTCTTGGTGCCGGCAAAACCACCCTACTACGCCATATCCTCAACGAACAACATGGTTTTAAAATCGCCGTTATCGAAAACGAATTTGGCGAAGTCTCCGTTGACGATCAACTGATTGGCGATCGCGCTACACAGATCAAAACCCTGACTAACGGCTGCATCTGTTGTACCCGCTCCAACGAGCTGGAAGATGCGCTATTAGACCTGCTCGACAGCCGCGACCGCGGCGATATTGCTTTTGACCGTCTGGTGATTGAATGCACCGGCATGGCTGACCCCGGCCCGATTATTCAGACCTTTTTCTCCCATGACGTATTATGCGAACGCTACCTGTTAGACGGCGTGATTGCGCTGGTCGACGCGGTGCACGCTAACGAGCAGATGAACCAGTTCACCATCGCCCAGTCGCAGATAGGCTACGCCGACCGTATCCTGCTGACCAAAACCGACGTGGCAGGCGACAGCGAGAAACTGCGCGAGCGGCTGGCGCGTATCAACGCCCGCGCCCCGGTTTACACCGTGGTACACGGCGATATTGACCTGAGTCAGTTGTTTAATACCAGCGGCTTTATGCTGGAAGAGAACGTGCTGGCAAGCCAACCGCGTTTCCACTTTATTGCCGATAAACAGAACGATGTGTCGTCAATTGTGGTGGAACTGGATTACCCGGTGGATATCAGCGAGGTGTCGCGGGTGATGGAAAACCTGCTGCTGGAATCAGCGGATAAACTGCTGCGTTACAAAGGGATGCTGTGGATCGACGGCGAACCCAACCGCCTGCTGTTCCAGGGCGTGCAGCGCCTCTACAGCGCCGACTGGGACAGACCGTGGGGCGACGAAACGCCGCACAGCACGCTGGTATTTATCGGGATCCAGTTGCCGGAAGACGAGATCAGAGCGGCATTTGCGGGGTTAAGGAAGTAAACGGGCGCAGAAAAGCCGGGACCGCACAGGAGATTGTATGCCCCTTATCCGAGATATTCACCAACGCTTCTGGCGTCTGCCACAACTGCCGTGGCTGGAGCTACGTACCACCAGTGAAAGCCGTCAGGCCTATAAGCGCCACAGCCACCCGCAACTGTCGCTGGGCGCGATCATCGCCGGAGAAACCCGCTGCATCAGTAACGGGCAAGAGTATCTGTTACGCCCCGGCGAGCTGATCCTGATCCCCCCGCAATCTCCACACAGTTGTAACCCGCTCCACGAGCGACCACGCAGCTATCATATGCTGTATCTCGATGCGGACTGGTGCCTGACGCAACTTCCCCATTTGCCGGCGGATAGCCGCCTGCATACCACGCAGCCACAGTTGCAGGACCCGCAGCTTTTCCAGCTTTATCAGCAAATTGTGACGTCTATTACTCAGCAGCAAACCGCCGGACTTCCGGCGCTTATTATCCACCTGTTGCGCGCCCTGCCGCTACAAAGCGCCGACGCCGAACCGCCATGCGCCATCAGCCGCCAGTTGGTTGCCCGCTTAGTCAGCAACCTTCAGGAACCGCCGACGCTGGACACACTGGCGCAGGAGTTTGCGCTCCGTAAGGAGACTCTGATTCGCACTTTTAAGCAGGATACAGGCCTGACTCCTGTCAGCTTTACCAATATGGCCCGCATTGAATATGCCCGGCACCGATTGCGCGCCGGGGACGATATTGCCGATGTTGCCTATCAGACCGGTTTCGCCGATCAAAGTCATTTCCACAAAACCTTCGTCAGCTACACGGCGGCAACGCCGCGTCAGTACGCGCAGAACAGATCAATATCCGACAATAAATAGCGCATCCGCAGGTATAGGCTGACCTCAGTATCATCACTGAGGTTACTATGGAACAGGTTACAACGTTATTTCCCCCGGCGTTTCCCGCACTGGCGCTGGCGCATTTTATGGCGCTGCTCAGCCCGGGCCCGGACTTCTTTTTGCTGGTCGGTTACGCCGTACGCTATCGGCTGCGCGGCAGCGTCGGGTTGTGCCTCGGCATTGCGGCGGGAAATGGGCTCTATATTCTGCTGGTGGTGATTGGGTCAGGGCTACTACGTCAGACGCCGCTGCTCTTTACCATCATCGAACTATTGGGTGCCGCCTACCTGCTATGGGTGGGCCGTCAACTGTTGAAAAGCCGCGCCGGGCCGCTGGAGTGGCGGTACGCCGCATCGGCATGTCCGTCACTGGCAAAACAACTATTACTGGGGCTAGGTTCATCGCTGTTGAATCCGAAAAATGCTCTGTTTTATCTGGCGCTAATGACCGCCCTGCTGGGCCCAAACGTGACCGTTACACAACAGGCCATATGTGGAATCTGGATGACCAGCGTAGTGTTACTCTGGGATCTGCTGCTGATAACGCTTATCACCCTGCCGCAAATTCAACGTCGTCTGGGTAATCTTGTCTGGAAAATTGAACGCGCCGCCGGCGGCATTCTGATCGCCTTTGGCTGCTGGATTGTATGGCAGTTCATTACAAGTTAAATCGATGAGGGGCAGCTTTATACGGTGGTCAACGTTGCCCGGGCAGATAAATAGGGTCTGCATCATTCGAACCCTTTCCTTCTTATAATGCTGATGCCGCCATAAATTAACCTGCCCCCAGAAACCAATAAAGCGACTAAATAGCCGCTTTATTCTCATCACCAAATATAATATCACCTCTCATCCAGCGGCTTATTTTCATTGATTTTCAGCTGGACTTTCCTTCTGTAAGACGCGCAAATTGCTGTAACAGCGTCGGATGGCGCTAACGCTTATCCGACCTACGGCCCGCTGCCCGGTAACTACCTGCTGTCGGGCTTATAACATATCTCACCTCCAAAAGCCCGATTTCCGCTTTTATCTCTTTTCACATAACGTATGATAGTGCGCAGAAAATTCAGGAGGGATCCATGAGCGATATCCAGCTTTTCCGCCTCGGTGGCGGGAAAGTACAAGAACTGCCGGGCAAAGCCGCAGCCATTGAAAAAGATCTGCAAATGCTGATCGAATCCCATATGGAAACGTTCCTTGGCGTCCGCTTTCTCGACACCGAATACCGCACGGGTAAAACCCATCGTGGGCGAATTGATTCCCTCGGCCTCGATGAAAATAACTGCCCGGTGATTATTGAATATAAGCGCCACAGCAATGAAAACGTCATTAACCAGGGGCTGTTTTATCTCGACTGGCTGCTCGATCATAAAGCGGAATTTCAGTTGCTGGTGATGGAGAAAATAAGTAAAACCGCGGCCAAAGCCATTGACTGGTCCGGCACACGGTTAATCTGTATTGCCGCCGATTTTAATAAATACGACGAACATGCCGTTCAGCAAATCAACCGCAATATCAACCTGATTCGCTACAAGCTTTTTGCCGACGACCTGTTAATGCTGGAACTGGTTAACGCCGTGGTCGAAAATAGCCCTCAGTACATCATCGCGAACGGTTCCGTCAGCAGCGGTAAACGCCATACCCGCACGCAGCGCGAACAGCTCTCTTCGGCCTCTCCCGCGCTGCTTTCATTATATGAACAGCTAAAAAGCTATGTGCTGTCACTCAGTGATGAGGTTCAGTTTAAAGAGCTTAAGCTCTATGACGCCTTCCGCCTCATTCGCAACTTTCTGTGCGTAGCCGTTTATCCCGTGACCGACCCACACCTACGCCTGTGGCTGAAAATCAATCCACAGCATATCCAGCTTGAAGAAGGATTTAGCCGGGACGTCACAAACATTGGCCACTGGGGAACCGGCGACGTCGAATTGATTGTGCGTAACGAACACGATCTGGATAAAGCCAAGCTGCTGATCGAGAAAGCCTGGCAGGAAAATTAGCGTTCCAGGATATCCGCCTACTGGAGAGGTTAAGATAAGATTATCCAGCCTTTCCAGTTTTACTGACTCTTATCTGTTATTCCACATCCTTCTTTTCCAACCCGATATCCCTTAACTGCTCGTCACTCATTCGTCGCAGCGCCTGACAGGCCCGCTTACGCAGCCACCATCTTTTTAGCGCCCGTCTGAGCTGCACAAAGCCAACGAATGGTTGTCTGGGGCGGTTCTCGTAAAATTCCATACCAGCCTCCGCATAGAACAGAAAATGCGGGCATCATGAATGTCTGTACAAACAATATCGGGATAAAAAGCACGGTTAGTGCAACGTGGATAAATAAGGAGGGCGATTGAGGGTGTTTTGTTCGCTTATTTCGTTCTGATTTAAGATCCGCGTCCTTCGCTGCAAAAAGCCAGGCCCCTCCCGTTTTCAGAGGGGCAACAGGGATTAGCGGCGCACCACTACCAGCTTCTGGTTCACAAACTCCTTAATCCCCAGATCCGATAGCTCGCGTCCGAAGCCCGAACGCTTAACGCCGCCGAACGGCAGCTCCGCTGCGGTGTCGGTCAGCCAGTTGATATAAACCATCCCGGTTTCAATCCGGGAGGCCATGCGTTTAGCGCGTTCGATATTCTGACTAAACACCGCGCCGCCCAGGCCGTAGTGGGAATCGTTGGCGAGTTTTACCGCCTCATCATCGTCTTTCACCACATACATCTGCGCCACCGGGCCGAAGAACTCTTCAAAGTACGCCGGGTTGTCACGCGTAATATTGGTCAGAATCGTCGGCTCAAAGAAGTTGCCTTTGCTTTCCAGCGGCTTGCCGCCAACGTGCAGCGTCGCGCCATTTTTCACCGCTTCCTCGACCTGTCTGGTCAGTGTATCCAGAGCATCTTTCGACGACAGCGGCCCCAGTTCGGTAGAAGCGTCCATCTGATCCCCCACCTTCACCTTCCTGAATGCCTCGGTGAACTGGCTGAGGAATTGATCGGCGATTTTCTCATGCAGTATAAAGCGCTTCGCCGCCGTACATACCTGCCCCGCATTAGTGAGCCGTGCCTGCACGCCAATTTTCACCGCTTTCTCAAGATCGGCATCGTCCAGCACGACGAACACATCGTTCCCGCCCAGTTCCAGCGTCGATTTTTTAATGTGCTTCGCCGCCTGTGCCGCCACGGCGCTCCCCGCTTTTTCAGATCCGGTCAGCGCCGCGCCCTGCACGCGCGGGTCGGCGATGATATTCGACACCTGATCGGAGGAAATAAACAGGTTGGTCCATGCGCCGTCCGGCGCGCCGGCTTCACGCACCAGATGGGCAAACGTCTCGGCGCAGTGCGGTACGATGCTGGCATGTTTCGCCAGCACCGGGTTACCTGCGGCCAGGTTCGGCGCCAGCACACGCATCAACTGATAGTACGGGAAGTTCCACGGCTCAACGGCCATGATGACGCCAATCGGATGATGTTCTACCCACGCGTCGCCAAACTCGGTTTTATAAGGCACCGGGGCAAGAAACTGCTTCGCGTTATCCGCATAATAGCGAGCGATCTGCGCACACAATTTGACTTCGCCACGGCTTTGCTCGATGAGCTTGCCCATCTCCTGGCTGGCGATTTTTGCCAGTTCTTCAACACGGCTGTCGATCAAGTCAGCCAGCTTATGCAGTACCGGCAAACGTTGGTCAATCTCTCCCCTGGACCAGTCGGAGTGATAGAGCGCGTCAGCTTTTTGCAGCGCGGCTTCAATATCCGCGTCCGTGTGCGGGGGATACTCTTTAATGAGCTGATTATTGGCAGGATTCACTGTCTGGTAAGCCATATCACATGTCTCCTTGTTATCGTCATTAAGGCAGCCGGAAATGCCGCTCAGAACAATAAGGGTAGTAGAGATGGCTGGCGCTATCGGTAAAGTTCGGTATATTCGTGCGGTTATCAGCGATAATTATAGAGAGCGTTGCCCGGCGGGCACCGGGCCTGCAACATTCAGACTGGAACCGCGTTAGTGGCTAACATCCTGAAGCTCTTCAGCCGTAAGGCCGGTGAACCGCTGGACAGTCTCGCGGTCAAGTCCGTCCGCCAGCATCTGTCTGGCGATACGCAATGCGGCAACATGCTGACCTTTTTCCAGCCCTTTTTCTAATCCTTCCTCCAGACCGACCTGTCTCCCTTGCCGTTCCCCTTTTCTGCGATCCGCTGCGCGGATCCTCTCTATCAGCGTCATCAGTCTCTCCTTAGTGTGCGGGACATGCCCTACCACATCACGAATAAACGTGGTGAAACGAGGCGTATGTCCGTGCTGAATCATAAGATAATTAAACAGCGCTTTAAGCTGCCTGTCATTAGCGCAACCAGTAACTAACAGCGAAGCAATCCGTTCAACCAGTCCCAGCAGGTCGCGCTGGCGGATATGTTTTTGGATGAGCTCCAGCAGCGCAATGCGGCGGTGCTGCATAATGTCATCATCCGATACCACCGTAATATCGACCAGCGGAAAGGCAGCGGCATAGAGTCTTCTTGCCACTTCCGGGTTCGCAAACTCATCCAGCCAGCACAGCGAAAAAGGATACGGGCTATCAACACCGTGATAAAACAGCATCGGCACCACCAGCGGAAGATGCTTATGCCCCGCATCCAGATGCTGTTGCATTGCCGCCATCGCATACCGCATCAGCCGAAACGCCATATGCGCATCCGGCGTGCTCTGATGTTCAATCACGACATAGATATAACCGTCGCCCTCGCGCGTTTTCAGCGACCAAAGCACATCGGAATAATAGGCTCGCAGATTTTTTTCAATAAAACTGCCGGGTTCCAGCTTTAGCGTCCGCAGGTCGCAAAGCTGGCGTAACGACACCGGCAGATGAATCTCCATAAAATCGCGGGCGGTTTCCGGGTGGCGCAAAAAGGTTTTAAACACCGCATCATGCGGTGTTGAGGTCGTCGATTTTTTCATGGCGCTCCGTCACCCCAAACCAGGATGCTGCGACTCTACCTCCTGAAAATTCCTTTCTCATCCGTACCTTTTCAGCATTGCGAGGCGCGACGAAAGATAAATCCTGTTATCTGTAATGCACATGCATTTTCGGAACTGAACACGCAAAATACCAGCCTGCGCGCCCTGCCTTTATCTTTATTAACCAGACAAACTCTTTTGATTAACATCAAAATTTAATTACACTTAATGTGTATATTTTCCGTGCAACGTAAATTTCCCGAGGTGTGATGTGCTGATTGTTATCTGTAATCGCCACACGTTCTGACGAGATTCAGAACGCGTCTCTTCCTGTCTGTGTTTTCACCGGCAGCATTTTTGATTACATGAAATTCAGTACATCCGCAGCCGCTGTTTCCATCGCCTGCCTGACGTCACGACGACGGTATTGAGTTTCGCTGTCCCATCATGGGGTTCTCCGACATGGAGCGCATTTTTTATGCAACGGATTATTCAGTTTTTCTCCCAACGCGCCACAACGTTATTTTTCCCGATGGCGCTGATTTTGTATGATTTTGCCGCCTATCTGACGACGGATCTAATTCAGCCTGGCATCATTAACGTCGTGCGCGATTTTAATGCTGACGTCAGTCTTGCGCCGGCCTCGGTCAGTCTCTATCTGGCGGGCGGAATGGCGTTGCAATGGCTTCTGGGGCCGCTATCCGACAGGATTGGCCGCCGGCCAGTGCTGATTGCAGGCGCATTAATTTTTACTCTCGCCTGCGCGGCAACGCTGTTGACGACCTCAATGACGCAGTTTCTGGTTGCCCGTTTTGTGCAGGGCACCAGCATTTGCTTTATCGCAACGGTCGGCTACGTCACGGTACAGGAGGCTTTCGGTCAAACCAAAGCCATTAAGCTGATGGCGATTATTACCTCCATTGTGCTGGTCGCTCCGGTTATCGGCCCGCTCTCCGGCGCGGCGCTGATGCACTTCGTTCACTGGAAGGTACTGTTCGGTATTATTGCGGTGATGGGACTGTTGGCGTTGTGCGGCCTGCTGCTGGCGATGCCAGAAACGGTGCAACGCGGCACGGTGCCGTTCAGCGCGGTGAGCGTACTGCGCGATTTTCGTAATGTGTTTCGCAACCCGATTTTTCTCACCGGGGCGGCGACGCTGTCGTTGAGCTACATCCCGATGATGAGCTGGGTGGCGGTGTCGCCGGTGATCCTGATCGATGCCGGCGGGATGAGTACTTCGCAATTCGCCTGGGCGCAGGTGCCCGTATTCGGCGCGGTGATCGTGGCCAATATGATCGTTGTGCGCCTGGTGAAAGATCCGACCCGACCGCGTTTTATCTGGCGCGCCGTACCAATCCAGTTAAGCGGGCTGGCGACATTACTCCTCGGTAATCTTCTTCTGCCGCACGTCTGGCTTTGGTCTGTGCTGGGCACCAGCCTGTACGCGTTCGGCATTGGCATGATTTTCCCGACGCTGTTTCGCTTCACGCTTTTCTCCAACAACTTGCCAAAAGGGACGGTTTCAGCCTCGCTGAACATGGTGATTCTGACGGTAATGGCGGTGTCGGTCGAAGTTGGCCGCTGGCTGTGGTTTCACGGCGGGAGACTGCCGTTTCACCTGCTGGCAGCGGTGGCCGGGGTGATTGTGGTCTTCACCCTGGCGACACTATTACAGCGCGTGCGCCAGCATGAGGCGGCAGAACTGGCCGCTGAGAAGTAAACACTCTGCCGGATAGAGGCTTATCCGGCAAAGGATAACCTGATGTTTTTTGCACGTTCCTGCCGTCTGGCTCTATCCTTAACCCTATGAATAAAATCGCCGAACTCAAACGCGCCAAACGCCTGGCGCTCTCACTGTTGCTGATAGCCGCCGCGACGTTTGTGACCACGCTTTTCCTGCCGCCCAGTTTTTGGGTGCTGGGCGTAAAAGCTATTGCCGAAGCGGCGATGGTTGGCGCGCTGGCGGACTGGTTTGCCGTGGTGGCGCTGTTTCGCCGCATTCCCATTCCGTTTATTTCACGACATACGGCGATTATTCCCCGTAATAAAGACCGAATCGGCGAAAATCTTGGGCAATTTGTGCAGGAGAAGTTCCTTGATACGCAGTCGCTGATCGCGCTAATCCGCCGCCATGAACCCGCGCTGCTTATCGGAAACTGGTTCAGCCAGCCGGACAACGCCAGTCGGGTCGGGCAGCATCTGCTGCAAATTATGAGCGGCTTTCTGGAACTGACCGATGACGCCCGTATTCAGCGGCTGCTCAAGCGAGCGGTACATAAGGCGATTGATAAAGTGGATCTTTCCGGCACCAGCGCCCTGATGCTGGAAAGCATGACCAAAAACGATCGTCACCAGGTGTTACTCGATACGCTGATCGCCCAGCTTATCGCCCTGTTACAGCGTGACAGCTCCCGAACATTTATCGCCAGACAGATCATACGCTGGCTGGAGACCGAACATCCGTTAAAAGCGAAGATTCTGCCGACCGAATGGCTGGGAGAACACAGCGCTGAACTGGTCTCCGACGCGGTAAATTCTCTGCTGGATGATATCAGTCACGATCGCGCGCATCAGATTCGTCATGCCTTCGATCGCGCGACGTATAAGCTGATCGATAAACTTAAACATGATCCGGAAATGGCTGCCCGGGCAGAAAACATTAAAAGTTACCTGAAGGAAGATGAGGCATTTAACCGTTATCTCGGCGAGATCTGGGCGGATCTGCGCCAGTGGTTAAAAACAGATATCAACGCCGAAGACTCAAAGGTGAAGCAGCGCATCGCTCATGCCGGACAATGGTTTGGCGAGACGCTGATCGCCGACGACGCATTACGCGCCTCGCTTAACGGTCATCTGGAACAGGCCGCGCACCGCGTCGCGCCGGAATTCGCCGCCTTCCTGACGCGCCACATCAGCGATACCGTAAAAGGCTGGGATGCGCGCGATATGTCGCAGCAGATTGAGCTTAATATCGGTAAAGATTTGCAGTTTATCCGCGTGAACGGCACGCTGGTCGGCGGCGCTATCGGTCTGGTGTTATATTTACTGTCGCAAATACCGGCACTGCTCAGTATCTAAGAAGGGGAAGGCGCAATTCTCGTTCAGATTAACTGCCAAACCCCGCACGTGGGAGGCATTAATTTAATGCCATTTCCCACCGATGCCCCTCTTCTCAATCCGTTATTCGCCTGCGCTTCACTTTCTTTTCTTGCAAATTTGAAACATTAATTTTACTTTTTATTATCATTTACAACAACAATCCGGCATTCCTGCCTTACTTTAGCAAAGAGAAAAACCATGGTTCATGCTCAGAGCGCTTCACCTCGCCATCCCATTTTTACGGCGCTTTTCGGTATGATGGTATTGATGCTGGGGATGGGAGTTGGCCGCTTTCTGTATACGCCCATGCTGCCGGTAATGCTGGCGGAAAAGCAGCTAACGT
The DNA here is from genome assembly GCF_051811585.1 of Salmonella sp. NW177. NCBI lineage: Bacteria > Pseudomonadati > Pseudomonadota > Gammaproteobacteria > Enterobacterales > Enterobacteriaceae > Salmonella > Salmonella sp. NW177. The sequence continues at coordinate 179,597 of NZ_JAMMZV010000007.1, read as the reverse complement.
TTAACCAACTCTCCTGGATTGCCAGCGCCAATTATGCAGGGTACCTGGCGGGAAGCTTACTGTTTTCCTTTGGCCTTTTTCATCTCCCCTCTCGTCTACGCCCCATGCTGCTGGCTTCGGCGGTCGCCACCGGTATTCTTATTCTGTCTATGGCGATATTTACTCAGCCCGCGGTCGTCATGTTGGTGCGCTTCCTGGCAGGCGTCGCGAGTGCGGGAATGATGATTTTTGGATCAATGATTGTGTTGCATCATACCCGCCATCCGTTTGTGATCGCCGCGCTCTTTTCCGGCGTCGGGGCCGGGATTGCACTGGGCAACGAATATGTCATTGGCGGTTTACATTATGCGCTTTCGGCCCATTCGCTATGGCTGGGGGCCGGAGCGCTCGCCGGTATATTGCTATTAATCGTGGCAATGTTGATTCCCCCCCGCGCTCATGCGCTGCCGCCTGCGCCCTTAGCAAGAATCGAAAATCAGCCTATGCCCTGGTGGCAACTGGCGCTGTTGTACGGTTTCGCCGGATTCGGCTACATCATTGTCGCCACCTATTTGCCGCTGATGGCGAAAAGCGCGGGCTCTCCGCTACTCACGGCGCATCTTTGGTCGTTGGTCGGCCTGGCGATCATTCCCGGCTGCTTCGGCTGGCTGTGGGCGGCAAAACATTGGGGCGTCCTGCCATGCCTGACCGCGAACCTGTTGATCCAGAGCGCCTGCGTGCTACTGTCTCTCGCCAGCGACTCGTTGTTGCTGTTAATACTGAGCAGTATTGGTTTTGGCGCCACGTTTATGGGCACAACCTCGCTGGTGATGCCGCTTGCCCGACAACTCAGCGCGCCGGGCAATATTAATTTATTAGGCCTGGTGACGCTAACGTATGGTATTGGGCAAATTCTCGGTCCGCTCGCCGCCAGTCTGTCAGGCAATGGCGCGTCGGCAATTATCAACGCCACGCTTTGCGGCGCCGCGGCGCTCTTTTTTGCCGCGCTGATCAGCGCCGCGCAGCAGATAAAACAAAAACGGTTTGTGATACGTGAATAAGCGGTAGAGTAAACCCGCGCTATCCGCACCGGGTTGTATCTTTAACGCTATTCGCGGCGCAATGCGGATCTGTTTTTAATAGCACATCCTCAACACGTTATTTCAGGGTAAAGATGCCACTAAAAACTATACTTATTCTATGGTCATTAGTGCTATCAATCTGCCTATTATTTTATATACCCTTCCTACCTCAAGTGGCTTCTGTGTTGGCTACGGATTACCCGGCCCATCCATGGGCCTCGCCCTGACGGGCCGTTGCTCACCCCAGTTACATAGTTATCTATGCTCCTGGGGACTCACTCCCTTGCCGCCTTTAAGCAACTCGAATTATTTTGGCTATATATTCCATTATGATGATTATCGCTGCCTCTCAAATCATCACAATTATAAATAAATCACATCATGAAATTAATTCGATTATTCGTTTTTTATTACCTGCCCGTAGGATTCTTAGGGCGCAAGCTGACCTATCAGCGGCTACTGACCTGACCGTGACAATTCCTCTTAAGGCGTGAAAAATTACAGTAAAAAAGTAAAATTTAGGTTAAAAAATCCTATTTTTTAACAACGATAATTAAGTGGCGTGAAATTGACTAACGTCAAATTTATTTCTCCTTTTTTCCTGCTCCCAGCTCCGGCCTGCGTCAACACCTGTTTCTTTGCTTTTTTACCTCGCGTTATACCGTCCACGGTTCCCCGCGCCTCCGGCAGTAGCGAGGATGGTGATTTTTCGCGCTGCTATGCAAGAAACGCATAGCACGATACATACTTGCATTTTGTCCTTACCCTTATGGCTGATAAGGTCTTTCTGTTTCGGGCTTTTTGGCCTGTGGCTACAACCAACACATCATCAAAAAAATTCGGGGATCGCTATGGCGCAACAAGTGGACGGGGCGGCCATGCCGCTTGATACAGAAAAGGTCGGGATAAAGGGATACCTGGCGTTTTTTCTCACCATTATTTTCTTTTCCGGCGTATTTTCCGGAAGCGAAGGCTGGTGGCGCGTTTTTGATTTTACCGTACTCAACGGGTCATTCGGACATGTGACCGGTACGCAGACCTTTCGCGGCGCGGGTGGAACGGGCGCGAAAGATGGCTTCCTTTTTGCGCTGGAGCTGGCACCGTCGGTTATCCTTTCTCTGGGTATCATCGCGATTACGGATGGACTGGGCGGTCTGCGGGCGGCGCAGCAACTGATGACGCCCATCCTGAAACCATTGCTTGGCATTCCCGGTATTTGCTCACTGGCGCTGATCGCCAACCTGCAAAATACCGACGCCGCGGCGGGTATGACCAAAGAACTGGCGCAGGAAGGCGAAATCACTGAACGCGATAAAGTGATTTTTGCCGCCTGGCAGACCAGCGGCAGCGCTATTATCACCAACTATTTCTCCTCCGGCGTTGCGGTATTCGCCTTTCTGGGAACGTCAGTCATCATTCCGCTGGTGGTCATTCTGCTATTCAAATTTATCGGCGCAAACCTTTTGCGCGTCTGGATTAACATCGAAGAACGCCGTCACCCTGCGCAAGGAGCCCAATCATGACGACTCAGGTACGTAAGAATGTCATGGATATGTTTATCGATGGCGCACGCCGCGGTTTTACCATCGCCACGACCAACCTGTTACCCAATGTGGTCATGGCATTTGTCATTATTCAGGCGCTGAAAATTACCGGTCTGCTCGACTGGGTAGGCCATATCTGCCAGCCCGTGATGGCGTTGTGGGGGCTTCCCGGCGAAGCGGCTACGGTGCTTCTGGCTTCGCTGATGAGTATGGGCGGCGCCGTTGGCGTGGCGGCCAGTCTGGCTACCGCCGGCGCGCTAAGCGGCCACGATGTTACCGTACTACTGCCAGCCATTTACCTGATGGGAAACCCGGTACAGAATGTCGGCCGCTGTCTCGGTACTGCCGAAGTCAACGCCAAATATTACCCGCATATTATCGCAGTCTGCGCCATCAATGCGCTGCTGTCGATCTGGGTCATGCAGCTTATTGTTTAATAAGGAGTTATCATGCCTGATTTATCCGCCGCGGAGTTTACCTTGTTACAGGGTGCGCACCTGTTTGCGCCAGAAGACCGGGGCATCTGCGATGTTCTGCTCGCGAATGGCAAAATTATTGCCGTCGGCGCTGACATCCCCGGCGATATTGTACCGGACTGTGCGGTGATTAATCTTAGCGGTCGTATGCTGTGCCCGGGCTTTATCGACCAACACGTTCATCTGATCGGCGGCGGCGGCGAAGCGGGGCCGACGACGCGGACGCCGGAAGTCTCCCTGAGCCGCCTGACGGAAGCCGGGATAACAACGGTCGTCGGCCTGCTTGGCACCGACTCCGTCAGCCGTCATCCCGCGTCGCTGTTAGCCAAAACGCGAGCGCTAAATGAGGAGGGGATCACCGCCTGGATGCTCACGGGCGCTTATCACGTTCCGTCGCCGACCATTACTGGCTCGGTAGAAAAAGACGTCGCGCTGATCGATCGCGTCATTGGCGTGAAATGCGCAGTCTCCGACCACCGTTCCGCCGCGCCCAGCGGGAATCAACTCGCCAGCATGGCCGCCGAATCACGCGTTGGCGGCCTGCTGGGCGGCAAACCCGGTGTCAGCGTTTTTCATATGGGCAGCAGCAAAAAAGGGTTACAGCCGCTGTATGACATCCTGGAAAACAGCGACGTGCCGATCGGTAAACTGCTGCCTACCCACGTCAACCGTAGCGAATCTCTTTTCGAGCAGGCGCTGGCGTTTGCGCTTAAAGGCGGCGTGATCGACATTACCTCCAGTATCCCGGATCCCGTCGCGCCGGCGGAGGGCATTGCCAGAGCGGTAAAAGCCGGCGTCCCGCTTTCCCGGGTGACGCTCAGTTCAGACGGCAACGGCAGCCAGCCGCTATTTGACGCTGCCGGAAATCTGACGGGTATCGGCGTCGCGGGCTTCGAAAGTTTGCTGGAGACGTTGCAGACGCTGGTTAACCACTACGGATTCAGCCTGACCGATGCTCTGCGTCCGCTGACGACCAGCGTAGCCGCCTTCCTCAGTCTGGACGGCAAAGGCGAAATCCGTCCCGGTAACGATGCGGATCTGCTTGTCTTTAGCGAAGATTTACGCATAGAGCAGGTGTATGCGCGCGGCAAACGCATGGTCAATGAGGGGAAAGCCTGCGTAAAAGGTACCTTTGAACCGGCGTAATTCCCGCTAGTTTCAGGCTGCCCCATCACGGCATTCTGAAAGAGGACGGGATAAGCGGTTGTCAGCCGCCCGAATGGACGTAGAATGCCCCTTCGGGCGACTGACAGGATAACGGTAAATGGATGTAACTGGAGCAGGTTTGCACAATATTGAGACAAAATGGCTATATGATTTTCTGACGCTGGAAAAGTGCCGCAATTTCTCTCAGGCCGCCATTATCCGCAACGTATCGCAACCCGCTTTTAGCCGGCGGATTCGCGCCCTGGAACATGCCGTGGGCGTTGAACTGTTTAACCGACAGGTCTCGCCGCTACAGCTTTCCGAACAGGGTAAAATCTTTCACTCCCAGGTTCGCCACCTGTTACAGCAACTGGAAAGTAATCTAACCGAACTGCGCGGCGGCAGCGATTATACGCTGCGTAAAATCAAGATTGCCGCCGCCCACTCGCTCTCCCTCGGCCTGTTGCCGACCATCGTTAAGCAGATGCCGACGCAGTTTACCTACGCCGTTGAGGCGATAGATGTCGACCAGGCGGTGGATATGTTACGTGAGGGGCAAAGCGATTTTATCTTTTCTTATCACGATGAAAATCTGCAACAAGCGCCGTTTGATAACATCCGCCTGTTTGAGTCGAGACTGTTTCCGGTTTGCGCCAACAATGGCCGGGGCGAGCCGCGCTATACGCTTGAGCAGCCGCACTTTCCCCTGCTTAATTACAGTCAGAACTCCTATATGGGCCGGCTGATAAATCGTACTCTGACTCGCCATGCTGAACTGAGTTTCAGTACATTTTTCGTCTCTTCGATGAGTGAATTGTTAAAACAGGTTGCGATGGACGGCTGCGGAATCGCCTGGTTGCCCGAGTATGCTATCCGTCAGGAGATTACCGACGGACGCCTGATAGTGCTTGATGCCGACGAACTGGTTATTCCGATTCAGGCTTATGCTTATCGCATGAATACCCGCATGAGTCAGGTAGCCGAAACATTTTGGCGCAACCTGCGTGGGCTTCAGGCCGCGCTGTAAACACATCAGGCGGTAAGGCGTTGTTCCCCGGTCAAAGAGGCGCGGGTGTCTGGCCAGGACTCATACCAACGAATCGCCGCGCGCACCAGCGACGCTGTGGAATCAATCATCGGGCACGCTATCGCGCGTTCATGTCCGGCCACAATAAGCGGAATTTCGGTACACCCCATAATAATTGCCTGAGCGCCACGGGCAATAAGGCTATCGATTTGCGGCAGCAGCAGCGCTTGCGCCGCAGTTTTATCGCCACGTTTAAGCGTATAAATAGCCTGCATTACCAACGCCTGCCCCGCGTCTTCTGGCTGAATTAACGTCAGCCCCCGCGCCAGAGCTTTCTTTTGATATAACCCGGTCGCCAGCGTCGCATTGGTCGCCAGCAGACCAACGTGCCGCGCCGATGGCGGAATATCCCCCAGGGTGGCGTCCAGGATGCTGATCATTCGCGCTTTCGCGACGTTCTGTAAATCATCAAACCAATAATGCGCAGTGTTGCATGGGATAACGATACACTCCGCCCCGGCGTCTTCCAGCATATGCAGATAACGCTCCAGATAACGGTATGGCGAAGGCCCGCCGGATAACAGACATGCTGTACGATCGGGAATATCAGGGATAGAGCTGACAATGAGCGGGATGTGTTGTTGATCACAACTGGCATGTCGCAATTCAACAAATTTTTCCAACATATCCGCCGTTGCCGCAGGTCCCATCCCCCCCAGTATCCCAATGGTGTGTTTCATCGCTTTTCCCGCTTATTTACGTCAAGGTCAGAAACACACTATCAACTTGATGTGTATATAAAAAATGCCGTTTTATTAGCGGCTATGCGTAAAAATCATAACGGGTGTAAGGGCCATGCGTTATCGCCTTTTCAGGCAATCGATTGGTTACATGAGCGCTCATCAGCCTTCGCAAGCCGCTAAATGCCATTTCGCTATACAGCATCGCCCACTGCGAGTCCGCAAGCTTGTTTTGTCCTCATCGCCACAGCGCCTGTCGGTGAAGGGGCCGCCGTGTTTTGCTTTTCGACGCTAATGCGGGAATATCCCAGCGAATATGGCTATAAACCAAATCCACGGTCTCCGTGGCGCTGCCTTCGGCGTCGCCATGATTGCTCATGCGTGAAATTCGCACATTGGTGAGCGTATAAATAATAAATGGCAGCATTGCGCCCTTATCACGACGGCATAATGTCAGCACGCCTTCTTTCACCGTTTTCCCGTTACAATAGTGCTCATAGAGGCCAGGCGTAGCAAGATCGACTGGCTTTGTCAGCGTCAACCCTCCAATATATGTCCCTCTCGCTTCGCCGGACTCCCGTTTCGTCGGGTTGTGGTTGTAAGCAATAAGTTTTATTTGGTTTTCAAAACCTTTGATCCGGCTTTCGCCTTCAATACCGTCCAGTTTTAAATAGATGGCGTCCATCCCCCCTCCGTGATTATCATGCGGCAAAGCAGGCTGACAAGGACGGAACGCCAACAATGAAAGAACGTTCCATTTTCCAGCCATTTCGTTGGTGTCTCTGTATACCAGATTAAATACCGACAATCTGCTATAACTGGATTCTTGCTAAATACCTTCTGCCATCAACAATCCATTTTACAATAGCGCTACTGACCTGAAATCTATTACGCCAGGCATTCAAGCATCGTTTCCTGAATAACCATAGCCGCTATAAGAACCATATCAAAAAAGAAATATCAATATCATTTCTTATTTTTATCCGAGAAATTACTTAATTACACCGAATCGGAATATAGACAATTCTTATTCCTTTTCACATCAATGGGTTTTTTAGACTTTTGTCATATCGAAAACAACCATTCCAATAGAACATATTTACTATGTGAATATATTTAATGTTTTTATCGCGCGCAGTGTTATCACAGTAATAAATGATTTGCATCAAAAATGCGCCTTTCAGCGCCACGTATTTTGGGCAGCAAATTATAAAATCGCGTTTCAAAGTCAGTAACATGTTCTCTGTTCAGGCGATATGACTTTATGCCCGGACGACACGCCAGCCGCTTTACCCTTACGTTTAGTCGTGATACGTTAGATCACATGAACACGAAACGATCCAACGCTACGCAACGTCATCTCCGCTGGTGGCTGCCTTCCTGAAGGCGGCACGGATCACTATCCCTCTTTAAGTAGCCGCCGAAAGGCGGCTACTGTGTTTCGGGACGTCTTTCGGCTTTACAGTAAGCATAAAGGAGTCCTTAATGAACACCCTTCCCATCATTCTGACTGGCGATCGCCCCACCGGCTCGCTGCACCTCGGCCATTATGTCGGTTCACTACGCCAGCGCGTCGCGCTACAGCAGGATCACCAACAGTATGTCCTGATTGCCGACCTGCAGGGACTCACCGATAACGGCAGTAATCCGCAAAAAATCCGCGATAATATTCCGCAAGTGTTAGCTGACTATCTGGCCGTCGGCATCGATCCCGTGCTAACGACGATCTGCCTGCAATCCGCGTTACCCGCCCTCGCCGAATTAACGGTGCTGTATATGAATATTGTTACCGTCGCCCGAGTGGAGCGTAATCCTACGGTAAAAAATGAGATTGCCCAAAAAGGCTTTACCCGTTCCCTGCCGGTCGGGTTCATGGCGTATCCCATTAGCCAGGCGGCAGATATCACCGCCTTTAAGGCCGAAATGGTACCGGTTGGCGACGACCAATTGCCCATGATTGAGCAAACGAATGAGATCGTTCATAAGATGAATAGTCTTTTCTCCTCGCCGGTATTGCGACCCTGTCAGGCGCTCCTGAGCGATACGGGCCGTCTGCCAGGCATTGACGGCAGCGCCAAGATGTCGAAATCGCTCGGCAATACCCTGCTTCTTTCCGCCAGCGAAGAGACCATCCACCTTGCGGTCAGCGCGATGTACACCGATCCCAATCATTTAAAAATTAGCGATCCGGGAAAAATAGAAGGTAACGTCGTCTTTACGTGGCTGGATGCGTTCCATCCGGATAAAACCAAAGTCGCGGCGATGAAAGCACATTATCAACAAGGCGGATTAGGCGACCGTGTCTGTAAAAATGAGCTGGAGACCTGCCTGCAAGAACTGATCGCGCCCATACGCGAACGACGGGCAACCTTTATTGCAGATAAGGGAATGCTAATGGAATTACTGAAAAAAGGTAGCGAGCGGGCCCATGAGGTCACTCAAAAGACGTTACAGGAAGTAAAACGTGGACTGGGTCTGCCCACGCTATTCCAGGTATAATCAGGCATCAACGTTGTCCAGCGGCCATGACTCAAACAGATAGCCATCAAAGTAGATGTCATCAACATTGGAAAACTCCAGCAGACGCTGCTTCACGTTTTCCAGGTGCTGCCACATCGCCAGCTTCGCTGCGCGGGCGTCTTTCTTAATTAACGCCGCGAGGATCTGCTTATGATCGACCAGCCACTCCTTACGGTAAAGCGTATCGCCCAGATGGCTATGAAGCTGGAGCCACATCGGATTATTTTCACGCCATTGCCAGGACTGACGGAAGAGCTCTACCAACATACTGTTATGGGTCGCTTCGGCAATGGCCAGATGAAACTGCATATCGCCGCTTTCTGAGCCGCCCGGCGCGCTGGAGGCGAGCTCTCGCTCTTCCAGTTGTAACGCCTGGCGCATTTTAATGATGTCTTCGCGGGTGGCCTGCAGAGCGGCAAATTCAGCGATATTGCTTTCCAGCAACTGACGCGCCTGCAACAGTTCAAACGGCCCGGCGTCATTACAGTGATTGACGTCAGCGCCTTCCATCTCGTTATTATCCGCGCTGTCGAGCACGTAGATCCCGGCGCCGCGGCGGACTTCAACCAGACCTTTAATTTCCAGCATGATCAGCGCTTCACGCACGACGGTACGCGTCACATTGAGCCTCTCAGCGATCTCTCTTTCCGGCGGCAAGCGCTCCCCGGGGCGGTACGGCGTCTGAACAATCAGATCCCGTATCATTGCGCCCACTTCCTGGTAAGGTCTTTGCTGAGAAGTGTTTGATTTCATATTGGTCGTGCCCGTCCGATGCGATTTCCCGGTATCAGACTATAGCATTTGTAAAGAGGGATAGCACGCGTAGCACACCAAAAACTCGAAACTGGTCAACCAACAAAATAATAATGCGCCCCGTTTCGCTAGTGAGGCCAGATGAAAGAAAAGGCAATAGGCAATACACGACTGATGTTCCACCTTTAGCCCTGATGCCTGAATATGAACAGCATATTGGTTTACCAATATAAAATTTATCAACCAAAAATCAGGCCATAAAATGTGTCTGTACATTGACAGGAACAATGCCTCTGACATAGCGTGATCGGCGAAAATCCAGCCGCTCTCTTTGTATCAAGAACGCGTTATGATAAAAGACACCGTGTTTTTCGCCCCAGGCGTATCCGGGGGAAGCAACGCCTCCAGTTTGTCGAGCCGCCATCGCCGGGCAGCGATTATTCTGCATGAAATTTATGGTATTAACGCTCATATCCAACGCGCAGGCCATGAATGGATGACGCGCGGATTCGACATCTATATTCCCGCGCTGTTTCCTCACCATACCCCCTTTCGCTATGAACAGCAGGAGGAGGCTTACCGTCACTTTTCAGCAAATGTCGGCTTTGATCCCGCCGTCGTTACCACGTTACTCCACGAGCTCAGAACGCAGTATGAGACGTTAATCGTCGTAGGATATAGCGTCGGCGCAACGCTCGCATGGCTAAGTGCAGCCAGTGGGTTATGCGATGGCGTCATTTGCTATTACGGTTCCCGTATACGCCAGTACCTTCATCTTGCGCCTCTCTGTCCGACACTGGTTATTATCGCGCGTTATGAGCCGGCGTTTGATCCCCTCGCCATGCGACAGGCGCTGGAAAAGCGACCCCGGGTGCAGTGTAAAATGTACGATGCGCGGCACGGGTTCTGTGATGCTGATAGCGCCACCTTCGATGCCGCCTTGTCGCATCAGGTAATGGACGATGTGAGCGCATTTATTCGCGACATCACCCGTGCAAACACATCGCCCGATTTTCAGCTTTAGTGGAGACTTTTTTCAACGAGCTGTTCCAGTTTTTTCAAAGTCTGTATGGCTGCGGCATCAAGACCATAACGTTGCAGCGTTTCGGCGGGATGATAACTGACCAACGTTCGCCCATCGGCTTGCTGGCTAATGAGCACCCGAAACGGTAAATCCAGCGCCAGTTCGGGATGCGCCAGCATGAGAGGCGTTCCGCCTTTAGGATTGCCAAAGACCAGAACCGTTGTCGGCGGCATTTTCAGGTTAACATTCTGTGCCGCTCTGGCATGATCAAATTCCCCAAATAACACCAGACCGTGATCGGCGACAGCGTGCATCAACCGCGCTCGGGTCTGCAAATAGTCATAAGCGCTGTAGGTTTTAACCATGGTTATCGCTCCATCCTCCGTTGCAAAGCCAGGCCTTATTAAGATTAACATCAGGGTTATTGCCAATAAAAAAGGCTTTAAAATAGCGCTCATTCTTCTCTCTCCCTGACCCAATACCCATGAGTAAATGCGACACAGATGATATGCAGTTTAAAAATCAGTCATCGTACTGTACCCCTTATTATTGCACTGAACAGCTCATCACTAAAAAAACAGACGGCAGAACAAAAAATTCCGACGTCTGAACAAATTTAAATAACGATGATCCAGTCTGACTGAGCGACAGCGCGATCATTATTATGGCGCGACACTGTCTTCTTCAGCCCGCTGGGTAAGAAAAAATATACTCCGCTCAGTAAGATAATAAATACTACAGGCCAACTCTTCAGAGATACGGAGCATCATTGCGTAGTGATGATGCGATTTTTCTGGCGCCATCGGCAGAAATATTTCTGACTCCAGCACGTTACTTAAAAAATGAAATTTATGTACATATTCAGCAGATATAACGCCTCTCGCCATCAGATTAGTCATTAAGGTATTTAAACTATCTTGTTCATGATACACGATACCTTTTCTCTCATGAATTCTGAGAAGAACGCTTCTGAAGGCTGCATGACATTCCTTTACGACACAGGCAAAATCATTAAGCATCAGGCGATTATACGCTTCCATAAGATCATATTCGACAAAGCCATACTCTCCTGGAGAGTACAAATAATAACATATGTTTTTAAGCCGTTTTATTCTGCGCAACCTTACAATTCTACCATTTTCATATCGATATTTTAAACTATGTTCATGAAATATATTATTTAATTCACTAATCGCCTTATCCGGTTCTAACCCAAGCGTAACTTCATAGGTTCGAAGGTAGGTATCTATATAGTTAAAAGCAAGCTCAATGGTATCAATATGCTTTCTTTTATCATCTGTTTTTAATAACAGATTACTCATTTCATCCAGATATGACGTTGAATGCGCATATAAGGTGAATAAGCCATACTCTTTGCGCAACGTTTTACATATTCTTCGATAAACTTCGTCAGAATGACTATTATGATAGCAGTATAATGTCATATCATAAAAAGAGGAGCAATTCCCTAACGTATTAATAATCAACAAGATTATTTGCTCGCGTATTTCTAACGGAATATCTTCATATAACAGATCGCTATGCCTTAGTGAGTATGGTCTAAAGGTGTGCATTCCTCCCCCTGTAACCGCAACAGAAAAAATTACGCTATGAATAGCGCCACATTACTCTAATTCAGTGGTTCAGGTATTAATATCAGCTCAACAGTGAGTCATTTTTTCTTATTTTTTAATGGTGTTGAGTGAATATTTACATTAAATATAAATGATAAGCAAAGTAAAGAGGCTTGCGTAATTATGATGCTACTGACAAAGAGACCAGGGTCTTCGTATCGGATGAAACGTGAGATCCCATTAATGAATGGGATCTATTTTATTATTACTTCCTGTCAACCCACTTTTTCAACTACAAAATTATCCTGACGAACAAAATCAATAAGCAGTTCTATAGTCCCTAACCCCCATTGATTCGATATAGCAATACGCTCACCGGACGGCAACTCAATCAACGCATCTTCCTGCATATGATATCTGTTTTTCCTTTTTTCAGGGATCTGCTCAACCAGTGCTACTGTTCTTTTCTGTAAGTCTTCACTCAATTTATTCTTGAGATCATCTATATTCGCAGGATTATGTTTATTAATCCAGTCAGTGAAAAGTTCAAGTGCAAGCTTCCGTTTATTGAAGGTTTTTCCTTTATATTTATATAAGGAATAATCCCTCTCCGACTTTTGACTGCTAATAATTTGTTCCGTGCGTTTCTCTCTGAATCTGACCTGATATTCTTCCAGTTCAGGGACTGGTATTATTTGTTCAGCATTAATCAGCACTTCACCCTTAAAGTTGTAAGGCGTTAAGCGAACACAGCGAATATCGACACCTTTATCTCTTAGCCATATTGCGGTTGTCGTTAATTCTTTACTGAAATCCGCTGATGCCAGAACGATGCGAATATCTTTACCAAAATCAGCGAGTTCGTTTTCTTCTAACTCCACAAAATCCAGTAACTTCTCTTTTGCATTCTCATCGATCCCATGCTTCCAAAGATATGCCTGATAATATTCGCATGCTTTCGCAAAACTCATCGTTGAAATCATTGCCGCATACCTTAGCGCCTGCAGTTCCATATGCGCGCCGATTTCATCACGTTTCAGTTCAATGACAACCAAATTGGCCTGCTTGTCAATCGCTAATAAATCAATCCTCCGCCGACTATCCTCCCAATCAGAGAATTCTTCGGATATGACAAGGCAGCCCGGCGCGACAATATCAATATTCTTCTTGATAGCCTCCTGAAGATCATAGCGTTCCTGCAGCCTTTCGATGGTGAAAGATGTTTTTTCAAGGGTAGTCAGTATTTTCTCAGAGATATTGTATAGCGCCACATTATATTCCTTTTGTTTACTCTACAGATAATTGTAACCCATCGCCCTTTGTCATTCTGCTGGCTTGCGCAAAGAATCCATACAATATCATCACTGGTGCGAAAATCTGGATTATCCGTGGCGATTCAGCCTTCACTGAATGCCACAGACAAGCGTTATTCAACTAAAGCTCACCTGTCCCTTAGTCCTTCTTTCATTCCGTTACGTCGTTGCCATACCAGCACACTTAAACGTAAGGTGAGCTTATTATTTTTATCAACGGGTCAGAACAATCCTTCGCCGGTCATACAGTGTTTCAACAGAGAGCTGCAAATCATATTTCGCATTCTTCAGTTTTCGCGATTTAAGCATTTTCATCGTGACGCCACTTATTTGCCCTGTTTCAATCCGTCTCTTGATTTCGGCTGCGCTTAACAGGAGTTGCTTCTTCAAAATCGACAGCAGGCTGACCTGAAAAGAACGGGAAATCCTGACGCTAACACTGACCTGCTTGTGGGAGGCGATACTGACCAGCCACCGTTCCTGAATGTGAAAATCAGGCTGCCCCGATAATTCAGCATTGTTTCGCTTCAGGATCGCGTTGTCATAAGCAAAATATTGCACCGTGGCAGCATCATTCGCCATCAGTCGGCCATAAAGATCGCGGTTAATTTTGCTGACTGGCAGACGCGAGAACAGGGAGATATTCCAGGTGTAATCGCAGTGTGTGCATTTATAGATACTCCAGACATCGAGTACCTTCTTTTGCGAATTAACCCGAAATGCCCCAGAAGGCGTGAAGTCCCGTTTTACGCTGCATGAAGGGCAACGTTTCGCTATGCGCTGATACCCCACAGGAGTGACAGTCCATATGACTTTCATAACGTACCTTTTTTTAACCCATACAAAACCGGATCCGAACTCAGCGGACCATAAATGTTTATGTATGAAAAATATTTAAGTGATATTTTTCAGTGGGTTAAAAAAAGATTTCCAACGCAACAACCCTGTCAATGGCTAAAAAGATACGTCGAGACTATCAAAGCGGTCATTATCGGGTATATGAGTTTAATCAATATTCATTATGGTAGCGGCGGGATCTATTCAACTGACTTACTAAACGCATGATCCTCCCTTTGAGATCACACTTTTCACTCCCGGTTATTCACTTACAGAAATCAGGTGTTATCATTCACGGCGTAAATACCTTTCAACTCAACTCGAGGCTTTGATGCTGGAGAATGTCATCATCTGATAATCAGTTCCCCGACCTTTTCAGGCCGGACTGATTATCAATGCGCCGAAATCGAATGCGGACACCGCAGTGTGTTTGCACGTTTTGCCTATGATGATTAAACAGGTTCTTCAGTATGAATTTATCCCGTCAGGAACAACGTACCTTACACGTTCTCGCCAAAGGCGGACGCATTACGCACATCCGCGATGCGTCAGGCCGCGTCACCGCCGTTGAGTGCTATAGCCGCGAAGGGCTGTTGCTCGCCGATTGCACGCTCGCTGTATTCAAAAAACTCAAAACCAAAAAGCTGATCAAATCCGTTAACGGTCAGCCCTACCGCATTAATACAACCGGGCTGAACAACGTTCGCGCCCAGCCTGATAATCGCTAAGGAGATGATGATGGATATCAGCGCCGTTATTTTTGCAACGCATCGCATTCGGCTATTACCCGATGAAGGCAAAATCCCCTGGGACGAGCCAGCCTTCAGCCAACGCATGCTGGAAAATCATCTGTCGCAGGACCACGACTGGGCCAGCCGCCGGCTAACCGTGATTGAGCAACAGGTAACATGGATTACCCGTCAGTTACCCGCTGGCGCCCGCATTCTGGATCTCGGCTGTGGACCCGGTTTTTATACCCGCCTGTTAGCGGAGCGTGGGTTTCACTGCACAGGCGTAGATTTCTCTCCGGCATCCATCACATGGGCTCGCCAGCAGGCGCAAGCCGCAAACCTGAATATTGACTACATTCAGCAGGATATTCGTACATACCACCCCACGGAACCTTTTGATTTCATTATGATGACGTTTGGGGAACTGAATGTCTTTAGCGCTGCGGATGCGCAAAGCCTCATCAGTCATTGCGCGCAGTGGTTGAAACCGGACGGCAAACTGCTTGTTGAAGTGCATACCTTCGATGAAGTTAAACGCCAGGGCATGGCGCAGCCAGGCTGGCAGCATTGTCCGCACGGCCTGTTTCTTGCCGAGCCTCATCTGCTGTTAACGGAAAATGCCTGGGATGAAGAGGCCCAAACCAGCTCAACGCAGTTCTGGGCGATAGCGGAAAACGGCTGTACCACCCGTTTCGGCAGTCAAATGAAGGCCTGGCGCGATGATGAATATATCAGCCTGCTTGGTGATGCTGGCTTCACTGTGTTGCAGCGCCCGAACAGTCACACCTGGCCGGTCGGCGAGACTTTTGCAGGCAAGCTGTTTGCGCTGCTGGCTGAAAAAGCATCCACTTCTGAGGGAATCGCCCTCAGTAAAAGGAATAACCCAATGGATATCCCACGTATTTTTACCATTAGCGAAAGCGAACACCGTATCCATAATCCGTTTACAGCGGAAAAGTACGCCACGCTGGGCCATGCGTTACGCATGAAGCCAGGCACACGGATTCTCGATCTCGGTAGCGGTTCGGGTGAGATGCTCTGCACCTGGGCTCGCGATTACGGTGTTACAGGTACTGGCATTGACATAAGCCCGCTCTTCACCACACAGGCAAAACAACGTGCAGAAGAGCTCGGCGTCAGTGAATATGTACATTTTATTCATAACGACGCGGCCGGTTATATCGACGAGGAAAAATATGACGTGGCGGCCTGCGTAGGCGCTACCTGGATTGCGGGCGGTGTCGCCGGGACAATAGATCTGCTGGCCAAAAGCCTCAAACCTGGCGGGATCATTCTCATCGGTGAACCGTACTGGCGTCGGATCCCCGCAACGGAAGAGATCGCCCACGCCTGTGGCGTCTCATCCGTCGCCGATTTTCGTCCCCTGCCCGAGCTGGTCGCCTTTTTCGACCAACTCGGCTATGACGTAGTGGAAATGGTGCTGGCGGACCCGCAAGGCTGGGACAGATATGAAGCCGCGAAGTGGATGACCATGCGCCGCTGGCTGGAGGAAAACCCTGACGATGAGTTTGCGCAAGAGGTTCGAGCAGAACTGACGGTAGCCCCCAAACGTCACGTCACCTGGACGCGAGAATACTTTGGCTGGGGCGTATTTGCGTTAATCGCGCGATAACGTGAAGCAGGAGGTATAGCCTACAAGAGGTATACCTCCGTTTAAAAGTATGCAACAAATTAACGCGGCTCAAGGCGGGAATATATCGTCTTAGAGACTATCCCACCAGGCGTTATTGGCGCAGCCAGTTTGGACACGGACAGCGCGCAAAAACCGGAGCGTACACGTAGTACGTGAGGATTTTGAGCACTGCCCAGGTCCAAAATGGCAAGTAAAATAGCCCTAATGGGATAGGCTCTTAATTTCGCCATTAAGTTTCTGCCACAATATGTCGCAAGACGTGCAAGCGTTCCACCTCACCTGATGAGCGAAACCACCATCAATAAGACGTTATTGCTGCGATTCAATTATTAAGAATAAAAAAAAGAACCGGAAGAAAATTAGAAAATGACTTATCCACCATATTAGCTATTGTTAAAATCAAAGTAATCCTCCGTAAAATCTGGATGTTTTTATTTCTCATAGACGAGAATTTATATATTATGATATAATGCGGCAGAAAAACATGCAGGTTATTAACCTGCCATTAATGTAAATAATTTTTTGAGGAGATGTTTCCAGTGGGACGTAAATGGGCAAATATTGTTGCTAAAAAAACAGCTAAAGACGGTGCAACGTCTAAAGTATATGCAAAATTTGGTGTAGAAATCTATGCTGCGGCTAAACAAGGTGAACCAGATCCGGAATCAAACTCAGCTTTAAAATTCGTTATTGAACGTGCGAAACAAGCACAGGTTCCAAAACATGTTATTGATAAAGCCATTGATAAAGCCAAAGGTGGCGGAGATGAAACGTTCGTGCAAGGGCGTTATGAAGGCTTTGGACCCAATGGTTCAATGGTTATCGCTGAAACGTTGACGTCTAATGTTAACCGTACGATTGCTAATATCCGCACAATTTTTAATAAAAAAGGCGGGAATATCGGAGCGGCAGGTGCTGTCAGCTATATGTTTGACAATACTGGAGTGATTGTATTTAAAGGAACAGACCCTGACCATATTTTTGAAATTTTGCTTGATGCTGAAGTTGATGTTCGTGATGTAACCGAAGAAGAAGGAAACATCGTTATTTATACTGAAGCGACAGACCTGCATAAAGGAATCGCAGCGCTAAAAGCCGCTGGAATTACTGAATTTTCAACAACAGAATTAGAAATGATTGCTCAATCAGAAGTTGAACTTTCACCAGAAGATTTAGAAATCTTTGAAGGACTTGTTGATGCCCTTGAAGATGATGATGATGTGCAAAAAGTATATCATAACGTTGCAAACCTCTAATTATAAATTAAACAAATCTGTCTCTATGGCAGATTTGTTTAATTTATAAAGCTGTTATAAAAAAGTCTATCTGGCCAGATATATAGATTTTTAAATTTATGTGTCTTATCACAACCTGATCTGACACATAGCCTTGAAAGGTTGAGAATTACCGGTTTTGATATAGTGTCAAATCCTTATATAAAACATGAGATAATTCTCATGCTTCATACGACGAATCCCGTCAGCAAGATAAGCAAAAGCCAGCAATATCGGGCTACTTACAATCTCCCTGTGCTCTTTAAGGCACCGCCCTTATAAATTCCGCTTGCGCTCATGATGGCTCATCTGGCGCTCTACGCGTCGCCTGACTACAGGTGTGACTCCACCAGCGCGCTACAGACCATAGTGCGAGAACCGTGGCCGATTACTTTGATGCCTTTGATATGATTCTGTTTTTAGCAGATAACGTATACCCCACTCAAAATACTCCCCCAGATCAATGCCCTCCTCTGAACACCTCTTTCCTATGCCATTCCACAAACCGCTCACCCGGATAATTTTCTTTAACCGGGGGCAACGCGATCTCTTTCCCCGCAAAATCCCAGAACAACCGCTGTACCACTCCGCCACCATTCACCGCGTCGGAAACCACTACGCGCATATTTTCATCCAGGCCAATCGAACCACGATCGAACGCTTTATGATGGATTGCGCACAACGCCAGGCCATTAGGCACTTCACAAGGACCATGATGCTGCTTCCATCTGATATGGGCTGCTTCAAGGGCTATAGGGGCGTTGTCGTGGCGCATATTGAAGCCGCAGACCGCACATTGATAATTGTAAGCTCGTAGCACCGCCTGGCGGAATTTCGGATCGCGTTGCCTGAGAGAGGCGCGAATATCAAAACCCATCTCGTCAGCGATGTCTTCCTGAATACTGGTCGGAAAATGCGCCTCAAGGATCTGCTGCGCCAGCGCGTCGATTAGCTTACGTTTTTTTGTTACCAGCGCGAAATTGACGGCATCAAACCCACCAGCGACATTATATTCAATGAGTTCGCGCTTGGGCGGCTGGCGGCTACCACTCGTTGAGCAGAATTCCGCGTTTTGCAATTCCCAGAAACCATCGCCCTTCAGACGCCAGAACGGCATATCCGGGCGCTGTTCACGGCGCTGTGGCCCATAGCGCTCCAGCAAATCCAGCAATTGCTCATGAATTTCAGAACCATAATCAAATAGACGATCGTGACCCTGCCGATAGTGCGAGAGGACATATAACAGCAATAACGGCTTATGCGGCGCTCGCTGTTCGCCTTTGCGCCAAATAGTAATATTTGATATCGCTTGCTTTAGGGTTTTGTCAGAGGTCATTACATTGAAGAATTCATGAGCACATAGTTGCGATGATGCTCGCAACTATATGTACATTCAAGACATTATTGCAGACATATTTTTTGTCTATCGGCTCTGTACTGACAGTTAGCATTCTGATAACAACGGAAAAAACACAGCGCTCAACCGAGAAAGGTAGGTAACTTCTGGATTTTAGGCATAAAAAAGACCTCAGTTGAGGTCCATTTATATGCTTTTGGTGCGAAGGCCGGACTTGCCTTTAGGTTCAATGTATTGAAAATTGATGGATTTTTAGAATTTACTTTGGGGTTTGCCCCCAGAATGGGACATAAAATTGAATGCTGGGTGGAAGATCACAAAGTTGCGTGATTATTTTCCAGGACCGAAACGCATTCCAGAGTAAGGCTTTTCCCGGCATTGCGCCAGTCGAGATGCTAAATCTCCCACATGTAGCTCCAGCTTGTGGCCATCCGGATCAAGAAAATAGAAAGATTGCCCTTCGCTTTTATTGTCTTTCCAGACCGTCACTCCCGCCTGTTTCAGCTTACACGAGAACGGCTCAAAATCCTCTGGCGCAATGCTGAATGCGTAGTGGGTGTAGTCACTTTCCTGCGGGGCCACGTAGTTACGGGATACGTCGTAAGAAAGGCAGACCCAAAGGTCGCCACAGGTAAGGTAAGCGCCAGTATCCCACTCAGCATGTAGCTGCAACCCCAGCAAATCGCGCCAGAAGGTCAGGCTAGTTTGCAAATTACTGACAGCAAGCGTTAAGTGGTTCAGAGATTGAAGCATAGGGATACCTATAAATTATTATGTCTTCACAGGGAACGTTCTATCTCAAAAACAAGGAAAATTGAGATAGTTTTAAGTGGTGGTCTATATAACTCAAATTCATCAAATTTTGAGATAGCGACATGCCAATCAAAAGATCACCGGTACTTATTGCATTATCCCAACTTACCGGAGTGGATCTGAAGCTCAACCAACACTACAGCCGCGTGACAAACAATAAAGGTCGCTATCTTCCGTTTAACGGATTCTGCCGCCGCACGTCCAGTGGAGAAAATGCCTCTATCGCCTAAACGCTTACGAACTGCCCTAGGGATCCAAAGGGCTAAACTACTAGTGAAAAAAGATCTCAAATGGTGTCAATCAGCTTGCGAAAAAGCATATCATCAGCTGCGGGGCCAAGAGAAAAGAACCCTGGCCCACATAATAAAAGACTAGTGTACAGTTAGTAATGTACTCGGTACGCCGTATGAAGAAACAAATAACCCTTTTACCGCACGGGTTGCTGCAACATGGAGTAGCGCACGTTCATTAAATAGAGCATCACGTTGTTCAACAGGATCGTCAGATGATATGGCTTTCACTTCCGGCACGACGCCATCGTTGATACCCGCAAGGAACACATACTGGAACTCTAGCCCTTTAATGCGGTGCATAGTTGCCATACGCACACCAGGGCGTTGATCACTATCACCACTATCCTGACCTAAATTATAGGTCTCGATTCCAGCATCATTCAGAGCAGAAGCATAACGCTCGTAAGCATGCTTCGTACGAGCGGTAATGCAGATATCTTGGGAACGAACATCATTGGCTAACAACGCCTGAATTTGCTTGATAATCGTCGCAGCCTCTTCTTTAAAATCTGAAGCATAAGTGATCATGGGTTTTTCACCATGAAGCAATGATAAATAATCGTTGCTGGAATCAGTTTCACCATCCAGGTTATCAACCTTAACGCCGGTTAATAACCCGACAGCAAACTGTCGCGTCTCTTCTGTAGTCCGGTAGTTAATTTTCAGTTTTTTACTACGACGCCCACGAACATTAATCCCACACTGACCGAGCACGACTTTATTGCGGTAAATACGCTGATGTCCATCACCCACGATAAAGAGATCGTTAGGGGACTCCGGGACCAGACTACGAATAAGGGTAAAGGCCGGTGCGCCTATATCCTGAGCTTCATCGACTACGATACTGCTATAAGGCAATTGAACCTGTTTTTCTTTAAACAGAATAATAGCCTCATGCATGGCATCACCCATTTCTCGCAGTTTGGCACGCGCCATTTGTGCCCGGAACTCTTCGAAAACAGGCCAGATTTTCGCACGCTGAATACGTGATAACGCCGTACCACGACCAATACGGCTCACCTTCAGATATTCTTCACGGCTGTAAACAGCATTCGGCTGAACAATACGTTGCCACTCTTCAGAATAAAAGTTTTCTGGTAAACCCAGTTCAGCAGGGACTTGCTGCAAGGCATAGCTCCAGCATTTACGTCGCCCTTCATCGCTGTCATACACCACGCGGAAATCATATCCATGGCGTTTCAGTTGCTCGCTCATCCAGGCATCAATGTTAACAACTTCAATACGCGCCATCTCCTCACGACTACACAAACGCTGGAGGTTGGCGCGAATATCCGCCGCCAGGTTGCGGGTGAAGGTCGTGAACAGGACTTTCTTACCCGGTTTATCGGCCAGACGTTGGGATAACCAACGAGCACGATGCATCGCAACAACTGTTTTTCCCGTGCCTGCACCACCTAATACACGTACCGGACCATTTGCCGGAGACTCCACCAGTTTTCGCTGGCTCGGGTGCAGGAACACACGCCATTTTTCCAGTGGCGCATTGAGCATTTGCAGTAGCTCCTGTTCATT
Organism: Salmonella sp. NW177; assembly: GCF_051811585.1. Classification (NCBI taxonomy): domain Bacteria; kingdom Pseudomonadati; phylum Pseudomonadota; class Gammaproteobacteria; order Enterobacterales; family Enterobacteriaceae; genus Salmonella; species Salmonella sp. NW177. Next base: position 157,927 of record NZ_JAMMZV010000007.1, on the reverse strand, counting down.
TTCAACAACATGGAAGCGACGTTTACTTCGCTCAATCGCCTCAATAAAGTCGTTAGTATCAACAGGCTCATTACGATGTTCGTTAAACTCTTCCAGCACTTCCTGGTAATCCAGCCCTTCTGCCAGCCAGTGTAGAGGTTCCCAAGCTTCCGCTGGCATCACGCTTTCTAGCTGATTCAGCCCCACTGTATCTACAAGAGCCATTACCTGCTCAATAAACACAGGAGGAACACCGAGCGCGAGGATCTGCTCCGCAGTATAAGCAGCAAAGAGTTTGGGTTTATCAACAACAACAGGTTCGGAGGCGGGTTTAATATAGCTGATATCAATTACCTGAATCGCACCAGTAACCGGGTGAATTGCACAATCATGTCGCCGCGCCCAGTCATAAGCTTCGTCGTGCTTATCCACCCACATCAGCATATACAGATCCCCCTGTTCGGGTTTCAGGACTATTCCCCGGTAGGTCTGATCAATACGCACGGAATGCACGTTATTGCTGCGCGCATCGTGGATTTTTTCGTAGTTAATTCCATTACTCGTCGGATCCTGGCGGAACTTGGAGATGAATTCCTGGACCTTTTTTTGCTGTGCTTTAGGAATCCGCGCAAAAGCCCCCAGAAAACCATCAGAAAGTGCCACCATTGGCGCTTGAACCGTCATTTGTCACCTCCGAACAGATGTTGTAATGTGCTTTCGTCAATTGGCCCGAACGCAACGTGCCAACCCTTACTTTCGAATAAAGGAGTAAAGTCCTGATTATCGATAATCAAGGCTTGCTTTTGTAACGGCCAGGCGAGATCGGCTTCCGCAATAATTTCACCATCGTCATCCTGCAATTCATATCCGACCGTCGGTGCCGGTAGCGATAACGACTGAAGCAAAGCGATTTCTTCTGCGCTCAATAAACCAAACTCAAGTATCTCCGCCCAGCTCTCGTCAGGCTGAATATCCACTACCACCGAAGTCTGCATTTTTACCGTTTCAGCCTCCTGCGGTAAATGAACCGCTTTACGGCTGGTAAATGTCATATCTGGCAGGAACTGCAGTAAATTCACCATCCACCAGAAACCGTTAAATCCGGCTTCATAGCCATCATCCTGCGAATAACGATCGTCAAAGCAAATATGCAACCTCAACCAATTTCGCATTTGTTCAATGCTTGTCGTTGATTTAATGGCTTGCTGAGGAACAACAACTGCCAGCTCAATGAACTGTTGTGATGAACTACAGCTATCCAGTAAACCTCCAAATACAAAAGGTTCATCAGGCAAAAGTGCATTCAACCGATAAGCGGGAGCGTTCTCCTGCATTTCATAGGCATACTTTTGTTTGGCTCCGGTATCCTGCGACTTTTTAGGATCCAGCCACACCCAAGCAAAGGCAGCGGCCATTTTCTGCCATAGCAGAGTTTTATTACCGGGATCAGAGAGATAATCGAGTAGCAGTGCAAAACTGTTTCTCTCCCTGAATGAACCTTCAAGCGTAGCAAAGTTTGTATCATGGAACGGGTTATAAAACTTAGGCTGTTTCATATCCGGGTTATGACCAAGCCCCATAACATTCTGTACATGTTTAATACCTTGTTCTTGAAGGTCTGCCCAGGTCACTGTCCATACCCAAAAATTACCGCTGTCTTTAATCGCCTGCCGTTTTTGGACATCATCCGACACGCTATCTTTATGAAAAGCAAAACCATCCAGGAAAATTGCTACCGGTTTTATCTTTTCTGACTGCATCAGAGGATAGAGCACATAATCTGGTCGGCTAAGGATGCCTACTCCTTCTTTAACCCCTAAATCAACCTGTGCTTTGAGATGCCAGCTCATCGCCGGTTCTGTACGGGTATTAATAATCCAGCCTGCATTCTGATGGGCATAACTCCGGCTCACGAGAAGATTTTTGTTATCCTGCAGGCAGTGAATGAACCGTTTTTCCAGTTCACTCCCCATCATGGCATCAAGTGAAATGTTTTTGATGGAATCAATAACGCGTATAGAAGCACTGGCCTTCAGGATTTTCGCCAGTAAGAGACGCGCCTGATCTCTTGATACATACTTCATACGTCCGCGGTCACGGTAAGCGTAAACACAGCGATAGCAGCCGTCTTTATGCGTATCATGGTTGCAGCTGCATTCCACTAGCGCCTTGTAGGCCAGCTCAAGTAATTTCAGAAGGTTGTCAGGTGTACGCATCAATTCTTTGAGTGAGCCAGTCCCCCCTGGTACGGTGTCGTAAATCACCAGATACTGACGCCAGGATTCGCCCTCATTTTCCGGCTCGCGATACACCACGCCTTTCAGATGATCCACGTTACCTTTGAAGTAATGTTTAAGCCCAAGCTGAATGGCTGCACCCAGGGAGGCTTCCACCACGCGATCGTTGCTGTAGCTGGTCACTGGCAGCAGGATACGCAATGCCTCAGATTCCAGTTGGCGATAAAGGTAGAGATAATCTTCAAACTTCGCTTTTTCGGGTTCAGCGCGATATTTACAGCTCAGGTCATGGCGTGGTTCATGGTCGCGAGGGCGCTGCACCATGCCGCAGCCGAGGCAAACTTTAAACCCGGTGCGTTTCTTTGCCTCTCCTGCGATCATCAGCTCATTGGCGTCATCCGCCATTTTGCCAAAGTTGATATCTCGCAGAGTCACTTTGCTCAAAAACTCAAAGCCAAACGGGATTTCTCCTTCATCAATAGCATAAGCGGCCGATACATCCTCTTTTTCGAAGCTGACCAGTAGCTGTCGCTGGAAGAATGCCGGTTCGCGACTATCGCTCTCATCACTGATCTGGCTGTCACGCGCGCTTGAGCGGGCATAAACCTGACGAAGCTTCAGTAATGTCGTTTTTTGCCCGGCATCAGCCCAACCTGGTGTGCCGCATTTTGGACAGTATTTATGCTGATCGCCGGTCTGATCGATATTCTCGCTGTAGTTACAGTGGCTGCAAATACGCCAGTTTTCAGGCTCAGACACTTTCAGATCAATCTGTTCGATTTCAACTTTGTGCCCACCCGCATAGAAGTTATTCAATGGAGCAAGCTCAGCCAGCGCCGTTGAAGCCGGACGTTCGTATTCGTAGGTCGTGTTTTGATATTCACGCGTCTCCCCACCATCTTTACGCCGCCACAGCACAGAACGCAGCGTAATACCGGCCTCCGGGAAGGCATAGTTGGGAAGTAATCCTTCATCGGTGAGGAAATTAAGCGTTTGCTTGTTGTTGATCTGGTTCACCAGCGCCATCAGCGCCTGACGTTCCGAAGTCAACTCGCGCATATCGCTGTCAAAGTTTTGATCGTGCGGATCGCTCTCCAGCTTGTCGATACTGCGCTTGAGCTTATCAATCCGGGAACGCAACGATTTGCGATCCTCCACCAGCAGTTTTAATGCTTCTTCTATACGTTGCACCAGAGAACGTTGTCCTGGTGCTCCTTGCAAATATGACAGGAGCTGTAGACGTGTGTCTTCCGTAAGGTCAGGGAAGATAGACGAAAACTGCTGAGCAATATACACATGATGCTGATCAACATAACGCAGGAAGTTATATGGGAACCCAGACTTGTGTCCAAACTCCAGCTCGTCCAGCATCTGCTTCACATTTTTGCTGATAGCAGATGCCGGGACGCCAGTTTTCACCCAGTTGTCCATGCAGAATGCGGCCAGCTGACGCTCCAGGATAGCCGTTGCGTTCAGGAACACACCAGGGGCCTGTACCTGCCCTTGCATCATCTCCAGAGGTTGTTCAAAGAAGAACTGATCGTGCGGGTTCCCCTCAGCCACCGTAATGTTAAGCGCATTGCCGTCTTTACGCCCGGCACGACCAATACGCTGTAAGTAATTAGCCTGCGCGGGTGGAACAGAACAGAGTAATACCGTAGAAAGGTCACCCACATCGATACCCATCTCCAGCGTCGGTGTTGCCGAGAGCAGGTTGATATTCCATGGCTGATTACCGCGGTAGAACGATTGTTCCGTAGCCTCACGATCTTCACGGCTCAGTAATCCGGTATGCTCTGCCCCCTGAACACGCGCGATGTCCATATTATCCCAGTGCCAGGTCACCGCATTTTCAGCTTCCTGATAGCGGCCTTCACAGCGCAGAGAAAGACATGGCGCGTTTCGCCAGTGCCACCCCTGATCGGCCGGTGCCCGAACAACCTCACGACAGCAAGAGCAGTTTAGCTGAACAACATCACGGCTCACCACCAGCGCCGAAGGTACCAGCCCCCATGCTTCTTTGCCTTTTGTATCAAAATCTTTTACCAACCCAGCCATTTTCAGTGCCGCAAACAGACATCGTAAAACCGTCTCGGCCAGGCTGCTGATAAACAGATTATTGCCGTTGCTGAGCGTTCGGTTGATCCAATGCTGATACCAGCTGGGGTTGGATTTCGCGCCAATCAGGCGATGGAAACCATTTATTTTTTCAAATGATGCATAGGCAGGTTTACGCGTTTTCGGGCCAATAGACGGCATATAGCGTGAAGTTCGCTCCTTCTGCGTCATCATAAAGGTCTTACCCTCACGCCGATAACTTTCGAACGCCGGATGCAGAACAGCTCCCGCCTGCCGCTGATGCCAAAGAACGCCAATCACCAGGTGTGCCACCTGCTCAACGCTGACCCCATCCATTTCATCACCCAGCTCTTCGACAAGCTGTTGGTGAAGCGCCGTTATCGCTGAATTGAAACGTGCAATATCAATTCCTGCAGCTGCGTAACCCGTGGCCTCAAGCGTACGTCCAATTCGCGCGCGTAGGGTAAATTCGCTGTATACCTCCCAGTCGAGACGAAGAGAAACCAGCTCCGGTAAATCGGAACTCTCTGCCAGCTGGCCTTCGTTCTTCAGCGTCTGGTAATCGTTCATCCACTGCATGTTGGGCGCGATGAAGCTCGCGACAAAATGAGCATCATCCGGTGAACGCTCACGCGTCTGCCGGCAGACGCGTGCCGCAAAGGTATCCAACGGTAACGTTTCTTTTTCACCCAACACGCTGGCGATTTGTCCGCGTACCATCAACGGCCAGGTTCGGGCGGTAAAGAAACTGGCGCGGTGTGCGGCATCCTGTACCGAGTCAGAAAACGTAATCAGCTTTTTATGTTCGTTGAACTGGCTGCCATAAAGCTGATGGATCATCACCGCCGACAGGCTGGCTGCCTGTGACCCAAGAATCGAAATACCCTGTTTGCTGTTGCAGTACGGGCATTCGTTGGCAAATTCCAGCTCATCCTTACGCTCTTTGAGCATATCCGGGATAAGTACTTGTAGCAGACCAGTATGGCCACAATGCCCGCACTGCACGTTAGATTGCTTATTGAGCTTTAAACAGGAAGGGCACAGCTTCTGGTGAACACCGCTGACAGGTTTATCGTTGTTATCCGGGAAGGCCAGTACAATAGAACGGCCTTTTTCGAAGAACTGACGATAAATACCGTCCAGATCAGTTTCGAGTTGAACGCTCTGACCATGGCGCAGGCTCGCCCACCCGGTAGCATGGCAGTCACGACAGTGAATAACGGGAAGATAATGTTCGCGATCTTCCACCGCGACATCATCAGCAAAAACAAGCTCAGGTGTTTTTGACACGCTGGCGACCAGGCGGCGCATCTCGCGCAACCACAGCTGAGAACGTAGTTGCACAAAAGGCAGAACGGGACGTGCTTTATTCGCCTGTAGGCGCTTTTCCCGATCTTCCTGTTTTTCTGGAACCTCCAGGCGTGCCTGGGCAATTAGTGCCAGAATGCTTTGCAGCACGCGGGTTGCATGCCCGGCGCTTTCCGCCAGCATCACCTGGAGATTTTCCAGGCACTGCTGTTCCGACAAAATTCCCCCCTGCAAATCCTCAAGGAGTACGTGCAGGATGCTGTGGCGACGTAACAATGAGCCCAACTCAATACGCTTTTCACGTCCGAGATCGCTGTCCAGCTCGGCAGGTAATTGCAGTGAACTATCCGGGAACCACAGCGGAATTTGTCCGTTCAGATAATCTACCGGGCTGGCGTACGTTTGCGGATCCAGCGCTGCGCTGACATCCTGTCCCGGATACTGACTATACTCGATGGTATAACCTTGCAGATACTCTGCCGCCGTGAAGCGATCTTCGCGAATAACCGCGTCATCGCTAAACGGCTGATCAAAGATCGTTTTCGCATAATCGAGTAGTTGCCCCAGTTCGTCACCTACGGTAGCCGACGTTCCCACACAGGCAAAACGCTTGTCATCGACACCGATATGATGCTTTAAGCGGCGCACCAGGCAGGCCAAATCCGACCCCTGCGCACCATCAAACGTATGCAGTTCATCCACCACCAGATAACGCAGTGACCCTGGCTGGTTATAGCGCCAGAGCTTCTGATCGCCGGGGCGCATCAGCAGGTAATCCAGCATCTTATAGTTGGTCAGCAGGATATCCGGCGGGTTCTCGCGCAGGGTATGTTTGCAGGTGATGACTTTATCCGCAGACATCTTTTTGCTGGGTTCGATTTCACTGTCGCCGACAAACAGGCCGACGGTCACTTTGCCATGCAGCTGCGGATCGCTGGCGATGGTTTTGGCGAAACGGCTGGCCTGGTCGGTTGCCAGAGCGTTCATTGGATAAATGATGATCGCTTTAACACCGGCCTCTGATACCCCAGCACAATGGTTAAGCAGCGGGAACATAAAACATTCCGTTTTACCGGAACCCGTCCCGGTCGCCACCAGCGTCGGCAGAGGCACCTCGATACCCAGGCGCTGGAACGCCTGCGCCTGATGAGCGTGCGGTGGGAACGGCAGCGTCAGGTTAGGGAAGAAGTTCAGCGGTAAGTCACTTTTGCGAAACGGCAGCTGAGCGGAAAGATACGGCCCTTTCAGCAGCGTTTCCGGCTGGGACAGAAATTGCTCCAGCATCGAGACGTTATTATTTTCTTCACCATTAAACAGCGGGCTGTTAAGCGGGAAGGCTGCCCGTAAAAAGGAGGCAACGCTGTCGGCAACCTGCCGACTGACAACGGAAGGCAGCATCAGGCGCTCCTGCGTTCAGAATAAGTAAGTAAACATGTTGCGACAGTGTCGGGTAAATCATATTGATTACCAAACATAATCAGCCGCTTCCTTGGCCTTGATATCGTTACATATACTTTGTTGAGCTCTTGTGGATTAGCCCAGTCTATTTTCTCAAGCCCAACATAAATCATGGTGTCAAACTCCAGGCCTTTGACATTCTCAGCACAGGAGAAATGAACCTGATACTTTTGGGCGAGATCGATATGTTCTGCAACGCGCGGAGTCCTTGAAGACTTCTGAATCAAATCATTGCGTACACGCACCTCCAGTTCCCGGGCTAGAGCCAGGTCTGGACAGATAACAGCAATAGTCCGCCCATGAGGTTGTTCACTAATGAGATCGACCAATTCAGCATCAATGTTATCGAAAGGCTGGTTGATGAACCTTTTACTAGTCCCGTTTTGCGCTTGTTCTCGCCAGAGAGTGAGCTGCTCTGCCGACTGCTGCAAGCGACTATCGTTCTGAACTAACGAGCGAAAGAGCATCGACGTCGCCGCCAGCTGTGGCTCTCGTTCCTGTCTTTTATTTTCTTTTAGCAGGAATTTTGTCAATGAATGGTAAGGGAAACAGGCATCAAGATCGTGAACATTCCCACGGCCTAGCTGCTGATGCATATCCCCCACTAGCGTTACTGCGTGATATTTCGGATCGGCCTGTTGAGCCATCAGGAAAACCTGCACTTCTGTAAAATCCTGAACTTCATCAATAAAAACAGAAGGATACCAAGGCTGCTCCTGCAAGCGCGGAGCAAGCCGACTGGATTGCGCACCGCGTGTTATGATTTGAGCAAGCGCTAACAGAATATCTTTATCATGATCTGCCAGTAATTTCGCTTTTAGACGTTCTGACGCCTGACTCACATGCGGGTAGTCCTGCCAGTATTGCGGGAAGGAGAGCAACGCATCCCGATAGAGATCGGCATACTGCCACGAGCTATAAATCCGTTGCATCTGAGAGCGAAGCCGTGCTGCGAGAGAGGTTTGCGTTTTCTCTTCACCCACTTCAATTTTGCGTACAAAGGGGTTCGGCTCAGACAACGAAAAAATGCGTTTCTGGTTAATACCAAACAGCTTTTGGTTGATAAGATGGATGTTGACCGCGTCAAAATCTTTCGCCCACGTAATTTTGATGCTATTCACCACCGATGGAATATCACACACCAGTTTAAGATCGGTGCGACATTCCCAAATAATCTCTGCATCTTCAGCGGAATAAACGCTCAGACCATCTTCGCTTCGCACGCTGCCGTTTTGCGCAAAAATGTTGAGCAAATCGGTGTATGTTTCAATCAATATCTCCGTCGCTTTCCGGCGAGGTCGGTCGTTCTCATCACGGATCCGCTCGACAACGACGAACACCACGCTCATTTCACGCAGGGTTGTTACTGCCGCTTTAGCCTCTTTTACAATCAGCCATTTTTCCTCAGACGGATGCACCCAGAGCGTATTCTTATCAAACAAATCACGTTCGATCCGCTCATGTGCATTGACCAACCGGCTCAGAAGGTTATCCAGTGCAAAAGCGTCGCCAGAATGCCCGGAGAGCTGATTGAAAAGAGAAGCATAATCTGACGCCAGGCTCCGTTTCACGAGCTCCAGTAAGGCATTTCCAGCTTTAGTTTCTGCCAGGAATTGCGCTTTGAGTAGCTCCGCGGGGATGCTTAGTGAGGCCAGTTGCTTTTGCAGTTCAAGCTGAAGGAGAGCGCCGATCGCTTGCGCTGACGCATAAAGCCAGTTCATGGTTGTTTCAGCAGAGAAATCATAGGAAAGATTTTCTGAGACATTCGTAAACTTAGCGCGAGTCACTTTCTGCCCTTCCGCGCTGGTCGACGTGGGGCGTTGCTCAAGCTGGCGAACATTGTTAAGCCGATAAACCAATGAACGGTACTCTTCTATTGGTAGTTTATCGATGCTCAGCGACTGGCAGGAAGCCTTCAGATAGTTTACCAGCTCTCCCGTTCGTACAAATCCCACACTGCTTTCATCTAAAAAGTCAGCATTAAACCGTTCTTCATCGGGGGTACGGGCTAAGTCGCATAGCGTTTTCGCACGCCCAAGTGCGACACAGGTTTTACCTGATCCTGCCACCCCTTCAACTAGCATGGGTCCCATGGTCGTCGCACCAGTCATGACGCTGAGCTGTTCCTCTGTCGGATTAAGAAAGAAATAGTTGCTCAGCCCAATATAATTGTCACGGTCATCATCGCTGCGACCATAAATATCGTAGTGATTTAATTGCTCTTCGGCATCATCCAGGAACAACTCATAATCTTGTCCAGTCGCCAAATCCAACCAGTTTTCCGACTCCTGCTCGATACTGTCAGCAGGAGTGTTTTCGAAGAGTGGTGACAATGCCACATCCGTCACAACGGCTTGCTGATGTTTAGGTCGATACCATCGCTGTAAAGAGAGTTTCAGATTATTAATTACAGTCTGAAGACCTTGCTTACCTTTACCCGCAATTGAATTTGATTCCATTACCTGAAAATTCTTGATGTTCTGTGCCGCTTCAATACCGCTAAAACGAGCAAAATTGCGGATTTCGACAATAGTGTACCGCCCCCATTGATTGCTTTCAGATTTCAGCCCAATTTGGGCCTGGCGGCATAACCGACCAATAGGTGAATTAGGGGTCGCATATCCTAACTTAGTGCTGGCGTAATCACAGGTTGCCTGAGAGGTACGCAGCACCTGACGGCCCGAATATTCAGTGTCAATGACGACAGTTTTCCCGAAGCCATGGCGATAGAGCTCTTCGTAACCTCTTCGCTGAAAAGCACTCGTGGAACGCCGACGATCCTCCGCGTAACTGATCACTTCATTGAGTGCATCCAGTTCCGTTTTTACAACGTTATGTCGCTCGGAAGATTGTTCGTCAGAGAGTTGATCCAACTGCTCAGGTAACCGGTATATCGCCATGCAAACGTCCTGAAAAGGGCGTAGCTCGTAGGGCTACGCCTGATACGTTAATTGATATGTTCAGAAAAGAATGACCAGGCGACTTTATAGTCGTCTTCACGGTCAGGTTTGATAAAAGGTGCCTGCCAGACGACGGTTCGGCGCTCGCCTTCATCGCTGCGGGTATAATCATCAAAAGTGACGCTAACGGTACCGGTTTGCAGATGTTTGACATCATCCCAGCCGATAGCTTGATCGGTACAGTCGCCGCCGCTCCAGTCTGGGCTGTCGACATCAAAGACAAAGCCATTTTTCAGGTCCGCCTTACGCGCGGTACGCGGCAGGCCAACACCCAGCAGCCCTTTACTTGGCGTAAAGATAATGCGACCGTTTTGATCGTACCAGGTATCGGCTTCGTATTGGCGCATGACCGGGAACTGGACACGGTAAAGAGTAAGCAGTTCTTCGAGGGTTAACCCCAGCGCCTGTGCTACCAGCACGTCGATTTCCACCAGCGCCTGACGACGACTGTAGTCGGAGCGTAAAGCGCAGTTACGCTGCCACTCTGGAGTCAGATTGGCGAAGAAATCTTGTGGAAGTTGCGTGAGATTGCGGCTCCAACGCTGAATGTTGAAATCTGGGGAGTAGCTGGATTGCCAGAAATCAGAATAACTCGTGGTTAATGCACTTAATGACATGACACGAGCAGATAAGTGATGCGCTGTTTCAACAAAATCAGGCAACGCGTATTCTTCTATACTCTGATGAAGGTTAGTTCTGCCTGACAACTTCATCATGAAATCATAAATCAGAGAATATGCAGCTCCAGAGACGCGAATAAGTAAATCGGATGAATTAAAACAATATGTTCTCACGCCATTAGTATGAGCTACATCTTTTGGTACTAATGCAGGTACTAATCCTTTTTCAGCTCCAATACTAATCATAGCTCTCAGAGCCAAGCGATAATAATCCGTCACCTTCCTCGGTTCATCTTCGCCTGGTTCAGTCCACGTAACGCGTGGTGTACGTTTGGCATATTCCTGCTCATCACATGCCGGAATATAGTTAGTGCGCGGCAGATAGTCATCAGGCAGAGTTAGCAGATCGAGGCAGTCATAATGTCCTTTCTCGGTGCAAATCTCTCGAGGTGTTTTATAAAGCGGCGTTCCGACATAGAAATGTGGTCCAGATAGAATCCATTGTGCAACATCCTCCGGGAATTGGGTATGCCGCTCAATGGTGCCATCACTTTGTTGATTTGTTTCATGCCACATTTCAAGAGACAGATATTGTCCCTGCAAATCCCCTAACCGTTTGGGCTGATCTGCAAATTTTTCAAGTACAGAAACAAGCGGTTCAGCATGAAGCGCAGGAAGTCGAGCCTCAAGAGCTGGCGTACCCTCTCCATCATAAAGGCTGGCAAATAGAGCAAGCCGTTCCATCCCAACAGTTAAAATACGGCTTTGATGCCCAGATTCATTCCATGAACCTGTTTCATCATCTTTAATGCCACCAACTTCACCGGAGCCATCATGAGCAAAGCAAAGCTCAATCGTTTTGGCTGAGAAAAGGTTAGCAATATTAACAAACTCAACATGATCGTTTTTTGTACTGGAATAAATATTAATGCTGTACTTAACTCTATCGCCAATAGGGAACAATATTCTCTGGTTCTGAAACTGAAAATGCGCCCTCAGCCTCGGATATACCGACGCACGCAGCTGCCCACCTTTCGGGTCATCATAAATCCCTTCTGGGTGCAGGAAACCTGCCACGCCTTTCTGCGCTCCTAAACGCCATGCCTGCGGCAGGAAGCATTTATACAGATTGGTCTGCACGCCACGTAACACCGGGTAATTCTGCTGCGCATTAAGGAAGTTTTGCATCCCTTCGCAGCCTTCATACTCGCTGCGCCATGCTTCTTCCAGCGCCGGGATGGCGTTAAAGGTATCAACACGCAACATTGCCAGCTTCGATGCACTCAGCTTACGCAGCACAAACTCCGGCTCGTAATCGCCCAGCACGCCAGCTTCCTGCCATTCTACTTTCAACCACGGTGGGTTTCCGAGCATCAGGTCAAAGCCGCCGCGTTCGGCAAACAGATCGCAGAATTCCAGATCCCAATGGAAGAAACGGTGCTGCTTTTTCAGCGCATCAACAATCGCCAGACGTGGTAAATGACGGAACAGCACTTCAGTTTTCAGGCGACCTGCACCGGAAAATAGCGAAGACTCTTCACGCACCATGCCCTCGTCGGCAAACAGATCGCCGGTAGCCTGTTCTGTACTTTCTATCACTCTTTCCGTGACGACAATACCGTCGAGCAGAGTCTCCATCTCCATCAGCCACATACCGCGATCCGGCAGTTCATCCGCTTTGTCGATCGGCCAGAACCACAGCGCACACCAGTAGTCCATCACCCAGCGCAGTTTCAGATAGGTACTGTTATCTTCGAGGCGGCCGCTGAAGGTTTCATCTTTACTGCTTAAAGAAGAGCGGGCTTGGTTCGTATTTTCCGCAGGCCAAACCGGATAATTGTCGGCGGTTTTCTGGCGCTCAGCTTTCAGCTGCTGACGGAACGTGTTCCAGAGCGCTTCCACTTTGCCGCTGATGCGCTGCACATCGGCAATCTCATGCGGTGCAAAGCTTTTGGTAAACTCTTTGCGCCAGCTGTCCAGCGCTTTGAAATCATCCGGATAGCGCTGTTTGACGGTTTTGTCGCTGTAGTTGGCCATACCGCTATCCGGCAGCAGGAAGTGGAAAATCTGCTTCTCCTCGCGTGGAATATTCATCGCCAGCTCGGCCGGTTCACTGTTAAGCCAGCTCGGATCTTTCGCTTTTTTGTAGGTCAGCTCGCTCTTGTTGAACACCTGACGGCGTGCGCCCACCAACGAGTTGCCACAGTGCAGCTGGTAGCCAAACCACGGTACAAATGCATCGCCGCTGATGGCATTCAGCCACAGCGACACTTCCGCCAGCTCCACCGCCACCGGGTTTAAGTCCACGCCGAATACGTTGTTGTCGGCAATGTACATCTTCACCCTTTGCAGCTCCTGGGTGTAGCGATCCTGAGGAATACGGCGACCTTCCGCCTGCTGTTTGTGGAACAGGTAAGCTTCCGCCAGCTGGTTGATGGCTTCGTTAAGGAATGCTGCGCTGCCCATCGCCGGTTCGCACACGGTGAGGTTTAATATGGCGTCGGCTTTGGCGTGCGGATCGGTAATCGGATCAATTTGCTCTTTAAACAGCTCTTTCAGGGCATATTTGACTAACGAGCGGGTCAGCACTTCCGGGGTGTAGTAAGAGGCGGATTTTTCGCGGTCACGCCCGGCCATCCGATAGATAAAGCTGCCTTTACGGTGAATACGCAGGCTGCCGTCTTTTTCGTAAACCTTCTCGTCGTCGTGGTATTTGCCGATCTCGTCTTTGCTGACGAAGTAGCCTGTTTCCAGCTCGTTAAACTCTTCTCCAGCTTTTTTCACCTCGTAGAGGTCATCACTGGCAAAGAACCCTCTGTAGGAGAGCAGCGCTTCATACACTGCACCTAACTGGTTGATACCCAACTGACGATAGGAGATACGCCCCCGGCGGTTGAAACGTCCTTTACCCGGGCGGCTTAACGACATCGCCTGAATAATTTGTTGCAGGGTTTCGTTGCGAAATACCACGCGGTTAAGAATGCGGGTGTTATTCGCTTCAAACAGATGGCTTTCAAGGCGCGGTACGCTGAACTGATGGCTGTGAATAGTGATCTGATCGCCGCTCTCCAGATCGCTTTGCATTTTTACGCCGCCGCTGTAGCCATCACGCACCAGCTTGAACAGCATATTCAGGCTATCGTGGAAATAGCGCCCATTGCGATCTTCTTCGCTGGTCAGCGGGATCATCTCCAGATCGCGCAGTGTTTCCAGGCTGTAACCCTGCAGATAGGTTTTGGCGGTCATCGGCGCATAGCCTAGCTCCGGGCGAGCTTCGATATAGAACAGAAACAACAGGCGATACATATACCGCAGGCATTCGCGGCTCAACTCATCCGGGTTAATAGCTCGTTTCCCGGTGTAATAAGCCAGCTCGTTGTTGATGAGATAACGCATCGCTTCATTGCCCAACAGCTCAATGCTCTCACGCAGGGCATATTTCAGATCTTCCGACACGCCAAACGCATGTTTGTGCGAATTGTCATCCAGCGAATCGAGGTACGGCGCACCGCTGCCTGGCAACAGCGAATCTTTGTGTAGCAACACCGACGTCGCTTTCAACGTATCCGTTTCACGACGGCTTAAAATTTCTTCAAAGTCAAAGCGCAGCAGACGGTTTTGCGCCCACTTAGTACGATCCAGCAATAACAGCTGGCGGTTACCGAGCAGCAGCACAAAACGCGGCGGTTCATTTTGTGTAAAGACCACCGTGGAGAGCAGATCCTGCCAGCTGCGGTATTCGCCGTTCGCTTTTTTACGCAGACTGTCGCGCTTATGTTTATCGGTATCTGCCGGGAACTGCGCGGTCAGCAGCGACAGCGCCAGCGGATCCAGCGTTCCTTCATCCTGATCATGTGCTTCAACAATCCACAGCCACGGGCTGCCGTCGGTGCTGTTGTAACGAGCCAATACCGGCAAAGGCGTATCGTCATCCAGCATCTGAATATGCGGATTGGGTTCATAACCCAATGCCTTTAACAGCGGCTGCCAGCGAGTGCGCTGATCGGCAAGACGCTGCGGGATCTGGCGCTGTTTTTCATGCTCAGTGAGTTTGCGGAAAAACTCTGTCGCCAGGCTGTTAAGCTGGTTCCACGGCGCGCGGTAGCCCGCCTCAACCTCTTTGCCCTGTTCACGGGCAGCGCGTTCAACTTCGCGAGCGGCATTTTCCTGCTCAATCCAGGGCTCCAGAACATCGCGAATATCGCTGGTAAAGACTTCGCCCAGATAGTGGTTGGAGTAAAATTCGTTTTCGTTATTAATACCGACCAGCGCCATGATTAGCCCTCCGCTCCGGTGATTACAGCAATAACCTGAATGTAGGGCTCTTTTTCGGTGGTCATGGTGTCCTCAATCCATTGGATATAGCTGTCAAAATTGTGTTCGATTTCGCGCTGACGCTGTTCTTTGCGGCTCTGTTTCACTGAAAGCTGCTGTTTATTATCGGCAAAATCCAGCTCCAGTTGATTCAGCTGACGCCCACGCAGAACGTCCAGCTTCTGTAGATGCTCATTGAGCTGCTGATTGATACGCTCTTCAAAAGCATTTCGATCGTGAACAAACACATCCCGTGCATGGGCGATTGCCGCTTCCAGCAGATCCTGCTGGCGTTGATGGTTACGATCTTTACCGCCACTGTTAGTCAGCTTGCTACTCAGTTGCGGATGTCGTTTCAGGAACTCAGCAAAAGGCAGGCTACCGCTTAACGTTTCGCGGTTAAAGCTCACCACCAGCCACGGGTTCACCATCGGGTGCGACTTACGGTTCGGGAACAACCCGGAAAGGATGAAATGATCCTCATCAGGTTCAAACAAGTGCGGCAAACGCATCACCGGAGCCTGGTGGCGACCAAAGGCAGACTGAATTTTGTCGTCTAACCACTGCACGACCGGGTTAATTTGCCAGAGATACTGCACATCGGGCCAGGCATGTTGCTCACCGCGCGCACGCGAAATGGCTTCCGTGATAACCGTTTTGTCCTGGCTTAGATAAAGCTGCCAGTTTTCCGGCGCAATTTCCGGCGGTAACTGGTTAAAGCGACGGCGTAACTCCTCCGGTGCGACCAGCGATAAGGTGTTATCAGGCAAGGTATCGTATTGCACGGTCTGGCCGCAGGCCTTCAGATAGCCTAGCACTTTTTCGCAGTATGCCTGCTCATTATCAAACAGACTAATGTCGCTTTCGGTCACGGTCGAAGCATCGCTGGACACTGCGCTGCAGATTTCGCCAAACAGGTCGTGTTCAGAATTTTCAGTGACATTGCTATTCAACAGGTCGTCGAACAGGCTGGCGCCATCGTCCTGCATCATGAATTCAGCAACCTGCTCTTCTTCCTCTTCCTGGGTAAATTTGCCGGTAAATTCGGAACTGTCGCCGATATTCTTCTGCGCCTGTTCGTCTTTATTGATCAGCACTTCCAGCACGCGCATATCACCGTTGATCTGCGGTTCACTGGCTTCAGTCAGCAAGTAACGGATCTGTGGCTGGTGTTTTTGCCCGTAGCGGTCAATACGTCCGTTACGCTGCTGGAATACCATCAGCGACCACGGAATATCGAAGTGAATCATTTTATGGCTGAGGTGGTGCAGGTTGATACCTTCAGACGCGACATCCGAGCAGATGAGCAGGCGTAGCGGAGACTGGGATTTGCCAAACGCTTCGACGGTTTCCATCAGAACTGTATCGCCCTGATCGCCTCGCAACGTAGCAATTTGATCGTCTTTCAGCTTGAGATCGGAACGCAGTTGCTGCTCAAGGAACTCAAGCGTTTTGATACTCTCGGTAAAGATCACCAAACGATCTTCCGTGTTATTCGCTTTCCAGCGGAGATCGTTACGGATGGTCTCCAGCAATAACTGATACTTGCTGAACTGACTGGCATCAATATTATTGAGCGCCAGCAGCAATGACTCTAATTCGTTAATCTGGCTCTGACTGTTTATTTCTTTGCGGTTCTCCAGCCGCCTCAGGCGGTTAGCCACCACGCTGGCACATGCCATTGGACTGGAGAACAACGCTTTTTCGAGCGTAATTTTGAACAGGCGGCCTTTATTTGACCGCGAGTCTTCATCATCATCGTCACGGAACTGACTCTCAACCAATCGGCGGTAGGCTTCTTCTTCAGCTCCGGTTGCCGGGCGCATCAATTTGACGATATTGCGCTCCGGAAACTCGCCAGCCATCTGATCTTTGACGTCTTTTTTAAAGCGACGCACAACCAGATTTTTGTCGGCAAAATCGGCATATTCATACTCTTTAGGATTGGCAATGGCCGTCGGGTCGAGCATGTTCATCAGGCTAGCAAAACTTTCAGCCTTACCGTCATGCGGCGTGGCCGAGAGCATAATCAGCGTATCGCTACGCCCGGAGAGCAATTTTGCCAGTTTGCTGCGTAAGGAACTGGTCCCACGTTGAGCGACGTTATGTGCTTCATCGATAACAATAATATCCCACCAGGCGTTTTCCAGGTGGTGGCGATATTCGATGTCTTGTTTCAGAGTATCGATGGAGATAATGGTCTTATCGAAATAGTGGAACGGGTTGTGGTTGGTTGGGATGCGGTTACGCACCTTTTGTAAACCAGCGGAGTCAAGCCGCGTCAACGGAATAGCAAAACGGCTCCAGAACTCTTTCTGGAATTGCGTGAGCATGGATTTAACCGCCAGCACTAGAATGCGTTTGCCACGTCCGCGGCGAATCAGCTCTGAAACCAGGATACCGGCTTCAAGAGTTTTACCCAGCCCTACCGCATCAGCAATTAATATCCGCTGGCGCGGTTGCGCCAGTGCCATGCGCGTGGGATCGAGCTGAAAGGGCATGGAGTCCATCGCAGCCTGATGCCCAAAATGGACTTTGCTGTCAGTCGGGACGCGTTGGCGTAGCTGGCCCTCTATGTACAACTGAGCCGCCTGGTAATTGGCTGACTCATCTTCCACCAGATTTGTTTTTGCTGGATCTAGAATCTCGACTTTTTGCTCCAGCTTTGTCAGAAATAGCCCTTCTTTACCGCGTACCAGCTCCGAAATTCCATCACAGGTCAGCAGGTGGCCACCATCTCCGCTGTCATCCGCCCGGCGAATGCGCCACTCTGCATCACGAATAACCACCCGCATCCCAGGTGCATAATTTTGCTTATTCATCGGTTTTTCTGTCTGTATGAGGCAGTGGCGGTAACACTATCCCGAGCGATGTGGTGCGGCACACTGCGATAAAAAAGAGGGCCTTAAAGATAACATGAAGGGCAGCGTCAGGGGGATAAAATGGAATGTAATGCGCAGAAATCACGCATAAATTTCAAACAACGATAGTTAAAAAGTGAGCTGGGTCAACTCCCCCACACTGAGTCGATGAGGGAGAAGCCATTTAGCCTACAGCGATATAGCTATTTGGCAGATGATCTGGAGCGGTAACTACCCGGCATGTAATTTATCGTTCAACCTGATGTAGAATTCACGAGGTAAACAGAAAAGATCTTATATAAAGCCCCAGTAGATAAGTCCCCATGTCAAGTAGCACACAATGCTGATCGCGATCTCAGAAGGTACTGTCAATTCACGTCTGCTATCAGTGCTCTGCTATCGCCACTTAGCCATAAGATTGTCCCGGCCACTCGAACCGCAGATATCCCTCCACCAAAAAGATGGTCATAACATATTTGTAATCTTGCGCATTAAACCATGCACTATAGAAAAAATAGTATTGGTAGGAGTTGTAACCAAATTTTTAACGCAAATCGCGATCCAGTTTCACTTAATTTTCATCGAAGCAAATTCTCCCGATGCCATCCCAGATAACAATACGATTCAACAGGAAACGCCTTTATTTTCTCCGGCAACAAACACTGCTCTTTAACGTTAATATCCAGTTCATCACTAATTAATAAACGCCCATTGTTCTCAAACGAAATCCATCCCTGATCGAATAGAATATCAATATGCGCAGCTAATATAATTCCATTATAAGGATCAAGACGCTCATTCCCATTCTCGCAGGCAGCCCACGGTTTTATATGGCTGGCACGCAGTAACGGCGCAAACGTCGTCCCCGTAACAGGGCATGCCGGATACAACATGAGACAATTTTTCCGAAAGGTACCCTGCCCCAGCCGTGCAGAAATCAACTGCTCGCGCACGGTATCTTCAATACTTTTATCCTGCTGAATAATAAAACAGTCACGTTGCGCCTGTTCATCTCCATCAGTCGATATTAACGAAAGAACGCGCTGCTCAATCACACTCTCTGAAAGTACACTCAATCGCTGATGCACACGCTGCGCTGAATGAGAAAGCGCAGCAGGAGCGCCCTGCTCGTCAAGCCAGCCGACACGCACATCACTAAGCCAGGAATCAAAACGGTCACGACTATTTTTCAGACTATTGCGAAACTCATTGGCAGTTTTGCCCGCTCCAAAACGGGGATAAAACAAGGCATAAGCCTCTTTCCATTTCTGAACACCCAGTCCCACGGGTGGTTGAGATTTACCGTACTTCGACAAATACCACGCCACTTCAAGCAAATCATCTTCCGAGCTATTCAATGTTACATCCTGTTTTTCCAGCGTAAATAATCACCGGATTATGTCTGAAAAGATCGTTAACTAAACTGATCAGGTTAGTTGTTTTAGCAAAAATATCTCACACCGGTTTTCACCATCAACAAGCACGACACGCAACCAACAACACAAAAAGGAACGCCCCATGCTCCCTCACAAAATCCTCCAAGAGTGGCTGACGCTGGATGAGGCCGCAGAAGTCATCCGGCAGCACAACATCACGTTGCTGCCCGCCGACCTGATCCGCCATGCCCTCACGGCGATCTGCTACTCTCGGTCTACTTCTCCTCGCCCGTCCTTCTGAAACCGCTCAATCCTCCTTGCCGCTTTGCCTGCCGATTCAGCAAGCCGCAACTGGATGATGAAATATTGGAGCATTCTTACAAACTGCTGAACATTTTCGAAACCAGTTCACGTTACTGGCGCCCCATTCGCGCGCTACGGACTCAAACGTATTAAAGAGGTTCGCCCCCCCCCCCACTTTTCCTCTCTGCGTTTTTCCGCCGGATTAATACCTGACTAGTCCTGATATAGGTTGACAGTTTTTTGTCTGTAAAACGCCTGATGAACATCATCGGGCGTTTTGTATTTCAGGGCCTGGTGTGGCCGTTCATGGTTATAAATTGCCACGGACTCTTTTACTATTTCCCGCGCTTGCGCCAGGTCTGCAGGACGCGAGAGTAAAAACTCATTTTTCAGTATCCCGTTTATTCTCTCAGCCAGCGCATTCTGGTAGCAGTCGTAACCATCGGTCATTGAACAGGTTATTCCGTTTCGCTCATGAACTGACTGATAAAGTACCGAACAGTATTGCAGTCCTCTGTCAGAGTGATGTACCAGCGGACCTGTCGTTTTTCTCCGCCTCAGAGCCTGCCTGAATGCCTTTACCACATTTTCTGTCTGCAGGTTTTCCCCGACATGGTAACCCACGATTTTTCTGGAGCAGGCATCGGTGACCAGACTCAGATAGGCCGTGCCGATGCGTAGTGGAAGGTAAGTAATATCGGCGACCCAGACCTGCTCTGGCTCAAGGGCGGTAACCTGTTCAGGGCCGGGTTTCAGCAGATTAGGATGCCGGTAAAAGCGATGATGGCTGTTGGTGGTTTTGTGATATGCCCGTTTCACGGGTACCAGGAGCCGGTATTCACCCAGCAGATTAAACAGACGGTCCCGTCCGTTATTCAGCGTTTTATCGGCCTGCATGTTCAGCATATAGTGCAGTTTACGCGTACCGATTCGCGGCTGACGGCACCGGGTACGGGCAACAAAATCAAGAACCTGAGCATGATGCTCCTGCCGTTTATTACATCTTGTATTGTACTGGTACCACGCCTGTCTGCTGTGCCCCAGGAACTGGCATGCACGCGTAACTGTTATTTTGGGGGCCTGACTTTGCGTGAGGACTTGCCGGGCCGCTTTTTTACAACACTTACCCCGTAATCATTTTTCAGGACGTTGATAACGGACTCAAAAAACTCAGCTTTCTGGTTTGCCAGCTCAAGCTGTTCTTCAAGTTCCCTGATTCTTTGCTCGGGTGTCAGCGGGATAGTTGTCTGAGCCACAGGCAGTTTCCTCTTCACCAGGTCAGGAAGTCCGGGTCTCCAGTCAAGCCGGCCATATTTACGCAGCCAGACAAGTACGGTGGAGCGCCCCTGAATGCCATATCGCTGCTGGGCCTGTTTATAGGTCATCTCGCCTTTTTCGACCTGCTCAACGACGGCTATTTTAAAGGATAGAGGATAATCACGTTGGGTGCGTTTGAACTCAGTCATCATCACGTTCTCCGGATTTAAGTCTGGAACGTGTCAACGCTATTCAGGACGGGTCAACCCTTCTAAAATAAGCCTTCTTATATCCGCTTGCTTCTCCCTTGCCAGTGCAAGAGAAATGAGCGGATAAGGGCCTAATGCCATACGGTTCTCTTTGTTTCCAAAGCGAAATTTCAGATACCACAGTCTGGATCCGCTGGGGTTCACCTGAATGTAAAGACCGTGGCAGTCAAAGAGCCTGTATGCCTTGCCAGGCGGTTGGCATGCCGGATTGCGAGATCTGTAAGCGCCATTTGGGGGCACTCCTCTATCGAACCGGGTTTGCCCCTTTTTGCCCCCAGATCGCGTGGATGTTAATGGATGAAAAACGACCAACACGGAAAGACCACAAAATAAATATCTCTATTACAGAAAAATAAATTATCTTTGAATTACAGATGGATATAGACGAATCTGAACGGAAATGGACACAAAAACCCCCCCTTAGGTAGCTAATTATTGCATCACTTGGTGCGAAGGCCGCACCGCGATTCTCGACGTAACCTATTGAAGTAAATAAGATTATAAAACAAGAGAACCGCTATATATACTCACATGTATACTCATGCGCGATTCTCTGAAAACGCAGTTAACTTAAAATCACGCCTCATCTTCTTCCACAGGTTCAAGCGCGTCAAGTCCCCTCCAGAACGGTGAACAACTCTCCATTTGACCTACAAGCCATTCAGAACCCGTCAAAGATAAAATCGAGAGCATTTTTGATGGTTTGCCTGTGAGAACGAACGTCCATCACCTCATCACCAATCTGCGAAAGCCTGATACTCGCCATTTCGTGAGTCATCACCAGATAGTCATTACCTTCCACATTCAGAGTGGGCGTGAGGCGCTTAACTGGGTTATTTACCAACCTGCTCACAGGAAACAATGGGATAACCATGCGAGTATGCAGTTCATCAATAATATCGCTTTGCACATCAAGTAAATAAGGATAAGCCTTGCTGTTTCCTTTATTGCGATAAACCATGTATTGCATGATTAAAACGTCCTGTAATCGTCCGATAAAAGGCCGTGCTCATCAGTAATACGATTGAGCTCCTGCAAACCCGCTCTATTTTCTGCTTTCCAGCGTTCAACGCCTGTGGCACTGATTTCCTCTTTCAGCGCGGCGGTAAGCACCGCAGACAGATTAATACCTGCATCACGGGCTTGCTGAAGCAATGCAGGTTCCAGCGTGACACTGACTGTTTTTTTATGTCGTACACTCATACCCGACATAGAGCCTCCTGAAATTACACGTGTAATAAACACATGTATCTAGTATGGGGAGTATTTAAGCAAATGGCAATGAGAGGCGACTATCTCGGATAGCAATATCTTTGCCTGTCAGGTTTCCTTTAAACGGTTAGCGAAATCCACCATGTCCGAATGACTCACCACACGACCGGCATCCACATCGGCAAGACCGGCCTGGATGCTCTGATGACGTCGCTCTCTTTCAGCCAGCATGGAGAGTAATGCTTCCTTTATGACCCAGCTCTTTGAACGATCCAGCTCTACAGCCAGATTCTCAACGGCAAGAGCCAACTCAACTGGAATCTGAGCGCTGATGGTCTGTTTAGCAGAAGAAACCATAGGGATCACCTCATTTAATAACACTTAATAACTACTATTAAGATTAGCATAGCGGTGCCTATAAAAACATCACATCTTATTTCGCAGGCAACATCCCCGGATAGTGTTTCGCCACGATATCATTCATCTTCTCCACCAGATCCAGACGCTTGAACGTGATATGTCCGCTGCCCTTCTGGAAGTAGCGAATAGACATCTTTTCATCTTTATGCGGGTCACGGATACGCAGAGTTGGCGCGGCCCTTCGCCACACAAGCCCCGCAGACGGCAACCAGCGGCGAACGGTTCCGGCATGTAACTGGCAACCGGTTATCTCATTGATTTTTATTGCCAGAAGTTCTGTACTCCAGCGGGAACGCTGGTAGCCAAAATCACCGGGAGAGTGTTTTACCAGCTCACGTAACAGCGTGCAGATATGCTCAAACGGCCAGCGACGGGTACGCCCGGCAGGTAATGATTTCAGACCTTCAATACCCGACAACGTGAACCAGTTAATCCAGCGACCGACGGAGGAACGGGCACAGCAGAGCGTTCTGGCAACGTCGCTGACGCGATCGCCCCGGTGCAGCATCAGCATGGCAGTCAGCCTGCGGGCATAATTTTTATCGTGCGTTTTATGGATAGCTTTCTACATCAGGCGTCGTTCGTCACGGGGAATTGGTGCTATGATCGGCATCGCTCAGTCCGGTTGGTGATTTGTGATTTTTGGCGATTGATCAGATCGCACAATCCGGGCTGAGTTCCCTCAAAGTGATCTACTATTTGGCGCAGCTATTTAGGTTTTACAAGTAAGGACATGCCGTCACCGTCAACAAGTGAATACTCTTTATCCTCAGGTTTCGCAGAACGAACTTTAGTATCCGTTAGGTCATGATGGACCTCCTTCGATTGGTACCTCGTGAGTATACAAGCAATATAGAATCGGAAAATATACTCATTAGTATACTCACAAGCTTGTTGATGTGGGTTGAGTTAGATTGACTTCAGTTGAAGGAAAAATCGTGAAAAGCCTTGTATAGCGCGGATTTCAGACATAAAAAAAGACCTCAGTTGAGGTCCATTTACATGCTATTGGTGCCGAAGGCCGGACTCGAACCGGCACGTATTTCTACGGTTGATTTTGAATCAACTGCGTCTACCGATTTCGCCACTTCGGCACTGAAGAGGTATGCGGAAAACGTTGTGGATTATACCTGTCATACGCCGCCATGCAAGCACGAGCATACACCTGTTTCGCTAAGTGCTGAAAATTTCAGCAGCGTTGAGTATTAAATAGAATAATCAGGCTACTTCCCGCCTTCTCCAGCAGATTAACGCCGGGCGTCCCTTGCCTCCATGCTCTACACTTTTCAGTTCAACACCACATTAAGGGAAACACAATGACGATAATAAAAAGCTACGCCGCCAAAGAGGCGGGCGGCGAGCTCGAACTCTATGAATATGATGCGGGAGAACTCCAACCGGAAGATGTCGAGGTACGGGTCGACTACTGCGGGATCTGCCATTCCGATCTGTCGATGATCGACAATGAATGGGGGTTCTCTCAATACCCTCTGGTTGCCGGACATGAGGTCATCGGTCGGGTGGCCGCACTCGGCAGCGCGGCACAGGATAAGGGGCTAAAAGTCGGCCAGCGCGTTGGAATCGGCTGGACGGCGCGCAGCTGCGGACACTGCGATGCCTGTATCAGCGGCAAGCAAATTAACTGCCAGGAAGGCGCAGTGCCCACTATCCTCAATCGTGGCGGTTTTGCCGAGAAGCTTCGCGCAGGCTGGCAGTGGGTAATTCCTCTTCCGGAGAATATAGATATGGCGTCCGCAGGCCCGCTGTTATGTGGCGGCATTACGGTCTTTAAACCGCTATTGATGCACCATATTACTGCTACCAGCCGCGTTGGCGTCATCGGTATTGGCGGGCTGGGGCATATCGCCATAAAGCTGTTACACGCGATGGGCTGCGAAGTCACCGCGTTCAGCTCCAATCCATCGAAAGAGCAGGAAGTGCTGGCGATGGGGGCCAATAACGTGGTGAACAGCCGCGATCCGGAAGCGTTAAAAGCACTGGCGGGCCAGTTCGATCTCATTATTAACACGGTCAACGTCGATCTCGACTGGCAGCCCTACTTCGAAGCGCTGACGTATGGCGGCAACTTCCATACCGTTGGGGCGGTATTGAAGCCGCTGCCCGTACCGGCGTTTACATTAATTGCCGGCGATCGCAGTATCTCAGGCTCGGCAACCGGAACGCCATATGAACTTCGCAAACTGATGAAATTCGCCGGACGCAGCAAAGTCGCGCCCACCACGGAACTGTTCGCAATGTCACAAATCAACGAAGCTATTCAGCACGTTCGCGACGGCAAAGCCCGCTATCGTGTAGTGCTAAAAGCTGACTTCTGACCGCCTGACTCAGCGCTTTGACAATGATCAGGAAGCGCTGAGTGCCTGACGAAAAGCCTGTACAGCCAGTCGGCACTGCTCCGTCACGTGCTCGATGTCATGATTAACATCGATACGCGCAATATCATGTTCATCGGCACAGGGTCGCTCCAGCGCGTCAAACTGACTTTGCAGCAGGTCTGGCGGCATAAAATGCCCGGCACGACGCTGCATTCGCTGCAGAATGGTAGCGTAATCGCCATCCAGCCACAGGAAATGTACGTTAGGGCTGCTCTTACGTAAAATATCGCGGTACTGTTTTTTTAATGACGAGCAGACAATAAATCCCGTCTCATTTTTTTTATAAAGACTGTATGAAGCGTCATTTAATCGTTCCAGCCAGGGTAAACGGTCTTCATCAGTTAACGGTATTCCCTGAGACATTTTATCAATGTTTTTCGCCGGATGGAGATCATCGCCGTCAATAAACTTCGCAGAAAATAATGTTGCAATTTTGCTGCCTATTAAAGACTTACCACTACCTGAAACACCCATTAAAATATAGCTTTCCCCGGCCATTTAAATACCTCTGAGTCATATTCCACACCACAATATTACGCCTCTACGTTCGACAATTTCACGTTTTTTAATTTCCATAGAGAAGAACTCTAAGGCACATCACGTTATGCGTAACATTGTAGTGTAACAATTTTCCAGCGTGACATAAGTCACAAATAATGACAAATAAAACCGCTTAAATGCGTTCAGGGTAACTACCTGACCAGTGAGGAATTTATGGAAGTAAAAACTCAATCCTGCGTTGTTGCGGGTAAGCGTGCTGTTGCCGTTACGGAACAAAATATTGAATGGAATAATAAAGGAACACTCGTACAAATTACCCGAGGCGGCATTTGTGGGTCTGACTTACATTATTATCAGGAAGGCAAAGTCGGCAATTTTACAGTAAAAGCGCCAATGATTTTAGGTCATGAAGTGATTGGCAAAATCGTTCATAGCGACTCAGATTTATTACGTGAAGGACAACCGGTAGCAATTAATCCATCGAAGCCTTGCGGTCATTGCAAATACTGTCTGCAGCATGAAGAAAACCACTGTACTGAAATGCGTTTCTTTGGCAGCGCCATGTATTTTCCGCATGTCGATGGCGGTTTTACCCGATTTAAAGCTGTCGATACCGCTCAGTGCATTCCCTGGGCGGAACAGGCGGACGAAAAAGCCATGGCCTTTGCCGAACCGCTGGCGGTTGCCATTCATGCGGCTCATGAGGCGGGCGATCTGCAGGGCAAACGCGTCTTTATCTCCGGCGTTGGTCCTATCGGCTGCCTGATTGTTAGCGCGGTAAAAACGCTGGGCGCGGCGGAAGTGGTATGTGCCGATATCAGCGCCCGTTCTCTCTCGCTGGCCCGGCAGATGGGCGCGGATACGCTGGTGAACCCACAGCATGATTCTCTCGATGACTGGAAAGCAGAAAAAGGGTATTTCGATATCAGTTTTGAAGTCTCTGGGCATCCTTCCTCTATCTCAACGTGTCTGGAAGTCACACGGGCCAAAGGCGTGATGGTGCAGGTTGGCATGGGCGGCGCAGTTCCCAACTTCCCGATGATGATGGTAATAAGCAAAGAGATCTCGCTGAAAGGCTCTTTCCGCTTTACTACCGAATTTAATACTGCGGTTTCCTGGCTTGCCAACCGCGTTATCAATCCGTTGCCGTTACTGAGCGCGGAATATCCATTTACCGACCTGGAAGCGGCGCTGATCTTTGCCGGAGACAAAACACAGGCGGCAAAAGTTCAGCTCGTTTTCTGAGAAAGTAAAATAAGGGACACTATCATGAACGATCTTTTTTCACTGGCAGGTAAAAATATCCTTATCACCGGAGCCGCTCAGGGAATTGGTTATTTGCTGGCAACCGGTCTTGGTCGCTATGGCGCGCGCATTATTGTTAACGATATTACCCCGGAGCGTGCCGAAACAGCCGTGACGAAACTTCAGCAGGAAGGGATAAAGGCTATTGCCGCTCCCTTTAATGTCACCCATAAACAGGATATTGAAGCTGCGGTTGAACATATCGAAAAAGATATCGGCGTCATTGACGTCCTGATAAATAACGCCGGTATCCAGCGCCGTCATCCGTTTACTGAGTTTCCCGAACAGGAGTGGAATGATGTCATCGCCGTAAATCAGACCGCGGTTTTTCTCGTCTCTCAGGCCGTTACGCGCCGTATGGTGGCGCGTCAGGCAGGAAAAGTGATCAACATCTGTTCGATGCAAAGCGAGCTGGGCCGCGACACGATTACGCCATACGCCGCGTCGAAGGGTGCCGTGAAGATGCTGACTCGCGGCATGTGCGTGGAGCTGGCGCGTCATAATATCCAGGTCAACGGTATTGCGCCGGGATACTTCAAAACGGAGATGACCAAAGCGCTGGTTGAAGATGAAGCCTTCACCTCCTGGCTATGCAAACGTACGCCTGCCGCACGCTGGGGCGATCCCCAGGAGCTTATTGGCGCAGCGGTGTTTCTCTCGTCAAAAGCTTCCGACTTTGTTAACGGACATCTGCTGTTTGTCGATGGCGGTATGCTGGTTGCCGTCTGAGCAGGGAAATACGACGCAGCGCGTAAGCGCTGCTATTTTGGCGCTAATAAGAGAGACGAATATGCCATTAATAATTATTGCGGCAGGCGTTGCGCTGCTGTTGGTCTTAATGATTGGCTTTAAAGTTAACGGCTTTATCGCCCTTGTTCTGGTTGCCGCCGTGGTGGGATTTGCCGAAGGGATGGGCGCGCAAGACGTCCTGCACTCCATACAAAACGGAATTGGCGGTACTCTGGGCGGACTCGCCATGATCCTCGGTTTTGGCGCGATGCTGGGAAGATTAATTTCCGACACCGGCGCCGCGCAGCGCATTGCGACGACGCTCATTAATACGTTCGGCAAAAAACGCGTGCAATGGGCGCTGGTGATCACCGGGCTTATCGTCGGCCTGGCAATGTTTTTTGAAGTCGGATTCGTACTGCTGTTGCCGCTCGTTTTTACGATTGTGGCCTCATCGGGACTGCCATTGCTGTATGTCGGGGTTCCAATGGTCGCCGCCTTATCCGTTACGCACTGCTTCCTGCCGCCGCATCCCGGCCCTACCGCTATTGCGACAATTTTTGAGGCAAATCTCGGTACGACCCTACTGTATGGGTTAATCATTACCATACCGACCGTGATTGTTGCCGGCCCTCTGTTTTCAAAATTGCTGGCGCGATTTGAAAAAGCGCCGCCTGAAGGATTATTTAATCCTCACCTATTCAGTGAAGAGGAGATGCCGTCATTCTGGAACAGTATTTTTGCCGCCGTGATCCCGGTCATTCTGATGGCCATCGCAGCGGTATGTGAAATCACGCTGCCAAAAACGAATGCCGTGCGGGTTTTCTTCGAATTTATCGGTAATCCAGCAGTGGCGTTGTTTATTGCCATTATCATCGCCATTTTTACGCTGGGCCGACGCAATGGACGTACGGTTGAGCAGGTGATGGATATCGTCGGCGAGTCCATTGGCGCTATTGCGATGATTGTTTTTATCATCGCGGGCGGCGGCGCGTTTAAGCAAGTGCTGGTGGATAGCGGCGTGGGCCAATATATCTCGCAATTAATGACCGGCACCTCGCTATCTCCGTTATTAATGTGCTGGACGGTAGCCGCCGTGCTGCGTATTGCGTTAGGTTCCGCGACCGTGGCCGCGATAACCACAGCGGGCGTCGTATTGCCGATTATTAACGTAACCCACGCCGATCCGGCGTTAATGGTACTGGCGACAGGCGCGGGAAGCGTTATTGCATCACATGTTAACGATCCCGGTTTTTGGCTATTTAAAGGGTATTTTAATCTTAGCGTCGGGGAAACCCTACGCACCTGGACCGTTATGGAAACATTGATTTCTGTCATGGGATTGCTGGGCGTACTGGCGCTGAATGCGGTTCTGCATTAATTCATCATCCGCAGCCCAATTAACCATGGGGGCGACGTTCCCGCCCCCGGTACTGGAGAAAACATGAGGAATCACAGAATTTCTTTGCAGGATATCGCTACGCTTGCAGGCGTGACAAAAATGACGGTGAGCCGTTACATCCGCTCGCCGAAAAAAGTCGCCAGGGAAACCGGCGAGCGTATTGCGCAGATCATGGAGGAAATTAACTACATACCAAATCGCGCGCCAGCTATGCTGTTAAACGCGCAAAGTTACACTCTGGGCGTGCTGATCCCCTCTTTTCAGAACCAGTTGTTTGCCGACATTCTTGCCGGGATTGAATCCGTAACGTCGGGTCATAACTACCAAACTCTCATTGCGAATTACAATTACAATCGCGATTCGGAAGAAGAGTCCGTTATCAATTTACTGTCTTACAATATCGACGGCATTATTCTTTCAGAAAAATATCATACCCTCAGAACCGTCAAATTCCTGCGCTCAGCTACCCTTCCGATTGTAGAACTCATGGATATCCAGGGCGATCGCTTAGATATGGAGGTGGGGTTTGATAACCGTCAGGCCGCCTTTGATATGGTCAGCACCATGCTGGATAAACGCCAGCGGCGGAAAATCCTCTATCTGGGTTCAAAAGACGATATCCGTGATGAGCAGCGTTATCACGGCTACTGCGATGCGATGACGCGCCGGGGGCTGGCGCCGTTGCGCATCAATCCCCGCGCTATCTCCTCTATCCATCTGGGGATACAGCTAATGCGTGATGCGCTTGCTGCGCACCCGGACGTGGATGGCGTCTTTTGTACTAACGACGATATCGCAATGGGCGCTCTACTGTGGTGCCGCGAGCGTCAACTGGCCGTACCGGAGCAGATCTCCATCGCCGGCTTCCACGGTCTGGAGATGGGCAGGCAAATGATACCGAGCCTCGCCAGCGTAATTACCCCTCGTTTTGAGATCGGGCGCAGAGCCGCGCAGATGTTGCTCAACAAAATTAAAAATAACGATCTCAACCATAATACGATTGATTTGGGTTATCAGATTTATCACGGCAGCACGTTATAAATTTTTTGATCTACTTTTTCCCGCAGCTTGCCTGAGCTTAACGGGTAGCCAAAAGCGCCACGCGTCAGGTTACGCACTACATCATTCGAGGAATACCAGGCTATCTGCCGGATGGCGGCGCTAACGCCTTATCCGGCCTACGGGTCCGGAGTAGGCCTGAAAAGCACAGCGCCATCAGGCCTACGATTACTGTGATTACGACTTACGCAGCATTAGCCACAGGCTAATCAGGAAGAAAGACGCGCTCGGCAGCAGCGCGCCGACAATCGGCGGAATGCCGTATACCAGCGTGAGCGGGCCGAAGATCTGATCGAGCACGTAGAACACGAAGCCGAAGCTAATCCCCGTCACCACGCGCACGCCCATCGGCACACTACGCAGCGGTCCAAAGATAAACGACAGCGCCATCAGCATCATCACCGCCACGGAGAGCGGCTGGAAGATTTTACTCCACATATTGAGCTGATAACGTCCGGCGTCCTGTCCGCTCGACTTCAGATATTTAACGTAGTTATGCAGACCGCTGATGGAAAGCGCATCCGGGTCCAGCGCCACCACGCCTAACTTATCCGGCGTCAGATTCGTTTTCCAGGTGCCGCTCACCGTCTGCGAACCGGTGATCTGTTTCGGGTTTTGCAGATCGGACTCATCCACCTGCGACAAACGCCAGACCTTATGCTCCGGATCGAATTTTGCCGAAGCGGCATAACGCACCGACTGCAAACGACGCTGATCGTTGAAAGCGTAAATACTAATGCCGGCCAGTTCCTCGTCGCCCTTCACCCGTTCAATATAGACAAAGTTATTCCCGTCTTTCGCCCACAGACCTTGCTGGGTGGAAAGCAGCGAACCGCCATACATCGCCTGCGCACGATAGTTACGCGCCATCTGCTCGCCCTGCGGGGCGACCCATTCGCCGATCGCCATGGTTAACAGCACCAGGGGGATAGCCGTTTTCATCACCGACAGCGCCACCTGCATACGGGTGAAACCCGATGCCTGCATCACCACCAGTTCGCTACGCTGCGCCAGCATCCCCAGTCCCAGCAGCGCGCCAAGCAGCGCCGCCATAGGAAAGAAGATCTGGATATCCTTAGGTACGCTGAGCAGGGTGTACATACCCGCGCCCAGCGCGTCGTAGTTACCCTGCCCCGCTTTTTTCAGCTGATCGACAAACTTGATGATCCCGGAGAGCGACACCAGCATGAACAACGTCATCATGATGGTGGTAAAAATGGTTTTACCGATATAGCGGTCAAGTACACCAAATGGCTGCATTATACCGCTCCTTTACGCAGAAAACGGGCACGCAGGCGGCGGACCGGCACCGTATCCCACAGGTTTAAACCAATCGCCAACGCCAGATAGATCAGGTTGACCGCCCACATCCAGATAACCGGGTCCAGTTTGCCTTTACCGCCATTCGATTTAATGGAGGTCTGGATCAGGAAGAACAGCAGATAAAGCAGCATGGCGGGCAACATAGACAAGACGCGCCCCTGACGTGGATTCACCACGCTAAGCGGCACGACCATCAGCGCCATCATAAATACGGTAAAGACTAACGTGATACGCCAGTGCAGCTCGGCGCGAGCACGATCGTTGTCGGTATTCCACAGCGTGCGCATGTCCATCTGGTCAGTATCGTTCGGGTCCAGCGCCACGGCCTGATGGCCAATAATCGCCTGATAGTTCTGGAAGTCGGTGATGCGAAAATCGCGTAGCAACGCCGTCCCTTCAAAACGCGTCCCTTTGTTTAAGGTGACAACCTGGGAACCATCGCGCAACTGAGTAAGGTGTCCGGAATCGGCCACGACCACAGAAGGACGAGCATTGCCCTTAGGGCGAATCTGCGCCAGGAAAACATCGTGGAAGTCGCTGCCGTCAACGCTTTCGATAAACAGCACCGAGCTGCCGTTGGTCGCCTGCTGGAATTGCCCCTGCGCCAGCGCCGCCATACCGGGGTTCGCTTTCGCCTCCGCCAGCACTTCATCCTGGTGTTTTGACGACCAGGGGCCGGCCCACATCACGTTAACCGCCGCAAGGATACCGGTAAATAACGCCAGTACCATGGCGGCCTTTACCAGTACGGCTTTGCTCAACCCACAGGCGTGCATGACCGTAATTTCACTTTCGGTATACAGTTTGCCCAGCGTCATCAGCAGCCCCAGGAACAGGCTTAAAGGCAGGATGAGCTGCGCCATTTCCGGTACGCCCAGCCCCAGAAGCGAGAGCACCAGATTTGCGGGAATATCGCCGTCAACCGCCGCGCCGAGAATCCTCACTAACTTTTGACAAAAGAAGATCAAAAGTAAGATGAAGAGTATCGCCAGCTGGCTTTTGAGCGTCTCCCGCACCAGATATCTTATGATTATCACTTTAAATACGCCCGTAAAAACCCATTTTTTTGCTGGAATTTAGCTTGTTTCATGGCTTAAACGTCATTTATTCTCTTGAGTCGTCGAAATCATCGCTAAGATCATTATACTCAGCGGATTCACCTCTCAGAACTTGTTCTGACGTGCCAATGCCGTAATAACGTTAAGATTAACACGAAGTCACCGCAACAGCGGACATGAGTTACGAAAGCTTTCAATTTCTATACTCTAATGGATTTCGAGTTGCAGGCAGGCGGCAAGACTGTGAAGCCCCGGAGCTTACATCAGGTAAGTGACAGGGGTGAGCAGGCGCAGCCAACGCATCTGCAACTTGAAAGACGACGAGTATAGCTGTAGCCACCACTGTTGTCTTTAAGATTCAGGAGCATAGTGCATGGAGTTCAGTGTAAAAAGCGGTAGCCCGGAGAAACAGCGGAGTGCCTGCATTGTCGTGGGCGTCTTTGAACCGCGTCGCCTTTCTCCGATTGCAGAACAGCTCGACAAAATTAGCGACGGATACATCAGCGCATTGCTGCGTCGCGGCGAACTGGAAGGAAAACCGGGGCAGACTCTGTTACTGCACCATGTTCCTAACGTTCTTTCCGAGCGAATCCTCCTCATTGGTTGCGGCAAAGAGCGCGAGCTTGATGAACGTCAGTATAAGCAGGTTATTCAGAAAACGATAAATACTCTGAATGATACCGGCTCGATGGAAGCTGTCTGCTTCCTGACCGAGCTGCACGTCAAAGGCCGCAACAACTACTGGAAAGTGCGTCAGGCCGTCGAAACGGCCAAAGAGACGCTTTATAGCTTTGATCAACTCAAGACCAACAAGAGCGAGCCGCGCCGCCCGCTACGTAAGATGGTCTTTAATGTGCCGACCCGCCGTGAGCTCACCAGCGGCGAACGCGCCATTCAGCACGGTCTGGCCATCGCCGCCGGGATTAAGGCCGCGAAAGATCTCGGCAACATGCCGCCCAATATCTGTAACGCCGCCTACCTGGCGTCACAGGCGCGCCAGTTGGCTGACAGCTACAGCAAAAATGTCATCACCCGCGTCATCGGCGAACAGCAAATGCGCGAACTGGGTATGAACGCTTATCTGGCGGTCGGCCACGGTTCGCAGAATGAATCGCTGATGTCGGTGATTGAGTACAAGGGCAATCCGTCCGAAGACGCGCGCCCGATCGTGCTGGTGGGTAAAGGCCTGACCTTCGACTCCGGCGGCATCTCCATCAAGCCATCTGAAGGGATGGACGAGATGAAGTACGACATGTGCGGCGCGGCGGCGGTTTACGGCGTGATGCGTATGGTTGCCGAGCTTCAGCTACCGATTAACGTTATCGGCGTACTGGCGGGCTGTGAAAACATGCCGGGCGGACGCGCGTATCGTCCGGGCGACGTGCTGACCACCATGTCTGGTCAAACGGTTGAAGTGCTGAATACCGATGCTGAAGGCCGTCTGGTTTTGTGCGACGTGCTGACCTACGTTGAACGCTTCGAGCCGGAAGCGGTTATCGACGTCGCGACGCTAACCGGCGCCTGCGTGATTGCGCTGGGCCATCACATTACCGGTCTGATGTCGAACCATAACCCGCTGGCGCATGAACTGATCGGCGCGTCCGAGCAAGCGGGCGACCGCGCGTGGCGTCTGCCGCTGGGCGATGAGTTCCAGGAACAACTGGAGTCCAACTTTGCGGATATGGCGAACATTGGTGGTCGTCCTGGCGGCGCTATCACCGCGGGCTGCTTCCTGTCACGCTTTACCCGTAAGTATAACTGGGCGCACCTGGATATCGCCGGCACCGCCTGGCGATCCGGCAAAGCGAAAGGCGCAACGGGTCGTCCGGTAGCGCTGCTGTCGCAGTTCCTGCTCAATCGTGCGGGCTTTAACGGCGAAGAGTAAGTTTGAGATTACCCCGTAGGCCTGATAAGGCGTATTAGCGCCGCCATCAGGCGTTTTGCCGGATGGCGCTGCGCTTATCCGGCCTACGGGAGGCATCATGGCAACGCATTTAAATCCACCACAAGAAGCCCCATATATGAAAAATGCGACGTTCTATCTTTTGGATAATGACACTACCGTCAACGGTTTAAGCGCTGTTGAACAACTGGTGTGTGAAATTGCCGCAGAACGTTGGCGCGCCGGCAAGCGCGTGCTGATCGCCTGCGAAGATGAGAAGCAGGCCATTCGGCTGGATGAAGCGTTGTGGGCAAGACCGGCGGAAAGTTTTGTCCCGCACAATCTGGCAGGCGAAGGCCCACGCGGCGGCGCGCCGGTTGAAATCGCCTGGCCGGAAAAACGCAACAGCAGCCCACGCGATATTTTAATCAGCCTGCGTACAAGCTTTGCAGATTTTGCCACCGCTTTCACAGAAGTGGTAGACTTCGTCCCTTACGAAGAAACTTTGAAACAACTGGCGCGCGAACGCTACAAAGCCTACCGCGTGGCTGGTTTTAACCTGAATACGGCAACCTGGAAATAATGGAAAAGACATATAACCCCCAAGATATCGAACAGCCGCTTTACGAGCACTGGGAAAAGCAGGGCTATTTCAAGCCTAACGGCGACGAAAGCAAAGAGTCCTTCTGCATCATGATCCCGCCGCCGAACGTCACCGGCAGTTTGCATATGGGACATGCTTTCCAGCAAACCATCATGGATACCATGATCCGTTACCAGCGTATGCAGGGTAAAAACACCCTGTGGCAGGTCGGCACCGACCACGCCGGGATCGCAACCCAGATGGTGGTTGAGCGCAAGATTGCCGCTGAAGAAGGTAAAACCCGTCACGACTACGGCCGCGATGCGTTTATCGACAAAATCTGGCAATGGAAAGCGGAATCCGGCGGCACCATTACCCGTCAGATGCGCCGTCTCGGCAACTCCGTTGATTGGGAACGTGAGCGCTTCACCATGGACGAAGGCCTTTCCAATGCCGTGAAAGAAGTCTTTGTTCGCCTGTACAAAGAAGACCTGATTTACCGTGGCAAGCGCCTGGTGAACTGGGACCCGAAACTGCGCACCGCCATCTCTGACCTGGAAGTGGAAAACCGCGAGTCCAAAGGCTCCATGTGGCACATCCGCTATCCGCTGGCCGACGGCGCGAAAACCGCAGACGGTAAAGATTACCTGGTCGTCGCCACCACCCGTCCGGAAACCGTACTGGGCGATACCGGCGTGGCCGTGAACCCGGAAGATCCGCGTTATAAAGATCTGATTGGCAAATTCGTTATTCTGCCGCTGGTTAACCGCCGCATTCCGATTGTGGGCGACGAACACGCCGATATGGAAAAAGGCACCGGCTGCGTAAAAATCACCCCGGCGCACGACTTTAATGACTACGAAGTCGGGAAACGTCACGCCCTGCCGATGATCAACATCCTGACCTTTGACGGCGACATTCGCGAAAGCGCGGAAGTGTTCGATACCAAAGGTGAAGAGTCTGACGTTTATTCCAGCGAGATTCCGGCTGAGTTCCAGAAGCTGGAACGCTTTGCTGCCCGTAAGGCCATCGTTGCTGCCGTTGACGCGCTGGGCCTGCTGGAAGAAATTAAACCGCACGATCTGACCGTCCCTTACGGCGACCGTGGCGGCGTGGTTATCGAACCGATGCTAACCGACCAGTGGTACGTCCGTGCCGACGTGCTGGCGAAACCGGCGGTGGAAGCGGTTGAAAACGGCGACATTCAGTTCGTGCCGAAGCAGTACGAAAACATGTACTTCTCCTGGATGCGTGATATCCAGGACTGGTGTATCTCTCGTCAGCTGTGGTGGGGTCACCGTATCCCGGCATGGTATGACAACGACGGCAACGTCTACGTTGGCCGTACCGAAGACGAAGTGCGTCAGGAAAATAACCTCGGCGCCGACGTTCAGCTTCGTCAGGACGAAGACGTTCTCGATACCTGGTTCTCCTCCGCACTGTGGACTTTCTCCACCCTCGGCTGGCCGGAAAACACCGACGCCCTGCGTCAGTTCCACCCCACCAGCGTGATGGTGTCCGGCTTCGATATCATCTTCTTCTGGATTGCCCGCATGATCATGATGACCATGCACTTCATCAAAGATGAAAACGGCAAGCCGCAGGTGCCGTTCCATACCGTCTATATGACCGGTCTGATTCGCGACGACGAAGGCCAGAAGATGTCCAAATCCAAGGGTAACGTTATCGACCCGCTGGATATGGTGGACGGCATCTCCCTGCCGGAACTGCTGGAAAAACGCACCGGCAATATGATGCAGCCGCAGATGGCGGAGAAAATTCGCAAGCGTACCGAGAAGCAGTTCCCGAACGGCATCGAGCCGCACGGCACCGACGCCCTGCGCTTTACCCTGGCGGCGCTGGCCTCGACCGGTCGCGACATCAACTGGGATATGAAGCGTCTGGAAGGCTACCGTAACTTCTGTAACAAGCTGTGGAACGCCAGCCGCTTTGTGCTGATGAACACCGAAGAGCAGGATTGCGGCTTCAACGGCGGTGAAATGACCCTGTCGCTGGCTGACCGTTGGATCCTGGCGGAATTCAACCAGACCGTTAAAGCGTACCGCGACGCGCTGGACAGCTTCCGCTTCGATATCGCCGCGGGCATCCTGTACGAGTTCACCTGGAACCAGTTCTGCGACTGGTATCTGGAGCTGACCAAGCCGGTAATGACCGGAGGTTGCGAGTCTGAACTGCGTGGCACCCGCCATACGCTGGTCACCGTGCTGGAAGGTTTGCTGCGTCTGGCGCACCCGATCATTCCGTTCATCACCGAAACCATCTGGCAGCGCGTGAAGGTTATCTGTGGCATTACCGCCGACACCATCATGCTGCAGCCGTTCCCGGAATATAACGCCGCACAGGTGGATGAAGCCGCGTTGGCCGATACCGAGTGGCTGAAGCAGGCGATCGTCGCGGTACGTAACATTCGTGCGGAAATGAACATCGCCCCGGGCAAACCGCTGGAACTGCTGCTGCGCGGCTGTAGTGAAGAAGCCGTTCGTCGTGTTAACGACAACCGTAGCTTCCTGCAAACCCTGGCGCGTCTGGAAAGCATCACCGTGCTGCCAGCCGATGGCAAAGGTCCGGTTTCCGTGACCAAAATCATCGACGGCGCCGAACTGCTGATCCCGATGGCAGGCCTCATCAACAAAGACGATGAGCTGGCGCGTCTGGCGAAAGAAGTGGCGAAAATTGAAGGCGAGATTGCCCGTATCGAAGGCAAACTGTCCAACGAAGGTTTCGTCGCCCGTGCGCCGAAAGCGGTGATTGCCAAAGAGCGTGAGAAGCTGGACGGTTACGCAGAAGCCAAAGCGAAGCTGATTGAGCAGCAGGCGGTTATTAGCGCGCTGTAATCTGAAAGCCTGATGGCGCTTCGCTTACCAGGCCTACACGTTCGCTTATTGACATGGCGCGATCGGTAGGCCGGATAAGGCATTCACGCCTCCATCCGACAACATGAATTATGGGCCGACGTAAACGTCGGCCTTTTTACATCAGATAAACGGGAAGTAAGGCATGATGCCACGAGAAATCCACATTAGCGGGCTGTTTTCCAGCGGCTTCTCATCATTGGTTAACTCAAGCGAATCCAGATCGCCCTGGACCTGTGTATTCTGCGCCAGCCAGCTCACCAGCCAAATTTTCAACCACGGATAAGCCAGCCCTAAGGTCACGCCGGAAATCACAAACACCACCAGTAACCGCCACAGCATACCGTGTGCAGTGACAGAGGAATGAAAACGAATCGAATCGTTCGCCAGTGACAAATTGTTTAAAAACAGGTTGCGTAACGCCACATATAAGTAACTGGTTACCACAATAATCGCGAGAAAATAGAGGAAATAACATGCCATTATCTGGCCATAATATTGCAGAATAAGCGCCCCTCCTGCCTGCGCATTCCCCATCATACTCAAAAGAATCATGTCGGTGAACACCGGCGCGATTAGATAACCAATCACGACAGCAAAAGGGAAAAGGGTCAACATTGCCAACACGCACCCTCTGATGCACGTTTTAACATTAACCTGAATCGAGAAACGATGAATGCCAAAGTTTGCGCCATTGCCAAACAAGGTCATCCATTTGCTGTAGGTAATACCGTTAATGACCCCTATCCCAATAATAGCCAGCAAACCGAGAAAAACGATATTGAACACTAAACCGCCGACGGCGATGGTTACCAGTGAGATAATATAAAGAACAATATAAAGCGCCACCATCAGGAGTACCGGGAGAGCGAACATGTACCACCAGGCGCGCCGCATGGAACACTGGAATCCAAAATGTACGCCATTAAGCGAAGTCATCATCGCCTGATACTGTAATCCTTTCACCGCCATAAAAGGAATAATCGCAATTAATAAGCCGAATAGCGTAAAACCGAGACCGGGATGACCGTGTTCAATAAGAGAGAGGCTAACAATATAAATAATAAAAACTAACAACACACTAATAAATAATGCGCCGCCCGTGGCTTTGTAAGCAAAAGGCTGATTGTTTAGCGTCATATTAGTATAAATATAACGTCGACATTTCACCATCGCCCACGGCGCATAGATTCCCAACGTGATACACGTCAACAAGAAATTCACAAGGCAAATAACAAAATACTTTCCGCCCTTGCCTGTAAACACCAACGTGTGATTATGGTTATCTTTACTACTGATAACGTTATTCATGAATCATATCCCTGAATTACAATCTATTAGAATTAATAATAAAAACCAGTAAATTGTTACTGATTTGACTACGATACTATTTTTGTTTAATTTTTCCGCCTTTTATTTTGTCTGATTCAGGATCTCCTTGCGCGTGACTCAAGACGGTGGTATTAAAGTAATCTATAAATAAATTTTAAAAATTGAGCCATATTATGAATAATGTCGCCTCGCCAACGCTCACGGTGCGCCGAATCACTACCGCCGACAATGCCGCTATTGCCCGTGTCATCCGTCAGGTTTCAGCGGAATACGGACTTACCGCCGATAAAGGTTATACCGTTGCCGACCCCAATCTGGATGAACTGTATCAGGTTTATAGCCAACCGGGCGCGGCCTACTGGGTGGTAGAGCAAAACGGTTGTGTGGTGGGCGGCGGCGGCGTGGCGCCGTTATCCTGTAGCGAACCAGACATTTGTGAACTGCAAAAAATGTATTTTTTACCGGTGATTCGTGGTCAGGGGCTGGCGAAAAAGCTGGCGCTGATGGCTCTGGATCATGCCCGTGAACAGGGTTTTAAACGCTGCTATCTGGAAACAACGGCTTTTTTACGCGAGGCGATTGCGCTATACGAACGTTTAGGATTTGAACATATTAGCGAACCGCTCGGCTGCACCGGACATGTCGATTGCGAAGTGAGGATGTTAAAGGATCTCTGAAAACCAGGCGTTTATTTATCCTCGCCAGGTATTATTTTTGCTGATATAAGTAATCCCGGAAACATCCTGTTATCCGGGAATCACTTATTATTCAAGGAAGTTATAAATGAAACGCCTATTATCAGCAATTGTTTTCCCCGCTATGTTTATTAGTATCTCTAATGTATATGCACTAGATATACAGCCCGGCGAATGGAAAATGGAAAATATAGAAATGCGCACCATCAATCCAGATACAAAAGAAGTATTAATGGATGAAAAAAATTCGGGCATAGCGACGCTTATATGTTATACCCCTAAAATGTCTGAAGATTCTAAAAAAATGGTGAAGGGTTTTTCTACCAGTGCAGGCGGTTGCACGACAACATTTGTAGAAAGTACGGATACCAAACTGATCAATGAGACTGTCTGTAATAATCCTGATGTCAAATCGCACTCTATTGTAGAAACGACGAAAATAAGCGATACAGAATTTGCGATGACCATGAAATCGGATGTCGATGCAGGAGGTAATAAAACAACCTCCATCAACAAAATTAAACAAACCTTTGTTGGCAAGACCTGCTCTGAAGCGTCAAAAGGCGTGAAACAGTAACTATTTCAACACAAAAACCCGTAGTGATTGATGCAATAATGGCATTGTTCAAGGTCACCTTTCGGGAATATAACACTGAGTGAGTTCTTTTTGCCTGCCGCAGGGCAGGCTTTACTCAGGACAGAATATCATGAAAATGACTTTTCCTGCTCGCCAGCAGTTTGATGTCGGGCGGATGACCACGCAGGTGGCGACAGCGTAAAAGATAAAAACGCTAATCTTTAATTTTACCCTTTATCCGGCGGCTGGCACGCCGCTATGAAAACGAAACTCGCGGTCTGGCGACAAGATAAGGTCAGCTTCTACCTCGCCAAAATAGCGCACGCGCGCAGAAATGTCCTCGGCGGAAATCTGCTGCGCCAGCGCCAGGTAATCCTGATAATGCCGCGCTTCGGAGCGCAGAAGCGAGAGATAAAACGTCTGTAAATCCTCATCCAGCCAGGGCGCCAGAGCGGCAAAACGTTCGCAGGAGCGGGCTTCGATATACGCCCCGCAAATCAGCTTATCAATTAAGGTGAGCGGTTCGTGCGTGCGTACCGCTTTCAACATTCCTTTCGCGTAGCGGCTGGCGGTGATTTTCACATAAGGAATGTTTCTGGCCTGCATGACCTCGCGTACCTGCCAAAAATGGTGCAACTCCTCTTTAATCAATAACACCATACGGTCGATAAGCTGACGACCCCAGGGGTCATCAGTTTGCGGCATGGCGCTTTTGCTAATCTGTCTATGCAGGGCAACAAAATCCGGCTCCGGCCCCTGACGAAACGCGAACGCCTCGTAAGGTTGCAGCCAGGCGAGCAGCGCGTCGGCGCCCGATTTATCGGCGACATATTTACGCACCAACAGCAACGCGGTTTGCGCAGCCTTCAGTTCGCAGATCAAGTGATCGGTAAGCAGAAGAGGAAGATTTTGCGGATCGCGGGCCTGGACAATCCACGCCTGCGGCGTCGGGCAATGCAGGAAATTAAGCACCGGAGAGAGTATTTGCGGGTAATTCATACGTAACCTGTAAAAAAATACGACAGCAGATGCTGCCGTACCGTCATACTATGCAGCTTTAGTGACGCACGCCGTCGTCATCTTCATCGACATAATCGTCGTCATCACCCTCTTCGCCATTAGGGTCTTCAAAATAGGTTCCCCAGCCGTCGTATTCGACATCATATTTTTCCGCCAGGTTCATCAGTTGCTCAACCTGAGCGTCGATGAGTTCGGCGTTCAACGCGCACTCGCTGAGGATGTCGCAACAAATAACCGTATCGCCCTCTTCCACTTCCAGCTCTTCCGGCTCCGTCACTTCATAGCCGAGTTTAAAGGCTTCTACCGCGGCTTTTTCCAACGTTTCGAAATCGTCAGCGGAAAGGTGATGCTCGATAGTGTACAGCGCATCCGGATCGCTGCCGTCCTCAAGTAACTCTTCAATAATTAACCGCGTTTCTTCACGCTGCTCTTCCAGTAATTCCGGGTTTGCCATAGCTCGTTCCTCATAGATGTCCTGCCGATACTCTTATTGTCACATACCGCCGACGTTGCCTCCACCTTATCGAGAAAAGTTTTATCAAACAGGGTTGCAAATGAATAATCATCCATATAAAGTGAATTTTAATTCAATGAGAGGCCTAAGCCATGTGAGGGAAGTATGTCTACGTTTTACCAAAAACCTTTTTTAAAGTTACTTGATTTCACCGCCAGCGAGCTCACTGCTCTGTTGCAGCTTGCCGCCAAACTGAAAGCCGATAAGAAAAACGGTAAAGAAGAACAAAAGCTGGTGGGTAAGAATATTGCGCTCATCTTCGAAAAAGACTCGACCCGGACACGATGCTCTTTCGAAGTTGCCGCATACGATCAGGGGGCGCGCGTGACGTACCTGGGTTCCAGCGGGAGCCAGATCGGCCATAAAGAGTCCATCAAAGATACTGCCCGCGTCCTGGGCCGGATGTTTGACGGTATTCAGTATCGAGGATATGGCCAGGAGATCGTCGAAACGCTGGCTGAATATTCCGGTGTGCCGGTATGGAACGGTTTAACCGATGAGTATCACCCAACGCAATTACTGGCGGATCTGCTCACCATGCAGGAACATCTGCCGGGTAAAGCCTTTAACGAGATGACGTTGGTCTATGCCGGAGACGCGCGTAATAACATGGGTAACTCCATGCTGGAAGCCGCCGCGTTAACAGGATTGGATCTCCGCCTGGTCGCGCCAAAAGCCTGCTGGCCGCAAGCCGCGTTAGTGGCGGAGTGCAGCGCCATGGCGAAAAAGAACGGCGGCGCCATCACCCTGACCGAAGATATCACCTCAGGCGTAAAAGGCGCGGATTTTATCTATACCGATGTTTGGGTCTCTATGGGCGAACCCAAAGAGAAATGGGCGGAGCGTATTGCCCTGCTGCGTGATTATCAGGTCAACAGCCAGATGATGGCGTTAACCGGCAATCCGCAGGTTAAGTTCCTGCATTGTCTGCCTGCGTTCCATGATGATGAAACCACGCTCGGCAAAAAAATGGCCGAAGAGTACGGTTTACATGGCGGGATGGAAGTGACCGACGAGGTTTTTGAGTCTGCGGCCAGCATTGTCTTTGATGAAGCGGAAAACCGAATGCATACCATCAAAGCAGTAATGGTAGCGACGCTGTCTAAATAATGTCGTGATAATGCCGGATGGCGGTTGGCCTACAAGATCGCAACGTGCAGGCGCCGCCATCCGGCACAAAATATTACGCCATCAGCATTTTCACAACCGCTTTACGTACCCGCGCCGGTTCTCCCACCGCGCACAGGGGCTTATGCACTTCGCCGGGATAAAACACCACAAAGTCGCCTTCGTTCAGGACGAGGGTTTTCTCGTCGACGCTCGTCGGTAAAAATGCAATGTCTTTATCCGCCAGCCAGTCCGTGTGCGGCGTTCCCGCAGGCCGGGTACTGAATGCCATCCCTTCCTGACCTTGTAGCACAATCTGAATATCAAGATAACGGGCGTGATACTCTGCGCTACGCGATTCGCCCGGCTCCGTCATATTTTCAGAAATCATATAAAACAGCCTGTCGCCGTCAATGTCATACTTACCTGGCGCGGTCGTTGCCGTGACATGCGCATTGACGTGCTCAATCGCCTGCCGTAACGCCGTCGGCAGCCAGGCCTCCAGATGTTCAATATTGCCAATAATCATCGCATCCCCTTAGTTAAAACAGCGTTTTATATTTCTCTTTATACGAGAAAAATGGCTACCATACTACCCTTACTCTCATCGATTTTGCGCCAGCGCATGTTTATCGCCAGCGGTGTTTATATATTGTTAATAGTTCGCCCAACTTTATGCAGTACCTATGCATAAACCCCAGCGGCGCCAAATTGCCACCACTAACAACGCTTTGATATTAAAGGCGTTAACATAAAAACGTTTTAGCGATCACAATTCGCTCTCCCTGCATAAATGACTTCTCTATCCATAGTTATTTTTAAATTATTTAAATATCCCCGATAATAAAATCCCCCTCACGCATAGTTATGCAACCATTAAAAATAATAAGTTTATTTTCAATGAGTTAAGATTTAAACATCATTCAATACAGCAAACAAATAATTAACAATAAAAAAATAACAAACCATATAGCTGCGTAGTAATTCATTTAATGCCTTATTGTTTTTTGAATTTCTCTGACCCGGTTCATATATTAAGTAAGAAAAATAGCACTCCTTGATTGATGTGAATCTCATCACATTAACAACCCAAATAAAATTCAATCATTGCTCCCGAATTTAACTGAAACGCCGCGACTGCAAGCACGCTAAATATTTGCAGCCACTCCTTCTTTATTCTTGAAATTATGTAAAAGGTATAATGATGGAAAAGCATTTTGTCGGTTCTGAAATCGGTCAATTACGCAGCGTAATGTTGCATCGGCCCAATCTCAGCCTAAAAAGACTTACCCCTTCAAATTGTCAGGAATTACTTTTTGACGATGTATTATCCGTAGAGCGCGCTGGCGAAGAGCATGACATTTTTGCCAACACGCTGCGCCAGCAAGGGATAGAAGTGTTGCTGTTAACCGACCTGCTCACCCAAACGCTGGATGTGGCTGACGCTAAAGCCTGGCTACTGGACACGCAAATTTCCGATTATCGCCTTGGGCCCACCTTTGCCGCAGATATTCGCGCCTGGCTGGCGGATATGCCGCACCGTGAACTGGCTCGCCATTTAAGCGGCGGTTTAACTTACGGCGAAATCCCCGCCTCCATAAAAAATATGGTGGTCGATACTCACGATATTAATGACTTTATTATGAAGCCATTACCGAATCACCTATTTACCCGTGACACGTCCTGCTGGATATATAACGGCGTCTCAATTAACCCCATGGCGAAACCTGCACGCC
This sequence comes from Salmonella sp. NW177, assembly GCF_051811585.1. Lineage (NCBI taxonomy): Bacteria > Pseudomonadati > Pseudomonadota > Gammaproteobacteria > Enterobacterales > Enterobacteriaceae > Salmonella > Salmonella sp. NW177. The sequence continues at coordinate 113,182 of NZ_JAMMZV010000007.1, read as the reverse complement.
AACGTGAAACGAATAATTTACGTGCTATTTATCGCTGGCATCCTCAATTCGCAGGCGGTGATTTCATTAAATATTTCGGCGACGAGGACATTAATTACGACCACGCCACTTTAGAGGGCGGCGATGTGCTGGTGATTGGCCGCGGTGCGGTGTTGATCGGTATGTCTGAACGTACTACGCCGCAGGGCGTTGAGTTCCTGGCGCAGGCATTGTTTAAACATCGTCAGGCGGAACGCGTCATTGCCGTTGAACTGCCAAAACATCGCTCCTGTATGCACCTTGATACCGTCATGACCCACATTGATATCGACACCTTCTCCGTCTATCCGGAAGTCGTTCGCCCGGACGTTCAGTGCTGGACGCTGACGCCAGACGGACGCGGCGGTCTGAAACGAACCCAGGAGAGCACGCTGGTTCATGCTCTTGAAACAGCGCTTGGCATCGATCAGGTGCGCTTAATCACCACTGGCGGCGACGCATTTGAAGCTGAGCGCGAACAGTGGAATGACGCCAATAACGTGCTCACCCTGCGTCCCGGCGTGGTGGTGGGCTATGAGCGCAACATCTGGACCAACGAAAAATACGACAAAGCCGGCATTACCGTCCTTCCCATTCCCGGCGATGAACTGGGTCGCGGGCGCGGGGGCGCACGCTGCATGAGCTGTCCACTGGAACGCGATGGTATTTAAAGGAGACGTTATGGAAAACAAACGCACACTGGTCGTCGCGCTGGGCGGCAATGCGCTGCTCAAACGCGGCGAACCGCTGGAGGCTGATATTCAGCGTAAAAATATCGAACTGGCGGCCAGAACCATCGCCCAGCTTACCCGGCAATGGCGCGTGGTGTTAGTGCACGGCAACGGCCCACAGGTAGGACTGCTGGCGCTACAAAATAGCGCCTACGCTAACGTTACGCCCTACCCGCTCGATATTCTCGGTGCGGAAAGCCAGGGCATGATTGGCTACATGCTGCAACAGGCGCTGAAGAATCATCTGCCGGAGCGTGAAATCAGCGTCCTGCTCACCCAGGTCGAAGTCGATGCCAACGACCCGGCATTCCTCAATCCAACCAAATATATCGGACCGATTTACGACGAAGCGCAGGCCCGTGCGTTACAGGCAGAAAAGGGCTGGGTATTCAAAGCCGACGGTAACGCCTTCCGCCGCGTTGTGCCCTCCCCGCAGCCGAAACGCATTGTGGAAAACGATGCCATCCGCGCGCTGATTAGCCGCGATCACCTGGTTATCTGTAACGGCGGCGGCGGCGTGCCGGTCGTGGAAAAAGCCGATGGCTACCACGGTATCGAGGCGGTGATCGACAAAGATCTGTCCGCCGCCCTGCTTGCCAGCCAAATTCACGCCGACGCGCTGCTCATTCTGACCGATGCCGACGCGGTGTATCTCGACTGGGGTAAGCCCACCCAACGCCCGCTGGCGCAGGTTACGCCGGAGCTGCTTCGTGAAATGCAGTTCGACGCCGGTTCGATGGGCCCGAAAGTGACCGCCTGCGCTGAGTTTGTCAGCCATTGCCGCGGCATTGCCGGAATCGGCTCGCTGGCGGATGGGCAAGCCATTCTCGCGGGCGAGAAAGGCACTTTGATTCGGTGTGAAACCGCCGACGTTGACGCATAAGGCTTTTTACCGGATGGCGGCTTCCGCCTTATTCGGCCTACAGAGCGCGCATAACCGTGGGCCGGATAAGCGCAGCGCCATCAGGCAATTCATTTTAACAAGGATATTGTAATGGTTATTTCACTGAAAAATCGTAACTTTTTGAAGCTGCTTGACTACACCCCGGCGGAAATCCAACACCTCATCGATCTGGCTATTGAGCTGAAAGCCGCAAAAAAAGCCGGATGCGAAAAGCAAACACTGATCGGCAAAAACATCGCGCTGATTTTTGAAAAAACCTCTACCCGCACCCGATGCGCGTTTGAAGTCGCCGCTTTCGACCAGGGCGCGCAGGTGACTTATCTCGGCCCAAGCGGCTCGCAGATCGGCCATAAAGAGTCCATGAAAGATACTGCTCGCGTCCTGGGGCGGATGTATGACGGCATCGAATATCGCGGTTTTGGTCAACACATTGTGGAAGAGCTGGGGGAATACGCGGGCGTTCCCGTCTGGAACGGCCTGACCGATGAATTTCACCCCACACAGATCCTGGCCGATCTGATGACCATGCTGGAACACGCGCCGGGTAAAACGCTGCCGGAACTGAGCTTCGCCTACCTGGGCGACGCGCGCAACAACATGGGCAACTCGCTGATGGTGGGCGCGGCGAAGATGGGCATGGATATCCGCCTGATAGCGCCAAAGTCCTTCTGGCCTGATGCCGCGCTGGTCGCGCAGTGCCGGGAAATCGCCAGCGTTACCGGCGCTCGTATCACCTTAACGGAGAGCGTTGAAGACGGCGTTCACGGCGTGGATTTCCTCTATACCGACGTCTGGGTCTCGATGGGAGAACCCAAAGAAGCCTGGGCGGAGCGCGTCAGTCTGATGACGCCATATCAGGTCAACCAGCAGGTGGTAAACGCTACCGGTAATCCTGATGTGAAGTTTATGCACTGCCTGCCCGCCTTCCATAACGAGCACACCAAAGTGGGACGCGAAATCGAAATGGCTTACGGCCTGAAAGGACTGGAGGTCACGGAAGAGGTGTTCGAGTCCGCAGGCTCGATAGTCTTCGATGAAGCGGAAAACCGGATGCACACCATCAAAGCGGTCATGGTGGCGACGCTCGGCGACTAATCCCACAGGATATGCGCCCTTGCGGCGCATATCCGTGATATCAGGAGAGAACATCATGGGTAAATTTAAATTTCCCACCGCTTATACCATCCTGTTTATTCTTATTGCCCTGGTCGCGGTGATGACCTGGATTGTGCCGGCGGGAAAATACCAAATGGCGATGAACGCCACGCTGGGAAAAGAGGTGCCGGTGGCGGGAACGTATGCTCCCGTGGACGCGCATCCGCAAGGGATTACCGCTGTTTTACTGGCGCCGATTGACGGCCTCTATAATCACGAAACCTACACCGCCGGCGCCATTGACGTCGCGCTGTTTGTCTTGATTATCGGCGGCTTTCTGGGGGTGGTGAATAAAACGGGGGCGATTGATGCCGGTATTGAACGGGTAACAGTCAAACTCAACGGCAAAGATGAGTGGATGATCCCCATTCTGATGGCGCTGTTCGCCGCAGGCGGCACTATCTATGGCATGGCGGAGGAGTCGTTGCCCTTCTACACGCTGCTGGTACCAGTCATGATGGCGGCCCGCTTCGATCCGTTAGTGGCGGCGGCAACCGTACTGCTCGGCGCAGGGATAGGCACGCTCGGTTCGACCATTAACCCTTTCGCCACGGTCATTGCCGCCAACGCCGCCGGCATCCCTTTTACTCAGGGAATGCTGATGCGCGTACTGCTGTTAATTGTCGGCTACGTACTGTGCGTGTTTTGGGTAATGCGCTATGCGCGCAAAGTCCGCGCCCATCCTGAGCTTTCTATCGTGGCGGATAAAATGGAGGAAAATCGCGCCCATTTCCTTGGCAATCGCGCCAATACTCTGCTGGAGTTTACGGCTACCCGGAAATGGGTGCTGCTGATCTTCGCCGCCTCTTTCGCGGTGATGATTTACGGCGTGGCGGTTCTCGGCTGGTGGATGGCGGAAATCTCCGGCGTCTTTCTGGCGGCGGCGATTATCGTTGGCGTGATAACGCGGATGGGTGAGGAAGCGTTCACCAGTACCTTTATTGACGGCGCGCGGGATTTACTCGGCGTGGCGCTAATTATTGGTATCGCGCGCGGCATTGTGGTGGTCATGGATAACGGTATGATTACCCACACCATTTTGCACAGCGCGGAAAGTCTGGTTTCCGGCCTCTCTACCACCATTTTCATAAACGTAACCTACTGGCTGGAAGTATTGCTCTCCTTCCTGGTGCCCTCCTCTTCCGGTCTTGCCGTATTGACGATGCCCATTATGGCGCCGTTAGCGGATTTTGCCCACGTACAGCGGGATTTGGTCGTAACCGCCTACCAGTCGGCCTCCGGGATTGTGAACCTGGTTACTCCCACCTCCGCCGTGGTCATGGGCGGTCTGGCGATCGCGCGGGTTCCCTATGTCCGCTATCTGAAATGGGTCGCGCCGCTGTTGCTGATCCTGACATTGCTGAACATGGCGGTACTGAGCATCGGAGCGATGATGTAACGAGCCAGATGGCGACGCGTCTTATCCGACAGGACTGATAAGCACAGCGCCATCAGGCACGCCGTCACCTTTTTTGATCGGCTTCTCATTTTCCTGCAAAACCGCCCGATTGATCCGCAATCAATGTGACAAATGTGATGAATTTCGCCAGTCCGTTGATATCAATAATAAAGATAAGGTGCATTTATGAAGGAATACGATGATTACTCCGCCAAAGAACAACAGCAACTGGCGGTTTGTCAGCGCCTGATTAGTGAAAAAAGTTACCTGTCCCAGGAGGAGATTCGCCGCGATTTACAAAATGAGGGATTTGAAGGTATCAGCCAGTCTACAGTTTCGCGCCTGCTCAAGCTGCTGGGCGCAATAAAAATCAGAAACACGAAGGGACAAAAGATTTATTCCGTAAATCCCCAGCGGCGTCCTTCGCCGGATGCCGGACGTTCAATAGCCGAAATGGTCGTCAGCGTTGAACATAATAGCGAATTTATCCTTATCCATACGGCGGCAGGTTATGGTCGCGCCGTCGCGAGAATTCTGGATTACCACGCATTGCCGGAAATTCTCGGCGTCGTTGCCGGTAGCAGTATTGTCTGGGTCGCACCGCGGGTCGTTCAGCGCACGGCGCTGGTACACAAACAAATTAATTATTTGCTTAAAATGAATTTAAATTCATAAGAACCGTTTGCGATAAGTAAATCATGCATTAATTCGCTTGATCCCAAAACAGAGCTGAGTATAATCGCGGACAATTTGCCGGGAGGAAGCATGGTTCAGTGTGTACGACATTCTGTCTTACCGCGTCTGAAAAAAGACGCAGGCCTGCCGTTTTTCTTTCCGTTGAAAACCAATACCAAGCCCCTCAATTGAGGGGCTTTTTTTTGCCCAGGCGTCAGGAGATAAACATGGCTAACCCGCTATATCAAAAACATATCATTTCCATAAACGACCTCAGCCGCGACGATCTTAATCTGGTACTGGCGACGGCGGCGAAATTAAAAGCCAACCCGCAGCCGGAGCTATTGAAACATAAAGTGATCGCCAGCTGCTTTTTCGAAGCCTCCACGCGTACCCGCCTGTCGTTTGAAACTTCAATGCATCGCCTGGGCGCCAGCGTAGTGGGCTTCTCCGACAGCGCCAACACGTCGCTGGGGAAAAAAGGAGAAACGTTAGCCGACACGATCTCAGTGATTAGCACTTACGTGGACGCGATTGTGATGCGCCATCCGCAAGAAGGCGCGGCACGTCTGGCGACGGAGTTTTCCGGTCATGTGCCGGTGCTCAATGCGGGCGACGGTTCGAACCAGCATCCGACGCAGACCCTGTTGGATCTGTTCACCATCCAGGAAACGCAGGGCCGTCTGGATAACCTGCATATCGCGATGGTCGGCGATCTGAAATATGGCCGCACCGTGCATTCGCTAACCCAGGCGCTGGCGAAATTTAGCGGCAACCGTTTTTATTTTATCGCGCCGGACGCGCTGGCGATGCCGCAGTACATTCTGGATATGCTGGATGAAAAAGGGATGGCCTGGAGCCTGCATGGTTCTATTGAAGAGGTCATGGCCGACGTCGACATCCTCTATATGACTCGCGTACAGAAAGAGCGTCTCGACCCGTCGGAGTACGCCAATGTGAAGGCGCAGTTTGTTCTGCGCGCCAGCGACCTGAACGGCGCGCGTGAAAATATGAAAGTGCTGCACCCGCTGCCGCGCATTGATGAAATCACCACGGATGTGGATAAAACGCCACACGCCTGGTACTTCCAACAAGCGGGCAACGGTATTTTCGCTCGCCAGGCGTTACTGGCGTTGGTACTGAATAGCGAACTGAGTCTGTAAGGGAGAAAAGCGATGACACACGATAACAAACTGCAGGTTGAAGCCATTAAATGCGGCACCGTGATTGACCATATCCCTGCGCAGGTAGGCTTTAAACTGCTGAGTCTGTTTAAATTGACCGAGACCGATCAGCGAATCACTATCGGTCTGAATCTCCCGTCTGGCGAGATGGGGCGTAAAGACTTAATCAAAATAGAAAACACCTTCCTCACCGATGAGCAGGTTAACCAACTTGCTCTGTACGCGCCGCAGGCCACCGTTAACCGCATCGACAACTACGACGTAGTCGGGAAATCACGCCCCAGCCTGCCAGAGCGTATTAATAATGTGCTGGTTTGCCCGAACAGCAACTGCATCAGCCACGCGGAACCGGTATCCTCCAGCTTTGCAGTGAAAAAACGCGCCAATGATATCGCCCTCAAATGCAAATACTGTGAAAAAGAGTTTTCGCATTATGTGGTGCTGGCCAACTAATTTGGGTTGGTTATGAGATCCCGGCTCCCTATAATGAGCGGGGACATTCTATTACCGCTGTAATTCAGGAGAAATCATGAGCAAAACTATTGCGACGGAAAATGCACCAGCAGCAATCGGCCCATACGTACAGGGCGTTGACCTGGGTAGCATGGTAATCACTTCCGGTCAGATTCCGGTCGATCCGAAAACCGGTGCCGTAGCGGAAGACGTATCCGCTCAGGCACGTCAGTCGCTGGAAAACGTTAAAGCTATCGTGGAAGCCGCTGGCCTGAAAGTAGGCGACATTGTGAAAACGACCGTATTCGTGAAAGACCTGAACGATTTCGCGACCGTCAACGCCACCTACGAAGCCTTCTTCACCGAGCACAACGCCACCTTCCCGGCGCGTTCCTGCGTGGAAGTTGCCCGTCTGCCGAAAGACGTGAAAATTGAGATTGAAGCGATCGCTGTTCGTCGCTAACGCTCGTTTATAGATAGTGGCCGGATGGCGCTATCGCTTATTCGGCCTGGTATGCCATCCAGGCCGATAATGCACAATACTTCGACGCTTACTGCCAGCCATAACGTCTGCTGTAAAACCCTTTCACTAACTGGGTTAACGTCATATAGCCCGCCAGAATGGCAATCAGCCACGGGAAATAGCTTAACGGCAGCGCCTGCAACTGCAGGTAAGACGCCAGGGGCGAAAACGGCAACGAAACTCCCACCACCATCACCAACAATGTCATCGCCATCAGCGGCCAGGCGGCGCGACTTTGAATAAACGGCAGACGGCGGGTACGGATCATATGCACAATCAGCGTTTGCGACAGTAATCCCACCACAAACCAGCCGGACTGGAACAAAGTTTGCGTTTCTGGCGTATTCGCATGAAATACCCACCACATCAGACAAAAGGTCAAAATGTCAAAAATCGAGCTGATCGGACCGAAAAAGACCATAAAGCGCCCCAAATCTGCCGGATTCCAGCGCTGCGGCTTTTGAATTTGTTCTTCATCGACATTATCAAACGGAATCGCCACCTGGGATACATCGTACAGCAGGTTTTGAATCAGCAAGTGCAGCGGCAGCATTGGCAGGAACGGCAAAAAGGCGCTCGCCACCAGTACGCTAAACACGTTACCGAAATTTGAGCTGGCCGTCATCTTGATATATTTCAACATATTAGAAAAAGTACGACGACCTTCAATGACGCCTTCTTCCAGCACCATCAGGCTCTTTTCCAGCAGAATAATATCGGCGGCTTCACGGGCGATGTCCACCGCACCATCTACCGAGATACCAATATCCGCCGCCCGCAACGCCGGGGCATCGTTAATCCCGTCGCCCATAAAACCGACCACATGCCCCTCGCGTTTGAGCAAAGTGACGATGCGCTCTTTATGCATCGGCGTCAGACGCGCAAACAACGTCGTACGGGCGGCCAGCGCCGCCAGCGCGTCGTCGCTTAACCCTTCAATATCACTGCCAATAACGACATCGCCCGCATCCAGCCCAACCTCATGGCAAACCTTTGCCGCTACCAGCTCGCTGTCGCCGGTGAGAATTTTCACCGTAATTCCGCTCGCCTTCAGCGCTTTCAGCGCCGGCGCGGTGGTCTCTTTCGGCGGATCGAGAAAAGCAATATACCCTTCCAGGATCAGGTCAGATTCATCGATACGCTGGTAGTCGCCCTCACGCGCAGGCAGGTATTTGGTCGCGACGGCGACCACGCGTAGCCCCTGACGGTTCAGCGTGTCGGTAACGCGTTTCACCCGGCGCAGCATATTGTCGTCCAGCGGCACAATATCGCCGTTGTGGCGCACCTGAGTACACACGTTCAGGATCTCCTGTAACGCGCCTTTGCAGACCAGTTGATGCACGTTCGAATCTTCGGCGACCACCACCGACATCCGGCGACGCTCAAAATCAAACGGGATCTCATCGATTTTCTGCCAGCGTCCGGAGAGCTGACGCGCGGCGGTTTCGTCTACTCCCTCCAGGACTGCCGTATCCAGTAAATTTTTTAGACCGGTCTGATAATGGCTGTTCAGCCAGGCGCAATGCAGTACATGCTCGCTGGGCTTACCAGAAATATCTGTATGATTCTCCAGCACAATTTTGTCCTGCGTCAGTGTGCCGGTTTTATCGGTGCACAGAATATCCATCGCGCCGAAGTTCTGAATCGCATCAAGGTGCTTCACGATAACTTTCTGTTTCGAGAGTTTCACCGCCCCGCGCGCGAGGGTAGAGGTGACGATCATCGGCAACATTTCCGGGGTGAGCCCTACCGCGACCGAGAGCGCAAATAGCGCCGCTTCCCACCAGTCACCTTTCGTGTAACCATTAATAATCAGTACTACCGGCGCCATGACCAGCATAAAGCGGATCAGCAACATACTGACGCGGCTAATTCCTTTCTGGAAAGCGTTCTGCTCGTTATCTTGTTCCGAAACGCGCCCCGCCAATTGACCAAACCAGGTGTCGGCGCCGGTCGCCATCACCACGGCCTGCGCCGTTCCGCTCACGACGTTCGTCCCCATAAAGCACAGCGTGTCGCACTCAAGCGGGTTATTTTGCCGGGGCTCACGCGTCGCGGCGACTTTCTCGACTGGCAGAGATTCGCCGGTCAGCGACGCCTGGGCGACAAACAGATCGCGCGCCTGGATAATCCGTAAATCCGCCGGGATCATATCCCCCGCCGCCAGCTTAATAATATCGCCGGGCACCAGTTGATCGATGGGTAATTCCAGCCAGGCGTTTTCGCCATTTTCATTAATAACCCGCAGTACGGTAGCGGTATTGCTCACCATCGCTTTTAGCGCGCCCGCCGCTTTTGTCGAGCGCGCTTCCTGCACAAAATTCAGCAGCGTTGAGATACCGACCATCAGGGCGATAACGCCTGCGGCAAACAGATCCTCCGTGGCATAAGAAATGCCGCCAAGAATCGTAAGTAAGATGTTGAAAGGATTGCGATAACATACCCACAGATGCACCCACCATGGCGAGGGTTTCTGTGCCGGAAGGCGGTTTTCGCCATGCTTTTCACGCGCGCGCGTCACCTCGGCGGCGTTTAATCCCTCCGGGTGCGTATCAAAAACGCGCCAGAGAGTCTCCTGCTCCATTGCCGCGACTTTCAGACAGCGCTCGCTCAGCGAAGGCGGGATAGTCGCATTTACCGCGGTCTGCGCGCCGGGCAGCGGATCGCGGTGAACCAGACGATAAGGCAAATGACGATTAAGCCGGGCAAAAAGCTGGCGGGTAATGGTTTTTAGCATAGGTAATCCCTCCGCGCCGAAGTCAGGCGCAGAAAATTCTTCAGGCGCGGCAAAGCCTTGCCCGATGAGCAATGTTTAAATAAAAACAGGGACGTTATTGTGTCACTGTCTTACACACCGGTAAGACAGCAGAGGCAGGCTTACCGGAAAAGGAAAATTCTCCATCGCGGGAGAGGGGTGGGTTCAGGGTCCATGTCGCCTCCGGTAAGTAAATAATTTGCGCCGCGGATTATACGCATAAATCCATAAGTTTTGTGGCAATTATGGCGGTATCATACCGTTACGTAATTAAACCAACGATAAACCAGACTTTGCCCATTGCCCTTCGCTTGAGTAAAGTTACTCTTTTTATCACCATCAGCGTCACGCCACGGGAAAACAGGATGCAAAACCGGCTCACTATCAAAGACATCGCCCGCCTGAGCGGCGTAGGGAAATCAACCGTTTCCCGCGTGCTTAACAATGAGAGCGGCGTAAGCGAACGTACCCGCGAGCGTGTCGAAGCGGTGATGAATCAACACAGTTTCTCTCCGTCCCGCTCCGCCCGCGCGATGCGGGGACAAAGCGATAAAGTGGTCGCTATTATCGTCACTCGCCTTGATTCGTTGTCTGAAAACCTCGCGGTTCAGACCATGCTGCCTGCGTTTTATGAACAGGGCTACGACCCTATTATGATGGAAAGTCAGTTCTCGCCGACGCTGGTAATGGAACATCTGGGCATGCTCAGACGACGTAACATTGATGGCGTGGTGCTGTTTGGCTTTACCGGCATCACAGAAGAGTTGATCGCCCCCTGGAAAGCCTCGCTGGTGCTGCTGGCAAGAGATGCGCAAGGTTTTGCCTCCGTCTGTTACGACGACGAGGGCGCGATTCATATCCTTATGCAGCGGCTGTATGAGCAGGGACACCGCAACATTAGCTTTCTGGGCGTTCCCCATAGCGATATTACCACCGGCAAACGTCGGCATGACGCATACCTGGCGTTTTGCAAAAAACATAAACTTCATCCCGTCGCCGCCCTGCCCGGTCTTGCCATGAAGCAGGGCTATGAGCATACGGCAAGCGTCATCATGCCGGATACCACCGCGTTAGTCTGCGCCACCGATACGCTGGCGTTGGGCGCCAGCAAGTATTTACAGGAGCAACGTATTGAGACGCTGCAACTGGCAAGCGTCGGGAACACGCCGCTGATAAAATTCCTGCACCCGGAGATCGTCACTGTCGATCCTGGCTATGCTGAAGCCGGACGGCAGGCGGCTTCGCAACTGATCGAACAGATCAATGGCCGCTGCGATCCGCGCCGGATCGTCATTCCTTCTACCCTCGCCTGAGTGACTGATTAAACGGAATACCACGAGTAATTTGTGATCGTCGCAGCGTTTCGGGAACGTTCCCATTTTTAAACCAACGTTGAAGAGATACTCTTGCGCCAACCCATAACATACCTCCTCTGCCATGAGGCTTTACGATGAGCAAAGTAAAACAAGCCGATATCGACCGGCTGATTGACCTGGTTGGCGGGCGCGACAACATCGCCACGGTGAGCCACTGCATTACTCGCCTGCGCTTTGTGCTCCACCAGCCCGCGAACGCCAGGCCAAAAGAGATCGAACAATTACCGATGGTTAAAGGCTGTTTCACCAACGCCGGGCAGTTTCAGGTGGTGATCGGCACCGAAGTCGGCGATTACTATAACGCGCTGCTGGAGACCACCGGCAAAGCGTATGCCGATAAAGAGCAGGCAAAAAAAGCCGCTCGCCAGAACATGAAGTGGCATGAGCAGTTAATTTCCCATTTCGCGGAGATCTTCTTTCCGCTACTACCGGCGTTGATCAGTGGCGGTTTGATCTTAGGCTTTCGTAACGTGATCGGCGATGTGCCGATGAGCAACGGCCAAACGCTGGCGCAGATGCATCCGGCGCTAAAAACGCTTTATGATTTTTTATGGTTGATCGGCGAAGCGATCTTTTTCTATCTGCCGGTGGGGATCTGCTGGTCGGCGGTGAAAAAAGTGGGCGGCACGCCGATTCTTGGTATCGTGCTCGGCGTGACGCTGGTGTCGCCGCAGTTGATGAATGCGTATCTGCTGGGCCAGCAAACGCCGGACGTCTGGAACTTCGGCTTATTTAGCATTGAGAAAGTGGGCTACCAGGCGCAGGTTATCCCGGCGCTACTGGCAGGGCTGGCGCTTGGGTTTATTGAAACGCGGTTGAAACGCATCGTGCCGGATTATCTCTACCTGGTCGTCGTCCCGGTTTGTTCGTTGATACTGGCCGTCTTTCTCGCCCATACCTTTATCGGCCCCTTTGGTCGTATGATCGGCGACGGCGTGGCCTTTGCGGTACGTTATCTGATGACCGGCAGTTTCGCCCCGATAGGCGCGGCGCTGTTCGGCTTCCTGTATGCCCCGTTGGTCATTACCGGCGTCCACCAGACAACGCTCGCTATCGATATGCAGATGATCCAGAGCATGGGCGGTACGCCAGTCTGGCCGCTGATTGCGCTGTCGAATATCGCGCAGGCCTCCGCCGTGGTGGGCATCATCATCTCCAGCCGTAAACACAATGAACGCGAGATCTCCGTTCCTGCCGCCATTTCCGCTTACCTTGGGGTAACCGAACCGGCGATGTACGGTATCAACCTGAAGTATCGTTTTCCGATGCTGTGCGCGATGATCGGCTCTGGTCTGGCGGGACTGCTCTGCGGTCTGAACGGCGTCATCGCCAACGGTATCGGCGTGGGCGGCCTGCCGGGTATCCTGTCTATACCGCCGCGCTACTGGCAGGTGTACGGCATGGCGATGGTTATCGCGATCGTTATCTCGGTGATTCTGACCACCTTTATCTATCAGCGTAAGCATCGTCAGGGCACATTACAAATTGTCTAATTCTTCTTCGGGGCGCAGTTGCGTCCCAACGCACTTGCAGGAAACAACAATGACTATTCCCCTCTGGTGGCAAAACGGCGTTATTTATCAGATCTACCCGAAAAGTTTTCAGGACACGACCGGCAGCGGCACCGGCGATTTACGCGGCGTCACGCAGCGCCTTGACTATCTACAGCGACTCGGCGTAGATGCCATCTGGCTCACGCCGTTTTATATCTCGCCACAGGTGGATAACGGTTATGACGTCGCAAATTATACGGCTATCGACCCGACCTACGGCACGCTGGATGATTTTGACGAGCTGGTCGCGCAGGCGAAAGCACGCGGTATTCGCATCATCCTGGATATGGTGTTTAACCATACTTCTACCCAGCACGCCTGGTTTCGCGAAGCGCTGAACAAAGAGAGCCCATACCGTCAGTTTTATATCTGGCGCGATGGCACGCCGGATGTCTGCCCGAATAACTGGCAATCCAAATTTGGCGGCAGCGCCTGGCGCTGGCATAGCCAGAGCGAACAATATTATTTACACCTTTTCGCGCCTGAACAGGCCGACCTGAACTGGGAAAACCCCGCCGTGCGCGCCGAGCTGAAAAAGGTCTGCGAATTCTGGGCCGATCGCGGCGTGGATGGCCTGCGTCTGGACGTGGTGAACCTGATCGCCAAAGATCAGGATTTTCCTGACGATCCGACGGGCGACGGACGCCGCTTTTATACCGACGGGCCGCGCGCGCATACGTTTTTACGCGAAATGAACCGTGACGTTTTTACACCGCGTAATCTGATGACGGTAGGCGAAATGTCCTCTACCACGCTGGAAAACTGCCAGCAATATGCCGCGCTTAGCGGCGACGAACTCTCGATGACCTTCAATTTTCATCATCTGAAGGTGGATTACCCCAATGGCGAAAAGTGGACGCTGGCAAAACCTGATTATGTGGCGCTGAAAGCGTTGTTCCGCCACTGGCAACAGGGAATGCATAACGTCGCCTGGAACGCGTTATTCTGGTGTAATCACGATCAGCCGCGCATCGTTTCCCGCTTTGGCGACGAGGGTGAATACCGGGTTCCAGCCGCGAAAATGTTGGCGATGGCGCTGCACGGTATGCAAGGGACGCCTTATATCTATCAGGGCGAAGAAATCGGCATGACCAACCCACACTTTACCCGCATCACCGATTATCGCGACGTGGAAAGCCATAACATGTTTGCCGCGCTACGCGCCGCCGGACGCGACCCCGACGAACTACTGGCTATTCTGGCCAGTAAATCCCGCGACAACAGCCGCACGCCGATGCAATGGGACAACGGTAAAAACGCCGGTTTCACCCAGGGCGAGCCGTGGATAAGCCTGTGCGATAACTATACGGAGGTTAACGTCGAGGCGGCATTACGCGATGAAAACTCGGTGTTTTACACCTATCAAAAGCTGATTGCGCTACGTAAAACCCAGCCTGTACTGATCTGGGGCGATTATCAGGATCTCCTCCCGGATAGCCCATCAGTATGGTGTTATCGCCGCCAGTGGCAGGGGCAAGCCCTGCTGGTTGTCGCCAATCTGAGCGACCAGTGCCAGGAGTGGCATCCGTCGCATATCAAAGGACAGTGGCAGGCGCTACTGCACAATTATGGCGAGGTCGCCAGCCAGCCAGCCGCGATGACGCTCCGCCCATTTGAAGCCATCTGGTGGTTACAACGCTAACGCGACGTCCTTATACGGATAAACGCCACAAACCTATTGACACGGGCTGTGGCGTTGCTCCAGGTTACTGACTGTTTTTGTTGAATAATTAATCAGATTTTTCTTGCTATCTTTTACAAACGCTACAGCGCCCGCCATCTGTACGCTCTGATTTTTACCTTGTTCTACATCAATAAAATTGCAAACATCCTTGATGCAAATCACTACATATAGACTTTAAAATGCACGCCGACCCAATATGTTGTATTAATTGACTACAATTGCTACAACACCTGTTCACTCGACACAAGGTGAATTGTGGATAACCTGGGTCAGGATTGCGGGAAGTCGTTGGAAAAGAGATGAATAAACCTGTTATGGCTTCCCCGGCCTCTGTGGATAACCTGTTCTTACAAATATGGAGTGATCATGACACCGCATGTGATGAAACGAGATGGCTGTAAAGTGCCATTCAAATCAGAGCGCATTAAGGAAGCCATTCTACGTGCAGCTAAAGCAGCGGGAGTCGATGACGCAGATTACTGTGCCACCGTCGCAGAAGTCGTTAGCAGCCAAATGAACGCACGCAGTCAGGTGGATATTAACGAGATCCAAACTGCGGTTGAAAACCAACTGATGTCCGGCCCGTACAAACAGCTTGCCCGCGCCTACATCGAATACCGTCACGATCGCGACATTCAGCGTGAAAAGCGTGGTCGTCTGAACCAGGAAATTCGCGGCCTGGTAGAGCAAACTAACTCCGCGTTGCTCAATGAAAACGCCAACAAAGACAGTAAAGTCATTCCCACCCAGCGCGATTTGCTGGCCGGGATTGTCGCCAAACACTATGCCCGCCAGCACCTGTTGCCGCGTGACGTAGTACAAGCGCATGAGCGCGGCGATATCCACTATCACGATCTCGACTATTCGCCGTTCTTCCCGATGTTCAACTGTATGTTGATCGACCTGAAAGGCATGTTGACCCAGGGCTTCAAGATGGGTAACGCCGAGATCGAACCGCCAAAATCTATCTCTACCGCCACTGCCGTTACCGCGCAGATTATCGCGCAGGTCGCCAGCCATATTTATGGCGGCACCACCATTAACCGTATCGACGAAGTGCTGGCGCCGTTTGTCACCGAAAGCTATAACAAGCACCGCAAAACCGCCGATGAGTGGCAGATCCCGGATGCCGAAGGGTATGCGCGTTCTCGCACCGAAAAAGAGTGCTACGACGCCTTCCAGTCGCTGGAATACGAAGTTAACACGCTGCACACCGCTAACGGCCAGACGCCTTTCGTGACCTTTGGTTTTGGCCTCGGCACCAGTTGGGAGTCGCGTCTGATCCAGGCGTCTATTTTGCGTAACCGTATCGCCGGTCTGGGTAAAAATCGCAAAACCGCCGTGTTCCCGAAACTGGTCTTCGCTATCCGCGACGGTTTGAACCACAAGTTTGGCGATCCGAACTACGACATTAAACAACTGGCGCTGGAGTGCGCGAGCAAGCGCATGTATCCGGACATCCTCAACTACGATCAGGTGGTCAAAGTCACCGGTTCGTTCAAAACGCCAATGGGCTGCCGCAGCTTCCTCGGCGTGTGGGAGAACGAAAACGGCGAGCAGATCCACGACGGGCGTAACAACCTGGGCGTGATTAGCCTTAACCTGCCGCGCATCGCGCTGGAAGCAAAAGGCGACGAAACCGCATTCTGGAAACTGCTGGATGAACGTCTGGCGCTGGCGCGGAAGGCGCTGATGACCCGTATCGCCCGCCTTGAAGGCGTGAAAGCCCGCGTCGCGCCTATCCTGTATATGGAAGGCGCCTGCGGCGTGCGGCTGAAAGCGGACGATGACGTGTCTGAAATCTTTAAAAATGGTCGTGCGTCCATCTCTCTGGGCTACATTGGTATCCATGAAACCATTAACGCGCTGTTCGGCGGCGAGCACCTGTACGACAGCGAGCAGCTTCGCGCTAAAGGCATCGCGATTGTGGAGCGTCTGCGCCAGGCCGTGGATCAGTGGAAAGACGAGACCGGCTACGGCTTTAGCCTGTACAGCACGCCAAGTGAAAACCTCTGTGACCGCTTCTGCCGTCTGGATACCGCCGAGTTCGGCGTGGTGCCGGGCGTAACCGATAAAGGTTACTACACCAACAGCTTCCACCTCGACGTGGAGAAGAAGGTTAACCCGTACGACAAAATCGATTTCGAAGCGCCGTATCCGCCGCTGGCGAACGGGGGTTTCATTTGCTACGGCGAATACCCGAACATTCAGCACAACCTGAAAGCGCTGGAAGATGTCTGGGATTACAGCTATCAGCATGTACCGTATTACGGCACCAACACGCCGATCGATGAATGCTACGAGTGCGGCTTTACCGGCGAGTTCGAATGTACCAGTAAAGGTTTTACCTGCCCAAAATGCGGCAACCACGACGCCGCACGCGTCTCGGTCACCCGCCGCGTGTGCGGTTATTTAGGCAGCCCGGACGCACGCCCGTTTAACGCCGGTAAGCAGGAAGAAGTGAAGCGCCGCGTGAAGCATTTAGGCAATGGGCAGATAGGTTAATCCTCCGTTTGCAATGCGTAAATGCCGGATGGCGGTGTAAACACCTTATCCGGCCTACAACCGCTGGCTATAGTTCCAATTTCATGAGTTTCCTCTAAGCAGTTGGTGTTGTAGCAAGGCGGCAAACGAACGAATCCCAGGGAGCTTACATAAGTAAGTGACCTGGGTAAGTAAGAGCGGCCAACGCCGCTACAGCGCCAAATGCAACGAGGAAACATGAACTTTCACCAATACTACCCCGTAGACATCGTTAACGGCCCCGGCACCCGCTGCACCCTGTTTGTGTCAGGGTGCGTGCATGAATGCCCTGGCTGCTACAACAAAAGCACCTGGCGGCTCAATTCCGGCCAGCCGTTTACCAAAGAGATGGAAGATAAGATCATTGCCGATCTGAACGACACGCGCATTCACCGTCAGGGGATCTCGCTGTCGGGCGGCGATCCGCTGCATCCGCAAAACGTACCGGATATCCTGGCACTGGTACAACGCATCCACGCGGAGTGCCCGGGGAAAGATATCTGGGTGTGGACTGGCTACAAGCTCGATGAACTCAGCGCCGCACAGATGCAGGTGGTCGATCTCATCAACGTGCTGGTCGATGGCAAATTTGTGCAGGATCTGAAAGACCCGGCGCTTATCTGGCGCGGTAGCAGCAACCAGGTAGTGCATCATTTGCGTTGATCGCTAAAGCCGTTTGTTTGCATCGTGATAGACGGCTGAATGTTCTCGCTTGCCGACCGCAACAACAAACACAATCACAACTTCATCCCGAACCTGGTACACCAGACGATAACCGGACGATTTAAGCTTAATTTTATAGCAGTCAGGAAGACCGTTTAAACGGGCAGAGTCGATTCTGGGGTTCAATAGCACATCAGCCAACTTTTTCTTAAGCTGAGCCTTCACCGTATCGCCCAGCTTATGCCACTCTTTTAAGGCCCTCGGGTCGAATTCCAGTTCATAAGTCATCCAGACTAACCTTGATTCCCTTTTGCGGACTAGACAGCCTCTCCCGAACTGTCTGAATCAATGCATCTTCACTGTCGCTAAGAGTGACGGTTTTCACTGGCATGCGCCCCGTTTCCGCGACGTACTGGAACAGTAATCGCACGGCTTCCGTTGGAGTAATGTTCAGTTTTTCCAGCACGGCATAAGCCTCATTTTTGAGTTTGTCATCCAGACGGACGTTCAGCGTGGCCATTATGCCTCCAGTAAAATCGAATGTGTAATGCAGCTTAGCATTACATTCGCATTACATCGAATTCTGGATAACGCCTCTCAAAAACGACTCACGCACTCCATCGCGACCGTTTTAAATTGCGTAAAATTCTGACATGCGCAGAGGCGCGTCATGGCGCGTTCGCGCAGGAAAGTGACGAAAATATCGTAGATGGCCATCGCCTCTTCATATTCACTTTTGCTGATGGCGAGTAAAAAAATAACGTGCGCCGTTTCGTCACCCCAGACAATCCCCTGCGGCGCGAGCACCGTATAAACCACCGTTTTCTTCGCCAGCAGCCCCAGCGCGTGCGGCAAGGCAATCCCGTCGCCTAATAACGTACTGACGATAGCTTCACGTTCAATAACCGAATCGAGAAACGCCGCATCAACAAAGCCTTCCTCGTGCAACTGATCGCACAGCGTTTTAAACAGCGTCTGTTGATCTATTTCCCCCTCCACGATGCGAAAATGCGAGGCATCGAAATATTTATCCAGCATCCACGGACGGGTTCTGTCCACCAGCACCAGCTTACCGATCTGCTCCAATTGATAGTCGGTAGGAAAGGGGGCGATCATGATAACCGGTTTATCTTTTTCGCCGATCCGCGCCGTGGAAATCACAAAATCCTCCACAATGCTGTCCCGCGCCTCATAGTCGCGTAGCGTCAGAGTGCGGGCAATCTCAATCTGCGGGTATTTCCGCGCCAGTACCGCTTCAATCATCCGTACCATCGCATTACCAGCATCGCACACCAGCAGTACCTGCGGCTGCCGCTGGTAGCCAATGTTGTAACTACGTTCCAGCCCAACACCAATATGCAGCACCAGAAAACCGATTTCGTTTTCGCTAATGGTATACGGCGTGTATTTTCCCCAACTCGATATCGCCGCCAACGTCATATCCCATGCCATCGGATAGTGCTGCTTAATATTTTCCAGTAGTGGGTTGGGGATCATGATCTGGTAGCGCACGCGGGTGATCATCGTTTTGATGTGAGTCAGCAAGTCCGCGTGGAGCTGTTTATCATTCAACAGGTTATAGTTGTACTGGGTATTAATAAAATTGAGGATATAGTGCACCAGCGCCTCTTCATCATCGGCATTAATGGCGCTGGGGGCAATTTCCTGTACCTGGCGGGCGGCAATATGCACCTTCAGCCAGCTTACTTCCGGCTCCGACAGCGGCTTGTCGGCCAGCTGTTGTAGTAGCTCCGCAATCTCATGCGCCGCATGGCGCACTTTTTCATCGACCTCCTCTGCCACGCATTCCGATAAAGGATACCCCTCGCGAATACGCCGTACCGCCACCGCGCAGTATAAACGCAGAAACAGTTCGCTCTCATCGGTCAGGCGGATTTGACAATGAGAGAAAATATCCGGCAAAAGAGACTGCAGCCGTTGAGACACCTCGGTGTTCAGCGTGGTACTAACAATTAACGGATGGGAGGGCTCCTGCTGCGCCAGCGTCCATAAAAGGTCGGTCAGACAGGCGCGAATCGCCATCTCTCCGCCAAACAATTTCATGCCATGACGCGGACGCGTTTCCAGCGTCAGATGATAACGCTGCAAATGCTCGCGCACGTCCGCCATGTCGTTCTGCAGCGTCGCACGGCTGACAAACCATTCATCTGCCAAATCCTCCAGCTTCAGCGAGAAGGCGGAGGTTAAAAAACGCGCCAGCAAATAGTGTATCCGCTCCTGGCTGGTGCGCGGACCGCGCGCCAGGGCGGGAGATTGCTGCGTTTGCAGGGATTGATAACGTGCCGGATCATCAATTTTGAGCTGATACCCGTTGCCGCGGCTGAGAGTAAATTGCGCGCCATGCGGCGTCAGCAACATGTTCAGCGCGGCGATATCCGCCCGAACGGTACGCGTGGAGACCGACAACCGCTGCGCCAGTTCGTCCTGCGGCAGCGTCTCGTTTTGCAGCATCGCAAATAGCTGCGCTAAACGTTGGTTGGGGAATCGCACGTCTCTCTCCTCATGATTAGCCGACACGCGACCGGACGATAGCGAGTAACTGACGCACATCGTCCGCACGGGTGTTGCCGCTCACCTTATCAATAATCGAACTATAAATGTGAGGAATGATTTTGCTTACACCTGCATCAAGGGCGATGTGCAGAATCTCGGCGAAGTTTTCCAGATCGATACCGCCCGTCGGTTCCAGCCAGAAATCATGGCGGGCGCAGGCGTCAGCCACCGCTTTATACTCGTCGCGACAGGTGAGCCCTCCCATCGGAAAGTATTTAACGGAGCTGCCGCCCATGTCTTTGAGTAGCGCAATCGCCGTTTCTATGGGTACGATGCCGTCCGGCGCGCGGCTGCTTAGCGGGCCAGTGGAAATTTTCACCAGCCCCGGCGTGCCGGTCGGCGAGACAAGACCGTTCACCACCGTCTCGTTTTGCCCCAGCAGCGCCCGGCTGGCCCCTACGCCGGTAAACACCTGGTTGACATGCTGCGGCTGTACCTGACGCGAGATTTCGCTCACCATCGCCGACTGGTTAGGATCGCCTGCCCCCAGTCCGACGGAGAGCGCATTGTCGATAAGCGCCGCATATTCACGCATATCCGCGACTGCGCTTGCCACATCCGGATAGTTTTTGGAGAGCACGCCAACCAGCACATGACCTTCCGCCGCCGCGTAGATCTCCCGGGCGTTATCTTTCGAACCGGCCAGTACGTTCAGGCAAACGCGATCGCGGTAAAAGTTAGGGGTCAGTTTCATGCTTTTTTCTCCTGATTAATCACCTCACTAATACGACGCGCCACAATCGCTAACTGCGCGCGATCGACGCTGCGGACATCCGCTTCAATAATCCCTTCGTTGGCTTTGTATCCGCGAAAATAAATCGCATAGTCGCCCTGTTTGAGCGCCTCCACCAGATCGCCTGTGGCGATGCCGGTAACGGCTTCATCAAACTTAATTTCCGTGCGCGCGATGTCGCGTCCGGCGCTGTCCCACACCACACGGGCGCTGACGCCGTTAAACGTGTTCAACGTGTCGATAAAGGGCGCCATTTTTTCTACCATCTCCGCGCCGCTCTCTTTTTGCGCGCGCAGGTACAATTCAATGGCACAGGTCAGGCCAACAATTCCCTCCTTGCCCACCTTCATCGCCCGGCCAATGCCCGCTGACTGACGTTTTACCCACTCAACATACTGCGTTTTGCCAATCACCAGCCCGCTGGTCGGCCCTTCAATCGCTTTCGCGCCGCTATAGATAACGAGATCTGCGCCCATGCGGTAGTAGCACTGCAAATCTTCTTCCGCCGCCGCGTCTACAATCAGCGGGAGATTATGCGTGCGCGCCACCACCGCAGCCTGCTCCACGCTGAGCATACTTTTCTGTACGCAGTGGTGAGATTTGATATAGAGAATAGCCGCCGTGCGCGGTGTAATGGCCGCCGCCAACTGCGCGGCGGAACATTCGTTGGCGTAACCGGCTTCCACCAGTTTGCCGCCGCCCAGCGCCACCATCGTTCCCACCGGCGCGCCAAAGTTGACGTTGTGGCCCTTTGGCAGGACGATTTCGTTATTTTCAATCGGTGTAACGTGCAGGTTTTCCAGCAGCCAGTCGCTGTCCTGAACCAGTACCGCGGCAACCGACTGGGCAAGGCCCGCACTGGCGCAGGAGACTACCGTCGCCCCTTCCACCTCCAGCAATTTCGCAATGTACTCGCCGGTTTTATTCACCAGATCTTTCATCTCGAAATACTGATTCATTCCGGCCATCGCCGCGTCTATCACTTCCGGGCGCGGCGTAGAGACGCCGAGCGCCGTCATACGTCCGGAGGCGTTAATCACCTGTTTTAATTGATACTTCTCAAAAATCGAAGGCATGTTCCGCGCTCCCTTGTTCGGTCATATAGCCCTTGCCTGCGCGTATCGCGGCAAGCGGCGTCAGCAATTCTTCAGCCTGTAAGCTGTCGTGTTCCGCGTCTACCAACACGGTGGGCTGGCGTTTAAGCGTAAAGAGGGTCAGGTCGGCATCCAGACCAGGCTGAAGACGACCTTTGGTTTTCAGATTCAGGCTATCGGCGGCATTGGCCGTCACGCACGCAATGACCTGCGGCAGCGACATGCCGATGGCGAGGAATTTCGACATCACATTAGCCAGCGAATGCACCGGGCCATTAATGCGGTTACGGCAGTAGATATCGGAACTGATGGTATGCGGTAAAATCCCCAGGCTAATAGCGCGTTTCGCCACTGCAAAGCTCAGGCTGGCGGTACCATGTCCGACGTCCAGACGCACGCCGCGCGCCAGCGCTCGTGTCACCGAGGCGCGCAGCTCGCCTTCCGGCGTCAGAATACGGTTCGGCTTACCGTTGTAACAGTGGGTAATGATATCGCCCGCCGTCAGACGCTCCGCGATTTCGTCCAGATCCGGCGGGTTATTTCCAATATGTACCATCAGCGGCAGGTTGCCGTTTTCTTGCTGCATGGCTTTAGCGCGTTCCAGCGGCGTGATGCCGTTAACGCCTACTACGCTGCTGCTCATCCGCGCCTTGAGGCCGACGATAAAATCCGGATGGCGTTTTACCGCCTGCCGGACCGCATCGGCGTCAATATTGGCCATGTTAGCCAGCTCGTTTTGGGCAATAAGCCCGACGCGTGAAACATTCAACAGCGCATAAACCTCGGTGGCCGCATCACGGGTCAGGGTGTAAAAATCATCAATGTCGTCTGCGCCAGTGCTACCGGCATCCACCACTGTGGTAACGCCAGTGGCAATACCCACGCTGTCCGGTTCGTCATGGTAAATCGGCGATGTCGGGTAGCAGTGAACGTGAGAATCAATCCAACCCGCACTAACGTAACACTCGCCGCGCAGGTCAATGGTTTTCAGCGCCGGACCATCAACGTCACCCAACGCCGCGATTTTGCCATCTTGCAGGGCAATATTAGTCAGCGTGTCATCGACCAGACGCGCATGGCGCAGGAGTAAATCAAACATCGCTCTCTCCTTTGCCGGATGGCGGCGCAACCGCCTTATCCGGCCTACAAATCAACAGTTAGCTAATCGCAATCGGGAAGATGGAACCGAGGATCATCGCGCCTAAAATCGCGCCGCCGGTAATCGGCTTCTGCCAGATATAAAACAGCAGCGCGCCCACCAGAGAGCCCAGACCAATGGGAATCGATGCCGTCATGGCGCTGAGGATAATCAACGGCCCCAGAAAACGGCCTGAAGTGTTACCGGCCCCCATCATGACGTCCGCCCCGTACGTGGAGTCGCTCTGATTGATGGTGAACTTACGCGCCAGAATAATGATGTAGCCAATCGCCAGGCCAATCACCAGACCGGTTATCAGCGAAGCGATAAAGTTCGCCACCGGGAAGACAAAGCCGGCTCCCAGCAGTAACGCCGGAACCCCTAAGCCCACGCCGGTCTGAATTGCCCCGCCGATATCCAGAATTCCGACCAGCGAACCTTCGATAATGCGGGCAAATAAAAAGCTGGCGCCGAAAGCGGCGACCGCGCCGTAGACGCCGGTATCCATCCCCGCTTTCAACATCGCCACAAAAGCGACTTCGTTAAATGCGCCGATACCGTACAGATAGTACATATGCGTCCCGGCGAAAACGCCGGAGGAGAGCAGGCCAACAAAGATCGGGAACGACCAGTCGGCATACCAAAAACCTTTATTCTCTTCCATTGTGGCCTCCGTTATTTGCCGCTGAGCGAGTTGTGGATCAGTTCAAGCCAGTTCGGTACCGTCATGTTGAAAGACTCGATCATTTTCATGTCGAAGCCGCGGAAGAAGCCGCTCAACACAAACAGCAAAACGATGGCGACCATCATCACTTTGGTGACATGGTTCCAGCCGCTCTCTTCTACGCCTTTACCGATCAAAATACCCAGCACCAGCCCCGGTACGGCGTTCCCCATGATGAGCTGCGCCGCGCCGCCGAAAACGGTGGCCCAGAAGCCCGATTTTTTACCAGCGTCGATCGCCGCTAACCAGAAGATCACAGGCATGACGATGTTGACCAGCAGGTTTGCCGCCGGTACCAGCACCTTAACCGCCGTCACCTGTAGCGCCTCTGGCACGGATGAGGCGGTCAGGTTAAGGAACGTTACGACAATCATGCCGATGACGGCGCAGGCGATCGCCATTTTTTTCGGATCGTGCAGCGTCTCGCCGACGTTACGGTTTTTGATCATTAGCGCCGCCGCGCCCCAGTTAGGGATGATGCGGTGATCGACATCCTGGGTGAACGATCCGGCCGCCACAGACGACGCCCAGGCGTTAAAGAAGAAACCCAGCCCAAAGGAGAAGTGAGATGCCGGGTCGCCTTCACAAGAGTTGAGTTCGCCCAACGTACGGAACGCGCCCATCCCCTGCGTGGTTGGCGCGTGAAACATGCGTGCAGCCCCAGCGCCCACCCCTACGCCGACCAGCGCGCCGATAATGAGCGATTTAATTAGTATTATCAGGAACATAACTATGCCTTTTTAATAAAAATCAGCGTTTCGCGACGAAATCCACCCTGTCGAGATTGATGGCGGTCACGTTGACGGTCACATCCAGCTCCACGCTGTAAGTGCGTCGTTCCCGGCGCAAAAAGAAAAACAGAAAGGCCTCTTTACGCACCGACTCATGCGCCTGAACAATCCGCACATCCTGTGGCTCAATACGCAGTAAGATATACGGCGACTCTCTCATCACCGCCGACTGAACATGGTTCAGCGCATCGGCAAAGGCGCGTGCTTTGGCGTCGCCCTTGCCTTTTACTCTCACCGTGGTGGTGAATTGCTCTTTCATCATCAGGCGCCGTATTTCTTTTGCCACGCCTGCACCAGGCGCTCGCCGAGCTCTTCTTTATCCATAAAGCCGAAACCCAACACGTTGCAGCCTTCATTGATAGCGGTGACGCCTTCATCCACTGACCGCATTCCATATTTGGCTTTGTAGCCATGCTTGTTTTGCGCGGTGATAGCGCCCGCGCCGCCGCTGCCGCAAAATGAAATGCCGAAGGTGGCGTTTTCCGCTTTCATCACATCGCCCAGCTTCATGTCTGCCGCGACGCCCGGTACGACGACCGCGCGACCGCCCGCTTTTTCCACGCCTGCCGCCACTTTCTGGCCTTTACCCAGGCGATCGCCAATCACGACGGTAATCTGTTCCATTTTTTGCTCCTTAGAGGTTGTCTTTCGCGACTTCAAAATGTACCGATAATAGCCAGGCTTCTTCGTCAGGAAGGTTGCCAAACGCCGCCACGATTTCGCGGGCGAGCGCCATTGATTCGGCTGAGATTTCATCAAACAAGCTGGCATCGACTTCCGGTAAAGGCTCGCCGGTAATTGACCGGTGCGCCATCGCGCGAACGTGCGAGGTCAGCATTTGCGTCTGTACCGCATTGGGGACAATGTGATGCCGCCCCAGCAGGCCATCCACCTGCGTTAACACCTGTTCAGCCAGTTCGTTAATTCGCTCACCGGCATCGTGTTTTACTGCTCCGTTATCCACGCGTCTCACCCCGTTAATGGCAATGAGATAAAACTAGCGGCAAGGGTTAAAAGTTTGTAGCGAGTTATTTTCCACCTCGAAGTGGAAACGCGAGTGGGATAGGTGATCTGCGCCACAGAAAAGGCGGCATTAATGAATTATCGCCGGGAAAGTGTGAGATCTATCGCGGCATAAAGAGGAAATGGCGAAACAATGACGTTGTCGTATAAAGTGAGAAAGTGTGATGGGTATTACAGTTTGCCGGATGGCGACCTGCGGATAAAGCGAAGCCGCCATCCCACAAAAATTAACGATACTTCTTATGATACGTATTGCGGGTGGTTTTTAGCGCTTCCGCCGCCGCTTTCGCTTCTTTAACGTTACCTTCGCTCGCCAGCTTCAGCGCGCCATCAATTTGGCCGACCAGAATGTCAAAACCGTGACGAAAATCCTTCATTTCCGGGCTATCCGGCGCTTTATCTTCCAGCTTTGGCGGCGTAGCTTTTTGAGCATCCAGCGCGGCCGCGCGCATTTTGGTTAATGCCGCTTTCAGTTCAGGGGCACTATCCGTTTTCTCAACAACTTTCAGGTTATCATTGAGAATATCCATATTATCTTCAAGATCGGCAGCAAAAACAGCCGAACCGAATACCAGCGATGACACAGCAAGAATAGCTAACAGGCTTTTACGCATTGCTCACTTCCTTTTTTATTATTAACGATAAGTGTAATACCCTGAATAATTCGGGTCGCAGGCAGCCAACGCGCCTGCAGCCTGAAGTATGACGGGTATTATTGTCCGGCGATTTTCATCTCCGGTAACAATACCGAACCGCACTGTATATTACTGCGCGTTTCAATATCATCACCTACGGTGACAATATTACGCCACATCTCTTTTAAATTACCGGCAATGGTAATTTCACTTACCGGGTACTGGATTTCACCATTTTCAACCCAGAATCCCGCAGCGCCGCGGGAGTAGTCGCCGGTAATACCGCTGACGCCCTGGCCCATCAGTTCCGTCACCACCAGGCCGGTGCCCATCTCTTTTAGCAACTGCTCAAAGTTCAGCCCCTGCCCGGCGATACGCCAGTTATGAATGCCGCCGGCATGACCGGTACTTTTCAGCCCCAGTTTGCGGGCGGAATAGTTGGTCAGCAACCATTGCGTCAGTACACCATCCTTCACAATGTCCCGGCGCTCCGTACGCACGCCTTCGCTGTCGAACGGTGAAGACGCCAGCCCTTTTAGCAGATGCGGGTGTTCTTCGATGGTTAACCATTCCGGCAGAATTTGTTTGCCCAGCGAGTCGAGCAGAAAAGTGGATTTACGGTATACCGCGCCGCCGGCAATCGCCCCGACCAGATGACCAAATAGCCCTGTCGCCACTTCATTGGCGAAAATGACCGGCGCTTTCATGGTGGAGAGCTTGCGCGGCGACAGGCGGGATAAGGTGCGGCGCGCGCACTCGGCCCCGACCCATTCCGGCGCTTGCAGATCCGCCATTGCCCGACCGATGGTGTAAGCGTAATCACGCTCCATATCGCCGTTCTCTTCGGCGATGACGCAGCTTGAGAGCGAATGGCGCGTGGAGCAATATCCCTGCAACATGCCGTGGCTGTTGCCGAACACTTTAATGCCGTAATGGCTGTTAAAGCTCCCGCCTTCGGTATTGGTGATGCGTTTATCCGCCTTTAGAGAAGCCTGTTCCGCACGCGCGGCCAGTTCAATGGCTTCGTCTGGCGTAACCTCTGCCGGGTGGAACAAGTCCAGATCCGGCGCGTCAAACGCCAGCAGTTCTTTGTCCGCCACGCCTGCGCACGGGTCCGGCGACGTGTAACGCGCGATATCCAGCGCGGCCTGCACGGTACGGGCAATCGCCTGCGGACTTAAATCCGTCGAAGAGGCGCTGCCTTTGCGGTTCTGGTGATACACCGTAATGCCCAGCGCGCCGTCGCTATTAAATTCGACATTCTCTACTTCACCATAACGGGTGCTGACGCTAATGCCGGTGGTCTTGCTGACGGCGACTTCCGCCCCATCCGATTTGCCTGAGGCTAACTCCAGCGCTGTCGAAACTGCTTCTTCCAGAATCTTACGCTGCGCTTCAACTTGTGAGATTACTTTCATTGCAAATGCCATAATGTAGAGAGAGTTTCTCTGAAGTCTAACAGAGAACCGTTTTTCAGTGCGCATCTTAACTGGTAACATTAGCCTCTTTTTTTAAGGAGCCTGACATGACAAAGCAGCCCGAAGACTGGCTCGACGACGTTCCCGGTGATGACATCGAAGACGAAGACGATGAAATTATCTGGGTCAGTAAAAGTGAAATTAAACGCGATGCCGAGGAATTAAAACGCCTGGGCGCGGAACTGGTGGATCTGGGGAAAAACGCGCTGGATAAGATCCCGCTGGACGCCGATCTGCGCGACGCCATTGAACTGGCCCAGCGAATCAAAATGGAAGGACGCCGCCGCCAGTTGCAGCTTATCGGAAAAATGCTGCGCCAACGCGACGTTGAACCTATTCGCCAGGCGCTGGACAAGCTGAAAAACCGCCATAATCAGCAGGTGGTGCTGTTTCACAAGCTTGAGCATCTGCGCGATCGTCTGATCGTCGAAGGCGATGACGCGGTAGCCGAAGTACTGGCCCTGTGGCCGCACGCCGATCGTCAACAGCTTCGTTCATTGATCCGCAATGCGAAGAAAGAGAAAGAAGGCAACAAACCGCCGAAATCAGCGCGTCAGATTTTCCAGTATCTGCGCGAGCTGGCGGAAAACGAAGGGTAATTGCCGCAAATGACCGCGCCAGCCTGTGGCGCGGTACAGGCAAATCCACCCGTTTTTAACGTCCGAGTAGCTCCCGCTCGATCCGCTCGCGCGTTTCCACCGCCTGAACACTCATTTTTTCAGGATAACCAAACAGCGACGTGGTGATAATTGCCTCACCGCCCACCTTAAACGTGCGGTTTGCAAAATCCATTTCACGCAGCGCCTGGAATAGCGCGTCAAAATCGACCTCACCTTCTCCCAGCCCGATGTGCTGATGAATCGTCGCATTCACGCCAGGCGGGTTCATGATATAGCGGCAGGGAAGCGTGTGGTTGTGCGTATCGGCCAGCAGAACATGCGAAAGATCGGCCCCGGCATAGTTCAGCATCCTTGCGACGTCGCCCTGCCCTTTATCGTAAAAGAAGCCATGCGGTGCGCTGTACAGATAGGTCACGTTATCACTACGCAAAGACTGCACCATGTCGACCGTCTCATCGTTCAGTTCGCAGAAATCCCAGGGGTGAGACTGAATTTCGATTCGAATTCCCTCTCGTTCCACGATCGGCAGCAGTTCCTCCATGGAGCGATACCACATCTCTTCACAAATCTCCGGCTCATCCGGCGTCCCGGAAAGCTCGGTATTAATCACCTGTACGCCCATATCAACGGCAATCTCAATCATCCGCTTCCAGTTGGTTACCGCGGCGTGCCGACGCTCTTCATCGGGGCCGGACCAACGATAAACCACAATAAATGACGAGATTTCCACACCGTAGTTCTGCAAGGCGCGTTTATATTCCTGCATGGTATCGCGACCAGCTTTAGGGTGTTTATAAAACGGATTAATACGCGGGTGCGGCGACTGCTCAATATATTTATACCCCCACTCGGAAACCTGCCGTACCATTTGGGTAATGGGTAAATGTTTAATAACATCGACATCAAAAGCAATTTTCATTGTAAATACCACGCTGCGGAAACTGAAAACGGTCACCTGGAAATTAGCTGTATCATTGCAACAGCAATGACACGCTGCGATTAATTTGTTCCTCTATTTCCGCCTCACTCCAGGAAGCCAACTGGGAAGAAAAAGGTTCAAAAGCGTAAATACCGCGATATCCCATATTTTCCAGACGCTGCACCTGCTGGTAATTCTGCATTACATCCTTTTCACTCAGCATAATACGCTGCTCATCAGCCAATGCTTCCGTTGGTCGTGTGTCTTCCACACCGGACAAATGCACCAACCCGATAGCAGAAATATCAATGCGCGACGCAAACTCCTTTTCGGCCTCTTCGTACAGATGATGATGGAAGGTATCCAGCAAAACCTTAAAGGGGGAACCTGCTTCCCGGATCAGTTGCTGAGCCCAGACGGCAGAACGCAGCGAACTTACGCGGAATCCCAAAGGTTCAACCAGCCCCTGAATATCATACCGGGCAAAGAGATCGCTCAGTCGTTTTATTGCCTCAACCGTAACCTCCGGCGGCACAATCGTTCCATCATTCAGCGGACAAAGAACTAATGCCCGCGCGCCGACTCCCTGCGCGTCTCGTAATAATCCTTCCGTTTTTTTTACTACCTCCTCGGTCAGTTGGTTGAAGGGATAGACCGCATTAATTGTGACAATTTCAAGTCCATACTTTTCTGCCAGGTTACGCACCTGATTATAATTCAAGTCATCAGTAACGCTGCCGCTTGGCATATCATTACGCAATTCCACTTTATTAAACTCAAGACGTTTAACCAGTCGAAAGAATTCTTCTATGCTTAGACCCGGTGCAATTTTCCGGTTAATACAAAACCGTGTTTTTTCGATATTCATTATTTTCTCCCTGAACGTATATGAGTGGGTAAATAACCGTAATCCGTTAGTACAATTTAACGTAGGGTGAAAAAACCGGCTTTATCAATCTTGATAAAAACCGGTTTAATTTAGTGATGAACATCACAGGCTATAAGGGATTTTTGAAGAATATTTGAAGCTATTTCTCGCCAGGCACTTTAAGAAACTGCACCAGGATGCCGCTGAATAAATAGAGCCCCGCCATAGTATACATCACCACGCCGGTGCCGAACCCTGCCAGAACAGAGACCAGCGCTGGCCCAACAAAATTTCCCAGGCCGGAGCCAAAGTTCACGGCCGAGTTCGCCGCCCCCTTCTTATCCGGCGCCATCATCGGCACCAGCGGCGTCATTGGCACAAAGCCAGCCAGCCCGGCTCCCCACAAACACATCGCCAGCATAAAGGCGACATAGTTATGCCCCCATATCATCGGCACCCAGTAAACAATCAGCGTAGCGACACCGGTCAGGATGCTGCCAAAAATCTGGATGGTTCGGCGAAAACCAATTTTATCGCCCATCCAGCCAAAGATAATGTTGAAGACCTGGTTAGAGATAAAGGTAATCCCCCAAATACTCGCCCATTCCTCAAGCGTAAAGTGCTTATCCAGCAGAAACAGAGGTAATACGACAACAAAACCATAGGTGCCAAGACCGTTAATAGTTTTGACAATCACCGCCAGACCGATCCGTGGCCGTTCATACATAATGGAGATACCCGCAGATAACTCTTTGAAGACCGGCGTCGTTCGCGGTTTCAGAATGAATTCATTGCGTTCCAGCACCAGCATGAAGAGAACCCCCAGCAGCGCAACGCCCATCCCGGCCCACATCACGTTGATATGCCCCAACGCAGGAATTAACGACGCCGCCACCACCGGCCCAATGATGGTAAAACCAAGGTTATAGACCACCCAAAATAGCGAGGTGCCGATCCCTTGCTGGTGATTATCCAACTGGATGGTCAGGCGTACCAGGAAGGAGTAACAGACCAGCGGATACCCCACGCCACGCAGCATATAGGTCACGAGAATGGCACCAAAATCATGGCTGGGTAGCGCAAAGTTCAGAAACGCGACGGAAGCCAGAAGATAGACGATAAAACCGGTAACCATCACCTTTTTAGGACCAAAAACGTCCACACAGACGCCGGATAGCCAGGAGGTGATCGCGACCACAATCCCATATCCGGCAAAAATCTGCCCGATATGCGCTTGATCAAATCCCTGCGTATTTAACCAGGCAGATAACCAGCTGTTCTCAATACAGCCGCCCAACATAAATAAAAATGTTCCCAGGTAGCTCCAGATAAACTTACCTGGTTTTATATAAAATGTCTGGGGCAGCGTTGCCTGCATTTCTTTCATTTTATTACCCTCGGTATAGAAAAGCTCTCACACTTTTCAGTGCGAGAGTTTATTCATTATTAACAGATGCAGTTAAAGATAAATATCGCTTGTTATTTTCACCGGCAGCCCGCTTTTTAATGATTGCTGCGCGGCAATAGCGATACGCTGGGCCAATAATGCGTCTTCGCCGGTACAGACAACCGGCGTATGATGCAGGACTGAATCAATAAAGTGTAATATTTCCGTTCGGTAAGCTTCGCGATAACGAACCGTGAAATCAGGAAGGGGATTTTTCATTATGCAGTGCTGGCTGTTGAAAACTTTCACCGTCGATTCACTAACGTTATCCGCATACGCCATCCCTTCTGAGCCAAAAACCTCCACCCGTTGGTCATAGCCATATACCGCCCGACGGCTGTTATCAATGAGCGCGTAGCCGCCGTTTCTGAAAGTCAGCATCACCGCAAGCGTATCAACATCATCAATATTTTTCAGGCTGGGATCAATCAGCGTATTGCCCTTAACATAGACTTCGCTGACTTCATCCTGCATCATAAAACGAGCCATATCAAAGTCATGCATGGTGAAGTCAAAAATCAGACCGCCAATACGTTTGATCAGATCATGGGGTAGCAGGTCCGGATCGCGGGAGGTGATTTTTATCATCTGGGGCCGACCAATCTTGCCGCTGCGCACCAGCTCAAAGACCTCGTGAAACTGAGGATCAAAACGGCGATTAAAGGCAACCTGCAGCGTCACCCCCTTCTCTTTCACTTTTCTCAGCACCGCCATTGAGGCCTGCTCATCTTCATTCATGCTGAGCGGTTTTTCACAAAAAATGTGCTTCCCCGCCTGCGCTGCCGCCGTGACGATCTCTTCGTGCATATCCGTTGAGGTGAAAATAAAAACTGCCTCTATATCATCACGCTGTAAAAGTTCCTGATAATTTTTATACCCTGAAGTTATATTTACCGAATAAAGCCAATCGCTCATCTCCTCAATAAAATAATCGGCGGCGCAGATAATATCTAATTGAGGCAGTAAATACATATTCTCAACATGCATTTTACCTACCCGACCGAGGCCAATAACACCACATCGAAGCTTTTTCATTCGTACCTCTTAATCTCATGAATAGTAAATTTAAAACCGCAAAAGAAAAGCATCCGTAATTCTGCGAAAAACGGATCGTTTTATTTTGCCGTTCTGAAAAGCAAACAATGCGTTGACGCTGTATCGTTCAGGTTGCAGAACAATAACCACACCTCTGCAACCTGAACGACGGCAAATTAATCAGTACTGCCGGGCCTGTCCGATATGTTCCTCAAGCATACGCGCTACCGCCTGGATACGTTCGCTACGGGATACCTGCGCCCCACCAACGCGCCACCAGCTCAGGTACTTATGCACCATCGTTTTGGGAAGCACTTTTATGTCTATCAGCGTGCTCACGGTCTGTTTACGAGCATCTTCCAACGCTTCATGCAGTTGTTCAATGGTGGTGACGCGATAGCTTTTACAGCCATATCCTTCAGCGATGCGAGCAAAATCGACTGGGATAAATCCGCCTTCCTGACGACCGCTCTCCTGCTGATGGAAACGAAACTCGGTGAAGTAACTGTCCATACCGTGTTCCATTTGCAGATTATTGATACAGCCGTTGGTCATGTTATCGAGCAAAATGACGGTAATCTTTTTCCCCATCTGGACGGAAGTGACCAACTCAGAGTGCAGCATCATGAACGAACCGTCGCCCACGAAGCTGTACACCTCGCGTTCCGGCTGCGCCAGCTTGGCCCCCAATGCGGCATTGACTTCGTAGCCCATACAGGAGTAGCCGTACTCGACGTGGTAATCATTCTCGCCGCGGCTTTGCCAGACACGCTGGAGGTCGCCCGGCAGGCTGCCCGCCGCCGCCACCACCAGCGCGTTTTCCGGCAACATCCGGTTAAGCACGCCCAACACGCGCGTCTGGGTCAGCCACGACCGCGTAATCTCATTAAACTCTTCAAACACCTTTTGAGTATCCATATGATCCTCAATTTCAGGTTTGAAGCCCTCTCCGCTATATTCCACAGCATAGACGCGCTCAACTTCCGCCATATATTGCGAGCGGACGCGGTGAATAGTCTCACCCCATTGCGAAGCATAATGCTC
Source organism: Salmonella sp. NW177 (assembly GCF_051811585.1). NCBI lineage: Bacteria > Pseudomonadati > Pseudomonadota > Gammaproteobacteria > Enterobacterales > Enterobacteriaceae > Salmonella > Salmonella sp. NW177. The sequence continues at coordinate 79,463 of NZ_JAMMZV010000007.1, read as the reverse complement.
CTGGGCCAACCGTTCGCTAAGCTGCGTCAGGGCGACGCGAGCGTCACCCTGCATCTGTACGCCATCCAGCTTGAAGACATCAAAGCGGCTAACGTTGATATTTAAGTAGCGCACGTCGGGATTCTGGAAGATCCACTTTGAGGAGGTGGTGAAATCGGTATAGCGCGTCCCCACACCGATAATCAGATCGGCTTCCTGTGCCAGCAGATTCGCCGCCAGTGAACCGGTTTCGCCAATCCCGCCGACGTTCAGCGGATGTGCAGAACTGAGCGCTCCCTTGCCAGCCTGGGTTTCAGCAATCGGCAGATGACAGCGTTCGGCAAATCTCAGCAGCGCCTCTTCAGCCTGCGAGTACTTCACGCCCCCGCCGCAAACGATCAGCGGCCGCTGGTGGCGGCGAATCAGCGCAACCGCCTCGTTCAGCATCGGCTCCGTCGGCGCGTGACGCTCAAGACGATAGACCCGGCGAGCGAAAAAATAATCCGGATAATCCCAGGCTTCACCCTGCACATCCTGTGGCAGGCAAAGCGTCACGGCCCCCGTATCCGCCGGATCGGTTAACACCCGCATCGCGCTGATACAGGCGCTCATTAGCTGTTCCGGACGCGTAATGCGATCCCAGTAGCGGCTAACTGCACGGAAAGCGTCATTGGTGCTCAGCGTCAGATCGTGTTCTTGTTCAACCTGTTGCAAAACCGGGTCGGGTTGACGAGATGCGTACACATCGCCCGGCAGCAAAAGCAGTGGAATACGGTTAGCCGTCGCGGTCGCCGCTGCGGTGATCATATTGGCGGCCCCTGGCCCCACTGAGGAGGTGCAGGCATAAATCTGATGGCGACGCATCTGGCGGGCAAATCCCGTCGCGATATGCGCCATTCCCTGTTCGTTACGCCCTTGATGAACGCTAAGTTGGCCACAGTCCTCTTCCAGCGCTTGCCCCAATCCGACGACGTTCCCGTGGCCAAAAATGGCGAAAATCCCTTTTACAAATTTGATTTCGCTGCCGTCTACGTCGATGTACTGATTATCAAGAAAGCGCACCAAAGCCTGCGCCATGGTCAACCTGATTGTTTTCATGTACCCCACCTGCTTTTATCAACCGTTCGGCTGTCGTTGCCTGCTTATGCATCGCTTCAGCCCCAAAAACACAGAGACTTATCATAGGATCAAAATTTCCGTTCTCACAATTATATGGAATTTATATTTCATTTATGGGAAGGAGATCAAAAAACGGTTAAAAAATTTCGCCATTTAGGCGTATTTTTCATGAAAATGAAATTTATCTTCCATGTGCTTTTAAAAGAAATAACACATTAATAATCAATAAATTAAAACAAAAAACACAACAAAAAACGATCATACGCGTTGCCCGGAAATGCCATTTCTGTGATCTTGTTCAAACAATAAATGAAAACATTATTTCCATTTTTATTGAAAATGAAATCACCAAACCTTAGTATGGGCAAAAATAACACCGTCTTCTGTTAGGGGATATGTCAATGAATAAAGCAGTCAGTAGTGAGCAAAAGCCGCTGGACGTTATCTGTCTGGGACGAGTCGCCGTTGATTTGTATGGTCAACAAATCGGGTCGCGGCTGGAGGATATGACGACTTTCGCTAAATATTTAGGGGGATCGTCAGGCAATGTTGCCTACGGCACGGCCATTCAGGGATTACGTTCCGCTATGCTGGCCCGCGTCGGCGATGAGCATATGGGACGTTTCGTTCGTGAAGAATTAAACCGCGTTGGTGTGGATACGCAGTGCCTGCTGTCGGATCGCGATCGTCTGACCGCGCTGGTGATCCTCGGCATTAAAGATCAGGACACCTTTCCTCTGATCTTCTACCGCGATAACTGCGCGGACATGGCGCTAACACCTGAGGATATCCGCGAAGATTACATCGCTTCTTCACGCGCATTAGCCGTCACCGGCACTCATCTTTCTCACCCCAATACACGCGCCGCCGTTCTTAAAGCGCTGGAGTATGCGCAAAAACACGGGCTGCGGCGGGCGCTGGATATCGACTACCGCCCCGTACTGTGGGGTCTGACGTCGCTAGGAGACGGTGAAACACGTTTCATCGCCTCATCACAGGTTACCGAACAGCTCCAGCAGGTATTGCGCCATTTCGATCTGATCGTTGGGACCGAAGAAGAATTCCATATCGCCGGCGGCAGTACCGACACGCTGACCGCCCTGCGGCGCGTCCGTCAGTTGACCCAGGCCGTACTGGTGTGCAAACGCGGCGCGCTGGGCTGCTCAGTCTTTGAAGGCAACATCGCCGATGACTGGTCGCAGGTGAAGATACATAGCGGCGTTCGCGTAGACGTTCTGAACGTTCTGGGCGCGGGCGATGCCTTTATGTCAGGACTGCTGCGGGGATACCTGAACGATGAAAGCTGGGAGCAAGCCTGCCGTTATGCAAACGCCTGCGGCGCGTTAGTGGTATCGCGCCACGGTTGTGCCCCCGCCATGCCAACCAAAAAAGAGCTGGACGACTACCTCGCGCGTGAACAATCCATCACCCGGCCAGACAAAGACCCGCGGCTGAATCACCTTCATCGGGTCACAACCCGTAAACAGCACTGGCCGGAGCTGTGCGTATTCGCCTTTGACCATCGCAAGCAACTGGTGGATATCGCAAATGAAGTCGGCGCCAGTGAATCCGCGATCCCCCCCCTGAAGATACTACTGCTGGAAGGGGCGCGTCAGGCGGCGCTTGAGGCCGGTTTACAGAATAATAGCGGCATCCTTGCCGATACCACCTTTGGTCAGCAGGCGCTTAACGACGTGACCGGCCAGGGATGGTGGATTGGCCGACCAGTTGAGATGCCCGGTTCGTATCCGCTGAAGCTGGAACATGGCGATATTGGCTCTCAGCTTGTCAGCTGGCCGCAAGAGCACGTCGTGAAATGTCTGGTCTTCTATCATCCGCTCGATGCAGAGTCGGTACGTCTTGAACAAGAGGCGCTCATTGACGAGGTTTACCGCGCCTGCTGCCAGTCTGGTCATGATCTGCTGCTGGAAGTCATCTTGCCGCGCGATGCGGCAGACCAAAATGAGCAATACTATCCTCAGATTGTGGAACGTTTTTATCAACTGGGGATCCTGCCGGACTGGTGGAAACTGCCGCCGTTAAGCCCAGATCGTTGGCGAGAAATCAGCCAGCATATTGAGCATTATGACCCTGAATGTCGCGGTATATTGATACTTGGCCTGGACGCACCGGAAAGCGAGTTGAAGTCAGGATTCGCCGCAGCAGCGGATATGCCCTGGGTGAAAGGTTTCGCCGTCGGCCGGACCATCTTTGGCGAACCGTCACGCCAGTGGTTAGGCGGCCAGCTTAACGATGAACAGCTCATCGCAACGGTGAAACAAAAATATCGCATGCTTATCGACTACTGGCGCGAATACCGCCCGGCACGTTAATGCCCGCCTCATCACGCCCCGTGTCTGCATCGGACAAGGGGCGTGTTCAAGGACGATTCCATGCCAGCTCTCACACAACATTCCACATCGATCACGCTGTTTCGCATCAGCGCCGCGATGTTTCTCAACTATCTGACTATTGGCATCCCGTTAGTCATGCTGCCGCTGTACGTTCAGCAGCAGTTGCATCTGAGCGATCTGTTGATCGGTATCGCGGTAGGCAGCCAGTTTATCGCCACCTTGCTTACCCGGGGCGCCGCGGGTCGAAAAGCCGACACGTCAGGCGGACGTCGGACGGTTATCACCGGTCAGTTCTACTGCGCCGCATCAGGTCTGCTGATGCTGGTCAGTCTAATCGCTCACCCGGTTCCGCTGCTCGCATGGGCCATACTGATTGTTGGTCGTGTGCTGCTGGGCATCGGTGAAAGTTTCATTTTGACCGGTAATTTAACCTGGGGGATGTGGCTGGCGGGCTCGACCCACGCGGGTCAGGTTATTTCCTGGAACGGCATGGCGACCTACGGTGCGCTGGCTATCGGCGCGCCGCTGGGGCTGTCGCTTTACGCCAGGGCCGGCCTGGCGCTTCCGGCGCTCCTCGTCGTGCTGTTGCCGATCATCGCCAGCGGAGTCATCTATGGCATTCCGGGGAATATCCCAACAGCCCGTCCCCGCGTGCCAGTGCTACGGGTCGTCGGCCTGGTGTGGCGGCCCGGAACAGGGCTTGTGCTCCAGGGCATTGGTTTTGCCACCCTAAGCGCGTTTACCGCCCTCTGGTTCAACGAGCGTCACTGGGATAACACCGGTTTTGCGATGACGCTGTTTGGCATTGCGTTTATCGCTGTCCGCTTTTTCTGCGCCAAATTTCCCGACCGTTACGGCGGCGCCACGGTCGCAACCTTTTCACTACTGGTAGAGGGGACCGGACTGGCGGTAATGTGGGCCGCTCCGTCAGCAGGCGCTGCGCTGATTGGCGCGGCGATTACCGGCTGCGGCTGTTCGCTGATGTTCCCATCGCTGGGCGTAGAGGTTGTGCGCAGAGTGCCACCGGAGATTCGTGGTACGGCCCTCGGCGTCTGGTCAGCGTTTCAGGATCTGGCCTACGGATTTACCGGACCAATAGCGGGCCTGCTGACGCCGTTTATCGGCTATCAGCAGGTCTTTCTTCTGGCCGCGGCCTGCGCGCTGCTGGGCGCGGCGGTTGTCCATCTCCTGCTGCGGCAACATTAAGCTGTTAAGAAGGGGCGAGTCTTTTCCGCCCCTATCGCAAAGACTTCGCTGGCCGCCATCTGCCAGTAGCCAGGGTTAAACAGTTCCAGCGAACAGATCCCCTCATAGCCCTTCTGCACTAGCTCATGCGTGATCTCATGCAGTGGGATCACGCCGTTGCCAGGAAACAGACGATGGCAATGCTCCAGCGTTGCCAGCGGCAGATTATCGGCGTCATCAATATGGTAAACGAAGATCTTTTCCACAGGGATCTGGCGAAGCGTGGTCAGATCCCGCCATTGATCGCGCAGGTAAAGATTAAAGGCATCGACGACCAGCCCGACGTTACTGCGATCGACCGCATCTACGATCTCCATCGCCATGGCAAGACTGCGCACACAGCATCCTGCGGAACCGATCGGCTCAAAGGCCAGCCGCATCTGGCTTTCTTCCGCCACTGCCGCCATCTCGCGCAGACGCTTCACTGAATCTTTCACCGTTTCCCCTGGCGGAAAATTTCCCCCCTGACGAATGGTGGGCACCACAACCAGACAATCACCCCCCACCACTGAGCCAGCATGGCAGGCGAAAGCCAACTGCCGCCGTTTCTCCGCCCAGCTTTCGCTATCACAAAACGTAATGTCTTCCAGCGAATTGTAGCCCCAGGGCTTAAGGTGGCCGACGGCGAAAATGTCTGCCAGCTCGCTTAACGTATGTTTCTGCAACCACTCCTGCAACATATCCAGACGGATTTCGATGTAGTCATAGCCAAAACGTTCCGCCAACACAACATCCTGTGCCAGCGTGGAGTTTCGCATACAGGTCGCTTCATTAAATCCCAGCTTCATCATTCAGATCGACTCCTGCCGCCATAGCAACGTACTGGCGCCTGACGGCGGCAGCGTTAACGCGAGCTCTTTATCGCCATCCAGCACCCGACAACGCCTTTCCTGGACATCGCGGTTATACACCACCAGCACACGCTCGCCGTCGGGATTCACAAATCCCACCTCTTCCAGAAGATTATCGTAACTTGAAGAAAGCATGACCCTCGCCCCCGGACGCACATAGCGGCAGAAGTGGCCAATACCATACCAGGAGTGGTTACGCCGCAGCACGTCGTTTTGCGCATCGTATTGAATGGGCGCTTCACACAGATTACCCTGATGATTCGGCCCCCCCTCACTGTTCAACAGCAGATTCCAGTCGATAAACCCGCTACAACCCGATTTGAAATTACCAATCATGTCATGGAGATAGGTATGCCAGTGGCGAATCTGGCTACCGGCATCGCTCTCCATTGGCACACAGCCTTCGGAAAACAGGAGTTTTTTATCCGGCAGGCACTGGGCCAAATACTGTATTTGCGAAAAATGGTCGCCGGTATACCAGTGGAATGCCAGCCCGTTAATTCCCTTATAATTAGCTTCGTCAGCAAAGGCGAGTTCAGCCCAGTCTACCAGGCCATCTTTATCGTGATCCCAGATATAGATCTCCATCTCATCCATACCCTGCCGGGCGAGGCGCGGACGCAGATACTGCACGGCAAAGGCTGTCTCCTCTTCCACGCTATACAGACAGGAGTCCCAGGTTTTTACCGCCACCGGCTCATTCTGCACGGAGAGCACCTGCACATTAATGCCGTGGCGGCGGTATTCCAGCAGGTAGTTGATAATGATATCGGCCCAGTCGGCGTAGCATTCGCGCCGCAGCTTGCCGCCACCGTTCATATCGTTATTAGTTTTCATAAACGCCGGCGGACTCCACGGCGAAGCCATCAGCTTCATGTGTGGATTTAACCGCAACGCCCCGGAAATCAGCGGTATTAAATGCGCTTCATCGCGGGAAAAGGAGAGCCGTCCCTGCAGCAGGTCAGCGCTGGAATCGACATACGCGTAATTGCCCAGGGAAAAATCACAGCTCTGAATTGGCATCCGCGCCAGAGTGTAATTATGTTCCTGAGCAGAAAAATAAAGGGAAAGAAATTGCGCCTTCGTCTTTTCGCTCATGCTGTTGAATACCACGCCCGCACCTTCGGTAAAGCTGCCGCCGAATCCGTCAATCTGCTGTAACGTGTGGCGCGGTAAGACGCTGATTAATTCACTGCAATCACGCTGACGATGCGAAAAAGAGACCGCACGCTCAACAAGGAATTGCTGACGATACGGATCGGAAGAGATGAGTCTGCCTTTCATAGGGAAGTTCCGGATAAAAGAAGATAATAAATTGTGATATGCCGGATAGGACGCTTAAGCATCGCTATCCGGCAGAAGGTTTTAATACGCGGAAGGTTTATTTGTAGAAATCAGGTTTTGAGGGTAATTCAACAATCTCGGTATTCCCTGTTTCCTGAGACTTCACGCAGGCATCAGCGGTAACCGCAGCCAGATAACCATCCCATGACGTTGGGCCTGCCGGCGGCAATCCTGCGTTCAGGCGATCGAAGAAATCCTGGAACTCAATGTCGTAGGCATCAATAAAGCGCTGTTTCCAGTCAACCAGGATATCGGTGCTATACTTCGCCGCTTTCCGTACCGCGGCGCTGGCGACGGTTGGCAGCTCCGCCATTCCTTTCTCGCCGGTAACATCGCAGTGAATGTCATAGCCATACTGGCAGTTCACAAACACTTCAACCACAATATTGATGCCGGAGGTGGTTTCCATTACAACCAGCTGCGGATCACGCAGAGTGGTCACCAGGCTGGACTGACGCGGGAAGTAAACCTTAACGGTTTTATAATCTTCGTTAAGCAGCCAGTGCATAACGTCAATTTCATGAATCAATGTTTCATAGATAGCCTGTGGCGTTTTGTATTCTGGCACCGTGCTGGCATTGTAATGACGTCCATGAACCATTAATGGCTGACCGATTTCGCCGCTGTCGATAATATTTTTCAGCTGAACGTAACCTTTGTCGTAGCGGCGCATAAAACCAATCTGCACCATGCGCTTACCATTTTTCTGCTCTGCTTCAATCACACGCTGACAATCCGCAGCCGTCACCGCTAACGGTTTTTCGCAGAAAACATATTTGTTAGCATTTAGCGCGGCAACGGCCACATCGGCATGCGCCTCATTTGATGCGGTAATGATGACCACTTCAACGTCTTTATCATTAATCAGATCGTGATAGTCATTATAATCTTTGGCTTCGATCGCATACTTATCCAGCGCCGCCTGCGCCCTACCCGCGACGATATCACATACGGCAACAACCTCTACACCCGACACGGTGTTGGCCAGACGTCTTAAGTGATCGGAGCCGATCATGCCGATACCTACAATACCTGCTTTTAAAGTCATTTTCTGTTTCCTTTTCAATTAAAGATAATTTTTCAGTAACTCATCAATATGCTTTTTACCTTTTTGCGCATATTCCAATGGGTTATATTTCTTAGGATCCTGCTCGGCCTCAACAACAATCCAGCCAGAATATTGATGCCCGACCAGATAAGCTAATACGGATTTAAAATCAATATTTCCATCGCCGGGGACGGTAAACACACCATCAAGGAAAGAATTGAGGAATGATTTCTTCGCGAGGCGACATGCTTTGAGTTTTTCATTACGCACATCTTTAAAATGAACGTGTTTAATACGATCAAAATGTTTACTCAGTAGCGGCATGACATCGCCGTCAGAAACATATATATGCCCGGTATCAAACAGCAGATGTACAAATTGCGGATCGGTATTCTCCATGAGTCGATCCACTTCTGGCAGAGTCTGCACACCGGTGCCCATATGATGATGGAAAGCGAGCTTCAGCCCGTGCGCATTGGCAATCTTCCCAAGCGCATTAAGTCCTTCGCATAAAAGCTGCCATTCGCTGTCGCTGAAGTTAGGCTTCTCTGTATAAACGCACTTATCGATAATACCTTGAATACTATAAGTTTGTTCAGAAACAACGGCGACATATGCATGTATTGCCTGCAAATAAGCACAATGCTGTTCAAAAGCATTCATCGCAGATGCAATACCATCGCGAATAATAAAGGAAGAAAACCACTGGCCTGGTATTTCCAGTCCGCGAAGCATTAACTCTTTATTTAACTCAGCAGGATCCTGCGGATAACAACCGCCAACTTCTGTCCCGGAAAAACCGGTAAGCGCGGCATCACTAAGTATTTGTTTATATGTATTTTCTTTACCAATCTCAGGAATATCATCATTGCGCCAACCGATAGGCGCAATCCCCAACTTAATGCTCTTTTTTACATTGTACATGTTGCTGGCTCCCACTTAATGAAACGCTTTTACTGCATACCGCGATGCAAATTAACCTTTGATGGACAACATATTACTTTTTGTAGCCTGAAAAACTTTATCTATCCTGGTTGAAGATGTGGGATAAATGCGTCAGGTATCACAAAAAAATCATCACTCTTTAATGATATTGCCAGACTTTTCGCGCTATAGATAAACGAATAAAATATACTGACAAATAAAAAATGGCCGCAGTATTGCGACCATTCTCATGACGATTAAATTTTAGCAAGCATTAATATTCAAATAATAAATAATTAGCTTTACGATAGTCCTTGCGATATTGGCCGGGCGTTTTCCCTACTTTATTTTTGAAGTAATTCTGAAAATGACTAAGGTTGCTAAAGCCAACACGATAAGCAATAGAGGTGATCTTTTCGCGCCCGCCTTCATCCGTGGTTAGTAACGATTGCGCCTCCCCCAGCCTACGTTTTATCAGGTAATCCATCGGTGAATAACCATAGCGGCGTTTAAATTCATGGGAAACATAATAAGGACTGACATTAAATTTCGTCGCCAGCGTATCCAGCCGAATTGGCTCATAGAAATTGCGATCAATATAGGATTTTATTGAATCAAGTAAATTTTCATGGCGCTGTATGGCATCGTTACCTGTGCGCAATAAGACATTTCCCTCAATGTATTTGAGTACTACCTGGGTCAATAGCTGCGCCATTGCTGGCCCTTCTACCGCATGCTGATTAATAACGGTAAACACGGAGCTCATCAGTTTTTCCACCGTCGCATAATGGTGATACAGTGGAATAACCGGCACAATATCATCCGGTATTAGCGCATTCTCACGTAGACCCGGACACGAAATATTGTTAATCCCACAACAAATAGTGCCAATTGGTCGCCCGCTTTCCAGATACTCATCATGCACCACCTGGCTGTTATAAATGACCAGGTCGCCTTTACGAACCGGGTAGATGCGATCGCCAATGAAATACTCCCCGTCTCCTTCGGTGATAAGAATCAGTTCAACGGTCTGTGGGTGCATATGCATGAACCGGACAAACGGACCATTGCTCTCACTGACCTGACTCACATACGCCAACTGGGGCTGAGCCTTATTCTCTCGTTCTGAAGGACAGAAGCACAAGCGCATGATTTACCCTCCAATATCCGAAACTGTGGTGCCGAAACACCCCTGAAATTTGAATTTTTATACCACACCAAATGAAACAAAAATGCTATATAGATCATAATTTTTTCCAAATCTTTCCTCGTCACAACAGACGACCATTGATGCCACACCAAATAAAAACAATAAAAATCAATAAGTTAATTAGGTTTTTGATTTCTTACTGCACATACTCTCGTATAAAAATCAGCCGTCAAATTTTCAAAATAAAATTTCATAAAAATAAATTTGAAATTTTTAATCCTAAAATTTACATTGAATACGGTATGCGTTTTAGGCTGAAGATAACCAGGTTTTCCTGTGACCGCTCAGTCAGAACGTCGTCAACATCGGTTTAAGAGGATAAAAAAGAGATGGAAACAGTCGGCAATTTTATTCATGGTAAAACGACACTGAGCAGCAGCGGCGAGACGCTACCGGTGACTAATCCGGCCACCGGTAAAGTAATTCGTCAGGTCACCCAGAGCACCCGAGAGGAGATGCTGGCGGCAATTCAAAGCGCACATGAGGCTTTTCCGGCATGGAGTAAAATGACTCCGCTACGCCGGGCACGTATCCTTTTTGAATTCAAAGTATTACTGGAAAAGCATCGGGACGAACTGGCGGCGCTGATCGTCAGCGAGCATGGCAAGGTCTGGTCAGATGCGCTTGGCGAACTGACGCGCGGCATAGAGGTTGTCGAATTTGCCTGCGGGATCCCGCACCTCAGCAAAGGAGAGTACTCCTTTAACGTCGGCTCAGGCGTTGACAGCTTTTCATTAATGCAGCCGCTTGGGGTTGTGGCAGGCATCACACCGTTTAACTTCCCGGCAATGGTGCCTATGTGGATGTTCCCGGTTGCTCTGGCTTGCGGCAATACCTTCGTCCTGAAACCGCCCGCACTGGTGCCGTCCGCATCGTTACGTATGGCGCAGCTTCTGCAGGAGGCTGGCCTGCCGGACGGCGTGTTTAACGTTGTTCACTGTGGCAATGAGGCGGCTAGCCTGTTGACCAGCGACCCTCGCGTACAGGCCGTCAGCTTTGTCGGTTCCTCCGCCGTCGCGGAACATATCTATACCACCGCCAGCGCCCATGGCAAACGCGTACAGGCCTTCGGGGCCGCCAAAAATCACGCAATCGTCATGCCGGATGCAGACCTGGACGCCACCGTCAACGCCATTATGGGCGGAGCATTTGGTTCCGCGGGCGAACGCTGTATGGCGCTGCCGGTAGTGGTCGCGGTGGGCGATGAAACGGCGGACCGTCTGATCGAACGCCTGAAACCGCTGATTGCGGCGCTACGTATCGGCCCGGGAGAGCTGCGCGGCAAAGATGAAAATGAAATGGGCCCGGTTGTTTCACGTGCTCACCAACAGAAAGTGTTGGGTTACATCGACAAAGGGGTGAGCGAGGGAGCAACTCTGGTCATGGATGGCCGCAACTATAGCGTGGCGGGATATCCTGAAGGCTTTTATGTCGGCGGCACTCTGTTTGATAACGTCACGCCTGAGATGACCATCTGGCGTGAAGAAATTTTTGGCCCGGTTCTCGGAATTGTGCGCGTCCCGGATTATGCCACCGCCATTAGCACGGTAAACTCCCATGAATTCGGCAACGGCAGCGTGATTTTCACCACCAACGGTCACTATGCGCGCGAATTCGCCCAGTCGGTTGAAGCCGGGATGGTCGGTATTAATATTCCAGTTCCGGTTCCGATGGCATTTCACTCTTTTGGCGGCTGGAAGCGCTCGGTGTTTGGCGCCCTGAACGTCCATGGGCCGGATGGCGTGCGCTTCTATACCCGGATGAAAACCGTTACCTCGCGTTGGCCGAACGGACAGCAGATCGTATCGGAGTTCAGTATGCCGACTCTCGGTTAATATGCTTTCAGGAAGGAGAAGATTATGGCCAACTTGCTGAGTACCTGTACCTCTGAGTCGGGAAATATCCAACACATTTCCCCTCAAAATGCAGGCTGGGAGTATGTCGGTTTTGATGTCTGGCAGTTGAAGGCTGGAGAGTCGATAACCCTGCCGTCCGATGAGCGTGAACGCTGTCTGGTGCTGGTTGCCGGGCTGGCCAGCGTTAAGGCCGCCGACAGTTTTTTCTATCGGATTGGTCAGCGCATGAGTCCGTTTGAACGCATTCCGGCTTATTCGGTTTACCTCCCCCATCATACGGAGGCGAAAGTGACAGCCGAAACCGACCTTGAGCTGGCCGTATGCAGCGCGCCGGGATTCGGAGAGCTTCCGGTACGTCTGATCTCGCCACAAGAGGTCGGGGTAGAGCATCGGGGAAAAGGGCGCAATCAGCGCCTGGTGCATAACATCCTTCCTGATAGCCAGCTCGCCGACAGCCTGCTAGTCGTTGAAGTGTACACTAATGAAGGCGATACCAGCTCCTGGCCCGCGCACAAGCACGATACGGCAGTTGAAGGCCAGGAGACCTATCTGGAAGAGACGTACTATCACCGTTTCAATCCACCTCAGGGATTCTGCTTACAGCGCGTCTACACCGACGATCGCAGCCTGGATGAATGTATGGCGGTCTATAACCGGGATGTAGTGAAAGTACCTAAGGGCTACCACCCGGTTGCCACCATCGCGGGTTACGATAACTACTATCTGAACGTGATGGCCGGCCCGCTACGAAAATGGCGTTTCACCTGGGAAGAGAACCACGCGTGGATTAACTCACCAGACTACCCGCGATAACACTTCGTTGAGTGGTACTTTGCCAGCCGTCCTCTGCGGCTGGCTTTTTTATTCAACTCTGCGCCACACACGCTCATAAGATCGCTATCCGCCTTCTCTTAAATTATTTCCCTGTTTTGTATATAGCGTATTTACGGCACGGCCCCCACCAGGAATACGCAATAAAATAATGATGCAGAAGAAGACTTACCCTATTTGCCAATATTATTATGGATCAATTAGTTACGTAGAGGTGGTAAACACTGGGGAGATTTCAACAGGGTATATCCTGTGCGCACTCGCTGGAGGGAGTAAAGGTTGTGTAACCAGCGGAGAATATCTCTGGATATTCTCCGCTAATATTGGAGAGGTATCAGGCTATTACATCGCGACGTTTCCCCTGAATTTCACGCAGCTTGTTCTCGGCCAGCCGTTCAATTTCTGTTAGCGGCACCCCTTTTGTTTCCGGCACATAACGAGAAATAAAGACATAGCAGACCAAATTAAAGACGACAAAAATCCACATCGAGAAAGCGCCGCCGAAGGTCTCCTGCAGCCAGGCGTTATCATTTATGACCGGGAACAACAGTGAGATGAGGAAGTTGGCTATCCACATCAGACTCACCGCCAGCCCCATCCCAAAACCTTTTATCTTTTCAGGGAAAACCTCAGAAATCAGTACCCATGCGCCAACGCTCCAGCTGACGGCAAACAGCAGCATAAAAAACAGGATGCCAAAGATGGTAATGTAACCTGTATCATGGGTGTACAAACCGTATGACGCGATCAACAGGCCGACAATTGAGCCGATGGTACCAATTTTCATAATCGGTATACGGCCATAGCGGTCGAACAGGATCATGCCGATAAAACTGCCCACCACATTACATACCGCGATAAAAATGGTCTGGAACATAACCACTTCGGTACTGCTGTTCTGCAACACCAGCGGCGCATAATAGTTCATTACGTTAACGCCTGTGAACTGTTGCAAAACGGCGATACAGCATCCAACCAACAGAATATAGCGGAGCACCGGCGAGCTTTTCAGGTTGGTGCGTTCTCCCCCGGCGACGTTGTCCTGTGGACGTACGGTTTCTTTCATGCTGTCAAAAATAGCGGCCACATCTGTGGCCGTTAATCCACTGTAGATCCGGGTAAGCACCTTTATCGAACGAGCTTCGCTGCGGTTGTTACGGGCGCACCATGCCGGTGATTCGGGTAGGAAAAGCGTAATCGCTAACATCGCAATGGAGGGTACCACTTGGGCAAAAAGCATAGTCTTCCAGCCCTGGGAAACCAGCACATCAGCAGGCATTCCTTTTGCTATCAGATAGTTGACTATAAACACGATAACCTGGCCAGATACCACGGAAATATTGTAAATGCCCAGCGCTTTGCCGCGAATTTCAGCAGGCGCCAGTTCAGACATATACATGGTGGATGCCGTTCCGGCCATCCCAACCGCAAAACCACACACAATGCGGGAAAGGGAGAAGATCATGAACGATTCACTCATCGCCGCCCCTAAGGAAGAAGCGATAAAAATGATCGCAATGATCAGAAGCGCAGGTTTACGCCCCAGTTTATCGGCAATTTTTCCACCGACCAGCGCGCCGATGATACAACCAATCACGATACTGGAAACGGCCCATCCGGTCTCGGTTGGCGTCAGTTGGTAATACTGCTGTAAAGGCAATACCACCCCGGTAATCACCGCCGTTGAATAACCAAACATCAATCCAGCCAGCGCCGCAATACAACACAGGACGTACACATAGGCCGAATTGTACTTACTTCTCTGAGACATAATCCCTCCCTTGCCTGTTGAGGAAACAACACACCAATGAAATTTTTCATTTTATTTTTGCATTCATTAGAAGAAAAATTCCATGCAAAAGATCACGAAATGGAGATGTTCCAGGAAAGAACAAAAAGTACGGCCCCTGACAAATTGAGTTCAGGCACTGTCACAAAAGCAATAAAATCAACTAAATTCATCAAGATAGGGGATGACACTGCGCAAAACGCAGCATCTTAACGATAAAAAACGCCAGGATTATGAAATTCGAAATGTGATACCCATAACAAAACATAAGTTTCATTATTGATCGTTTTGAAATTAAAACATAGGTTGTGAAACGAGAGTTCTCAATAGCTATAAGATCGTCGGCAGAGCTACGGCAATGACCGACATAAGATGAATTTGTCTATTTGTTCACTAAATTCAAACAGATAGATGAAGTTTATTCTGGAGATAATCTACCTATGTCCACATCAGATAGTTGTTATAATACGGGTTACATATTACGCATCTGCGCGATTGCCGCATTGGGCGGAATATTATTTGGCTACGATACTGCTGTTATTTCAGGTGCGATTGGTTCACTGACCAGCTACTTTCATCTATCTCCTGCTGAGACCGGCTGGGCGGTTTCCTGCGTTGTGGTGGGGTGCGTTATTGGTTCGTTTAGCGCCGGATATTTATCCAAACGTTTTGGACGCAAGAAATCATTGATGGTTTCAGCGCTGTTATTCACTATTTCCGCAGTGGGCACCTCCCTCTCCTACACGTTCACCCATTTTGTGATTTATCGCATTATCGGTGGACTGGCAGTCGGCCTGGCGGCAACAGTATCACCGATGTATATGTCTGAAGTCTCACCGAAAAACATGCGCGGCAGAGCATTAAGTATGCAGCAGTTCGCTATCGTTTTCGGTCAGATTCTGATCTTCTACGTTAACTACAAAATAGCATCGATTGCAGCGGATACCTGGCTCATTGAACTTGGCTGGCGCTATATGTTTGCTGCGGGTATTATTCCCTGCATTTTGTTCTGTATTTTAGTCTTTTTAATCCCGGAATCTCCCCGCTGGATGATGATGATTGGTCGCGAGGAGGAGACGCTAAAAATACTGACCAAAATATCCAACGAAGAACATGCCAGACATCTTCTTGCCGATATAAAAACCTCACTGCAAAATGACCAACTAAACGCCCATCAAAAACTCAATTACCGCGACGGGAACGTGCGTTTCATCCTGATTCTGGGCTGCATGATCGCTATGCTGCAACAGGTAACAGGGGTTAACGTCATGATGTATTACGCGCCAATCGTCCTTAAGGATGTGACCGGTAGCGCCCAGGAGGCCCTGTTCCAGACAATCTGGATCGGCGTGATTCAGCTTATCGGTTCCATTATTGGCGCAATGATTATGGATAAGATGGGGCGTTTGTCGCTGATGCGTAAAGGCACTATCGGCAGCATCATCGGCTTGTTGCTCACCTCATGGGCGCTATACAGCCAGGCAACCGGTTATTTCGCGCTATTCGGTATGCTGTTCTTTATGATTTTCTACGCGCTTTCCTGGGGCGTGGGCGCATGGGTGCTTATTTCTGAAATATTCCCTAACCGGATGAGGTCGCAGGGAATGAGTATTTCGGTCGGATTTATGTGGATGGCAAACTTTTTAGTTTCGCAATTCTTCCCGATGATTAATGAAAACCCGTATTTACTTTCGCATTTCCACGGCGCATTTCCAATGTGGATATTTGCCATCTGCTGCATCTTCAGTTACTTCTTTATCTGCCGTTACCTGCCGGAAACAAAAGGCATTTCGCTGGAGAAAATGGAGAGCGTAGTGTTAGCAAAACGCAGGAAAAAACTGCAGCCAATTCAAACCGAACGTTATTCTGATTAAGTTTCACCACAATGCCGATGATCGCTAAATACGATCATCGGCTTGTTTTTTTACTCCGTCGCCAGCGCCAGTGAAACCGCTAACGTTTGCGCCAGACACATGGACGCGACCTGAGAACGGAAACCATCGACCTGCGCTTCACGTACCACAAAACAGACTTCACTGAACGCTGCCAGCGGGCTGACCTGGCTATCGGTTATCACAATATGGTGCGCACCGCGTTTCGCGCCAAGCTCGACTAATTCCACCACTTCCTGCGCGTAAGGCGAGTAGCTGATGGCAATAACGACATCGTCGGGGCTGACCATACTTAGCTGTTCAGAGAACATTCCGCCAATACCGTCAATTAAAAATGCCCGTCTCTCCAGATGACGCAATGCGTAGGTTAAATAACTGGCCACGCTAAACGAACGACGTAATCCAATCACATAAATATTGTCGGCTTTCGCTAACAGATTGACCGCCGCATCCAACTGCTCATTTTTAATCTGCACCGGTAATTGTTGTAATACCTGTGCATTCACCATTGAAAATAGCTTCAGAATTTCACCCGGCTTTTCCGGGGTAGGTTCCCCTTCATCCGCATTTTTCTGTCTGAACAGACGCGCCCGCTCGGTATAGCTTACTGTTTCCTCCATCAGGTGCTGGCGAAATACCTGTTTCATTTCATTAAATCCGCTAAAACCAAACGCATTAGCAAAACGAATCAGTGTCGAAGGGGGAACATCGGCATGTTGCGCGATGGAAGCTACCGTGTCAAAAGCAACGCTATTACTGTTATCCAGAATATACTGAGCAACTTGTTTAAGACGTTTGCTAAGGCTGTCATAGCGACTGCGGATATCATCCTGCAGTAAGGAAAGTTGAGTTTGATGTTTAGACATGCATGATACTCTAATAGAACGAAAATTTCGTAAATAACAATATTAGCACAAATGAACTGAACATACAGTTAACAACATTCAAATTGCGCTGTGGTTACCTTCAGTACAGAATTTGCTGGCGGGCTGGGTTCTGAGCAATCTGAATCTGACCGCATAAATGCGACAGGATCAGCATTGTTATGACTGGACGATGCCCGCAGCCAGGCGGCATCGCAAACGTTGAAAGGCAGAAGATGACGTTTATAAATCACGAAACCTTCATCTGTTATTGCGAACTGGCTCTTTTCGTCCCGCATACGGCAACCGGCGGAACACTCTTAGTGTATTACACTGATTACTTTAAGGATATGCGTCTACTCTTTTTCAATACTGAGCGGCAAATGATTTTTCAGTATTGCTTTAACGTCTCCCGGCGAGCGGAATGCGCTTTCGATGGCAAGATGCCCCATATAAAACAGCCAGCCACAAGGCTGGCTGACCGCATAGTCATTTAATACGCTGTTACGTTCTGAGCTTTTTTCGCCAGCCCATCCAGCAATTTCTGATGGATGCCGCCGAAACCGCCGTTGCTCATCACCAGGATGTGATCGCCAGGCTGTGCGGTTTTCACCACCATTTCCGCCAGCGTATCGACATCGCCACTCCAGTGAGCAGGCTGTACGCAGGCTTCGGCGACTTCCGCCACTTGCCACGGAATATGCGGCGGCTGCAGCAGGAACACTTCATCCGCACGCCCTAACGACGGCGCCAGGTCATCCTTGCATAACCCCATCTTCATCGTGTTAGAGCGCGGCTCCAGCACTGCGATAATGCGCGCGGTGCCGCCCACTTTACCGCGCAGCGCCGCCAGCGTGGCCAGAATTGCCGTCGGATGGTGAGCAAAATCGTCATACACCGTCACGCCGTTCGCTTCACCGCGTAGCTCCAGACGGCGGCGGGCGTTAATAAATGACCCCAACGCGCTGGCCGCTTCTGCGGGCGCGACGCCCACGTGGCGCGCGGCGGCAATCGCCATCAGACCGTTGTGCATGTTATGTTCGCCGACCAGGCCCCATTTCACATCGCCGACTTTTTCGCCGTCCAGCCACACTTCCCACTCGGAAGCATCCGTAGTCAGCTTCTTCGCCTGCCAGTGTCCCTGCTCGCCCACCAGCTCCTGCTCGCTCCAGCAGCCCAGCGCCATGGTCTGTTTCAGGTTGATGTCGTTTTCCGGCCAGATGATGCGCCCCTGCCCCGGCACGATGCGCACCAGATGGTGGAACTGCTTCTGGATCGCTTTCAGATCGTCGAAGATGTCGGCATGATCAAACTCAAGGTTGTTGAGGATCAGCGTCCGCGGGCAGTAATGCACAAATTTAGAACGTTTATCAAAGAACGCGCAGTCGTACTCATCCGCTTCGATAACAAAGAACGGGCTCTCGCCCAGGCGCGCGGAAACCTCAAAGTTGCCCGGTACGCCGCCAATCACAAAGCCCGGTTTGTACCCGCACGCTTCCAGTATCCAGGTCGCCATGCCTGCGGTCGTGGTTTTGCCGTGGGTACCGGCGACCGCCAGTACCCAGCGATCGCGCAACACAAAGTCGTGCAGCCACTGTGGACCAGACATAAAGGGAATGTTTTTTTCCAGCACCGCTTCCACGCACGGATTCCCGCGCGTCATCGCATTGCCGATAATCACCAGATCCGGCTGCGGATCGAGCTGGCTGGCGTCATAACCCTGGATCAGATCAATGCCTTGCTTCTCAAGTAAGGTACTCATCGGCGGATACACATTGGCGTCCGAACCCGTTACTTCATGACCAAGCGAGCGAGCCAGCATCGCCAGCCCCCCCATGAAAGTGCCACAAATTCCCAAAATATGAATGCGCATACGTCACTATCCTTTTTTTATCTGCGAGCCATTTTACGCACATGTCTGGCAAGTGAGAAACGCATTTCAGGTAAATCTGTACTTTGCTGGCGCGATTCACCTGAGCGCATCATCTGAAATGTTTGTTAAGATTGTTACGGTCGCTTTACTCCAATCAATTGCAGGGAAAGTGTTATGAAAACGTTAGGTGAATTTATTGTCGAAAAGCAGCACGAGTTCTCTCAGGCTACCGGTGAGCTCACTGCTTTGCTGTCGGCAATAAAATTGGGCGCCAAGATCATCCACCGCGATATCAACAAGGCCGGTCTGGTCGATATCCTGGGTGCCAGCGGTGCTGAGAACGTACAGGGCGAGGTTCAGCAGAAACTCGATCTGTTCGCGAACGAGAAACTGAAAGCTGCACTAAAAGCGCGCGATATTGTAGCGGGCATCGCATCGGAAGAAGAGGACGAAATTGTCGTCTTTGAAGGCTGCGAACACGCGAAATATGTGGTGCTGATGGACCCTCTGGATGGCTCTTCTAACATCGACGTTAACGTCTCTGTCGGTACGATTTTCTCGATTTATCGCCGCGTGACGCCCGTCGGCACGCCGGTCACCGAAGAAGATTTCCTGCAACCCGGCAACAAACAGGTCGCTGCGGGATATGTCGTGTATGGCTCGTCCACCATGCTGGTTTACACCACCGGCTGCGGCGTACACGCTTTCACCTACGATCCGTCGTTAGGCGTGTTCTGTCTGTGCCAGGAACGTATGCGTTTCCCGGAAAAGGGTAAAACCTACTCCATTAACGAAGGCAACTACATTAAATTCCCGAATGGCGTGAAGAAGTACATCAAATTCTGCCAGGAAGAGGATAGTTCAACAAGTCGCCCTTATACCTCACGTTACATTGGCTCTCTGGTGGCCGATTTCCACCGCAACCTGCTGAAAGGCGGCATCTATCTCTACCCCAGCACCGCCAGCCATCCGCAGGGTAAACTGCGTCTGCTGTATGAGTGCAACCCGATGGCGTTTCTCGCGGAACAGGCCGGCGGCAAAGCAAGCGATGGTAAAGAACGTATTCTGGATATCATTCCGGAAAGCCTGCACCAGCGCCGCTCGTTCTTCGTCGGCAACCGCCATATGGTTGACGATGTGGAACGCTTTATCCGCGAATACCCGGACGCGTAATCTTTACCACCATGCGGAATAACGCATGAAGCCGCCATTGGGCAATAACATGTCCGATGGCGGCGTTGCCTTATCAGGCCCGTGATTTTTCCGGTTCTTAACCTTTGGCGTTCATGCTCCGCAACGACGCGCCAGATGAGGCGGAAACGAAAACAAGCGAAGACTTTCGGCGTGAGTTGGCTATAATACTCGCCACTTGTTTGTCATAAATTCAAAGGAAACAGACATGAGCTTACTCAACGTCCCGGCGGGTAAAGAACTGCCGGAAGATATCTACGTCGTTATCGAGATCCCGGCTAACGCAGATCCGATCAAATACGAAGTTGACAAAGAGAGCGGCGCGCTGTTCGTTGACCGCTTCATGTCCACCGCGATGTTCTATCCGTGCAACTACGGTTACATCAACCATACCCTGTCTCTGGACGGCGACCCGGTAGACGTTCTGGTCCCGACGCCGTACCCGCTGCAGCCAGGCGCCGTCATCCGTTGCCGTCCGGTTGGCGTACTGAAAATGACCGACGAATCCGGTGAAGATGCGAAACTGGTTGCCGTACCGCACACCAAACTGAGCAAAGAGTACGATCACATTAAAGATGTGAACGATCTACCGGAACTGCTGAAAGCGCAGATCACTCATTTCTTCGAGCATTATAAAGATCTCGAAAAAGGCAAATGGGTGAAAGTTGACGGTTGGGACAACGCCGAAGCGGCTAAAGCGGAAATCGTTGCCTCCTTCGAGCGCGCAGCGAAGAAATAAGTTCGCTTTTACATAATCGTCAAGATAAAGGCTCTCATAGTAATGAGGGCCTTTTTATTGGCTAATGAATAGAACACAATTTTTATCATTATTAGTTTAACATTCACGGAATGAATAAAACTCTACCTTATTTTTTATTAAAAAGGGTTGAATACGCTCACGGTTTCTCTAAAAAGCTCAAGATAATAATTGTTTTGTGAATGCCCGCAGACTCCCATGGACTTACGCCCTAAATATTAGCAAGCGCTAAATTCTTATTTAGTGCATAAGCCCGATTACCTTTTTAATAAGGTATCCTAAGCTCTCCCTACCAATAACCGTATTTTTAATCCAACATAACATCCGCTCAAAACACACTTTTTAATATATTTTTAAGGGCTGCCATAATTATTTACTACTTTAAGAGATTATGATGAAAAATGATATATTAATTACCGGTGGACATATCATCGATCCCGCTCGTAATATTAATGACATTAACAATTTACGCATCATTAACGATATTATCGTTGATGCCGATAAATATCCTGTAACTTCGGAGACCCGGATTATCCATGCCGACGGCATGATCGTCACTCCCGGTCTTATCGATTATCACGCGCATGTTTTTTATGACGCGACGGAAGGCGGCGTCAGGCCTGATATGTACATGCCGCCGAATGGCGTCACCACCGTCGTGGATGCAGGTTCTGCCGGTACGGCAAACTTTGATGCCTTCTACCGAACGGTGATTTGCGCCAGCAAAGTTCGAATCAAAGCGTTTCTGACCGTGTCGCCGCCGGGCCAAACCTGGTCACAAGAAAATTATGATCCTGACAACATTGATGAAAATAAGATCCACGCGCTGTTTCGCCAGTATCGCAACGTTCTTCAGGGATTAAAACTCAAGGTTCAGACTGAGGACATTGCTGAATATGGCTTAAAACCGCTGACTGAATCCCTTCGTATTGCCAACGATTTAAGGTGCCCCGTGGCAATACACTCGACTCATCCCGTCGTTCCCATGAAAGAACTTGTCTCCTTGCTACGCCGCGGCGATATTATCGCTCATGCGTTTCACGGCAAAGGTAGCACCATTCTTACTGATGAAGGCGTTGTCTTAGCCGAAGTCCGTCAGGCAAGGGAAAGAGGCGTTATATTTGATGCCGCCAATGGTCGCAGCCATTTTTCAATGAACACGGCACGCCGGGCCATCGCCAATGGCTTTCTTCCGGATATCATCAGTAGCGATCTCTCAACCATCACTAAACTCGCCTGGCCTGTTTACGCCTTACCATGGATTTTATCGAAATATTTAGCACTCGGCGTCGCGCTTACCGATGTCATTAACGCCTGTACCCATACCCCAGCAGTTTTAATGGGTATGGCAGCAGAAATTGGTACGCTGGCCCCTGGGGCATTTGCCGATATCGCCATCTTTAAATTAAAAAACAGGCATGTTGAATTTGCCGATATTCATGGTGAAACGCTCACGGGGACGCATGTGCTGGTACCACAAATGACCATAAAATCCGGTGAGATATTATTTCGTCAAATTGATTTTGGCGCGCGGCCAAACGGAGTTGAAAAATGACCTCAATGCAAAAATGGCTACGGATCGGCGCGACATTAATGTTCGGCCTTTTTGTTGCTTATCTTGACCGTTCTAATCTTTCCGTTACGTTACCTACGATTACACACGACCTGAATATTGATGGCGCAACGGCCAGCATTGTATTAACCATATTTCTTATTGGCTATGCCTTTTCAAATATTTTTGGCGGCGTATTTACCCAGCGATACGATCCGAAAAAAATAGTCATTCTGATGGTGCTAATCTGGTCGATTGCGACCGTTTTTGTCGGATTTACCTCGTCAGTGTACGTTATTTTGATTTGTCGGCTGGTGCTTGGCATTACCGAAGGCATTTATTGGCCGCAGCAGTCCCGCTTCGCCAGCGACTGGTTTTCAGACAAAGAACGGACGCAGGCGAACAGCATTATCCAGTATTATGGACAGTTCCTGGCATTAGGCCTGGGATTTATGATTTTGTCTCCGCTGGATGCTGCCTTCGGTTGGCGAAATGTTTTTATTATCACTGGTGTGATCGGCATTGTTGTTGTGGTTCCACTTTATATAACAATGCTGAAAAAACAGGAAGAAGCGCCTTATTATCGTGCGCCGGCGCCAACAGAGAAAACTAAACTTACCCTGGAATCGCTGGGCGGAACCCCCTTCCTACTCCTTATTTTTACCTACATCACTCAAGGGATGTTGTTCTGGGGAATTACGTTATGGATCCCCATGGTTGTCAATTCTCTCGGCTATACCGGATTCAGTAAAGCATTGGTCAGTTCTCTGCCTTATCTGACTGCGGTTATACTGGCAATCCCTATCTCATGGATCAGTGATAAGACACAAAAGCGTGTACTTATTGCTTCACTGGGCCTACTAATCCCCGGCGTGATGTTATTTCTCCTGCCATTTGTCGATGCGCCGGGCTTTAAAATCACGCTCATTACCCTGGCGATGGGTTATTATGCCGCCAGCTTTACCCCCAATATCTGGTCGATTATCCAGTCGAACGTTAAACCCCATGCGATTGGCCCAGCCTCCGGTATTATTAATGGCATCGGCGCCGGCGGTGGCGGTACGCTGGCAGGCCTTATGGTCGGCTATTTTTACCGGACAACCGGCAGCTATATGCAGGGATTTATGGTTCTCGGATGCATTGTTATCCTGGGCGGCGCGTCATTATTGATCTACGGCAGAATAAGAGCTCACCATGCCCGGCGCTAGCGCCATCAGCCAGAATGTAAAAAACAACGCCACCCGAGGGTGGCGTGTTCAGTTCAGGGCTGGTTTCTGTCTAACCAGTCACCGCTTTCAATCAGAGTTAACCCATCAACAGGACGTTGATATACATACATCCATGCGCTGCCGTAAGGCGTCTGGATTAACTGGCGTGCGTATTCACCGCCCCTGGTGCGCAAAGCATCAAGTTCGGCCAGCGTGGCGTTATCAATTCGATAAACTTCTCCGTATACCGCTCCGTTTCCCGGAACTGCGCCTGGATAGTGGCCCAGACTATACAACTGGTAGTTATCGATACGGTAATCGCCAAGCAATTGGGCATTGGTCATCCAGTGACTGTTGCCTTGTTTCTGTCGTAAACTGCCATAGACAAATATTCGCATTGCTAAAACTCAAACTGATAGAGCAAATCAAGTGCCTGATCTACGCCAGACACTGCTTCCAGATATAGCTTAGGCATCAGGCGATAACGTAACGTGAGCGTCGCCAGAGAGTCAAATATCCCTACACCATACTTCACCTGTAGACCCGGCAGTACATAGCCGCTGACCACAACCTGGGACGAATCGCCCACCCCTTGCGTGTCCAGCGCCAGATTACTTACACCGAATGTCTCTCCGATTTTACCCACAACCTGACCACTTTGCGCAACCCCCAGGCCAATAAGCATGGAAGTCATTGCTGCGCTATCACTCTGATTGCTGTCCAACCCCTGCCCACGCAGCAGATAAGAAAGCGCTTCAGCCTGCGGCATCGCCGGATCGGAGAAGATTTCCGCTTTGGGTTCATCAGCAGTGCCTGTGACGCGCACGCCCGCAATGACATCGTCTTCGGTGGCGTCAGGGTTACGGATCGCTTCGATATTGAGCAGCGGCTGATCCGGCGGGCCGGAGAACAGCAGCTCGCCTTTACGGACAAGCAGGTCCTGGCCGTAGGCGCGGAATCGGCCGTCAGGAATATTGATTTGACCATTCAGCCCCAGCCCCTGCTTATCCTGCGCGACTTTCAAATCGCCGGTCAAACGCGCTTTAAGCCCGAAGGCGTCGATGCGCACGTTGTTGCCGACGTGGACCGTCAGATTACTGTTGATGGGAATAGACGCTGTCTGCGGCGTTTCTGGTTGCAGGTCATTGTTGAGCATAACCACATCGCTGGAGACGCCGACCGCGCTCTCCGGCAGGTCGTGCACCACAATTCGCGCCCACGGAACGTCCACACGCCCATCCAACGTGAACAGCGAAGGCGTCGCGTCAAAGACCACATCCGGCGAGACATCCAGGCGCACCATCGGCGGAACGGTAATCCGCACCCGGCTGCCTTTCGCCGTCACCCGCGCGCGCCAGTTGTCAATCTGACTCCAGTCGGCGTTGCCGTTCAGGTTAATTTGCCCTTGTTGTGTTCGCACGATACCGGCGAGCGTCGAACGCGTCCCGCTAAAGTTCATGGTGAGCTGGCTCGGCTGCATCTCAAACGGCATAAAATTACCGTCAATATCCAGCGCGCTAAGCTGCAACTGACCAAACAACTGCGGGCTTTGTACATCGCCGCCCAGACGTAGCCTGGCGTTTAACATTCCCGCCGCTTTTTCGCCGCGCGAAAAGACAGGGTTGACCATCGCCAGATTGAGATTGCGCATGTTGACGTTACCGCCGAGATTGCGCCGCCCCTGAGGATCGGTTACCTGCACCTGGCCATCGAATTGACCATTGTTCGTCAGGCGAATCAGCCATCCCAACTCGGCGCGATTATTGTGCAGATCGGCGCTGAGGTTCAGCGTCTCAAACGCGACCGGTAACGGCGCGTCATTGACGGTCTGCGTGACCTTCACATTACGACCGGAAAGCGTGACCTTCCCCTGCGGCAATCCCTCCTGGGTGGTGTCCCACGACACGTCCGCTTTCCCGCTAAAGATCCCGCTGGCCTGAGTGGTATCAGGCATAAATGGCTTCAGCATCGCCAGATCAAAGCGGTTGAGATTGACCACCGCCCGCCCTGCGGCGCCCGCATCAATGGTTTGCGGGATGCACAGCTCGGCGTTCGGGTTCAGCCAACAATGCGGCCCGATACTGATTTTCTGTTCTTTATTACGGTAGTCCAGCGCAATCGCGCGGGTCAACGACCATGGCCCCACTGGCGTCTGGAAACGGGTGTCGCTTAACGTCCCTTTCCAGCGCGCCGCCTCGCGATCAAAACTGCCTGTCAGGGAGAGTTGACCGGATACCGGTTCTCCCTGAACACGGAGCTGTAGCTGATGCTGCTTCTCGCTGCCTTTGGCGTCAAGCGTCACCAGATTGATGTTAACGTCGGGCTGCGAAATCCGCTCTACGCGAACGTTGAGATGGCCCGCTATCTGATCGGTGGATTTAATATCGCCCTCAATGCGCGCCTGGGCGACAGACAGATCCTGCCAGCGCAGGCCGCGGGCGGTGATATCCGCCAACAGCTGCGGCGCTTCTACCGTACCGCGGACTTTAACGATTCCTTTTGCCATGCCGCCCAGCCCTGGCAGCGCATTATCCAGCCCTGGCGCATCGATGGCGGCGTCAAGATTCAACTCCTTAACGCCAAGCTCGCCTTTTATATCGGCGCTGTTTGGGCCCAGCGCAAGGTGCAGCCCCGGGATCGTCCACTGCATGTAGCTGTTGCCCTTTAGCGTCCCGTTGACGTTAACGCTGTTCTGCTTCACATTGCCGGTCAGCTTGAGCTCCGGAACATCCATCTGCCAGGTGCCGCCGTAGAGGCTGCCTTTGGTTTTCATGACGCCGTTAAGCTTCGCGGGCCAATCCGGGATCTCTTTAGCGGTATTGATGCCATTCAGCGTCAGTTCGCCACGCCAGCTAATCGCCTGCTGCCAGTCCACCAGCGCTTTCAGTTCGGTTTTTCCCTCCAGAGCGGCGACGGTGAGTTTATCGAGATTAATCTGCCGCTCATTCCCTTTAGCATCCAGCGTAATGGTCGCCGGCGGAATATCTTGTCCTTTCACGGCGGTTCGCATCGACAACGTATAGTCGGTCATCTTACCGCTCAGTTTGAGCTTCAGATCGTCAGCCTGAAACTGGGTATCACCCGTCAATGGCCAGGCAATGCGTTGGCTGACGACTTCAAGATTGAGCGGTAAACCGGCCTCCGCCAGCCGCGTCTGGGCGCGAAGCGTGACATCCATCGGCCCGGAAAGGTTCACCCCGACCTCCAGTTGTTCGCGTAGCGCGCCGCCGACCTTGAGTTTTATCTTTTCACCCTTTAGCGGATCGATATTCAGCGTACTGTTGAGCGTAATATCAACCGGCCAGTTATTGGCGAGCTGCGCCGTACCGGAGGCTTTCACCGTGCCCTGGTTGGCGTCGATATCCAGAGTATCCAGCTTCATATTACCGTCGATACTGCTGACTTTAAGCAGCATCGTGCGCACCGTCAGATCGGTATCGCCGGTGATGCGTAGCTGCTCGCCGCGAAATGACTCGATATTCAGATTGAGCGGCAGGTGAACATCGGTCATCTCCGGCATTACCGGTTTTGCAAACAGATCTTTTAGCGTTTCGCCAAGCGGCTTTTCATCCGGTTGAGGTTTCTCGATTTTGGGTTCAACCACCTCTTCCTGCGCCACGTCAGCGACCTTCGGCAGAGCGATCAGCAATCCCTGAAGCCGCGTCGGTTTCAGGGTCAGGTTTTTCTCCTGCCATGCCAGCCCGGAGGTAAAATCCAGCACCGAAACGGTAGTGTCATCAATCTTGATATTGATGTTATTCAACGCCACGCGCGACAGCGTGATGGGCCAGGGGGTGGAGAGGTTCAGCGGTCCGCTTTCTTCCTCTTCTTGCGCCGGTTCGGAGGGTGGCATTTTTTTGCTGTCGATAGCGACATTAATGTCTTTTAGCGCCAGATCATTGACGCACAGGCTACTGCGCCACAGGCAATCAAGCCCGACGGCCAGATGAATTTCGCCCGCATTCACCGCAACGCCCGGCTGCTCATAGCGGATATTTTTTAACGATAAGTCCCGCCAGCCGCCGGTGACCTGCCCAATCTCCAGCCCCGGCACCCAGCGGTTCGCCGCACTGAATACCAGATGCAGCCCCGTCGTCGTCCCGACCAGAAACGCAACGCTCGCCAGTAACACCACAATGAAAATCAACACGCCGAGGCTTATTTTCTTCCATAAACTCATAATTCAGGCCCCAGACCGATATAAAACTGTAAACCGTGTTCGTCTTTGTCGCCGACCGGTACGGCAAAATCGAGTTTGACAGGCCCAACCGGCGACGCCCAGCGCACGCCGACCCCGGTCCCGGTTTTGAAATCGCTACGGCGAATATCACTCACCGCCTCGCCGCTATCGACAAACACTGCCCCCCACCATTTGCCGGTGACGTTATACTGGTACTCCAGCGATCCGGTTGCCAGTTTTGAGGCGCCTTTAAGATTGCCGTCGCTATCTTTAGGCGAAATAGATTTGTATTTATAGCCGCGAATACTGCGGTCGCCCCCGGCGAAGAAACGTAAATCCGGCGGAACTTTGTCGAAATCACCGGTTTCTATCCAGCCCAAATTGGCGCGCATCACAAAACGGTGGCGATCGTACAAAGTCCGAATCCAGACGTTTTGCGCCTGCAGCACGGAGAAATCCACGTCGGAGCCCCAAGCCGTATTCGAATAGTCTACTGAATAGCGCTGCGAATCGCCCCAGGTTGGCATCAGTCCCCCTCGCGAGCGGGTTCGGCTGATCATCACGCCCGGGTAGAACAGCATAGTGGTATTGGTGACGTTCCCCTGGGTAAAGTGGTCGAAACTCCAGCGCAGGTTAATCGCCCGCTGCCAACCGCTGGAAAGGTCCCAGTAACGCGAAACGGCAAGCGTGGTCGAGTCCTGCTCCGTATCATTCAAATCGGTACGTTTAAAACCGCCCTGTACCAGATAGTATTGCTCCAGCGGGTTTTTCAGCAGCGGCATTTTATAACTAAAATCCAGCACCTGTTCCGGCGCAGAAATACTGGTGCTGGTGGTCAGACTATGACCGTAAGAGTTCATCCACGGTTTTTTCCACGACGCTTTCACGCGCGGCCCGACGTCGGTGGAGTACCCCACCCCGGTTTCAATCGTATTTTCGGTTCGCGGCGATACCACGCCTTTTAACGGCAGAATTTTTGTTTTACGCGATTTCTCAAATTCCGGCGCCACCACGACAGAATTAAACCATCCGGTAGCGGAAAGTCGGCGGTTTAGTTCCGCCAAATCTTTCGATTCGTACTCATCGCCCTCTTTAAACGGCAACAGATTTTGTAAATATTCATCACGAATCTGCGAACCTTCGAAGGTGACAGGTCCGAAGCGATAGCGCTCACCGCTATCATAATCAATATCCCAAAACGCCTGATGACGGCCCAGAGCAATTCCCAACTGACTTTTAACGAATTCGCTGTCGAAATAGCCTTTACGTAGCGACACGCTGGTTAACGACTTTTTAAAATTGTCATAGTCTCCCTGGTTCAGCACCGTGCCGATTGCCGGACGCGTTTTCAGTAAGGCCAGATAATCTTTGTCCGTACGCGCGCCGCCGCGTAAAATGACTTCTGTACTGCCAATCAACACCGGCTGGCCGGGCGTAACCCTGGCGATTAATACCTGCCGTCCTTTCGCAGGCGGTGGAAGCAAGTCGAATTTGATAGTGGGTTCGTAATAGCCTAACGCTTTAAGCCCTTCGCGAATCGCATCATCAACTCGGGCGCGAAAGCGCCGATCCGGCGTCACCTCATCGCTCTGAATCGTAGAGAGCTGTGCGCGAACGTTTTTTTCCAGCTCTCCGGATAGCCCTTCGACTTTCAGACGAACATTTGCGGCTACCGCAGAACTGCTCAGGCACAGTAAGCTAACCCAACATAACTGACGGATATGTGGCACATTTTCTCCTGAATATCCCCTATTCCCACCCCTGGAAAAAATCACACTACCGCTCCGCGGCTTAACATAAAATCAACAATTTCGATTGAAAAGCAGACGACTGCCCAAATATTTCTTATGGTTAAATCCAGATACATTAATGTTGTTATTGTGTGCAAAGATGCGTCTCGTTACAACCTTAACGCCAATTAACGCTTTCGGGAGAATAGCTCATGAGTTTATTTGATAAAAAACATCTGGTTACTCAAGCAGATGCGTTACCAGGACGCAACACCCCGATGCCGATCGCCACTCTGCATGCGGTAAATGAACACTCTATGACCAATGTCCCTGCCGGGATGGAGATCGCCTACTTCGCTATGGGCTGTTTCTGGGGCGTAGAACGTTTATTCTGGCAATTGCCCGGCGTATATAGCACCGCGGCAGGGTATGCAGGCGGTTACACGCCTAATCCAACCTACCGGGAAGTCTGCTCCGGGCAGACCGGTCATGCCGAAGCGGTACGGATAGTGTACGATCCTGCCGTTATCAGTTATGAGCAGCTTTTACAGACCTTCTGGGAAAATCACGATCCGACGCAGGGGATGCAACAGGGTAACGATCACGGTACGCAATACCGTTCTGCGATTTATCCCTTAACGCCGGAGCAGAATGCCGCCGCTCACGCCAGTCGCGAGCGCTTTCAGTCGGCAATGGCCGCCGCCGGAGACCATCGCCCTATTACCACGGAAATCGCCCATGCGACGCCGTTTTACTACGCCGAAGATGAACACCAACAGTATCTGCACAAAAATCCATACGGTTACTGCGGGATTGGCGGGATCGGCGTTTGCCTGCCGCCTGACGCGTGACGACGCTGGCGTAGGGGGAACTTGTCGGAGTTGAAAATGAACCCTCTGGCGACTTTACAGTAGCTTACGCTATACTAGCCCTGAACTTATCGGCTCACTGCTACGAGCCGGTTTTCATTAAACGTTACCACACGGATTTATAAACTTCCCTTCCGAGGATCTGGCGTTTCGCCGGATAAGATATGTTAAACAGTATATTCATTATATTCTGCCTGATCGCTGTAAGTGCGTTCTTCTCCATCTCCGAGATCTCGCTTGCCGCATCACGTAAGATTAAACTTAAATTATTAGCTGATGAAGGCAGTATCAACGCACAACGCGTATTGAAAATGCAGGAAAATCCCGGCATGTTTTTCACCGTTGTGCAAATTGGCCTGAACGCCGTCGCTATTCTTGGCGGTATCGTCGGCGATGCGGCATTTTCGCCCGCCTTTTCCGCCCTTTTCTCGCACTATATGTCGCCAGAACTCTCCGAGCAGCTGAGCTTTATTCTCTCTTTCTCGCTGGTGACGGGGCTGTTTATCCTGTTCGCGGATTTAACCCCGAAACGCATCGGTATGATTGCGCCAGAAGCTGTGGCTTTGCGTATCATCAACCCGATGCGCTTCTGCCTGTTCGTTTTTCGCCCGCTGGTGTGGCTGTTTAACGGCATGGCAAACAACATCTTCCGCCTGTTCAAAATTCCAATGGTGCGGAAAGACGACATTACTTCTGATGATATTTACGCAGTGGTGGAAGCCGGCGCGCTGGCGGGCGTCTTGCGCAAGCAAGAGCATGAACTGATTGAAAATGTGTTTGAACTTGAATCCCGCACCGTACCGTCTTCCATGACGCCGCGCGAAAGTATCATCTGGTTTGATCTGCACGAAGACGAACAAAGCCTGAAGAAAAAGGTCGCCGAACATCCGCACTCAAAATTTTTGGTGTGTAATGAAGATATCGACCACATCATCGGCTATGTAGACTCCAAAGATCTGCTGAATCGCGTGCTGGCGAACCAAAGTATGGCGCTGAATGGCGGCGTGCAAATTCGCAATACCTTGATTGTGCCGGATACGCTGACCCTTTCTGAGGCGCTGGAAAGTTTCAAAACGGCGGGCGAGGATTTCGCGGTCATTATGAATGAATACGCGCTGGTCGTCGGTATCATTACGCTGAACGATGTGATGACCACGCTAATGGGTGACCTGGTCGGCCAGGGACTGGAAGAGCAAATTGTGGCGCGCGATGAAAATTCCTGGCTGGTTGACGGCGGCACGCCGATTGACGACGTCATGCGCGTGCTGGATATCGATGAGTTTCCGCAATCCGGCAACTATGAAACCATTGGCGGCTTTATGATGTTTATGCTGCGCAAGATCCCAAAACGTACTGATTCGGTGAAGTTTTCCGGCTACAAATTTGAAGTGGTGGATATCGACAACTACCGTATCGATCAGTTGCTGGTGACGCGTCTCGACAATAAAAGCAACGTACCGGCGCCGAAACTGCCCGATGCAAAAGACAAAGAAGACAGCGCGGCCTGAAATCCGTTTGCCAGAAACATCAACGGCTCCTGATTCAGGAGCCGTTTTTTTTTACTTTTTTAACCTACTGCATAGCACTTTTGGTTACGCCATCTCAGTTTGCAGACGCATAACCTGACGGTTAACTTCAGACATCACAGACAAGTGCTGCTTGTCCCTCACTTTTGGGATAAGAATCTTACCCTTATCGAACTCAAAAGCGCCAACATCCTTGATATATAACCGTCCACGGAACAGGATCTTCACGTACTTCGCCACCTGTAGCGGGTTGTAGCGTTGGAAAATTTTCATTGTTGTCTCCTGCAGAGTATTACGCCCTTGCGGTGCCACAATCAGCCCAACAGTTTTAAGGCGCAAATTTTAATGCCATATGACTATAGACCATATCTACGTCGTTTCCAGTGTGCATAAGTATATTTACCTTTTGATTACAGTTATTCAGAATTATCTAAACATCAGCTCATTTTTCTCAGTATATGCCTTCATTTTTCACAGGAAGTGTGCGCCCGCCCGCAAACTGGCATCCCCTTTGCGGGAAAAAGCATCAATCGCACATATGATTAACTATCGGCCCAAAGTGGTCGGATCACCTGCAAAAAAATAAAGAAGGAATGACCATGACCCTACGTAAAATTCTGGCGATGTCGTGTCTGCTACTCCCCATAATGGCTTGTGCGCATAACCTTGAAGTTAACCAACGGGTGCCGCCGGTAGGCATTGCCGATCGTGGCGAACTGACGTTGAATAAAGATGAGTTTAGTTATAAAAACTGGAATAGCGCGCAACTGGCGGGAAAAGTGCGCGTCCTGCTGCACATTGCGGGTCGAACGTCAGCGAAGGAAAAAAACGCCACGCTGATTGAAGCGATTAAATCCGCCGGGCTTCCGCATGACAGATACCAGACGACCACAATTGTGAACACCGATGATGCGATCCCAGGCTCCGGTATGTTCGTGCGTAGCAGTATAGAAAGTAATAAAAAGCTCTACCCGTGGTCGCAATTTATTGTCGACAGCAATGGCGTGGCGCGTAACGCCTGGCAATTAAAAGAAGAGGGGTCCGCCGTCATCGTGCTTGACAAAGACGGTCGGGTTCAATGGGTGAAAGATGGCGCGTTAACCCAGCAAGAGGTACAGCAGGTGGTCGACCTGCTGCATAAGCTCCTCAGTAAATAGTCACCCGGAAGCCGGGGTTAAGGAACGATTCACGAGGGGTATAGTCCAGCGTTTTTCCCTGCCAGTCGTGAACGTGCGCCCCGGCTGCAACGGCAATGGCATGACCTGCGGCAGTGTCCCAAACGCTGGTCGGCCCAAATCTGGGGTAAAGCTGCGCCTGGCCTTCCGCCACAAGGCAGAATTTCAGCGAGGAACCAATAGAGGTGGTCTGATGTTCGCCAAGCTGTTGGAGATATTCGGTGAGTTCATCATCCGTATGCGAACGGCTAATCACCACCAGCGGCGGGCGGGCATCCCGGACCTGAATCTGCTTACGCACCCCGCACTCCTCTTTCCAGGCCTTACCTTCCGCCGCGTAGTACATCACTTTCAGCACCGGCGCATAGACCACGCCCAACACCGGTTTGCCCTGCTCAATCAGCGCGATATTGACCGTGAATTCGCCATTGCGCTTGATGAACTCTTTGGTGCCGTCGAGCGGATCGACCAGCCAGTAGCGCTGCCAGTGCTGGCGCACTTCCCAGGCGGGCGGATCTTCTTCTGAAAGCACCGGAATATCCGGCGTGAGCGTGCGTAACCCTTCGAGAATCACGGTATGTGCGGCGATATCCGCCGCAGTGACTGGAGAATCGTCCTGCTTGCGGGCGTACTCCATCGGTTTGGCTCCATCATAAACCTGCATAATGGCATCGCCCGCGTTCCGTGCAAGCTGGCATACTTGTTCTAACATTCTCCACCTCTTTATGACAGGGGCGTTAACTCGTTGTTTTACTTATACCCGATCGTTAAGGGTTCCGCCAACTGTGATACCGTCAGCGGTTTTGATAATACCTTTCATGGCATGATTCACCCTTCTGTGAACACTCGCAAAAAATCGGCCGGATGGGGCGGTTTCGCCTTCTTCTGGCGACGGTTGGAACGATATCGGGTTTCACTGTTTATCATCGCTATTTTTCACTATCCGGCTTTTCTATTGCGTTCTTAAAAGGTGCCTCTGATGATTAAGTTTAGTGCAACGCTTCTGGCTACGCTGATCGCCGCCAGCGTGAATGCGGCCACCGTCGATCTCCGTATCATGGAAACTACTGATTTACATAGCAACATGATGGATTTCGATTATTACAAGGATACCGCAACCGAAAAATTCGGATTGGTACGTACCGCAAGTTTGATTCATGCCGCCCGAAATGAAGTCAAAAACAGCGTGCTGGTGGATAACGGCGACCTGATTCAGGGGAGCCCTCTGGGCGATTATATGGCGGCAAAAGGGCTCAAAGACGGTGACGTTCACCCGGTCTATAAAGCGCTCAACACTCTGGATTACGCGGTTGGAAACCTCGGCAACCATGAGTTTAATTATGGTCTGGACTATCTGCATAACGCGCTGGCCGGCGCGAAATTCCCTTATGTTAACGCCAATATTATCGACGTTAAAACCCAAAAGCCGCTCTTTACGCCTTATCTGATTAAAGAGACGAGCGTTATTGATAAAGACGGCAACCCGCAAACTCTGAAAATCGGCTATATCGGCTTTGTTCCGCCGCAAATCATGATTTGGGATAAAGCGAACCTGAGCGGCAAAGTTACCGTCAATGACATTACGGAAACCGCCCGGAAATATGTGCCCGAAATGCACGAGAAAGGCGCTGATATCGTGGTAGTCATTGCTCACTCAGGCCTTTCTGCCGATCCGTACCACAGCATGGCGGAAAACTCGGTTTATTACCTCAGCGAAGTTCCCGGCGTCGACGCGATTATGTTTGGCCACGCCCACGCCGTCTTCCCCGGTAAAGATTTTGCCGACATCAAAGGCGCGGATATCGCCAAAGGTACGCTTAACGGCATTCCTGCGGTAATGCCTGGCATGTGGGGCGACCATCTGGGAGTGGTCGATCTGGTGCTCAATAACGACAGCGGCAAATGGCAGGTTACGCAGGCGAAAGCGGAAGCGCGGCCTATCTATGACGCCGCCGCTAAAAAGTCGCTGGCGGCGGAAGACAGTAAGCTGGTCGATATTCTGAAAGCCGATCACGATGCCACCCGCGAGTTTGTCAGCAAGCCCATCGGCAAGTCCGCCGATAACATGTACAGTTATCTTGCTCTGGTGCAGGACGATCCTACCGTACAGGTGGTGAATAACGCGCAAAAAGCGTATGTGGAACACTTTATTCAGGGCGATCCGGATCTGGCGAAACTGCCGGTGCTGTCCGCCGCCGCGCCGTTTAAAGTTGGCGGGCGTAAGAACGATCCTGCCAGCTTTGTCGAAGTGGAAAAAGGCCAGTTGACCTTCCGTAACGCCGCCGATCTTTATCTCTATCCGAATACGCTGGTGGTGGTGAAAGCCAGCGGCAAGGAGGTAAAAGAGTGGCTGGAATGTTCTGCCGGACAGTTTAATCAAATTGATATTCACAGCAACAAACCGCAATCGTTGATCAATTGGGATGGCTTTCGCACCTA
This sequence comes from Salmonella sp. NW177, assembly GCF_051811585.1. NCBI lineage: Bacteria > Pseudomonadati > Pseudomonadota > Gammaproteobacteria > Enterobacterales > Enterobacteriaceae > Salmonella > Salmonella sp. NW177. Next base: position 43,658 of record NZ_JAMMZV010000007.1, on the reverse strand, counting down.
TAATTTCGATGTCATTGACGGCGTGAATTATCAAATCGATGTGTCACAGCCCGCCCGCTATGATGGCGAATGCCAGATGGTGAATCCGCAGGCGGAACGTATTAAAAACCTGACCTTTAACGGTAAGCCTGTCGACCCGAACGCTACGTTCCTGGTCGCCACGAATAACTATCGCGCTTACGGCGGCAAGTTTGCCGGCACGGGCGACAGCCATATCGCCTTTGCGTCTCCGGATGAAAATCGCGCCGTGCTGGCGGCATGGATTGGCGCAGAGTCAAAACGCGCGGGCGAAATCCATCCGGCGGCGGATAATAACTGGCGTCTGGCGCCAATCCACAGCGATACGGCGCTGGATATCCGCTTTGAAACATCGCCAGGCGATAAAGCCGCTGCCTTCATTAAAGCGAAAGGGCAGTATCCGATGAAGAAGGTTGCCGTCGATGATATCGGTTTTGCCATTTATCAGGTGGATTTAAGCAAGTAACGTGTGTCCCGTATGGCGCTGCGTTTATTCGGCCTGACTGGCAGGCCGAATAAAGCGCTAGCCGCCATCTGATAAACGGTCCCGCTGCGCCAATACCTGGGGCAAATTCAGTTCTATCCAGTCCGCCAGCGCGGCGACTTTATCACTCACCTGCTCGCCAAGCGGCGTCAGGCTGTACTCCACATGCGGCGGAACAACTGGATATGACACCCGGTTGAGAAATCCGTCCTGTTCAAGCGCCTGTAACGACTGCGCCAGCATCTTTTCACTCACGCCTCCCATCTTGCGGCGCAGGTCGCTAAAACGGTGTGTACCGTCGCGTAACGCGACCAGAATCAGTACGCCCCAGCGACTGGTGACATGTTTTAACACCTCACGGGACGGGCACTGTTCAGCAAAGAGATTGCCTTCACGCAACTGCCGGGAAAGAGTATGAGCGCGCATTGATACTTACCTTTTTGTACGTACTTACTAAAAGTAAGTTTAGGTGGTAGCGTAATAAAACACAAGACCAACACTGAGGAGTTCACCATGATTGCTATCACTGGCGCAACAGGCCAACTGGGCCAACACGTTATTGAAAACCTGCTAAAAACGACGCCCGCCAGCCACCTCGTCGCGATCGTCCGTAACCCGAAAAAAGCCGCCCCGCTCAGTCAGCGCGGGATCGCCGTTCGCCAGGCGGATTACGCTAACGAAGCCGCGCTGACCACCGCCTTACAGGGCGTTGATAAACTGCTGCTTATATCATCCAGCGAAGTGGGACAACGCACCGCGCAGCACCGCAACGTTATTCAGGCCGCCATTGCCGCGAAGGTGAAATTCATCGCCTATACCAGCCTGCTACATGCGGATAAATCGCCGCTGGCGCTCGCCGATGAACATATTGAAACGGAAAAGATGCTGGCTGAGTCAGGTATTCCTCACACGCTATTACGTAACGGCTGGTATACGGAAAACTACCTGGCGAGCGTCCCTGCCGCGCTGAAGCATGGCGTCTTTATTGGCGCAGCGGAAGAAGGGAAAATCGCCTCCGCAATGCGCGCTGACTATGCCGCCGCCGCCGCGCGCGTCATCAGTGAAGAGGGTCACGCCGGGAATGTCTACGAGCTGGCGGGTGATAACGCCTGGACATTAAGCCAGTTGGCGGATGAACTTACTCATCAGAGCGGAAAAAAAATCGTCTACCAGAACCTGAGCGAAGTCGATTTTGCCGCCGCGTTAAAAGGCGCAGGCCTGCCTGACGGACTGGCGGATATGTTGGCCAATTCTGACGCTGGCGCGGCGAAAGGCGGCTTGTTTGATGACAGCCATACGCTGCGTAAACTCATCGGTCGCCCGACGACGACGCTCACAGAAAGCCTTCGCTCCGTACTGTAAGTGTTAAAATTTAGTTAATTTATGTGGCATCCTCATAGACCTTCTCTGATAATGACGGAACGGTTTATGAGGAGAATCTGATGATTAGCGGCGTGCTATACGCCCTGCTGGCAGGGCTAATGTGGGGATTGATTTTCGTCGGCCCGTTAATCGTGCCGGATTACCCGGCCCTCTTACAGTCAATGGGACGCTATCTGGCGCTGGGGCTGATTGCCCTGCCGATTGCCTGGTTAGGCCGCACGCGGTTACGCCAGTTGACGCGCAAAGACTGGTTCACCGCCCTGTCGCTGACTCTGATGGGCAATGTAATCTATTACGCCTGCCTCGCCAGCGCTATTCAGCGAACCGGCGCGCCGGTTTCGACGATGATCATCGGGACATTGCCGGTCGTCATTCCGCTTTTCGCTAACGTTCTCTATAGCCAACGAGACGGCAGATTATCCTGGCGGCGTTTAGCGCCCGCGCTGGCGCTTATCGGTTTTGGCCTGCTGTGCGTCAATATTGCTGAACTTAGTCAGGGATTGTCCGATGTTAGCGGCTGGCGCTATGGTTCAGGCATTGTGCTGGCGCTGATTTCCGTAGCGTGCTGGGCATGGTATGCGCTGCGCAACGCCCGCTGGCTGCGGGAAAATCCCGACAAACATCCCATGATGTGGGCAACGGCGCAGGCGCTGGTTACGCTGCCGGTCTCGTTAATCGGCTATGCGGCGGTCTGTCTGTGGCTGAGTATCCAGAAACCGCTGTTTACCCTGCCCTTTGGCCCGCATCCCGCGCTGTTTATCGGTCTGATGATCGCCATCGCGGTGCTGTGTTCCTGGGTGGGCGCGCTGTGCTGGAATATCGCCAGCCAAAAATTGCCAACCGTTATTTTAGGGCCGCTGATTGTTTTTGAGACGTTGGCGGGACTGCTCTATACCTTCATTCTGCGCCAGGAAATCCCGCCATTCCTGACGTTAAGCGGCATTGCGCTCCTGGTAGCGGGCGTGGTCATTGCCGTGAGAGCGAAACCGGAAAAAGCGACCGTCGTTCCGGTCACGGAACGCTAATTTCATACTCGCTTAAATTATACGCACCCCGAAAGAGTTATAGCCTCGCCTTAAAGATGTATTTAAAATACAACTTATATTATTGCAAATGAGGTAACGGCTATGGCTTATCGCGATCAACCTTTAGGCGAACTGGCGCTCTCTATTCCCCGCGCATCGGCGCTGTTTCGCCAGTACGATATGGATTACTGCTGCGGCGGAAAACAGACGCTGGCGCGCGCCGCCGCGCGTCACGACGTCGATATTGACATTATTGAAGCGCAACTCGCGCAGTTGGCTGAACAGCCCATCGAAAAAGACTGGCGCGCCGTTCCGCTGGCGGACATTATTGACCATATCGTGGTGCGCTATCATGACCGACACCGCGAACAACTGCCGGAGCTTATCCTGCAGGCAACCAAAGTGGAACGCGTCCACGCGGATAAGCCAAACGTCCCACGCGGCCTGACAAAATATCTCACTGCGCTGCATGAAGAGCTTTCCAGCCATATGATGAAAGAAGAACAGATCCTGTTCCCCATGATCAAACAGGGTATGGGTCGCCAGGCAACGGGCCCGATAAGCGTAATGGAAAGCGAGCATGACGAGGCGGGAGAGCTGGTAGACGTCATCAAACACGTCACCCAAAATGTAACGCCGCCGCCAGAAGCCTGTACCACCTGGAAAGCGATGTATAACGGCATTAATGAGATGATTGATGATCTGATGGAGCACATCAGCCTGGAGAATAACGTGCTGTTCCCACGCGCGCTGGCCGGGGAATAATCGCCAGCCGGGCATTTTGCCGGATGGCGGCTGTAAACTGCGCCTTATCCGGCCTACAAATCAACGCTACGCTGTAAGCCCGGTAAGCGCCAGCGCCACCGGGCAAAACAATTAACGCATTCCCGCCATCCGTTTCTTACCTATCAACAGCCAGCCCAGACCCAACGCGATAAACCACAGCGGCGTCACGATCAGCGCCTGGCGCGTATCGTCTTCCAGCGTCAGTAATACCAGCACGAACGCAAAGAACGCCATACAGACCCAGCACATCAGCTTACCGAGCGGCATCTTATAGATGGATTTTTCATGCAGGTGGGGACGCTTTTTGCGGTACACCAGGTATGAACACAGAATGATGGTCCAGACAAACATAAACAGGATAGCCGAAACCGTAGTGATCATGGTGAATGCGCCAATCACGCTCGGGTTGACCATCAGCATAACCACGCCGCCCAGCAGGCAGATACAGGAGAAGGTCAGGCCTTTCGCCGGTACCGCGCGTTTCGATAGCTTAGCGAACGCTTTTGGCGCCACGCCTTCTTGCGCCAGGCCAAACAGCATACGGCTGGTCGAGAAGACGCCGCTGTTGGCGGAAGACGCCGCCGAGGTCAGCACAACAAAGTTGATCACGCTCGCGGCGGCAGGCAGACCCACCAGTACAAACAGCTCAACGAACGGGCTCTTATCCGGCACCACGGAACTCCACGGCGTCACCGACATAATGACAATCAGCGCAAAGACGTAGAACATGATGATACGGATCGGTATTGAGTTAATCGCGCGCGGCAGCGATTTTTCCGGATCTTTAGTTTCTGCGGCGGTAGTACCGACCAGCTCAATGCCCACGAAGGCGAATACCGCAATCTGGAAACCGGCAAAGAACCCGCTAATGCCTTTCGGGAACCAGCCGCCGTCATTCCACAGATGCGCGAAAGACGCTTCAACGCCGGTCGGCGATTTAAAGTGCATCGCAATCATCACCAGCCCGACCACAATCAACGCCACAATGGCGACGATTTTGACCATAGCAAACCAAAATTCCATTTCCCCAAACATTTTAACGGTGGCGAGGTTGAGGCTTAGCAGCAGGATCACTACCGCCAGCGAGGCGACCCAATCGGAAAGGCCGGGAAACCAGAACTGCGCGTAGGCGGTAATCGCCACCACGTCAGCCATACCGGTCACTACCCAGCAAAACCAGTACGTCCAGCCGGTGAAATATCCCGCCCAGGGGCCAAGCAGGTCGGAAGCAAAATCGCTAAACGATTTATATTCCAGATTCGAGAGCAGCAATTCCCCCATGGCGCGCATCACGAAAAAAAGCATAAAACCGATGATCATATACACAAAAATGATCGACGGTCCGGCGAGACTGATCGTTTTACCCGATCCCATAAACAGACCGGTACCAATAGCGCCGCCAATAGCAATAAGCTGTATATGACGGTTTGTAAGATTGCGCCGTAGCGACTGTTCAGCCGGAGCCTGTTCGTCGGCTGCGACTTTTACCTGATCTACCATGTTTTTCTTCCTGTACCTGTCTGTGTTGTGCGGGCTCTACGGCCTTTGGTCTATGATACGACGATCCTGTTATCAGGACTCATCGATATTAGGTAAGAATCGGCGGGATGAATACTAAGATTCAAATACAATGTTAATTTTATGTTTAAAATGAGTGTTATATCACTTTGATAATGCGAATTAGCTCACAAAAATACACGTAACGACGCCATTTGCAAAATAAAATATTGGCATCTGCTGAAGTCAGGGTTGCCGGATAAGGCGTTTACGCCATCATCCGGCAAACCCGGGGCGCTTACAGAATTTCCAGCAGTTCCACCTCAAACACCAGGGTGCTGAATGGCGGAATAGATGCCCCGGCCCCACGCTCGCCATAGGCCAGCTCCTGTGGGATAGTCAGTTCCCATTTGGAACCTACCGGCATCAGAGTCAGCGCTTCAATCCAGCCGGCGATCACGCCATTTACCGGGAATTCAGCCGGCTCGCCGCGCGCGACGGAGCTGTCAAATACGGTGCCATCAATAAGCTTACCGGTGTAATGCACGCGTACGCGGTCGGTACGCGCCGGAATCGCGCCTTCGCCCTGCGTCAGAACGCGGAACTGTAAACCAGACTCAGTACTGTTCACACCGTCTTTTTCGCGGTTTTCTTCCAGGTATTTCACGCCTTCGGCCGCCATCGCTTTGAAACGCTCACGACGCACCGCGTCCGCACGCTCATGAATTTCACGCAGCGCACGATGCACCACATCAACAGGAACCGCCGGGTGTTTACCTTCCAGCGCATCAGCAATGCCTGCAACCAGCGCTTCAGGCAACAGTCCTTCAAGACCGGATTCGCTGAGCTGCTGCCCTACCTGCAAACCAATGCCGTAGCTCGCTTGCGCTTCAATAGTGTCAAAAGTCGGGGTGGCCATTATTTTTCCTTCATTGGATATCAAAAAAGTAGCGGGCAGCATAACAGCCACGCTTCTTCTGGTAAAACTTTGTCTCAGGGAGGATGACAAATCGCAGGGAAAAAGAAACAATAGATTATCCGTATTGATGTCACGAAAGCGGATAGCACTACCAGTATCATAGCGTTAGCCATCTATACTCTATGATTAAGGAACGAGATGCGGAGCAGGAGGTAAACCATGCCCGGACGCTTTGAATTAAAACCAACCCTGGCGAAAATCTGGCACGCGCCGGATAATTTTCGCATCATGGAGCCGCTGCCGCCTATGCATCGTCGTGGCATTATCATTGCCGCTATCGTGCTGGTGATCGGTTTCCTGCTGCCCGCCAGCGAGACCAGCGACTCACCTGTCGTCACGCGGGAAGCGCAATTGGATCTGCAATCGCAATCACAGCCGCCGACGGAGGCCCAGCTTCAGGCGCAGCTGGTCGCGCCGCAAAACGATCCGGATCAGGTGGCGCCCGTTGCGCCGGAACCTATCCAGGAAGGCCAGCCGGAAGAACAAAACCAGCCGCAGACGCAGCCTTTCCAGCAGGATAGCGGCATCGGTCAACAATGGCGCTCGTACCGGGTAGAGCCTGGTAAAACTCTGGCGCAACTGTTCCGTGACCACGGACTGCCCCCGACAGACGTTTATGCAATGGCGCAGGTAGAAGGCGCTGGCAAGCCGCTGAGTAATCTCAAAAATGGTCAAATGATTAAAATTCGCCAGAATGCCAGCGGGGTGGTGACAGGTTTAACGATAGATGGCGATAACGGTCAACAGGTGCTGTTTACGCGTCAGCCTGACGGCAGTTTTATTCGCGCACAGTAACGCCGGCTGCGCCTTACCCCGCCTATACCCTATTCGTTCAGGTGAAGCATTACCGCTTCACCTTATTCACCCACCAAATCCCCGAACACACCAGCACCAGCGCAATCATGTATTTCCACTCCAATATATTCTCGCCGAGAAAAATAGCCGAAAGAGCCGCGCCAGAAACCGGGATCAGAAAGTTAAACGGCGCAATCATCCCCACGCGGTTATATTTGAGTAAAATGCTCCATAGCGCAAAAGCGACCGACGAGAGCAGCGTCAGGTAGACTAAAATCGCCACCGACGAGAAGCCATGTATCGTCAGCGTACCGCCAAAAACGTAACCGCCAATGACCAGTACCAGACCGCCAATCCCCAATTGATAGCCAGTCATGACCATCGGATCGACCGTCTGCGAGAGACGTTTGCCATACAATGTGGCCGCAGAAAGAATAAACGCAGCCAGCACCACGGAGCCTTCTCCCGGCAGATTAAAGCTGAAATCCAGGCCGTTGCTGACGTTCACCACCATGACGCCCGCAAAGCCCAGAATACAGCCGAGCGTTTTGTTGTAGCTCAATCGGTCGTTCTGATAAATAAAGTGCGCCAGCAATACGCTGAAGAATGTGCCTGTCGCGTTCATGATTGAGCCTTTCACGCCGGAGGTGAACGCAAGGCCGATATAGAAAAAGAGATATTGCAGCGACGTCTGGGTCAGACCCAGTAACGTTAACTGAGCAAACTGGCGCGGACGAAACCGACCAATCGGTTTACGCTGAAGCAGCGCGAACAGTAGTAGCAACCCACCCGCAAACAAAAAACGATAACCAGCAAAAACAATTTTAGAAGGGATATCGTCGGTGGCTATCTGAAAGAGGTCATAACCGCTTTTGATGGCTGGATAAGCGCTGCCCCATAGCAGGCAACAAAATGCGGCACACACATAAACGACGTTTTTGCGGGCAAACGGGGAGGCCTGGCGTTGGGTATCCATTCTTTCACCAAGAAATTAAAATAATGTTTTATTTTTAATTATCGCGAAAAGAGGGGGAGATAGCCAGTCGAAAAGCGATGGGGTTAAAAAAGCAAAACGTCGGCGCTGGGCCGACGTTTCGTTGCTAGCAAAAACGAGAATGACTGATTACTCAGCAACCACGTTGATGATAACTTTTGCGAATACTTCGCTGTGAACCTGGAAGTTCACTTCGTGTTCGCCAGTGGTACGCAGAACGCCGTTCGGCAGACGAACTTCGCTCTTAGCCACGTCAACGCCAGCTGCAGTCACAGCGTCAGCGATGTCGCGAGTACCGATGGAACCGAACAGTTTACCTTCGTCGCCTGCTTTAGACGCGATAGTAACGGTTTCCAGGGCGTTGATTTTCTCTGCGCGTGCATTTGCAGCAGCCAGAACGTCAGCCAGTTTAGCTTCCAGTTCAGCGCGACGTGCTTCGAAGTATTCAACGTTTTTCTTGGTAGCCGGAACAGCTTTACCCTGTGGTACCAGGAAGTTACGAGCATAGCCCGCTTTAACGTTAACCTGATCACCCAGGCTACCCAGGTTTGCTACTTTATCAAGCAGAATAACTTGCATTACCTTATCCTCTCAAAGTCGTATTAATGGACCGTGACCGATTACTGATGGCGATCAGTGTACGGCAGCAGAGACAGGTAGCGAGCGCGTTTGATAGCGCGAGCCAGCTGACGCTGGTATTTTGCACGGGTACCGGTGATACGGCTTGGGACAATCTTACCGCTTTCGGTGATGTAGTTTTTCAGCGTAGCGATATCTTTATAGTCGATCTCTTGAACGCCTTCCGCGGTGAAACGGCAGAACTTGCGACGACGGAAATAACGTGCCATATGGCTAGTCTCCAGAATCTATCAATTCAATCTGCTCGGCATGCAGAACCATTTTGCTCAGACCGTTCTTTGCCTTGTGGCAAGAAATAAACCCCTGAACGGTTATGCGGCTGCCGACCGTTATACTGTGAGTAATGGCCTGGTTTTCGTGTCCGCTAACAATAACGGGCATTTGGCACCACGCCTGCCGGTGAAAGCCGGCTTCCTCTTGCACAGAACGATGCTCAAGCACGAACTGGCAATGCGGAATTCCTGATGGACTGACCTTTCGAAGGGGGGCCCTGCACACGGTGCCGGACAACGCCAGACGGTTGGTCATCAGAAATTACTCTTCAGAATCCCCAGCTTCAGCATCATCTGCGGTTTCGTTAGCGAAATCATCGCGACGCTCACGGCGCTCGTCTTTCGCTTTAACCATCGGAGAGGCTTCGGTAACAGCGTGCTTAGTACGCATAACCATGCTGCGGATAACGGCATCGTTGAAGCGGAAGGTAGTTTCCAGCTCATCGATCACTTCCTGCGGCGCTTCAACGTTCATCAGAACGTAATGCGCTTTGTGCAGTTTGTTGATCGGGTAAGCCAGCTGACGGCGGCCCCAGTCTTCCAGACGGTGGATCTTGCCTTCTGCGCCAGTGATGGCAGCAGAGTAACGCTCGATCATACCCGGAACCTGTTCGCTCTGGTCAGGATGGACCATAAAAACGATTTCGTAATGACGCATCGAATTGCTCCTTACGGATTATTCAGCCTCCTGTCTGGGTCAGCCGCGGCCCATGGAGGCAAGGAACGTGTTAAAGGTCGGCTGAAAAATGACGCGTTATAATACTGACACGCCCGGCGAAACTCAAGGCAATAGTTCGATTATTTATGTGCCTGCCGATCAGTTCTGAAATGTAAAAGATTAAGGATGAGATACCGACCTGTTAACCACCATAACAGCTAGCGAGTTGACGATTTATCAGGCATCAGCGGGAAATGCGGTAATTTTTTGAACAACTGCATCAGAAATGGTCGCTATCGCTCCTGCTGGTAGCGATTAAAATAACATCAGAGGTTCACAAAAAAGGAGGCAGGGCCAGGTCAGCAACCGCCGCCGAGGAGGTCACTATGTTCTTCCGTATTTTCCCCCTTCTGGCTGGATTTTTGCTCAGCGTAAATACAATGGCAGCCATTGAAATTGATAATCGTCAGGCCAGAAATATGGACGATATACAGAGCTTAGGCGTGATTTACATAAACCATAATTTCGCGACTGAAAGCGAGGCCCGCCAGGCGCTGAAAGAAGAAACTGATGCGCGAGGCGCAATGTACTACCACCCGATTTTGTTACGGGAGCCCGGTAGTAACGGCAACATGCATGCCAGCGCGGAGATTTATCGCTAGTATCAGGAAAATGCCATAGTTTTGCCCCCTGGTCAGGGGGCATTTTTTTTCGCTTATCGGGTTGTTAATGGCACTTCGGCATCCGGCTCATGCGTTATGCGGTTTCGCAGATCGCGGCGCATTAATTCAATCACCCAAAACCAAAATACATGTCCCAGAATTTCAGAAGCGTACTCGTCAAAAGGAAGTTGTGTAAGCGGAGGCGTTAAGTTCAGCGCCGGGCAGAATATGCCATGCACGACAACCGTAACAATCAGCCCCGCCAGTATCCCCTGCCATAATTTAACTTTAGGGAAAATTTCCGCGACGACGCAGTAACCTATTGCGAATACCAGCGAAAAGATAATATGAGTTACCATCACAGGGTTAATAACATGCTCAGAAAAGGTATAAACCGTTTGTGTTGGGTCAATGCCTAAATAATCCCGCAAAAAAATATACGGTGGATTAAACTCATCGCGCCCGCCGGAAAACGTTCGCGGCGGTAAAGGAACTTCCGCGCCCCATTTTACAAATGCTGAAATAATACCCGCTGCAAAACCAATTAACGCAGCTACTCCATACCGACGCCGCTGTGGGTCAGTTTTAACAAACAATCCGTTGATAGACACAATAGTATGATTCTATAGAGTGTTATGAAAGAAGCTCCGGAATCTGACCAATTACATCCCTGAGGGATAGGATCCCGGAGCGTTGTTTTACTTCTGCCCGTAATACGCATTCGGGCCATGCTTACGCATGAAGTGTTTATTCATCAGATAATCGTCGATGGGATTCAGCGCCGGGTTAATGCCGCGCGCAATCCACGCCATTCGCGCCACTTCCTCCATGACGACCGCGTTATGTACCGCATCGTGCGCATCTTTCCCCCAGGCGAACGGCCCGTGTTGATACACGACAATACCTGGCGTATGCAGCGGTTCCACCTCGCCCAGCGTTTCGATGATCACCTTGCCGGTGTTCAGCTCGTACTCGCCCTGCACTTCTTCTTCGCTTAACGCTCTGGTACAAGGAATATCGCCAAAGAAATAGTCCGCGTGCGTGGTGCCGAGCGCTGGAATAGCCATCCCCGCCTGCGCCCATGCCGTGGCGTGGGTGGAGTGGGTATGAACGACGCCGCCAAGCGACGGATAGCGTTGATACAGCGCCAGATGGGTAGCGGTATCGGAAGAAGGACGATAACGTCCCTCCACCACTTTGCCATCCATATCCACCACCACCATGTCATCTACCTTCATGGTTTCATAGGCGACACCGCTTGGCTTAATTACCACCAGCCCGCGTTCGCGATCGATAGCGCTGACGTTGCCCCAGGTAAACGTCACCAGTCCATAACGGGGCAAATCCATGTTAGCGTCAAATACCTGCTGCTTGAGCTTTTGCATTAGGCTGCCTCCACCAGACCGGCGCTGGCCATGCGCGCTTTCACCCAGTCACGCGCTTTCGCTACCTCTGCCGCCGGGTTCTCTGCTGTTTCACTCCACATCTCAATCAGATAGGGCCCGCAATAGCCACTCTGTTTGAGCGTTTCGAAGCAGCGTTCGAAATCGACAACGCCTTCGCCAAACGGCACATTTTTGAACACGCCGGGTTTAGTATCTTTGACGTGTACCGCGACGATATGCCCGATTCCCGCCTGTAGCTCCATCTGTACGTCGTTATCCCAGGCAGACAGATTGCCGATATCCGGATAGAGCTGGAACCACGGGTTATTGAGGTAGTGAGCATAGCCCAGCGCTTTACTGATGGAATTCATCAATGGGTAATCCATGATCTCCATCGCTAGCGTCACCTGGGCGCGGCTGGCCATATCAACGCTCTCTTTTAACCCATCGCGGAAGCGGCAACGCGTTTCGTCGTTGGCCTGCTGATAGTAAACGTCGTACCCCGCCAGTTGAATGACGCGAATCCCGACGTCCTGCGCAAACTGAATCGCTTTACGCATAATCTCCAGCCCCTGCGCCCGTACCGCGTCATCTTCGCTACCGAGCGGAAAACGACGATGCGCGCTCAGACACATGGACGGCACGCGCACGCCGGTTTCAGCAACCGCGCTCACCAGCGCCAGGCGCTGCTCGCGACTCCAGTCGAGCCGCGCCAGTCGGGCGTCGGTCTCGTCCACCGACATTTCAACGAAGTCAAAACCCAGCGTTTTCGCCAGCCGCAGGCGCTCCAGCCAGCACTCCCCGGCAGGGAGCGCTTTTTCATAGATGCCGAGCGGAATTTGTTTCGACAACATAGCCGCTCCTTAGCCCCACAGTTGAGCGATGGAACGTTTAAACTGACGCGCGGCTTCTACCGGAGAAGCGGCATCACGGATGCTGCGGCCCGCGATAAAGACATGGATCGGAATGCCTTTGAACAGCGGCAGGTCTTCCAGCGCTAGTCCGCCGGTCACGGTCACTTTAAAGCCCATATCGGAGAGCCGCTTAATCGCGGTAATATCCGCCTCGCCCCACGCCACGCCTGCGGCCTGCGCGTCACGGCTGCGGTGATAAACCACTTGCTGAATGCCCGCATCGCGCCACTGCTGCGCCTGTTCCCAGGTCCAGTAACCGGTCAGTTCGATCTGCACGTCGCCGTTAAACTCTTTTGCCACATCCAGCGCGCCTTTTGCGGTGTTGATATCCGCACAGCAAATGACCGTCACCCAGTCCGCATTGGCTTCGAAACACATACGGGAGAGGATCTTACCGGCATCGGCAATTTTGGCGTCCGCCAGCACGATTTTGTGCGGATAGAGCGCTTTCAGATCGCGAACCGCACGCACGCCTTCGCCCACGCACAGAATGGTGCCCACTTCGATAATGTCGACTTCTTCGGCAATCAGGCGAGTGGTTTCATAGGCGCTATCCATAGTCTGGTTGTCCAGCGCGACCTGCAACATTGGTAATGACATTTTCAATTCCTTCTTAAGCTGCCGCGTTGGTGCGGTCAATGAGATCCAGGACTTCCTGCGCAGTACGGCAGGCGCGTAAACGGTCGAAATTGGCTTCGTCTTCAAACAGGTTGACGATCTGCATGATGCCCACTTCCTGGTGAGTGTTGGCATCAACCGCCGCCATGGTGATCAGAATATCGACCGGGTCGTTATCTTCGTGATTAAACTCCAGCGGCTTTTTCAGCGTCACCAGAGAAAAACCGGTTTTCTTGACCCCTTCTTCCGGGCGGCCATGCGGCATCGCCAGGCCGGGGGCAATCACAAAATAGGGGCCAAACTGCTCAACGCCATCGAGAATGGCCTGGTAATAACGCGGCTCCACCACGTCGGCAGCCACCAGTAAATCGACGCCGATCTTGACGGCTTCCTGCCAGGTATTCGCTTCAGCCTGCAGGCGGATAGAATTATTCTCCGCCAGTGAATCACGTAATTTCATGTTGCATCCTTACTTCACGTCTTGCGGGAAATGTTCTTTGATCACTTCCAGCAGTTTCGGGCCAAAATCCGCAGGCGACAGCATGTTGCGCACGCCAACCACATATTTGTTGCCGGTCACGCTGATTTCGCCTGCAATATGGGTAGAAGCGATGATGATATCCGCGCCGCTCAACTCGCTTTTGTACTCGCCAACCGCGCAGCTGTTTACCGTGTGGTCAATGTTTGATTGGGTTAAAAACTGGTCCACTTTCATTTTCATGATCATGGAACTGCCCTGTCCGTTGCCACACACAGCCAGAATACGTACGGTCATAATCAAAACTCCTTATTAAGCAGACTGTTCTGCCAGTTGTTTTTCTGCATCTTCTTCTGCGCGCAGTGCGCGGCCAGCGAAGAACATATAAGCCAGTGCAATTACAATGATGACAGCCATAAAGGCGATACCGAGGGAGAAGAAGCCCTGCATCATCGGCGGTGCCAGAATCGACCAGTCCGCCATACCCATCCAGGCGCTCATCCCCGTGAGTTTCACCGCCCAGACGCAACCAAAGATTTCGATCATCCCCATCACCAGACAAATCTTCAGCGCCGCACGCCAGCCGCCGAAGTGGTTAGCGAACACGCCGATAGTGGCGTTAGAGAAGAACATCGGGATAAAGCCAGGAATAATCAGGATCGAGGAGCCGCAGGCAACCAGGATGCCAACCGCAATCAGCTGACCGATGGTGCCCCACATAAAGCCCCAGACCACCGCGTTCGGCGCGAAGCTATAAATAGCGGCGCAGTCAATCGCCAGTACTGCGCCCGGAATCAGACGCTGGGAGATACCGTTAAAGGCCTCAGAGAGCTCGGCGACAAACATACGCACGCCCTGGGTGATGATGAAGATCGCCACCGCAAAGGAGAAACCGGTTTGCAGGATATAGATTGTCCAGTGGGTTTTACCCGCCATCGCCTGTACGGTATCGATACCAAAGGAGAGCAGAATGGCACCAAAGAAGATGGTCATTACAATCGCCGTGGAGACGATGTTGTCATGAAAAATGTTCAGCCAGCCCGGCAGTTTGAGGTCTTCAACGCTTTCCTCTTTTTTGCCCAGGAACGGCGCGACTTTATAGGCAATCCAGGAAGCAAACTGCTGCTGGTGACCGATGGAGAAACCGCAGCCGTCCGTCACTTCCTGAGTCGGCTTGTACATCATGTTGGAGGTAATACCCCAGTACAGGGAAACCAGTATCGCCGTGCAGATAATGGTGGTCCACATGGAATAGCCGAAGATATAGAAAGAGACCGCAATCAGCCCCGCCTGCTGGAACATGATGTGCCCGGTCAACATGATGGTGCGAATACCGGTAATGCGTCGCAACAAAACGTAACAAATATTCAGCGCCAGCGCGAGCAACACCGCGTAGCCTACCCAACTATACGCATCACCCATCCGTTCGATCGTTGCCATCATCGAAGCATAGGTATCGGAAATCGCGCCGTTGATGCCGTAGACCTCAGACATTTTCGCCACCACCGGTTTAAAGGTGCTGGTCAGAATGCCGGACCCGGCCTGTAGCAGCATGAAGCCAATGATGGTTTTGATCGTCCCTTTGATGATCACGCTGACGCTTTTACGCAGCAGGATATAGCCCAGGCAGGTCACAATACCCAGTAATAGCGGGGCATTGGTCATTACCTGATTAAAGAAAATGGTAAAGATGTTGTAGAGGATCTCCATAACGATCTCCGGTAGACGAGGTTGCTGAGTCACAGGCGCTCAGGATAATGTCCCTTCACTGTAATTTTCAAAAGTAATCACAACAAGATTGAATTTGATTAAATGTGACGTAGCGCGCAAATAATTAGCGCACTTAATACATGGTTTACTTATAGGTAACTCATTTTTTCATTAAATAAGTAAAATCATAAAGATGGCTACATCCCCATGACGCCAGGCAAGATTAAATTTTCTCCTGACTGCGTTCTCTCCTGCCAAAAAGTCAAAAAATAGCCCATTGCCTTCTTGAGAAAATAGTGTCAGGATTAATCAAAACAAATCACGTTTTGAACCATTTTGAACAAACATGAAGGTAAATGCGATGAGTAAAGTACAAAGCATCACGCGTGAATCATGGATTCTGAGCACGTTTCCGGAGTGGGGAAGCTGGCTGAACGAAGAGATTGAGCAAGAGCAGGTCGCGCCGGGTACGTTCGCTATGTGGTGGCTGGGCTGTACCGGTATCTGGCTAAAATCTGAAGGCGGCACTAACGTATGCGTCGATTTCTGGTGCGGTACCGGTAAACAGAGCCACGGTAATCCGTTGATGAAAACCGGCCATCAGATGCAGCGTATGGCTGGCGTCAAAAAATTACAGCCTAACCTGCGCACCACGCCGTTTGTTCTCGATCCTTTCGCTATCCGTCAGATTGACGCCGTACTGGCGACCCACGACCATAACGATCACATTGACGTCAATGTCGCGGCTGCCGTAATGCAGAATTGCGCCGATGATGTTCCGTTTATCGGCCCGCAGACCTGTGTGGATTTATGGGTTGGCTGGGGCGTGCCGAAAGAACGCTGCATCGTGGTAAAACCGGGCGATGTCGTGAAAGTGAAAGATATTGAAATTCATGCGCTTGATGCCTTTGACCGCACCGCATTAATCACCCTGCCCGCCGATCAGAAAGCCGCTGGCGTACTGCCGGACGGCATGGATGTACGCGCGGTTAACTATCTGTTTAAAACGCCGGGCGGCAATCTCTATCACAGCGGCGATTCTCACTATTCCAACTACTACGCGAAACACGGCAACGAACATCAAATTGATGTCGCGCTCGGTTCTTACGGTGAAAACCCACGCGGTATTACGGACAAAATGACCAGCGCGGATATTTTACGCATGGCGGAATCGCTGAATACCAAAGTGGTGATCCCGTTCCATCACGATATCTGGTCGAACTTCCAGGCCGATCCGCAAGAGATCCGCGTGCTATGGGAAATGAAGAAAGATCGCCTGAAGTATGGTTTTAAACCGTTTATCTGGCAGGTTGGCGGCAAGTTTACCTGGCCGCTGGATAAAGACAATTTCGAATACCACTATCCGCGTGGGTTTGACGATTGCTTTGCCATTGAACCCGATCTACCGTTCAAATCCTTCCTGTGAGTCGATATCATGCCGGGATTACCCGGCATTTTTTCCATTTACTTTAGTATTTCCAGGCTATTTCAAATATCATCTTTTCAAATCAATTTGTATCGGAATAGCTCATGACTGAAGCACAAAGACATCAAATACTGCTGGATATGCTGGCACAGTTGGGCTTTGTTACCGTCGAAAACGTGATTGAGCGTCTGGGGATCTCCCCGGCGACAGCGCGCCGCGACATCAACAAGCTCGACGAAAGCGGGAAACTTAAAAAAGTGCGCAACGGCGCAGAGGCCATTACCCAACAGCGGCCCCGCTGGACGCCGATGAATCTGCACCAGGCGCAAAACCACGATGAAAAAGTACGCATCGCGAAAGCGGCGTCGCAGCTGGTAAACCCGGGTGAAAGCGTAGTGATTAACTGCGGCTCCACCGCTTTCCTGTTGGGGCGTGAAATGTGCGGGAAGCCGGTACAGATCATTACCAACTATCTGCCGCTGGCGAATTATCTGATCGATCAAGAGCATGACAGCGTGATTATCATGGGTGGTCAGTATAATAAAAGCCAGTCGATTACCCTGAGCCCGCAGGGAAGTGAAAACAGTCTCTATGCGGGCCACTGGATGTTTACCAGCGGAAAGGGCTTAACCGCGGATGGCCTGTACAAGACCGATATGCTAACCGCCATGGCGGAACAAAAAATGCTCAGCGTCGTCGGGAAACTGGTCGCGCTGGTCGATAGCAGTAAAATTGGCGAGCGCGCGGGAATGCTGTTCAGCCGCGCCGATCAGATCGCTATGCTGATTACCGGCAAAAATGCCAATCCGCAAGTTTTGCAACAGCTTGAAGCCCAGGGTGTAAGCATACTCCGCGTTTAAAGATGCTGTCGGAAAAACGCTACCGTCGCCGACAACGCTTCTGGCGTAATGCGATGCCGCACGCCTGCGGCCCATAAACAGGTCACATGCTTATCCAGCTTCGCCGCGGCGAGTGCCTGCTGGAGCCGGAAGGTTTCGATAGCAGGCACCACGTCATCCTCCTGACCATGCCACAACAGAAGCGGCCTGTCGGCCAGTCGCTCTAACTGGTGTGTGACTTCCCATTCACGTAGCGGCGCGATGATATTGTCGAATTCCGCCTGCTGTGCCGGGTTCTGCGGGGATAACGGCGGGAAAAGCGTCCGGGCAAGCCCGGTAAAATAGCCCGACCCCATTAAACTGGCCCCGCATTTTACCTCTCGGTGACGCGTCATAATGCCCAGCGCCGTCATACCGCCCATGGATGCGCCGCCCACCGCCAACCGCCCGTCAAGTAGCCAGTTTTCCGCCTGAATCGCCGCACGTAACGTCGTAAATTCCTGCATGTTTTGGTGCAGAATCTGCCAGAATCGGTGTATTCGTCCCTGTGAGTCGCCGCCGAAGCGAGCGCCATGCTCCGGCGCATCCGGCATGACTACCCGGAATCCTGCCTGTGCCAGGGCAACGGCAAAATAACTATAAACCAGGCTGGAGGAGGTGAAGCCATGATAGAACACCACACAGGGAAGCGGCACGGCGCGTTTCCCTTCCGGGAAGGCATGTAGTACGACGCCTCCGGCTAATTGTCGTGTTTCAATCGCTATCATTATTCTCTCCTTTTTATCCGGTATGCCACGGAGAAATACTTAACGCAAGTTTATGGATAGCGCAATAATTCATAATGTTTGAGAACTGGGTTACGCTTTCGCAACGTTTTCATTCGAAAATCGCGTGACAGGTAACACTTCGGGAACATTCCCCCTAAAGGGAAATCAATAAGGCATTACACTATGATTATCAGGAAACGAGATAGAGTTATGCGTCGGTTTGCTTCATTGATAGCAGCGCTGTTATTAAGCGCGTGTAGCGTGCTGCAGGGTACGCCGCAACCTGCGCCGCCTGTCGCCGATCACCCGCAGGAAATCCGTCGCGATCAAACGCAAGGACTACAGCGGATGGGGACCGTAAGCGCGCTGGTTCGGGGCTCCCCGGATGATGCAATAGATGAAATCAGAGCGAAAGCCGTCGCTGCGAAAGCCGATTATTACGTTATCTTAATGGTTGATGAAACGGTTGTAACCGGCCAGTGGTATTCACAAGCCATTTTGTATCGTCAATAACAGTAGATTGATTTTTAGTCAGTTTTACATTGCTTTGCGTCCCTATGCGTTTACCTGTGCACAATAAACAAACAGGTTTACCGTGATGGAGCGTCCTGTTAAATGCGGGGTATGTAATAAGGAGCTGACGATGAAACAAGAACTTGCCTTATCCTCACTGCTGCTTTCTGCCGGACTGGTGAGTACGACGGCACAGTCTGCCGAATTCGCCAGTGCTGACTGCGTAACGGGTCTGAATGAAATCGGCCTGATCTCGGTCAGTAATGTTGCAGGAAACCCACAGGATGTAGAGCGGATTATCGCCCTGAAAGCCGATGAACAGGGTGCGTCCTGGTACAGAATTATTCAAATGTATGAAGAACAACAGTCGGATAACTGGCGCGTACAGGCGATACTCTATGCCTGATGCCGCGTGGCCCGCGCCGGATGGCATGTACCACAGGCCAAACGTTACCGCAGTCCCCCGGTCGCCCTTAACAGTAAATCATTTTGCACCTGGGCAGGCAGCGGCATTTCGCCGCGTGTATCCAGCATCATCTGACACCACGCTTGCGCCAGCGGCGGCGAGGCATGACGCAGCATTTCCGCTCCGCACCCCAGCAAGAAAAGCTGCTGCGTAATCTCTCTGCCCATTGCTTCGTCCGGTTTGCGTAAACGTTGCTGTAGCTGGCGTACCGCGCGGTCGTAATGGCGATCCTGACCTTTGACTTCCGTAAAAACCTCACTCAATACGTCATAGACGCCGTGTTGTTTTGTCAGCACCCGCAGTACATCCAGACACATGATATTGCCGGAACCTTCCCAGATACTGTTCACCGGCATTTCACGGTACAGGCGCGGGAGTTCGCTCTCTTCGCAATACCCCATCCCGCCGAGAACCTCCATCGCCTCAGCCACAAAAGGGATTCCCTGCTTACAGATGGCGAATTTCGCCGCTGGCGTGAATAATCGCGCCCATAATGCCTCTTTCGCCTCGCGACGTTGCTCCCAGGCGCGCGCCAGCCGAAACAAAAGCGCCGTCTGCCCCTCCAGGCATAGCGCCATACGACTTAAGGTTTGTCGCATCAACGGTTGATCGATCAGCGGCTTACCAAAAGCCTGACGCTGATGAGCATGGTAAATCGCGACTGAAAACGCACGCCGCATTAAGCCATGACTCCCGAGCGCGCAGTCAAGACGCGTCATACCGCCCATCTTTAAGATATGCCGAATCCCTTCGCCCTCTTCTCCCAGCCGCCAGCCGACGGCATCCTGAAACTCGACTTCGGCGCTGGCATTAGATCGATTACCGAGTTTATCTTTCAGGCGCTCAAGACGAACAGAGTTCCGTTGCCCGTCTGGCAGGAAACGCGGCACAAAGAAACAGGATAGTCCTCCTTTTGCCTGCGCCAGCACGAGGTGCGCATCACTTTGCGGCACAGAGAAAAACCATTTATGTCCCACCAGCCGATATGAATCATCCGCCAGCCGCTCCGCGTGGGTCGTATTACTGAGTACGTCAGATCCGCCCTGCTTTTCCGTCATTCCCATGCCGATGAGCAGGCCCCGTTTTTGCCCGCCCGGTAGCAAATGCGAATCGTAGCGATCGCTGCGCAGCGGCGCCAGCCAGTCATGGAAAGTGGCGGGAAGCATCTGCAATAGCAACGGCGTCGCGGCAAAGGTCATCGTGACAGGACAGAGTGTTCCCGCTTCTACCTGAGCATGTAATACAAAACGCGCCGCCCGGGCGACAAAACTTCCCGCCCTTGCCTCTTCCTCCCAGGCCAGGTTATGTACCCGATTAGCGCAAAGCCCCTGCATCAACAGGTGCCAGGCGGGATGAAAGCGAACGTCATCCAGGCGCTGTCCCTGGGGATCGTAACGCAGCAACTCAGGAGGATGCGCATTCGCCAGACGCCCCAGTTCCAGTGATTCTGCCGTTCCCAGTTGTTGGCCAATGCTGGCGAGAAGATCGCTATCCCATCCCGCGCCTTCCCGGGAAACCGCTTCACACAGCGCGCCATCAGACAGGAATAAGTTACTGTTATTGAGCGGAGCTGGTTGATTAAAAACGGTATGTGTTTGCCAGGACATGGTGTCTCCCTCCTTCAATGGCGCTGAAGTCAAGTATGGTCATGACTGCGCCATTGACGCCGGAGCAAGATCACAAAAGTATGATTAACCGGCAATATAATGTGGGACGAAACGGGAAGTGTCTTTGGTAATCAGCGTATTGTCCTCGCGAATCCCCATCCCGGAGGCTTCATCGTCAATGATCCAACTGCCAATCAGCGTATAGCTATCGCCAAAGCGCGGCAAAGGCTGAAACGCCTGGTAAATCATCGGCTCGTCAGCGTAGTCGCCGTCGGCATGATCGATAACATTTTGCCGCTCGTCGAAAATCGTGACGTTGCCGCCTTCACGTGAATAAATCGGCTTCCGCACGCTGCTTTCACCTGGCGCTGCGAGCGATTTTTCGCCCTCAAACCAGGCCGGCAGCAGATTCGGATGGCCAGGGAAAAAGCGCCACAATAACGGCAACAGCCCTTTGTTACTCAGAATACTTTTCCACAATGGCTCAATCCATTGCTCACGACGTTTTCGCAACAGCGGGCCGTTGTCATCGCGCATCATCCATTCCAGCGGGTAGAGCTTAAAGGCGCGGCGAATCACGTTATCGTCCAGATCGGTCAGCACGCCGCCTACGCCAAGTCCCAGTTCTTCAATATAGATAAATCGCGTTTCCTGGCCCGCCTGCTGCGCGCAATCCTGAAGGTACAGCACCGTCGTGCGATCTTCGTCGGTATCTTCACAACAGCAAAAGTAGAGCGGTTCCCGACTGTACAGCTCGCTGAAGCGGGCGATCAGCCGCTCCTGTATCGCGTTGTATTGATCGGCATCACGCGGGATGGCGCCGCTACGACGAGCATCCTCCAGCCATAGCCATTGAAAGTAGGAGGACTCATAGAGCGACGTCGGCGTATCCGCATTGTATTCCAGCAATTTAACCGGATCTTTGCCGCACCAGACGAAATCCATCCGCCCGTAAAGCGAAGGATCGCGGCTGCGCCAACTTTCGGCGATGACATCCCAGTACAATGGCGGGATCGCCAGCTGCTGCATGATCTGCTCATCCCGGACGGCCCGCTCGACAACCTCCAGACACATCTGATGAAGCTCTGCGGTCGGTTTTTCGATCTGTTCTTCAATTTGCCGTAATGTAAAACGGTAGGCCCGGCTTTCATCCCAGTAAATTTCGTTATCGATAACATGAAAGTCAAAACCGTGATCGCAGGCGATCTTATCCAGATCCCGGCGTACCGGTACGTTATGTCGTAGCATGGTTAGCCTCCCCAGTGCCCGCGGGCGCTGGAAGAACGGCCATAGCCGCCGCGGGAGACGGTGGACGCTTTCCGTGTGATATAACCAGGGCTGGTCACGGTATCGCTTTTCCCTGTGCCGCTGCGCCACGCATAATCGCCGGATGTGGTGCGCCAGACGGGACGGGAGACATAAGATGAACCGCCGCTGCTATAGATGTATTGTTCATCACGGTTCTGACGAATCGCGCGGCTGAGTAAAAAGCCGCTTAATACCGGAACCCAGCTCCGCTCGGTGATATCAAAGTAGCAATCGCCAAACTGCGACTGACAGCTCTCCTGCGTCAATTGCTTAGGCACATTAGCGTAAAATTCTGTTTTCGCATTATTCCAGCCGTCAGCGCAAACGCTGGCGCTATTGCCATCGTCAATACAGTCGTTCACCGTGGCGTAAAACGTCCCATCGCCGTCGTTGTCACTATTGCTGCCGTCACCGTACCCTTTCAGGAGAAAAAAGGCCGCTCCGCCCATAATCGCCAGCGTCAGGTATTTTGGCGTGTAGCGATTTCGTTGCCGCTCAAAAGGATTGACCGGTTCGGCTATCCGTCTTATTGCCGAATGGCCTACGCCGGATGTGCTTCTGGATTTTCGTTTTTTTGCCATGATCTTCCGTTACCATGTCATACAGGCAGCGTTAAAAATACCGCCAGCCAGCGCTGCGGTTCCCATAAATAGCCCCGCCGCCACGTTGTGATTAATAATTTTTTCGCTCAGCGTAGGCATGTATAACCTTACGCAACCATAAATCAGCAGTTGAATCACCAGCGCAATGCCGCCCCAGGCAAAATAGTCCGGGATACTGACCGAGTTTATCGCCGCGCTGGATAAGGGGATGACATAGCCCAGCAACGTACCGCTAAAGGCCAGCGATGCCGCAGTATTGTTATTTTTTATCAACTGCCATTCATTATGCGGCGTTATCTTTGAGTAAATAAAAAGAAATACAATGACCATTGCCGCGCCAATAAAAAAATAGGCGCAGAAAGCCAGTAATGCGTCCAGTATATGCATAATTTCCCTGTATGTGCTTAACCAATAACCGTCAGTGAAGTGAGCGGGATATCCACGCCGAGGGCGCGTGAAAACACCCATTCAGGCTCACCGCGCTCGTTAAATGATTCTTCCCCGTTCAATAGAAGATACTCCCAGGCGTCGTCCGTCACCTGGCGCTGGAAGCCCATCGTAAAATTGTGAACGTCCCATTTCTCTGCCTGCTGATTTTCAACCTTTTCCAGCATGTAGACAGGTTCAATATTGCCCGGCTCTTCATGGTTAAAAAAGCGCTGCCAGCGCCGTTCTTGCCAGTTGAGCGTCATCGGCCCTATTGCCGCTGGCGCAATGGCTGAACGCCAGTGACGTTCCTCGTTAATACCGAAACTTTCCTCATATACAAAAAGTTTGATGTCATCAATGTCGTCAACATCCGTGCCGCCAGTGGTGTTAATTTGTAGGAACTCATCGCCCGAGGTGTAGTAGCGAAAAATTTGACTGCCGCCGCCTAAATCTATACGACTCGCTGCCGCGACAGTGTATTTTTCACCCGGTAGCTCCACCAGCAACGACGACTCCAGTAGCCGGAATGCCAGCGTATCCAGCGTGAAACCGGCGTTAAGATGTAATCCTAATGGTCCGCGAATCGGCGCTGGCGCGCTTGTTTTACCGAGCAAACGCTGAAAAAATTGCATCATAGGGGAACCTCTATCTCTTGCCATGCGACCTCTTCAGCCAGAATGCGATTATTACCGACCAGATGTAGCCACATACCGCCTCTGACTTCAGTTGAAATCACCGGATTCAATTCCATACCACGACCATTCTTGCAGTGACTGATCCCCAGCACCGTCGCGTCATGATGAAGCTTCATATAACGCATTAGCGCGCCGTATCGCATAGGCGCGACAGAAGCCGGGACAGGCAGCGCGAATCCGGTATCGCCCAGCATCGGATTCATAATGGAAGCGACAGATTGCGATGATCCTGGGTCCTGAATGGAACGGGAAAGTTGTTCAGCGGAAAGGTTACGGACTATCTCCATGCGCGGGCAGTGGGTTTCCAGTAATCCGGCATAACGCTCGTCTTCCAGATAAACCACAATATGGCACTGCGCGGGTACATAGTCTGCCAGCGAGAGCGCCGCCGTGAAGGTCTGCTCATCGGTACGAGCGAAAATAATCACGCTCTGGCACTGCTCCAGCCCCATGCGCTGGTGTTCCTGCGGATCGTTAAAGTTGCTGATGCGGATAAAATCCACCCAGTTATTACCCGGCAGCGGATGCTGAATATCTTCCAGTTCGCACAGCAGAACCCGTTCAAAGGCACGCCGCTTGTCATATAGCAGCAATGAGATCATCTTTTCGGTTTGATGACCCCGCCAGCCAATCACCAGCATATGATGGTGTAAATGGCGATAATCGCCCATGCCCGTTATTCCTTTCGCTAACATTCCCTGTACCTGCGCAATCACTTTTCCCATTAACGCGCCGAACAACCCGACGCTAACCGGAATTTGCCACAGCGCGGTGAACAGACGTCCTGGCGCCGTCTGCGGGCTAAGATCGCCAAAACCTAATGTGGAACCCACCACCGAGCAGTAATAGATAAAATCGCTTAACTGGCTCACCAACGCGCTTTCGCGCAACAGGCGCAGCACCAGATAACAAAGCAGATACTGCCCGATAAACAGGCCCAGCAAAGCGGGCCAGGTCAGTCTGGACAAATGACGCTGGCAGGTTTTGACCATCCACGTAAAGAGCATTATTCGCCTTGTTGACGCTGTAAACGCGCCAACACATCCTGAGCATTGCTTTTATTGGTTGCGCCAATGCCGGCCTGCGCCAGTTTTTCATCCAGGTCGCGTCCATCGGCGACTTTTTCCAGCTGCGCGGCGGCATCCAGCCGGGCCTGGCGTTCAGCCTGACGCGTTTGTAAACGTTTAAGCGACTCCGCCGCCGTAGACACATTCGACGCGGCTCCGACGGTCGAGGTCGTCACCGCCTGCTGCGCGCGCTGCATGGCTTCTGTCGCCTTAACCACTTCAAGTTGCTGCTCAAACTGCGCAATCCGCTGGCCTGTCGCCGTTACGGCCTTCTCCACCGCATCGCGAGAGGCTTCCAGATTAGTCAGCACCTGTTCTTCGGCAAGAATGGCATTTTCCAGACGGGCTATTTCTTCCGCCACTTCGTTGAGTAAAGCGGCGTCGACATTCTTACTCATTGCCGCCAACGCCCGCGTTTCAAGGCTGGCTTTACGCTCACGTAAATCATTCAGCTTGTCATGGCTTAGCTTCACCCGCGCCAATAAATCCACTCTGGATTTACCCGCTTTATCCAGCTCGGCTTTTGCGTCGCGAATATGCTGCTCCAGCATACGTACACCCTGTGCTTCATCAATGGCCTCTTCTGCCTGAGCAACGAATGATTTACCTAACGTGAACAAACTTTTTAAAATTCCCATGTAAGCCGCCTGTATTATTCCTGTGAATAGACTTGTGTTATTTCAGCGATATCCAACGCATTTTCTACAAGCGTGGTGATTTCCAGCGTCACGTCGGCAAGCGACGAATTTAACGACAACGCGCCAAAAGCGACATAATATTCCTCCTGTTTTACCTGGGTAATACCGACCGAAGACAGCGGTAAAACCTTCTGATTTCTCAGTAAGAAAAGATTAAATTCCGCGGTATCTCTAATCGTATTTACCGGACAGATATAAGTCTCGATAACTATTTGTTGCGAGGTAAATAAAACCGCCAGTGGTAAATCGCCATAATCATTCATTTTTATTATTAATGAAGATTCATTATTTTCTATATCAATATCTAATTCGGCGATGTTGTTTAATGCATCCGCCAGCGTCCGTGGAGTCCATGCCATATTTTTATCTCTATCTTATTTTTTATAAATAAAAGAAATTACAGGGTAGGTTTTTCTTTTTATATTACCAGCCAGAGATAAAAAAAAACCATCCATAATCGGATGGTTTTTTCTTAAAAAATACTATTAGCGTCAGGTTCGCTGGCGAACGGCTTCAAACAGACAAATCCCGGTCGCAACAGAGACATTCAGCGACGACACGCTACCGGCCATAGGAATGCTGATCAGCTCATCGCAGTGCTCACGGGTCAAACGACGCATACCTTCACCTTCTGCGCCCATGACCAGCGCCATGCGGCCAGGCATTTTGCTCTGATACAGCGTATGGTCAGCCTCGCCCGCCGTTCCGACAATCCAGATATTCTCTTCCTGCAACATGCGCATCGTGCGCGCCAGGTTGGTGACGCGGATCAATGGCACGCTTTCCGCTGCGCCGCAGGCGACTTTCTTCGCCGTCGCGTTAAGTTGCGCGGAGCGGTCTTTCGGCACGATTACCGCATGTACGCCAGCGGCATCGGCGCTGCGCAGACAGGCGCCAAGATTATGCGGATCGGTGACGCCATCGAGGATCAACAAAAAGGGGCGTTCGTGTAATGCGATCAGATCCGGCAGATCGTTTTCCTGATACTGCCGGCCTGGTTTCACGCGAGCGATAATCCCCTGATGCACGGCACCGTCGCTTTTCTCGTCGAGATATTGGCGGTTTGCCAGCTGGATAACCACGCCCTGGGACTCAAGGGCGTGAATCAGCGGCAACAGACGTTTATCTTCACGGCCTTTTAAAATAAAGACTTCCTGAAAACGTTCAGGGGCGCGCTCCAGCAGGGCCTGCACTGCGTGGATGCCGTAAATCATTTCGCTCATTAATGTACTCGTTGTTTACGTTTTGCCGGGGGCGCTACGCTTGCCCGGCCTACAGATAATTCACCCTCTTCTGTTTGAAGAGGGTATTGCTCACTCTGCCGCTTTTTTCTTCGCCGCACGCTTCGCTTTGGTCGCTGCGGCTATTTTCTGCGTTTTAGCCGATGGCTTTTTTGCTTTTCTCGCGTCTTTTTTCGCTGCTTTCGGCTTCGCTTTTTTCTCGCCGCGGAAGGCGCTATCAGGCTCGAAGTTAACTTTTTTACCTACCTGACGACGTTTACCGGCGTTTTTACTTTCACCTTTTTTCGCTTTTTCACGCGCCGTTTTGCCGACGTTACGCGGTGCGCGCTCGCTGGAGATCAGGCTAAAGTCAATTTTCCGTTCGTCCATATTCACCGCTTCGACGCGTACCTCGACCCGGTCGCCCAGGCGATATGTCTGCCCACCGGACTCGCCAATCAGACGTTGCCCTACCTGATCGAAGCGATAGTAATCGTTATCCAGTGAGGAAACGTGTACCAGCCCATCGATAAACAGTTCATCAAGACGGACAAAGAAGCCGAAACCGGTGACGCTGGCAATCACGCCCTTAAAGACGTTGCCTACCTGATCCAGCATAAAGTCACATTTCAGCCAGTCGGAGACATCACGCGTCGCTTCATCAGCGCGGCGTTCCGCCATCGAACAGTGCTGGCCGAGCTGCAACATCTCTTCCATCGAGTAGTGATAACCGCCCGTTTCTGTGGTGTTGCCCTTGTTCCCTTGCTCTTTCGCCAGCAGGTACTTAATGGCGCGGTGCAAAGAAAGATCCGGATAGCGGCGAATCGGCGAGGTAAAGTGCGCATAAGACTGCAACGCCAGGCCAAAGTGCCCGCGGTTTTCCGGATCGTAAATCGCCTGCTTCATTGAACGCAGCAGCATAGTTTGCAGCATTTCGGCGTCCGGCCGGTCGGCAATCGATTCAAGCAGTTCGGCATAATCGCGCGGTTCCGGTTTGTTTCCGCCCGGCAGCTCCAACCCCAGCTCCGCCAGTACGGAGCGGAATGAGGTGATCGCTTCGGTGGTGGGTTTATCATGAATACGGAATAGCGCCGGCTCTTTAGCTTTTTCGACAAAGCGCGCCGCCGAGATATTCGCCATGATCATGCACTCTTCGATAAGCTTATGCGCGTCATTACGCTGGGTCTGTTCGATACGCTCAATGCGACGCTCGGCGTTAAAGATAAACTTCGCCTCTTCGCTCTCAAACGAGATCCCCCCGCGTTCTTCACGCGCTTTATCCAGCACTTTGTAGAGGTTGTGCAGCTCTTCAATATGCTTCACCAGCGGCGCATATTGTTCACGCAGATCCTGATCGCCCTGCAGCATATGCCAGACTTTGGTATAGGTCAGACGCGCATGGGAGCTCATCACCGCTTCATAGAATTTGTAGCCGGTCAGCCGACCTTTCGCCGAGATGGTCATTTCACAGACCATACACAGCCTGTCAACCTGCGGGTTTAGCGAACACAGGCCGTTGGAGAGCACCTCCGGCAACATTGGGACAACCTGTGACGGGAAGTAAACCGACGTGCCGCGATTGCGCGCCTCGCGATCCAACGGCGTTGGCGGCCGTACATAATAGCTCACGTCAGCAATAGCGACCCACAAACGCCAGCCGCCGCCGCGTTTTTTCTCACAGTAAACCGCGTCGTCAAAGTCACGGGCATCTTCGCCATCAATCGTGACCAGCGGCAAATCGCGCAGATCGACACGACCGACTTTCGCCTCTTCCGGCACCTCTTCTTTCAGCCCGGCGACCTGCTGCTCTACCGCCTGCGGCCAGATGTAAGGTATTTCATGGGTACGCAGCGCCATATCAACCGCCATACCGGTGCCCATATTGTCGCCCAGCACTTCGACGATTTTCCCTACCGCTTTAGTACGGCGGGTTGGACGTTGGGTCAGTTCAACCACGACCACGAACCCCATCCGCGCGCCCATGACGTCTTCTGGCGGGATAAGAATGTCGAAGCTAAGACGGCTGTCGTCCGGCACCACAAAGCCGACGCCCGCATCGGTGAAATAACGCCCGACTATCTGACTGGTTTTCGGTACCAGTACACGGACGATACGCGCTTCGCGGCGACCTTTACGATCGGCGCCCAGCGGCTGCGCCAGCACCTGATCGCCATGAATACAGGTTTTCATCTGCTCGCTGGAAAGATACAGATCGTCTTTGCGGCCTTCGACACGTAAGAAACCGTAACCGTCACGATGACCGATCACGGTGCCTTTCAGCAGGTCGAGGCGTTCCGGCAGCGCATAGCACTGGCGGCGGGTAAAGACCAGTTGTCCATCGCGCTCCATCGCGCGCAGGCGGCGACGCAAGGCTTCAAGCTGCTCTTCGCCTTCAATATTCAGTTCTACGGCCAGTTCTTCGCGACTGGCCGGTTTTTCACGTTTCGTTAAATGTTCGAGGATAAATTCCCGGCTCGGGATAGGATTCGCGTATTTTTCTGCTTCGCGTTCCTGGAAAGGATCTTGTGACATTGAGGTTCCTCCATTGTCATCTCTAATGAAGTTTACTTCACTCCACCAGTAATAATTTATAAAGCGGTTGATTCTCTTCAACCAAATCGGCAAGCGTGTAGTTATCCAGCTCCTTGAGAAAACTCTGCACGGCCTTAGAAAGCGCCTGTTTCAGACGACAGGCAGGGGTGATGTGGCAAAATTCGCTGCTACAGTTGACCAGTGATAAGGGTTCCAGCTCACGCACCACATCGCCAATACAAATAGTATTAGCCGGTTTACCCAGGCGGATACCGCCATTTTTTCCCCGAACGGCGGTGACAAAGCCCGCCCGGCTAAGCTGATTGATAATTTTGACCATATGATTACGGGACACGCCGTAGACTTCTGTCACCTCAGAAATGCTGGTCATTCGTCCATCTGGTAACGACGCCATATAGATTAGCGCACGTAAGCCGTAATCGGTGAAACTCGTTAACTGCACATCAACCTCAGGAAAAGGGAAAACGGGATATAACTTATCTGTATTGATGATAAACCAGCCACCTGTCAGGCTGCTAATTTATTTCGGTTCAGGAAGGAAAAAAGCGGGGAACAATGACGCATTTGAGCCGAAGGGTGATGCAAAGCATCTTATCCGGCCAACAAATGCGTACTCATCATAGACCCGGTAAGCGTAGCGTTACCGGGCATCATCCATCAATTACGCGTCGAACGGATCGCGCAGAATCATCGTCTCAGTACGATCGGGGCCGGTAGAAATAATATCAATCGGCACGCCGGTCAGTTCTTCAATACGCTTGATGTAGTTCAGCGCCGCCTGCGGCAGACCGCTACGATCTTTCACGCCGAAGGTGGATTCAGACCAGCCCGGCATAGTTTCGTAAATCGGCTCTACACCTTTCCAGTCGTCAGCTGCCAGCGGAGTGGTAGTCACTTCGCGGCCATCCGGCATACGATAAGCCACGCAGAGTTTCACCTCTTTCAGGCCATCCAGCACGTCCAGTTTGGTCAGGCAGAAGCCAGACAGGGAGTTCAGCTGTACCGCACGACGAACGGCAACGGTGTCCAGCCAGCCGGTACGACGACGACGGCCGGTAGTGGCGCCGTATTCGTTACCCTGCTTGCAGAGGAACTCGCCGGTTTCATCAAACAGTTCGGTCGGGAACGGACCTGCACCTACACGAGTGGAGTAAGCTTTGAGGATACCCAGAACGTAATCAACATAACGCGGGCCCAGGCCGGAACCGGTCGCCACGCCACCTGCTGTGGTGTTAGAAGAAGTTACGTACGGATAAGTACCGTGGTCGATATCCAGCAGGGTACCCTGCGCACCTTCAAACATGACGAAATCGCCACGCTGACGCGCCTGGTCGAGCAGGTCCGAAACGTCAACAACCATAGAAGTCAGGATGTCGGCAACAGCCATCGTATCATCCAGAACTTTCTGGTAATCAACCGCTTCAACTTTGTAGTAGTTAACCAACTGGAAGTTGTGATATTCCATCACTTCTTTCAGTTTTTCAGCGAAGGTTTCTTTGTCGAAAAGGTCACCAACACGCAGACCGCGACGTGCCACTTTATCTTCATAAGCAGGCCCGATTCCACGCCC
The DNA here is from genome assembly GCF_051811585.1 of Salmonella sp. NW177. Lineage (NCBI taxonomy): Bacteria > Pseudomonadati > Pseudomonadota > Gammaproteobacteria > Enterobacterales > Enterobacteriaceae > Salmonella > Salmonella sp. NW177. The sequence goes on along the minus strand of NZ_JAMMZV010000007.1, from coordinate 12,601 downwards.
GGTGGTGCCGATCGCTTTCGCGCCACGCGCTTTCTCACGCGCGTTATCCAGCGCAACGTGATAATCAAGGATCAGCGGACAGGCTTCAGACAGCAGCAGACGCTCACGAACGGGGATGCCACGGTCTTCCAGTTCTTTCATCTCTTTCATCAGCGCGCTCGGAGACAGCACAACACCGTTACCGATGATGCTGGTTACATTCTCGCGAAGAATACCTGATGGAATAAGATGGAGAACGGTTTTTTCACCGTTGATTACGAGAGTATGGCCTGCGTTGTGACCGCCCTGGTAGCGTACAACATATTTAGCCCGTTCAGTCAGAAGATCGACGATCTTTCCTTTACCTTCGTCACCCCATTGGGTGCCCAGTACGACGACGTTGTTACCCATTTTTCAAAATCACCGTTTGCTTAAAAATGGATTCTACCATCGCTTTTTCAGATATACAGCACTTTTTGCACTCAATCTGCGGCAAATCCGACCACTTTTTGCTCAGCCAATCGTTTTCCTCAACATGTAGTAGACCACAACTCCCGCAACCACAAGTCCGCCGCCAAAACGTCGTAAAACATTTTCCGGCAGTTGCGCCAGTGCCGAAACCATTTTTTTCCATGCGCCGGGATACAGCATCGGTCCCAGCCCTTCGAGGACTAATACCAGAGCAAGCGCCAGCCAAATTGTTGAATTCATTTATCGCCCTTATAAAAGAAAACCACCGGCATCCTTTGGATGCGGTGGTTTTGCTGGTCTAAAACCGCTGACGCTATTTTAGCGTGTCGTCGAACTCGGTGTCTTCATGTAGCGGAAGAAATCGCTGTCCGGGCTCAATACCATCACGTCCTGATTACCTTCGAAGCTCTTCTCGTAAGCGCGCAGACTACGAATGAACGCGTAGAAATCAGGGTCCTGACTGAACGCGTCGGCAAACAGCTTCGCGGCTTCAGCATCACCTTCACCACGCATGATACGCCCCTGACGCTCGGCTTCCGCCAGAGTTTTCGTCACCTCATAGTCAGCAGCCGCACGCAGTTTTTCCGCTTCTTCCTGACCTTGTGAACGATGACGACGCGCGACCGCTTCACGCTCGGCGCGCATACGGTTGTAAATCGCCTCAGAAACCTCGGTCGGCAGGTTGATCTGCTTAATACGCACATCGACCACTTCGATACCCAACGCCGCCATACTGTTCGGGTTGATGACCGGTACTTTACCTTTGGTTTCCGCCGTGACGCGTTCCGCCGCTTCGGCAATCGCGTCATCCGCCGCCGGGGTCGCCACTTCATCATCGGTACCGGCTGAACCGGAGTTCAGCGCGTCGCGCACCTCCAGAGTCAGACGACCACGAGAATCGGTCACGATGTCTTTTACGTCCAGGCGACCAATCTCAGAACGCAAACGGTCCGAGAATTTACGTTTTAACAGCACTTCGGCTTGCGAAATATCGCCGCCGCCGGTCGCCAGATAGTAACGGCTAAAGTCGCTGATACGCCATTTGATGTAGGAGTCGACAATCAGGTCTTTCTTCTCTTTAGTCACAAAGCGATCGGCCTGGTTATCCATCGTCTGGATACGCGCATCAAGCATTTTCACTGATTCAATAAACGGGATCTTAAAGTGCAGACCCGGCGCGTAAACCAGCGGTTTGTTCTCATCGTCACGCAGAACTTTACCAAAACGCAGCGTAATGCCGCGCTCGCCCTCTTTGACCACAAAGACGGACATGTAGAGCACTACCAGCACGATGATGATAATCGCAATAACTGACTTACGCATCGTTATTCCCCCTGACGCTGGTAGTCGTTACGCTGCGCATTCGCGCGGCGTTGGTCCATAATATCGCCCTGATTTGAGGACGACGTGTTGCTTGCTCCGCTGGCGTTAGACTTTGTGGACGGCGGCAGGCGCAGCAGGTTGCTGGCGCTATTGTCGCTCTTTGCCGCCGGCGCATTCCCGCCTTTCAGCATCTGATCTAACGGCAGCACCATTAAATTACCGCTCTTGTCGTTAACCAGTACTTTACGGGTATGGCTCAGCACTTTTTCCATCGTTTCAATATACAGACGCTCGCGTGTAATCTGCGGCGCGGCTTTATATTCCGGCAAAATCTTCGCAAACCGGGCGACTTCACCCTGCGCTTCCAGGATAGTCTGGGTTTTATAGGCGCGTGCCTCTTCCAGAATACGCTGCGCCTGACCGTTGGCGCGCGGCTGAACTTCGTTGGTATACGCTTCCGCTTCACGAATGTACTGCTGCTCGTTTTCACGTGCGGCAATCGCGTCGTCAAAGGCGGCTTTCACCTCTTCCGGCGGACGCGCAGCCTGGAAGTTCACGTCCAGCAGGGTAATCCCCATGTTGTACGGTTTGATAGTCTCTTCCAGCTCGCGTTGGGTATCGCTACGAATAACGGTACGGCCTTCGGTCAGGATGCGATCCATCGTGTATTTACCAATGACGCCACGCAGCGCGCTGTCGGTGGCCTGACGCAGGCTATCGTCCGGGCTGGTCACGCTAAACAGATATTTCTGCGGATCGGTGACGCGGTATTGCACGTTCATTTCAACGCGCACGACGTTTTCATCAGACGTCAGCATCACGCCTGACGCCGCCAGTTCGCGCACCGCTTCGACGTTCACCGGCGTGACGTCGTCAATAAATGTCGGCTTCCAGTTCAGACCTGGCTCTACCAGATGGCTGAATTTACCAAAACGCGTCACAACGCCGCGCTCGGCTTCTTTAATGGTATAAAAACCGCTGGCCGCCCAGATAATGACTACTGCCGCCGCGGCGATGGCGACAATACGGCCTCCCAGTTGCGGACGCGGGCCTTGCGATGAGCTACCGCCGCCGGAACCGGTGCCTTTACCGCCCCCAAAACCACCGAGTTTTTTACTCAGCTTACGGAAGATATCATCCAGATCGGGAGGTCCCTGATCGCGGCCACCTTTGTTTCCATTTCCCCCAGAGTTGCTGCCAGGTTTGCTGCTTCCCCACGGGTCGCGGTCCTGTCCGTTATTACCGGGCTGATTCCACGCCATGTTTGTGCTCCATATTTGTTATGCGGTGATCCCCGTTGTCTTTCGACCTCAGAGGATAAGGCGAAATTACTCCATGCTTCAGACGAACCGCCGTTACAGACATCATCTTTCAGGCTGCGTCCTGAGTGGCGGCTTTTTTACCCCAGGTCACTTCGTTGTGAGCTCCTGAAATTCTCTCAGCTACCGCTTCAATACGACCTGAATGACTTCGCGTCTAGATCACGTATTCGATCAACGCCGGTTCTTGTTTACAGAGGCGACGCCAGTCGACAATCGGCATTCGTACCTGCAGACTGACGCTACCGTCTTCCTCCATCCACTCTTTTTCTATTGCCTGAAGCTGATAAAACCGACTTCTCAGACGCCCTTCCTGCGGCGGCAAACGCAGCGTATGCTGCGCCACCTCGCCGGAAAGACGCTCCGTCAAAGCCTGAAAAAGCTGTGGTATCCCCACGCCGCTTTGCGCTGAAAGCCAAACGCGGATGGGTTTATTCTCTTCATCTCTGTCGATACGCGGTTCAAAGTCGTCCAGCATATCGATTTTGTTCATCACCATTAAGGTGGGGATTTCGTGAGCGTCAATCTCTTCAAGAACGGTGTTTACCGCCTCGATGTTTTCCTGCACGCGAACATCCGCCGCATCGACCACATGCAGCAGCAGCGTCGCCTGACGCGTCTCCTGCAGGGTAGCTTTAAAGGCAGCCACCAGATCGTGCGGTAAATGGCGGATAAAGCCTACCGTATCCGCCAGAACGGTTTCACCGACATCCGCTACATCAATACGACGTAAGGTCGGGTCCAGCGTCGCAAATAGCTGATCTGCCGCATAGACCCGCGCTTCAGTGATCTGATTAAAAAGGGTGGATTTTCCGGCGTTGGTATAGCCCACCAGCGATACCGTCGGAACGTCGGCCTTGATGCGCGACTGCCGCCCCTGCTCACGTTGCTTCTCAACCTTCTCCAGGCGCGACTGAATCTGCACAATGCGATTACGCAGTAAACGACGGTCGGTTTCGAGCTGGGTTTCACCCGGACCGCGCAAACCAATCCCGCCTTTCTGACGTTCAAGGTGGGTCCAGCCACGCACCAGACGCGTAGCCAGATGGCGTAGCTGCGCCAGCTCAACCTGCAACTTACCTTCATGGGTACGCGCACGTTGGGCAAAAATATCTAAGATAAGACCGGTGCGATCGATAACCCGGCACTCGCACAAACGCTCCAGGTTTCGCTCCTGGGCTGGACTCAATGCATGATCAAACAATACGACCGCTGCGCCAGTCGCTTTCACGGCTTCCGCAATTTCAACTGCCTTACCTTCACCTACAAAGTACTTCGGGTGCGGTGCTTTACGGCTACCGGTAATCACCTGCATTGCTTCGACACCGGCGGAAGAGACCAGAGATTCAAACTCCTGGAGGTCTTCCATATCTTTGTCTTGCGAAAAATAGATGTGTACCAGTACCGCCTGCTCACCGGCATCATAACGGTCAAACAAGCGTAAACCCTCTTAATAACCAGCGGGGGCGATTATCCGACGCCCCCGACATGGATAAACAGCGCGTGAACTTATTCAGTCTCTTCGCTGTCCTGTTGCGCAGTAGAACCCTGCGCGTTGCTACCGTGATGGTAGTTATTGCTGGCGCCGCCACCGGCATTGTTGCTGTGATGGGAAACCGGGCGAGACGGGACAACAGTAGAAATCGCGTGCTTATAAACCATCTGGCTGACCGTGTTCTTCAACAGGATCACGAACTGATCAAAGGACTCGATTTGACCTTGCAGCTTAATACCATTCACCAAATAAATAGAAACTGGAACACGTTCCCGACGCAATGCGTTCAGGAACGGATCTTGTAAAGATTGCCCCTTAGCCATTCTCTTTTCCTTATATGCTTATTTGTACTTTGAACCTTTCGATTCTGAAAAATTGCGCACGATACGTCTCAATTGTACACATTCAGTCTGCGATAGCACCAACAACCTGTAATACTTCTTTTCGCGCCCGATCGGGATTCTCACTGTCAAGCCAGCGCACCCCTTCCCAACCGCGCAACCAGGTCATCTGGCGCTTCGCCAACTGTCTCGTGGCGCAAACACCTCTATAAACCATTTCATCATATGAGATTTCGCCCTCAATGTATGACCACATCTGGCGGTATCCCACACAACGGATGGAAGGCAAGTCCGTATGCAAATCTCCTCGGGCAAAAAGCGCCCGGACTTCTGCTTCAAAACCTGAAGCCAACATCTGATGAAAACGCAGTTCAATGCGCTGATGGAGCAGTTCACGGCTCGCCGGGGCGATAGCGAACTGATGCACCTGGTACGGTAGCGCGTCTCCTGACGTTTGCGTTAGCTCCGTTAAAGTTTTACCCGAAATGAAAAAAACTTCCAGTGCCCGGGAAAGTCTTTGCGGATCATTTGGATGAATTCGCGCGGCGGCAACCGGATCTATCTCCTGAAGTTGCTGATGCAACGCCTCCCATCCAAGCTCCGCTGCTTGCTGCTCTATCCGGGATCTGACTTCCGGATCTGCTGAAGGCAGCGGCGATAACCCTTCCAGCAATGCCTTAAAATACAGCATGGTACCGCCCACTAACAGCGGGATACGCCCCGCAGCGGTGATCTCCGCCATTTGCGCTAACGCGTCGCGGCGAAAATCCGCCGCCGAATACGCCTGCGACGGGTCGCGTATATCCAACAGTCGATGCGGCGCCGCTTTCAGCTCATCGGCATTCGGCTTAGCCGTGCCAATATCCATTCCCCGATAAATGAGGGCGGAATCAACGCTTATCAACTCTACTGGCAAAACTTTACGCAGTTCTATCGCCAGCGCCGTTTTGCCGGAGGCCGTCGGCCCCATCAAAAATATCGCCTTAGGCAGGCTCGCCTTGCTTACATCATTCATGCTTCAGGGCGTTCATCGCCGAATGTAAATCAACAGGTTGTAACAGGCCACCCGGCGGCGCTTTTACCAGCTGCGGACATAGCCGCTCAACATCCGCCAGCAGCGATATGGCCTGCGCCATCGACCACTGCGGATGTTCGCTCTGCACATTACGCGCTATCCATTGTGCAATATTGACCGTTGCAAATGTGGTCTGTTGCGCCAGGTAGCCTATCAGTTCAGGAATCAAGATTTGTAAATTTTGTTGTCGTAAGGGTAAAGGCACCGCCCGAATGGTCACATGCTGCGCATCTGACTGAAATTCAATACCCAATTCTCCCAACAAAGATTGGGCTTTTTGCAGCGCGTCTTTTTCATCGGCGCTCACTTTTAAACGCAGCGGAATCAGCAACGGCTGCGCGCAAACCGGACTTTGACCCGGTGTAAGCTGCGCCTGACGCAGCCAACGCTCCGCAACCGGCAGCGACAAGAGCTGGATAGTCCCCGCGTGTTCCAGCAACGCGCAGTCACCGCCGACTATCGTCAGTACGCGACCAAAACTCTGGCTATGTCCGTCAAGCGCAGGCGCAACCGGCTCCGGCGCGGGGCTCGTCGCCAGCGTCTGTAAAAGCGCGCGATAAACCTCGCCCTGCTGCTTCTGATAACCTGGCTGCGCGTGCGGCCAACCACCTGCGGACTGACGCCCGCCGTTGCCGCCCGATGCGCCGCCGGAATAACGCGGTGTCGCGGGCTCGCGCGCCGCAGTTGGCTCGGCGGGTACAGCAAAATGGTTGCGCCCGGCGGCGATACGGTTTTCCGGGACATGCCGCGGCGCTGGCGCAATCTCCTCAAGCGGCAGCGCCGTTTCCGTCTGCTGTTGCAGAACGCTCAGCACCCCTTGATAGATGAAGTCGTGCACCAGCCGGGATTGATGAAAACGCACTTCGTGCTTGGCGGGATGAACATTGACATCCACCTGATGCGGGTCAATCTCCAGATACAATACAAACGCAGGCTGTTGGTCCGCGCCCAGTTTATCTTCACAGGCCTGGCGAATGGCATGGTTGATCAAGCGGTCGCGCATCATGCGGCCATTCACATAACAGTACTGGATCTCCGTTAACGCCGTGGTGGTGTGATTCGGATCGGCGACCCAGCCGCGCAGGGTCAGATCGCCATGCTGCCACTCGATCGCCAGTGCCTGTTCGAGAAACGGCGTGCCGCAGATGGCGCCTAACCGGCGCTCTTTTTGCCCGTCCTTTGCGACAGCGCGATACTGTCGTACCAATTTGCCGTTGTGCGACAGGTTAAGCGTGACGTCAAAACGGGCCAATGCAATACGACGGATGATCTCATCGATATGATTAAATTCCGTTTTTTCGGTACGCATGAATTTGCGCCGGGCGGGCGTATTATAAAAGAGATCCAGAACTTCCAGGGTGGTGCCGACCGGGTGCGCGGCGGGTTTTACCGTCACGTCCATGTCGCGCCCTTCCGCATACGCCTGCCAGGCTTCCGCCTGCTCCGCCGTGCGCGACGTTAGCGTCAAACGCGAGACCGAACTGATACTGGCCAGCGCTTCGCCGCGAAATCCCAGACTGATAATCGCTTCCAGATCGTCAAGCGAGGCGATTTTACTGGTGGCATGACGGGCCAGCGCCAGCGCCAGCTCCTCTTTTTTAATGCCGCAGCCATTGTCGCGAATACGAATAAGCTTCGCGCCGCCACGCTCGATGTCGATATCAACGCGGGTGGCGCCTGCATCCAGACTATTCTCTACCAGCTCTTTAACAACCGACGCAGGGCGTTCCACCACTTCGCCAGCGGCGATTTGGTTCGCAAGCTGCGGCGGCAGAACCTGAATCGGCATGAAATCTCCTTAATTCGCGGCGGTTATGGCGCCAGGCTGGTTGGTACTGGCCGTCTGGCCTGGGCCGCCCTGCGGCGCAGACTGGATCGGATGCGCTGCAAAGTACTTACGCAACCCCCGGTATATAGCGTCAGCAATCTGCTGCTGATAGCGGTCGCTCGCCAGCAATCGCTCTTCGCCGTGATTACTGATAAAGCCCGTCTCCACCAAAATGGACGGGATATCCGGCGAACGCAACACGCCCAGGCTCGCGTGTTCCGGGCGGCGTTTATGCAGCGACCCCACGCCGTCGAGTTGGCTTAGTACGTTCGTCGCCACATCATACCCTACCCGCTGCGAATGACCGAATTGCAAATCCAGTACCGCCTGGCTCAGATAAGGGTCTGACTGACTGTTCGCCAGCACATCGCCAGCGCCGCCTAACAGTTCGGATTGCTTCTCATGCTGCTCAAGCCAGTTTGCCATTTCGCTGTTCGCGCGACGATTGGACAATACCCAGACGGAGGCACCGGTGGCGTCGCGATTTGGCGCGGCATCCGCATGAATAGAGACAAGGAAGTTGGCGTTTTGCTTACGCGCCACGTCAGACCGCCCCATCACCGAAATAAAATAGTCGCCGTCACGCGTCAGCACGCCTTTAAACATCGGATCGTTATTCAGTAATGTGCGTAACTTACGCGCGATGGCGATGGTGACATTTTTCTCGCGCGTACCGCCCGGGCCTATCGCACCGGGATCCTGGCCTCCATGTCCGGCATCAATAGCAATCACCACTTTATCGCCAGCGCCTGCCGACGCGCGCGCCGCAGGCCGCGTAACGGTATTGCTGCTGGTTACGCCGGTCAGGCGATCATCAGAAGATTTAAACGGATTACGGGCAGGCTCCGTCGGACGGGGCGCGCTTTCAACCCGTTTCGCGACGACAGGCGGTGGCGGCGGCGGAACATCGGCATTAATGGTGAAAATGACCGTATAGTTGCCGCCGTTTTGCCGCTTCACCGCCTCGGTTTTACCATTTTCCGTCAGATCGACAAGCAACCGTAAAGATTGCGCATCTTTCGGCGTTCCGGCACGGATCGTTTTTACCAGATTGTTACCGCTAAACTGAAGCGGCAGCCCCTGAATCACGCCGGTCTGCCTGATATCCAGCGCCACGGTCCGTTTACCGTCCTGTGAGTAAGCATATTCCGGCTCGCCGATAAAACTCAGCGTAATGCGCGCCTGCTGCTCGCCGTTGGACACCTGAATATCAGAGAGACTGGCGGCGCCCGCCTGCGCGCACAGCAGGATTAAGGCTGCTATTACGGCATTTTTGATGCGATAAATCATCCCGCCACCTTTATAGCTAATCGGCTAAACGCGCCAGTAACGAATGACCCGATGAGGATACCGCGCTTACGCGAGCCTCACGCCCCTGCGCCTGGTAATCAATATGGATTTCGACGTCCGGGTCGGGGAGAACGCCTTTACCTTGTTGCGGCCACTCCACCAGACAAATGGCGTCGTTGGCGAAATAATCGCGAATGCCCATAAACTCCAGCTCCTCCGGGTCCGCAAGACGGTATAAGTCGAAGTGATATACCATCATGTTATCAAGCGCATAAGGCTCTACCAGCGTATAGGTGGGGCTTTTTACATTACCGTTATGGCCTAACGCCTGTAAAAATCCCCGGCTAAACGTCGTTTTACCGGCACCTAAATCGCCATACAGATAAATAACGGTCGCGCCATCACAGGCGTTGGCTACCCGTTGCCCCAGGTCTAGCGTCGCCTGTTCGTCAGGTAGCGGAATTACTCGATTCATCATGGTTTACGTCAATCACATCAGGGTTAACAATACGCCGCAGCGTAGTAAAAAGATCGGTCGCCAACATGCCGCGAGCGCCATAACGCGCTGCCAGTAAGTCCGCCGCCGCGCCGTGAGCCACACATCCCACACATGCCGCATCATACGGGGTAAACTTCTGTCCGAGCAATGCGCCGATGATGCCGGACAGGACATCGCCCATCCCGCCGCTCGCCATCCCTGCATTACCAGCGTCAATGATAGCCAGAGGGTGGTGTTCAGCGGCGATAATCGTTCCTGCGCCTTTTAACACGACCACGCCTCCGTACCGTTTTACCAGACGCTGTGCTGAAAGTAAGCGATCACTTTCAATTTCTGCCACAGAACATCCTAACAGGCGGGCTGCCTCTCCCGGATGCGGCGTAATCACGCGATTGTGACGTTTATCAGGATTGATTGCCAGTAGGTTCAACGCATCCGCATCCCACAGCATAGGTTTACGGACGTTTTCTACTTTCTGTAAGGCTTTTTTGCCCCATTCCTGCTGTCCAAGCCCCGGGCCGATCACCACAACGTCAGCCCAGGTCAGGCTCTCTTCCAGCGACTGAGGCGTGAGTTCATGTACCATCAGTTCCGGGCGGGCCGTCAGCAACGGCGCAATGTTTTCACCGCGGGTCAGTACTCTGACCAACCCAGCCCCCGTACGCAGCGCCGCCTCGCCAGCCATCCGAATTGCGCCCGCTGTTCCCTGGTCGCCGCCAATAATCGCCAGACGACCATGATCGCCCTTATGCGAGGTCGGTCGACGCGGCGTTAGCCATTGCCCCAACTGCGTCGCGTCAAAACGCCGGAGCGGCGGCGTCTGGCTCGCCAGCCAGCCTTCCAGTCCCAACGCGTCATAATGCAGTATGCCAGTAACGTCACGCGCTTTGCCGGTCAGCAGGCCTGGTTTCAGGGCGATAAACGTGACCGTATGCGCGGCGCTTATCACCGCGCCAGGCGTGGCGCCCGTTTGCGCCAGCAGGCCTGACGGGATATCGACGGCGACAACCGGCGCAGGATGGGCGTTCGCCTGTTCAATCAGACCGGCTACCGGGTCGCGCGGCGCCTGGGCTATGCCGGTGCCAAGCAGCGCGTCGATAATCAGATCCGTCGCTTCCGGCCAGATAATATCGGCAGCATGGATAATGCCGCCGGCATTCAGCCAGGCATCGCGCGCCTGCGCCGCTTCTTCAGGCAACGGTTTGTCGCTCTCCTGCGCCAGCAACGTTACGCTAATGCCCGCCGCTTGCGCTAGTCGCGCCACGACGTAACCATCGCCGCCGTTGTTGCCATGACCACACAACACCAGCCAGTGTCGGGTGTCAGGATAACTGTCACGGGCTACCCGAAATGCCGCGTCGCCAGCGCGCAGCATCAATTCATAGAGTGTGAGTCCGAAGGCATCCGCCGCATCGCGTTCCAGCCGTTTGATGTCATCGGCGGGCCAAATGGAGTGTGGTATACTTACAGGGTTTTTCTTCATGTTATGGTCCATCATGTCAAAGCCCCTCGATCTCAATCAGTTAGCGCAAAATATTAAGCAGTGGGGGCTGGAGCTGGGCTTTCAGCAGGTCGGTATTACTGATACCGATCTGCGCGCATCCGAACCTGCGCTGCAGGCGTGGCTGGACAAACAATACCACGGCGAGATGGCATGGATGGCGCGCCACGGTATGATGCGCGCCCGGCCTCATGAGCTCTTACCCGGTACGCTACGTGTCATCAGCGTGCGCATGAACTATTTGCCCGCCAACGCCGCGTTTGCCAGTACGTTGAAGGATCCCACGCTGGGCTACGTTAGCCGATATGCGCTGGGGCGTGATTATCACAAGCTATTACGCAGCCGCCTTAAAAAACTGGGCGAGCAGATCCAGCAGTACTGCGGTTCGCTGAATTTTAGACCGTTTGTCGACTCTGCGCCTATTCTTGAACGCCCATTAGCGGAAAAAGCCGGACTTGGCTGGACAGGTAAGCACTCACTTATCCTTAATCGGGAGGCAGGCTCATTCTTTTTCCTGGGGGAACTGCTGATTGATTTACCGCTGCCGGTCGACCAGCCGGTCGAGGAAGGTTGCGGCAAATGCGTCGCCTGTATGACCATTTGCCCGACCGGGGCGATTGTCGAACCGTATACGGTGGACGCGCGGCGCTGTATTTCTTATCTCACCATTGAGCTGGAAGGCGCTATTCCGGAAGCATTTCGCCCACTGATAGGCAACCGTATTTACGGCTGCGATGACTGCCAGCTTATCTGTCCATGGAATCGTTACTCTCAGTTGACCGACGAAGCAGATTTTAGCCCACGCAAGGCGCTGCATAACCCAGATTTGCTTGAGTTGTTTAGCTGGAGCGAAGCGCAGTTTCTGAAAGTCACTGAAGGTTCTGCGATTCGGCGCATTGGCCATTTACGCTGGCTGCGCAATGTTGCCGTCGCGCTGGGGAATGCGCCGTGGAGTAATGCCGTCATTACGGCGCTGGAAAGCCGCAAGGGTGAGCATCCACTTCTCGATGAGCATATCGAATGGGCGATTGCGCAACAAATTGAAAAGCGCAACGCCTGCATCATTGAAGTGCAGCTACCGAAAAAACAGCGTCTGGTCAGGGTGATTGAAAAAGGGCTGGTGCGCGATGCCTGAATTATTCACAGGCTGTGTATAAAAATAAAAACACATTGCGATTCAAGAGGGAAAAAAACAATAGTCAATAACGCTAACGTTTTGAAATCTTATTTTTTCTATATTTTTCAGTAAATTATAGAAATTCTACGCGTCAGGTATAATTTTTTGCATTCCAGGAGTAATGGGCCGCCCTGTGGATAAGTCTGTTTACAAGGATCTGACGAAAGCGGAACAAAACGTGCCCCAACGCGATATTCGTTGTGGATAATTTTACTGTAGATAAGAATTGGAGCGGGAAACGAGACTCGAACTCGCGACCCCGACCTTGGCAAGGTCGTGCTCTACCAACTGAGCTATTCCCGC